>CAWIVU010000009.1:0-284206 GCA_963839755.1 uncultured Actinomycetes bacterium
GCGGTATCCGCTCGTCCGGTCCTCGGTGGCGACGAATCCCGGAATCCCCTTGATGAGGCCGATCCGCCGGTGGCCGAGCTGCGAGCAGGTGCTCGGTCGCCTCGATCGCGCCGGCCATGTTCGCGGCGGCGACGAGCGGGAAGCTGGCCGTCGAGCGGATAGCCCTCGTCGGCGACGACGAACGGGAAGCCCGTCTGCTTCAGCTGCAGGAGGTCGTCGGTCGACTCGTCGGGGAGCACGAGGATCGCGCCGTCGATCTTCCGCTCGAGCAGCTGGTTGACGAGGGTGAGCTCCCGCTCCTGATGGTGGAAGGTCGGGCACAGGACGGCCTGCATGTCGAGCTCGTAGAGCGCCTCCGTGAAGCCGGTGATCAGCTGGGCGAAGTAGTCGCCGAGCACCATCGGGATCGTCACGCCGACCAGCCCGGTCCGACCGGACGGGGCCGGGCGGAGCGCTCGATTCGACGTGAAGTTGAGCTCTCGGATGACCTCGAGCACCGCCTCGCGGGTCTCCGGACGCGACGTCCGGCCGGTCGTTGAGGACGCGCGAGACCGTGGTGATCGACACGCCGGCGTGGGTGGCGATGTCGCGGATCGTCGCGCGGCCGTTCGGCTTCTCGGCCTGTCGATGCTCTGGTTCGGTCGCATGGCTCGCCATGGCTCCCTAAGGTGTAGCACGTTTTCGGTTCGATTTCCGGAAATGGGCCGACTCTCCTCGCAGTCGTACCCGCTCGATCACAGCTGCGCCGCTAGTGCGAGACAGCCTCGTTCATACGTGGTAATCCAACACGATCGATCACGACCGGCACTTGAAAATTTCCGGAAACTCATGGCAGTCTTCAACCGGTTACGTTCCGGAAAGCATGTCTCTCGACCGTCGTCGTGACCGAACGAAGGGAGAACGCGTTACGCAGTGCCCAGCACCGCTGACGATCGCAGGGCGCTCTTGCAGAGGTCTTCGCCGGTTGGTTCGACATCCAGCACGCGACGACGCCGAGCCACCGACACGAGTCGGGCGGCCTTATCACAAGGGAGTGAAGGGGACACAAATGACGCATCCCGTTCGGAAGGGCACGCTCTTCGGCGCCGTCGCGGCTCTCGTCGTGACGGCTGTCTTCGCCGCCACTGCGGTCGCGGCGACCACCGCCAAGTCAGCTGCGAGGTGCGCACCCGTGCGTCGTCGCCGCAGGCTCCGGCGACCAGGCGTTCACGCGCAACTTCAATCCGTTCAACTTCGGCACCTCGCGTGACTTCACGTGGGGCGGCATCTACGAGAACCTCCTCATCTCGACGGCGGTCGGAGGCGGGAGGCAGTACAACGTCCTCGGCCAGAGCTTCGTGTGGTCGAAGGACGGGAAGACACTCACGATCAACGTGCGGCCGAACGTGAAGTGGTCGGACGGCAAGCCGCTCACTGCAGAGGACGTTCGGTACAGCCTCACCATCGGCCGGCAGGACAAGGCGGCCGACCGGATCAGCCTCAGGGCCGCGAACAGCAACATCGCCGGCGTCGCGCGCGTCGGGGCGAACGAGGTCGCGATTCGCTTCAAGCAGGTCGACTCGACGTTCCTCGGGTCGCAGCTGCCGACCGTCCCGATCGTCCCGAAGCACATCTGGTCGAAGGTGAAGAACGTCGTCAACTTTGCGAACCCGAATCCGGTTGGGTCGGGACCGTTGACCCGCATCACGCGCTTCAGCGGGCATCGTACGTTGCTGTCCAAGAACCCGAGCTACTGGGCGAAGGGTCTCCCGCGGATCGACTGCGTGCAGCGGATCTTCACGGCGTCCAACGACGCGGGCCTTCTCCAGATCGTGAGCGGCCAGGCCGACTGGACGCACAACTTCGTCCCGAACGTCGAGTCCGCCTACATGGCGAAGGATCCCAAGAACTTCCACAATGCCTACCTCACTACTGCGCCTCCCGGTCAGCCTCACGTTCAACACGACGGAGTACCCCTTTAGCCTCGTCGCGTTCCGCAAGGGCGTGAGCCAGGCTATCGACCGCAACACGGTCTCGAAGATCGGCGAGTACGGCTACGCACCGCCGACGAGCGCACTGGGTCTCGAGTTCCTGTATCCGAAATGGATCAACCCCGCGCTCCGGGCCAAGGCGAAGCAGCTCTGCCACCTACGATCCGGCCGCCGCACGGAAGGCCTTCACGGACGGCGGCTTCACCTATAAGGTAGGAGACCGTGGACCCGAAGGGCAACCCGGTCAGCTTCCCGATGCACGTGATCGGCGGCTGGTCGGACTGGGTCTCATCGCTGCAGATCATCTCCCGGAACCTGCAGGCCGTAGGGATCGACGCGTCCGTCAAGATCGAGCCGGACTTCCCCGCGTGGGTCTCCAACAGCGCGATCAGCGGCACCAAGCCGAGCCTGATCTGGTCGAACGGCGCCAACGACCCGACCCCGTACGCGTTCTTCTACTCGCACTTCGACCCGTCGCAGGTCGTGGCAACCGGAACGGACGCGCAGCCGTTCGGGAACTTCGAGCGCAACCCCGTCGCCAAGGCAGTGCCCCTGCTGCGGCAGTTCAAGGGCACGCTCGACCGGAAGACGCAGCTGCAGGCCGCGTACAAGCTGCAGGAGATCTTCCTCGACGAGGTCCCGTTCCTCCCGCTGTTCATCGGCCCGCGCTGGTCGACCTACAGCACGAAGTACTTCAAGGGCTGGATCACCTGGCAGAACCAGTACGCCGACCCGATCTTCTCGACGCAGCACCAGGTGCAGATCTCGCTTCTGTCCCTCCACTACGCTGACGCGAAGGGGAAGTTGGGGTGCCTGCCCTGCCGAACGCGACGGCCCGTAAGGACACATCCCGACGACCTGGATCGGGGGCGCACGTCGTGCGCCCCCGGTCTCTGACACCCGGAATACGATCTCGAGGAGCCCGAGAGCCAGCCGATGCGCTTCCTCGCCCGCCGACTGCTGTTCTACCTCCTCGCGTTCTTCGCGGCGATCACGCTCAACTTCCTGTTGCCGAGGCTCATGCCCGGCTCCCCGCTCGACGGCCTGATCCTCCGCTACGGGGATGCGATCCGGAGCAACCCGGACATCCTGAAGCAACTCCAGGCATCGCTGGGATCCGAGGAACCGATCTGGTCGGCGTACCCGCAGTACCTGTGGAACACGTTCACGGGGAACCTCGGCGTCTCCACGGCGAACCAGGTGCCGGTCACGGAGGTGATCCGGAACACGCTGCCGTGGTCGATCTTCCTGGTCGGTGTCGGCTTCATGCTCTCGTTCGCCATCGGGACGTTCCTCGGCGCGCTCGCCGCGTGGCGCCGGGGCGGCTTCGTCGACACGGTCGGCACGCCGACGCTGATGGCCCTCCTGTCCTTTCCCGCCTTCTTCCTCAGCCTGCTGGCCGTCTACTTCCTCGGCGTTCAGGGTCGGGTGGTTCCCGGCGCAGCACGCGTACTCGACCGACGGCGTGCCCGCCTGGTCCTGGGACTTCGCCGGCGACGCGTTCCGTCACGCCCAGCTCCCGATCCTCGTCATCGTCGCGCTGAGCGTCGGCGGCTGGATGCTCGGGATGCGCAACGTGATGATCACCACGGTCCAGGAGGACTACGTGACCATGGCCCGGGCCAAGGGCCTGAAGGACCACCGGGTCATGACGGGGTACGCGGCCCGGAACGCGATCCTCCCTCCGCTCACGGCGTTCGCGTCCTTCTTCGCGAGCGCGGTCGGCGGGCTGATCCTGGTCGAGGTGGTGTTCAGCTACCCCGGCGTCGGGCTGACGCTCCAGCAAGCGGCGCTCGGTCATGACTACCCGGTCGTGCAGGCACTGCTCCTCGTCATCTCGTTCTGCGTGCTGCTCGCGAACTTCATCATGGACTGCGTCTACGTCGTCCTCGACCCGCGTGTGAGGGCGTCCTGATGACCGAGCTTCGTCCAGCCCACCGCACAGCCGGCGCCCGCCGCGCAGCCGACGCATCGCGAACGGGCTCGCCGGCTGGCGCTCGTGCCCGAGTGGCTGCGACTGCTCATGCGCAACCGGATGTCGGCGTTCGGGATCGTGCTGTTGACGACGATCGTGCTCGTCACGATCTTCGCACCGCTCCTCACGAGCCAGGACCCGGCCAATCCACGCTCGTTGCCTGGGCAGTCGCCGTCGTGGGAGAACCCGATGGGCACCACCGACCAGGGCTACAGCGTGTATGTCCAGGTGATCCACGGCGGGCGGATCTCGCTGATGGTCGCGCTCGTCGCGACGACGATCGCGATGACGATCGCGATCGTGCTCGGACTCCTCGCCGCGTACAAGGGCGGGCTCGTCGACGACGTGATCAACCTCGTCGCCAACATCTTCATCGTCATCCCCGGGCTGCCGCTCCTCATCGTGATCGCCTCCTTCCTGGAGCAGACCGGGCCGATGACGATGGCACTCATCATCGGGTTCACGACCTGGGCGATCGAGACACGCGTCCTCCGTGGTCAGGCGCTCTCGCTCTGCAATCGCGACTTCATCCTCGCCGCGCGGGCGTCCGGCGAGTCCACGCCGCGCATCGTGTTCCGCGAGCTCCTGCCGAACATGCTCAGCCGGATCGCCGCCGGCTTCGCGTTCGTGTTCATCAACGCGGTCTTCTTCGAGGCGGCGCTCGAGTTCCTCGGGTTCGCGGACGTGAACAAGGTGAGCTGGGGCACGACGTTGTACTGGGCGACGGTCAACTCGACCCTGCTCCAGGGCCAGTGGTGGCATTTCGTCTTCCCGGGCCTCGCGATCTCGCTGACGCTTCTCTCGATCGTCTTCATCAACTACGGCATCGACGAGCTGGCCGACCCGCGCCTGCGCCTGAAGGACAAGCGCCGGGGTGTCCTCCGCCGCGTGCTCAGGCCGAGGAGCGCCCTGTGAGCATCGTCGTCGAGCCGCAGAGCCTCGGATCCCGGGCCGTCGGCCGAGCGCCGCTCCTCGAGCTCCGAGACCTCGTCGTCGAGTACGGCACGGAGCGCGGCGCCGTGACGGCGGTAAACGGGGTCTCCCTCGTCATCAGGCCCGGGGAGATCGTCGGGCTCGCAGGCGAGTCGGGCTGTGGGAAGAGCACGATCGCGAACGCGATCCTGCAGGTGCTCCGGCCCCCGGGGCGCATCGCGGGAGGAGAGATCCTGTTCCGAGACCGGAACCTCGTCGGCCTGCCTGAAAGCGAGCTCCGGAAGATTCGCTGGCGCAACATCGCGATCGTCTTCCAGAGCGCGATGAGCTCGCTCAACCCTGTCACCCGCATCGAGGACCAGTTCGTCGACATGTTCCTCGCGCACCAGAAGATCTCCAAGCGCTTCGCGCTCATGAAGGCGGCCGAGCTGCTCGAAGTCGTGGGCATCGACAGGGGTCGGCTCCGCGCATATCCCCACGAGCTCTCCGGCGGAATGCGACAGCGCGTGGTGATCGCGATGGCGATGGCGCTCGGCCCCGAGCTGCTCCTGCTCGACGAGCCGACGACAGCGCTCGACGTGATCGTTCAACGCGAGATCCTGCAGCAGCTCCAGGAGCTGCAGCGGGAGATGGGCTTCGCCGTGCTCTTCATCACCCACGACCTGTCGCTGCTCGTCGAGTTCTCGAACCGGATCGCGATCATGTACTCGGGCGACATCGTCGAGGAGGCGGCCGCGTCGGAGCTGTTCGCCCGGCCCGCCCACCCGTACACGTCAGGGCTGATGGCGTCCTTCCCGCCGCTCACGGGGAGCAGACGATCATGACCGGGATCCCGGGGAACCCGCCCGACCTGAACGACCCGCCGTCGGGCTGCCGGTTCCATCCGCGATGCCCGAGGGCCCGGCGCCAGCCTTGTCACGTCGACATCCCGGCGCTCCGCAGGTTCGGCTCGTCGGAGCACGAGGTCGCCTGCCACTTCCCCCTGGAGCCGTCATGAGCGCCGTCTCCCTCTCCGCACCCGTACTCGAAGCGCGGGCGCTCTCCCGGACGTTCTCGGTCGGAACGAGCTTCTGGGGCGGGCGCGAGGCGCTCCGTGCGGTCGACGACGTAAGCCTCACGCTGCGGCGGGGGAAGGTCTCTGCGCTCGTCGGCGAGAGCGGGAGCGGCAAGAGCACCGTGGCACGCCTCCTCAGTCAGCTCTACGAGCCGACGGCGGGATCGATCCTGCTCGAGAACGAGGACGTGACGCGCATCCGCAGCCGTCGCCGCATGCTCGAGTACCGCGCGCAGGTACAGATGATCTTCCAGGACCCGTTCGCGTCGCTGAACCCGGTCAAGCGCGTCGGCCACCACCTGGCCCGCCCGCTGCGGATCCACCGCGTCGTCCCCAACGGCCAGGTGCGCCGGCGCGTGTTCGAGCTGCTCGAAACGGTCGGGCTCGTGCCCGCTGCTGCCGTCGCCGAGAAGTACCCGCATGAGCTCTCGGGGGGGCAGCGTCAGCGCGTGGCCATCGCACGCGCCTTGGCCGTGCAGCCCAAGGTCGTGCTCGCGGACGAGCCGATCTCGATGCTCGACGTGTCGATCCGGCTCGGGATCCTGAACCTCGTCCGCGAGCTCAAGGAGCGCGAGCAGATCGCGTTCCTCTACATCACGCACGACCTCGCGAGCGCCCGGTACGTCGCCGACGAGATCCACGTGATGTACAGGGGCCGGATCGTCGAGCACGGCCCGACCGAAGCGGTGCTCCAGTCCCCTCTCCACGAGTACACCAAGCTCCTGCTCACGGCCGTGCCGCGACCCGAATCGGGGCTCGACGCCGAGGTTCTGGCAGGGACGCACCGGGGAGACCGCGGAGCTCGCCGCGCACGGGTGGGATCCCGACGTCCCCACGATGCTCGTCGAGGAGCGAACCGGCCACTTCGTACGGCGAGAGAAGGAGATCACCGGATGAGCTGCTCGGCTCGGGCTGGCGCTGTACACGCTGCGCGACGACTGTGCGCGGGACCCCGAAGGGACGCTCGCGCGCGGTCGCAGAGATGGGGTACGAGGGCGTCGAGCTCTACGACCTCTTCGGGCGCGAACCCCGGGCGGTGCGGGCACTGCTCGACGAGCTCGGGCTCGAGGTGTGCGGTCGGCACGCGGGGCTCGAAGCGATCGAGAACGGCCTCGACGAGCTATCCGTCGAGCTCCGCGAGCTCGGAAGCGACCGGCTGGTGCTCGCCTGGATCCCCCCGCCCGCCATCGTCCCGCGAGGCCGAGCAGGTCGGTGGCGCGGATCGCCGAGGCCGCCGCCCGCGTCAGCGCGGCCGGCCTGCGGCTCGGCTTCCACAACCACGACGGCGAGCTCCGGACGCTCGATGACGGGCGGACCGTTCTCGACCGGCTGCTCGAGCTTCCCGCCGAGCGGCTGTTCCTGGAGATCGACCTCGGCTGGGCCTGGTTCGCCGGCGTCGACCCGGTGGAGCTCGTCGCGCGGGTGGCGCCACGCGCACAGCTCGTGCACGTCAAGGACCTCGTCGGTGCCTCCGAGCCGCGATTCGTCCCCGTGGGCGACGGCGACGTCGGCTACGCGAACGTCCTTCCCGCGATCCGAGAGCACGGCGTCGAGTGGCTGCTCGTCGAGCAGGACGAGACCGACGGCTCCGCGCTCGACGCGGTGCGCCGCTCGTACACAGCGGTGACGGGCCTCGTCGGGAGCCCGGCATGAGGTCGCCCGCACAGGTCGGGATCGTCGGATGTGGCGTGATCAGCCGCGCTTATGCGGCAAACGCGTCGGCGTTCGACACCTTCGAGATCGGCGCCTGCGCGGACCTCGAGGCATCGCGGAGCGAGGAGATCGCGGCCGAGTTCTCGCTCAGGCCGATGACGGTCGAGGAGCTGCTTCGGTCGGACTCGATCGACGTCGTCCTCAACCTCACCCCACCGGCCTCGCACGCCGCGGTGACACGAGCTGCGCTCGAGGCGGGCAAGCACGTGTACTCCGAGAAGCCGCTGGCAATCGTCGCCGCGGAAGCCGACGAGCTCTGCGAGCTCGCCGAGTCGAACGGGCTGCGCCTTGCATGCGCGCCCGACACCTTCCTGGGGAGCCCGTACCAGAAGGCCCGTTCCCTGCTCGACGAGGGCGCGATCGGCGAGCCCCTCGCCATCTCGGCCGCGATGCTGGCCGGTGGCCAGGACGTATGGCATCCGGACCCCGACATCTTCTACCGCGACGGGGCCGGCCCGCTGCTCGACATGGGGCCGTACTACGTGACGGCGATCGTCTCGTTGCTCGGGCCCGTGCGGCGGGTCGCGGGGTTCGCCTCGACCTTCGTCGCCGAGCGCACGATCAAGGTCGGGCCGCGACAGGGCGAGCGCTACACGGCCGAGACCCCGACCCACATCACGTCGATCCTGGAGCTCGACGGCGGCGTGACCGCAACGCTCATCGCGACGTTCGAGGCTCCCGGCCACTACGCATCGACGATGCTCGTGCACGGATCCGACGGCGAGCTCGCCCTGCCCGACCCGAACGGGTTCGCCGGCCCCGTGCGGATCAGACGGGGACGCGGTGCCTGGGAAGGCGTTCCCTTCACCTCCCGCGGGGCCGCGGACGCCCGCGGCCTCGGGCTCCACGACATGGTCGAGGCGATCGCAGAGGGGCGGCCGCACCGCGCGACCGCGCGTCTCGCGACCCACGTCGTCGACGTGGCGCGGTCGATTCTGGCCTCGTGCGAGAGCAGCTCGGCCCTTGCGGTTGCGTCCACGGCCGAGCGGCCCGATGCCCTGCCCGTCGACTTTGCTCGCCGCGCGGACGAGGCGGCCTGACGGTGGCGAGCCTGCCCGACGTCAAGGGAAGGGCCGGAGCCTGCTGGCGCGTCGCCGCGGACGGGACGTCGTTCCGCGACCTGAACGGCAACGGCGAGCTCGACGCGTACGAGGACGGACGTTTGCCGGTCGAGGATCGGGTCACCGACCTCCTCGCCCGCATGACGCTCGAGGAGAAGGCGGCACAGCTCTTCCATCAGGGCCTGCTCGTGCCGGACGACGGCGCCGTCGGCGAGGAGCCCGAAGGGTTCTCGCCGGTCGCGACGCAAGCGCTGGTCGCGGAAGTGGGCTTGACCCACTTCAACATCTACTGGGCCCCCGGGCCCGTCACGCTCGCCGAGTGGCACAACCGGATGCAGGAGGCGGCCGAGACGACGCGGCTCGGGATTCCGGTCACGATCTCGTCCGATCCCCGCCACGGCCTCGGCGACAACCCCGCCACGAGCATGGCGGGCGCGGGGTTCTCGAAGTGGCCCGACCCGATCGGGCTGGCCGCGACACGGGACGCGGGCCTGGTGCGCGAGTTCGCAGACGTCGTGCGACAGCGAGTACCTCGCCGTCGGGATCCGGCTGGCGCTGCACCCTACCGCCGACCTCGCGACCGAGCCACGCTGGTGCCGTGCGGCCGGAACGTTCGGCGAGGACGCCGAGGTCGTCGCCCGCCTGGTGACCGCCTACCTCCGCGGCATGCAGCTCGAGACGCTCGGGCGGGAGAGCGTCGCGTGCATGACGAAGCACTTCCCCGGCGGCGGGCCACAGCTCGACGGCGAGGATCCGCACTTCCCGTACGGCCGCGAGCAGGTCTACCCCGGCGGCAACTTCGAATATCACCTCATCCCGTTCGCGGCCGCGATCGAGGCGGGGACCGCGCAGGTGATGCCCTACTACGGGATGCCCGTCGGGACCGACCACGAGGAGGTCGGCTTCGGGTTCAACCACGGGGTGATCACCGGGCTGCTCCGCGACCGGTACGGGTTCGACGGCGTCGTCTGCTCCGACTGGGGGCTTCTCACCGACGCGGTGATCGACGGCGTCGTCTGGCCCGCCCGCGCCTGGGGTGTCGAGCACCTGAGCACGGAGGAGCGGGCACTCAAGGCGCTCGCCGCGGGTGTCGACCAGTTCGGCGGGGAGGCCTGCCCCGAGCTCGTGGTCGACCTCGTTCGCTCGGGTCGGATCGACGAGGAGCGCATCGACGCGTCGGTTCGTCGGTTGCTACGCGACAAGTTCCGGCTCGGCCTCTTCGACGACCCGTACGTCGACGCTCGAGCTGCCGCCGACGTAGTCGGCCAGTCGGAGTTCCTGGAGCGCGGTCACCGGGCACAGACGCGCTCGTTCGTGCTGCTGAAGAACGAGGGCGACGTGCTGCCGCTCCGCGGCAACGCCCGCGTGTACCTCAAGGGGCTCGACGGCGCCGCACTGCCCGGGACGCTGAGCGTTGCCGACACCCCGGAGGACGCCGACGTCGCCCTGGTGCGCATACAGGCCCCGTACGAGCCCCGCAACGGCAACTTCATCGAGGCCCTCTTCCATGCGGGCAGTCTCGGCTTCGCCGCCGCCGACATCGCCTGGCTGCTCGAGCTGATGCGGCGTGTCCCGACGGTCGTCGACATCTACCTCGATCGCGCCGCCGTGATCCCCGAGGTCGCCGACGGAGCTGCCGCACTCCTCGCGAGCTTCGGAGCGACGCACGAGGCACTGCTCGAGATCGTGCTCGGCCGAGCCGCACCGACGGGAGCGCTCCCGTTCGAGCTTCCGTCCTCGATGGAGAGCGTCCGCCTGCAGCACCCGGACGTCCCCTACGACTCGACGGATCCGCTCTTCCCCTTCGGCTACGGCCTCGCGTACACGGACGACTGACCCGCGGCGGAGGGGACCGGCGGCCGCCATCGTCCGTGCAGGGCGAATCGCTACGGTACGGCCATGGTCACGAACGACGAAGTCGTCGAGGTGCTCCACACGGTCGAGGACCCCGAGCTCGGGATGGACATCGTCGAGCTCGGTCTCTTCTACGAGGCCGAGATCGAGGGCCCGCGCGTCAAGGTCATCCACTCACTGACGTCGATGGGCTGCCCCGCGGGGCCGATGATCCAGGAGTCGATCCACGATGCCGTCGCATCGCTCCCGGGCGTCGAGCAGGTCGAAGTCGAGCTCACCTTCGACCCGCCGTGGACTCCGGACCGGATGTCGGACGACGCGAAGTTCATTTTGGGCTTCGGATAAGGGATCGCGGGCCGCAGGTCGACCCCCGGGTCCATCGTCGACGCAACACGGCACGGACGACAGCTTCCTGCTGTCCTGGCACACCATCAGGGCGTAGCGCCCCCCTAACGAGGCAGGAGAGACGATGCAGAAGAGAGCGCTTGGAGACAGCCAGCTGGAAGTGTCGGCCGTCGGGCTTGGCTGCATGGGGATGAGCCAGAGCTACCCGCCGTTTCCCGAGCGACGGGAGATGATCGATCTGATACGTACGGCGGTCGAGCGCGGAGTTGCCTTCTTCGACACCGCGCAGGTGTACGGGCCGTTCACGAACGAGGAGCTCGTTGGCGAGGCACTCGAGCCCGTCCGCGATCAGGTCGTGATCGCGACGAAATTCGGATTCGGCCTGGAGGACGGGCAGAACCACGGCATCGACAGTCGCCCCGAGACGATCAAGCGCAGCGTCGACAGCTCGCTGAAGCGGCTCAGGACAGGGACGATCGACCTGCTCTACCAGCATCGCGTCGACCCGACCGTCCCGATCGAGGACGTCGCAGGCACCGTCAAGGAGCTCATCGGGGCAGGCAAGGTCAGGCACTTCGGGCTCTCCGAGGCAGGCGAGCAGACGATCCGCCGCGCCCACGCCGTTCAGCCGGTCACGGCGCTCCAGAGCGAGTACTCGCTCTGGTGGCGAGAGCCGGAGGAGGCCATCCTGCCGACGCTCGAGGAGCTCGGGATCGGGTTCGTCCCCTTCAGCCCGCTCGGCAAGGGCTTTCTTGCCGGGACGATCGACGAGGCAACGGCCTTCGAGGACTCCGACTTCCGCAACACGGTTCCCCGCTTCGACCCAGAGGCGCGCAGGGCGAACCACGCCTTCGTCGAACTGCTCGAGCAGGTCGCGGAACGGAAGGGCGCGACGCCGGCGCAGATCGCGCTCGCCTGGATCCTTGCCCAGAAGCCGTGGATCGTTCCGATTCCCGGCACCACGAAGCCGCACCGTCTCGAGGAGAACATCGCCGCGGCTGACCTCGACCTCACCGACGACGACCTGCAGGAGATCGAGAGCGCGGCAGCACAGATAACCGCGCAAGGAGCCCGCTACGCGGAGGCCCAGCAGCGGATGATCGATCGCTGAGCGACGGGCGCACGCGGACGTCGGTCACCCCAGCAGCCGCACTTCTTCGCGCCGCTCGCGGGCGAAGAAGTGGATCCCGTCGGTGAAGCGCACCCAGTTGCAGCGCATGCACATGACGAGCGAATGCGTCCGCGCGGAGTCGGCCATGAACCGGACCCCGCGCAGAAGGTCGCCGTTCGTGACACCCGTCGCCACGACGATGACATCTCCCTTCGCCAGCTCGTCCTCGGTGAAGACGTGTGTGACGTCCTCGACGCCGAGCTCGCGCGCCACCTCGATCTGCGAGCGGCTCGTCGGCCAGAGCTGCGCCTGCATCCCACCTCCGAGGCAGCGGAGCGCCGCGGCAGTGAGGATCGCCTGGCGCGTGCCGCCGATCCCGATCGCGAGGTGGTCGTTCGTGCCGCGAATCGCCGCCGAGATCGCAGCGGTCACGGTTCCGTCGCCGATCAGCTTGATGCGCATGCCTGCGCCCCGCAACTCCTCGATCAGGTCGTGATGCCTCGGCCGGTCGAGGACCAGCGCTGTGATGTCGAGCGGCTGGCGGTCGAAGCTCTCCGCGACCGCGCGCACGTTCTCTGCCATTGGCCGGTCGAGGTCGATCACCGCCCGCGCCCGTGGACCGACCGCGATCGTGCGCATGTACATGTCGGGGAGTTGAAGCAGCGCGCCCTCGGGCGCGACCGCCAGCATCGCCATTGCGCCGACCCCGCCCCGCGCGACGACACCCCGTCCCTCGATGGGATCGAGGGCAAGGTCGACTCGATCCCCGCCGTCGCCCACCTTGCCGCTCGGCAGGAGCACCTCCCCTGTCCGCGCGCCGATCACGATCTGGCCGTCGATCGGCATCTGGTCGAGCGCAGCCTTCATCCCGTTCGCCGCTGCCTCCTCGGCAGCCTCCTCGTCGGCGCGACCGAGCCAGCGAGCGCCGGCAAGCGCCGCCCATTCGGTCGCGCGCGCGTAGCGGGTGCAGAGGCAGTCGGCCATGTGGAGCGCCGTCAGGCGCGAACGAGGCGATCCGCGGTGGAGAGCACCAGGTCGAGCACCTCGCCCATCGCCTGGTCGAGCGTCACATTCATGATCACCGGGACGTCGTAGCGGCGCGCGCGGTCGACGAGCGCGTCCTGGATGAGACGGATCTCGGGCATCCCGTCGATGTACTTCTCCAGCGGTCGCAGGCCCTCCGTCGCGTTGTCGCGCACCCAGAAATGGCTCCGATGGAGGTCCTCGTCGTCGATCGCCACGAGACACTGGACGACGATCGCGCTCTGGCGGTCGAAGTCGACCATCCCAGGCACGAGGTGGACGCCCTCGAGCACCATCGACCAGCCTTCAGCGAGCGAGCGGTCGATCGCCGCCTCGACGCCGACGAGCACGTTGCGCACCTGGTCGAGGAAGCCGAGGAGCCGTGCGTCGCCGGCCTCGTCCTCCTCCGCTTTCGTGAGCGCCAGGCCCGCCTCGAAGCTCGAGTAGTGCACGGACGGCATGAACGCGGGCGAGAAGAACGCGCGCATCGTCTGCCGGATGAAGTCGGTGGACGTCACCCGCGTGATGCCGAGCCGGTGCGCGGCTTCCGTCGCGATCGTCGACTTGCCCGTTCCCGTTGCGCCGCCGACGAGCAGGATGATCGGGATGTCGAGCTGCCGCAACGCATGGAGCCGACGAAGCCGGCGCATCGTTCGACCGCCTTCCGCCTCTCCGAGGACCTCCGCAGCGAGCTCGCCGAGCCGGTCGAGGTCGACGCGGTCGGTGCCGCGCGACGCGAGGTCGGCGTCCGCGCGACGGGCGAGCTCGTACGCACGGGTCACTGTCAGCCCCGTGGCTGCGAGCGCCCGGGCCATCAGCCCCTTCGACCACGGCGGTCCGTCCTCGCCCCCGAGCGGGAGCGGGGCCAGGTAGCGCCGCTCGCTCATCGAACCACCTCCGGAGCAAGCGCCACGGCCTCCGCCGCCAGTCGCTCGAGCTCCACGTCGAGTGACGGCTCGCCCGGGATCGGGACGATGTCGTTTGCAGCCAGGACGACCGGCACCCCGCGCCGCCCGGCCTCCTCGGCGACGACGTCGATCGCAGCGGCCTTCAGCTCGACGACGAAAACGTCCGCCTCGGTTCGCTCCAGGTCCTCGCGGAGGCGCGTCCGGTCCGCGAGGTTGCCGGACACGCTCGTCACGCTCGCGCCGTGCGATGCCTCGAGATGCGCTCCGAGACGCGCGTGCTCGGTTTGCGGCGCGGTGCAGAAGAACGCGATTCGCTTTCCGGCCACCGGCTCGAGCGGCCGCGGCCGAAGGACTGCGCGGACGATGGGGACCGCGGGCGCGGTGTGCGTACGAAGCGCTTCGCGCAGCGCAGCGTGGGGCGCGTCGGGCTCAGCCATGGTGACGACGACGAGGTCGGCGATCCGCGCACGGTAGGCGTTCAGGTAGCCGGCTGCCACGTCGAGCGGCTGTGACGCCGAGACGACGAGCACACGACGGTCTGCCGCAACCGGCGGCAGCGCCGCGCCGCTGCCGTCGAGCACCACGAGCTCGGGCTGAAGGGCAGCTGCGACTGCGACGCCCTCGAGCACGTTCGAGATGGCGACAGCGCCCGCCAGGCCGCCGCCGCAACGCCGGCAGCCGACCGTCTCGACCCCGGCGACAACCGCGGTCTCGAGATGATCCGAGGCGGCGTGTCGCCCCTCGCGCGAGAGAGCGAGCAGCGACGCGACGGTGGGAGGCACGAGCACGGTCTCGGGCTCGGGGGGTCCGCCCCGCCCCATCGCCACGACCACGATGCGACGCGAGCGAGCGAGGAGGCGCGCGACGTGGCCCGTCACTGCGGTCTTCCCCACGCGCTTGCCGGTGCCGATCACGGCGAGCGTGGCCACGTCGACCGGCGTCATCGGCGGCGGCGTGAATCGGAAATCCGGCCCTTCGTACGGAATCCCGAGCGCGAGGACCCTGCTCGCGAGCTCCATCCGGCCCGGCGGCGACAGCACGGGCTCGTCGGAGAGGTCGAGCACGACGTCGGGCTGGTGACGCACAAGGGCCTCGTCCAGCGAGGGCTCGAGCAGCACCCCGTAGCCGTCGACGTCGTCGCGGAGCTTCTCCGTGCCGCCGATCAGCACGGCCGCGACGACCGCGTCCTCGATCTCCTCGAGCGCGGCGCGGACGACGGGCGGGTAGTGCTCGCCGTCGACGATCACGATGGCACGCCTTCGAGCGGTCATCCGCGCGTCGTCACCTCCCGCTCGATCCGGCCCGTGTACTTCTGGTACTCGAAGGTCTCGGTCGAGAACTGGATGATCCGCTCCTCTCCGTGGAACGGGTGACGACGCGAGATCGAGACGTGGTGGCCGTTGATCTCGATCACGTTGTAACAAGGCCTGGTGTTCCCGCGAAGCCGCAGGGAGGAGACCGTCCCGGTGTTGACGACGAAGAGGTTTTCGAGACGCCAGGCGTACGGGACGTGCTTGTGCCCGGAGAGGACGAGATGCACGCCCGCGCGCTGAAGGCACTCGAGCGCGTCGCCCGCGTCGTAGACGACGTTTCGCTCTCGGCCGGTTCCCGGCACGGGGAGCAGGTGGTGGTGGAGGACGAAGATCCGCAGGGTGGCCGGCTCGTGCGCGAACTTCTCCTCGATCCACGCGTAGCGGCCTCTCCCGATCTGTCCGTGGTCGAGATCGGGCTCGGTGGAGTCCACGGCGACCACCGACACGCCGTCCTTGTGGAGCACGCTGTTCCGGTCGCCGAACAGCTGCTCGAAATGGACGTAGCCGACGTTCCGCGCGTCGTGATTCCCCGGCACGACGACGAACGAATCGCAGTTGATCCTGTCGAGGTACGAGCGAGCCAGCTGGTACTCGTGCTTGAAGCCAAAGGTCGTCAGGTCACCCGAGCAGATCACGATGTCCGGCCGCAGCTCGTTGACCTCGGAGATGGCCCGCTCGAGCAGGTTTGCCTCGAAATACGGCCCGCCGCAGTGGAGGTCCGAGAGGTGTGCGATGCGGAACGGCCGTGCGGGGGTGGCCATCGGGCGCAGTCTAGGCCGTCCGGGGCTGTCGGTACCCTCGTAGAGGTGCCGGAGTCGAACCCGGAATCCTCTTCATTCCAGGCATATCGTGGCTCCCGGCCGCCGCGTTTCGTCAACGCCGCGGAGCTCGAATGTGCCCGGATCCTCGACTGGTACGGGATTCCGTGGGAGTACGAGCCACGGTCGTTCGTTCTCGAGCGTGACGCGGAGGGCCGCGTCACGAGCGCCTTCACGCCGGACTTCTACCTCCCCGAGCAGGACCTGTACATCGAGGTGACGGTGATGAAGCAATCACTTGTCACCCGCAAGAACCGCAAGCTCCGCGAGGTCCGGCGCCTCTATCCGGACGTCAACGTGAAGCTCTTCTACAGACGCGACATCGAGCGCCTCGCCCAGCGGTACAGGCTGCGGATCGCCTCGTGACGTCTATCGAAAGGCTCCGCGCCGCTGGGCAGCCGATCGGAGAGGTGTACCTCTCGCGCGTGGAGATCGCGACCCGTGTCGCGGAGCTCGGCCGCGAGATCGCGGCGACGTACGCGGGCCGGCTCCCGCTGCTCGTCGCGCCCCTCAAGTCGAGCGCCGTCTTCCTCGCCGACCTCTCGCGCGCGCTCGAGATCGACCACGAGCTCGACGTGATCGAGCTCGCGCCGTACGGCAGCGGCCGCAGCGGTGGCGGCGTGCGGCTGCTCAAGGATCTCGACCACCCGATCGCGCGTCGCGACGTGCTGCTCGTCGAGGACGTCGTCGACACCGGGCTGACGCTGGGCTTCCTCGTGCGGTCCTTCGCCGAGCGCGACCCGGCGAGCCTCTCGGCCGTGACACTCCTCGACCGGCCGTACCGGCGCCTCGTCGAGGACATTCCGCTCGAGCACATCGGCTTCACCGTCCCGGACGAGCTCTTCGCCGGGTACGGGCTCGGCCTCGACGAGCGGTGGCGGGCACTCCCCGACCTGCACGTCGTCAACGCGGACGAGCTGCCGGCGGCGATCGACGCCGCATAGGCACTTCCCGGCTCCGCCCCGGAAGCGCCTTACAGGTAGCCGAGCGGATCCACGGCACTCCCGTTCACACGCACCTCGAAGTGGACGTGCGGACCGCTCGAGTCGCCCGTGCTCCCGGCGTACGAGATGACCTGGCCCGCGGCGACGGGCTGGCCGACCGACGACCCATAGGACGAGTTGTGCGCGTACGCCGTCGAGAGGCCGCCGCCGTGGTCGACGACGACGAGGTTCCCGTAACCGCCGAGCCAGCCGGCATGGATCACGGTTCCCGCAGCCGCCGCACGCACAGGGGTCCCTGTCGCGCACGTGATGTCGATCCCCTCGTGCATGCGACCCGAGCGCATCCCGAACCCGCTCACCACCGGGCCGGACACGGGCCACCCGAGTACGCCGCTGCCCGACGGAGGGACGATGCTCGGCGCCGACGATGCCGCGGCCTGCTGCTGTGCCTGCCGGATCTGGTCCGCGAGCACGGCACTCTGCTCCTCCAGAGCGTCGATCTCCGAGAGGACGGACTCGCGATTCTCCTGGATCGAAGCGAGGGTCTCCGACTTGTCCTGCCTCGCGGCGACGAGCGCGTCCCGGCTCGCGACCAGGCGGGTGACGACGCCACGCTGCTCAGAGGCCGCCGACGCAGCAGCCGCCTCGACCTGCACCTGCTCCTCGCGTGCCACACGGGTCTGCCGGCGAGCTTCGGCGACGCCGTCGCGGGCGTGCTTCACACCTGCTGCGATCCGCTCGTCCTGACGGCCGATCCGGCCGAGCAGCTCGAGGTTGTCGATGATGTCCGTGAACGACGAGGTCCCGAGGACGAAGGACAGCACGTCGGGCTCGTCGGTCATGTAGAGCTGACGGACCCGCCGCTCGAGCCGGGCGAGCGCGACGCGGTACTCGCCGCGCAGTCGCTCGAGCCGCGCGGTCTGTCGCGTGATAGTCCGGTCGAGGGTCGCGAGTCGCGCCTGCGCGGTTGCCAGCGTGCTCTCGAGAACGGCCAGCCGCGCTTGCTGCGCATCGACCCCCGCCTGCAGCTCTCGCACTCTCCCGGCGACCGCGCTCAACTCCTCGGTCAGGACGCCGGCCTGCTGATCCGCCTCCTCCGCCTGACCGCGGAGACGGCCGAGCTCGCTGTCCACCCTGGCCTTGTCGGTCCCTGGATCGCCGGCAGCGGGTCCCGCCGAGAGGAGGACGACCACGATCGGAAGCACGGCTGCGGCGGCGGCCCAGAGGCCAGCGCGACGACCCATCATCCGCTCTTCGCCTTCGGTGCCCGCGTCCCTGCCGCGAGGCGGTCGACGGCGCGAAGCGCCTCGGCCGCCTCGCGGCGCAGCGGCCCGACGACGCCGCGGTAGTCCTCGTCGGACAGCCTGCCGGCCCGGTGGTCCGCCTCGAGCTCCTTCAGCGCCGAGAGCGCGCGGTCCCGGGCCTCCTCGGCCTCCAGGAGCGCCCTCTCCGAGTCGGAGAGCTCGTCGAGAGCGTCCGACGACGGGGCCGGGTCGCGAAGGAACGGAAGCGCGACCGCGACGACGACCACGACGGCGAGGGCCGCCGCGAGCACGATCCACCAGCTCACGTCGTCGCGGGCGTGTCCTGCGGTTCGCCGGCCCTCGAGTATCGCGTCGCAAGGCGCCGTTCCTCGCGGGCGTCCGGCCAGAGTGTGATCAGCGAGCCCAGCACGAACACGAGCCCTGCGAGCCAGATCAGGTTCACGAGCGGCTTCACGAACACCCGAAAGACCACGGAGCCGTCGTCGCGCACCTGCTCGGCGATCACGAAGAGATCCTCGCCGGTGACGAAGTCGGACCGGATGCCGACCTCGTTCGACACCTGCTGCTCGACGCTGTACGCGTTCTTTCCCGCGGACACGCTCCCGAGATCGTCGCTGCCGCGTCGGACGTCGAGCACGGCTCTGATCTCCGTCGCGTTGGCGCCTTCCCGCTCGGTGAGCTCGCGGTACGTGAGCGTATAGCCGCCGACGGCAATCGATTCTCCTCGTGCCAGCCGCCCTTCGGCGACCGAGTCGTACGCGCTCGAGCCGGCAACGCCGATCGCGAGCAGGACGATCGCGGCGTGGACCACGTAGCCGCCGTAGCGCCGGCGGTTGCGTCCCACGAGCCGGCCGAAGGCCACGGGCACCGGCTCGCCCGTGAGCGCACGCCGCGCAGACGTGCCGCGAGTGAACTCCACGACGATCGTCGCGAGCACGAACACCGAGAACGTGTACGCGATCAGTCCCGGAATGGACGACCCGGCGCCGAGCGCGACGAGCACCACTCCTGCGGCGAGCGCAAGACCAGCCGGCCAGACGAACGTTCTCGCCAGGCTGCGCAGCGAGGCGCGCCGCCAGGCCACGAGCGGGCCGATCCCCATCAGCAGGAGAAGCGGCAGCCCGAAGATGCGGAGGAAGAAGTCGTAGTACGGGCGGCCGACGACGACCGCCTCGCCACGCACCGCCTCGGAGACGATCGGCCACGCGGTGCCCCACAGGATCGTCAGGCACAGCGCGATCAGCAGCAGGTTGTTGTAGAGGAACGCCGCCTCACGGGAGACGAGCGACTCGAGCTTCGCGGTCGTGCGAAGCAGCGGCAGCCTGAGCCAGATCATCGCGCTCGAGAACGCGACCGCGACGACGATGAAGCCGAGGAACCAGGGGCCGATCGAGCTCTGCGTGAACGAGTGGATCGAGCTGACCACGCCCGACCGCGTGAGGAACGTGCCGAACAACGACAGGCAGAACGCGAGGCTCACCAGCGTCACGTTCCAGACGCGCAGCATCCCGCGCTTCTCCTGGATCATCACCGAGTGGAGGTACGCCGTGGCCGCGAGCCACGGGATCAGCGCTGCGTTCTCGACGGGATCCCAGGCGTAGTACCCGCCCCACCCGACCTCTTCGTACGCCCAGTGCGCGCCGAGCAGCTGGCCGATCCCGAGCGCCGTCCACGCGATGATCGTCCAGCGCCGTGTCGCGACGATCCAGCGCTCGTCGACTCGCCGCGAGAGCAGGGCGCCCATCGCGAACGCGAAGGGCACGGCCAGCCCCACGTACCCGAGGTAGAGGAACACCGGATGGATGACCATGTACGGGTTCTGGAGGCTCGGATTGAGGCCGTTGCCATCTGCAGGAGTGGGGATCGTCTCGAACGGGCTGGACACGGCCACGAGCAGCCACGAGAACCCGACCGCGATCCCGCCGAGCACCGGGGTCACCCAGACCACGAGGTCACGTGACCGCCGCCCCGCGAACCACACCGCGAGCGCCGCGTACGCCGTGAGGACGAGGAGCCAGAGAAGGAGCGACCCCTCCTGCCCGCCCCACCACGCGGAGATCTTGTACTGGAGCGGAAGGTCCCGGCTCGAGTGACCCGCGACGTAGGCGAGCGAGAAGTCGTCCCGCGAGGAAGCCGGCGACGAGCACTGCGGACGCGACGAGCGTCGAGAAGAACGACGCGAAGAGCGCGTTACGCGCCGAGAGCGCGAGCCGCCGCCGGCCGAGGGCCGCTGCGGCGCCTCCGGCGACGAGCGCGTAGCCCGACAGCCCGAGCGTGACGATCAGCGCCGCGCGGCCGAGCTCGCTCATGTCTTAGGCGTCCGATTCGGCGGCCTGGTACTTCGATGGGCACTTCGTGATCATCGAGCCCGGTGTGGTGACGAACAGCCCATCGCCCGCTGCGTGCCCGTCACGACGATGTCGCGGCCGGGGCGGAACAGGTCGGGCACCGAGCCCTTGTAGAGCACCGCCACGCGTTGCTTGTGGGCGCCTTCCATGTCCTCGACCACGAAGCGCATGCCGGCGCCGTGCGGGTCTCCCTGCGCGCTGCCGACGACCCGCCCGGCGAGCGAGACCTCGCCCGACTTCGTCGCGAGCTCGCTCGGCGCCACGAACGGCGTGCCGCCGCCGACGAGCGACGTGTAGAGCAGGAAGATCGCGAGCACTGCCGCGACCGAAAGCGCGATGACCAGCCGGGCAGGAGAGGACGTCCGTGCCACGGCCACAAGTCTAGAGACGAGCGCCCGCCGCAGAGATGAACATGAATGAACCCGAGCGCGGGACGCGGTCTCCTACGCATCCCAACCGAAGCGCACCGCGAAAGGGACGCGACCAAGGCCACGTCCCGCGCGCCCTCAGGCGCGCGCTATGCCTCGGCGGCGTCGCGCAGGCTGCGCTTGGGCACTTCGTATCCGTGCTCGAGGCAGAGCGACCCCGGCGCATCCTCGGTGAGAGCATCGCAATAGCCCTTGCCGTAGGCCGCGCGCATGAAGGCCGAGACGACCTCGAGGTTCCACTCCGTGATCTCGGCGGCCTCGCGCCAGAGGTCGGTCAGACGCAAGTCGATGTCGAGCTCGAGGAGATCGATCCGTGTCGGCTGCATGCGCCCGAGGGTACGGACCCCATCGGACGGCGTGCCCCGTTTGCAGCGAAAATGCTGTCAGGCACCGTCTCGGGGCGGTGCGAGGCAGGACGAACGGCCCGACGTCGACGCGGCGGTACCCGTGCGGCGGAGCGTCTCGACGAGGGCCGCGAGCTGCCGGCGCGCGCCTCGGCGGCTGGCCGGGGCGACTCTGACGGGACCGTCTCGGCGGTATTCCGGAGAACGGCTCGGGTGGCCACAGTAGGATCGGCCGGTGCCGCGGGTCGACCGCTCCTCGCCCGTCTGGTCGCGCTGACCGCGCTGCTCCTCTACGCCGCGTGGGTCGGTTGGGCGCACCACATCGGGCACGACTGGCAGGACTGGGCCACGATCGGCAAGCACTTCGTCGGCGCGAGCGAGACGAGTCCCGCGATCACGCGCGACGCGCCCCATGCGACGAGCACCTTCGGTTACGACGGCCAGTTCTTCCTCTACATCGCCCGCGACCCGGACGGTGCGGTCCCGTACCTCGACAATGCGAGCTACCGCTACGGCCGGATCGTCTACCCGCTCGCGGCACGCGGACTCGCGCTCGGACGTCAAGAGGCGATTCCGCTTGCCCTGATCGTCCTCAACCTGCTCGCGGTCGCCGTGGGCACCTGGGCGATCGCAGCATGGCTGCGCCGCGAGCGCTTCCCGGAGTGGTTCGCGCTCCTCTACGCGGCGTTTCCCGGCGTGTTCTTCGGCGTCTGGCGCGACCTCTCCGAGCCGCTGGCCTATTCGCTGACCGCGGTCGCCCTGCTCGCCTTCGACGGTGACCGGCCGCGCCGGATTGTGCTCTCCGCCGCGCTCTTCTCCGTCGCGATCCTCACGCGGGAGGGCGCCGCCGTCTTCGCGCTCGTCTGGGCCGCAGCGCTCGCCGTCCAGGGTCGGCGCCTGGGTGCGACCCTCTTCGCGGTCGGCTCGCTCCTGCCCTATCTCGCGTACCGGTTCGTGTTCCTGAACCAGTGGCTCGGGAACGCCGGGCTCCCCGAGAAGCTGCAGCCGACCCCGGTGCCCTTCGGCGGGATCGGCCACTATTTCCCGTGGGGCGGCGTCGAGCTGCAGCGCGTCTACGCCGTGCTCTTGCCCGGATGCTTCTGCGTCGCGCTCGCCGTCGTCGCGCTCGTCCGGGGGGCGAGAGCCCCCTCGTCTGGGCGCTGCTCGCGAACGCGCTCCTCTTCGTGGTGTTCCTGCCGGCCGCCGCCTACGAGGACTACTCGTCGGCAGGCCGGATCTCGACAAGTGTCTTCCTTGCGTTCCTGCTCTCGCTGCCGGCCCTGACCCGGGTGTTTCCGACGACGCGCGCGTGGATGTGGTTGCCGACGGTGGCATGGTTCGCACCCTGGTACGTTCTCCTGCCGCTCGCACTGGAGGCCGATTGGGGTTGAGCGCCCGCGCGGGCTCCGTGAAGACGCGGTTTCAGGTTGGCGGCGCGAAGACGTCGAACGGGCCGACCGTCGCCTCGCGGTATCCGTGGTCACGGAGCTCCGTCACCAGGCGTTGCAGATGCTCGGCGCGCTCGCGTGCCGCCTTTCCCGGACTCCGGTCAGCACCCCGAGTGATCGACTCGCGGAAGAAGACAAAGCCATGACGGGCGTCCTCGACTTCTGTCTCGTAGGGCGGATACCGGATGAACGGGTGTCGGGACGCCACAGCCTGACCTCCTTCGAACCGCAGCGCGGTGAACTTGTTCTGCGCGGCGATGATCCGCTCGTCCGTGTCGAACGTGAGCCGATACGCGAGCCAGAAATCCGCATAGACGCGATCCACACCCAGGTCGTCGAGCGTGGAGATCAGCGGGCCGAGGTCACGGGGCGCGACCGGAGGTTGCACCGGGACCGTGCGGAAGTACGTGTCCATCTTGTGCAGGGTCCCGGTCGACAACGCGAGCGCGACCCCGACGAGCGCAACGGCGCGCCAGTAGGTCGACGCCAGCTGTGCGACGAGCAGCACGAGGACGGGGCTCAGGACCATGAGATACTTGGGCTCCTGGCTGAAGAGCGTCGCCGGTGCGAGCGCATACACCAGGGGGAAGCAGGCGGCGACGACGAACAGGAGCGAGGCCTCCCTCCTGCGAGCCCGGTAGGCGCCGTAGACGAAGAGCCCGAGGAGACCCACGTACACGAGGAGGGCGAGAGCCGGGACGAGCAGCTCCTGGGTGAAGGGTACGCGAAGGCCGAGCATCATCGGCAGGAGCGGCGACGCGAAGATGCGAAGCCGATGCTGGTACGTCGTCGTGTCCTCGATCGGTGATGCGAGCGATCCCCAGCCGTGTCGGGCGTTCCACACGATCGCGGGAAGCGCGCCGAGCGCGGCGAGCAGGGCCGCGATCCAGATCCGACGAAGCCATGCGGGCTGCTTCCAGGTCGCCCACAGGATCGCCGGTAGCACGATCGGCACGAGCTGCGTGCTCTGCCAGAGGGCGAGCCCGACAACCAGCCCGAAGGAGGCGACACGCATCTTCGTCGGTCGCTCGACCATCCGCAGCGTGACCAGCAACAGGAGTCCGGTGTACAGCGTCCCGCTGGCATAGAAACCCCACTGATGCGTGAGCTTGTAGATGACGAACGGAGGCCAGATCCAGGACACGCAGCCCGCGACGACGGCGGCAGGCTCTCCGATCGTCCGTCGGCCGACCCTCCAGATCACGACAGCCGTCACGGCCGAGAGCACGATGGGAACGAGCCGAAGCGTCAGCCAGCCGCTGCCCGCCACCCAGAACAGCGGCACCGTGGCGAGCACTTCCTGCGAGCCGCCGTACGCCTGGCCCCAGAAGTAGGTCGCGAGCTCACCACCGGCGAAGTGGCGGGCCATCAGCCCGACGACCGCCTCGTCGCTGTCCGGGATCCCGAGCGCCGACCGGTAGACCCACACGCGAAGGGCGGTGCCCGCGACGGCGGCGATCAGGACGAGGACTCCCCACCGGGTGGACGCGAAGCGTCCGAGGCGCTTGGCTGTCTCGGCCGTGCGGCTCATCGCCGCGTCACAGGCGCGTAGACCGCGAAGCCGTCGACGACCGAGCGCACATAGCCTGCGCGTTCGAGCACCGGCCGCGCCACGACGTCCTCCGCGCGCGTCGCGGAGCAGCACGTAGCCGGCGCCCGGGTCGGCGCGAACGACCGTGTCGTAGGCCCGATGCCGGCTCTCGTCGTCCGTCCGCGGGACGCGCGGCACCACCCGGCCGTCCGCGATGCCGACCGACGGGATGTGCGCCTCTGCGGCGACGATCCGCTCGTCGGTCTCGAAGATGATCCGGTAGGCCGGCCAGTAGCTGGCGAACACGTGCTCGAGGCCCCTGCCGGTCGAGCTCGGCGATGACCGGGTCGAAGTCGGTACGGGACGAAGAGCCCATCGGCCCGCTCCACGAAGGCCGGCGACGACGTCAGGTGCCACAGCACGAGCAGGGAGAGTGCGGCGGCAGCGGCGATCGCTGCGGCAGCCCGCCAGACGGTCGTCAGCACCTGCGCGACCAACAGCGAGACCACGGGCAGGAGCACCACGACATAGCGGGGCTCGTCCACGATCCAGGTCGACGGCGAGAGCGCGTAGAGGAACGGGAAGGCGGCGCGACTCCGAACAGCAGGCCGATCGGAGACGAGCGCCGTCTCCACCAGCCGATCGCGAACAGAACGAGGAGACCGACATACGCGACGGCGGACAGCACCTGCCCGAGGGGCCACTCGGACGTGTACGGAATCCTGAGGCCGAGTGCCATCGGGAACGTCGCGGAGAAGAACCCCCGGAGACGCGTCGGGTACGGCGTCTCCCCGGAGTCGACGTCGAACGACCACCAGTCGTGCTCGACGTTGGAGATCAGCCAGGGGAGCGCGCGAGCACGGCGACCGGCAGCACGATCCAGACGTCGCGCCAGATCTCCCGCTGCTTCCAGAGGAGCCACGCGAGCGCGGGGATCGCGACGGGGAGCACTTGCGGGGTCTGCCACCACCCCAGCCCGAGCACGAGGCCGAGAAGTGCTGCGTCGACCCGGCTTCGCCGCTCGGCAAGTCGGAGGACGAGCAGGAGGATGAGACAGACGAAAACGAGGCCGGAGCCGTAGAAGCCGTGCGCCCGGTCGGACTTCCACACGAGGTAGGGGGGCCAGACCCAGAAGAACACTGCGGCGATCCGTGCCGCCGGCTCGCCTACGGTCCGTCTCCCGATCCGCCAGACGAGGACGGCCGCGATGCCCGTGCACACGAGCGGGACGACTCGTATGACCTCTGTGCTCGTGCCGAAGAGAGCCACGAGAGGCACCGTTGCGAGCACCTCCTGCGTGCCGCCGTACCCCTGCCCCCAGAAGAAGGCCGACAGCTCTCCCTGCCGGAAGTGCCGCGCCATGAGACCCCAGACGGCTTCGTCTCCGTCGAGCGTGCCAAGCGAGGAGACATGCGCGAAGACCCGAAGGCCGATTCCGGCGAGCACGCCGAAGACGACAACCGCTGTAAGGCCTCGCGTGTCGGCTCGGGCCGAGGCCGAATCCACAGGCTGAACGATTACTCGGTTCCTCGGACGCCGTCAGGTCGAAAAAGTGCTTCGGGCGGGCTGGAGCCAGCGCAGCAGCACGGCAGCCAGTCTAAGGGCAACCCGCCAGGGAAGCAGCGCGGTGAGGAACACCTCCCGACCGCGGCGTCCCGGCGGGCGGCATCGCCCGTGGCGGACGGCGTACCGTAGAGTCGACGGATGGGACGGATCCGCGTCGGCCCCGCCCGCGTGCCCTCGCAGGACAGCCCGGAGGCCGCGATCGAGCTCGTCCGCGAGCGCGGCTACGACGCCTGCGAGATCGACTTCGAGTCCGGCTTCTGGATGGACTATCCGTGGGCGGAGCGGTTCGGGGAGCTCGCACGCGAGCACGACGTCGCGCTTTCCGTCCATGCGCCGCTCTTCGGCTGGGTCGGCCATCTCGAGGCCAGCGGGCGAAAGTGGTCGTCGGCGCTCGGCGCGCTCGATCGGAGTGCCGGCATCGCGGCCGCCTGCGGCGCCGAGGTCGTCGTGTTCCATCCGGGCTTCCTGCTCGGACGCAGTCGCGAGGACGCGATCGACGCGGTCGTCGAGCAGCTTGCGATCGTCCGCGAGCGGCTCGAAGGGAAGGACCGAGCGGTGCCGTTCGGGATCGAGGTGATGGGCCGCGTGCGGGACCTCGGCTCGCTCGCGGACTGCGTCGAGATCAGCAGCCGCGCCGGCTGGGTGCGCCCGGTCGTCGACTTCGCGCACATGCACGCCACGAGCGACGGCGCGTTCCTCGAGATGGAGCACTTCCGCGACGCGCTCGAGCTCGTCGACGCCGTCCTCCCGCCCGATGCGCCGTTCCACATCCACTTCTCGGACATCGCGTTCGCGAACCGCAACGAGACGAAGCACCTGCCCTACGGCGAGGGCACGCTGCGCGCCGATCCGCTTCGCGAGGCGCTCGCAGGGTTCGAGCGACCCGCGACGGTCGTGTCGGAGTCGCCCGACGAGGAGTCGAGTCAGATGATCCGGGCCGCGCTCTCGGGCTGAAGGAGCTCCTCCAGCCGGTCCTCGATTGTTGCCGCCTCGTCGTCGCGTCCCCGTTCGCGAAGGAACTTCGCATAGGCGGCGAGAGGCTCCGGCTCGACGTTGCGGTACTCCGTCTCCGCAAGCATGTCGATCGACTCGCGGAGCAGGAGCTCGGCCTCGTCGTCCCGCCGCTGAGCGGCCCGCAACGAGCCCGAGCGCCATGAGCACGTTCGAGCGCGACATCATGTCCTGCATACCGACGGTCTCGAGCGCCGACAGCGCCCAGCGCTCGGCTTCCTCGACGCGCCCCTTCGCCACGAGCAGCTCGGCGAGCGTCCGTTGCGCCTCGATGACCTTCGCCCGCTCCTCGAGCGCGAGCAGCGCGCGCACGGCCTCGCGGACGATCTGCTCCGCACGATCGGGATCGCCGCCCTGCCAGACGGCGACCCCTTCCAGCTGCTGCGTCCTGCCCGCGTCGGAGTGCGGCGCCGATCTCGTCGAACAGCTCCCGCGCCGCCCGGAACGCGCTGCGCAGCCTCATCGAAACGCCCCTTCCGGAGCAGGATCGAGCCGCGGATCCGCGCGACCCACGCGCCCGCCGAGAGGCTGCCGCTCGACTCCGCGAGAGCGGCTGCCGCGGCCAGGACCTCCTCGGCCTTTCCGAGCTCGAGCCGCTGGAGATGGACCGCCGGCCAGCTCCACGAGGGCGAGACTCTCCAGATCTGGCCGTGCCGCCTCGCGCGCGATATCGAGGGCCTCGCGTGTGTACCGCTCGACGCTTGTCAGATCGCCCTCCCACCACCCCACGCTCGACATGAGGGTGAGCGCCTCCGAGCGGGCATCGCCCGGCGCGCGGGACAGAAGCTCGAGCGCCTCGCCGCCGAGGCGTCTCGCCTGCTCGACGTCCGCATTGCGGTTGAGGACGATCTCCGCGAGCTGCACGAGGGCGAGCCCCTCGATCGTCCGGTCGCCGGCCTCCTTCGCCTGCTCCCGCACAGCCTCCATCTCGACGGAGGCGGCCGGAAGCTCCCACAACCGCCACGCGGCCTTCGCCGCGCAGAAGCGACGCATCGAGGTTCGGCTCGAGCTCGACCGACCGCAGCAGCAGCCTCCGCGCCCGCCGGTTCGCCTCGCGCTCGAGCGCACGACGACCTGCCAGCTCCAATGCAGAAGCCGCCTCGGCCCTCAGCTCGTCGGGCACGCGACCCTCGAGCTCCGCGAGGAGCGTCGCAGCGCGCTCGAGGTGGAATGCCTGCGTCTCGACGAGGTCGTCGGGCGAGCGGGAGCGCAACCACTCGGCGAACGTCCGGTGGAGCGTCGCCCGAACGCTCTTCGCGAGCCCGCCGTACGCGACATCGCGGATCAGCACGTGACGGAAGCGGTACGCGACCTCGCCCGAGACGGTGGAGAGCGGCTCGCGCGTGACGAGCTGGCGATCGGCGAGGTCCTGGAGGGCACCGTCGACGTCCAGCTCGGGGTCGAGGTCGGCGATCGCCCCGCGCCAGAACACCCGCCCCACGAGCGCGCCGTGACGGAGCACCGACCTCGAATCCGCGGGCAGCGCGTCGATGCGCGCCGCGATCAGCGCCTGCAGCGTGTCCGGGATGCGGACGGCCGCGCCCTCACCCTGTTCGACGAGCATCCGGATCGTCTCCTCGACGAACAACGGGTTGCCCTCCGTCTTGTCGAGGAGCACGGTCCGCAGCCCGTCGGACAGCGCCGCACCTTCGACGAGTGTGTCGACGAGCTCCGCGATCTCGGACTCTGGAAGCGGCCCGAGCTCGATCGCAATCGATCGTCGTCGCCCTCCGCCCCAACCCGGCCGCGAGTCGAGAAGCTCGGGACGTGCGAGACACACGATCAGGACCGGGGCATCGTCGATGCGATCGGCCAGATGCTCGATGAGGTCGAGGAGCGGCTCCTCCGCCCAGTGGACGTCCTCGAACCCGAGCACGAGCGGCTGTGCCTCAGCGAGGTTCGTCGCCCACTCGTGCGCAGCCCACGCGATCTCCTGGCCGCGACGACCTCCCGAGACGTTGTCCAGCACACCGGATGCGAGCCCGAGGAGATCGGCGACGGCGTCGCTCGAGCACGCGTCGCGTAGCTTCTCGATCGCCTCCTCCGGCGAGTCGTCCTCCGAGATCCCCGCCGCGTCCTGCACCATCTCCGCGAGCGGCCGGTACGCGATCCCCTCGCCGAACGGCAGGCATCTCCCGGTCAGCACGCTCGTGCGCTCGAGACCGGCGAAGAACTCCTTGGCCAGGCGGCTCTTCCCGATGCCGGGGTCGCCGAAGATGGTCACGAGCTGGGCGCGCCGGTCGCGGACCACTCGCGCGAAGACGTTCTGGAGCAGCTCGAGCTCCTCCTCACGGCCGACGTACGGCGCCGCCACGTTGATCGGGCGGCCGGCAGGACGGTCGGCGCACACGACGCGCCGGACCGTGACGTCTTCCGAGAAACCCTTGAGCGGCCTGTCGCCGACCGATTCGACGGTCACGGTTCCCGCCGTGAGCCCGTATGCGGTCGGTCCAATCAGGATCTCGCCGGGCTCGGCGCACTGCTGGAGCCGCGCCGCGACGTTCAGTGCCTCGCCCGTCGCGAAGGTGGAGTCCCCCGTCTCCGCGACGACCTCACCCGACTCGATGCCGATCCGCACGGGGAGATCACCGTCGCCCGTCTCTCGGATCGCGACCGCAGCCCGAACCGCGCGCTCCGCGTCGTCTTCGTGCGCGATCGGAACGCCGAACACCGCGACGACGGCGTCCCCGGCGAACTTCTCGACGGTGCCTCCGAACGACGCGATGTGCGCCGCCGCCCGGTCGAAGAACCCGGTCACCCGGCGCCGGACGACCTCCGGGTCGCTCCCCGCGACGAGCGCGGTGGAGTCGACGAGATCGACGAACAGCGCAGTCGCGAGCTTGCGCTCCATGGCTCAAGTCTAGGTTCGCGCACGGAGGCCACGCGCGGCGGTTTCCCGCACGTTTTCGCCGGGGTGCGCGACGGCCGGCTACGTCGACTGCGAGACCGGTTTTCGCAGCGCGGCACGGTCCCTGGTTGTCGCAAGGTGCCTGGCTCAACCCAGGCGGCACAGTTCCGTACGATCCCCACGTGCTCGACCCGAAGGTGTTCAAGGCGTACGACGTCCGCGGGATCCACCCCACGGAGCTCGACGAGGACGGCGCCTATCGGATCGGGCGGGCATACGTCGAGCATTTCGAGCCGCGCCGGATCGCCGTCGGGAGGGACATGCGGCTCGCCGCGCCCGCGATGACGGCCGCGCTGATCGAGGGCGCGGCCGACGGCGGCGCCGACGTGCTCGACCTCGGGCTGGTGGGCACCGAGATGGTCTACTACGCCGTCGGCGAGCTGGAGCTCGACGGCGGGGTGTGCGTCACCGCATCGCACAACCCGAAGGAGTACACGGGGATGAAGATCGTCCGCCGCGGGGCGCTCCCCGTGGGCGGGGACTCAGGGCTCGACGACGTGCGCAGGCGCGCGGAGCAGCCCTTCGACGCGGTGGCGCGCCGCGGGGACGTGACACAGATCGATGTGTGGGCCGGGTTCGTCGAGAAGGTGCTCTCGTTCGTCGACGAGGCGGCCGTCAGGCCCCTCAAGATCGTCGTCGACGCCGCGAACGGTATGGCAGGGACGATGCTCCCGCCGGTGCTGGAGCGCCTTCCGCAGCTCGACGTCGTCCAGTGCTACTTCGATCCCGACGGGGCTTTCCCGAACCACGAGCCGAACCCGCTGCTGCCCGAGAACCGCGCGTTCATCATCGAGAAGACGCGCTCGGCGGGGGCCGACCTCGGCGTCGCGTACGACGGTGACGCCGACCGCTGCTTCTTCGTCGACGACACCGGCGAGTTCGTCCCCGGCGACTTCGTCACGGCGCTCCTCGCGCAGGCGATGCTCGCCAAGGAGCCGGGCGCCAAGGTGATCTACGACGTCCGGGCGAGCTGGGCAGTGCCGCGCGTGATCGAGGAGGCAGGCGGGATCCCGCTCGTCAACCGGGTCGGGACACGCTTTCATCAAGCATCGAATGCGTGAGGAGGACGCGCTGTTCGCGGGTGAGGTCTCCGCGCACTACTACTTCCGCGACTTCACGCAGGCAGACACCGGCGTGGTCCCGTTCCTCGTGATGCTCGAGCTGCTCTCTCGAGCGGACAAGCCGCTTTCGGCCCTCCTCGAGCCGTTCCGGGAGCGCTACTTCATCACCGGCGAGATCAACACGCCCGTCGCCGACGTCGCACTGAAGCTCCAGGAGCTCGAGGAGCGATACAGCGCCGAAGGCGGCCGTATCTCGCACCTCGACGGCGTCTCGGTCGACTTCGACGACTGGCACTTCAACGTGCGTCCGTCGAACACGGAGCCCCTTCTGCGGCTCAACCTCGAGGCTCTCGCCGAGCCGCTGATGAAGGGGAAGCGCGACGAGGTGCTCGAGCTGATCCGCGCCTGACCGTCGGCCTCGTCAGCCCGGGCTGGGCGGCTCGGGCGGCCGCTGACGGACGAACAGCCCCATCACGGCGCGTCGTAGCTGCGTCATGACCGGCTCCCCGGGGCCGGGGGCCGGCGGCGTACCCCATGCCGAGGCGAGCTCCGCGCCGAACAGGAACGCCGACGCGTACAGGTACACGGAGTAGAGGAACACGAGCACGACCGTGATCGACCCGTAGATGACCGACAGGTCTGCGACCTGGTTGTAGACCAGGGCCGAGGCGGCGGAGATCAGGAGGAGGAGGATCCCGGTCACGACGCCGCCGGCGAGCGCGTCGACGAACCGGAGTCGACGAGAAGGGACGAACCGGTAGAGCAGCATCGCGACGATGGTCGTGACCACGAGTGGGACGGCCAGGTTCATGAGCTCGGCGAACAGGCCGCTCTCGAGGCCGACGACGTCGGCCGCGTCACCGACGAGACGCGTGACGACCTGGGCCACGATTGCGATCACGATCGTCGCGATCAGCAGCACGCCGGCGCCCACGACGAGCAGGAGGTCGACCAGCTTGCCGCGTGCCGCGGGCCGACCCTGCTCCACCCCGAGCGCTGCCTCGAGCCCGTGCCGGAGCGAGCTCATCATCCCGGTCGCAGCCCAGAAGAACACTGCGAGCGAGAGGAGCCCGAGCACGCCCGAGGGGCTCGCGAGCCGTGTGATCGCATCCTCGACCGTCTGCGAGCCCTCCTCGGTGATGGGAAGCCAGCTCACGATCTCGTCGATCACCTGCTCGCGCCGCTCCTCGTCCCGGAGGACGACCCCGACGATCGACACGAGGATGATCGCGAGGGGCGCCAGCGAGAACAGCACGCGATATGCGATGCCGGCCGCGTGCTGCGGGAGCCGGTGGGAAAAGTATCCCTCCACCGCGGCCGGGACCGTCCTCACGAGCGTCCGCAGCAGTCCGAGCGGCGATCTCGCGACGCGAGCGAGCAAGGAGCGCTCGCTCGGTGCCGTGACGTCGCCCATCACCGCCAGTCTAGGAGCGTGGGCGAACGGGCACGCTGTCTCGCGGCGGGCGGGCGACGGTACGATCGCCGGCGACCGACGAGGGAGGAAGCGTGCCGACACTGCTGCAGTTCGACTTTCCGATGCGTGGCCCGTGGGGCGACGAGATGGCGGCCGCGTTCGGGGACCTCGCGGGCATCATCGGCCGTGCGCCTGGCCTGCGCTGGAAGATCTGGACCGAGAACGAGGCGGAGGAGACCGGAGGCGGGATCTACCTGTTCGAGGACGACGAGTCGGCTCTGGCCTACCTCGAGGAGCACACGGCCAGGCTCGAGGGATTTGGCGTCACGGACATCCGGGCGAAGCTGTTCCACGTCAACGAGCCGCTCACCGCGCTCACACGCGGGCCGCTCGGCGACTGAGGTGGCCGCGCCGGAGCTCGGCCGGGTCACCGACCGCCGGCCGCCGTTCAAGTACTCGGCACTGACCCGCGTCTGGTTCTCGGACACGGACGCCCAGGGCGTCGTCTACTACGGCCGCTATCTCCCGTACTTCGACCACGCGCGCACCGAGTACCACCGCCACGTCGGCGGCCTCGGGGTCGAAGGCGCCGAGTACGTGATGCGCGCGTCGAGTGTCGAGTATCACGCGCCCGCCCGTTTCGACGACCTGCTCGAGTGCTTCGTGCGCGTGAGCAGGCTCGGGCGGTCGAGCCTCACGTACGAGTGCGCCGCCCTGCGGCTCCCGGACGACGCGCTGATGGTGACAGCGACGCAGACCCTCGTGCTCGTCGATATCGAACTGCGGCGACCGGCGCAGATCCCGGAGCCGGCGCGCGACCCGATCCGCGCCTTCGAGGGCAAGGACCTCGTCGAGTGAGCCCGAGGCTCAGCCTGCGGGACGCGACGCAGTGAAGCCGAACTGGATGCACGCGAAGAAGAACGCGCCGCGCTCGCCGAGCTCTCGCTGCTCGTCCGCCCAGGCCCGGGCCACCTCCGGCCCGACCGCCTGGTGCGAGGCGACGTAGCGCTCGATCACCGGGATCGCGGCCACGCCGTAGGCCTCGGGGGTGAAGTCGGCGGTCGCGAACGTGTGACCCGCGACCTGCACGTCCTCGAAGCCCGCCTCGCGGAGGCCCGCGGCGAGCGTGCGCGGGAGCGCGGGATGTGCGAGGTGGTCATCCCACGCGGCGAGGACCCGTTCCATTCGCGCGGGAGCGGCCGAATGCCAGGAGACGGTCGTCCAGTCGACGTCCCAGATAACGACTCGTCCGCCGGGCCGGAGGATGCGGTGGAGCTCGCCGAGCGCGGCGCCGATGTCCTCGACGTACTCGAGCACCTGAACGGAGAGGGCACGGTCGAAGCTCGCGTCCTCCAGCGGCAGCGAGGTCACGGCCGCTTCCCGGAACGTGACGTTCTCCTGCCCCTCGCAGCGCTTTCTGGCTACGGCGAGCATCTGCGGGCTGAGGTCGACCCCGACGACCGAGCCTTTCGGCCCGACCTTGTCGAGCAGCTCCGACGCGTAGAAGCCCGGCCCACAGCCGGCGTCGAGGACTCGTTGGCCCTTCCGGGCATCCAGCGCCTCGAAGACGACGGCGCGTCGGCGGCGGACGTCTCGCGTCCGATACAGCGCTTCGAGTTGCTCGACGAGGCTCTCGTCGAACGTCAGTTGGCTCACGGGCTCACCCCCGGGAGCCGCAAGCTTACAACGCCTCAGACAGACCGCAGCGCGTCGACCGGAGCGAGGCGGGCCGCTCGCAGCGCCGGGTAGAGCCCTGCCATCACGCCGACGGCGACGGCGGCCAGCACCCCGCCCGCCAGCACGGCGGGCGGCACGACGACCTCCCAGCCGCGACTCGACGCGTACGCCGCTGCGACCGCGCCGCCGAGCGCGACGCCTGCGACTCCGCCGGCGAGCGAGAGGAGGAGCGCCTCGGCCAGGAACTGGATGCCGACGTGTCGCCGGGTCGCACCGAGCGCGCGACGGAGCCCGATCTCCGAGCGGCGCTCGAGCACCGAGATCACCATCACGTTCGCGATCCCGACCCCGCCGACGAGCAGCGCCACCGCCCCGAGGCCGAGGAAAAGCGACGTGAACGTGCTCTTCGCCGCCGCGCGGGCCTCGATCGCGTCGGAGGGCCTGGTGACGTCGACCTCGTCCGGATGCTCAGGATTCGCCGTTCTCGCAAGCACGCCGTGCACGTCCTCGACGTCTTCCGGGTCGCTCCGGACATAGAGCGACGAGACGTCGCCCTCGTCGGCGAGATACCGCTCGGCTGCCTCGAAGCCGACGAGCGCCGCGCTGTCGAGCGACGGCACGAGCTCCACCGGATCGAGAATCCCGACGACGGTGAACCGCGTCCCGCCGACGACGACCTGGACCCCGCCGCCGGCCCGGGCGATCCCGAGCCGGCGGGCGGCCGTCGATCCGAGGACCACGGCGGGGTATCGGGCTGACGCGTCGTCGATAAAGACACCGTCGGCCACCGTGGCGCCGACCGTCGCCGGAAGCGACGGGTCGACGGCGTGGGTCGAGATGCCCTTCGTCTCGGCGGGCGGGCTCAGCTCGGAGCGGTAGACGACCGCCGATACCGAGCCGGCGGCCGACACGACCTCGACGGGGCCGATGCGGCCGACCATCGCTCTCGCGGTCCCCGGGAGCGTCGCCTCGGCGCCGAAGATCGACTGCCCCGGAGCGACCGTGAGCAGGTTGGTTCCCAGACGGTCGAGCGACGAGAGGAGGTCGGCCTTGCTCGACTCGGAGATCGCGAGGACCGCGACCATCGCCGCGATGCCGATCGCGATCCCGAGCGCCGAGAGGGCTGCGCGGAGCCTGCGCGCGGTCAATCCGACCGAGCCGACGCTGAGGATGTCGCGCGGCGAAAGGCGACTCGGCGCGAGCTCCATCAGCTTGCTGCCGTGTCGAGCTCGACGAGGCCGTCGCGCAGCTCGATTCGCCGCGGGAGCGAGGCAGCGAGCGCGCGCTCGTGGGTGATCACGATCACCGTCGTCCCACCGCGGTTCAGATCGCGGAGGAGCGAGACCACACCCTCTCCGGAGACCGAGTCGAGGTTGCCGGTCGGCTCGTCGGCGAACAGGATGCGCGGTTCGCCCACGATCGCCCGCGCAACAGCGACGCGCTGGCGCTCGCCGCCCGACAACTGGTTGGGCCGGTGCTCGAGGCGGTGGGAAAGGCCCACCTGATCGAGTGCCTGCTCGGCTCGTGCGCGCCGCTCGCGAAGAGGCGCGCCCGTGTAGAGGAGCCCGTCGGCGACGTTGTCGCGCGCCGAGCGGCCGTCGAGCAGGAAGAACTGCTGGAACACAAAGCCGATCGCACGTGCCCGCAACGCCGCGAGCGCGCGATCGGACAGTTCGGACGCGGGATGACCGTCGATACAGACTGCTCCGGATGACGGTCGCTCCAGCGTCCCCAGCACGTGGAGCAGCGTCGACTTCCCGGACCCCGACGGGCCGACGATCGCGAGCAGCTCGCCGTCGTCGACCCTGAGGGAGACGCCTCGCAAGGCGGCGACGTCCGACCCGTAGCGCTTCTCGAGGCCGGACGCCTCCAACACCGCCGTCATTCGGGGACCACGACCTTCGCCCGCTCGACGATGCCCTTCCCGGTGATCTCGACGTACCCGTCCGCGAACGTCCCCGTCTCGACGGCCGTGAGGACGTGCGCGCCGCCGCTCGTGACGACCTCGACTGCCTCTCCCCCGCCCTTGAGCGCCAGCAACGCCTCGACCGGCACGGCCAGAACGTTCCTGGCGCGTTCGCGTTCGAGCGACACGACCACCGGCGCGCCGTCGAGCCCGTCACGCTTCGCCGCGTCGACCAGCCGGACGACGACGGCGACCGTCGGGTCGCCGGCTTCGCCCTGAGGTGTCGTCGAGGCCTCGGCGACCTTCCCGACGGAGACGATCCTGCCGCGCACGAGACGGCCGGACGGAAGCTCGACCCGCACCGTGGCGCCGACGCGAGCGAGCTCCTGCTGTCGCGCATCGAGGTCGATGTCGACAACGGGCGTCGTCCCGGTCACCTGGAGCACGGCGACGCCGGGCTGCACCTGCGCGCCGACGGATGTCTCGACCCGGCCGATACGGCGGGGACCCGGAAGGAAGACGGCATCTCCCGGCGCCACCATGCCGGTCTCCGGGACACCGAGGGCGTCCTGCCACGACCGTACGGCGGCCGCAGTGTCGGTGTCGAACGTCTCGTCGACCGTCATCGAGCTCGGGTTGTGGCCGAGCTCGACGAGGTTCCGCTCGAGCTGCTCGACATCCTGGCCGTCCGCGGCGCCGACGGCGAGCTTCCGCCAGAGCGGCATGGTCCCGTAGAGCAGCCGCACGCTTCGCGCGTTCACGTCGTAGAGCGAGCGCCCCCGGAGCACGACCGTGCCCTCCTCCGGCAGCCGCGTCACGACACCGGGCGCGGAGCCGACGAGCGTACGCGCCTCGCCGTAGCCGAGGGTCCCGTCGACGTCGTCGCGGAGCATGAGATCGCGGCGGGCGACTGTCGCCGTCGCGACAGCGCCGGCGCTGGTCGCCGCCTCGGCGGACGAATCGGGCCCCCTCGCCCCCACGACGACGGCACCGAGACCGACGACGGCGACTCCGGCGGCCGCACCCACGACGAGCAGTCGCCTCACCCGTCACCACCGCCGGCCGCGCGGCCCGCGCGGAACTCGATCGCGTCTTCGAGGATCTCCTGACACGCCTCCTGGGCCTTCCTGAAGGTCGGGCTTTCGGGATCGACTCCGGGGCCGCCGAGGCGGAAGAGGCCGCCGCCGCCCTGTCCGGAGAAGTCGGGATCCGGCATGTCGACGCCGTTCTCGCGCATGCAGCGAGCGAACTCGAGCATCGTCTCCTGGAGCTCCTCGCGCTGCTCGTCGGAGAGCGCAGGCGGTCCGGCGCCGCCCAGGGGCCTCCCGCACTCCTGCATTGCCGCCCGGAAGGAATCCGAGTCGACATCGCCCAGCCTTCGGCCTGCGCCTCCCGGCCGAATCGTCAGCCGACCGCCCTCACCGATTTCCGGGTCCGGCACGTCGACGCCGTTCTCGCGCATGCACTTCGCCCACTCGAGTGCGGCCTCCTGCGGGTCCTCCTCGCTCGCCGGGGCCTCGGCTCCGTCATCCTCCGAGGTCGTGGCGGCCGCCTCGTCGAGCGCGGCGACACCGTCATCCGACGACGTCGACCCGCACCCGCTCGCGACTGCCGCGACCGCGAGGAGGAGCACGGCGAGCGCCGCCGCAAGCATCGCGGTGCGAGTCTTCACGGATCTCCCTTCGTCGCTCGTGTTCACGACACCAAGGGAACCGGCGACGTGTGAGAGCCGCCTGAGCCGAACCTAAGAGCTCGCTGAGAGCTCTTCTGCAGGGAAGGCGAGACGGAAGCGCGCGCCGCCGCCCGCTGCACGCTCGACGGACGCCTTGCCGCCGTGCGACTCGGCCACCTGGCGCACGATCGCCAGCCCGAGGCCCGATCCTGGCCGCCCGCGCGCCCGCGAGGAGCGATAGAAGCGGTCGAACAGTCGGTCCGCATCCTCATCCCCGATGCCGGGCCCGTGGTCCCGAACCGCCACGGCGCCGTCGGCGACCGAGACCTCGATCGGCTCGTCGACGGGACCCCAGGCGACCGCGTTCTCGAGCAGGTTCACGATCGCACGGTCCAGTCGCGCCGGCGAGCCACGGACGAGCGTCGGCTCGAGGGCAAGCTCGAACGCGCGCGTCGGCGCCCGCCGGCGGACCCGCTCGACGGAGTCCGCGACGAGCACGTCGAGCCGCACGTCCTCGATCTCCTCCTGGCGCTCGCCGTCACGGCCGAGCTCGACGAGGTCGGCGACGAGCATCGTGAGCTCCTCGAGCTGGTCGACGGCGTCGGCCACCATCCGTGACCGCTCCTCGGCCGACACGCCGTCGGCACGAGCGAGCAGCTCGATGTTCGTCCGGATGCTCGTGAGCGGCGTGCGCAGCTCGTGCGACGCGTCCGCGACGAGGTTCCGCTGGGCGCCCACGGAGCGCTCGAGCGACGCGAGCATCGCGTTGACGGTCGAAGCGAGGCGGTTGAGCTCGTCGTCGCCGGTCACGTCGATCCGACGGGAGAGGTCGGCCGTCCGCGCGACGTCCTCGGCGGCCTCCGTCAGCCGCCGGACGGGTTGCAGCGCGGAGCGCGAGACGAGCAGCCCGACCAACGCGGCGCCCGCGATTCCGACGATCCCGATGGCGACGAGGATCATGCGCAGCCGGCCGAGAGTCTCGTTCACCTCGGCGAGCGGGCGGGCGACGAGGACCGCGTACCCGGGGGCGAGCTGCTGGGTGTATGCGCGAACCGGCGCCCCGTCGAGGTCGACCATCCGGAAGCCTGCGGTCCGCTCGCCTGCTGCAACCTCGCGATCACCCGCGGTGACGGGCAGCGCGCCGAACCTGGGGCCGAGCGGATCCTCGGCCGCAGCGACGATCTGCGCACTCGTGCCCGAGACACCAAGGGGCCCTGTCGGGAGGCGGACCACGAACCCCGCCGGCGTCTGCCGCAGGACCGCGTCGGCGGCGCGCTCGCGCAGCGCGTCGTCGACCTGACCGTAGAGGACGTCGCGCGTGACGACGTACGCGGCGACCGAGAGGACGGCGACGGCGATCGCGACCGCAACGGCCGCCGCCAACGTGATTCGCGCCCGAAAGCTCATGGCTCGCGGAGCGCGTACCCCACTCCGCGCACCGTCTGCAGCAGCCGGTTCTCGCCTCCGCTCTCCAGCTTCCGTCGCAGATACCCGACGTACACCTCGAGCGAGTTCGACGTCGGCCCGAAGTCGTAGCCCCATACCCGCTCGAAGATCAACGAGCGCGGCAGCACCTGGCGAGGGTTGAGCAGGAACAGCTCGAGGAGGAGGAACTCTGTTCGCGTCAGGTCGATGTCGCGCTCGGCACGGCGCACCTCGCGGGTTGCGGGATCGAGCGAGAGATCTGCGAAGCGGAGCACCCCGTGCGGGTCGCCGTTGACCGTCCGGCGAAGCAGCGCTCGCACGCGAGCGAGCAGCTCCTCGAGCGCGAAGGGCTTGACGAGGTAGTCGTCGGCGCCAGCGTCGAGGCCGGCAACGCGGTCGGTGACCGCGTCCCTCGCGGTCAACATCAGGACAGGCGTCCGATCGCCGTCACGCCGGAGACGACGGCACACCGCAATCCCATCGAGATCCGGCATGAGGACGTCGAGAACGATCAGCTCCGGCCGCTCGCGCCCGACGGCGCGCAGCGCATCCTGTCCGTCCTCCGCGGTCGCGACCTCGTATCCGTCCAGGCAGAGCGCGCGCGCCAGCGCCGCACGCACCGCGGGCTCGTCGTCCACCACCAGGATCCGCACGCGATCCAGTGTCCTGGAGTGACCTGAAAGGTTGCTGAAAGAGTCGGTTACGGGCGGATGAACCTTCGCATCGCCGGCGCGCCCGCCCGGTGAACCGGACGGGCGCGGCGCGGCGTCTCCCCTCCCCCATAACTCTTGTATTCACCCGGGGAGGGGCCGCTATCCCTCGTTTCAGTGAGGGAATTACCTCGAACGCGGTACCCGCTCGAACGGGGGATACTCCCTCGCTCGAGGGATCGGCTCCCGGTTCCTAGCGGACGAGCGAGCGCGCAAGCTCGACCGCGTCGTCCCTGTCGATCGCGGCCTCGATGCGCACGGTTCGGCCACCGACGTCCATGAGGAGCGTGTTCCCCGCGAGCCAGCCCAGGTCGTCCCGCACGTTGCCGTCCGGCGCGATGAAGAGGACGGCGTGCGGCCCTCCCTCGAGCCACACGGCACGATGCCCGTCGACGTCGAGCTCCTCGATGCGCGTGCCGGACCCGACGAGCTTCTTGACCAACATGGGGTCGGCCGCGCTGCCGGGGAACTGGGTCACGAGCAGGCGGACGCGATCGCCGTCGCGCCACACGTACGTCACGCGCGTGCCCGGCGCCACGAGGATCTGATCCGGCTCGCGCTCGTCGTCGGGTGGGCCTGCGAACCCGAATCCGGCGCGAGCGCGTGCCTGCGACAGCGTGAACGGCTCGCCGAGGAACTCGATCCCCGGGGTCGGGGCGACCGCGGGGAGCTCGTCCACCCGAACGATCTGCGCGCCGCCGATCCCGAGCCACTCGAGAATCGCTGTGCGGGCAGGCGGCACGGCGAGAACGGCGAGGAGCGCCGCGAGCACGGTCGCAAGTGCGAGCGCGAGCCTGCGGCGCGGGACGGCTCGCGGTCGCCCGCTCTCGATACGCGACGCCACCCGCCCAGCGATGTCAGGCGAATCGGGCCAGTCGAGGCCACCGGACAGCAGCTGGAGCTCTCGCTCGAGCGGGGTCATGCGGATGCCTCCTCGAGCCCGGCGCGCAGCCGCTCGAGGGCGCGCGACGTACGGGACTTCACCGTTCCGCGGCGGATTCCGAGCGCCGCGGCGGTCTCCTGCTCGTCGAGCTCGAGCAGGAAGCGATGGACGAGGACGTCGCGGTCGCGGCCGTCCAGTCGCGAGAGGGCGTCGAGCAACTCGGACCGCCGCTCGAGCGAGAGGACGGCCGCCTCGGGGGACGGAGCCGCGTCCCCCGAGGTCGCCGTCCTCGCGACCCGCAACGTGAGCCCCTCTCGACGACCTGCCGAGCGGCGCTTGTTGCGCGATTCGTTCGCCACGATCTGCAGCAGCCACGGTCGGAACGGGGCGCCGTCGCGGAAGCGGCCGAGCGCGCGGTAGGCCTTGACGAAGGCGTCCTGGACGGCCTCCTCGGCGTCCGATGCGTCTCCCGCGTTCACGAGCGCGACACGGAACGCGATCGCCTGATGCATGCGTACGAGCTCCTCGTAGGCGGCTGCCTCGCCACGCCTCGCGCGCGTGACAAGCGTCGATTCGTCCGGTGGCCGGCTCTCCACCGACTCCTTCTACACCGCTGGAGCTCGTCCCGTTCCCTAGTCTGCGGTCATGCCGGACAAGGGATGGCAGCTGTTGAGGCTGGGTGAGATCGAGCCGATCCGCGCCGCGGGCGTGAACTGGAAGCCGCTGCGGCGAACGCTCGGCGTGACGGCGTTCGGGACGAACGCGTATGTCGCGGGCCCGGGCGAGGACGTCGTCGAGGAGCACTCGGAGGAGCGGCTCGGGCACGAGGAGGTCTACGTCGTCCTGTCGGGCAGGGCGACGTTCACCCTCGACGGGGAGACGCATGACGCGCCCTCCGGAACGGTCGTCCATCTCTCCGATCCGGCCGTGCGGCGCCACGCGCGCGCAGAGATGCCCGACACGACCGTGCTCGCGATCGGCGGCAAGCCGGGCGAGCCGTACACCCCGTCCGCGTGGGAGTGGTACTTCGAGGCCGAGAGGTTCCGCGACCCGCTCGACCCGGAGGCTGCGCTTCGCCTGATGGCAGAGGCGAACGAGCTGTTCCCCGATCACGTCGGCGTCCTGTTCTCGACGGCGTGCTGGGAAGCGCTCGACGGACGGCCGGACGACGCCTGGGCGACGCTCAGCCGCGCGATCGAGATCGAGCCGCGGGTCCGCGAGTGGGCCGCGGGCGACGATGATCTCGCGTCCGTGCACGACCGGCTCGCTGCGGAAGAGCAGGGATCCGACTGAGGTCGGACACCGGGACCGCCGCGGACCGGCTGACCTGCGGGACGTGGCCTCTGGCCGCGTCCCGGGTTCCTCTCCTCTAGCCGCCCGGGGTCAGCCGGTAGGCGTCGAAGACGCCGTCGAGGTTCCGGAGGACGGTGAGGAGCGAGCGCAGGTCCTTCACGTCGCCGACCTCGGCGGTGTACCAGTTGCGCGCCATGCCGTCCTCGACGGTTCCGCCGTAGGCGACGATGTTCGCTCCGTGCTCGGAGAACGTCCGCGCGACGTCTTCCAGGAGCCGCGCTCGGTCCCAGGCCTCGACCGAGATCTGGACGCGGAAGCTCGACGACGCCGCGCCGCTCTCCCACTCGACCGGCGTGAAGCGCTCCGGGTTCCGCATCAGCGCCCTCACGTTCGGGCAGTCGCCGCGGTGGATCGTGATCCCGCGCCCGAGAGAGATGTAGCCCTTGATCTCGTCTCCGGGCACCGGGGTACAGCACTTCGCGAGTCGCACGAGCACGTCCTCGACACCCGGGACGACGACGCCGAGCGACTCGCCGGTGACGGTGCGCCGGTGGCCGCCCGGCTTGATCGTGACGACCGGCTCGTCCGCGACCTCCTCGGTCTTGAGCCGCTGGAGGACCTTGTTCACGACCTGGCCGGTGCCGACCTTGCCCGAGCCGAGCGCGAGGTAGAAGTCCTCGGCCTTCTTGAACCCCATCTCGCGGATCACGGACGCCAGGACGCTCGAGCCCTGGAGCTTGCGGTACGGGAGGTTCTGCGCCTTGAGGGCCTGGTCGAGCGCCTCGCGGCCCTTCTGCTCGGTCTCGCCCTTCGTCTCGCGCTGGAACCACTGCCTGATCTTGTTCCGCGCCCTCGAGGACGCCGCCAGCGACATCCAGTCGCGCGACGGCCCGCGTCCGGACTTCGAGGTGAGGATCTCGACGAAGTCCCCGTTCTTCACCCGGTAGTGGAGCGGGACGATCCGTCCGTTGACCTTCGCTCCGACGGTTCGGTGCCCGACGTCGGTGTGGACCGCGTAGGCGAAGTCGATCGGCGTCGCGCCGGCCGGCAGCGTCTTTACCTCGCCCTTCGGCGTGAAGACGTAGACCTCGTCGTCGAACAGGTCGGTGCGGAGCGTCCGCATGAACTCGGCGGGGTCCTGCTCGTCGTCGCCGTGCCAATCCATGAGCGTCCGCACCCACGTGAGCCACTCGTCGTCCTGCTTGCCCGCCTTGCCGCGCTTGTAGAGCCAGTGGGCGGCGACACCGAGCTCCGCCTCTTCGTGCATCTCTCGCGTCCGCACCTGGATCTCGAGCGGCCGGCCGGCGGGCCCGATCACCGTGGTGTGCAGCGAGCGATACCGGTTGAGCTTCGGCATCGCGATGAAGTCCTTGAACCGCCCCGGCATGGGCTTCCAGAGCGAATGGAGGATCCCGAGGGCGCCGTAGCAGTCGCGCGTCCCCTCCTCACCCGAGCGCTCCACGATCACGCGCATCGCGGTGAGGTCGTAGATCTCGTTGAACTCCTTGCCCTTCTTGGCCATCTTGTCGTAGATCGAGTAGAAGTGCTTGGCGCGCCCCGCGATCACTACGGGGATGTCCGCCTTCTCGAGCTCGAGTGCGAGGATCGTGGTGGCCTGGTCGGCCTGCTCCTCGCGATCGGCCCGCCGGTCGGCGACCATCGCCTTGATCTCCGCGTACTTGCGCGGATGGAGGATCTGGAACGAGAGGTCCTCGAGCTCCCACTTGAGCGCGTGGATGCCCAGGCGGTGCGCGAGCGGCGCGTAGACCTCTAGCGTCTCCTTGGCCTTCTGCACCTGCTTCTGCTTCCCGAGGTACTCGATCGTCCGCATGTTGTGGAGGCGGTCGGCGAGCTTGATGAGGATGACCCGCACGTCCTGGGCCATCGCGACGATCATCTTGCGGTAGTTCTCCGCCTCGGCCTGCTCGCGGCTCGAGAACTGGATCCGCGTCAGCTTCGTGACTCCCTCGACCAGCTGCGCGATGTCGGGACCGAACTCGGCCCGCACCTCGTCGAGCTCCGTATCGGTGTCCTCGACGACGTCGTGGAGCAGCGCCGCCGCGATCGTCTGCTCGTCGAGGTGTAGCTCCGCGCAAATGCGGGCAACACCCCAGGGATGGTGGATGAACGCCTCTCCCGAGCGTCGCACCTGACCACGATGGCGCTCCTCGGCGAAGTCGAATGCCCGCCGGATCAGCTCCCGGTCGACGCCGGGGTTGTACGTCTCGACGCTCGCAATCAGCTCCTCGACGAGGTTCTCGTGGTGCCGTCCGACGCTGACGACCGTCATGGTCTCAGTGTACGGGGCGCAGGTCCTGGTTCCCTCTCGCGGGTAGGTATCGGGAACGCCGTCGCGAACCGATAGAACAGCATGCGGCTCATCTACGACTACATCGAGCGCCGTCGACTTCGCCGGATGCTCGTGCTTCTCGTCGCCACCACGCGTCGCTGAGCGAGTTTGCTCGCTCGCGGTCGGGGTAGTCAGCCGGTCCTCCAGGGCGCGGGTGACCGTTGCCTCCCGCGCCCGCCTATCATCCTGCCGTGGCCGGCCTGCAGCGCGTCAACTTCTTCGAGCTCGTGCCGGAGTACGACGACACGGACCCCGAGGGCTATCGCGCGGGCATGGCCCGGTTCGGCCCGGCGTTCGGCGCGGAGCAAATGGGAGTCTCGCTGTACGAGCTTCCAGAAGGACAGAGCATCTGCCCGTACCACTACGAGTACCCGGAGGAGGAGTGGCTCGTCGTGCTCGAGGGCCGGGTCACGGTGCGCCATCCCGACGGCGAGGAGGAGCTGGGCCGGGGCGACGTCGTCTGCTTCCCGCCGGGGCCGGACGGGGCGCACAAGGTCACGTGTCTCGGTGACGAGACCGCGCGCGTGCTGATGACCTCGACGAAGCAGAAGCCCGCGATCGCCGTCTACCCGGACAGCGGGAAGGTCGGGATCTGGCCTGGTGACGACCGGGACCGTCTGATGATGCGCCGCGACACCCTCGAGTACTACGACGGCGAGGTGTCGACCTGACGGTCGATACCTAGGAGAACCTCCTACGCTGCCTGCGGCAGCTCGCTCACGCCTTGCTCGAGCAGGGCCCGAAAGGTTTCCGACTCGAGCAGCTGGCGCCTCGTGCCGGCTTCCAGGCCGAGCTCGCCGAAGATCGTCCGCGCATCCGGTGACCACGCCGCCTCGCCTGCGCGCCACTCGGCCGCGAGCCACGCGCGGAGCTCCTCGTAGGCGCCGGCGGCCTCGAAGACGCGCCGCACCACGAGCTGCGGCGCGACCGTGCCGTTCCAGCGGTTCTCCTCGAGTCGAAAGGCGACGTCGAACCGGCCGGGGCGCTGGAGGCGCTCCAGCTGGGCACCGAGACCGAATGCGATCGCAGAGCCGCCGTCGCGCTCGTGCTGGCGGATCCGAAAGCGGAGGTGCTTCCCTTCCCCCACCGTTGTCGCGGCGGTCGCCTCGATGCTCGCGACGAGCAACGTCGGTTGGGGGTTTCCGAGGCCGAACGGGGCGAGCCGGTCGAGCTCCTGGGCCAGGTCGAGCGTCAGCGCTCCGGCGGGCACGACTGCGTCGATCGTCGTGAGCGGTCGAAGGTCGACGTCGTCGAGCTCGGCGTCTGCGTGGCTGGCGAACGCGTCGGCGAACGGCTCGAGGTCGTCCGCCGCGATCGACAGGCCGGCGGCCGCACGATGTCCGCCGAATCGCTCGAGATGCTGCGCACACGCGCCCAGGGCACCGTGGAGATCGAACGCAGGGATCGAGCGTCCCGAGCCCTTCCAACCCTCGCCGCTCTTGGCGATCAGCACGACGGGCCGATTGAAGCGCTCGACGAGCCGCGAGGCGACGATGCCGTTCACCCCCTCGTGCCACGTCTCGTCCCAGAGGACGTAGCCGCGGTGCGCCCGGCGCGACTCGGGCCAGGACTCGACCAGCGCAAGGGCCTCACGGAGGATCCGCTCCTCGACGGACTGACGTTCGCGGTTCAGGTTCTCCAGCTCGGCCGCAAGCCGTTCTGCCTCGTCCGGATCGTCGGTGAGGAGCAACTCGAGGGCGACGTCGGGCCGGCCGAGGCGACCGGCGGCGTTGATCCGGGGCGCGAGCCGGAAGGCGACGGCCGTCGCGTCAACCGTGGCCGGATCCACGCGCGCCGATCGCATGAGCGCCTGCAGGCCCGGCCGGTTGGTGCGGGCGAGAGCCCGGAGACCGGCTGCGGCGAGCGCGCGGTTCTCGTCCACGAGCGGGACGACGTCGGCGATCGTCGCGAGCGCGACGAGGTCGAGCGTCTTCGCCACGGCCGGGTGGTCGTCGCCAAGCAGCGCACGGGCGAGCGTATGGACGACACCTGTCCCACAAAGGTCCGGGAAGGGGTAGTCGGACGGCCGTGTCGCGACGACGTGGCAGTCGGGCAGCGTGTCGGCGGGCCGATGGTGATCGGTGACGATCACGTCGAGCCCGAGCCGGCGAGCGTGCGCGACCTCGGCGACCGCCGTGATGCCGCAGTCGACCGTGATCACCAGGTCGATGCCCTCGGAGGCGAGGCGCTCGATCGTCTCGAGCGCGAGACCGTATCCCTCGTCGAACCGGCTCGGCAGACGCCATTCGACGTTCGCGCCGAGCTCCTGCAGGATCAGGACGCAGACCGCGGTCGCCGAGATCCCGTCCACGTCGTAGTCGCCGTGCACGCAGATCCGCTGACCCGAGGCGATTGCGGCGCGGATCCGCTCGACCGCGGCAGCCATGTCCCCGAGCGCGAGCGGGTCGTGGTCAGGGGGCTCGGCGGCGAGGAACGCTCGCGCCGCAGCAGTGTCGTCGAGCCCGCGGCGGACGAGCACCGTGGCCGTCGTCTCGCTGAGCTCCAGCTCGGCCGCGAGCGCCTCGACGCGACCCCAGTCGCACGGTCGGGTGGTCCAGCGGCCGCTCTGCATCGCCCCGACGACGGTACGGGCGGGGTCGGACGGCGTCCGTCAACGGTGTCGGACCGAACTGGTGTCCGACTTCGATGTCCGACTTCAGCCGGACATCTGCTCTTACGCCCGCCGCTCGCGCCGCTCGCGGCGGAGCTGCAGGATCACCTTCACCCACACCATCACGACGGCGACTGTCGCGCCGAGCACGCACACGGCGATCGGCGCGAAGAGGGCCATCTGCTCGAGCGAGTACTTCGTGACCGCCGCGCCGACGAGCCAGATCGCGAGGACCGCGACGACCACTCCCGCCAGGAGTCGGTGATCCTTCACAGCCGCAGGGTAGTGGACGTGGCCGAGTTGATTAGCCTGAGGGTGTGCGGGACGATGCGGCCAACTATTCGTCGGGCGACGACTACGCGCTCGAGTTCCTCGGCTACCACTATTCGTTCGGCGAGCAGGACTTCGAGGAGCGGGTGGCCGCGGCGGCGGTGAGGCTCGGCCTCGTCCCCTCGAACGACCTCGACCCCGAGGAAGTCGCCGACCTCCTCGAGCTGGCGGCTGACGGTCGCATCGCCGAGGCGCGAAGCTCCCTCGGCTCGTACCTCGTCCGGCACTGGGAGCGGCTGGCGCTCGTCGACGGGGAGTCGCTCGTGTACTGGCTGCGCAAGCTCGTCTTCCGGGGCGCCTACCTCGACCACCGCGTCAAGGAAGGGCTGCTCGAGGTTGCCTGGGACGAGGACAGCGGCGAGTTCGCGTACGCCGAGCCGCGGGGCGGCCGTGCGTTGCTCGAGCTGGCGCCTACGCCCTCCTGGCACGCGCTCCAGTACCGCGGCTAGACGAGACCTCGGTGGCCGCGATTGCCGGGGAGTGCCTGGGGTCAGTTCCCGGAGACGTCAATCCTCCGGGAGAGTCCCCGGGGTCGGCCCCACGAAGCCGACAGTCTGCTCCGGGCCAGGCGCGCCGATCCGGATCTCGCGGACGGCGCCCAGCGGCACGATGATCTCCTCGGGCTCGCCGTCGTCACAGTGCGGGCAGAAGCTGACGAAGCCGAAGCCCGGCTCGGCCGAGAAGGTCCTGAGGCGGTGCAGCGACCCGTCGACGAGCTCGATGCTGACCTCCGCCTCTGCGAGCGAGTGCTCGGCCTTGAACTGGTCGACGCGCCGCAGGATGCGCTTCACGAGCTCCTCGAGCGGCCCGACCATCCCGGGGGTCCAGAGCTGGTGGCTCAGAACAGGCTTCCCGTGTCGCGCTTCTGCCCGAGGTGCTCCCGACCGAGGTCGGTGATCACGCGACCGCGCGGCGTCCGCTGGAGGAACCCGAGCTGGAGTAGATATGGCTCGTAGACGTCCTCGATCGTGTCCGGTTCCTCGCCGAGTGACACCGCGAGCGTGGAGAGGCCGACCGGGCCCCCGCCGAACTTCCACGCGATCGCCTCCAGCAGCTCCCGGTCGATCCGTTCGAGCCCCTGCTCGTCCACCTCGTGCAGCTCGAGCGCCTCCCGCGCAACATCGTTCGTGATCGCGCCCGCATGACGGACCTCGGCGACGTCCCTGACCCGACGCAGGATCCGGTTTGCGATGCGCGGCGTGCCTCGCGAGCGGGACGCGATCTCGTCCGCGGCGTCGTCGGCGATCTCGACGCCGAGGATCCCCGCCGACCGGCGCACGATCGTCGAGAGCTGGCCCGGGTCGTAGTAGCCGAGCCGGAAGGTCATGCCGAATCTGTCTCTGAGCGGCGTCGTCAGGAGCCCGGTGCGGGTCGTGGCGCCGACGAGTGTGAACGGGGGAAGGTCGAGCGTGAGCGTGCGAGCGGCCGCTCCCTGACCAAAGACGATGTCCAGCCGGAAATCCTCGAGCGCCGGGTAGAGGATCTCCTCCGCCGCGCGGTTCAAGCGGTGGATCTCGTCGACGAAGAGCACGTCGCGCGCTTCGAGCGCAGTCAGGATCGCGGCGATATCCTTCTTCTCGAGCGCGGGCCCTGCGACCGTGCGCAAGCCGACACCGAGCTCCTCGCGGACGATCTGCGCGAGCGTCGTCTTCCCGAGGCCCGGGGGCCCTGCGAGGAGAACGTGATCGAGCGCGTCGCCGCGGGCACGCGTGGCCTCGAGCGCGATCAGCAGCTGCTCCTTGATCCGCTCCTGCCCGACGAAGTCGTCGAGCGTCCTCGGTCGCAGCGATCGCTCGGCCTCGTCCTCCTCCGGCCGGAGCGCGGGCGCGAGGAACTGACTGCTCATGCCGCCGCGCCCCTGAGCGCGAGCTTCACGCGCTCCTCGGGCGACAGATCGGGGTCGATCTCGGCGAGGGCGCGCTCAGCATCGAGAACCGTGTAGCCGAGCTCCACGAGCGCGTCGCGTGCGACGAGGTGGCCGGGGGCGTCCGACACCGAGACCAGCCCCGCCTCCGAGACGGCGCCGAGCTTCTCCTTGAGCTCCAGCACGATCCGCTCGGCGGTCTTCTTGCCGATCCCCGGAATTGCCTGAAAACGCGCATGGTCGCCGAGCGCGATGGCCTTGCGGAGCTCGCCGGGCGGCGAGCCGGACACGACCGCGAGCGCGACCTTCGGACCGACGCCGCTCACAGTGAGGAGGTGCACGAAGAGCTCGCGCTCCTCGGTGTCGGCGAAGCCGTAGAGCTGGAGCGCGTCCTCGCGCACGTGGAGATAGGTCTCGACCGTTACGTCGGCCCCCACTCCGGCTCGCCGCAGGACGGACGGCGTAGCCGCGACCAGGTAGCCGACGCCGTTGACGTCGAGGACCATTCCCTCTCCGCTCCGTCCCACCGGGCGGCCCCTGAGGCGCGCGATCATGTCGGCCTCCTCAGGACGCCAGCCGCGCGAGCGGCGGCATCATCGCGTGGCAGATCGCGACCGCCAGCGCGTCCGCCTCGTGCGACGTGGGCGGCTCGGCCTCGAGCGAGAGCACCATCCGGACCATCCGCGCGATCTGGCCCTTGTCCGCCCTGCCGTAGCCGCACACCGCCTGCTTGACGCGCGCCGGCGCGTATTCGGTGCACGCGACCCCTCGAGACGCGGCCGCGACGAGCACGGCGCCGCGTGCCTGTCCGACGAAGAGCGCGATGCGGGCGTCGGCACCGACGAACGATTCCTCCAGCGCGACGGCGTCCGGCTCGTGCTCCGAGATGAGCGCGGCGACCCCGTCGAAGATCGCCCTGAGGCGGAGCTCCGGCCGTTCGCGCGCGGTTGACGTCCAGCACCCGTGGGCGAGGGCTCTGATACGCCCGTCGCTTTCGTGGACGATCCCGTACCCGCACGCAGCCGTCCCTGGGTCGATGCCGAGGACCTTCACGTGCAGAGGGTACGCAGCCCCTCGGACGACTCCGGGGCGGCAGCTCGGGACGTGACTTTCGACGTGGCTCAGCCACGTCCCCCGGCCGGAATGCTGCTCCTTTCGGGACGCGGGTAGGGCCCACGTCCCCGGCCTACGAGGCCACGGCCTCCAGCACCGCCTCTGGGATGTCGAAGTTCGCGTAGACGTCCTGGACGTCGTCGTTGTCCTCGAGCCCCTCGACGAGGCGGACGACCTGCTTGGCCGTCGACTCCTCCGCGATCGCGACGGTGGTCTTCGCCACCATCGCCAGGCCGACCGACTCGAGCTCGAAGCCCGCGCCCTCGAGCGCCGCTCGCACGCGAGTGAGGTCGTCCGGCGACGAGGAGACGACGAACGACGAGCCGTCGAGCTCGACGTCATCGGCGCCGGCATCGGCTGCGGCCAGGACGAGCTCGTCCTCGTCCACGCCCTCGGCCGCGACGAGCACGATCCCACGCCGCTCGAACTGCCACGCGACCGCGCCGGTGGCGCCGAGGTTTCCGCCGTGCTTCGAGAACAGGTGCCGAACGTCAGACGCGGTGCGGTTCCGGTTGTCGGTCAGGGCCTCGACGATGACCGCCACGCCTTCGGGCCCATATCCCTCGTAGACGACGGTCTCGAACGACGAGCCGTCCGTTCCCTCGCCCGTGCCCTTCGCGATCGCGCGCTCGATGTTGTCCTTCGGCATCGAGTACGACCGGGCCTTCTCGATCGCGTTCTGGAGCGCAAGGTTCGAGGCGGGGTCCGCTCCGCCTTCCTTCGCGGCGACCATGATCGCCCGCGAGAGCTTGGAGAAGAGCTTGCCGCGCTTCGCGTCGGCCGCGCCCTTCTTGTGCTTGATCGTCGACCACTTGCTATGCCCTGACACTCATCGCCTCCGTGACCAGCTCGAGGAATCGTTCGTGGATCCGGGGATCGTCCGTGAGCTCCGGGTGGAACGCCGCCACCAGGATCTGCCCGTCGCGGAGCAGCACCGGCTCGCCGTCGAGCTCCGCGAGCACCTCGACGCGCGGTCCGACGTCGCGCACCCGCGGTGCGCGGATGAAGACGCCGTGGAACGGCGCCTCGCCGTCTGCCAGGTCCAGGTCGGCCTCGAAGCTCGCAACCTGGCGCCCGTAGGCATTCCGCTCCACCTCGAGATCGACGAGGCCGAGGTGACGCCGGTCGAGCACGATCATCCCCGCGCAGGTCCCGAGCATCGGGCGATCGAACGCGCGGATCGCGTCGTCGATCCCGTAGAGCCTCGCAAGCTTCGCGATCGTCGTCGACTCGCCGCCCGGGATCACGAGCCCGTCGAGCCCGTCGAGCTGCTCCGGCAGGCGCACTTCGACGGGATCCGCGCCCGCCCGGCGCAGCGCGCGCACGTGCTCGCGAAACGCTCCTTGGAGCGCGAGAACACCGATCCGTGGACGGTGATCCATGCTCTCAAGTGTAGATCGGGCCCTAGCCTGGCCCCGCGCAGCGGGCTTCTACCAGCCGCGAACTTCGAGCCGGTCGGCCTCGGCGAGCGAGCTCGCGGAGATACCGACCATCGGCTGACCGAGGCCTGCCGATACGTCTGCCAGGATCTGCGGGTCGGCGTAGTGCGTCGTCGCCTCGACGATCGCCTTTGCACGCCGCGCGACGTCCTCCGCCCATCCGTCACCGTCGAGGTCCTTGTCCCGTCCGGACTTGAAGATCCCGGAGCCGACGAACACGCCGTCGGCGCCCAGCTGCATGCAGAGCGCGGCGTCCGCGGGAGTCGCGATCCCTCCGGCCGTGAACGTCACGACGGGGAGCCGGCCGTTCTCGGCGACCCAGCGGACGAGCTCGAACGGCGCCCGGTGCTCCTTCGCCGACGCGTAGAGCTCCTCGTCGCGAAGCCCCTGCAGCTGCCTGATCGCGCCGAAGACGGCGCGCATGTGCGTGACCGCGTTGACGATGTCGCCCGTTCCCGCCTCGCCCTTCGTGCGGATCATCGCGGCGCCCTCGGCGATCCGACGCAGCGCCTCGCCCAGGTTCGTGGCGCCGCAGACGAACGGAACCGTGAAGGCGTGCTTGTCGACGTGGTGCTCGACGTCCGCCGGCGTGAGGACCTCCGACTCGTCGATGTAGTCGACCTCGAGCGCCTCGAGGATCTGCGCCTCGACGAAGTGTCCGATGCGGCACTTCGCCATGACGGGGATCGAGACAGCTTCCTGGATCTCGCGGATCTTCTGTGGATCGGACATCCGCGCGACGCCGCCGTCCCGCCGGATGTCGGCCGGGACACGCTCCAGCGCCATCACCGCGCAGGCGCCGGCCTCTTCGGCGATCCGCGCCTGGTCCGCGTCGACGACGTCCATGATGACGCCGCCCTTGAGCATCTCGGCGAGGCCCGTCTTGACCCGCAGCGTGCCGATCTCTGCCATGCGCTGAGTGTAGCCGGGCCGCCTCGCCCCTTCGGGCGAGGCGGCTCCCGGAAAGGCCCTATGTCGTCTTCGGTGTGTCGTCGCCGGGGGTGACGTCCTCGACGACGTCCTCCGCGGCCGGCGACGTGTCGGTCGCCGCGTCGTCCGTCTTGTCCCTGCCCGAGTCGGCGGCGCCCTTCGCCGCGGCGGCGGCGCCCGCCATGGACGCCCGGATGTCGGCGATGCCCTCGCCTGAAGCCTGCATGTTCATCCACGCGCCGACGGCGATCACGACGGCGAGCACGAGACCGAGCCAGAGCCAGATCGTCCGGTCGGCGAACTCGTACCCGTCGATCACGCGGATCACCGTGAAGATGAGCAGCAGCGCAGCGAGCGCCGCCGTGATCATCGCCGGGGTCATCCCGATCTCGAGGTTGATGTTGGCGAGCCGGATCGCCTGCCAGACGAGCAGGACGATCGCGACCAGGCCGGCGATCACCCCGACGCCGTTCCACATCGAGACGCCGGCGTCGACGCCCGCGACCTCCTCGATCCCGCCGAGATCCGCCTCGTACCAGTTGAAGAACGAGACGATCAGGAAAGCAACCGTGGCGCCCAGCACGAGCTTTGCGCCGGTCGTGAGCTCGTTGAACTTGTCCATTTTCCGCCCGTTTCCTTTCGGTGGTCGGCGAATTCTCTCGCATTCGAGCGCCGGATGTGAAACGAATACGGGCCTCGCGGCGCGACTCCTCTCCCCACAGGCGCTGTGCCGCCTGAGCACGTGTTGCGCCGTGCGTGGGGGGCTCGCGCTGCGGGTCCCCCAACGTCAACCGAGGCCCGCGAACGGCAGAGGACGGCCCGGGCCGCCGCTCCTCAGGGGAGGGGGTAGCGACGACCCGAAGCCATCCGACGAGACAGGGGCTCCGCCCCGCCCCGGCGGCTCGTCAAGAGGGAGCCGCACGAGAGTTTACGCCGTCGCCAACGAAGCTCCTCTTTGCTACCCGGCGCTGCTCGAGCAGTCAACCAAAGCTGCGCGAGAGACTCGCCGGGGGAGGCGCTGAGCCTCTCGCGCAGCAACGCGAGCCGGCGCAGGAGCCGCCGCAAAAGGGACGCCGCCGTGAATCCCCCCGGGCGTCCTACCCAGCGCGGGCTACTCCCACGCCAGCTCGCATTGACCACGGTATGTGTCGGCGGCGGAGGCGTATAGGACACGATTGGGTCAATTCGCTCGTTCACAGCTCGCGCGTGTCGAGCAGTTCGGCTACGCGGCAGTCGGGCTGGTGCCAGAAGGTGACGGCCGCGACGGCGAGCTCGGGATGGGGAATGACGGTCGCACCGGCCGCGCTCGCAGGCGACTCGTCGCAGCCGGCGACCCGCGTCGGCTCAAGAGGGAGTCCCGCCGTGGGGCGGCACCGACCCGCTCAGGGCGTTGATCGCGAAGGAGTCGCGTCGGAGGAAGTACTGGAGACTCTCGCGTCTCGAGTGCGACTCTGTAGTGCCGCCGCAAGCTCCTCCAGCTCCCGCGCGGCGTAGTTGTGGGCGTGCTTCCATTGCTCGGCCGCCCGCTCGGCGCGCTCGGCACGTTCCTCCACCTGCGCGAGCCGACCAGCGATCGAACGCAGCCGCCCACCCTCCCTGTGAAACGGTGAGGTCGGCATTTCGAGAATCGCCGCGATCTCGCGGAGTTCTTCAGCTAGAGCCATACCCCCTCCGTCACATGTGTTCCCTCGTGCGGCTGCGGGCAAACGCTTACGAAGGCGCGGTAGCCACCCGAGTTGCGTGGGCAGGCCTCGAGGGACGCCCCCTTCGATCGTGGGCGGATCGGTCGACCCACTCGCCGCCGTCGTCAAGATCCGAGACGCCGTGCTTCCGCGCTGTGCTCCGCGAGCACGTCGGTGCCCGTCTAGCCGGCAGGTGAAAGTCCAGCCCGCTTCTCGACCAACGGGTAGCGCCGCATCCAGCCGCGTTTCCGACACTGACCACATGAGCATGTTGCTGAGACGCTGGCGTCACAAGCGCTCCCCGGCCGCGCGTCGCGGACGCGAAGCCGTCCACGCCTGGATGGCAAAGCAACAGACGCTGACGCAGGGCCGCGATCTGACTGCCGCAGCCGAGAAGCGGTAGCGCGTCGCCCGCGCGACTCCCGGCGGCTAAGAGGGATTCCCGCGGTGGGCCGGGGCACGGGCGGCGCGGTGTTCGGCACAGACCGGTGCGCGCGTTGCTCGCGAAGGACTGGCGAAGCCGACGGGGCTAGATCAGGTCACTTCTTGATCTGGGAGCGGTTCCCAGTCACAGACGTAGGAGGCTGCCACATCCGGCCGATAGTTGAAGACCCTTGCAGCGCACGGCGGGCAATACAGAACGACATATGGAGGCTCACTGAAGTCGTCGGGGTTGCACGCCACCTTGGCGATCCAGCCCTTGCCGAGCTCAGAGCAACAGTCGCAGTCCTCGCAATAAACCACTAGCTCAGCCTCCTTTCTCCGTCACCGTCTAGTCATACGGAGAGCCCGGCCGAAGCCGTGGCTCTCCACCTGATTGCGGGGAATCAAAGGTGTTCGCCCGGTCGCAGACAGCCTGCCGCCCCCTGGCCTCGCCCGATAGGACACGATTGGGTCAATTCCTCGGCACCGACCCGCTCCAGGCGCTGCTCGCAAAGGAACGTCGAGGACGCTAGTTCGGACCGTCAGGTCGGCTCACGCCCACGTCGCCAGGCCCCAGGGATGGACACGGCCTTACGCCGACTGCTGTCCCCGAAACGCCACGCATCGCCGAGAGACCCTCCGCTGCCGCCAGACGTGCTCCTGCAGCAGCTACCGCTCGTCGGCTTGGTGCCACGCCTCGACTAGCGGCGTCCGGTAGAAGAGCGCCAACGGGGCGGCGACGATGAGGAGCAGGACCTCGTCGATCGGGCCGGGGATTGGTGCCAACCCGAGCGCGGCGAGCCAGCGGAGCGGTCTCGGGATGCGCGAGTCGGTCGCTGCGATGCGGACTGCACGAAGCGCACGCTTGAGAAATCGGAGCACGGGCTTCGAGTCTACGGAGCGTCTCATGGCGAAGTCGCTAGCCGAGCCCTTCACGCCTGCGCCAGACGTGCCTGCAGCAGCGTCGCCCGCAGCTGGGACAAGGCGAGCCGGGGACTCCCATTAGTGTCGGCACATGGACGAGACACCAGACGCCACCCTGGGTCGCCTGATCGTTGGGTTCCAGGTGACCCAGGCGATTCACGTCGCCGCGACACTCGGCATCGCCGACCACCTCGCCGACGGCCCTCGAACGAGTGACGAACTCGGGGCCGCGACGAACGCGCACGCCGGCTCGCTCTACCGGCTGCTCCGCGCACTCGCATCCGTCGGCGTGTTCTCCGAGGACGAAGGCCGGCGCTTCTCACTGACGCCGATCGGGGCGCTGCTCCAGTCGGAGGTCCCGGGCTCGCTGCGCGGCTGGGCGATGTACGTCGGGAGGCCGTACTTCCAAGAAGCATGGGGTCACCTGGAGCATTCGATCCGCACCGGCGACAACGCGTTCCAGCACGTGCACGGAACCGACGTCTGGGCGTATCGAGCAGAGCATCCAGACGAGAGCGCGATCTTCGACTTCGCGATGGAGTCACTGACCGGCGCCTCCAACCAGGCGCTTCTCGACGCCTACGACTTCGGTCGCTTCGAAACCCTGGTCGACGTCGGCGGCGGGAACGGCACGCTGCTCGCATCGCTCCTCCGCGAGTACCCCACGATGCGCGGCGTCCTCCTCGATCAGCCGCACGTCATCGCCAACGCCCCCGCCGTCCTGGAACGGGCGGGTGTCGCCGATCGATGCGACATCGTCGGCGGAAGCTTCTTCGACGAAGTGCCAGGCGGCGGGGACGCCTACACGCTGAAGTCGATCATCCACGACCACGAGGACGAGCCGGCCGTCGCGATCCTCGGCAACTGCCGACGCGCAATGGCTGCCGACGCAACCCTGCTCCTCATCGAGCGCATCGTCGGCCCACCCAACAAGGATCCCCGAGCCAAGTTCTCCGACCTCAACATGCTCGTCGCACCGGCAGGGCGCGAACGGACGCTCCAGGAGTGGGACGCCCTACTGACGCGCGCCGGCTTCCGTCTCACGACGGCCACACCCAGCACTTCCGGCCTCGCCGTGATCGAAGCCTCACACGTTCTGACATCGATCTGACACGAACTGCGGAGGCGCTTCCAATCGACGTTCCGCGCCGACGCCGACGATTGCGAGTCGGAGGTCACGCCCGCCGGCCACCCCCTCGCTCGTCTCGTGTGCCTGGTGCCTGGATCGGGGTGCGCTCGACAAGCCCGGGGCCCTCGCACCAAATGCTGTCTCGAGGACTTGGTGACCGTTTCACCGCGGTTCTTCCCGGTTACGATCGACGATTCCGGCGACCCGCGCTAACAGGAGGAGATTCGATGGGCGACAAGCCGAAGTGGAAGGTCGCGCTTCTCGACGACATCGAGCGGCGCGGCAGAGACATCCCGGTGCGCGAGCACCTCGGGATCCACGCATTCGGAATCAACGCGTTCACGCCCAGCGAGGATGGCACGCTGATCGGCGAGCACGACGAGTCCGGGTCTGGCCAGGAGGAGCTGTACATCGTGCTCGACGGGAACGTGACCTTCGAGCTCGACGGCGACACGGTCGACGCGCCCGCAGGGACGTTCGTGTTCGTCGGGCCGGAGTCGCGGCGCAAGGCAACCGGGGACGGAACAGTCCTTGCCGTCGGCGCCACACCCGGCGAGGCGTACCAGGGGATCGACTGGGGTGAGGCGTGGCCATTCCACAGCGAGTCCATGAAGGCCTATGGCGAACAGCGCTACGGCGACGCGCTCGAAGCGGTCCGCGGCGCTCTCGAGCGTATGCCGGACCACGCGGGCTTGCATTACAACTTCGCGTGCTTCGCGACGCTCGCGGGCGACACGGGCGACGACACGTTCGCCCACCTCCGCCGGTCCGTCGAGCTGTTACCGCGGTTCCGGGAAGACGCGCGCAGAGACGACGACTTTGCCGCCGTACGCGACGACCCGCGGTTCGAGGAGGCTCTTCGCTAAGCACGACAAGCTGAGAACCAACGTCTGCCCGCCTGCCGGGGGTGCCGCAAGTCGGTTTCTGGTGCATTCCCGAACGCTGGCCCAGGCGGGGATCCTACGCCCCACAAAAGAGTTGTCGTTTTCCCCGACTGGTTCTCGAGCGACAGTACGCTCGCCCACGGAAAGATCGAAAAATCAACAATCCCCAGCGTTCTCCCCCGCGGTTTCAAACCGTTTCCGCATGAACTCTGGGATCAGATGGGCCCGCCTGGACTCGAACCAGGGACCTACCGATTATGAGTCGGCTGTCGAGAGCCATTCGGCGTCTAGCGAGATGGTCTCTAACCGTTCGTTCGGGACGAGTATGACCCGACGGCGCAGGTTGACTCCGAAGAACGGAGAGATGAAGTCGTTCGGACGAAAGGCGAGCGCGATCGTCGCGTTCTCGGGCACGGTGTCCTCGACGAAGCGGATGACATCGATCTAGTCGACGACGGTCGAAGCTGGACTGCTGGTCGATGCTCGTTTGTCGTGCAGATCGATTCTCGACTGACGAGCCGGGCTCGTGCTCGAACAGCACAGCACCGGTCTTCGCGTCGACATGCGAGCGCCATCGCGCTGAGACGATCAGCGGAGCTGGTCCGCCACGCATCCGAGGCCAGCGCCGAATCCAGCCAGGTGACTGCGCGATTGCGACGGCGAACATCATGAAGCGCCGCGAAAGGGATCGTAGGTGAGGAGGCTCGCGAGGACGGCGATCGAGACGATCGGGGCCACCGAGCACGCCAGGAGCAGGCGCGATGAGGGCGACGCGGGACGTCGGACGAGGAGGACGAGCCGCGCTGCAGAAGCACACGGCGAGCACGGGGCCATACGGAGCCAGTGCGTCGCGACAACCCGGGCTGGAATTCGGTGGGCAATTGGTACGCAGCTCGGTTCGACTGAGCGCGAGCAGGTCCTGCACGCCTTGAGGAGAAGGCTCCAGCGGCGCGAGCAGGGGCGGCACGATCACGACGAGAGCCGCTCCGAGGACCACGCCGCGGGTTTGCGCGAACTGCGCAACTGCCACACGCGAGTAGCACGAGCGCACCGACCAGTAGACGGCGACGTCCTCCCGTTCACCACCCGATCGACGAGGTCGAGCGCGAGCTGGCGCATCGTGGTCGCCACACGCCGTACCGTCAGGCCTCTGCCCGCTCTCGGCCCCGTACCGCCGTCGAGGTGGCCGGTGTGCCAGAGATTCAGCCAGTACCACCCGCTGCCGAGTGCGGTGCCTCCGACAAGTGCCGGCCACTCGAACGAGCGGCCCGCGGCGCGTCGCTCCGACGACGGCGATCAGCACCCAGACAAGGCCGAGCACGGCGGTGACCTTGGTTCCGACGGCGAGGGCGGTCGCGAGCGAGCCGACCGCCAGAGCCGACCAGCTCGTTGAGAGGAGAAATGCCGTGGCACAGAGGAGGAAGGAGCACACCACGAGGTCGTTGAGGGCGCTCGTGCCTTGGAGGATCACGACCGGGAGCGTCGCGAAGAGCAACGCGCCGAAAAGCGCCGTTCTTCGGTCACTGCCGAGACGGTGTCCGACCTGCGCGATGGCGACCACCGACGCAGCCAGCGCCACGAGTTGCCCCACTGAGACGAAGCGATCGCGACCCGAGACGAGAATGGTCGCGAGCTGTCCCATCTCGGCGATCGGAGGCATGACGTTGAGCCTCGAATCAGGAGCGTCGGCGATCCAGTTCACCGACTGCTGTTGTTTCCACAGGAGTGCTCTCGGGAGGTGGTAGGCGAGCGCGTCCCCGTCGTTCGCTGCGACGCCGATGCCCGCGACGAGGGTGTAAGTAAGGCCCGCCCCAACCGCGAGGGCGAGTACGGCAACGGGGCCGTCTGCGAGCGCGTCACGAAGGGGTGTGAGGGACTGCTCGCGACAGTCGTCTGGGGAACGGACGGCCGGCGAAGAGCCACGCTCCGCTCGCTCCGCCGAGCCCTGCGATCAAGGCGGCCCACAAGCTCGCCTGAGTTACCGCACGAAATGCGGAGAGCGCTATCAGAGAGATGACGAGCCACGCCCATGCGATGACGTACGCCGCCAGGAGCGTCTCGATACGCGAGCCGAGTCGCAGCGCGAACGCGCCGATGAGCCCGGTCGTACCGAGTAGCGCGACGGCGAAGATGAACCCGAGCGCCGACAGCAAACCGACGTTCTATCCGATCGCGGCATCCGACGTAGACGAGCGCGCACTGCGGGTTCGACGCGCTGGCGCTTCGCAGGCCACTACGGCGGGCCGATCCTCCGAACGCTTTGGATACGGCTAGCTCGTGTCCTGGCGGCTCGGGCGCTGACGCCCACTCGTCAGCAGCTCTGACCCGTCGGCCGATACACGGCCCAGCCGCCGGGCGCGGGCGCGGCGAACACGCGCCGCCAGCAGCGGAGGTCGACGCCCGGACGACGCGTCGCGTCGATTAAGAGCCACTGTGCCGCGGGGCCTGTGCGCGACGTGCCCGCCAAGACCAGCTCGACGGAGCGCCGAAGCCGGGGGCCGAACACGGGATAGCCGAACTGGTCGCCGTTGAGCGCAAGCGCGACCGAAGCGTCCGCCGGAATCTGCTCCTCCGCGTAACGAAGGACGTTGGCCATCTCCGTCCGTCTTTCGGTCTGCGCGTCCCACCGCTCCCGTCCCCAGATCGTCCGCTGCTCCGGCCCGTTGCCGATCGTGATTCCCGACGGCTTCTCGAAGGAGTGCAGGAAGCAGAGCGCGACCGTCGTCGCGCCGACGGCGACGGCCGCGGGCGCGAGCACCCGGGAGCGCCGCACGAGCCCCCAGAGCCCGGCCGAGAGCGCGGCCGGGAAGACGAAGAACCGGCCGCGGAACGGGTCGTAGGCAACGGTGAGGGCGAGCATCGCGAGCCACGCGAGCGGCGCGGCTCCGAGGACGAGCGTGACCCGTGGGAGCCGCCCGCGCCGAACGCCGACGACCGCGACGGCCAGCATCGCGCTGCCCAAGAGCAACCCGAGAGGGCCGAACCAGGAGTAGCTGTCGCTCGCCAGGCGGCCGAGCTTCCACTGGTCGTCGTCGTAGGGCACGACCGGCGTGCCGAGCAGGTCGATGAGCTTCTGGTAGCCGCGCCAGACGACGTAGCTCGCCGGGAAGAGGAGGAACGGGGCAAGCGTCGCAAGACCGGCGCCGAGCGACGATCCGAGCGCGTCTCTCCCTCGTGATACGAGGAGCACAGCCACCACCACGACCGCCGCCAGCAGGTACGCGCGGACTGCGGTTCCCTCGGCGCCCGACAGGTCGAACGCGTCGAGCGACAGGTTCAACGCCCCGGTCAGATTCGCCTTCGGGTTGAAGAGGGTGACGGCGGAAAGCCGGTCGGGCAGGTCGCCGAGCAGGTTGCCCGTGTTGACGACGTTGACCACGTACCAGAAGGCGCCTGCCAGGGCGCCTGCCGCGACGGCGATCTGCCGTCGCCCGCGCGCATCCCGCTCCGGCGCCAGGAGGATCAGCGCGACGAGGACGGGAAGCCCGAACAGCGCCGTGAGCTTGGTGCCCACGCCGAGCGCGGTGGCCGCCGCGAGCAGTCCGATGTGGAGGCTGCGCGCGCCGAGCGCGGCGTATGCCGCGACGACGAGGAATGAGGCGACGACGAGGTCGTTCTGGGTCGTCCCCGCCTGGAGCGCGACGATGGGGAGTGTGAGGAAGAGTCCCGCCCCGAAGAGTGACTCGGCTCTGCCCATGCCGACGCGGCGCGCGATGCCGACGACGCCGACCGCCGCAACGGGTGTCGCGACGAGCTGGACGAGAGCTGCCGACCGTTCACCGCCCGCCAGCTCGACCATGAACAGCATGAGGATCTCGGCGACCGGCGGGTTACCGTTGATCCGCGCGTCGTAGGCGTTGGCGACGTAGCCGACGGCGTTGTCCTGGTGCCAGAAGGCGAGCCGCGTCAGGTGGTACACGAGCGAGTCCCATGTGTTGGGAGGGGTGCCGAAAGCGAGTGCGAGGGAGTACCCCAACGAGGCGAGCACCGTCACGGCGAGCACTGCCTCGACGCCCGTCGGACGTCGCGCCAAGCGGAGCGGGGCACGCGGCGCGCGAAGCGCTCCCGTGGCCCGTGCGGCGAGGACGGCACCGGCGAGAACGACGGCGAGCGCGAGGTAGAGCGTGCTCGCGCGGACGGCGTGGAACGCCGACAGGAACAGGACGAGAACGACGATCTCGGCGGCCGCCGCCACGTAGGCGACGAGCGTCAGGTCGATCCACGTCCGCGCCCCGGCGGCTCTCGCGAACAGGAAGGCGGAGAGGCAGACGACCGCCAGCGCGAGCGCCAGGTTCACCACGGGCGCCGTACGCTACTGCACTTCGCCGCCGTGGCCCCGGCCGCGAACGCGCTCACTCGCATCCAGTCCGGCGAGCAGCGAAGCGAGTTCGGTCATCGGGCGAGCCTCAGGCCCTCATCCGGCAGGCGGTCGAGCAGTACGTCCTGCACGTCATGCCGCCCTCAGTTCTAGTTCGGCCTCGCACCACTTCACGAAGTGCCGCTCCGTGAACTCGATGTAGACGTCGTTGTCCTCCAGTTCCCTTGCCAGCATCCAGACGCGCTCGATCTCGTTCTGCCCATTCCCCTCCACGAACGCCTTCATCGCCTCGTAGTTGATGAGAGCGAAGGCGTGCTCCGTGAGCCAGGTGTGGAGGTCGGCGTCCAACTCCCCAACGGCTTCCTCCAGGAAGACGGAAGTCTCCTCCGACTCCGCGACGACGGCCTGCACCGCGGCGATCAGATGGCGGGCGGCGGGCGGGGATTATGAGTCGGCTGCTCTAACCAGCTGAGCTACGGGCCCGCCAGCGCAATGATGCGGTATCCAGGAGACTCCCGGGGTCACCCAGCGGCGAGCTACCAGCTCACGTTTCCGACCGCGGAGTCGAAGGACTGGTCCCGGGTCGCCGTGCGGTCAGCGGAACCGACGAACGACCGACCCGCGACTGCGCCGTTCGACCGGTGGGAACGGATCTCCTGCACCGCGCCGGCGTTCGACTGCCACAATGCCCGAGAACCGATGGCGAGCGCCCCCGAAACGACTGCGACCGAGGACGACGCCCCGAACGGCGGCCCTCTCAAGTCGTTCCACCGAGAGACGCCCTTGCGAACCGCCGGCGGCTTGACGGTGACGGACATCACCGAAGAGGTCCAGGAGGCAGTGCGCGAGAGCGGCGTCCGCGACGGCGTCTGTTGCGTCTACTCGCCGCACACGACGTGCTCCGTGCGGGTCAACGAGTACGAGCGCGGCTTCCTCGAGGACTTCTCGGTGCTCCTGCGTCGGCTCGTGCCGACCGAGCACTACTACGCGCACGACGACTGGGACCGCCGCACCGAGAACGTCTCGGACGAGGACATGGAGGCGTCGAACGGCCACTCGCACTGCATGTCGATGCTCATGGGGCCGGCAGGCGAGTCGATCCCCGTCCGCGACGGGCTGCTCTGCCTCGGCCGCTGGCAGCGGGTGCTGTTTCTCGAGCTCGACCGCGAGCGCGACCGCCGCTGGCTCGCCCACGTCGTGGGCGTCTGACGCTTCGCGTCGGACGCCTAGATTAGAGGTATGGGCGCGGTCGAGAGCCTCCTGATCGACGGCCGGCGCGTGGCCGCCGCCGAGGGCAGGACGTTCGAGACGGTCAACCCCGCCACCGGCGAGGTATTTCGGACCGTCGCCGAGGCGGGCGCCGAGGACGCCGACCGGGCGGTTCGGGCTGCAGCGGACGCATTCGAGGACTGGAGTGCGTGGACGCCGATCCAGCGCGCGAAGGTGCTCTACCGCTGGGCCGACCTGATCGAGGAGCACGCGGACGAGCTGGCGCTGATCGAGACCCGCGACATGGGGATGGCGATCGGCGACGCCCGCTGGTGCGCCGGAAACGCGGCGGCCGTGATGCGGTACTACGCGGGAGCGGTCGACAAGTTCTTCGGCTCGACGATCCCCGTCGACCGCGACGGGATCGTGCTGACGTTTCGCGAGCCGATCGGCGTCACGGCCCTGATCACCCCGTGGAACTTCCCGCTCAACATCGGCAACTGGAAGACGGCGCCGGCGATCGCGGCCGGAAACACCGTCGTGCTGAAGCCCGCGAGCCTCTCCCCACTCTCGGTGCTGCGCTACGCCGAGCTCGGCCTCGAGGCCGGACTGCCACCCGGCGTCCTCAACGTCGTGCCAGGCCCCGGCGGCACCGTCGGCGACGCGCTCGTCGAGCATCCGCTCGTCGGCAAGGTCGGGTTCACGGGCTCGACCGAGGTCGGCGTCGAGATCGCACGCAAGGCGGCCGGGACGATCAAGCGCGTGACGCTCGAGCTCGGCGGCAAGAGCGCCTGCATCGTGTTCGCGGATGCCGACCTCGAGAAGGCCGGGCGCCTGGCCCCGTTCGCAGTCTTCGAGAATGCGGGACAGGACTGCTGCGCCCGGTCTCGCCTGCTGGTCGAGGCATCGGCGAAGGATGAGCTGCTCGAGCACTACGTCGCCGCGACGCGGGCGATCGTCGTCGGCGATCCAGAGGCAGATGAGACGCAGGTTGGCCCTCTGGTCTCCGAGCGCCAGCGAGAGACGGTGGAGGGCTACATAGAAAGAGGTATCGACGAGGGCGCCAGCGTTGTGGAGGGCGGGGTGCGCCCGGATGGTGACGGGCTCGCCAACGGCTTCTACCTCCGCCCCACGATTCTCGACGGCTGCACGAACGAGATGGCCGTCGCACGCGAGGAGATCTTCGGCCCCGTCGTCTCGGTGATCACGTTCGAGAGCGAGGAAGAGGCGATCCGGATCGCGAACGACACGCCGTACGGCCTCTCCGGCTCGCTCTGGACCCGCGACGGCGCACGCCAGCTACGCGTCGCTCGTGCTCTCCGAACCGGCGCGATCGGCGTCAACTCGAACAGCTCGGTCTTCCCCCAGGCGCCCTTCGGCGGCTACAAGGCCTCGGGCATCGGCAAGGAGCTCGGCATGGAGGGGCTCGTCCACAACACCGAGCTCAAGAGCGTCTTCGTCTCGACCGAGCGCTAGCCTCTACGACGAGGGATCGTCCGACGGAAGGGCAGCCTCGGGATCCTCCGGCGCGACCTCCGCCGTCTCCGGTGCCGTTCCCGCTGCCCGCGCCGCACGCCGCGCTTCCTTCTTCTCCTGCTTGCGAGCGCGTCGCTCTCGCACCGCGCGCTCACGATCGAGCTTTGCCAACGTCGTCTGCCGTTTCGATGCCACTATCGACTGGCTCCTGCCTCGGGTACGTGAGCGCAAGCCGCGGCGAATGGCCTGCCTTGTCCACCGAGGGCCCTTGCACGGAATGCCTCGGCTCGTCACACGGTAGCGGACGCCGCGGCCGACCCGACGCTCCGCCGTATGTCGACGCCGTCCGGCGATGCGTCGAGCGTCAGCGCGACTCGAGCGCGAGAGCCGTGCGGAACGCCTCCTCGACCTCGACTGCTGTCCAGTCGTGGCAGTCGACGTCGAGGTTGTAGGACTGGTCGCCGGTCGCGCTCGCGACGAGCGCCGGCAGATCGTCCTCGGTGACGCCCACGTCGGCGAGCGTCGGGAACTCGAGCTCGGCGAGGAGCCTCCGGACGGCGCGCACCGCGCGCGAGCCGTCGCCCGTTCGGTCGGCGGGCTCGCCGAGGGCGTCCGCCACGCGCTCCAGGCGGTCGGCGCGTTCGTGACGTGAGACGTCGAGCGTCTCGGCGAGCACGAGCCCGATCGTCAGGCCGTGCGGGAGATGCTTGACGCTTCCGAGCGCCTGCCCGAGAGCGTGGTCGGCCGCACAGTCGGAGAGATTCATCGCAAGGCCGGCAGTCAGACTGGCGCACGCCAGACGGCGCCGGGCGTCCGCGTCGGCCCCGTCGGCGACCGCCTCGCGCAACGATCGCGCCCCGTGGTGGCACGCCTCGAGCCCGAAGGCGACCGAAAGCGGAGTCGAGTTCGTCACGGTGCAGCCGCCGATCGCCTGCGCGACCGCGTCGACGCCCGAGTGAGCCGTAGGCCCCGCCGGAAGCCCGTGAGTGAGCACCGGATCGACGAGCGCGTGCTGCGCGCGCATGTGCGGGTGCCCGAAGCCGAGCTTCCGGTCACTCGCGGTGTCCGTCAGGACACTGGCGCCCGAGACCTCGCTGCCGGTTCCCGACGTCGTCGGACAGAGGACGAGCCCGAGCCGCGGCGGCTCCGGCACGCGCTCGCCGACCGCGTAGTCGGCGACCGACCCGCCCTGGTCAGCGACGATGCGGGCCGCCTTGGCCACGTCGAGAGCCGATCCGCCGCCGATCCCGACGACGGCGTCGAGGCGGTCGTCGCGTACCCGGCCCGCCAGCTCGTCGGCCAGTGCGAACGTCGGCTCACCGGGACCCTTGACGTACTGCTCGACGCGGACACCGGCGGCGCGGAGCGCCGCGATCACATCCGGGTGCTCGGCGACTGGCTCCTCGACGACGACGAGGGCCGAGGACGCCCCGAGCGCGGCGAGCGCGCCGCCGAGCTCGGCAATCACGCCGTCGCCGAACGCGATCCGGACGGGCAGGTGAGAACGGAACGGCGTAACGGGGTCGGTCACGCCGTCGCCGCAGGCGCGCTCGAGCGCTCGCCGCGAAAGCGGCGCGCCTCGTCCACCAGCGCTTCGAAGAGGCGCTTGTCCTCCTCCATCTCGGGATGCCAGAGCACGGCCACCGCGAAGCGCTTGTCGGGATCCTCGAGCCCTTCGAGCGAGCCGTCCGCCGCCCATGCGGTCTCGACGAGGCCCTCCCCCACCCGGCCGACTCCCTGGTGGTGGCTCGACTGCACGCCGTCGTGGCGCTCGCCGAGGATCTCGGCGAGCCTCGTGCCGCCCTTCACCTCGACAGGATGCTCGGAGAACGTTCCGAGCACCTCCCGGTGCCCCTCGTGCCCGACGCTCTCGGGCAGATGCTGGACGAGGTCGCCGCCGCGGAGAATGTTGAGGAGCTGGAAACCGCGGCAGATCGCAAGCGTCGGCATGTCGCGCTCGAGCGCCCGCTCGAGGAGGGCGAGCTCCCCCGCGTCACGGTGGGCCTGCGCCGGGTCGGTCGCCGGGTGCCGCTCTGCGCCGTAGGCCGCCGGGTCGATGTCGATCCCCCCGGAGAAGACGACCCCGTCGAGCACGTCGAGGGTCTCGTCCACCGCATCGGTGCTCGGTGGCACGACGAGCGCCCGGCCCCCGGCCCGCTCCACGGACTCGACGTACTGAAGAGGTACGAGCGCGGCGGGCAGCTCCCACGCCCCCCAGCGTGCGGGCTGGGCGTACGAGGTGATGCCGATCAGCGGACGCGTGGCCAACGGCGACACGCTAGCGCAGGGTCCCCTGGTGCCTGGCTCGAGCCAGGCACGATCCGCACCGCCGCTACCGCATGCCGGCGGGAAGGGCAACCTCGAGCGCCGAGCGCTCGGCAGCGGTGAGCGGCCGCGAGCGGCCCGTCTCCCGGTCGCGCGCGACGATCACCGTCTCCGCCTCGGCGGAGAGGGTCCCGTCAGGCTTGCGGATCTCCGCCCGCAGCGTGAGGCTCGACGTCCCGAGGCGAACGAGCCACGCGCTGACGACCACAGCGTCGTCCTCCTGCGTGAGCTCACGCCGGTAGTCGATCGCGACCCGCGCAGTCACCCACTCCCAGGGGTCGCCGTCGCCGCGGAACGCTCGCGCGGCCCACTCGTCGCAGCACTCCTCCAGGTACGTCGCGTAGACGGCGTTGTTGACGTGGCCGAGCGCGTCGAGGTCGCGCCAGCGGATCTCGATGTGCTTCTCGTGCTTCAACGCGCTACCCGCGCTCGAAGTAGCGGGCGCGCTCCCAGTCGGTCACGAACCGGTCGTAGAGCCCCTGCTCGGTGCGCGCGTAGTTGAGGTAGTGGTCGACGACCTGGTCGCCGAACGCGCCGCGTGCCATCGTCCCCGACTCGAGCGCCTCGATCGCGTCGCGCATCGTCGACGGGAACCGCTCCGCATCCGACTCGTAGGCGTTGCCCTCGAGCGCCGCGGGCGGCTCGAGCTCCTGCTCGATCCCGTGGAGACCCGCCGCGATCATCGCCGCGAAGGCGAGGTACGGGTTGACGTCGCCTCCCGGGATGCGCGTCTCGACGCGCCGCGCCTTGCCGCGGCCGACGACGCGGAAGCCGCACGTGCGGTTGTCGTGGCCCCAGGCGAGCGTCGTGGGCGCCCAGCTCCCGGCTGCGTAGCGCTTGTACGAGTTGATCGTCGGCGCGAAGAACACGGCGAGCTCCTTCGCGCACGCGATCTGGCCGGCGAGCCAGCGGTCGAACAGCTCGTCGTCGTCCGCGAACGCGGCCTCCCCGTCCTTCTGCAGCGAGGAGTGGATGTGACACGAGTTGCCGATCCAGTCGGCGAACGGCTTCGCCATGAACGTGATCGAGCACCCGTGCTGGAACGCGATCTCCTTGGCGCCGTTCTTGTAGACGACGTGGTTGTCGGCCATCGTGACCGCGTCCGCGTAGCGAAAGTTGATCTCCTGCTGCCCGGGCCACGCCTCGCCCTTCGAGGTCTCGACGCGCATCCCCGCCGCCTGCATCCCGTTCCGGATCGCGCGGAGCAGCGGCTCGTCGTACGTCGTTCCGAGCACGTGGTAGTCGAGGACGTACGGGACGGACGGCGTCAGGTTCGCGTAGCCCTTCGCGTGCGCCTCCTCGAATGTCTCCTTGAGGAGATAGAACTCGAGCTCGGAGCCCGCCATCGGCACGTAGCCGAGCGCCGCCGCCCGCTCCATCTGCGCCTTCAGGACCTGCCGCGGCGACGGCTGCACGGGAGAGCCGTCGTGTACCAGCACGTCGCCGAGCACGAGCGCGGTTCCTTCGAGCCACGGGATACGTCGCAGCGTCGCGAGGTCGGGGACGATGTCGAAGTCCCCGTAGCCCTGGTCCCAGCTCGCAATCTCGTAGCCGGGCACCGGGTCCATCTCCATCTCCAGGGCGAGCAGGTAGTTGCAGCCCTCGACGGCGTGCTTCTCGTCGAGGACCTCCTCGACGAAGAACTCGCCGTGCAGGCGCTTCCCCATCAGCCGGCCCTGCATGTCGGTGAAGGCGACGACGACGGTGTCCACCTCGCCGGTGGCGACCAGCTCCCGCAGCTCTTCGGCGCTCAACATGCGCGCGATCCTATTCGGGATCCCGTCCGACACGCGCGGGACACTTCGCAAAATCGGTGACATGCCTTGACACGACCCGGCCTGCCCTGGGTGAATACGGCCTTCACACCGGGCGACCGGCCAGACAAAGGGAGGACCACATGAGCACAGGGCCCGCAGGCGGCGGGTACCACACCTCGGAGGACGAAAGGACCCTCCACCGGCTGGGATACGCCCAGGAGCTCTTTCGCGGGATGGGCGGGTTCCAGAACTTCGCGATCAGCTTCACGATCATCTCGATCCTCGCGGGCTGCCTGACGTCGTACTTCGTCGCCTTCGAGCGCGGCGGCCCCGTGGCCGTGGTCTGGGGCTGGGCCATCGTCAGCGTCGCCTCGACGATCATCGCGCTGTCGATGGCGGAGATCGCCTCCGCGTACCCGACGGCCGGTGGGCTGTACTACTGGGCCTCGAGGCTGGGAGGCCCCGGCTGGGGGTGGGCGACCGGCTGGTTCAACCTCATCGGGCAGATCGCGGTCACGGCCGCGATCGGTTACGGCCTCGCGACGTTCGGCGCCGTCCTCTTCGACTTCTGGTTCGGCTACTTCGAGAAGATGAACGACTGGTTCGGTGCCTCTGCGAACGCCTCGTACTACATCCTCTACGCGGTATTCCTGCTCGCTGCGGCGCTGATCAACATGTTCGACGTCAGCCTCACGGCGTTGCTCAACACGGTGTCCGCGTACTGGCACATGGCGGGAGTCGCCTTCATCGTCCTGGTGCTGATCATCGTGCCGAACGAGCACCAGTCCCTCGGCTACGTGTTCGGCGAGACGGTCAACGCGTCCGGGTACGGCGGTCCTGCGGACAACTTCACGAACCCGGCCTTCTGGTTCGTCTTCGGCCTCGGGCTCCTGCTCTCGCAGTACACGATCACCGGATTCGACGCCTCGGCGCACATGGCCGAGGAAACCCGCGCGGCGTCCCGCATGGCCGCAGTCGGCATGTACATGTCGGTGGTCGTCTCGGCCGTGTTCGGCTGGATCCTGCTGCTCGCGGTGACGTTCGCGATTCCGGACACGGCGTTCGCGCTCGAGAACATCGGCACGGTGGTGCCGTCGATCTGGGCGGCCTCGATGAGCCAGAACTGGGCAGAGGTCCTGCTCTTCGTCTGCGTCGTGGCGCAGTTCTTCTGCCTGACGGCGTCCACGACGTCGGCCTCTCGGATGATGTTCGCCTTCTCGCGCGACCGGGCGGTGCCCGGCCACCAGCTGTGGAGCAAGGTGGCGCGGAACCGCGTGCCGCGGAATGCGGTCTGGGCGATCGTCGTCCTCGCCGGGCTGCTGATGGTGCCCGCGATCTGGAACTACCTCGTGGGCTATGCAGCAGGCACGGGCATCGCCGTGATCGGGCTCTACATCGCGTTCGTGATCCCCGTCTACCTCAGGCTCAGGATGGGAGACCGTTTCGAGCCGGGGGCGTGGAGTCTCGGTCGTCACTACAAGTGGCTCGACACGCTCTCATTGCTCTGGGTCGCGCTGATCACGATCCTCTTCGTCTTTCCGCTCTACAAGGCGGGGCTCCCGTTCCGGGACGATTTCTCCTGGGAGCTGACGAACTACACGATCCTGTGGTTCGCAGCCATTGGCCTCGTGTTCGGGGGCTGGTGGGCGCTCTCGGCCAAGAACTGGTTCAAAGGCCCGGTGCGCATGGGCACCGAGGAGGAGCTCGAGCGCCTCGAGGAGGAGCGACTCGGTCAGTTCGACCGGCCGACGGAGGCCGGAGCCTAGGACAACGCGGCGAGGGGCGCCGAACCAGGCGCCCCTCGCCGGTCTACGCCTCGAGCGCCGCGACGAACTCCGGCTCGCTCGCGGTGCGCTCCATGCGCTCGAAGTGCTCGGCCGCGTACGCGGGGAAGTCGAAGTCGAGCCGCGAGACCGCCGTCTGCACGACTCCCCACATCGCCTCCCGGAAGTCGGACATGAAGCGCATCAGCTCGAGCGCGCGGCGCTGGTCGGGACGGACGGCTCCGAAATACGCATCGAGGAGCGCCTCGCGCCCCTCCGCGTCGAGCTCGTGGTTGATCGCGAAGTTCGCTAGGTCGAAAAACACGTCGCCCATCCCGGCGTACTCCCAGTCGACGATGCGCACGCGCTGCGCGTCGTCGATGAAGTTGGCGTTGAGGAGGTCGTTGTGGCACGGCCGCTCGGGCGCCGCACGCCGCTGCTGCTCGATCCGACGCGCGAGCTGGCGAGCCCAGACGTAGACGGGCGGGACCTCGGCGCCGCGGTCGAACGCGGTCGTTCGGTACTCCTCGACGATGCGGAACGAGTTGAAGCGGCCGCGGACCGGCGGGCCTGAATGGACGGCGCGTAGCGCGCGCGCCACGCGAAGGAGCGTCTCGGGCTCACGCATCCGCGCGAGCGGCGGGATCTCGCCCTCGACGAACCGCGTCACCAGCCACCCTTCCGGCTCGACGAAGTCCACGACCTCGGGCCCGACCCCGACGGCGGCGGCGGCCCGTGTCGCCTCGAGCTCCGTGCGCCGGTCGATACCGAGGAGATCGGTGTTCTCACCGGCGATGCGGAGCACGAACTGCCCGTCGGCGCGCGTGACCTTGAGGTTGTGGTTCGTGATGCCTCCGCCGAGCACCTCCCATGTGGAGCCGCCGTCGGGCCAGACGCGGCTGACGATCGCGTCGAAATCGAGTCTCACGCCCGGATCCGTGCTCCGTCGGGGTCGAACAACGGCTCCGCCACCACCGTCGCGTCGACCCACGTGCCGAAGACCTCCACCGCCACCGCGGTTCCGACCTCGTGCTCTGCCGGAAGATAGGCATAGGCGATCGAGGCGCCGACGGTGTACCCGAACCCGCCGCTCGTCACCCGCCCGAGGGGCGTGTCCCCGACACGGACCGGCTCCGAGCCGAGAGCGATCGCGCGGGGGTCGGCAAGCAGGAGGCAGCGTAGGCGGCGCGCGGGATCCTGCCGTCCTTCGAGCGCGTCGCGACCGACGAACTCCTTGTCGAGCTTGACCGCGAATCCGAGCCCTGCCTCGAACGGCGTGTCCTCGGGCGAGATGTCGGCGCCCCAGACGCGATAGCCCTTCTCGAGACGCAACGAGTCGATCGCTTTGTATCCGCCGGCGACGAGCCCACTTTCGCGACCAGCCTCCCAGAGGGTGTCCCACAGACGGAGGCCGTACTCCGTCGGGCAGTAGAGCTCCCAGCCGAGCTCGCCGACGTAGGTGACGCGCACCGCGAGGCACGGCACGGACCCGACCGTGATGTCCTGTGCGCTCATGTACGGGAACGCCTCGTTCGCGAGGTCGGCCCGCGTGAGCGGCTGCAGGATCGCGCGGGACTCCATGCCCCAGAGCCCGAGGCACGCGTACTGCGAGGTCACGTCTGCGACGTGCACCGACCCGTCGTCGGGGGCATGCTGGCGAATCCACGCGAGGTCGTGCTGCCCGAACGCCGTGCCCGTCACGATGCGGAACCGGTCCTCGGCAAGCCGTGTGACGGTGAAGTCGCACTCGATCCCGCCACGGCCGTTGAGCATCTGGGTGTAGGTCACGCGCCCGACGTCGCGGGCGACGCGGTTCGCGCAGAGCCCTTCGAGGAACTCGGCCGCCCGCTCGCCCGACACGTCGATCTTCGCGAACGACGACTCGTCGAAGAGCGCCGCCGCCTCGCGGCAGGCGACGTGCTCGGCGCCGATCGCAGGCGACCACAGCTTCCCCGCCCACCCGCGCGGGCGCAGCGACTCGTCCCCTCTCACCGCGTTCGGCTCGAACCAGTTTGCACGCTCCCAGCCCGACTTCTCACCGAACACGGCCCCGAGCTCCACGAGCCGCGCGTACGCAGACGAGAGGCGCAACGGCCGGCCCGCCGCCCGCTCGTGGCCGGGGTACTTCACGTCGTAATACGTCTCGTAGATCTCCTTCGTTCGGGCGAGCGTGTGCTCCGGAGACCGATACGCGGCGCCGAAGCGCCTCGAGTCCATGTGCCAGACGTCGAGCGACGGCGTTCCCTCGACGATCCACTCGGCGACGAGCTTCCCCATCCCTCCCGCGCCCGCCAGTCCGTGCGCGCAGAAGCCTGCCGCGACCCAGAACCCGCGGACGTCGGAGGGCCCGAGGACGAACTCCCCGTCCGGTGTGAACGCCTCGGGGCCGTTGATGAGCTTCACGACCTCCATTTCCTCCAGCGACGGGACGCGGACGATCGCGTTCTCCATCAGCTCCTCGAACCGCGGCCAGTCTTCCTCCAGGAGCTTGCCGTTGAAGTCCGGCGGGATCCCGTCCAGCGACCACGGTGCGCAGTTGCGCTCGTAGCCGCCCATGACGAGGCCGCCCGACTCGGGCCGGAAGTACACGAGCAGCGACGGGTCCCGCATCGTCGGCATCTCCAGCGGGAGGCCGCTCGGCTTCAGCACGAGGTACTCGTGCGCCATCGGCACGATCGGCACGACGACGCCCGCGAGGGCGCCGATCTCGCGGGCGTACATGCCGCCGGCGTTGACGACGACCTCGGTCTCGATCTCCCCGCGATCGGTCTCGACCGCCTCGACGCGGCCACGGCGTGTGCGGATGCCCGTCACGCGCGTCGACGTGTTGACCTCCGCCCCACGCCGGCGCGCGCCCTCGGCGAGCGCGAACGTCAGCTGGCTCGGATCGATGTAGCCGTCGGACGCCAGGTACGCGGCGCCCCGAACCCCGTCGATCGTGATGGGCGGGAACAGCTCCTGCGCTTCGCTCGGCGAGATGAGCTCGAGCGGCAGGCCGAACGTCTTTGCCCACCCCGCCTGGCGTGTGATCTCCTCCAGGCGCTCCTCGGAGGATGCGAGCCGGAGCGAGCCGACCTCCCGCCATCCGGTCTCGAGGCCGACCTCGTCCGTCAGCGTCCGGTACAGGTCGACCGAGTCCATCATCATCCGCGTCAGCGAAAGCGACGACCGGAGCTGACCGACGAGCCCCGCCGAGTGGAACGTCGAGCCGCTCGTCAGGTCGGCCCGCTCGACGAGCACGACGTCGTCCCAGCCCAGTCGTGCGAGCCAGTAGAGGATCGAGCAGCCGCCGACGCCTCCGCCGATCACGACTGCCCTCGCTCTGTCCTTCACGTGCCGCCTCCCGCTTGCCGCGCTCGGAGTTGGAAGAACCTAGTCGACTGCCCGGGCTTCGGGACGTGACTTCAGTCGCCCGACCGCGCGCGGCGCGCTCGGACGCGGGCAAACTCCCTTCCGGGGCCTCAGCCCATCCAGGCGCCGCCGTTCTGGTCGATGGCCTGGCCGGTGACGCCACGCGCGCCCGGCGAGAGCAGCCACGCGACCGTGCCTGCGATGTCCTCCGGCAGCGACATGCGCCCGAGCGGCACCTCGCGCATCGCAACGGCGTACGCGTCCTCCCGCGTTCCGCCGATCGCCGCTGAGATCACGTCGAGGCCGCTCCAGGCCATGTCCGTCTCGACCCAGCCGGGGCAGATCGCGTTCACCTGAACCGCGTCGGGAGCGAGCTCCGCGGCGAACGACCGCACGAGCCCGAGCAGGCCGGCCTTCGACGCGCTGTAGCCCGTGTACCCCGGCACGCCGATCCGGGCGAGGATCGACGAGATCACCACGACGTGCCGCGCATCCGGCCCCGGTGCCAGATGCCGCAGCGCAGCGCGGACGCAGTAGTACGTGCCGTTGAGGTTCGTGCGGACGAGCTCGTCGAAGCGGTCTCCGCCCTCGTCGCCCTCCCCATTCGCGCCGCCGATGCCGCTGACCGCAACGAGCGCGTGGATCGGCCCGAGCGCGCCCGTGGCACGCCCGAACGCCTCATCGACATCCCGACGCGTGCGAATGTCGCACGGCTCGACGTGCGCGGGCCCGTCGATCAGCGTGGCCGTCTCCTCGAGCTGCGCACCTTCGAGACCGAGGAGCGTCACCGCGGCGCCGTCACCGGCGAGACGAAGCGCTATGGCGCGCCCGATCCCGGTCCCGGCGCCGCTCACGACGACATGCTTTTCGGCCATCCCTCTCCACTCGTTCGCAATTTGCGGGGTTTCCGTCGTCCGATCCCGTTGCACGGGGGCGACGTGACAGGGTAGATTGCCGCTGCGCCGAGCACGGGACGCGACTAGGACGAAGCTCTCCCGGAGGGCCGTACGCGGAAGCGGAAGGTCAGTCGGGGAAGTGGACGAAAGCGCACCCGGCTCGGCGAATCCATGGTCCCTTTTGATCTAGAGCACAAGCGGTAGAACGCAAGCATGTTCTGTTTGTAAAGAAAAACTCGCAAAGAGCGGCATTTCAACTCTCCAGGGACTTGACCCAAGCGTGTCGGGCCCGTAGTGTCTCAATTGCACCGAGGACGGAGCGCCTGAGGTTGATGGCCCTCCGAGCGGCAGTCGCTTCGGCGGCGGTCGGTCGGGAGGCCGGACGAAGGAGCACCGGACTCGGTGCGTTTTTGCGTGCTCGTCGAAATTCGCGACCGGTCGAGCTTCGCTAACGCATTTTTTCTCTCGAATCCAGAGGCGAACGAGAAAGTCGCAATTTGCGATCGCGTCGTTTGTCAACGAGCTTGACCTTGTCCAATTCGGACGCTAGATTTCCGAGTGCACCGAGCACGGAGCGCCGAAGGTTGAAGGCTCTCCCGAGAGGCAGTCGCTTCGGCGAGGGTCGACCGGGTTAGCTGGACGGAGGCGACACCGACTCGGTGCATTTCTTTGGTCCAGGTCGGATCGGCGTCGGACGTCGGTTCGACGCTTGCTCGACGCTGAGCGCGGGCTCGGAGATCCCTCTACCGCCGTGCGTATCCTCGGGCGATGGGTCGCGTCGTTGCCGTCACCGGCTCGATCGTCTTCCTCGACGCGATGCTGTTCGGGGCGATCATCCCGCTCCTCCCCGACTTCGCCGACACGTACGACCTGACGAAGCTCGAGGCCGGAGCGCTGCTCGGGGCATACGGCGCGGGCGCGCTTGTCGGCGGTATTCCGGGCGGCCTGCTCGTCGGGAGGATCGGGCCGAAGCGCGGGCTTCTGCTGGGGCTCGCCGTCCTGGCGCTTGCCAGTCTCGCGTTCGCGCTCGCCGGTGGGCCGATCGCGCTTGGGATTGCCCGGTTCGTCCAGGGTGTGTCGAGCGCCACGACCTGGGCGGCGGCCCTCGCATGGGTCGCGATGAGCGCACCCCGCGAGCGGCGTGGCCAGGCACTCGGGACGGTGTTCGGGCTGGCGGTGCTCGGGTTCGTGACCGGCCCCATGTTCGGAGGCCTCGCGGACATCGTCGGCATCCAGTGGTCGTTCGTCGGTGTCGCGCTCGTCGCCGCCGCGCTGGCCACCGCCCTCCTTCCCCTTCCGGCAGCGCCGGTCGAGCAACGCCGGCCGGGAGCGATCCCACGTGCATTGCGTGACCGCGTGTTCGTCGGCGGTCTGTGGCTCAACACGTTGCCTGCGCTCTTCTTCGGGGTCCTCGACGTCCTCGTCCCGCTCGAGCTCGACGACGCCGGCTATGAAGCGCTCGCGATTGCCGCGGTCTTCGTCACGGCGGGGCTCGTTGAGGTGGCGGTGAACCCGATCGTCGGGCGCGTGTCCGACCGGCGTGGGCGCCTGCTCCCCGTTCGCGTGTCGCTTGCCGCCTCGATCGTCGTGGCCTGCGCGATCGCGTTCGCCGCCGAGCCGCTCGTGGTCGCCGCGCTCGTCGTCGCCGCTTCGGTCAGCTTCGGCGGCTTCTATACCCCGGGAATGGCACTCGTCGCCGATCGCGCCGATCGTGCCGGACTCCCACAGGGCATCGGCTTCGGTGTGACGAACAGCGCATGGGCCGTCGGGGCTCTGGCCGGGCCCGCGGTCGGGGGCGCCCTCGCGCAGGCGTTCGGCGACCCGGTTCCCTATCTCCTGTGTGCGGCGCTCTGCGCGCTCACGCTTCTCGCTGCCTCAGGCGGCGTCGCGCGCCTGCGGCCCGCCTGAGACGGGAAACCGCGCAAGCGCCCAGGCAGCGTCGAGTGTCCGACGCCGATAGTCGCGGCCGTTGACGAGCGCGTAGTCGCGGCGCCTTGGGTCCATCGGCAACCGGGACTCGACCGGGAACCAGCGGTTGTGCCGCGCGATGAGATCGTTGACCTCGTCGAAGCTCCAGGCCTCGACGATCTCCCGCCACGCCTCGGAGAGTCGCTCCGCGGGCACGTCGGCGGCGAGCCGCGTCTCGGGCGTCGGCGAGCGCCTGCTCGTGGGCTGCCGTCAGGGCGTCGATCTCGCGCAGGCGGATCATGTAGGGCAGCGGCCCACCGAGCGAGGCAATGTAGCCCTCTGCGTCGGGGCGGAAGTTGCGCAGGCGGAGCGGCAGCGGCGCGCCTCGCAAGGGGCTCGAACGGAGTCGCTCCTCCAGCTGCGCGAGCTCATGGCGCTCGTGCGAGGTCTGCACCCGCGGCGCGTCCTCACGGAGCTGGGCGTCGCGTTCCTGCGGCGTCACGCTTCCAGTACAGCAGACGGCTCGCGGCGCGCCCGCCGGTCGAGACCGACGAGCGCAAGCCCACCGAGCACCGCGGCGACGACCCCGATCCCGGCGAACATCGCCCAGGTGGCCTCGTCCCCGAAGCTGTTGCGCATCTGGAGCCCGATCAGGGGCGCGATCGCGAATCCGATCGCAGGCGCGCTGCCGAAGGCGCCCATGTACGCGCCGCGGATGTCCGCCGGCGCAAGGTCTGCGACGACCGCTTGCGAGGTCGGCACCCAGAGCATCTCGCCGATCACGAACACGACGACCACGAAGATGATCGCCACGAGCGTGTGCGTCCAGACGAGGACGAGGTACGGCAGCCCCATGATCAGCATCGCGAGCACGAGCTTCGGAGCGGGCGCGACGGGGGCGGCGAACCGGGTGAGCCGTACCTGGAAGAGCGTCACCAACAGCGGGTTGACCCACACGAGGAAGCCCCAGGCGGACGGCTCGTAGCCGTAGCCGTCGACGATCGAGACGGGCAACACGATCTCGTAGGCGACGTACGTGAGCCACGCGAACACGGCCGATCCGAGGAAGAGCAGGAACCTGCGGTCATGGAGGATGACGGCGAGCGATCCCCGCTCCGGTGGCCCTTCGGGGGCGAACTCACCGCGGTGCGGGAGGAAGCGGAACGCGACGAGCCACGCGATCCCAGAGAGCACGGCAACGGTCGGGAAGAGAGCAGACCAGGATCCGAGCACGAGCAGGAGACCGCCGAGCGGCGGGCCGATCACGACGCCGACGTTCGAGGCGACGCGCACCGAGGCGTAGGCGGCCTGATGCCGCTCGGGCGCAACGAGATCGGCCACCATCGCCTGTGCGACCGAGCCTCCCAGCGCTCCGAACATGCCGGCAAGCGACAGCGCCGCCAGCCCGGCCCACTTCACGTCCGACACCGAGAGCAGGAGCAGCGGATAGCCGACCATCACCGCCTGCCCGAACAGGATCACCCGCCGACGGCCGATCCGGTCGGACAGGTAACCGCCGATGAAGCCGGAGAGCGCCGCGAGGACGGCGCCGACCAGGAGCGCGAACGGCAGCTCGGCCTTGGCGCCGAGCTCCTCGATCGCCCAGATCGCCATGAAGCTCCACGTCGCCGAGCTGGCTGCCGAGCCGACGAGCGTCACGCCGAGCACGGGCCGGAGCGCATCGTCGAGATCGTCGCCCCAGATGAGCTGCATCAGGCGACGGACCAGGCGCACCGATGCAGGCTAGCTCGGGGGTCGTCCAGGTCCGGTGCGGAGAACCACACCGTCGCCGCGAAGGTGCTTGGCGAACCTAGCGGCCGAGCAGCCGGTCGAGCCAGCCGGGGCCGGGCGCGGCGTCGTCCTCGTCCGGCAGGGCCCCTTCGGGATCCGTCACCGTCGTGTCGACGACGTCGGGCGGCAGCTCGTCCTGCGGCGCGAGCGTCGTCGAGACACCCCGTTCCCGTAGCCGCTCGAAATCACCGCGGAGCGCCTTCGACATCTCGTCCTTGTGGCTCTGATCCTTCATCCGCCGGACGATTCACCGCCGCCGCGTCGACTCCTTCCCCGTCCCGATCCGGCCGCAGCCACCGCCACGCTGCGATCGTCGCGAGGCCGAGCAGCAGCGTCGGCAGCACGGTGAACGCCCGATAGACGAGGACAGCCGCCACGACCTGTGCGTTCGGCCCGCCGAGCCCGACGAGGATCCCGGTCAGTCCCAGCTCGACCGGCCCGACGCCGCCCGGCGTGAGCGGGATGAGCTGGAGCGCGCGTGCGAGTGACCAGCCGGCGAACGCCTCGATCCACGTCACCTGGCTCGACTCGATGCCGACCGCACGCAGCGACACGAGCAGCACGAGGAAGACGGCAAGGTTGCCGGCGATCGCGGCAAGCGTCAGGACGTGCCAGCGCCGGCGAATGAGGCCCACGGTGTCGGTCCGGAAGCGCACGAACGCGTCAGGCCAGCCTTCGACCGGGCCGCGCCCGATGACGTTCAGCATCCAGCTCACGGCCCGTTCCGCGAGCTCCCCCACCGAGCGGGCGAGGCTGTCCGTCCACAGGACGAGCGCCAGGATCCCGACGGCCACTGTGAAGACGACCGCGCCGACGACCGCGGCGGTCGTGAGCACCGCGTCCCGCCCTCCCTCGATGCTCAGCAATGTGACGGCGATGACCGGCAGCAAGAGGTTCGAGAGCTGGTTCCAGATCCCGGTAATCGCAACCGCGCGCGCGACCTCGTGCGAGCCGAAGCCCCATGCTCGAAGGAGGCCGAACGACCCCGCCATCCCGACGATCCCGCCGCCCGGCGCGATGTACGTGAACGCGGTCGACGCCTGTGTGAACGGCAGCGCCTGGCGGAAACGCAGGCCGGGTAGCGCCAGCATCCAGGGCGGCGCGTACGTGACGATGTTGACGATCACGACCCCGACGAGCGCCAGGAGCCACGCGGTGTCCAGCGTCTTGACGACGTCCCAGACCTCGCTGTAGTCGGCGATCCGCGGCAGGACGACGCCGAACGTGAGGACAACGACGCCGAGCCCAATAGCACCGAAGACCACGTTCCGGGTCCGCCGGCTCATCGCGCCAGCCTAGAGGCTCGACAGGTCAGTCGAGGAAGGACGACGCACCGCGCAGCACCGAGAGCAACAGTCCGAGTGGGAGTCGCTCGGCCGCGAACGACAGCGCGCTCGCCGTCGTGTCGCCGATCAGATCCTCGCTCTCCGCCTCGTCGACGACGCGGACGAGCCCGTCGCGCAACGCGTCTTCGAGCTCGTCCCGTGAGCGGCCTTCCTGCCGCGCGAGGGCCTCCAGCTCGTCGACGCTCCGCAGCGCCAGGACGAGCTCCTCGCGCGAGACGCCGAGCGCGCACGCGGTCTCGTCCGCCGCCGCGAGCAGCACGAGCTCGACGCGTTCGCCCGTGTCGCTCGTCTCGCGTGCCGGGCGCGGCGCACACGGATCTGCAACCGGGGTCGGCTCGTACGACGTCCCCCCGAGCGCGACGTACGCGCCGACGAGCGCGGCTACGGCGCACGCACAGCCGACCACGGCGCCCGCGCCCTTCATAGGCTCTGCTCGCGCCCCGAGGCGGCGATCGGCACGAGGGCGGCGAGCGCGAGCAGCGCCGCAAGCAGGAACGGCCGCGAGAACGCGGCCGTGACCGCCCGGTCGAGCTCCGACACGAGCCGCTCCTCGAGCGTCACGTACTGCTCGTCGTCGGGGCGATCGTCGAACGCACGCCGCACGTCCGGCACCTCGCGATCGGCCGACCGCACGATCGCCAGGACGTCCTGTGCGACCCCCAGCTTGTCGAGCGGCGGAATCGAGCTGTCCAGCACCGCCGCAGCTCCCGCGCGGAGCGCCCGGTCCTCGTTGCGGTCGAGCGCGGTCGTAAAGACCGGTGTGAGAAGCAGGAGGCCGACGACGACGCCGGCATGCCGCGCCGCGATCGTCCAGCCCCCGTGCACCGCCTGCGGCGAGCGACCGTGCAGCGCGCGCTCGGTGAGCGCGGAGAGGGCGAGCCCGAGACCGAGTCCCACGAGCACCTGGGGGGCGATCGTCCACCACCAGGCCGATCCGGGCAGCACCCCGAGCGCCGCCAGCCCACCCGCGATGAGGATCGCTCCGCACGCTGCGCGAGTTCCACGGCCGCCGAGTCGCGACGCGCCGGCGGACGCAGCTATCGCGGCCGCGGGCATCACCGATACGACCAGCCCCGCCGCAGCAGGGGGGATCCGCCATCCGTCGACGAGCAGGAGCACGAGAAGGAAGAGGGCTGCGGTGAGCGCGCCGGAGACGAGCAGCAGCGCGAGGTTCGCCGGCACGTTCGGCCGTCCGGCCGGCGTCACCAGCGGCCGCACGCGGAGGCGCCAGAGCCCCACGAGCGTGAGCAGCGCGAGGGGCGCCTGCACGAGGAAGATCGACTCCCAGCCGAGCGTCTCGGTGAGGATCCCACCGATCGCCGGCCCGAGCGCTGCGCCGGCCACTCCTGCCGATGCCCAGGTCCGGACAGCGCGTGCGTCGGAGCCTTCGGTCTCGGTGAGCAGGTCGAGCGCTGCGCACACGAGGAGCGCGCCGCCGAGCGCCTGCACGCAACGTGCGCCGACCAGCACGCCGAAGGACGGCGCGAGCCCGCAGGCGAGCGACGCTGCCGCGAACACGAGCGTCCCGACCGCGAACGCCGGCACGGGTCTCCGCCGCGCGGCATACGCGGCGGGCACGGCGGCCGCGGCGAGCACGAGGTTGTACGACGTGAGCACCCACGCCACCTCCGGGATCTCGACGTCGAAGTCGCGCAGGATGTCCGGCAGCGCGAGCGTGACGACCGAGGAGTCGGCGAGCGCGAGCCCGATCCCGAGCCCGATCAGCGCCCGTCTCCGCGTCGCTCGCACGGCGCAACTCTAGGCCGCGGCGCCAGGCCGATTCGCCGAACGCTCGCCCGCGCCCCCCGGTACCATCGCGGCGTGCCGTTCTGGGCCTGGATCCCGCTCGTCGTGCTGCTCGTGTTCGCCGTGTTGCTCGGCGTCGTCGTGCTGCTCGGGCGGATTCGCGGTGGGCGCTACCTCCGGCCGGTGATCACGTTCCTCTCGAAGGTGCCGCTGCTCAAGCGCTGGTTCCAGCGGATGTCGATCGCAGCGCTCGAGCGCCAGAACCCCGAGCTCGCCTCGGCGATGAAGAAGATGCAGGCCTTCGGCGAGCCGAAGAGCCCCGAGCAGGCCCAGCGGATGCTGAACATGCTCACACCGTCCGAAAGGCGGGCGTACATGGCGGCCGTCGGCCAGGAAGCAGAGATGCCCGAGGCGACGAACCGCCAGCTCCGCCGCCGGATGGAGCACGGCGGCGCGGGGATGCCGGTGCGAGCAGCACCGGTCTCGCAGCGCCCCGGCGCGGCCGGACGCAAGACCGGCAAGAACGCGAAGAAGAAGCGCTAGGGCGCTAGAAGTCGATCCGCATCACGACCCGGCGGAGGGTCGGATGACTGACCTCGTCGAACCCGGCGGCGGCGAAGACGCTGCGGCTGCCGACGTGGAGCTCCACTGCCATGACGTCCTTCCCGGGCTCGGTGATCATCGGGTAGCCCTCGACGGCTCGGGCGCCGCGTTCCCTGGCGAACTCGACGGCGGCGCGCGCCAGCGCACGGCTGATCCCGCGACGCCGGAAGCCCGCGCGGGTGACGAAGCACGTCACGGCCCAGACGGTGTCGTCGGTCTTGTCCTCCTCCCGCCCCTCCCAGGGCACGCGCGTCTTGAGCAGAAGGCGCGGGTAGGCGGAGCGCGGCTCGACCCCGCACCAGCCGACGGGCTCGCCGTCGAGGTACGCGATGAGCCCGGTCGTCGTGCCAGACTTCGGGTGACCACAGTCGCTCTGCGCACGGAACCGGAAGGCCAGCTCCTCGGCGCCGACAGAGGCCCACGACTCCCCGGGCTGCATCTTGTACCGCTGGCAGTAGCAGCTGGATGGATCACCGCGCGTGCCGAAGAGGGCCTGGAGATCCTCCCAGGTCGCTTCGTTGGCGGGAACGATCGTGACCCCGGGTGTGGTCCCCGCATCGGACATGTGGGCACCGTAGTGAAACGGCGCCGATGGATCGGCAGTGCGCCGGCCGTGTGCGGATGGCAGCTGGGTGGGAGATCGGCAGGCACTGGGACGCGCAACGGAACACATACCTAAGGCTGCAATGTATAATGCTGCTATGTACGCTCGCACTCGAGCTCGTCGGCGTCGCGGCGATGGGTGAGGTCATGGACATCAACAAGGACTTGATTGCCGCTTCCTCGACCCCGATCGTCCTGGCGATCCTGTCCGAGGACGACAGCTACGGCTACGCGATCCTCCAGCGCGTTCGGGAGTTGTCCGGAGGGCGCATGGAGTGGACGGACGGGATGCTCTACCCCGTTCTGCATCGGCTCGAGCGGCTCGGCCACGTCGAGGCGCGGTGGGAAGTTGCGGGGAGCGGCCGCCGTCGCAAGTACTACGGGATCACGTCGCAGGGCCGGGCCCGGCTCGCCGAGGAACGCAGGCAGTGGCAAGCGGTGGACGCGACGCTCCGCGGCATCTGGCGAGGGCTGGTCCCCGTGTCGGCCGGCCACCCGATGTCGGCCGCTCTTTCGCCACAGGGAGCGTGAGGATGCCCGCTCCGGAGAACGGGGTATCGCTCGAGGAGCAGATCGACCAGTGGCGGAGCTACCTCCGCCGCCGACAGGCGATCCACTCCGTCGACGTCGCCGAGCTGGAGGACCACCTGCGCGAGCAGGTCGGGGTGCTGTCCGACGCGGGGCTCGCTACCGACGAGGCGTTCCTGGTCGCGGTGAAGCGCATGGGCGACCTCGACGCCCTCTCCCGGGAGTTCGCGCGCGAGCACTCGGAGCGCCTCTGGAAGCAACTGGTGGTATCCCCCTCGGACGCCGGGGAGCCGCAGGCGGCGACGCGCACGGACGCGATCGTCGCGTTCTCGCTCGCGGTGGCGGCGGCCGTCGCGGTCAAGGTGCCGGCGCTCTTCGGACTCGACCTGGACGAGGACGCCGAGTTCTACGCCCGCAACCTGAGTCTGTTCGTCCTGCCCCTGCTGACCGGCTACTTCGCGTGGAAACGACAGGTCGACCCCGGCATGCTCCGTTGGCTGGCGCTGGCGTTCGTCGCGGCCGCCGTCTTCGCCAACGTGTATCCGTTCGAACAGGACGGCTCGACCGAGGCGTTGACGGCGCTGCACCTGCCGATCGCGCTCTGGCTCGTCGTGGGCATCGCGTACGCCGGCAGCCGCTGGCGCGAGGTCGAGGGCCGCATGGACTTCGTTCGGTTCTCGGGGGAGTTCTTCGTCTACTACGTGCTCATCGCTCTCGGCGGCGGCGTCCTCACGGCGTTCATGGTCGTGTTGTTCGAGAGCATCGGGATCGACGCCGAGCCGTTCATCGAGTCGTGGCTGCTGCCGTGCGGAGCAACCGGGGCCGTCCTGGTCGCCGCCTGGCTGGTCGAGGCCAAGCAGAGCGTGATCGAGAACATGGCGCCCGTCCTGACGCGCCTCTTCGCGCCCCTCTTCGCCGCTGTCCTGGTCACCTTCCTCGGCGCGCTTCTGTGGACCGGAAGCGGCGTCGACGTCGAGCGTGACCTGCTCATCCAGTTCAACCTGCTCCTGGTGGTGGTTCTCGGCCTTCTGCTCTACTCGCTCTCCGCACGGGACCCCCGGGCGGCTCCCGACGCCTTCGACGTGATGCAGGTCGTGCTCGTCGTCAGCGCCCTGCTGGCGGACGCGGTGGCGCTGTGGGCGATCGGCACGCGCATCAACGAGTTCGGCTTCAGCCCGAACCGCGTGGCGGCGCTGGGCGCGAACGTGATCCTGCTGGTCAACCTGGCGTGGTCCGCCGTGCTCTACATCCGCTTCGTGCGAGGGCGCGGATCGGTCGCGGGCGTCGAGCGGTGGCAGACGGATTACCTGCCCGTCTATGCCGCGTGGGCGGCGATCGTCGTGATCGTGTTTCCGCCCGCGTTCGGGTACGCGTGAGACTCCCTGCCGTGGTGTCGGTGACCGAGATGCAGCCGAGCGACGTCGCGCTCGTCGATCGGGTGCTGCCGCTCAACCGGCTCGATCAACAGGTCGAAGAGGGATCGACCTACCTCGTCGCATGGGAGGACGACCACCCCGTCGGGCACGCGCACATCGCCTGGAGCGGAACACACCTGGGTCTCCCGGAGATCCAGGATGTCTTCGTGTTGCCCGAACGACGACGACGCGGGCTCGCGACCCGACTCACCGAGGCCGCCGAAACCGAAGCCCGTGAACGAGGCTGGGAGAGCATCAGCCTCAGCGTCAGCCGGGACGGCAACGCCGCGGCACGCCTGCTCTACGAGACGCTGGGTTACGTCGATGCCGGCACTGACCCCGTGCGCGTCACCGGAACGATCATGTTGCGGGGCCAACCCTTCGCGGTCGACGACACGCTCCTGTACCTCACGAAGGCTCTTTGACCGCGGAGCCGTCTAGGAGAAGGACAGCGCACGCTCGAGGGCGGCCCGGTCGGTCGGCCCGCCGTGCGTCGGGAGCACATGCTCGACCGGCAACTCGAGCAAGGGGCGTAGCCCTTCGGCGATCTCCTCGCGCGTTACGCCAGGGCGGAGCCACCGCTCGTTGATCTCGAGGCCCGGGCCGAAGTCGACGAGCGTGTCGCCCGAGATCACCGCACGCCGGCTCTCGACCCAGACCACGGTGTCGTTCGGCTTGTGCCCGTGGAACACGTCGGCACCGAACGGCAGCCGGTCGCCCGGCGAGTACGGGCGTGCCTCGCCTTTCTTATCGCGGAGCAGCCAGACGAGATCGGGACTGCCGTCGCCGGCCTGTTCGGCGGTAATGCCGTACGTGTCCATGAGGTACTGCGCGGTGTCGGGCAGCGGCGTGAACAACGGAACGTCGAGCAGCTCGACGAGGCGCTGTGCATCCCGCTCCGTGCCACGGGCAGGTCAGCACGATCGCCGTCTCACGCTCGGCCGCGGGCGTCTCGAGTGGCGCAGCGCTTCGACGAGCGGTACGCCGATAAGGCCACGCCTGCTCGCCGAAGTGATCCTCGGGCACAGCTGCAGTCTCGCAAAGGCGCGGCGAGAGCCGCCGTGCGCGAGACTCAGGTCGCCTGGCGCCTACCCGGCTGACGCGAGCCCTGCCCCCACCTCGCGCGTCAACTCGACGAGAGCGCGCACGTCGTCGTCGGTCGTCCGGTAGTTCACGATGCACGGCCGCAGACAGACGGTGCCGTCCACCTTTGCAGGGGCGATCCAGACTCGGCCGTCCTCCTGAAGCGCGCGAACGAGGCGGGCGTTGTGCTCGTCGAGGTCCTCGACACCCGGGGGGATGTGCCGGAAAGGCACGACCGAGAGCGGCGGCGGCCCGCACATCGTCTCGAGGTCGTCATGGCGCGACACCTCGTCGTAGAGGAGCCGCGCCTGGCCGAGGTTGCGCTCGATCGCGGCGCGAATCGCGTCCGCTCCGTGGGCGCGAAAGGCGAGCCAGAGCTTCAGCGCCCGGAAGGGCCGTGAGTACTCGAGCGTGATGTCGACCATGTGATGCTCGGGCCTCTCGTGCGGGATGTAGTCCTCCTCGTGCGCGAGCGCACCGTGGAGGTCCTCCCGCCGTCGCACCAGAACGACGCCGCACGCCTTTGGAAGATAGAGCCATTTGTGCGCGTCGAGCGTTACCGAGTCGGCCCGCTCGATCCCCGCGAAGAGCGCGGCGGCGGACGGCGTCGACGCGGCCGCGACTCCGTACGCACCGTCCACGTGGAGCCACGTCCCTCGCGGCTCGCAGACGTCGGCGAGCGCGTCGATCTGGTCGACGGCCCCCGTGAGCGTTGTCCCGGCTGTCGCGACGACTGCGACCGGCGCGGTGCCCGCAGCGAGATCGGAGTCGATTGCCTCTGCGACCGCATCTGAACGGAGCCGCCGCTGATCGTCCAGCGGCAGCGACCGGACACTCTCCGAGCCGAGCCCCAGGAGCTCCGCCGCCCTGACGACGGAGTAGTGCGCCTCTCTCGAGCAGTAGACGGCCGCGGGTCGGCCGCCAACGCCGTCGTGCCGCGACCCGGGAAGCGCACGCTCGCGCGCGGCCGCGAGCGCGGTGACATTCGAGATCGTCCCACCGCTCGTGAAGGCGCCGGCCGCGGCCGGATAGCCGATGAACTCGCCGACCCAGCGCACCGCCTGGTCCTCGACCTCGGAGGCAGCCCCCGACCACACGGCCAGGTTGACGTCGAAGCACGAGGCGAGCAGGTCGCCGATCACCCCGATCTCGAGCCCGGACGAGCCGACGAAGGCGAAGAACCGCGGTCGCGGCTGGGCGATCGACACGTCGAGGATGCTGGCCGCGTCGTCGAGCGCAGCGATCGCACTCGAGCCCTCGCCCGGGAGGGCCGCCCGTAGGAGCTTGTTGAGCCGGTCGTCGATGCGGGGCTCCCCGGGTCGCGCCCGGTCGAAGCTCCGCCACGCCTCGGCCACCATCGCGGCGGCGTGCCCGAGGGCCTCCTCGCGCGTCGCGTCGAGACGGAGAGACGGTGCGTCGGACGCTGTGCCGGAGGTCGCGTTCACTCGGCCGAGGAGTGTAGTGCGGCTCATCCGACGTCTTGCGTCGACGCCGTCACCTCCGACGCGAAAGGTCGGGCACACATCTGGCACAAAGCTGACACGGGCCGGTCACTGTTTCTCCGATAGCGTGACAACAGGGCACCGGGGGTGCCCCTGGGGGTGGTTCTGCTGTCGTGGTCCGCAAGATCGCGGTCGCGGCGCTCGCCGCGTCACGCGGTCGTTCCGTCCAGGATCTGCAGCGTCTTGAGGTCGGAATAGAAGTCGAGCGCGTAGTCACCGCCCTCGCGCCCGATCCCCGAGATCCCGATCCCGCCGAACGGGGCGGTCAGGTCGCGTACGAGGAAGGTGTTCACCCAGACCGTCCCTGCGCGCACGGCGTGGCCGACGCGCGCGGCGCGCTCCTCCGAGCCCGTGTAGACGATCCCGGAAAGGCCGTAGCGCGTGGAGTTCGCGAGCGCGATGCCCTCGTCCTCGTCGGCGAAGGTCTGGAAGGTGAGCACGGGCCCGAACACCTCGCGCTGCACGATCTCCGACTCGTTGTCCAATGGGACAACGAGAGTGGGATCGTAGAACAGCGGCCCCACGTCCTCGCGGCGCCGTCCTCCGCGGACGATCTCGTCGCCGTTCCCGCGGGCGCGCTCGACGAATCCCTCGACCCGTGCAAGGTGGTCGGGATGGATGAGTGGCGACACCGTCGTGGCGTCGTCGCGAGGGTCGCCGAGCACGTGCTCGTCGGTGTAGGCGTGGAAGAGCTCCAGGAACCGGTCGGCCACCGCCTCGTCCACCAGCAGCCGGGTGCCTGCGAGGCACACCTGGCCGGCGTCGTCGTACTGTCCCGCCGCCTTCCGCGCCGCTGCCTCGAGGTCGGCGTCGTCGAAGACGAGCAGCGGCCCCTTGCCGCCGAGCTCCCCCGTGAACGGGACGACGTTCCGCGCTGCTGCGGTGCCGATGTGCACGGCGGTCTCCGGTGACCCGGTGAACGAGATGCGACGAACGCCGGGTTGGCGTGTCAGCGCCGCCCCGGCCTCTTCGCCGATGCCCTGCACGACGTTGAAGACACCGGGTGGGAAGCATGCCTCGGCGACGAGGTCGCACAGGAGCGAGCACGAGAGCGGCGACCATTCCGCCGGCTTGAGGATCACGGTGCAGCCCGCGGCAAGCGCCGGCGCCGTCTTCCAGGTCGACAGCATGAACGGTGCGTTCCACGGCGTGATCACGACCGCGGGCCCGCTCGGCATCCTGATCACGCGGTTGCGCGTGCCGTTCGACTCCCAGACCCGCTCCTCGTGCCCGACCGCGAGATCGGCATAGGCGCGGAAGTTCCGAGCCCCGCGCGAGATCACCCGCGCACGGAGCGAGCGGAGGAGCATCGCCATGTCGGCGCACTCGACCGCGGCCAGCCGATCGACGTTCGCGTCGATCAGGTCGGCGAGCCGATGGAGGTGGGTCGCGCGGCCGGCGGCGCCGAGCGCCGCCCACGCCGGAAATGCGTCGGTCGCTGCAGCCACCGCGAGCTCGGCCTCGCGCTCCGAGCCGCGGGCGACCTCGGCGAGCGGCTGACCGTCGATCGGCGACAGGTCGGTGAACGTCGAATCGCTTCCGATCCGCTCGCCCCCGATGAAGTGCTCGGTCGAGACCTCCACGCCTTCGATCGTGGCGCGGCTCATCGAGGCGCTGCTTCCACGGGGCTCGGCTCCGGCCAAGCGCCCGCTCGGCGGCTCACGCCCTGAGCTCCTTTACCGTCTCGAGGTCGTCGACGGTGTAGGCGAACGTGAACCGGTAGCCGCGTCCGAGGCGCACGGGGGCGAGGGCGTCGATCTCCTCGTGGCCGGCGCCGATGAGCTCGAGCGTGGCAGTGCCTTCCCAGATCTCGGAGATCGCCCGGTCCCGGGACACCGCCCGGACGAGCTCGTGGACGGCCGGGTCGTCGTGCCGGCCGGCCGCGAGGCGCGGGAAGTGGCGGACGTTGACGATCGGCGGCGCGTTGTGGAACGGCCCACCGGCCGACGGGTGCTCGAGCGTCACGGTCGCCTCGGCGACGCGCCGCTCATACGCGGCGCACGTCGCCCCGAAGCGAGCGCCCGCCTCCATCCCGGGGTCTGCCGGTCCGCCTAGCCCGAAGCTGCGCGTCATCCAGATCGAGCCGAGCTTCTTCGGGAATCCCTGGATCCAGCCCCGCGTGAGCGCGAAGTCCCGATCGACCCAGATGTACGAGCAGACCGTCACCTCCTCACCGTCGAGCACGCCGTTGACGACGACGAAGACCTCCTTGTACTGCGACCGTGACGGGTCGACGAGCTCGCCGCCGCCGTCCGAGCACGACTGCCAGTCCGCTGCGACGAACGCACACCGCCCCGGGTCGGGATGCGGCTCGATGCCCTCGGGCAGGAACGCGACCGCCCGCTCGGGGTCGGCCCAGTAGTCGATCACGAGGAACGCCCCGACGTAGTGCCACGGCGGATACGGCACGAGCGACGACCGGCCCTCCGGTGTCAGCGGCACGGTGTACCCCTTCGGCGTCACGCTGCCTCCCCCGGTGGCGGCAGCACCCGGCCGCGGGTCTCCCAGCTCTCGCGCTCGAACTCGACGGCGACCGGGTCGAACCGGAAGTACGACCGCGGCGGCAGCGGCCCCCAGGTGTTGGACGAGTACCGGTCGTCCGGATAGACACGCGGCTCGTGATCGTCGGCGAGCCGCTCCATGTCGCAGTAGAGCTCCACGTGACACGGCTCCTCCGTGATCCGCACGTAGGTCGCGATGTTGCCGGCGATCCCGTGGCGCGTGGGCCCCCACGAGACCCAGCGGCCGTGGCGTGCGAGGTGGTCGAGCAGGTCACGCATCTTCCCGATGTCGACGACGTCGAACGCAAGATGGTGGAAGTGCGCATCGCCGGTCTCGACGAGCGCCATCACGTGGTGCTCGGAGTCGATGTGGAGCCAGACGCCGGCCTCGCCGAGCCAGTCGGAGACCCTCATCCCCAGGAGATCGGTGTAGAACGCGACGTTCGCCCGGACGTCCCCGGTGAGACAGTTGACGTGACCGAGGCGGCGGGGACCGCCGAGGTGCACCGTCTTCGACGGCCTGGCGTGCTGCGGCCACCGCTCGACGTCCTCCGACGGCGGGCGATGCGGCAGGAGCTGTATCGAACGGCCGTCGGGATCGCTCAGCCAGAGCGACTCGTCGCGCTGGCCGACCGCGACTCCCGCTCCTTTCGAGCTCCGACCGAGCGTCGTCGAGCGAGAGCCCTTGGTGCAGCCGAAAGGCGACGTGGTCATAGCCGGGGTCTGCGGCCGTGGACGAGCTCCAGGGAGTACGGCTCGTCGTTGCACGCGAGGAACGCGCGCCCCGTGTCGCGCTGCCGCTCGGCCAGGCCGAACTGCAGGCACCATCGCGCCACGGCCTCGTCCAGATCGGCGACCCGCAGCGCCACATGGTCGATGCTCGCGAGGTGAATCAGGAGGTTTGACCTTCCAGCACCCTGCGCTCCGCCTCGTCCTCAGGGATCGCGAGCGCCACGTGCAATGTCTGCGCGGACACCTGGAGCTGCTCCCCGGGGCCGCTCAGGTCGACGTCCCATTCCTCGACCGTGTTCGTCAGCCGGCCGACGCCGTCGATCTCCACCTCCACCACGTCGCCTGCCTTCATCGGGCGCGAGTTGGCCGGCGTCCCGGTGAGAACGACGTCGCCGGGCTCGAGCGTGATGGTCCGACACAGGTCTGCGAGCTGGTACGCCACCCCGAATAGCAGGTCGCCGGCGGTGGACTCCTGAACGACGCGCCCGTTCAGGTACGTGCGGAGCGTGAAGTCGGTCGGGTCGAGCTCCCCGGCCGGGACGAGCTCCGGCCCGAGTGGGAGGAACCCGTCCTGCCCCTTCACGCGGAGCATCGAGCCACGGTCGGCGTGCCGGAAGTCGTGCATCCCGACGTCGTTCGCGCACGTGTAGCCCGCGACGTGATCGAGGACGGCGTCGATCGGCACGCCCTTCATCCTCTGGCCGACGACGACCGCAAGCTCTCCCTCGTAATTGAGGAACCGGGCGCCGCGCGCCATCCGGATGGGCCGCCGGTGGCCGTTCAGCGTTGTGGGCGGCTTGACGAAATACGATGGCTCGGGGGGTGTGCGCGCCGCGTACTCCTCGACGCGGGAGCGGTACGTGAGGTGGACGGCGAGGATCTTCGTCGGCTCGGCCGGAGCGAGGTAGAGCGCCTCGGCCTCGCCGAGCTCGGTCTCGTCCTCGAGAACGATCGACGCGCCGACGAGGCGGCCCCACCGCGCCTCGCCCTCGAGCTCGACGCGGACGACGCGTTCGGGGACCTCAAAGGTGGGCCGCATACTCCTCCACCTCCCACGCCGTCACGACCTCCGGGTCGAGCTCGCCGACCGCCTCGCCGAAGCGCTCGACCTCGAAGCGCTTCATCGCCAGGAAGGTCGAGACGAGCTCCGGGCCGAGCCGCTCCGTCAGCCAGGGGTCGGCCTCCAGCGCGTCGAGCGCGGCGCCGAGGTCGGCGGGCAGCCGCGTGCCTGCGTGCGCGTCGTCCATCCGGTAGGCGTCGCCGACCACGGGCTCGGGCGGCTCGAGCGCGCGCTCGATCCCGTCGAGGCCCGCCAGGAGGAGCGCCGCCGTGATCAGGTGGGCGCACGCCGCCCCGTCGCCCGTCCGGATCTCTACCCGCGAGCGGGCGCCTCGCTCGAGCGGGACGCGGCACATCGCGGTTCGATTGTCGTGTCCCCAGTTGCCGTGCGTCGGCGCGAGGCTGTCGGGGAGGATGCGCTTGTACGCGTTCACGGTCGGACCCAGCAGCGCCTGCAGCCCCGACGCGTGCTCGAGGATCCCGGCCACGAAGCTCGCCGCGAGCGGGCTGAGCCCCTCTGGGCCGTCCGCGAACGCGTTCTCGCCGGCCGCGTCGGCGAGCGAGATGTGCAGGTGGAAGCCCGAGCCACCCTGATCCCCGAAGGGCCGGCCCATGAACGTGGCCATGAGCCCCTCGCGAGCCGCGATCTCCTTGACCGCGGCCTTCAGCATGAACGCGCGGTCGGCGGCGTCGAGCGCCTGCGCGTGCTTCACGTTGATCTCGTACTGCGAGTTCATGAACTCGTGGTTGGCGGCGAATGCCTCCAGGCCGAGCTCGTCGCACCAGAGGAGCATCCTGAGCACGACCTCGCGCGGATCGGAGACGGCGCCGACCGTGTACACGCGCGAGAGCTCGTCGACGTAGCGCCGGAGGCTGCCGTCCGCGGTGCGGTCGCGCTCGACGAGGAAGAACTCGAGCTCGGGCGCGACGATCGGCGTCAGCCCGCGCGCCTCGTACGCCGCGACGACCCGCTGGAGAAGCGCCCGCGGGCACGACGGCCAGTGATCCGAGCCGTCGAGCGCCCACGCCTCACCGAGGCACCAGACGACCTCGGGCTGCCACGGGACGCGCCGGATCGTCGAGAGGTCGGGACGAACCGCGAAGTCCACGTAGCCGATCTCTCCGCCCACGACAGGTGTGTGCCGAAGGTCGGTGCCCATCACGGCCGCGCAGAAGTTCGCGCCTTCCTCGCACAGGTCGGCGAAGTGGCGCAACGGGATGTCCTTGCCGCGCGCCACCCCGTGGAGATCGGTGTAGAGCAGCCGCACGGCCCGCACGCCTTGGTTGGCGAGGTCGTCCGCGACCGTCTCCGCGTCGCTGATTGTCCGTTCGGTGTCCGTCATGCCGTCACGCGTACGGGCATCCGCTTGATCCCGTTGAAGAAGTTCGAGCGTAGCCGCACTGGCTCGCCGGCCAGCTCGAGCCGTGGGAGGTACGGAAGCATCTCCTCGAGCCAGATCTTGATCTCGAGCTTGGCGAGGTGCGCGCCGAGGCAGAAGTGCGGGCCGCCGAGGCCGAACGTCAGATGACGGTTCGGCGCGCGCCCGACGTCGAGCCGGTACGGATCGACGAACTTCGCATCGTCGTAGTTCGCTCCCGCGTACCAGATCGTCACCTTGTCGCCACGTCGGATCGTCCGCCCGTGTAGCTCGACGTCGCGCGTCGCCGTCCGACGGAAATGATGGACGGGATGGGCGCGGCGGAGCAGCTCGTCGGCCGCGGGCGCGGCGAGCGAGGGGTCGGCGACGAGCCGGGCCAGCTCGTCAGGGTGCGTGAGCAGGTCGGCGAGGCCGAGGCTGATGGTGTGCCGCGTCGTCTCGTTCCCGGCCGTCGTGAGCAGGATGAACATCGTCCCGAACTCCTGCTCCGTGAGCCGCGAGCCCTCGATCTCCGCCTCGACGAGCTTCGTGGTGATGTCGTCGCGCGGCGCCTCGCGACGCGCCTGTCCGAGCTTTCGGCCGTACTCGATGAGGTCCAGCGAGAACGGGCTCGAGAACGGCAGCATCCGAAGCTTCGGATCCCGGAGGGCGCGCTCGGCGACATACTCCTCGCCGACCACGTCCGGGTCCGTGTTGCCGAGGATCTTGTCGCCGAGCTCGATGATCAGGTGGCGGTCCTCGACGGGGAGCCCCATGATCTCGGAGAAGACCCACATCGGGATCTCGGCCGCGACCGACTCGACCCAGTCGAACGCATCGTCCTCGAACGCGCGGGCGAGGATCCCAGCCGCGAGGCCGCGGATCCGCTCCTCGTACGTATTGACGACCCGCGGCGTGAAGCCCTTGTTGACGAGCCCGCGCATCCGTGTGTGTGGCGGTGGGTCGGTGTCGATCATCGACTTGCGTGCCAGGAGCTCCTCGGGTGTCAGGTCCTGGAGCGAGGTCCCTCCGAGCTCCGACGAGAACGTCTGCCAGTCCTTCGATACCTCGACGACGTCGTCGTAGCGCGTGAACGCCCAGAACCCCTGCCCGTCGCGCTCCGGCTGCCAGTGGAGCGGCGCGTCGCGGCGCAGGAGCGCGAGCCAGTCGTACGGGACGCCGCGCTCCCACACGTCGAGGTCGGCGAGGTCGACGTCGTCGAGCGAAAGACCGTCGAGCGAAGGCCCAGCGACCGTGACGGAGCGGGCCTGCTCGCGGGTGACGTGGTCGTCGCGCGCGTGCGCGGCCTCCGCCGCGACGGGGGGCGGTGAAAGGCGCACCAGAAGTGAGCCACCGTCCTCGCGGGCCTCGTAGATCGGAAGCGGATCGAGCGCGGGCGGCGTGAGCACGTCGCCCGTGCGGACGTCGAACTCGGAGCCGTGGCACGGGCAGACGACGACGGCGCCGTCCAGCTCGCCCTCTGCGAGCGAGCATTCCTCGTGCGTGCAGGTGTCGTCGAACGCGATCCACGCGCCGCCGAGCCGGCTCACGCAGACGGGGCGCCCGCCGGCCTCGACCCTCCGGAGCGCGCCCTCCTCAGGGTCGTCGACGCGACCGACGTCATGCCATACGAGCTCCGCCACTACGAGGCTGGACCGTAGTCGAGCGTCTCGTCGAGCGGCGGCACGCCCTCGTGCTCGGCCGCGTGCCTTGCGGCGTTGTCGACGTTCCTACGTCGCGTGATCATCAGGACGAGGAACCACGCGAGCGCCACCACGACGACCCCGATGGTCCAGTAGAGCGCCTCCCAGTTCACGTTCGAGCGGTCATGCGGGTCGGGCTTCAGCGCTCCGAGGTAGCCGAGGACCGGCGTGAGGACGGCGATCCCGACGACGACGTACTGCCACCACCTGTTGCCTGCCTGCCGCACGAGGCCGAAGGCTGCGACGGCGAGAATCAGGTAGACGAGCTCGACCGCGAGCGAGCCGATCGTGGCCGACAGGATGAACGTCGCAAACCCGTCGGGGAGGGTCGGGACGAGGTTCCCCGAGTCGTCGGGCGCGAGGAACAGGCGCGAGCCGTAGTCGGCGAGCCACGAGAGCAGCATCAGCCCGATGCCTCCCACGGCGACGACGAGATTCCCGACCCACGGCGTGCCGAAGCGAGACGTCTTCGTGAAGACGGACGGCAGGAGGCCGTCGCGGGCGAGGGCGAAGAACCCGCGACCGATCGTCACGCAGATCGCGAGCGCGAGCGCCATCGCGTCGAGAATCACGACGAGCTCGAGGATCGTCGCGAACCACGAGCCGATGTACTCGGTGGCCATCGTGTTCACGGCTGCCGGGTCCGCGGCCCACGCTCCCTGCTCGACCGCTTCCTTGCCGTAGCCCATCGAGAACGCGAACGACATGACGACGTAGAAGGCCGCGGCGGCTGCGATCGTGAAGAGCACCGCGCGGGGTATTGAGCGGTGCGGGTCGTGCGACTCCTCGCCGATCGAGGCCGCAGCCTCGAACCCGACGAACAGCAGGATCCCGAGCAACACCCCGCCGAGGACGCCGCCGCCGGTGAGGTCGAGGAGCCCCGTCTCGCCCGGGTCGAACACGCTCAACGAGATCCCGTCCGCGCCGCCCTTGGCGACGATCACGATCGCGAGGATCAGCATCGGCACGAACGACACCGCCGCGAACGTCAGCATCGCGCCGACGGCGACGCGGACGCCGACGTAGTTGAGAGCGAGGACGATCGCGAGCGCGATCAGCCCCCAGACCCACCAGGCAGGCCCGTTGTCCGAGATGTGCGCGTTCCAGAATCCCTCGGCGAGGTTCCCCACGCCCAGGTAGATCCCACCGCCGCCGAGGAAGAGCGTGCCGAGGAAGAAGATCCCGGCCGTCAGGACGCCGACCCAGGGGTGCGCGCCGTGCGTCAGGTACTCGTAGACCGCGCCCGCGCCGGCGAACCGGCGCGCGTAGAGCGCGACGACGTAGCCGATCGCCAGCACGCCGAGCCCGGCGAGCAGGACCGAGAGCGCGGAGTTCCATCCGGCGCCCGTGACCGGATTCGAGATCAGGCCGAGGAGGAGCGCGGTCGAGAACATCGGCCCGATCGCGAGCGACTGGGCGACCGCGTGCAATGTCGAGAGGTTCCGCTCCCCCAGTTGGCCGGCGCCGCCGCTGGTCTGCGTCTGGCTCATCCAGTGCTCCTCCTCGCGCGGTCCGGCGCCCGCTGCGCCGGAGACGACGGTGGTATGCAGGTTCGGCGGTCGAATGTCAACCCACGGCCGACGAGCGCGCACGGCGTAGGTTTCTTCCGTGCAGCCGCGGATGCACGAGAGCTGGCGCGCGGTTCTCGGGGACGAGCTCGAGCAGCCGCACATGCAGGAGCTCCGCGCCTTCCTCGTCGCAGAGGTTGCTGCTGGGCGACGCTTTTACCCGCCTCCCGATCGGGTCTTCAACGCGCTCGAGCTGACGCCGTTCGACCAGGTGCGTGTCGTGATCCTCGGCCAGGACCCGTACCACGGCGCTGGACAGGCGATGGGCCTCTGCTTCTCCGTCCCCGACGGTGTGCCGATGCCGCCGTCGCTTCGGAACATCTACGAGGAGCTCACCCGCGACGTCGGCGTGCCACGACCGACGACCGGAAACCTGACGCCGTGGGCCGAGCGCGGCGTGCTGCTGCTCAATGCGGTGCTCACTGTGTCACCCGGGAAGCCTGCGTCGCACGCGGGCAAGGGCTGGGAGGCCTTTACCGACCGTGCGATCCGCGAGCTCTCCGACCGCCGCGAAGGGATCGTGTTCCTGCTCTGGGGACGCTACGCGCAGAACAAGGGCGCGATCGTCGACACGGCCCGCCACCACGTTCTCACCGCGGCGCATCCGTCGCCGTACAGCGCCTCCGGCGGCTACTTCGGCTGCTGCCACTTCTCCAGGGCCAACGCGCTCCTCGAGGGGGCCGGCCGCGCGCCGATCGACTGGCGCCTTCCGTAGACTCGCTCCATGCCGTTCGGTCTCGGAATCTGGGAGATGGTCATCTTGCTCGCCGTCGTCGCGCTCCTGTTCGGGACGAAGGGCGTGCCGCAGATCGCGCGCCGCCTGGGGACCGGCGTCCGCGAGGTGAAGGACGCGGTCGCCGAGGTCGACCCGCGGCGCATGCTCGAGGCAGGCGACGACGACGAGAAGCCGAAGCCCAAGCCGCCCGGTCCCGGCGCCGGGCCGCCCCCAGCGTGAAGGCGTTCAGCCAGCTGACGCGATGAGCGATCCCGAGGTCGCGGACGTCACGCGACGGACGCGCCTCGCAGCCGAGCGGACCTGGCTCGCGTGGTGGCGCTCCGGGATCGCCGCAGCGACCGCCGCGCTCGCCGTCGGCGGCCTCGTTCCGGAGCTCATCGACGACGCGGGCTGGCCGTACGTCGCACTCGGCAGCGGATATGCGCTCGCCGCGTTCGCGATGTTCGCGCTCGGAGCGCTCCGAAAGCGCGCCGTTGACCGCGCGCTCGACGAGGGCGGCTATGCACACCTCCCCCTCCCCTGGGCGGTCGCGCTCTCCGCCGGTGGTGTCGTGCTCGCCGTCGCGACGCTCGCCGTCATCGTGCTGGGCTGACGGGACGTGGTCTCCGACCGCGTCCCGGCCGTAGCGTCGTTCGGACGCAGCCTGAGGCGACGTCCCAGGCGCTAGTGTCGTGCGGCGATGGGCACGCCGCGCAGGCTCCTGGTGGCGAACCGCGGCGAGATCGCGGCTCGGATCTTCTCGACGTGCCGCCGCCTCGAGATCGAAACGGTCGCCGTCGTCGGTCCGGGCGATGCGAACGCGCTCCACGCGCGCGTCGCCGACGACGCGGTCGAGGTCGCGTCGTACCTCGACGCTGCGGCGCTCGTGGCCGCTGCGAAGCGAAGCCGACGCGCAGCTCGTCCATCCGGGCTACGGCTTCCTCGCGGAGAGCCCTGCCTTTGCAGAGGCGGTGCTCGACGCCGGGCTCACCTGGATCGGCCCGCCGCCCGAGGCGCTGCGCCGCGGCGGCGACAAGCTCGAGGCGAAGCGGATCGCAGCAGCCGCCGGCGTTCCCACGCTTCCGACGGGCGATCCCGGCGACCTCGGCTTCCCGCTGCTCGTCAAAGCGGCTGCGGGTGGCGGCGGGCGCGGGATGCGGGTCGTCGAGCGTCCGGAGGACCTCGCCGACGCGCTGGAGTCGGCCGCGCGCGAGGCGGAGGCAGCGTTCGGAAACGGCACCGTGTACTGCGAGCGCTACCTCGCGAGCCCGCGGCACGTCGAGGTGCAGCTGATCGGCGACCAGCACGGCACGGTGCTCTCACTCGGCGAGCGCGACTGCTCGGTCCAGCGACGCCATCAGAAGGTGATCGAGGAGTCGCCTCCGCCCGGCCTCCCGCCCGCTCTGCTCGAGCGCATCGCCGGGCACGCGGTCGCCTTCGCCGCCGCACTCGGGTACGAGAGCGCGGGGACGGCCGAGTTCCTCGTCGAGGGCAACGAGGTGTTCTTCCTCGAGCTGAACGGGCGCATCCAGGTCGAGCACCCCGTGACCGAGGCGGTGACGGGGCTCGACATCGTGGAGCTTCAGATCAGCGTCGCGGACGGCGGGTCGCTCGCCGACCTCCGACCGACATCGACGGGCCACGCGGTCGAGGCGCGCCTGTACGCCGAGGACCCGCGGACGTTCCTTCCCCAGCCCGGACCCGTCCGGCGCCTTGTACTTCCAACCGGCATCCGAGTCGACGCGGGTGTCGAGGAGGGGGACGAGGTCGGTGGCGCCTACGACCCGATGATCGCGAAGCTGATCGCGCGCGGCGTCGACCGCGACGAGGCACTCGACACGCTCGCGAAGGCGCTCGAGGAGACGGTCGTCGAAGGTGTGACGACCAACCTCGCGTTCCTCCGCTGGCTCGTCGCGCACCCGGCCTTCCGCGCGGGCGACGTCTCGACGGACTTCCTGACCCGTTTTCCGCCACTCTCGCCTCCTCCCCTCCCCCCTCCGGCCGGCCCGTGGAGCGAGGGGTGGCGTCTCAACCTTCGCTCAGCGCCGTCACTGGCGCCTCTCCAGGTCGAGACGGCCGCCCGAGGGGGCGCCGCGGGCGCGGGTGCCGACGGGCGCGTCACGGCGCCGATGCCGGGCAAGGTGATCGACGTACGGGTGGCGGACGGCGACGACGTCGAGTCCCACCAGCCGCTGGTCGTGCTCGAGGCGATGAAGATGGAGCAGGTGGTGACGGCCCCGTACGACGCCGGCGTCCGCTCGGTCGACGTGAGCGTCGGTGACCAGGTTGCGTCGGGAACGGTGCTCGTCACGCTGGAGTCGTCATGACGGTGCTCGCGTCCCACATCGCCCGCGACGAGGCGTTCGCACGGCGTGAAGCCCGCATGACGGAGCTCGTCGCCGAGCTTCGCGAGCGGACGGCGCTCGTCGCTGCGGGCGGCGGCGAGGCCTCGGTCGAGCGCCACCGCTCGCGCGGCAAGCTGCCCGCAAGGGAGCGGATCGACCGTCTCGTCGACCCCGGTTCGGCCTTTCTCGAGCTGAACGCGCTCGCCGCGTGGGAGCTGTACGACGGCCAGGCGCCGTCGGCCGGGATCGTGACGGGAGTGGGAATCGTGGAGGGTCGCGCGTGCGTGATCGTCGCGAACGACGCGACCGTCAAGGGCGGCACGTACTTCCCGCTCACGGTCAAGAAGCACCTGCGCGCGCAGGAGGTCGCCGAGCAGAACCACCTGCCGTGCCTCTACCTCGTCGACTCGGGTGGCGCGTTCCTCCCGCTCCAGGACGAGGTGTTCCCCGACCGCGAGCACTTCGGGCGGATCTTCTTCAACCAGGCGCGGATGTCCGCGAAGGGGATCCCGCAGATCGCGGTCGTGATGGGCTCGTGCACCGCGGGCGGTGCCTACGTCCCCGCGATGTCGGACGAGACGATCATCGTGCGCGGCACCGGGACGATCTTCATCGGCGGCCCGCCGCTCGTGAAGGCAGCCACCGGCGAGGAGGTGACGGCCGAGGAGCTCGGCGGCGCCGACGTCCACACGCGCCGCTCCGGTGTCGCCGATCACTACGCGACCTCCGACGAGCACGCGCTCGCGCTCGCACGCCAGATCGTCAGGAACCTCGGCGATCCCCCACCCGTTCCGTGGGAGCTCGCCGCTCCGGAGCAGCCCGTCGTCGATCCGGCAGACCTCTACGGCCTCGTTCCCGAGGACTTCCGCCACGAGCTCGACCCGCTCGAGCTGATCGCGCGGATCGTCGACGGCAGCCGCTTCCACGAGTTCAAGGCGCTCTACGGCGAGACCCTCGTGTGCGGCTTCGCTCGCATCGAGGGGTATCCGGTCGGGATCCTCGCGAACCGCGGGATCCTCTTCGCGGAGTCCTCGCAGAAGGGCGCCCACTTCATCGAGCTGGCCTGCAAGCGACGGATCCCACTCGTCTTCCTGCAGAACATCACCGGCTTCATGGTCGGCCGCGAGTACGAGGAGGGCGGCATCGCGCGCGACGGCGCGAAGCTCGTGATGGCGGTCGCGTGCGCGGACGTGCCGAAGTTCACCGTGGTCACGGGCGGCTCGTTCGGCGCGGGCAACTACGCGATGTGCGGCCGGGCGTACGCACCGCGTCAGCTGTGGATGTGGCCGAACGCCAGGATCTCGGTGATGGGCGGCGACCAGGCCGCGACCGTGCTGACGATGGTCGGCGATGCCGACCCGGACGAGATTCGCGCGAAGTACGAGCGCGAGGGCTCGCCGTACTACTCGACGGCGCGCCTCTGGGACGACGGGATCATCGACCCGCGAGACACACGGCGGGTGCTGGGTCTCGGCCTCTCGGCCGCCGCCAACGCCCCCGTGCCGGAGACGACCTTCGGCGTGTTCCGGATGTAGACGCGCTACGTGTCGCCCTTGGCGGTCGCGACCCAGTCGACGATCTGCTCTGCCCTGATCGGCAGCGACGTGATCGTCACGCCGTAGGGCGACAGCGCATCCTCGATCGCCGCGCTCAGGATTGCCGGGGTCAGCATGCGACCGCCCTCCCCTGCCCCCTTGATGCCGTAGGCGGTGTACGGCGACGGCGTCTCCTGGTGGCCGACGGTCATCGTCGGCACGTCCAGCGCTGCGGGCAGGTGGTAGTGCTCGAAATGCTCGTTCAGGACACGCCCCTCGTCGTCGTAGAGGATCTCCTCGTAGAGCGCGGTGCCGAGGCCCTGCACGGTCCCGCCGATCACCTGGCCGTCGAGCGTTCGCGGGTTGACGATCGTCCCCGCGTCGTGCACGGCCGCATAGCGGAGGAACGAGATCGCTCCCGTCTCGACGTCGACCTCGACCACGGCGATGTGCCAGGCGTGGCCCACGAACGGATAGAAGATCCCGAGGTCGGAGCGATCGTCGCTGGGCAGCGTCGTGAGCGGATGGTCGTAGGTGGACTGCGCGGCGAGCCCGCTCGACATGTCGGGCGGCAGGTCGAGGCGGAACATGTACGCGGTGAGCGCGACCTCGGCGAGCGTCAGTTGCCGGTCGGGCACCCCGACGACGCCGACCGCGCCGTTCCGAAACTCGAGGTCGGCCTCGGCCACCTCGAGCTTGTCGCTTGCGATCCGCCGAATCTTCTCCTTGAGCTCCGCCGAGGCGCCCGCGACCGCGCCCGAGACCATCACGGTGTATCGAGAACCACCCGGACCGGTGCCCGGGAGCGCGTTCTGCGAGTCCGCGTACGCGATCACGACGGACTCGGGATCGACGTCGAACTCCTCGGCGACAACCTGGGCGACGACGGTCTCCGGGCTGTTGCCCCACATCGACTGCGAGTGGAGCGTGACGAGGATCTGTCCGGTCGGATCGATGCGCACGCTCGCGCTCTCCGGGCTCGAGGTCGGCGTGAACTGCGGGTCGTCGAACCAGAACCAGAACTCCGTGGAGCTGAAGACGCTGCGCTCCTGCGACGCGACGACCCCGATGCCCACGTGACGCCCCTCGGCGCGAGCCTGCTCGCGATACGCGACCCAGTGGTCGTAATCGACCTCCTCGAGCACCTTCGCGAGCACACCCTGGTAGTTGCCCGAGTCGTAGATGTTCCCCGTCGGCGTGCGATACGGGAACGAGTCGGCGGGAATGAGGTTCCGGCGCCGGATCTCGACGCGATCGAGCCCGAGATCCCGGGCGGCCAGGTCGACGAGTCGCTCGAGCACCCAGTTCGACACCTCCGCGCCGAACCCGCGATACGCGCCCTGCTGGTTCTTGTTCGTCAGCACCGCGGCGAGGGAGTACTCGACGTGCTGGATCCGATACGGGCCGACGATTTGCGACAGCGCGTTGCCGTGGGTGCCCGTTCCGAACTGGAGGTACGCGCCGTAGTCGTCGACGCACGAGATGCGGAGCGCCTGGAACGTGCCGTCGTCGTCGAAGGCGAGCGACGCCTCGTAGCGCCGGTCGGAGCCGCAGTGGTCGTTCGCGGTGATGTGGGTGATCCGGTCCTCGACGTACTTCACCGGCCTCTCCACGAGCATCGAGAGGAAGCCAGCGAGCGTCGGCACCTTGTGCATGAAGAACTTCGAGCCGAAGCTTCCCCCGGCGACGACGGGGACGATCCGCAGCTTGCCCGCCGGGATCTTGAGCGAGGCGGCGATCAGCCACAGGAAGTACGTGAAGTTCATCGAGTTGGCGTGGATCGTCACGACGCCCGTGCCAGGGTCGAAGTCGCCGATCGCGCCGTTCATGTCCATCGGCATCCCGGTCGAGCGAGGCCAGTACAGCTCGGCGCTGACCGAGCGGTCGGCCGCAGCGAAGGCCGCGTCGACCTCCCCGAACGAGAACGTCCGCTCGTACGCGGTGTTCGTCCCCAGGGCCTCATGGACGAGCGGCGAGCCCTCCTCGCGGGCGGCGATCGGGTCGAGCACGACGGGCAGCCGCTCGTAGACGACCTCGATCAGGTCGCAGGCATCCTCCGCCACGTACCTGCTCTCGGCGATCACGGCGGCGACCGTCTCGCCGTAGTGACGCACCTTCTCGGTCGCGATCATGTCCTGGACGATCGGGCCGGCGCCGAACGACGGCAGCGGCGCTGCGCGCTCGGCGACATCCTTGCCGGTCACCACCCGCACGACACCGGGCAGCGACTCGGCTTTCGACGTGTCTATCGAGACGATCCGCGCGTGCGCGTGCGGGCTCCTGAGGACGGACGCATGGAGCATCCCGGGAAGCGAGATGTCGTCGAGGTACCGGCCCTGGCCGCGGAGGAACCGCGGATCCTCGACGCGGTTGAGGCTCTTTCCGAGCCAGCGCCGCGGCGCATCTCCGGCCGCGGTCTCGCGTGCGACCTTGGCTGCGTTCGGATCCTGCTCCGCGATGCTCATGAGCCACCTCCCGCGGCGGCCCGAATCGAGTCGACGATGTGCTGGTACCCGGTGCAGCGGCAGATGACGCCGTTGATCGCCTCGCGGATCTCGTCGTCGGTTCCTCCGTCGGCGTGTGTCTGGAGGTACTCGTGCGCCGTGACCAGCATCGCGGGCGTGCAGAAACCGCACTGCAGCCCGCCGTTCTCATGGAAGGCCCGCTGGAGGCGTCCGAGCGAACCGTCCGGCTCGGCGAGCCCCTCGACCGTCGTCACCGAGCGCCCCTCGGCCTGGACGGCGAACATCAGGCAGGCGCGAACCGTCTCACCGTCGAGCAGCACGTTGCAGCTCCCGCAGAAGCCGTGCTCGCACGCGACGTGCGTGCCCGTCAAGCCCAGCTCGTCGCGCAGGAAGTCGGCAAGCGTGACACGCGGCTCCACGGCGCCTGCGCGAGGGGTGCCGTTGACCTCGACCTCGACCTGCACGGACTCGCTCATGCCGCGATCGCTTGCTCGTAGGCGTCCAGGAGAGCTCGACGGGCGAGCGTCCGGGCGACGCGCCGTCGGTATGTGCCGGACACCTCCACGTCGTCCGGCGGGTCGAGTGCGCGGACGAGCTCGTCGACCGCGTCGAGCGTGTCGGCCTCGAGCGACGAGCCGCGGAGAAGGCCGCTGACGTCGACGCGATGAGGAGTCGGAGCGACCCGTAGGAGAACGAGCTCCGCGCCGACGCACGTTCCCGACTCGTCCGCGGTCACGGTCGCCGCGGCCGCAACGTTGAGGTATCCGCCGTGTCCCGTTCCTACCTCGTGGAATCCCGCGCCCGTGCGTGGGCTCTGCGCGGGAACGACGATCTCCGTCAAGAGCTCATCGGGGTCGAGGGCCGTCTCGTGCGGGCCGAGGAAGAACTCGCGCGCGGCGATCGTCCGCTCCCCGCGGGTCGACCGAACGGTGACCACCGCATCGAGCGCGACGCAGGCGGCGGTCAGCTCCGCCCATGGCGCGGCGTAGGCGAGCGAGCCACCGACGGTGCCCCGGTGCCGCGTCGCGAGGTAGCCGGCGTGTCGCCCGGCGGCCCGAAGGAGCGGCTGGGCGGCGGCAGCGACGTCGTTCGCGACGAGCGACTGCTGGCGGGTCAAGGCGCCGATCCGGAGCGCGCCGTCGCGTTGCTCGACCACGTCGAGACCGGGAACGCGATTGATGTCCACGATCAGCGCGGGCTTCTCGATCCGGAACTTCATCAGCGGCACGAGGCTCTGGCCGCCTGCGAGCACGCGGGCTCCGTCGCCGCGGGAGAGCAGCTCGAGGGCCTCGTCGAGCGAGTCCGGCGCGTGGTACGCGAACGGCGCGGGCTTCACTCGGACGCCTCCGCTGGCACGCCACCCATGCTTTGCCGAACCTACGCCGTGCGCGCGTCCGGCGCAACGCCGAACGTCGCCGTCAGTGTTGGTCCCATCCCGAACCCCCACCCACCCACGGGGAGACCAACGGTATCGCCCTCGCAGTGACGTGTCCGTGCCGGATTCGTGCCGATTATGTGACCGCGCTCTGTACGGGACTGCCGCGTGTAGTCCTCAAAGTTGAGCCGTAGAGCTTCTTGATCTTCGTGCCCGACGTGATCGCCCGTGGAGGGGCGGATATCCAGCACCGGAGCGTGGCGATACTGCGGGCCGTGCCCCGCGAGCGCGATGGGCGTGGCCCGCTCGAGTTCCTCGACCGGACGCACGGCCGCGAGCGCGTCGGCCGAGTGCGGGACGGCCTCGTCAAGGCGGGGCCGAGCGAGCGGCCGGGGAAGCGACCTGCGAGTCGCGAACGGCCACTGGCGGCGCTTCCCACACCGTTCGGGAAGGCGTTGCTCGTCGAGCGGCGAAGAACATACGGCGGCGAACCAACAACTGAGGAGGACACCATGCAACGGTTTCCTTGGCATCCACGGTTGCGGCACGCCGGGATCGCACGACGTCTCGTGGTCGCCGCTGTCGCCACGCTTGCGCTGGCGGTCGTGGCCGCGGCAGGCATGGCCGCGACCAATCGGAGCTCGGCCGCACCTTCGAACACGAGGCCGCCGGTCGTCTCCGGGACAGCGGAGGTCGGCAAGAACCTGACGACCACGAACGGGACGTGGGGCGGCACCGCGCCGTTTACCTTCAGCTACCAGTGGCGCCGCTGCGACAAGACCGGCGGAGGCTGCGCCAACATTTCCGGGGCGACCGACAACACGTACCAGGTGCTGGGGGCAGACGGCGACAACACGCTGCGCGCCGTCGTCACCGCCAAGAACCGCGAGGGCAGCGACAGTGCGACCAGCGTTCCGACGGCGGTCATCGCCGCGCCGCCACCGCCGGTGTCGAACAACGGCTGTCCGGCCAACAAGAGCCTGAAGACCGCCCCGATCGCTGACCTCGCACCGCCCGCGCGCACCCAGATCGAAGCGTTCGACGTGCTGTCGGGATCGATCAACGAGGGGACGCAGACCTTCACGCTGAAGGTACGCGTCGGGAGCACCTGCGGCGTCAACATCAAGGGCGCGAGCGTCTACGTGACCGCCGTGCCCTACAACCAGTTCACGATCCCCGACGAAGAGCTCACCGGGGACGACGGCACCGCGACCCTCGTCTTCCGCCGCGACGCCAACTTCCCCGCCAGCGACCAGCAACAGCAGCTGACGCTCTTCATCCGTGCAACAAAGCCGGGCGAGGACCCCCTCGCCGGTGTCTCCACACGACGGCTCGTCGCGGTCCCCTTCGGAGGCTAACACCGTCGAGCGCATACGGCCGCGCCCGAGCCACTCGCGGCGCGGCCGTCGCACCTTGGTATTCACGGCACGCACAACCCGAACTGCGGCGCCGCCGCCCGTAGCCCAGGGCGACTCGATGAACTGCTCGCTGAGGCCGAAACAGATGGTCGCGCCCTTGCGTCGATGAACAGACCCTGGAGCGCACACGCAGTCGAGGACCGGCCGTGCCTGCGTCACTCCCCCGTGAACTCGGGCGGACGCTTCTCGCCGAACGCCTCGACGCCCTCCCGGAAGTCGTGCGTCTGCTGCAGCAGGCCGTAGGCGAGCCCCTCGAGCTCGAGCCCGACGTGGAGCGGCGCGTCGTAGGCGGCGTTCAGCACGCGTTTCGCCATCGCGAGGGCGAGCGGCGAGTGCGCCGAGAGCTCCTCGACGAGCGCCGCGACCCGCGAGTCGAGCTCGCCCGCCGGCACGACCTGGCCGACGAGGCCGAGCGCGAGCGCCTCGTCCGCGGGAACGCGCCGGCCCCGCATGACGATGTCCTTCGCCCGCCCGAGCCCCACCATCCGCGCGAGCCGCTGCGTCCCCCCCGAGCCGGGGATCATGCCGATCGTCACCTCGGGCAGGCCGAGCTGCACGTCGTCGGCAGCGATGCGGAAGTCACAGGCGAGCGCAAGCTCGAGCCCGACGCCGAAGACGTATCCCTCGAGCCGCGCGATCACGGGCTTCGAGCACCGTTCGGGAGCGGCGACGTTTCGCGCGAGCTGCGAGACGAGCCAGGGCGATCGCTCGAGGAAGCCGGCGATGTCGCCGCCCGCGGTAAACGCCCCGCCTGCGCCCGTGAGGACGACGAACCGGATCGCATCGTCCTCATCGAGCTCCGCGAACAGCGCCGACAGCTGGTCGCGCGCAGGCATCGACACGCGGTTGAGCTTGCCGGGCACGTCGAGCGTCACCCGCGCGACACTCCCCTCGCGCTCGACCCTGAACCCGTCGTACTCCGTCACGCGCCCTCCTCGTCTCGCAACAGTCGTCGCAGGATCTTCCCCGATGCGCTCTTCGGCAGCGCATCGACGTGTCGGTACTCACGCGGCCGCTTGAAGCGGGCGAGCGACGAGCAGAGGCAGTGTGCGTCGAGCTCCTCGGCCGGGGCGGCCCCGACGACGACGGCCACAACGCGCTGCCCCAATCGCTCGTCCGCCGCGCCGATCACCGCCACCTCGTCCACCGCAGGGTGCGCGGCGAGCACCTCCTCGACCTCGAGCGGATGGATGTTCTCGCCGCCCGAGACGATCATGTCATCGACGCGCCCGTCCACCCACAGGTCGCCGTCCGCGTCGAGGTGCCCGGTGTCGCCCGTGTGGTACCAGCCGTCTTCGATCGCCTTCGCGTCGGCATCGGGCCGGTTCCAGTACCCGGAAAAGGCTTCGTCGGAGTCGAGGTGGACGAGGATCTCCCCCGAGTCGGCGAGCCGTACACGCGTGTTCACGGCCGGGAGGCCCGCGCAGCCCGGCTTGGCCGGCTGGTCGCGACCGATCGTGAACGTGTAGATCTCGGTCGACCCGTAGTGGTTGACGAAGACCTCGGGACGGAAAACCTCCGCGCAGCGCCGCACGAGGGTCGACGTCATCGCGGCGCCCGCGTAGCCCAACGCGCGCACGGACGAGAGGTCGGCCGACTCGACACTCGGCTGGTGGACGAGGTCGTGGAAGAGCGTCGGCGCAAGGTAGAGCGACGTGATCCGCTGTTCTCCGATCAGCGTGAGCGCCTCGCCGGCGTCCCAGCGCGCCTGTGGCACGAAGCAGCCGCCGACGAGGTGCATCGCGACGAGTGAATGGATTCCCATCGTGTGGTAGAGCGGCATCACGCCGAGGGTCCGGTCGCCCCACCCGTAGCCGTGCTGGAGTGCCTGCGACAATCCGCCGGCTCGGTCCGCCGCATGTGAGCGCGGGACTCCCTTCGGCCGCCCGGTCGTCCCCGAGGTGTAGAGGAGGAGCGAGATCTCGCGCTCGTCCCGGCCGAGCGCGCCGGGGTGCTCGGGCCCGTCGGGGAGCGGATCGCCGTCGCGGATCACGACGGCCGCACCGCAGTCCTCGAGGCAATAGGCGAGCTCCTCCTCCGAGAGCCGCCACGAGAGCGGGACGGGCACTGCGCCCGCCCATTGACATGCCCAGTAGAGGAGCGCCGTCTCGAGCCTGTTGTCGAGCACGACCGCGACACGCTCGCCCTCGTTCACGCCGAGGCCGCCTGCGATACCGCTGCACGCGTGGGAAGAGCTCGCCGTAGGGGATCCCGGGAAACGCCTCGAGCTCGGGATGCCGCTCGCAGGCGGCGAGCAGCGACTGCGCGAGGTTCACGCGCGCGCGACCTCCTCGATCGCGTCGACGATCGGCGCGTAGCCGGTACACCGGCACAGCTGCCCGGAGAGCATGTCGACGATCTCGTCGCGTGTCGGCGTCCCGCGCGAGAGGAGGTCGGTCGCAGCCATCAGGATCCCCGACGTGCAGAAGCCGCACTGGAGGGCATGGTTCCGCCGGAAAGCCTCCTGCAACGGCGCCAGGCCGTTCGCGTTCGCAAGCGACTCTACGGTCGCTACGACGCATCCGTCCGCCTGCACCGCGAGCAGGCAGCAGCCGCGCACCGCGACGCCGTCGAGGAGCACCGTGCACGCGCCGCACACGCCGTGCTCGCAGCCGACGTGCGTGCCCGTGAGGCCGAGCCGATGGCGAAGAAAGTCCGTCAGGAGCAGCCGCGGCTCGGCCGTCTCGCGGACCAGGCGTCCGTTCACCGTCAGCTCGATCGCGATCATCCGGCCGCCTCGATCGCGCGCGCCGTGAGCGTGCCCGTCAGCTCGCGCAGATACGACGCCGAGGCATGCGTCGTCGCGGGCGGATCGACGAGACGCGCCGCGAGAGCTCCGGCTTCGCCCGCAGCGTCCGCGCCGATCGACCCGACGAGCAGCTCCTCCACCTCGCGGAGGCGGGTCGGCCGGTCCGTGACGGCGCCGACAGCGACGCGCGCCTCGGATACGACGCCGGCGTCGCGACGCAGCATCACGGCGACCATCGACTGCGCGAAATCGCCCGCCCGCAGCGCGAGCTCCATGAACGCGCATGCCTCCCCCTCCGTCTGAAGCGGCCACGCGGTCTCGACGACGAGCTCACCCGGCTGCAGCGTCGTCAGGAAGTGCGTCACGAAGAACTCGTCGGCCGGGATCTCTCGGCGACCGCTCGGCCCCTCCACGACCACGACGCCGCCGAGTGCGACGAGGCAGAGAGGCAGCTCCGCCGCCCCGTCGGCGTGGGCGATCGAGCCTCCGACCGTCCCGCGGTTCCTCGTCACGAAGTGCCCGACGAACGGCAGCGCCTGCCGGACGAGCGGATGGACGCGCTCGTCGTCTGCGAGCGACGCCTGACGCACCGTGGCGCCGATCCGAAGCCCACCGTTCCCAGAGATCCCGTCGAGGCCCGCGTGGTTCAGGTCCACGAGAACGCTCGGTCGTACGAGGCGCATGTTCAGCGCGGGCACGAGGCTCTGCCCGCCTGCGATCGGCTTCGCGTCCTCCCCACCCTCCGCGAGGGCGCCTACCGCTTCCTCGAGCGATCCCGCGCGAACGTACTCGAACGGCGCGGGCTTCACGATTCGCCCTCGTCGTGGATCAGGCTCCAGACACGTGGCGCCGTCAGAGGCAGCTCGACGTCGTCGCGCCCGATCGCGTCAGCAGACGGCATTGGCGATCGCGACCGGCGCCGACATCGTGTTGCCCTCGCCGAGCCCTTTCGCCCCCAGCGCCGTGAACGGCGAGGGCGACGAGAGATGCGCGATGCGCGGCGTCGGCAGGTCGGGTGCGGTGGGCGTCAGGTAGTCGACGAGCGAGCCCGTCATGAGGTTCCCGGACTCGTCGTAGACGTGTCGCTCGAAGAGCGCCGCACCGGCGCCGTGTGCGAGGCCGCCCGCGATCTGCCCGTCGGCAAGCGCGGGATTCAGGAGCACGCCGGCGTCGTGCACCGTCACGTAGTCGGTCACGCTCACGGCGCCGGTCTCTCGATCGACCTCCACGGCGCAGACGTCGACGATGAAGCCGTGCGCGGCGGACGAGGCGACGCGATCCTCCGCGTCCGGAGGGTCGAGGTTCGGCGCCGCCCAGAAGGCGACAGCAGCAAGGCCGGGCTCCATGCCCTCCGGAAGCCCTTCGGGGTTCCAGTGGGCCATTCCCGCGACCTTGCGCAGCGGGATCTCAGGCTCGTCGAGATGCGCCCGGATCGCGTCGACCTTTGCCCGAATGCGTCGTGCGGCAGCCTGGACGGCGCCCACCCCCACACCCGAGAACCGCGACGAGTAGTTCCCCGACGCGACCGTCCACGGCGTCGTCTGAGTGTCGAGCTCGGAGAGCACCGTCACCTCGTCCGGCGCGCACCCGAGCTCGTCGGCGACGACCTGAGCGCAGACCGTCCGGTGTCCCTGCCCCTGCGGCGTGGTGCCGAGCCGCACGGTGATCCCGCCGAGCGGATCGATTGTGACGGATGCTCCTTCCGCGTTCCCCGACTTCGGCAGTGTCGCGGCCCGCTCGACCGCCGTCTGCGCGAGCGTGATGTAGCCCATGTTCGAGATCGAGGGCTCGACGACGCAGGCGAGCCCGACGCCGGCGAGCCGCCCCTCGGCGCGCTCGCTCGCGACTCGCGCGCGGAGTGCCTCGTACTCCGCCAGCTCGAGCGCCCGGTCGAGGCACGCCTCGTAGTCGCCGGAGTCGTACAGCGCGCCCGACGGCGTGCGGTAGGGCATCTCATCTACCGGAACGAGATTGCGCCGGGCAAGCGCTGCGTGGTCGAGCCCGAGGCGGCGCGCGGCGATCGCCATCACGCGCTCCAACCCGAAGTAGAGCTGCGGCCCGCCGAAGCCGCGGTTGAGCCCTGACGGGATCGTGTTCGTGAGAACGACGCGGTACCGCGCAGCAACGTCCCGGACGCGGTATGCGCCGGAGAGCGAGCCGTGCATCCGGTAGAGCGTCGCCGGCTCGGGCGCGCGGACGTACGCGCCCACGTCCTCGATCGCGTCGTAGCGGAGCGCCGTCAGCTCGCCGTCACGGGTGAAGCCCGCCTCGATCGTCGTCACGCGCCCCGTCGACGCGGAGCTCGCGGCGAGGTGCTCCAGGCGATCCTCGCTCCAGCGCACGGGGACGCCGAGAGCGCGCGAGGCGAGCCCGACGAGGACGACATACGGCAGCACCGCCGCCTTGGTCCCGAACGAGCCGCCGGAATCGGGCGGCGTGAGGAGACGAAGGCGGTTGCCGCGGAGGCCGAGCGCCGCAGCCGCGACGCCGTGAAGGGTGAACGGCCCCTGGAAGTTCGCCCATGCGGTGAGGCGGCCGCCCGCCTCGTCCCAGTCGCAGACGACGCCGAAGCACTCGACCGGCATGCACGTGAACCGCGGCACCCGGAACGTCTCCCGTACGACGAGATGAGCCTTCGCGAGCGCTTCGTCGACGTCCCCGTAGTGGAACGAGCGATCGTGGATCGACGGGGCCGTCGCGGGGTCGAGGACGGGCTCGAGCGGCTCGTACTCGACCACGACGAGCTCGGCGGCGTCCTCTGCGACGTACCGGTCGCGGGCGACGACGACGGCGAGCGGCTCGCCGACGTAACGCGCCGTTCCGACGGCCGCGGCGTAGTGCGGGACCGGCGAGTCGATCCCTGCGGGGAACGGCTTCGACAGCCGCGCGACATCGTCGCCGGTCACGACGCCGCGGACGCCGTCAACGGCGAGCGCGGCCGAGGTGTCGAGCGTGAAGCGGGCGTGGGCGAGCTGGGAGCGAACGATCGCTGCGTGCCAGGCGTGCGGTACCGGCTCGAGGTCGTCGATGAAGCGCCCTTCCCCGCGGAGCAGCGCCTCGTCCTCCACCCGCTCGAGCGAGCGGCCGACCCACGTCTCTCGCTCAGCCGCGACCGCCACGGCGAGAGCATCGCACGGCGCGATCGTCTACCGAGAGCTCTTGCGCGGACGGCGTTCGCGGGCGCGATCGAGCTGCGCGCCGCTCGGCCCGTCGCTCTCGAGCGCACGGAACGCCTCGATGACCGCGCGCGGATCGCGTGCATGCCGCGTGGCCGCGAGGGTCAGCGGCTCGCGCACCGCTCCGCCGCAGTGCGCGCACGGAAACTGGATCTCGCCCATCAGCTTCGCCGCGCGCCCGTCCGGGAACATCCGGAGGAGCTCGAGGATCGTCGTCGAGCCGCGGATCTCGTGTGCGACCTCGTCGGCCGCGCTCGCACCCGAAGCGCGTAGCCCCGGAATCGTGCGACGCGCGGGGTCGTCCATCGCCCTAGGTCTGGCCGGCGTGCGCGAACACGTGCCGGTCGGCGTGATCCATCCGCACGGCGTTTCGCGGCAGCTGGTAGCGGGCGTACGGAAGCACGACGATCTTCGCGTCCGGTCCGTGGCGCTCCAGGGCCGCCGTGAGCGCCTCGTCGATCGAAGTGGTCGCCTCGAGCCCGATGTCGGCCGCCATCTCGAGGTTCTCCTCGAGCGTGACGACGGTGAGGTGCTTGCGCGTCATCACCTCGTAGATCGGGACCCAGATGCACCCTGCCCACATCTGGATGGCGCGCGCGTGGATGTCACGGAGCACGCGCTGGTAGTTCTCCGCCGTGGCCGGCATGTACGGCTTCATGAGGTCCATGAGCGCGAAGCCCGGGAAGTCGCCGATCGCCGTCGAGACGCCGGGTGAGGGGCTTGCGTAGATCAGCGTGCCCCCGTCCTTGACGACGAGGTCGGCCGACATGCAGCCCCAGCCAGTGTGGAAGAAAAGGTGGTCGGTGGGCGCGAAGACGCCGCAGATCGCGATGTCCGCCTGCCCGTGCTCGGGGACGAAGGACTCGTACGCGTAGATCTCGTTGAAGCGGCGGATCGCCTCGCGATGCGCCTCGGGATGCGAGCCGAAGACGACGTCGATCACATGACCGTGGGTGTCGAGCAGGACGTTCATGGTGCAGTCGAGCCCGCACATCGACGCAACCTCGTCGATGTCGGAGCGCATCGGCCCGACGTACGCGCCGTAGTGCGTCTGCGGCGACGTCACGAACGCGCAGTGGTTCGACTCGACCGTCTCGTCCGAGACCACCCCGGGGAGGATCAGCTTTCCGCCGCCGCCGGCGCCCCAGTGGTTCGCCTGTGCCTGACCGATCGTGAGCTTGAGGTCGGCGCCGGCGACCTCGTTCAGGAGCCAGACCGGCGTGCCGCCCGACGACACGCCGACGTACGTGTAGGCATCCGGGTTCTGCGGGTCGTTCTGCGAGAACGACCAGCCGTTCCGCTCCATCCGGCCGAGGTTCTCGCGGCCCACCTTCTGCTCGGTGTCCGACTCGGACATCGGGAACACCTTCCCGTTGGCGCAACAGATGCGGACATCCGTCACACCCGCTGCCTCGATCGCGTCGAAGACGGCCGGCAGCAGCCTGGACGAGGGCGTCGGCCGGAACTGGTTGTCGATCACGACCGCGACGCTCTTCTTGCCCGCGAGCAGCTCCGCGAACGTCGGCCCGCTCGTGGGCTCGGCGAGCGCAGCGCGTGCCGCCTCCGTGGGATCGTCGACCGGCGTGGGCTCGTTCGGCTCGACGACGGTGAGGAGATTGGCCGTCGGGATGTCGAGCTCGAGCGTGTCGCGGTGCTTCTTCGACTCGTCGTCCGTCGCCCCGATCGCGAGCGGATCCATCGACTCGTACGGGATGACGACACGGGTTGTCTCGCTCATCGGTCCTCCAGGCTTCGCGCCCGACGTCAGTCGGACAGCTGCTCTCAGGTCAGGGCTAGCGTAACGCCGTGGACGCACGGCCGGTACTCGACCTCATCGCCGCTGCAACACCGGTGCGAGCGTTCACGTTCGTGGGGATCGGCGGCCATGGCGGCGCCGGGAAGTCGACGCTCGCCTCACGCATCGAGGGCGCTCAGATCGTCTCCACCGACGAGTTCTGGGACGGCGAGGACTTCGAGCTCAGCCGCCTGCGCGCCGAGGTCTTCGACGCCCTCGTCGCCGGCCAGGCGGCACGCTACGCGAGCTGGGACTGGGACGCGCGGCGGCCGGGCGGAGCGCGAACGGTGAAGCCCGAGGGCATCGTCGTCGTCGAAGGGGTTTGTGCGCTCCACCGGATGTTCCGGGACGACTACGACGTCCGTGTGTGGGTCGAGGCGCCATACGAGACGCGCCTCGCGCGCGGCGTCGAGCGCGACGGCGAGGCTGCACGCGCGACCTGGGTCGAGCAGTGGATGCCGTCAGAAGACCGCTACGTCGAGCGCGACGACCCGGTCTCGTGCGCCGATCTCGTCGTCGACGGATCCCGCCCGCTCGACGCGGCGAGCTGAGGCGCTCGACAGCAGTCCGCTCTGCGGGAGAGGATGTGCGCAACGTCACCCTCATCGGAGGTCTCAGCATGCGCGTCACCCCGTCGACAGTTCTTGCAGGCGCAGCCCTGTTCTTCGCGCTGGGCGGCTCCGCCGTCGCGGTCACGGAGGCAGTGCGACCCCAGGCGCGGTGTCAGCCGGGCGCGGTGCGTGGCTTCATCGCGGTTCCCGGCGACCCGACCAAGGGCATCGCGAACCTCGGCGACCAGTTCACCAGTGCCCGGCCGGCGGTCGGCACCCGCTTCAACTGCGCCGGCGCGGCCCCGCAGGCCCGGCGTGTGAACGTCGGCGTCTACGAGGTGCGCTTCCCCGGCAGCGCCGCGCAGGTCGCGGCCGCGAGCTCGGGCGCCGCCGAGACGACCATCGGAGCCCTCGGCGGCGGCGTCTTCCGCGTCAACCTGTGGGTGCCCGGGCGCCAGGACGCCGTGGACACGGCCTTCACGGTGCTCGTCGTGTAGCGCGGCAAGCCCGCGGGCGACCCAGGTGTCCGACCGAGTCGGACACCGAGGGCACCCGTTCAGCCGCTGCAGACGAGCTCGTTCGGGTACTCGTTCAGCACCCGCGCCCCACCGTCGGCACAGACGACGACGTTCTCGATCCGGAGCCCGAATGCGCCGGGAACGACGATCGACGGCTCGTCCGTGAAGGTCATGCCGGCCTCGAGCGGGGTCTCGTCCTCCTCGGACAGGAACGGCCGCTCGTGCACGTCCATCCCGATCCCGTGCCCCATCCGGTGCCGGAAGTGCTTGCCGAGTCCCGCCTCCTCGATCGGGGCGCGACACGCGGCATTCACGTCCCGGGCAGGTGTGCCCGGACGACATGCCGCGCGACCGGCCTCGAACGCCGCGAGCATCACGGCGTGCGCGTCGCGAAGCTCCTGCGACGCCTCGCCGGCGACGACGGTGCGCCCGAAGTCCGAGCAGTAGCCGTCCACGACCCCGCCGAAGTCGAACAGCACCGCAGTCCCGTCGACGAGCGGCTCGCGCGCGCTCGCGCCGTGGTTGTCGAGGCTGCCCGGACCCGCACCCGTGAAGATGTGAGTCGCGAAGGAAGGCGTCCGAGAGCCTGCGCGTCGAAGCTGGAGCTCGACCTCCTCCGCGAGCTCCGACATCGAGACGCCCGGCTGCACATGCGGCGTGACCGCCTCCATCGCCCGTTCGACCGTGCGGCACGCGCGCCCCATCGCGTCGAGCTCGTCGGCCGTCTTCACGCGCCGAAGCCGGTTGACGAGCTCGGACCCGGTGCGGAGGCGATCCGCGCCGAAGATGCGGCCAAGCTGCAGCGTCGTCTCTGCCCAGACACGGTCGCCGACTGCGACCGCACCCGACCCCGTTCCGAGGCTCTTGGCCACACGCTCGAACACGGCTGGTCCGTCGTCGGTCTCGTTCACGACGACGATCTCGCCTTCGGGCCGGACGGGCAGGTCGAAGACGACCACCATGCGCGGGAGCACGTAGACGGGATCGCCACCCGCTCGGAAGAAGCCACCCGCCACCCATCCGTGCGGGTACGAGCTCTGGCCGAAGAACGGGATTCCGCGGTCGACGCCGGAGAGGTACTCGAGGTCACTCGAGAGGCCGAGGAACAGGAGGTCGACTCCGTCAGCCGCCATCACCTGTGAAAGCCGGCGCCTCCGCTCGGCGTAGTCGAACATCGAGCCGAGCCTAGACGAGAGGGCGTGCGACCTCCCGCACATCGGGTTGAACCGCGGGCGCGCCACAGCGCGAACAGCGGATCAACTCGATCGAAAGGAGATCCATGAGCTCTCGCACACTCACACGGATCGCGATGCTCGTAGGGGTCGTCGCGCTGCTCGTCCCGCTCGCCGCGTCGGCGGGTGGCCACGGAAAGTCGGGCGGCAAGAGCGGCCGCGACGACGCGTCCAAGCGAATCCTCTACGCGACCGACTCGTCCGGCAATCTGCTCGCGTTCCGCGCGACGTCGCCGGAGTCGGTCCGCTCGCAACAGATCACCGGCTTGCCGACCGGCGTCGCCCTGAAGGGGATCGACTTCCGACCCGCGACCGGTGACCTGTATGCGCTCGGGAGCGACAAGGTCGTGTACCGCGTCAATCCGCAGACCGCGATCGCGGTCGCCGAGGGGCCGGCTTTCGAGTCCACGGCGACGGCGCTGACCGGCGACCGGATCGGCTTCGACTTCAACCCGACGGTCGACAAGATCCGGGTGACGAGCGACGCCGACGACAACATCCGGCTCGACCCGGACCCCGGGTCGCTGCTGGCGACGGACACCGATCTCACGCCGGCCGACGTGACGGTCGTGGGCTCCGCGTACACGAACTCGTCGTTCGCGGCCTTCGCGAACCGTCCGGCGACGACGATGCTGTTCGCGTACGACACCTCGTCCTCGCGGGACCGCGTGTGGCTCCAGAATCCGGCCAACGCGGGGACGCTGATGAATCCGCAGCAGCTCGACATCGCCCTCGGCTCGGACATCGGGTTCGACATCGCGGGCGCCGACAACGTCGGGTACGTCGCCGGAACCCGTGACGGACGCTCCGGCGCCGAGCTCTACCGCGTCGACGTCACCGGCGGCGACACCAAGAGGCTCGGACGGATCGGGCGTGGCAACGTCACGATCACCGGTCTCGCAGCTTGGCAGGACTGATCCACGCACCACCGACGGGGCGGGCTCTCGCCCGCCCCGTCGAACCGTTCGGGCGACCGCCTGCGAACTCGCTGGGCGTGGCCGTGTTCGCATCCACGACGAGACGCATCTCCACCCGCGAGCAGCGGGAGGAGGCGGAGCTGATGCTCCGGTTGGCCGCGGGCGACCGCGGTCGTCCGCTGGAGGCGCTCTACGAGGCGTACGGACATCGCGTCTACCGGCTCGGGCTCATGCTGTCGCACGACCGCGGGAGCGCCGAGGATCTCGTCCAGGAGACGTTCATTCGGCTCTGGCGCTCCGCCGGCCGCTACGACCCGTCGCGCTCGTCGGTGAAGACGTTCGTCTTCACGCTCGCCCGCCGCGCCGCGGTCGATCTCTGGAGACGACAGAAGGGGCCTCTGCCCTCCTCCCTCGAGGACACCGAGCAGGTGGACGTCGCCGGTGGTGACGAGTTCCAGCATCTCCTCCTGCGCCTCGACGTCCGCGAGGCTCTCGATGCGCTCTCCCCCGCCCACCGTGAGGTGCTCGACCTCCAGTACGAGCAGGACCTCACGCAGACGCAGGTCGCCGCGCAGCTCGGCATCCCGCTCGGCACGGTCAAGTCGCGCACGCTGTATGCGCTGCGCGCGCTGGCGCAGGAGCTTCGGGAGCGTGAAGTGATTGGCTGAGCAGAACGCACACCTCGACCTCGCTGCACATGCGCTCGGCCGTCTGGCCGAGTCGGAGCGCGTCGCGTTCGAACGTCACCTCGCGAGCTGCGGCGAGTGCCGCTCGGAGCTGACCGAGCTCCGCGAGACGGCGGCGCTCCTCGCCTTCGCCGCGCCGTCCTCCACACCGCCCGCAGCGCTGGCCGGGAGGACGTTCGCAGCCGTCGAGCGCGAGACGACGAACGCGACGCCTGTCCGCCCGCCGCGTCGCTCCTGGCGATGGCCAACCGTCGCCGTCGGCGTAGGTGCCGCCGCGGCCGCGGCGGCGCTCGTGCTCGCGGTCGGCATCGGGTCGCGGCCGGGAGAGCTGGAGCTGCAGGCTGTGCTGTCCGCGCCGAGCGGGTCGGCCGCCTCGGCCTCCGTCGACGTTCGTGAGACCGGGATCGGTCGCGTGATCGCGTTCCGCAGCGAGTCGCTGCCGATCCTCCCGAAGGGCGACTACTACGAGCTCTGGTTCGTCGGCCCCGGCGATCGGCCGGGACGACGGAACCGGATCTCGGCCGGCACGTTCCATCCGGACGAGGAGGGGCGCTCGCACGTCCGATTCGCCGCTGCGGTCGATCCGGCGACGTTCCCCGTGCTCAGCGTCACGGCCGAGCCGGGAGACGGCGATCCCCGGCCAACGGGGCCGGAGGTGCTGCGCTCAGGGGTGACTAGGACGAGCTGACGTACCGAGAGTCGGGGTCCGACCAGCGCCACGCGCCCGACCCGGCGCGGAAGACCTCCTCGAGGTGAGGAAATCGATCCGCGAGCACGCCGACCGGGCTCCATTCGAACTCATCCGGTCCGAGGCCGGGCTCGTCGCCGCTGCCGACGGTCCAGCCGCTGTCGGCGTCGTCGGCGACGTGCTCGGAGGGCCGCTTGGTGACGAGCCGCGGAGGCGATGTCCCCATCAGCACCCGCTTGCTGGTCCATGCGTGTTGTGTCGCGTCGTAGCCCGGTCCGGCGGATTCCCCCGAAGACACCGACTCACCGTACGCAGACGGCGGCGGTTGGCAATCCCGCAAGAGGGTGTCGCCGCGTGACGCCCGACGTCGTGCGAGACTGATCCGTCATGGGCGCCTTCGACGACATCGCCGAGCTCGCGCCGCAGCAGCTGTTCGCAGGTTTCCTCGCGCGGGCGATCCACGGCGAGCGGATCACCATGGCGGTAATCGAGATCGAGCCGCACGCCGCGCTTCCCGAGCACCACCACGAGAACGAGCAGCTCGGCATGGTGTTGCGCGGCTCCTTGACCCTCCGCGTCGGCGACGAGGAGCGGACGCTCGATCCCGGCGCGACCTGGTGCATTCCGTCGAACATGCCCCACGCGGGGACCGGCGGAGCGGAGGGCGCGATCGTGCTCGACGTGTTCACGCCGACGCGTGAGGACTGGAACGCGCTGGCGGCGCTCGAGCCTCAGCCGCCGCTCTGGCCCTGAGCTTCTAGCGACTCGGACGGCGTCGCCGCTCGCCCACGCGCTCGGCGACGTCGGGGTGGGTGATCCCGAGCACGCGGTGTACCTGGGTGACCTCGAGCAGTCCGATCGCGACCGAGCGCATCTCTGTCGGCGACAGGCGGTCGGCGACCTCGATGAGGTCATCCTCGTGCACCGTGGTCACCTGCCCGCACACGGCGATCACCGGCGGCTTCTTTCGCACGAGCGGGAACCCGGGGCCCGGATCACGGTTGGCGCTCGTCGTCAGGCGCACCGCGATCACCGTCGGGAAGATCTCGTTCCAGCCGTTCTCGCTGACGACGACGAAGCGCTTGTTCTCGTCGAGGCCGAGATCGACCCACCACACCTGACCCCAGCGGGCCTTGCCGGGCACTACGCGTCCTCGTGGACGCCTCGAGCCGCGGCGCGACGTGACGCGGCCTTTGCCACCGCAGGTAGCTCGAGGTCGCCTGCCCAGGCGCGGTACGTCGAGAGCCTCGCCTCGTCGAGCTCGCCCTCCAGTGTGTGCACGTACCCGAGCCGCGCATAGGCACGCAGCCGCTCCGAGTCGCCCGCGGTTCGCTCGAGCCCGAGCCGCCTCGGCGCCTCGTCGAGTGCGTCCTCCAGGACTGTGTCGAGCGAGATCGTGATTCTCCTGCTCATGCTGCATCATCTCCGATGCGCTTACTGATGCAATAAGAGTATCACCTGTGCATCAGTCTCGGTCACCCGCCTCTGGCAGTGGCGCTCCTTCGAAGGCTCGCCGCGTCCTGGCCTGATCGTCGAGCGTTTCCGCGAGTTACGAGGCTGATCCGCCGCCGCCCGGCGGCGTTCCCGCCTGCGGCGTGGGCGTCGGCGCCACTGCCTGGTCCTTGTGCCGCAGCTCCCACCGGAAGCGGACACGGATCAGCGCGGTCAGCATGATCGCGAGTGAGATCGCAAAGCCGATCCACGCCCAGATGGTCTGAAACTCGTTGTCCTTGATCAGCTTCACGAGCGTGCAAACGGCGAGCGCGACCGAGAGGATCGCGGTCACGATGGCCGTCGGCCAGCCGCGCATCGAGAGCTTGGGGATCAGGACCGGGAGCAGCTCCCACACGAGGATCGCCGCGGCCAGTATCGCTGCGTAGACGCCGAAGTCAGTCCCCTCGTAGCCCGTTCTCCAGCCGCAGATGCGCGGATCGTTCCCGCTCGTGATCGCGCAGATCCGCTGCCACGGGGCGACCATCTCGATGAGGAACGCGACGCTCAGGATGAGGATCAGTTTCGAGCCGAGCGGGCGGTTCCAGAATCTCCGCACGGCGCGAGTCTACGCCCCTCTCAGGTCGCCAGGCCGATCGCGACGAGGATCGGCACGATGATCCAGCAGCCGACCGTGAGACCGACGGAGATGAGGACGAACGTACGCGTCGAGTCCTTCGGCGGATTGCCGCACCAGCCGATCGCGTTCCAGAGCGCATGCATCGGCCCGCGCGTCGCGAGCCGGATCCGACGCGAGGCGAGCGCCGCTCCGCGGAGGATCACCCAGGAGGCGGCGAGCGCGATCAGCATCCCCGCGACGCCGATGACGACCGCTATCCACGTGGTCCCGAGGACGCCGGTCACCCGTCCGACCGACGCGAAGATCGGCAGCGCGGCGCCGCCGATCAGGAACGCCGGCAGCGCCAACGCCTTTTTCTTGAGGGCCTCGACCATGCGATCGGCGTCCATGCGCGCGCGTCGCAGCTCGCGCCGCTCCTCGGACCCCGGCACTGCCTGGATCTCCCTGAGGCCGTAGAGGTTCCGGAGCTGCTCGGAGGTGTTCTTGATGTGCGAGACGACGAGGAAGCGGGCGACGAGCTGGACCCCCCAACGAATGCCTGCCCGTAACGGCCCGGCGCGCCTACCCGCCTGCGTGCCGTGATACCCGTGGCGGGCGAGCGACTCGAGGGCTTCGACCATGTTGCGGTGCGCCTGCGGGAAGCGCTCCGGCTGGGCGAGCGGCCGAGTGCGCGAGATCTCGCGCATCATCTCGCGCTCGCGTGGAGTCGTCACCTCGATCGCGTCGAGGTACCTGGCGAGCCCCTCCTCGTTCTCCGAGAGCAGCTTCAACCGCTCGATCGGATTGTCGATCTCCTCGAGGAGCTCCTCCTCCGGCTCGGCTGCATCAGTCAAGCCTTCAGTGACCACGGCTCCACGATAACGAGCGGCGCGTCGGGTCCCAAACGGTGGACGGACGGCAAGGACCGTCCGACCACTGTTCCCCTGTCGCGACCTACGAGGCGATGACTTTGGCCTCCTGGGCCCGAGAGCGTGCCTGGATGACGTCGACGCCGGCGGCTAGCGGCCGTTCGTCGAGAAGTGCATGTAGTCCTTCGTCTCACCCGTCCAGTCGCCGCCCCAGCCCCACCCGATCGAGCGGAAGGCACGGACCACCGCGGGGGTCACCATCCCCTTGCGCAGGCGGGAGCGGTCGAGGTACCTCGCGCTCGCCCGGTCGCGCGTCCGCCCGCAGCCGACGTACGGGTTCTCGACGGGATTCAGGTCGATCGCATGCCCGTACGCGTGGTTCGACCAGTTCCCGCTGGCCCTTCCGCCCGTGCACGGAGACGGGACAGCCTGCCGGCATCGGAACGAGCCGGTGATGTCACCGTCCGCCGGTCTCGCGCCTCGAGGGCCGTACATGTCTGCGAGGCGCATGTGCCGGATCGGGAAGCGGAGCTCGTAGAGCCGTCCGAAGACCCTCGCGAGCCCGGCCGCGTGATCCTGACTCACGACGAGCTGGCCCGTGTGCCGACCACCGTCGAAGCCCCAGTGAGACACCGTGAGCAGCCGGAGCTGTGAGAGCGCGACCGGGCAGCCCGGGCGCCACGATTCGCCCGTGAGATCGGCTCGGAGAGACGCGGGCAACGATCGCACGGATGACGCATAGGGCGGCTCGGCGGCAGTCGCATCGGCAGCAACGAGCGCAGCGAGGACGAGCGGCAACGCGAGGAGGCGCGTCACGCAGTCGAGGGTACCGGGCGAGACATGCCACGGCACGCTTGCCCCGTCCGGACAGTTCTGCAATACTGAACTTAATGGTTCAGTATCCGCCGACCGTCGACCGCGCGTTCGCGGCCCTCGCCGACCCGACCCGGCGCGCCGTGCTCGAACGGCTCGGCGCCGGGAGCGCGACGATCAGCGAGCTCGCCGAGCCATTCGGTATGTCGCTGACCGGGATGAAGAAGCACATCCGGCTGCTCGAGGAGGCGGACCTTGTCGCCACCGAGAAGGTCGGTCGATCCCGCAGCTGCGCACTCGTGCCCTATGCCTTCGAAGGCATCAGCGCGTGGCTGCAGCGACTCGACCGCTTCGCGCAGGTTGTCCAACGCACGAAAGGAGCACGATGAGCACCATCGTCACCACCCCGAACGAGCTCGAGATCCGCGTCGAACGGATCTTCGACGCTCCGCGGGCGCACGTCTTCTCCGTCTGGACGGATCCGGAGCTGATCCCCGAATGGTGGGGTGACGGCACCGTCGTCGAGGAGATGGACGTCCGCCCCGGCGGCAGCTACCGGTTCCAGACGGGCTTCGGCGTCGTCGAGGGCGAGTTTCGCGAGGTCGACCCACCCGCCCGCCTCGTGCAGACGTTCCAGAATCACCTGCAGACGCTCGAGTTCGACGATCTCGGTGAGCAGACGAAGCTGACCCAGACGATGCGCTTCGAGACGACCGAGCAGCGAGACACCACCATGCAGTACGGCGTCGAGGAGGGCGCGAAGGCGGGCTTCGCGCGCGTCGACGCGTTGCTGGAGAAGATCGCGGCGTGAGGCCGGTGCCGCGGTCTCAGACGAGCGTGGACGAGATGGAGAACGCCCATCTCGTCCCGCTCTCCAATTGCCGAGGTCGCATCCGACACCCTGCTGACGGCCGAAACGTCTCGGTTAAGGTGGGGTACCGGTCCCATTGGGTTTGACCTGCATGGTTCGGGAACGACCTGATGAGGATCTCGTGATCTGCTGCTGAACCACGCTTCGAGCTGGAGCACGCCGGAGCAAGGAGGTACCGCGATGAACACGCCCCCAATCGTGTCCGCGAAGGAATGGGAGGCTGCACGCGACCAGCTGCTCGTGAAGGAGAAAGAGCTCACGCGCGCTCGCGACGCGCTGGCGGCCGAGCGTCGGCGGATGCCATGGCTGGCGGTCGAGAAGACCTACGCGTTCGAAGGGCCGGAGGGCAAGGTGAGCCTGCTCGACCTGTTCGACGGCCGCCGTCAGTTGATCGTCTATCGCGCCTTTTTCGAGCCCGGCGTGTCCGGCTGGCCCGAGCACGCTTGCATCGGCTGCTCCATGGTGGCCGACCAGGTCGCCCACCCCGCCCATCTGCATGTCCGCGACACGAGTCTCGTGTTCGTCTCGCGGGCCCCACAGCCGGACATCGAGCGCGTGAAGACGCGGATGGGCTGGGAGCGGATCCCGTGGTACACGATCGCGGACGATTTCGACTCCGACTTCGGCGTCGATGAGTGGCACGGCACGAACGCCTTCATCCGCGACGGCGACCGCGTCTTCCGCACCTACTTCGTCGACGCCCGCGGCGACGAAGCGATGGGGAGTACGTGGAGCTACCTCGACATCACCGCGCTCGGGCGCCAGGAGACGTGGGAGGACTCGCCCGAGGGCTACCCGCAGACCCCACCGTACGAGTGGTGGATCTGGCACGACGAGCCACCGGTCGAGGACTCCGATCGGCCCGGCTTGGTGGCCATCCGCGCCGATTGAACTCATCCGCGGAGATCGACGGCGTAGAAACGTGGCCGCGAAGCATCGACCGTCCTCGAGACGGCGGTGCGGCAGGATGAGGATGCATGGCCATCGGGACGCTTCGCTGCTTCGCGATCGATGTCGAGGATCTCGAGGTCGGCGCGTCGTTCTGGTCGGAGCTGACCGGGATTCCGCGCATCTCGTCTCCCTGGCCCGATCGCTTCGCGTACCTGGGCTACGAGGACGAGACGACCTGGCAGCACCAGATCATCCTTCACCGGGTGGCGACGGCGAAGCTGTCTGACCCGGCGGCAGTCGACGTCGCCCGACGCATCGACCCGGCAGCGAATCGAGCGCACATGGACATCGGCGTCGACGACGTCGACGCGGCGATCGAGCAGGTCGAGAGGATCGGCGGCCGTCTCAAGTACCCACCGACCCTCTACCCCGTACCACACGACTACGAGGGTGCACGCCCGCTGATCGATTGGGCGGTCATGCAGGATCCTTTCGGAAACGAGTTCTGTCTCGTTCGCGTGCTCACCGGCGCGGAACGCGTGGCGCTCGACGCAGCCGCTGAGCACGGGCCCGGTGACGACGCTCACTGGCGTGCCGTCGCCCGCGATGCACGCAGCAGCCGCACGACCTAGTTGGATCGCGGGGTCGCCGCCGAGCCACCCATCGAGGTCCGGCGTGCTCGGCATCGGGGTGACCAGCTAGACGACAGTGACCGCTAGTGGGTCACGAACAGCTTCAGGCCCACCAGCACGAGACCCAGGCCCAGGTTCGCGGTGACGACCACCAGCGTCGCGATGCGACCCAGGCCCTCGACTCGCGCGAAGATGATCCCCTGCACGACGAGAACCGCCAGACCGAGGCCGATCGCAAGCCAGACCGCGGCTTTCGTGGAGAGTAGGCCGAAGGCGCCAAGTACCAGGGCGGTGAAGGGCGGCAGGGCGGCTTCCACTATCGACGCCTCGCGCTGGGCAATGCGCCGCAGACGACTCAGTGAGAAATGTTGATCTTCGGCGACGCTCTCCGCGACGCCGTGTGCATACACGTGTGCCAGCCAGAAGACGACGGACGTGACACCCACCATCGCGGCGATGCGTGCGGCGTCATCCGGGTACGCCTGCGCCGCCGCCACGACGACCGCGAGGACGATGATCGTGCCGTAGATGAACCCGGCCAGCCGCTGGCCCATCGCAGCGCGACTGAAGTACGCAGCCCTGTCATGCGACGTCCCTGCCATGAATCGGATGATCGTCGCAGTCTTACAGGGACACGAACGATGGTCGGACGGTCAGTCGTCCACGGTGACCGCGTCGATCTCACTCGCCGCATACTTGGAGCATGATTTTCCGAAGCCTCTACCCGCCGCGCTTCGGCACGCACGGCTGAATGCCGTTCTTCGTGCGCCGCCTCGTCCCGGTCGGGATCATGGTCGCCGCCGCAGCGTGCGCCGGCAGCGCCGCGGAAGATGCCGCTTCCGTCGCGCTTCGGGCGCCGAGCGCTGCCGCTGTCACCCGGCCATGCGGCCTGCGTCTGCCGCCGCCGGTCCGAGGCGAGCTCGCGTTCAGGATCCCCGCCGGGGGTCACGCTGCCCGTCGGCTGGCCGGGCGGCTGTCGCTCTGCACGCTCCATCGCAGCGACGGGAGCCGATTCGCACGCCTGTACAGCGACTCGCAGCAACGCGTCCTCTCGGTGGCGTTCTTCCGGCAGTCCGGGGTGCTGCGGAGCGCCTCCGATGCCGTGTATGCCGTGACTCCGGCGGAGACCGGGTCGGACGTGAAGTGCGACAGCTCATCCCAGGCGTCGATCGGGACGACGTACTGGCGGACGACGAGGAAGTGGTGGATCGGCGCGACGGCACCGGGGATCGACCGCGAGACGGTTGTCACTGCTGTCCGGAACGCGCAGAGCCAGTGGACGAACAACGTCAACTGGTGCGGCATCGACGACCAGGCGAACCCGCCCGCGCACTACGAGGGCAAGACATCTCGCGCAGCCAAGCACGACGGCTACAGCACGGTCGATTGGGGCAGCCTGAAGAACGACCAGGACTGCAGCGGGGCGCTCGCGTGCACGGTGATCGCGTATGACCAGAAGGGCTACCCGGTCGAGGCGGACATCCGGTTCAACACCGAGTTCAAGTGGTCGACGACCGGCGCCTCCAGCGCATACGACATCCAGTCCGTCGCAGCACACGAGATCGGCCACGCCATCCAGTTCGACCACGTCACGAACTCTTCGAAGAGCGACCACACGCTGGTGATGTGGCCGTACCTCGACATCGGAGACACGTCCGGCCGCAAGCTCGGCCGCGGCGACGCGCTCGGGAACAACAGCCACTACTGAGACATCGGGGCCAGAGTTGGCCGTGAGAGTGGAGGGCGGGGAATCGAACCCGCGTTGCATTCCCGCCGCCTCTGGGTTGTCCGGCTACGCGGCGGCGTTCACCGAGGGCGAGCTCTGGGCCCGCGACGAGGCCGCTCCGGGCGAACGTCTCTGTCGCCGATGCGCGCTACCCTACTCCGGCCTTGAGATCGCTTGTGGTAGCTGCTGCCGCGCTGATCCTCGCCGCTCCGGCCACGGCCTCGGAGATCTTCGCCGTCGATGCGCAGGATCTGACGCTCCAGGTCAACGGCTCCACTGCGCTCGTTTCGTACACCGCAAAGGGCAACCGGCGCCACTTGCTCGTGTGGGGAGCGATCAACGCGCTCCCTTCGGGATCGCAGTCGCCGCAGACGTCGTTTCGGCGTGATTACAGCGGCGGCTGGAAATCGCGCGGCCGCGCCGTCTGGGCACGCTTCGTCGATCGGTGCAGGCCATACACGGGGCCGCCGCTGCCGTTTCTCATTGCGGCGTGCACGGCGCCGGACGGGACGCATTGGGCTGTGCAGGCGTGGCAGCGACTCCTGCCGATGCGTGGCTTCGACCCATGGAAGCCGAATCAGGCCGCGATGGAATTCCACCTGTCGCACTGGTCTGGCCCGGTCGCGTCGCTTGAGGTGTCGCAGAACTGGACGTACGGTGGCCACTGGCAGGGTCTCTTCGGGCGGCTGACCTATGCGGGGATGCCGGTCTTCGGAACGCGGACACCGTCGGTGGCCAAGCGCGACGCGTATGGACGCTACGTCTATATCGACACGCGCAACTCGGTCTATGGCCCTGGCTGGCGACATGACGCCGGAAAGGTGCTCCATCTTCGCAATGGCGCGTTCTGTTACAGCTTCGTGCCTCAAGCGCCGCCGCCCGGATACCCGGACAGTGCGCCCCGTGGCCCAGCCGTCGGCGACCTGCACCGCGTCACCGCCATGGGGCCGGGCGTGACGCCCGACGTGCAGTGGGAGGGTCCGCCGCTTGGCCCGTACAACCAGGAGCAGGACGCCGCCTACGACACGCTCTTCGACAGTCTGGTCGGCGCGGATGACCGTGTCTGCTCGAACGAGCGCTGACCTGACCGACAACCGGCTCGCCAGACAAGGCTGTCCCGTACCGGGCCGACATGCTCGCGAAGCAGGGGGCGGGCTCCAGCTCCCGCGGTCGCGGCCGGCCTCTACAACTGCGCCCGGTGCCACCGGCCGATCCTGCCGGGCCAGGCTTGGATCTCGGCCACGTCGATGGCGACGGGCTTCGCTACGCCGGGCCTGAGCACCGGCATTCGCGTGACTGTCCCGTGGGCGGGAACCGGGCGACGGCTCGTCACCGCAAGCGCCGCGAGCTCCAGCTCGAGGCGGGGCGCCGGCGGTCGCGAGAGTGGTGATCGCGCTCCTCGCCGCGCCGAGCTAGAGAGGGAGCAGCTGCCAGGCCCAGACCGCCCCGTATCCGAGCGTGGCTACCCAGACGAGTTGCGTGATCCCAACGCCCGCCACGAGGAGTAGGGTGCTCGCGCGATGGAGCGCCCCGCCCGCCCGCCGTTCAATTTCGGCCTGCTTTTCGCCCTGCTGATGTCCGTCGGAGTGTGGGCGCTGATCGCCCTCGCCATCTACACGCTGATGTAGCGCAGGAGCCAACGGCTCTGCGCGCAGCAGACCTGCATCCATTTTTCATCCCCCTGATACCTCCCCCTGGCTACCCCTTCCGGGCCAGCCCCTCCCGAATTCATACACGCAAATGACGATCGTCGCCTAGAACCTCAGGTTGACGAGACCTCAAACACGTCTGCCACCCGGCTTCATCGGTGACGGCGGCTGGATGACGTTGCCGAAGCGCGGCTGATCGCCTTCCTGTCCGGCCGCTCTGTCCAGCCCGTAATCCCGGACAGCCGGAGCAACGCCTGACGCCATCCCGTCGGGTGTCCGGAATCGCACGATGCGCGGCACACCGCCGGTCAGCGCGTGCTCGACGCGACCGGAGCCTGAAAGCAGCGCAGAAGCTGCTGGGGCACGCCTCTATCTCGACGACCGGCGACATCTACGCCGACTGGGACATCGACCAGCTGGCCGACACGATGCGGGCCGTTCTGGAGGGCGAGTGAATCATTCCCCCGCCCTACCAGAAAAGTCCTGCAAATCGCGATTTGATGGAGGCGGCGGGAATCGAACCCGCGTCCGCGGACGCACCGGCCGATCGTCTACGAGCGTAGTCCGCGCTTGGATCTCGCCCGACGGCCGGAGGCGGACACCCTACCGGCGGGCCAGCCTATCCTTTGGGTGTCGAGCCTTCGGCGATTGGCGCTCCTCCGGCTCCTAGCCCGATTGTTGGCGTCCCGTCCCCGGTCTCGGGCCGAACCGGGATGGGACGTCGCCTGACCTAGATTCGACTAGGCGGCGAGTGCGAGTTCGTTCTTGTTCGCACTTGCTTTTGTGCCGGTTGTTTTACGAGGCCGACCGGCGACCTCGGCTCGCTGCTCGACCGGAGAATCGACCACGTCGAGACCTGGTCGCCCCCGTATGTTCCCTCGAAGGATACCCGGGCGTGAGCGACAGCAGGGGCCTTGTGATGAAACACCACAACGTGCTACTGCTCGATCGGGCGTTCAGGACATGCGCCGCCGCGCCGAGTATCGTCAGTGACGAACAATCCGAGGAGGACGGCGAAGGTGGCAGTCACGGTTCCGTACGAGGGGTTGGCCGCTCTGCGCGAGCGGGCCAAGGAAGAGGTCGGCAAGGTCGTGGTCGGCCAGGGGCATGCCGTGGAGTTGCTGCTCGTCGCGGCGATGGCCCGAGGGCACGTGCTCCTCGAGGGGCCGCCCGGTACGGCCAAGACGCTGCTGGGCCGTGCGACCGCATACGTCCTCGGCGCCGACTTCAACCGGGTCCAGTTCACACCCGACACGACGCCGAGGGAGCTGGTGGGCGAGAACGTCACCCGGGCCGGCGAGACGAAGTTCATGCCCGGCACGGTGTTCACCAACGTGCTGCTCGCGGACGAGATCAACCGGACCCCGCCGCGCACCCAGTCCGCCCTCCTCGAGGCAATGGCGGAGCGAGCCGTCACCATCGAAGGGCGCGTCCACCGCCTTCCGGATCCCTTCCTCGTGATCGCCACGCAGAACCCGTACGAGCAGGAGGGTGTCTTCCCGCTCCCGGAGTCGAACCTCGACCGGTTCCTGTTCAAGATCTACATCGACTACTGCGACATCGAGAAGGAAGTCGAGATGCTCCGGCTCCCGCACACGGGGGTCACGCCGGACATGCTCGGCGAGATCATGCCGCTGCTCGGGATCGTCGGGCTCGACAAGGCCCGGATCGAGCTCGACGCGACGCTCGTCCCCGACGAGGTCGCACGCTTCGTCGTCGGCGTCGTCCGCAAGACGCGCGAGATCGACGGCGTCATGCTCGGCGCGAGCTCACGCGCGGCGATCCACCTGATGAGCGCGACGAAGGCGCACGCACGCCTCGAAGGACGCGAGGCGGCGACGATCGAGGACGCCCGGGCCATGGCGCCGTACGTCCTGACGCACCGGCTGATCATCGAGGACGAGGACCTGCGGCCCGAGGACGCGCTGGCGCAGGCGCTCGAGTCGCCGATCGGGTTCTAGCGCGCACGGTGCCTGGCTCGAGCCAGGCACCAGGAACCAGGAAGCTCAGTCCGCCAGCGCCTCCTCGAGCGCCCGACGCGTCACGACCTGCGCCAGGTGCGCGCGGTACTCCGAGGACGCGGCGAGGTCGCTCGGCGGGTCGGCACCCTCCGTCACGGCAGCAGCTGCGTCGACGACCGACGCGCCGCCGGCGAGCGCATCTTCGGCGGCTCGCGCGCGGAGCGGGGTGCCGCCCATGTTGGCGAGCCCGATCGACGCGCCCGCGACCTTCCCGTCGTCGCGGTGCACGAGCGCGGCGACGCCGACGGTCGCCCAGTCCTGCGCGCGACGGTTCGCCTTCACGTAGGCCCACCCTGTGGACGCGGAGAGCTTCGGAACGCGCACCTCGACGAGCACCTCGTCGGGCTCGAGCGCGGTCTCGAAGACGCCGGTGAAGAAGTCCGTCGCCGCGATCACCCGCTCGCCGCTCTTGCCCCGGGCCACGAGGTCGGCGCCGAGCGCGAGAACGACTGCGGGCATGTCAGAGGCCGGATCGCCGTGAGAGAGCGTGCCGCCGATCGTCCCCCGGTGACGCACCTGCGGGTCTCCTATCTGCGCTGCCGTGTGGGAGACGATCGGGCAGTGCTCGACGAGCAAGGGGTCGTTCGCCACGGTCTGGTGACGCGTCATCGAGCCGATGGCGACATGCGTGCCGTCGTCTTTCACGTACGCGAGGTCGGTGAGGCGACCGAGGTCGACGAGCTTCGCGGGACGCGCGATTCGGAGCCTCAGGGCAGGGATCAGCGACTGCCCGCCCGCGAGCAGGGTGGTGTCCCCTCCGCCCGCGCCGAGCAGCTCGATCGCGTGCTCGACGCTCTCCGCGACGTCGTAGTCGAACCGTGCCGGGATCACGCTTTCGCCTCCTGGATCGCGCGCCAGACACGCTCCGGCGTGGCCGGCATCTGGATGTCCTTCACACCGAGGTGGGAGATCGCGTCGAGCACCGCGCCGATCACGGCGGGCGCCGCGGCGATCGTGCCCGTCTCCCCCACCCCTTTCACACCGAGCGGGTTCGTCGGGCTCTTGCTCTCCGTCCGCTCGAGCTCGAACGACGGCAGCTCGGCAGCGGACGGGACGAGATACGTGAGGAGATTGCACGTCTGGAGGTTCCCCTCCTCGTCGTAGACGCCCTCTTCGTAGAGCGCCGCCGAGATCCCCTGCGTGATCCCGCCGTGCACCTGCCCGTCGACGATTGTCGGGTTGACGACCGTGCCGACGTCGTCCACGGCGACGTAGCGGATCAGTCGCGCGTCGCCCGTCTCGGTATCGACCTCGACGACGGCGGCGTGTGCGCCGCCCGGCCAAGAGAAGTTCGGCGGATCGTACGCGGCAGTCGCCTCGAGGCCCGGTTCCATGCCCTCCGGGAGGTCGTGCGCGACCCACGCAGCCCAGGCGGCCGAGGCGAGCGTCGTCTCCTTGTCGGGCGATCCCTTCACGGTGAACGTGCCGTCGGCGAACTCGAGGTCGTCGGGAGACACCTCCTGCTGATGCGCGACGATCTGGCGCGCCTTCTCGACGAGCTTTTCGACCGCGTAGCAGAGCGCGACACCGCCGACCGGAAGGCTTCGACTGCCGTAGGTGTCGAGACCGTGATGGGCGATCGAGGTGTCGCCGTGGAGGACCTCGACTGCGTCGATGTCGCAACCGAGCCCGTCGGCGACGATCTGCGCCCACGCGGTCTCGTGGCTTTGCCCGTGCGGCGACGTCCCGGTGATGGCCTGCACCGAGCCGGTCGGCAGGTAGCGGATCGTCGCCTGCTCCCAGCCGCCTGCCGCGTAGCGGATCGCGCCGAGGATTCGCGACGGCGCGAGGCCGCACATCTCGTTGTAGGTCGAGAACCCGACGCCGAGCTGCTTCGCCGTCCCGTTGTCGCGCCGTTTGGCCTGGTCTGCCCGGAGTGCGTCCAGGTCGAGCAGCTCGAGAAGCTTGTCGAGCGACGCGTGGTAGTCGCCGGAGTCGATCGTCAGGCCCGATGCCATGGTGGCGGGGAACTCGGTGATGAAGTTCTTGCGGCGCAGCTCGATCCGGTCCATACCGAGCTCGTCCGCGAGCGCGTCCATCGTTCGCTCGATGACGTACGTCGCCTCGGGTCGGCCGGCGCCCCGGTACGCATCGGTCGGAGTCGTGTTGGTGAACACGCCGATGAACTCGACGGAGTAGTTCGGGATCGCGTACGGCCCGGCGTAGATCCAGGCCCCGAGCAGTGGGATCCCCGGGGTGACGAGCTGGAGATACGCGCCCATCGCCGCCTTGACCCGCGCGCGGCAGTGAGTGATCGTCCCGTCCTTCTTCGCCGCGAGCGTGTACTCCGTCAGGACGTCGCGGCCGTGAATCGTCGCGAGGTAGTTCTCGGTGCGGTCCTCGAGCCACTTCACGGGCCGGCCGAGCCGACGCGCGATGGCCACTGCCAGTAGCTCTTCCGCGTAGACGTCGAGCTTCGACCCGAAGCCGCCTCCGACGTCGGGCGCGACCACTCTCAGCTTCGACTCGGGCATGCCGAGGGTCGCGGCGACGAGCACGCGGAGGATATGGGGCACCTGCGTCGCCGAGTAGAGCGTCACGTCGTCAGTCAGCCCCGGCACGGCGAGGACGCCGCGCGGCTCGATGGCGTTCGGAATCAGCCGTGGCTGGTAGTAGCTCCGGGTGACGACGACCTCGGCATCCTCGAGTGACTCACCGGTCGCGTCGGTGTCGAGCTGCCACACGTAGCACTCGTTCGTGCCGATGTCCGGGTGGACGACGGGCGCGCCGTCGTCGAGAGCCTTCGCCACGTCGGCGATCGCCTCGAGCGGCGCCCAGTCGACCTCGACGAGCTCGGCCGCGTCCCTTGCGAGGGCGCGCGACTCGGCGATCACGACCGCGACCCCGTCACCTTGATGCCGCGCGACGTCGGTGAGCGGGTAGTGCGCGGGGTTCTTCATGTCCTCGGTGACGGGCCACGCGCACGGCATCGCGGCCTTCCAGTCGTCCTGGAGCTCCGCGGCCGAGAACGCGGCAACCACGCCCTCCGCCTTCCGCGCCGCCTCGAGGTCGATTCCCGCGACGCGGGCGTGCGCGTAGGGGCTGCGCACGACGGCCATGAACGCCGTCCCGACGGGGGTCATGTTCTCGACGAAGGTGCCACGGCCCGTGAGGAGCGTCGCGTCCTCGCGGCGCTTGACGGGACTTCCGATGTAGGCCTTCTGCTCGGTTGCGCTCATGCCGTCCTCCCCATCGAGGCCGCCGCGTCCTGAACCGACGCAACGATGTTGTGGTAGCCGGTGCAACGGCACAGGTTCCCTTCGAGCCCTTCGCGGATCGCCTCCTCGCTCGTCGCGCCGCCCTCCTCGATCAACGAGACCGCGGCCATCACCATCCCGGGGGTGCAATAACCGCATTGGAGCCCGTGGTTGTCGTGGAAAGCCTGCTGCACGGGGTGGAGCGCGCCGTCCGACGAAAGCCCTTCGATCGTCGTGATCTCGGCGCCGTCGACCTGCACGCCGAGCAACGTGCACGACTTCGCCGACAGGCCGTCGACGAGGACGGTGCATGCTCCGCACGACGATGTGTCGCAGCCGACGGTCGTCCCGGTGAGCCCCAGTCGCTCGCGCAAGACGTAGACGAGCAGCTCGCGCGGCTCGAGCTGGAGCTCGTACCTGGCCCCGTTCACGGTGAGCGCAACGTTGCGCACCTCGCGACCTCCCTTTGTCGCAGTGAGCGTCTGCGTGAGCCTACTCCTCGCCGGATTCCGGCGGAAAGCATCTACCCTCCGGCCGTGGCAGAGATCCGGGAGATCCACGAGGAGGAGCTCGACCGTTTCGTCGCCGCCATGCGAGCGGCGCTCGACGAGGCCGACACCGCCGAGGGGTATGTCGACTGGAAGCAGCAGGCACAGGAGACGATCTGGCTCGTCGCTTCCGAAAGGGAGCACGATGTCGGCGCGGCAATCGGAATCGGCGGCTGGCACTCACCCGAGGGCGTCGCGCGGGGCGAGGTTCGCGTCGTGGACGAGGCTCGTGGGCGCGGCGTCGGCTCGACGCTGCTGGCGGAGCTCTCGACGTGGGCACGAGGCCTCGGCTACTCGGAGCTCCAGGGGCCGGTCAAGGAGGTCGATGCCCGGTCGCTCGACTGGGCGGCACGTCGCGGCTTCGTCGAGGTCGGGCGCAACTCGATGCTCGCCCTCGACCTCACCGCGATCGAAGCGCCGCAGGTCGTCGCCCCAGACGGCGTCGAGCTCGTGACGTGGGCCGAGCGGCCCGACCTGGCCGGCGGCATGTACGAGGTCGCTCGCGAGGCCTACCCGGACGTCCCGGGCGAGGAGGACGCGGAGATGGCGCCGTTCGAGCGGTGGCTCTCGATGGACATGCAGGGCGCCGGCGACAGGCCGGAGGCGACGTTCGTGGCGCTCGTGGGTGACGAGGTCGTCGCCTACGCAAAGCTTTCGCTGTCACGGGCGAGGCCACACGTTGCGATGCACGACATCACCGGAGTCAGGCGCGCGTGGCGCGGCCGCGGCATCGCCGGAGCGCTCAAGGCAGCCGAGATCGCGTGGGCGAAGGAGAACGGCTACGAGCGCCTCGAGACGCAGAACGAGGAGCGAAACGAGCCGATCCGCCGCCTCAACCAGCGGCACGGCTACGTCGTCGAGCCAGGCTCTGTCACCTTGCGCGGGCCACTCGCTCCGAGGTCGTAGCGGAAGGCCAGACCCACCATCGGGTCGTCGTCGGGCCCGCCGAAGACGTCGGCCGCCCGCAGGTCGAACTCGGGGCACCGGACAAATCCGATCGCCTGGTAGAGGCGAATCGCATCGACGAGCAGGTCGATCGTGTGCAGCCCGAGCGTCCGCGCACCCACCGCGCAAGCCTGCTCGAGGCAGCGCTCGACGAGGATCCGGCCGGCTCCCCTGCCTCGCGCCGCCGGGTGAACTGCGAGCGCCCGCAGCCCAGCCCACCCTCCAGGCAGGTTGCTCCAGCCCTCGAGCGCGACGTCGCGGTAGAACGCGACCGAGCCGACGACTCGGCCGTCGTCGATCGCGACGTAGGTTTCCGCAACTCGTGCACGGTCGTGAACCCTCACAAGCTCGGCGAGGTACTCGTCGAGGATCCAGTCGCCCGCGTGACCGCGGTACGGCGCGAGACTCGGGGCGAAGATCGACGCGACCTCCTCGAGCTCCCCGAGCTCGGCCAGCCGGACGGTGACGGCGCCCGAGCGACCGGGATCCGGGCGCCGAGGCGCCCGGATCACGGCACGGTTACGCGCTTTGGATGCGGTCATGGCGCTGTCCGAGAACCATCGCACAGCCCGCGACGAGCAGCACACAGACGAGCGCGACGCCCGCACCAACCCCCGCGGCTTCCCACGCGAAGCCGTCTGCCGTCGTCGCCGACGGGACCGGTGTCTCGACCTCAACCGACGTCGCCGGGGAGGTCGAGCGCGCGAGCAGCGCTCCTCGGATCGCAGGATCGAGGGCGTCGTCGACCACGATCGCGGTCGACGCCGCCCGATCCCGCCCCCAGTCGTCGGCCGCTGCGACGGGCACGACCAGAACCGCCACCACCATGAGCAGGGCCGTGGATCCTGCGAGCCGAAGGTTCGAAGTCACCATCAACGCTCCCTTCTCGCGAAGTCTCCGCGCCGCTGCGGATACTCCTGATAGGAGTGATATATACTCCTGTTCGGAGTAAATGTCAACTCGACGTCTGACAACCACCTCGTACGCCGTCCTCTCGCTGCTGGCGATCCAACCGTGGGCCGTCTACGACCTCGCGAAGCTCATGCGGCGCTCGCTGCACTACTTCTGGCCGCGGGCCGAGAGCAACCTGTACGCCGAGCCAAAGCGCCTCGTCGAGGCGGGGTACGCCGAGGCGCACGAGGAGTGGACGGGCGATCGCAAGCGCTCCGTCTACTCGATCACGGAGTCCGGCCGCACGGCTCTCGGGGAGTGGCTCGCGACACCGTCGGCCGGGCAGCGACTCGAGTCCGAGCCGCACCTCCGACTCCTGTTCGCGAACTACGGGACGAAGGACGCTCTGCTGGCGGTGATCGGTCGGGTCGAGGCTGATGCCGACGAGGTGATCGAGCACTACGCCGCGCTCGGCCGCGAGTACGCCCGGGGCGAGGGACTCTTTCCGGAGCGCATCCACGTCAATGCGCTGCTGGCGACCCTTTCGATCGAGCAAGCGCGGGCCGCGTCGCGCTGGGCGCGCTGGGCACGAGCCGAGGTGAGCCGCTGGGACTCGACGGTCGACCCCGACGTCGAGTGGGCCGCTGAGGCGATGCTACGCTCCGCCGACCCGCCCGACCGCGACTGATCCTCGAGGCTCAGCGCCGTGCTTTGAGCGCGCGCTCCATCTGACGCTTCGCGTCGCGATCGGCGAGGTCGCGACGCTTGTCGAGCCGCTCCTTGCCGCGCGCGAGCGCGAGCTCGACCTTCACGCGCCCGTCCTTGAAGTAGAGGCGCGTCGGAACGAGCGTGAGGCCCTTCTCGCGCACCTTGCCGTATAGCGAATCGATCTCGCGGCGATGGAGCAGGAGCTTGCGGTCGCGCTCGGGCCGGTGGTTCGAGATGTTTCCCTGCGCGTACTCCGAGATCGACGCCCCGACGAGCCATGCCTCGCCGTCCCGGATCTCGGCGTAGGCCTGACCGAGCTGCGCCCCACCGGCGCGCAGCGCCTTGACCTCGGTGCCGGTCAGCTGCAGGCCTGCCTCGAAGCGCTCGAGCAGGTGATAGTCGTGCCGCGCGCGGCGGTTGTCGGTGATGAGCTTCGTGTCGGGCACGGCGCCAGTGTAGGGACGGCGCCTCGCGGGTCGGCTGTCAGACCGCGGCCCGGGCCTCGACCAGCCGGCGCGCGAGCTCTCGCAGCATCGCCAGAGCGAAGCTCGGCTCCGTCTCGACGAGGGCGAGGAAATCGTCGCGCGGGATCGAGATGCAGCGAACCGGCGAGGTGGCGCGCACGCGGGCGACGCGGGCGCCGTCTTCGACCAGGAGCGCGAGCTCGCCGAAGAAGTCTCCGGGCCCGAGCTCGAGCGCTCCCGAGCGCAGCTCGACGGCGACCGTTCCCTCCTGGATGACGAACATCCCCGAGCCGGGGTCGTCCTGGAGAGCGAGCACCTGGCCCACCCCGGCCTCGAGCTCGGCGGCGGACGCGGCGACACGGTCGAGCCCGTCCTCGCTCAGGCCGGCGAACAGCGGTGCAGAGCGGAGTTCAGCGGCGTCCACGGTTTCGACTCTAGTCGGCACACGTGCACCGGTGTCCGAGTGCGGGACAGCCTCTTGCTAACGACGACGGGTCCGTGCGCAGCGATCGCAGAGCGGGTACCAGGGCGGGCAGGTCTGCCCGCACGAGCGGCAGCGGCCGACCTTGCCGTCGCGCACCTCGACGGCGAGGCGCCTGACGACCCGCTCGGCGGCCGTCTGCTCGAGAGCGGCGGCCCGCTCGATCGTCACCCCGCCGACGCCGGGGTACTGGAGGGCGAACCAACGGAGGATCGCAGCGACGCGCCCTGCCTCCTCCGCCTCCTCGAGCGAGGCGTCGCGCAGGCGGGCGGGATCGAGGAGGAACTGGAGGAGGTGCCGCTGGTCCCGGTCTCCGGCGACCGCGAGTGCCAGGACACCCAGGATCTCGGCGCCGTCGGGATCGATGGGCGCGTTGACGAGCTTCCACGTGTCCTCGAGGCCGAGGCGCCTTCCGCGCTCTCTCAGATGCCGCTCGACGACCGCGATCCGCCCGCGGATCGGCTGGAGCGACTCGACAGCGAGCCAGTGCTCGTGCGCCCAGTCGCGGGTCGCAACGCGGTGCCAGGCGGCGAGCGCGGCATCGAGGTCACGCGCCTCCTCGACACCGAGATCGCCGAGGCGAGGACCGATCCGCGCCTCGTCGACGATCCGGTAGCCGCGATGGCCCTCGGGGAGGTCGACGTGCGGCTCGAGAGCGTCCTCGACGAGATCGGGATCGGCGTTCGCCCACGAGAGGCCGACGAGCACGCCGACGTGGCCGCGCTCGACGAGCCCGAAGCGGCCCGCGCGCCCGGCGATCTGCGCGAGCTCCCACGGGAGAAGATTGCGGCGCTGCTCTCCGTCGAACTTGGTCGTCTCGGCGAAGAGCAACGTCTCGCATGGGAGATTGACGCCGTGGCCGAGCACGTCGGTCGCCACGCACACATCTGCGCCGCCGTGGAGGAAACGGTCGATCTCCTCCCGGCGCGAGGCGAGCGGCATCGCGCCGTACAGCACCGCGACGCGGTCGGAATGCAGGCGGTTGACCTCACCCGCGAGCGCGAGCACGGCCTTGCGGCTGAACGCGACGACGACGGTTCCCGGTGTCAGCGCGCGGAGCTGCCGGGCGCCGACGAACTCGAGAGGGAGCTTCCGCTCGTGAACCTGAAGCTCGGCGTCGGGGAACGCCCGTCGAACGAGCGGGAGCGCGTCGAGGGCGCCGAGCAGGCGGATGTGCCGATACTCGCCGGCGAGCAGGAGCTGCGTCCAGGCGGCGCCGCGCTCCTCGTCGTCGGCCCACTGCACCTCGTCGAGCACGAGCACGTCACCCGAGTCGGGCGCCATCTCGACGGTGCAGCAGAGGATCGGGGCGTGCTCGTTGACGCGCTCCTCACCGGTGACGAGCCCGACGCGGTCGTCACCCAGCTGCGCGGCGAGGCGGCGATGCGCTTCCTGCGCGAGCATTCGCAGCGGCCCCGCGTAGACACCCCTCCCGCGCTCGGCGAGGAAGGCGAGCGCGTCGTGCGTCTTGCCCGAGTTCGTCGGGCCGAGGTGCGCGACGACGGTCTCGGGCTCGGTGCGCCGCTGCGGCAGGCGGATCTCGATGCGGTCCTCGGCCCGCTTCACGGCAGCGCGCTTGTAGGCGCCCGACGCGCGGGCGTGCCGAGCTGCGCGCGAGGGGCGCCGCGGCGGGCGCGAGCGTCGGCTCCGAGCCATCGGGCCACTCTAGGTGTGGACACGGGTGTCGGACTTCAGTCCGACACCTGCGAACCGAGGCGACACGTCTCGGGTGTCCGACTGAAGTCGGACACCAGCTTCTACACCTTCAGGTAGCGGCGCAGCGTGAGGCCCGAGCCGACGGCGCCTACGGCGAGCCCGACCACGAGGAGGATCAGAGCGGTCACCGAGAACCCGAGCGCGCGCACGTCGGCTGACGACGTCGCGTCGATGTCGTCGAGGATCGCAGGCAGTGCGATCTCCTTGCCGATCAGGAGCAGCACGATCGCCGCGAAAGCGCCGGCGAGCCCGCAGAGCAGGCCCTCGACCATGAACGGGCCGCGCACGAACCAGTTCGTCGCCCCGACGAGCTTCATCACCTCGATCTCACGGCGGCGCGCGAAGATCGAGAGCCGGATCGTGTTCGCGATCAACAGCACCGAGGCGATCAGCAGCACGATCACGGCGACGAGGAAGACGACCTCGATCACGCGCGCCACCTGGAGGATGCGCTTCGAGGTCTGCTGTCCGTCCTTCACCCGCTCGACGCCCGCGAACTTCTGTGCGCGGATCGCAGCGGAGAGCTCCTTGACCTCCTCCGCCTTGCGCGGAGTGATCTCGTACGAGGCCGGAAGCGGGTTCGTCGGGAGGTCGGCGGTCAGCTCCGGGTACTTCTTCTGCATCCGCTCGAGCGCCTCGGACCGCGTGACGAACTGGTAGTCCTTGATCCGCTCGTCGGTGCGCAGGAATCCCCCGACGGCGTTGACCTGCTTCGAGTTCACACCGTCGACGAAGAAGACCTTCACCTCGAGCTGCTCCTTGACGTGATCGGACCAGGAGACGACCCACGTCCCGAGCGCGATCAAGAGCCCGAGCAGGAACATCCCGATCAGGACGGTCATGGTCGCCGCGAACGACGTCGAGAGGTTGGCGCCGATCGAGCGGAACGCCTCCGAGAAGAGAAGCTTCGCGCGGCTCACTCGGTCTCGTACCCACCGCGGCGCTCATCGCGGACAATGCGTCCCTCGCCGAGCGCGATGACCCGCTTGCGCATCTTGTCGACCATCTCGCGGTCGTGGGTGACCATCAGGATCGTGGTGCCGGCGGTGTTGATCCGATGCAGGAGCTGCATGATCCCGACCGACGTATCGGGGTCGAGGTTGCCGGTCGGCTCGTCGCAGATGAGGAGCGGTGGGTGGTTGACGACGGCGCGCGCGATAGAGACGCGCTGCTGCTCGCCGCCCGAGAGCTCGTCGGGGCGCGAACCGGACTTGTGCGCGAGGCCGACGAGCGCCAGCACCTCCGGCACCTTCTTGCGAATCGAGGTCGACGACTCGCCCTGGACGCGCAGCGCGTACGCGACGTTCTCGAAGGCCGAGCGGTCGCGGAGGAGCTTGAAGTCCTGGAAGACGCAGCCGACGTTGCGGCGCAGAAGTGGCACCTTCGACCGCTTGAGCCGGTTGAGGTCGCGCCCGCCGACGAAGATCCGGCCCGACGTCGGCTCGAGCTCCTTCAGGAGCAGGCGGATGATCGTCGACTTGCCCGAGCCTGACGGTCCGACGACGAACACGAACTCGCCCTTGTCGATCACGAACGAGACCCGATCGACCGCAGTGACGTCGGGCTCGTAGACCTTCTTGACGTCCTCGAACACGATCATCGCGCTCGTCGACGCCGGCTTCGAGCCGTTCACTTCGACGACAGGGCCCTCGAGCAGGGCGGCGGCAGATTCAGAAACGGGTGTGAGTAAGTCGTCCATGCACCGGCGAGAGCAATCGTCGCAACCTTCCCCGAAGGTCGCTCCGGTTCTGGGTTCGCTCAAGTGTAGCCGAGTCCTGCGGCTGTTCCCGGGGCCCGGCAGGGCGCCCGGCTCTCGCCGGGCGCCCTCGCCCGTACGCTGCCGATCCGCGTCAGGGCTGCGTGGGAGCCCGCTCGACCTGCATCCGCTGCGCCGCCGTCTGCGCGACGAACGTCTCCGTCACGTTCCCCGCCGCGTTGTAGGTCGTCACTTGGGCGCCGCCGGTCAGCGACTGCCCGTCCTGCGACAGCTCGAACGTGCGGTTGATCTTCCGCCAGCCCGTGAACGCGCCGGTGCCCGGGTCGAACAGGAAGTGCACGCCGGTCGCGGCGTACTGCCTGCCGTCGACGCGCTCCCACGCTCCGAACATCTGCGAGCGCGATGCCGGCGGCTGGCTCGACGTCTCGACCCACGAGCCGTCTGCCGTGTACACCTGCATCGACCGCAGCGGTGGCGCCGGGGCGGGCAGGTTGACGATCGACTGCCACGTTCCGGCGAGCTGGTTGCCGGCCGTTTCGCCGGTCGACGACGTCCCGGCAGAAGCGGACATCGCCCCGACGGCAACCGCGGCGACGGCGAGGCCCGCGATCACCATGACCAGAAGCTTGCGTGTCATTGCTCCTCCTCTCGTGGACGACGTGACCTGGCCACGACGTCCGTGTGAACGCATTTCGGAAAGCCCGGGCTACCTCGCGAGATCGATCGCAGCGAAGGACGTCGGGATCACCCCGAACTCGGCGAAGGCGTCGACCCAGGGCTGCGCGAGGCCGGTCCGGAGTCGCTGCGAGAAGGACGTTCTCGCCATGTTCCGGATGACCGCCGAGTCGATCGGCGCGTACTGCGCGAGGATCCTGCCGCTCGCCGGCTCGTTCGCCTTCCGGTTCGCCCACACTGCCGCTGCCTGTACGGCGTTCCGGAACCGCGCCGCGAGGGTCGGATCGATGTCGCGACGTGCCATGAACACGGTCAGAAGGCAGTCCTGCCGGCAGACCGCGTCGAGGATCGGCGCAACCATGACCGCACCGCGCTGCGTCGCGAGCGTGACGAAGGGCTCCGGGAGCACCGCGGCGTCGACATCGCCGCGGCGGAGCGGGCCGAGCATCTGGGCGAAGGGCATCTCGGTGAGCCTTACGGAGCTCGCCGGGACACCGCCCCGCTTCAGCCACTTCAGGAGACCGACGTGGGCGAGGGTGTTCTGCGCGTCGATCGCGACGAGCTTCCCGATGAGATCCTGCGGACGCGTGATCCGCTTCCCTGGGCCGGCGATAAGCGCGGACGTAGGCGTGTTCGGCCGGTAGAGCGCTCCGGCGGCCACGAGCTTCACGGGGGCCCCGCGCGACTTCAGGATCGCCAGGCCGCCCGTGCTGAAGCTCGAGAACTGTGCGTCTCCCGAGAGCACGGCCGCAGCGATCTGGGAAGGGTCGGCGAGCACGGTGATCCTCGCGTCGATCCCCTCACGCAGGAAGAAGCCGCGGTGCTTCGCGTAGAACGCCTGCGCGGTCGGCTCGATGGGCAGGACGGCGATGTTCACGATGGTGGGATCGGCGCCACGCTCTGCGGACATCGCGGATGCGCCCGCCGCCGTCGCGCCGAGGACACCGACCACCAGCGCCGTGGTGAGCGCCAGCACTGTGCGTGTCCGGTCGTGGCCTCGACGGCAGCGCCGGTTGTGTGTGTCACGAGTCATCGATCTCAGCCTCCTTCGGGCCAACGGACATCATTTGGGGACTGGCCTCCGTCGACAGCTCCATCTCGTCGACTGCGAGCCACTGTGGGCCTCCCTCGCTGATCACGGCACCCATGCGGTCGAACGGCACGTCGGCGCGCGCATAGACCTCGTGCACGAGCTCTTCCGTGGCTGACTCGAACATGGAGAGCAATGCCTCCTCAGCGGGAACGATCGTCGAGTGGACGTACCGGACGGACTGTCCCTCGCTCTGCATCGCGCCCGCCGCGTCGCGCACGAGCGCGGCCAGGGTCGCGAGGCCGGACACCGAGAGACCGGGCCGGTAGTGCTCGACGAGGTACGCCTGGAGCGCCTCTGCGCCTGCGTGTGTCATGCGCTCGACGGTAGGCCCGAGCGGGCGTGCGCGAAATCGGGCGTTTCCCTACGTTTGTGGGCTTGTGCCGTCCGCGGCGTAGACGCGGCGCATCCCCTCGAGACCGCGCAGCTCGTGCTCCCCCCGGTCTTCGAAGCGGATTCCCGAACCGGCGACGAGATCCTTGGAGGTCTCGCTGACGAGCACCTCGCCTCCGCCCGCGAGCGACATGATCCGCGCACACGCGTGGATCGCGATGCCCCGGGGCTTGTCCCCGGGCTGCCGCTCCACCTCGCCGGTGTGGATCCCTATCCGCACGGCGAGCCCGAGGCCACCGAGCTGCTTCTGGATCGCGAACGCGCAGCGGATCGCCTGTGCGGGGGCGTCGAAGAGCGCGAGGAAGCCGTCGCCGGCGGTGTCGATCTCCTCTCCCGAGAACCGCGCAAGCTCCCGCCGGACGGTCTCGTTGTGACGGCCGAGCAGCGCCGCCCACGCCGTGTCCCCGAGCGTCAGCGCTTGCGCCGTCGAGCCGACCAGGTCGGTGAAGAGCACCGTTGCCAGCGTCCGGTTGCTCGCCGCACCCGACGAGGCTGTCTCCCCGCGCGAGGTGGGCTCGGCTCGGATCCGAGCCCCGAGCTCGGCACGCGACCGGATACCGAGCTTGCGGTACACGCGGGCGAGGTTGGCTTCCACGGTCTTGGGGCTCATGAACGCCCTGCTCGCGACCTCGCGATTCGTCAGCCCGCGCGCGGCGAGCTCGGCCACGCGGAGCTCCGTCGCCGTGAGCTCCGACGGGGATCGCCGGAGCCCCACCCGGTCGAGCTCGGCACGGGCTCGCGTCTCCCAGCTCCGGCGCACCGAGCTCCGCGAAGAGCTCGAGAGCCCGACCGAACGCCTCCGCCGCCGCGCCGCGCTGCCGGGCCCGCCGGTGGAGCCGGCCGCGGACGAGGTACGTCAGGGCGAGGTCGAACGGCAGGCGCGACGCAGCCTCGAGATCGAGCTCGTCGAGCGCAGCGAGCGCCGCCCCGACGTCCCCCTCCGCCCCGAGCACGAGCGCCCGGGCACGCGGCAGCGTTGCAGTGATCCAGAGGCGGGGGAAGACCCGGCCGCGCTCCTCGAGCCGCTCGAGCACCTCGCGCGCCCGCCCCGGCTCGTCGAGCGCGACGAGCGACTCGACATGGAGCGGCTCGCTGCGATCCGGGAGCATCTCGTGCTGACCGTTCGCTCTCTGACACTCGCGCATGCGCATCAGCGTCCGGTCGACGGCCGCGTGGTCGCCCGCCGTGTACTCGACGAACGCGAGCCCGGACAGCATCAGCGCTTCCCACCAGGTGCGCCCCGACACCCGTGCCTGCTCGATCAGAGGCACGAGTGTCTCCCGCGCTCGCTCGACCCGACCGCGGCCCGCGTCGACGATGGCCCGCATGCGGAACGCCATCGTCCAGGGTCCAGGCTGCTCCACTCGCGCGATCACCGCGCAAGCCTCCTCGACGAGCCGCTCGGCCTCGTCCCAGCGCCCCGCGCGGAACTCGGCGAACGCGATGTGTGCCTGCCGCTCTGCGCGCCAGTCCTCCTCGCCGTGTACGCGGTACCAGTTGTCCTCGACCGCATGACGGGCCCGCGCCTCGTCGAAGTCGTCGATCGAGTGGAAGTAGATGAGCGGTATCACGTTCTTCCGCTCTTCGTCCCCCGCCCGGGCCTCGAGCTCCCGCCACTGCGCGAAGAGCTCCAGCCGTGGTGGCTCGCCGAGCATGAGGCCGGCCCAGAACCGGTCGATCGCCACGGAGGCGACCGCGGCGGGGTAGCGCTCCCGATCGATCGCCATGAGCGCTGCGTCAGCGTGCCCGACCGCCCCGGCCGGGTCGTGGGCGACGTGGTAGTAGACGAGCCGCGGGTAGATCCGGGCGAGCTCGCTCTCGTCCGTCGTCGCTTCGAGCGCCGCCAGGGCGTGCTCGCTCGCTGCGCTAAAGGACCCCATCACCCACTGGATCTCGCTCAGCAGGAGGAGTGCCTGGGCGCGCGTCCCTGGCACGTCGGACTGCGCCGCCTGCTCGGCACCCGCCCGCGCGGCCACCATGTCGCCGACTGCCAGCAGCGATGTCGCCTCGCCGAGCCTCCGCCGTGCGAGCTGCGCGGTCGCCTCGGGCGGCGTCAGCCTCGCGGACGCTGCGTAGAGCTCTGCGGCTGCCTGCTGGGCTCCCCGCCGCGCAGCGCCCGCGGCCGCGGACTCGATCTCCGTCGCGATGGCGTCGTTCGGGATCGTCGCGCTCGACGCGAGGTGGCGAGCGCGCTCCTCGGGGTCCTCCACCACGTCGGCAAGCAGCTCATGGAGCTGTCGGCGTCGTTCCTGGGACGAGGTTCCGTAGACCACCGACGCGAGCAGGGGGTGGGCGAAGCGAATCCGCTCTCGATCGACGACGAGCACGCCTGCCTCCTCCGCCTCGATCAGCGCCGACCCGAAATCGCAGTCGCGCGGAACGGCCCGTTCGAGAACGGACCCCGTCGGGCGAGAGAGGGCGGCTGCGGCGAGCACGAGGTCGCGAGCGCCGTGCGACAGGCCGTCGAGGCGCTCGGCCACGAGGTCCTCGACGCTGCGGGGCACCGGAAGCGGGTCGCCGATGGTCTGTTCGTCTCCCTGGCGTGCGAGCGCGTGCGCCATCTCGAGGGCGAAGAACGGATTGCCACCGGAGACCTCCGTCAGCCGCCCCAGGGTCGGTCGTGTCAGGGAATCGCCGAGGCGCGAGCGGACTATCTGGTGCACTCCTGCGAGTGAGAGCGGTGCGGGCAAGACACGCTCGACGGCTGCCGCCGGGAGCGCTCGCGCCAGCCCGAGCGGAAGGTCGTCGTCGCCGGGCGAGCGTCGGGCGAGCAGGAGGCCGGTGCGAGCCGGCAACCGGCGCACGGCGAACTCGAGCGCCTCTCGCGACGCGGGGTCGAGCCACTGCACGTCGTCGATCGCGACGAGCAGCGGCTCCCGCTCGGCGAGCGCGGTGAGGACGCCGATCAGCGCCGTCGCCGTTGTGCGTGCGTGGGCCGCTTCGTCGCTCTTCACCGCGCAGCAACGCCGCCGCGAGGGCGCGTTCCTGGACGGACGGCAGCGCTGCGCGGGTCTCGTCGAAGGCGGCGCCGACGAGATCCGCGAGTGCCGCGTACGACAGCGCCGCCTCGCTCTCCGCAGGACGCGCCTGGAGGACACGGATCGGCCTCGCCTCCGCAGCGCGCACGGCCTCGAGCCATACCGTGGTCTTGCCGATGCCTGCCTCGCCCTCGATGACGAGCGCGACCGGCCCGGTGTGCACGTCGTCGAGGAAGCGGGCGACGAGCGCGAGCTCCGCGTCTCGACCGACGATGGCGCTGTCCACGACGCCTCCCATGCCGTAAGCGGCTAGCGCACGAGGTCGATTGCGCGAAACGACGCCGGGATGACGCCGAACTCGACGTAGACGTCGATCCAGGGCTGCGACGACGCGGGCCGGAGCCGCTCCGCGAATCGCGTTCGGGTCATTCTCGCGAGCACGGCCTTGTCGATCGGCGTGTACCGGGCGAGGATCTCACCGCTCGCGCGGTCGTTCCGCCTCTGGTTCGCCCACACCGCGGCCGCCTGGATCGCGTTCCGGAACCGGGCTGCCAGGTTGGCGTCGAGGTCCTTGCGCGCGAGCCACATCGTCAGGAGGCACTCCTGCGCGCAAACAGCGTCCATCGCGTTGGCGACCCGCGTTGCGCCGCGATCCAGCGCCATCGTCAAGAACGGCTCGGGTAGCCAGGCTGCATCGAATTGGCCGCGCCGGAGTGGAGCAAGCATCTGGGCGAACGGAAGCTCGACCACGCTGACCTCACCTGCCTCGACGCCGCCCTCCTTGAGCCATTTCAGCAGGGCGATGTGCGCGATGGTGTTCTGCGCGTCGACCGCGACCCGCTTGCCGATCAGATCGCGGGCCCGCCTGATCGTCTTGCCGGGCGCGGCGACGAGCGCAGAGTTCGCGGCAGACGGACGGTAGAGCGCGCCTGCCGCGACCACCCGCACCGGCGCCGAGCGCGACTTCAGGCTCGCTGCGCCTCCCACGTTGAGCCCCGAGAACTGGGCGTCACCCGAGAGGAGGGCAGCGACGAGCTGCGTCGGGTCCGAGAGGACGAGGAGCTTCGCGTCGATTCCCTGTTGGGCGAAGAAGCCGCGATGCCTGGCATAGAACGCGAGCGCGGCCGGCTCGAGTGGCAGCGTCGCGATCGTCACCGTCGTGGGCTCGGCGCTTCGCGCGACGTGGGCACCGCTCGCGGCGCCGGGCGCCAGCGCTGACACTGCGACCGCACAGCCGGCTGCGACCGAAAGCAGTCGCCGCGCCGCGCACCTCCCGATCGTCCCCCCGGACATCGCGGTCATCGTAACGCTTGTTGCGAGCCGATCAAGGCGTGGATCTCGTCACGATGGGCGAGGAAGGCGGGCAGGCTGCGTGTTGCGCGCTGCGACCGTGGGCGCGGGAGGCCGACCTCGATCGACCCGACGACCCGCCCCGGCGCGCGACTGAACACGAGCACGCGATCGGCGAGGTAGACGGCCTCGTCGATGTCGTGCGTGACGTGGACGATCGTCACGGGACGCCCCTCCCGCGTGCCGTGAACGCGAAGGAGGACGTCCTGGAGCTCGGCGCGTGTGAGTGCGTCGACCGAGGCGAACGGCTCGTCCATGAGGAGGATCTCGGGCCGCGAGACGAGCGCACGCGCGATCGCAACCCGCTGCTGCATCCCGCCCGAGAGCTCCCAGGGATGCTTGTGAGAGACCTCGTCGAGCCCCATCTCGGCGAGGACCCCGGACGCGCGCGCAACTCTCTCAGCCTTCCGAGCCCCACTCCGTGGAGCGGGAACATGACGTTGCGGATCACCGTGAGCCAGGGAAAGAGCGAGCGGCTGTAGTCCTGGAAGACCAGCGCCACCTCCCTCGGCGGGCGTTCGACGCGGCGCCCGTCGACGAGCACCTCGCCCTCGCTCGGCGTGCTCAGTCCCGCAAGCAGCCGGAGAAGAGTCGTCTTCCCGGATCCGGACGGCCCGACGACGGCGAGCAGCTCCCCGTCGCCGACGGCGAAGGAGACGTCGACCAGTGCCGCGCGCCCGTCCTGCCCGTACCGCTTGCCGAGTCCCGCGACGCGGAGAACTACGCCGTCAACGTGCGAGCTCACCGGCCGCTCCGAAGTGCCAGTGGAGGAGACGCCGCTCGACCACGAGGAAGACCTGGTTCAGGAGGTAGCCCAGCAGGCCCAGGAAGAGAATGCCGCCGTACACCTCCGGCACGTTGAACAGGGTCTGCTGGGTGACGATGTACCGCCCGAGACCGTCGCCTGAGCCCGCCGTGAACTCGGAGATCACGACGAGGACGAGGCCGATCGACAGCGCGATGCGGAGCCCGGCCACGATCGACGGAAGCGCGGCGGGGAGATCGACGCGGTAGAGCCGTTCGAACCGGCCGACCTGGAGCATCGCCGCCGTGTCCCGCGCCTCCGGCGTGACCGCCCGGACTCCCTCCACGGTGTTGACGAGCACAGGGAAGAACACGCCGAACGCGATCACCGCGATCGCCGTCGCGTCGCCGACGCCGAGGACCACGATCGCGACCGGCACGACCGCGATCGGCGGGATCGCGCGCAGGAACTCGAGCAGCGGCTCGAACGTCCGCCGCGCGCCGCCCGACGCCCCGAGCACGACTCCCACGGCGACGGCGAGCGTCGCGCCGAGCACGTATCCCACCGCGAGCCGCTGGAGGCTCGCCGCCACGTCGGAGAGGAACGCGTCGGTCGGCCAGACCTCGACGGCCCGCTCGGCGACCGTGGAGATGGGCGGAAGCAGGAACGAGGTCTCGCGGCGCGCCCAGAGCTCCCAGAGTGCGAGCGCGGCGGCGAAGACCGCCAGCCCGAGCAGGCGCCGCCTGATCATCGCGATCTCAGGCGCTCCTCGCCGACCCAGAACACGACCCGCGACTGGAGGAGGCGGAGGAGGACATTGACGATGTACCCGACCAGCCCGACGAGGACGACCGCCGCGTACAGCTCCGGTAGCTGGAAGGCCGACTGCTGCCGCTGCATGTATGCGCCGATGCCCTCGCTCGCCGCGAGGAACTCTGCCGTCACGCAGACGAGCAGGGCGATCGAGGCGCTGACCCTGACACCCGTGGCGATGCTCGGCAGCGCGCCGGGCAGCGTCACTCGCACGAGTCGCCTGAGACCCGTGACCCCCGACGTCCGCGCCACGTCGTGATGGAGGCGGTCGCCGCCGCGCACGCCGTAGATCGTGTTGATCAGGATCGGCCAGACGGCGGCGTACGCGATCACGAACCGGAGCATCGGCGGTCCCAGCCCGAAGACCAGGATCGCGAGCGGGATGATCGCGACCGCCGGGATCGGCCGCATGACCTCGACGATCACCGAAAACGCATCGTCGAGCGTGCGTGAGCTGCCCAGCACGACACCGAGCACGACTCCGACGACGATCGCGAAGGCGAGGCCAGCCGCGAAGGTGGCGAGCGTCCTCGCGAGCTCGCGCGAGAGCGTTCCGGACCACAGGCCATCGGCGAGCGCGGCGAACGCCGCCGACGGCGCCGCGACGCTGTCGTCGAGGTCGAGCAGCCGAACCACGAGCTCGACGGCAGCGAGAAGCAGGGCGACGAGGAGCCAGCCGGCGAGGTTCGCCCGTCTCATGACCTCTCCGGCCAGACCGCCTCCCTCCGCTCGACGCTCGGATCCTACGGCGGTCTCGCTCGAACGCGAAACCGCCGCCGGGTTCCCGAGGGTCGAGATGTAGGGGTTTCCGCTACGCGCGGGCGAGCGCAACCGCGGAGAGTCGGCAGCGGGTTCTTACCGCTCCCCGGAAGGTGGCGACTGTTCTCCGGCGATTGTGGGAGTGCTGTGGCGCGCTTCTGGCGGCGCTGGAGCGCGCGAGCGGACGCTCGTCACATGCACGCCTCGTCCATTGCACTCGTTGCGGTCGCGGCTCTCGGCTGCTGCGGCACCGTGGCCGCGCTCGGCGCTTCCGACGCGCCCGAATACTCGCGGCCGGCGGCGACGCGGCCGCCGGTGGGGTCGATCGAGCTCGTCGCGAAGGTCCCACTGCCGGGCGCTCCGACGGGGCTCGCCGTCGGCCGCACCCGCGTCGGCGTCTCGGTCTCGCTCGAAGGCGTCGCCCTCTTCCGGCGCGCCGACGCGAGCCTCGCCCGACACATTCACACAAATGGCGCCGCGACCTCGATCGAGACGGACGGCAGCCGCTTCTGGGTCGCCGACCTGTTCAACGACCGCGTCCTGAAGCTCGACGAGGCGGGGTCGGTGCTGGGCGAGTTCCGGGTCGGGGGACTTCCCGGGGGGATCGCCCTCACCGGCAGCGACGCCTGGGTGCTCGGTCTCCAGGAGCCGAGCATCACGCTTGCCGACCGCTGGAGCGAGCTCCCGACCGCCCACCTGACGTTCGCTCGCGACGACCTCTGGCCCGGGGCGATCGCCTCCGGGCCGCACGGCGTCTGGCTTGCAACGGGGCACAAGACATCCGTGACGCTCGTCGATCCCGACCGGTACGTCACCCGCGGGAAGGTCGAGCTCTGGGGTGTCAACCGGCTCGCCGCAACGACCGACGGTGTGTGGGCCGGCCGGCAAGGGCCAGGCCCCGAGCTCGCCTACGTCGACGGGGCCACGCTCGCCGTCCGGCCCGTCGACCTCCCTGGCACGGCGCGTGTGACCTCGATCGACGCGGGCTCGATCCTCGCGATCGCGATGCGAGGCGCAGTGCTCGGTCTCGACCCGCGAACGGGTGCAGTTCACGCGCGGGTGGAGCTCGACCCCGAGTGCGAGCTCACCCACATCGCGGTCAACGGCAACGACCTGTGGGCGGTCGACGCGACGCACAACGAGCTCCTCCGCTTCCGCGTGCGCCTGCCATGAGCCACATCGAAACGAGAGGAGGTCGATCGTGCTGACTCCCGATCCCGACGCGCGGCGAATGCTCGTGAGAGAGCGCCATCTCGAGCTCGCACGCGACGCGCTCCGCCCGGCGAAGCCGGACGCCGACGCGCTCGAGCGCCGGATCCGCCTTCGCCGGCGCATCTCATGGCCGCACCTGCGGCACCAACCCAGCCCGGCACGCGATGGCACGTGGACGCGCTGATCGCGTCCGAACGAAGGAGGAGGAATGACAGCGTCGCTCAAGCTGGCCGTTTCTCGCCGCGGTCCTGACCGCCGACGCGTTATGGCGCCGTTATGGCGACGCTGGAGCGCACGAGCGAACACTCGGGGCATGCACGACTTGTTTCTCGTACCCACTGGACTTCGCTCTGTCCATGTGGCAGAAAGAACAAGCACGCCTGACGACCTGGGGGGTCACAAATGCGTCGCTGGATAATTGGGATTGCGGTCGGTGTGATGGCGCTCGGAATCGGAGCCGGCTCCGGCGCGGGTAGCTCGGACGCCCGCAAGGGCGGGATCTTCCGGATCAGCCTTGCCATCGGGTCGGGGATCGACTCCCTCGACCCGGCGCTCGAGTACACGGCGCCGGGATGGCATGCTTCTCGACACGACCTGCGCGCGGCTCATGACGTACCCGGACAAGCCGGTGCGCGAGGCATTTCGCCTCGTCCCCGAGGTCGCGACCGGGTTCCCGAAGCGCTCGCGCGACCTCCGGACGTACACGTTCACGCTGCGCAATGGGTTCCGCTTCAGTGACGGAAAGCCCGTCCGCGCGAGCGCCTTCGCCCGTGCGATCAACCGCGCGCTCGCGCCGGAGGTGTCCTCTCCCTGGGCGTCCCAGCTCCGCGACATCGTCGGCGCCGACGACGTCCGTGCGGGCAGGAGCACGACGGCGACAGGTGTCGTCGCCCGCGGGAACACGCTGACCGTTCGCTTCACCCAGCCCGTGACAGACTTCGCCGCCCGCACGGCGATGCCGTTCATGTGCGCCGTACCCCCGACCCTCCCGCCCGACCGGGAGGGCTTGACGGTCATCGCCGCCGCGGGGCCGTACCGCGTCGTCGGCTACCGGCCCAACGAGAGCGTCACGATCCGGAGAAACCCCTTTTATCGCGGCACGCGCCCGAATCACCTCGACGGCTTCAACGTCGACCTCAGCGCCCCATCGCCCGTCGAGATGATCCAACGGGTGGATCGCGGCGAGGCCGACTGGGGGCACACCATCGCTCCGCAGTTCTTCTTGCCGCCACTCAACCTCGTCGCGAAGCACGGCCTCAACAAGGAGCGGTTCTTCGTCAGGCCCGGTATGACCTTGCGCCTGCTTGCCCTCAACTCGAGCCGGCCGCTGTTCCGTGACAACCCCGCACTCCGGCAGGCGGTCAACTTCGCGCTCGACCGCTGGGCGCTCGGCCAGGGCCCAGGCCTCCCGGGTATTCGGACCGACCAGTTCCTTCCGCACACGATGCCGGGCTTCAAGGACCAGGGCATCTATCCGCTCACAGGTTCCGACACCGATCGTGCGAAGGCCCTCGCGGCCGGGAACCTGCGCGGCGGCAAGGCGGTCTTCTACGCCCCCGACTTCGCGATCCCGCTGGCCCAGGCGCAGCTCATCAAGTCGCAACTCGAGGCGATCGGGCTCGAGATCGAGATCAAGCCGGTGCCGTTCCACATCGCAACGGCCCAGTACACGGGACGGCTGGCCGCTCCGGGAGAGCCCTGGGACCTCGCGATCGTGCTGTGGTCGCCCCCGATCCCCGATCCGTTCGCGTACCTCAACACCCTGCTCGAGGCGCGGTTCATCGGCGGCACGAACGTCGCCAACTTCGCCTCCCAACAACTCGATGCCGCACTGCGCGGTGCGGCTCGGATGCCCCAGGGGCGGCGACGCGAACGGGCATATGGCGACCTCGACGTCCAGGTCGCGCGCGATCTCGCGCCGCTTGCCCCGTACGGCGTCCTGAACGAGGTCACGTTCGTCTCCCAGCGCGTGGACCCGTCCTGCATCGTGCTCCGGCCGGCGCTCGACCTGACGGCGGCGTGCCTGAAGTAGCGTCGGCTGCTAGGGCGCCTGCACCGTCACCCAGACGAGACCACCAGCGACCGCGATCCCGCTCGGCCGGTTGCCAATCTCGATCGTCTCCTCCGCGTTCGTCCGGGGGTCGATCCGGCTGAGTGTCCCCTCCCCCGAGTTGGCCACCCAGACGGAACCAAAGCCAATTGCGATCGCCGTGGGAGCGTCTCCGACGGGGATCTGCTGGCTCGATCCGGAGTTGGGCTCGAAGCGCGTGACGTTGTCGTCGGCCGTGCTCGAGAACCACACGGCGCCTTCGCCGGCCGCAATACCCCCCGGCCGCCGTCCGACCGGATACGTCGCGAGCGGGCCCTGATCGAACGAGGCTGGATTGAAGCGCTTGAGCGTGGCGTCGGAGCTCACCACCCACACGGAGCCGAATCCCACGGCAACGCCCGTCGGACCAACGCCTGCGAAGGTTCGACCCGTCTCGCGCCCGGTAGCGGTCTCGAGACGTGCGAACGTCGCGTCTCCGAAGGCGACCCACGCCACGTCCTCGGCGACTGCGATCGCCCCTGTCGGCGTGTAGATCTCGCGACCCGCGACGTCGAGCGTTCGCTGGACGACGCCGAACTGCGCGTCGACGACCGAGATCACTCCCAGGCGACCGTGGACGATCCACAACGTGTCGTCGCTGACGACGGCGCCGGCGTTTGGTGTCCGGCGATCCAGAGACGGCGTCCCGACGGACTTCCTGGTTCGCACGTCGATCTCCGTGAGATTCCGGTCCCGGTCCCCGAGGTTGCCAACCCACAACGTCTCGTCCGTCCCGAAGACCGGCCCGGGTTGAACCCCGACGGGGATCGTGGCGACAACCTTGTGCGTCGTCGGGTCGACGGCGGCCAACGAGTTCGGCGGCACCGTGACGGGCGCCTCTTCATCGCGCACGACGACGAAGGCCAGAATCGCGACTGCAAGGCCGACAGCACCGAGCGCGAGGAGTACGAGCGAGCGGCGCGAGCGGCCAGCGGACTCGGGGACGTCGGGGGTGGGCGTTTCGATGTCCCGCGCGGGGGCAGGAGTCGCGGCAGGTGCGAGCTCGGGATCGTGCTCCAGGATCGAGCGCTCGAGCTGCCTCAGCTCTGGTCCGGGCTCGACACCGAGGTCGTCGGCCAGTCGCCGTCGGGCGTCGCGATACGCCTCGAGCGCCTCGCCCTGCCGTCCGTCGAGGTACAGCGCACGCATCAGCTGCCCGCGTAGCCGCTCCCGGTACGGATGCTCCGCGACAAGCGCCTCGAGCTCGTGTACGAGCCCGGTCGCCGAGCCCGCGACAAGGTCGGCCTCGATGCGTTCCTCGGTCGCCCCGATCCGCTGCGCCTCGAGGCGCTCCGCAGCCTCCGCGAGACCGGGCTCGGGCCGGAACTCCTCGAGCGGGCGACCACGCCAGAGCGCGAGCGCCTGCCGCAGCGTCTCGGCCGTCGCGGCTCGGTCTCCGCGGGAGGCAAGCTCGCGGGCCTCGCCCACGAGCGCGCGGAACTGCTCGGCATCGACGAGCCCGGCGTCGACGTCGAGCGAGTACCCGGGCCCGCGGGTGGAGACCTTGATCCCGGTACCGTCGAGGCCCTTGCGGAGACCCGCGACGTAGGTCTGCAGCACCGCCCGGGCGCTCGCTGGAGGATCTTCTCCCCAAATCGCGTCGATCAGCCTGTCGGTGGGAATCGCCGAATTCGGCTCCAGTGCCAGGAGCGCGAGCACAGCGCGCTGCTTGCGCGTGCCGAGGCCGATAGCCGAGCCGTTCTGCACGACCTCGAACGGGCCTAGCAGCCTGATCTCGACCGCGTCCCCCCGATCGGCGGGCGTACTCACCAGTCGATTGTAGGAGGGCTGTGGCGCATTTCTTCATTGCCCTCGCCGAGTCAGGCGGCGGGCTACTTGACGAGGTCGATGGCGCGGAACGACGCGGGGATGAAGCCGAGCTCGGCGTAGGCGTCGATCCACGGCTGTGCCGAGCCGGGCGCAGCAACCACGCGCACCGGAGCGTCGTGCGACTTCAACGGGCGCCGCGCCGCCGACATTGAGTCCCGAGAACTGAGCTTCGCCGGAGAGCAAGGCGGACGCGAGCTGGGTCGGGTCCGAGAGGACGAGGAGCTCCGCGTCGATTCCCCTGCCGAGCGAAAGAAGCCCACGATGCAACGCGTAGAACACGAGCCCCGCGGGCTCGAGCGGCAGCGTGGCGATCTTGACCTTCGCTCCGCGCCCGGCGACGAGCTCGATGTCGGGGATCCGGCTGCGGTGCCGGCGCAATCGCCAACAGAAGCTCGACCCTGTGCCACGATTGTTGTCCCCCCGACACCGGAGGTCATCGCTTCTCGTGTTGCGATCGAAGGCGTCCATGGTCTATGGATGGACGCGTCGTGGGCAATCACGAGCGCGATCGAGTTCCGGGTGCTCGGCCCGGTCGAGGCCACGTCCGACGGCGGACCGCTCAAGCTTGGCGGCGCGCGCCAGCGAGCGCTCCTCGCCTTGCTCCTGCTCGCGCGGGGGCGACCAGTCTCCGTCGACACGTTGACGGAGGAGCTCTGGCGCGGAGCTCCGCCGCCGGGCGCCGCGAAGACACTGCGCGTGTACATCTCACGCCTGCGCTCGGCGCTTGCCGACGACGCGGTCATCGCGCGTCCTCCGGGGTACGCGCTCGAGGTCGACGTCGATCGGATCGACGCGACTCGTTTCGAGACGCTCCTCCACGACGGACGCGAAGCGCTCGGCCGCGGCGCCGCCGGTCTCGCCGCCGACCGGCTCGGCGCCGCGCTCGAGCTCTGGCGTGGGCACGCGCTCTCCGATGTTGCAGACGACGGAATCCTGGCACTCGAGGCGCGGCGCCTGAACGAGCTTCGACTCGACTGCCGGGAGGAGCTGATCGAGGCGGAGCTTGCACTCGGACGTCACGCGGACCTCGTGGCCGACATCGAGCGACTCGTCGACGAGGAGCCGCTTCGCGAGCGGCTCTGGCGGCAGCTCGTGATCGCCCTGTACCGGAGCGAGCGGCAGGCCGACGCGCTCGCCACCTACCGGCGGGCGCGTGGGCTCCTTTCGGACACGCTCGGGCTGGACCCGAGCGAGGAGCTACGCGCGCTCGAGATGGCGATCCTGCGGCACGAGGTCGCGCCGGCGCCCGCCGTGGAGGCCCGGCACAACCTCCCGGCCCCGGTTACGAGCTTCGTCGGCCGCGAGGTCGAGCTCGCGGAGCTCGAGCAGCTGCTGCGAGAGCACCGCCTGGTCACCCTGACCGGAATGGGCGGCGCCGGCAAGACGAGGATGGCACTGGAGGTGGCCACGCGACAGGTCGGCGCGTGGTCGGGCGGGGTCTGGCTCGCCGATCTGATGCCGATCTCGGACCCCGCTCTGGTGCCGGGCGCCGTCGCGCACACACTCGGAGCCGCCGAGCGGCCGGACGTCACTCCGCTCGCCGCGCTCCTCGATCGGCTGCGTGCGCTCGAGCTGCTCCTCGTGCTCGACAACTGCGAGCACCTCGTGGAGGCATGCGCCGAGTTAGCGGACGAGGTTCTCCGCGCATGCTCCGACGTTCGAGTGCTTGCGACAAGCCGCATTGCGCTTGCAGCTCCGGGCGAGCTCGACTACGCCTTGGCGCCGCTGGCGACACCGACGGAAGACGAGCCGGCCGGCGAAGTCGAGCGGTTCGCATCAGTACGGCTCTTCATGGAGCGCGGGCGTGCGGCGCGTCGTGGCCTGGCGGCCGACGGTGAGGGACTGCGGACAGTGGGACGGATCTGCCGCGAGCTCGACGGTCTGCCACTCGCGATCGAGCTGGCCGCGGCACGCGCCAGGACCCTTTCGATCGACGAGATCGCCGGTCACCTCGACGATCGCCTGCGCTTCCTACGCTCGTGGCGCAGAGTCGCCGATCCACGGCACCAGACCCTCCGAGCGACGCTCGACTGGAGCTACGAGCTCCTTTCGGACGAGGAGCGCTCGGTGCTGGCGCCGCTCTCGGTGTTCGCCGGCGGCTTCACGCTCCAGGCAGTCGCCGCGATCTGCCTGGACGGCGACGATGCACGCGCCCTCGACCTGATCGGGCGCCTCGTCGAGTCCTCGCTCGTCGTGGCGGAGAGTCGTCAGGACGTGACGCGCTACCGGCTCCTCGAGACGATTCGCGAGTACGCCGCCGAGCGGCTCGACGAATCGGGATCCGCCGAGGACGTCCGCCGTGCGCATGCGGAGTACTTCCTCGATCTCGCGAATCGCGCGCGCCCTGACCTCACTCGGTTCTCGCGGGACCAGCAGAGGGCATACCACGAGCTTCTCGACAAGGAGCGTGACAACCTGCACGCCGCAATCGAATGGGCTCTGGAGGCGGAGAGCGAGCTGGCTCTCCCGCTCGTGGTCGCCTTGCGACCGTACTGGCTCATTCGGGGCTACCGCGTGCAGGGCCTCGCGTGGCTCGAGGAGGCGCTCGCGCTTCCCGTGCAAAGCACCCCGCGTGTTCGCACCGACGCCGTCGCGGCGGCCGCCCTGTTCGCGCGGCTCACCGGCGACTTCGAGCGAGCAGCGGGCTTTGCCGAAGAGGCGATCGCCCTCGGACGCCGGACCGGCGAGCCCGTCGCCGTCTCGACCGGGCTCAACGTCCTGATGACGATCGCCGGAATAGCAGGCGACTTCGAGCGTGCCCGCACGCTTTGCGAGGAGTCGGTCGCCGTGAGCCGGAAAATCGGAAGCACCCGCGGCGAGGGAATCGCGTACTTCATCCTCGCCGAGGCGGCGGTGAACTGCGGTCGGTACCCCGAGGCGCACGAGGCCGGAGGCAGAGCGCTCGAGCTCGGACGGAGGTTCGAAGACCCAGAGGTGATGGCGCTTGCGCTGGCACGGCTCGGACTGGCCGCAGCAAGCGAGGGTCGGTTGGTAGAAGCGCGGGAGCGGCTTCTCGAAGCGCTCGAGTGCGTACAGCTGCTCGGATTCACCGAGGTCGGCGCATACTGCTGCGAGGCGCTGGCGCTCGTCGCAGCCGGATGGGGCGAGGCTCGAGGAGCGACACGCCTCCTGGGAGCGGCCGACGCATTCAGGCAGGCGACCGGCGCAATCCTCCTGCCGGCGGAGTCGGCGGCACGGGCTGCGTCGCTCGGAGAAATCGGCCGGACGCTGCAGGGAGACGAGATCGAGGCGGAACTCGCGCTCGGCCGCGTTCTGACACTCGACGAGGTCGCCGAGGAAGCCCGAGCTTTGTCGGCGCCGACGCCTGACGGTCGCCGTGTAACCGATCTGTAACACGCCCGGGCGAGCGTTCTCCCTCGATGGAGAACGAGATCCACGACCAGGCGACGACACTGGTGACCGCGCTCGAGCGCGGCGACGCGGCCGCCGCGGGTGTCGTCTACACCGACGGTGCGCGGCTACTCGCATCGACGGCCGAGCCGATTGACGGCCGGGCGGAGATCGAGGCGTACTGGCGTGCGGGCATCGAGCTGGGGCTCTTCGGAGTGACGTTCGAGAGCCGTGTCCTCGAGTGGATCGGCGGAGGCGCGCTCGAGCTCGGGCGGTATGCCGTCTCGATGCAGGGCCGGTCTCCGACGCCGACCGTCGAACACGGCTCGCATCTCGTCCTCCATACCCAGACCTCCGACGGCTCGTGGAAGCGGGCGGTCGAGGTCTTCAACCCCGACGAGCCGAAGCCCGGCTCGCCGAACCCGAAGGAGGAGCAATGAAGCGCATGCTCAGGCTGCCGTTCCAAGGGGGGAACGGAATGAGGCGTTCTCACCGGCTTTTCATCGGAGTCGTTGCTTCTGCGGTATCGCTGGCGAGCGTCGCGGTCGGCGCCGTGGCGGCTGAGACTCCATTCAAAGGAACCTTCGACGCCGTTGAGACGAGCCAGGTCGTTTTCCCGATCGCCTCGGTCACTCGGGACGCCACGGGCACCGCCACGTATCTCGGCAAGTACACATCGCACGCGACGATGCAGGTCAACGTTCTGACGAGGCATGGGACTGGGGTCGAGACCTTCACTGCGGCGAACGGCGACACCTTGACCGCCACCGTCGACGGACAGGCGACCCCGGTAAGTCCCGGCGTGCTGTCGGTCGTCGAGGTCTACACCATCACAGGCGGAACGGGACGCTTCGCAGACGCAACCGGCACCTTCACGCTGGAACGCATCCTGAACCAGACGACGGGCGTAAGTTCCGGAACGCTCGGCGGAGCCATCGACCACTAGATGCCCGTAAGGCGCGCTTCGGACATCGAGCATTGCTCGATGTCCGAAGCCGCCACTTTCGCCGGTCACGCGAACAGGTGCACGGTCGTGGGTGGGCGCGCCACCACCCACGACTGCGGCTACGCCTTGCCGGTCGCGCGTGCCAGCAGGTACGCCTGCACGAAGCCGTCGAGGGCGCCGTCGAGCACGCCCTGGGCGTTGCCGACCTCGTGGTCGGTGCGGTGGTCCTTGACCATCTGATACGGGTGGAGGACGTACGAGCGGATCTGGCTGCCAAAGCCGACGTCGACCTTGCTGCCGCGCTCCTTGGCGAGCTCGGCCTCGCGCTCTTCCTCCTGGAGCTCGGCGAGCCGGGAGCGCAGGATCCGCATCGCCGTCTGCTTGTTCGAGGTCTGCGAGCGCTCGTTCTGGCACTGGACGACGATGCCCGTCGGAAGATGCGTGATGCGCACCGCGGAATCGGTCTTGTTGACGTGCTGGCCGCCGGCGCCGCTCGCCCGGTAGGTGTCGATCCGCAGGTCGCCCTCGTCGATCTCCACCTCCTCGCTGTCCGGGAGGAGCGGCGCGACGACCACCTGTGCGAACGCGGTGTGGCGGCGATGGGCGGAGTCGAACGGCGACAATCGGACGAGCCGGTGAACGCCCCGCTCGGCCTTGAAGAGGCCGTACACGTTCTCGCCCCGCACGGTCAACGTCGCGGACTTCAGGCCTGCCTCCTCGCCCGGGCTGGCCTCGACGAGCTCGGCCTGGAAGCCGCGGTCGGCCGTCCACCGGAGGTACATGCGCAAGAGCATCTCGGCCCAGTCCTGGGCGTCCGTGCCTCCCGTGCCGGCGGTGATGGTGACGACCGCGTCACCGGCGTCGTACTCGCCGTCGAACAGCGCTTCCTCCTGGAGGCGCGCGAGCTCGTCGCGCACGGGCGCGACCTGCTCGGCGACCTCGTCCTCGAGCGAGGGGTCGAGCTCGAGAAGCTCGCGAGCGTCCTCGACCTCGCCACGGAGCGACTCGTACCGGTCGAGCTTGCGGGTGACGCGGGCGTGCTCGGTCGACGTTCGCGCGGCTGCGCCCTGGTCGTCCCAGAATCCCGGCGCGCCCATCGCGGCCTCGAGCTCCCCGAGGCGGGTCTTCAGCGAATCCGGGTCAAAGGTAGTCACGGACCCAGGCGAGCTGGGCCCCGAGCTCGGAGAGCTGCTCAGCGACGGGCTTGTCCGCGACGTCGGCCATCGGCGCGCAGCGTACCTGGGACGGATCAGGGTCGACCGGCGGTGTCCCAGGCTTCGTGCGCTGTTCGCACCTTGTGCCACAGTCGATCTCGCTCGGAGCTGCCGAGGTCCCGATAGGCGAGGCCGAAGTGGTCGAGCACGAGCGCCCACCACGCGTCACCGTCCGTCACGTCGCTCGACCGCCGATCGGACGCATCGAGCTCGGTGTAGACGCAGCCGCGGAGGATCTCCTGCCGGTTCGCGACCTTCCGTTGCACGGTCACGATACGGCTGAACCGCGAGCCCGTGGAGAGGTGCGCGTGCATCTTTTCGAAGGCGTCCTCGGCCGCCGCGTCAGACGCGAAATCGAATCCGGTGCAGCCGCCGCGCGGATCGTGGTCGAAGCGCCAACCGTCGTCGACGCACTCCGACGGGCGCAGCCCGTACACGAACCCGTCGGCTTCGTGGAGCCCGGTTACGAGACGAAGCGGCATGACAGGCCCGTCTCCCAGTCCGACGTCGACCAGGAACACGACGTCGTCAGGGAGTCGCACCGTGAGCGCGAGATGGGTGCCGGTCGCCCCCTGCGGCGCAGCATGTTCCCGCCTCTGGACGCCGGCGACACGGCGCATGACGTCCACGCCGAGCCACTCGAGCAACGAGCAGAACGCGCCGTTCAGGTGGTAGCAGTAGCCACCACGTCCCGCCACGACCCTGCGGGCGCACAGCACAGGGTCGATCGGCGGCGGCATCCCCCGGACGATGTCGAGTGTCTCGAAGGGAACGCGCTCGAGGTGCGCGCGCTGGAGCGCTCCGAGCACGTCCATGTCGACCTTGCCCGGCTCGGCCTCGACCCCCAGGAGCCCGAGGTACGCGTCGGCGAGCGCGTTGGGTAGCCGTTGCGCTTGGGTCATCGTCGCAGCAACCTGGTCGCCCGCAGGCACGTGGTCGGCCACGCGAGCCCGAAGGACGCGCCGACGACCACCCCCGTGAGGTAGTGGAGCGCCATCCCCAGCGACGCCGGGAGAACGGCGAGGCTTCTGCTGTCCGGCGGCGGACCCGAGCTCCGCCCCACGTGCCCCCAGGGGGGCACGTCGGCCCCCTGATTTCACGGTATCGGTGAAACCGTCACGCATGTGTGCCGGAATCGTGCCGCCTTTCGCGCCTCGGCGATCGCCGCGACGTTCGTGTGCCGGGCCTCGCGCATTGGCATCGCAACGATGATTCTCGGCGTCCCGCCCGGTCCCATGTGTGTCGAACGAATCCGGCGAGAGGAGGCCCGCCATGGAAGCGAGCGCACGAGCCCGCAACACGCGAGGCGAGCTGGACAGGACGTTCACCGCCGTCCTCGAGAAAAGCCCGGCGCAAGGCGGCTGGACGTATGTCGTGATGGCAGATTCCGTCGAGTTCTTCGGAACCCGAGGCCTGGTGAAGGTACGGGGAACCATCGACGGCCACCCGTTCCGAAGCTCGTTCATGGCGCTCGGCGACGGGAGGCACAAGCTGCCGATGAAGGCCGACGTCCGCAAGGCGATCGGAAAAGAGGCAGGCGACACTGTCAGCGTGCGGCTCGAGGAGCGGCTCAGCTGAGGAGCAGGTGCCTGGCCGAAGCCCTCACCGAACCGCTGCGTAGGAGCCGCCGGTGCCTGGCTAAAGGCAGGCACCTAGCCGCGCCGGCAGGTGGGCGGCGGCGTGCGCAGCAGGCGAGCTGGCTCGAGCAAGTCAACGAGACGGCACGGCGCGACGGGAGATGTCCGACTGAAGTCGGACATCGATAGCCAACGACGCGCGGCAGAGCAGGTGCCCGGCTTCAGCCAGGCACACCTCAGGAGCCGTGGCAGCGCTTGAACTTCTTGCCGCTGCCGCACCAGCACGGGTCGTTGCGCCCGACATCGCGGTGCTCGTTCACGATAGGTCGGGGCGCACCCGTTGGCGTCACAGACGGTGGCGCGGCAAGCGCGGTCGCGGCGCCGCTGCCGGCGGCCGCGATTGCCTCGGCGCCCTGGAGCTGCTCGTGCTCGTACGCGAGCGCCTGCGGCGCCTGCACCGGCTGGAGCTGCTCCTCGGCCTCGTCGCGCTGCACCTCGACGTGGAAGACGGTGAGCACGACTTCCTCGCGAATCGCGCGACCGAGCTCCTCGAACATCACATGCCCCTCGCCGCGGTACTCGACGAGCGGGTCCTTCTGGGCCATCGCCCGCAGGTGGACGCCCTCGCGCAGGTAGTCCATCGACTCGAGATGCTCGCGCCAGCGCGTGTCGACGATCTGGAGGATCACGTACCGCTCGATCTCACGCGTCAGCTCGGGCCCGAACGACTCCTCCCGCTCCGCATACGTGTCGAGCGCATCCGCGACGAACTCCTCCACGAGCGCGTCACGACTCGTGACGTCGACCTCCGCGCTGAGCTCCTCGACGGTGATGTCGCTTCGGTACAGCGCCTGCATCTGCGCCACGAGGCCGGCGATGTCCCACTCCTCGGATATCTCCGCTTCCGTGAACTGCGACACGTTCGCCGTGACGACCTCTTCGATCCAGCCCTTGATCTCGTCCGAGAGGTCTTCGCCCTCCAGGACGCCGCGTCGCTGCTCGTAGATGACCATCCGCTGCGAGTTCATGACGTCGTCGTACTTGAGGACGTTCTTGCGGGAGACGAAGTTCTGCTCCTCGACCTTCTTCTGCGCGTTCTCGATCTGACGCGAGAGGATCGAGGCCTCCATCGGCTGGTCGTCCGGGATCTTGAACCGCTCCATGATCCCGTGGATCCGGTCGCCGGCAAACAGGCGCACGAGGTCGTCCTGGGCGGAGAGGTAGAAGCGCGTCTCGCCGGGATCTCCCTGGCGGCCAGAGCGGCCGCGGAGCTGGTTGTCGATCCGGCGCGACTCGTGCCGCTCGGTGCCGAGCACGTACAGGCCGCCTGCATCGACGACTCCTTCACCGAGCTTGATGTCCACCCCTCGGCCGGCCATGTTCGTCGCGATCGTGACCGCGCCCGGGAGACCGGCGTCCTTGATGATCTCGCTCTCGCGCTCGTGCTCCTTCGCGTTGAGCACGTTGTGCGGGATCCCCCGCCGCTTGAGGAGCTCGGAAAGGTACTCGGAGGTCTCGACCGCGATCGTGCCGACGAGCACCGGCTGCCGGTGCTCGTGCCGCTCGACGATGTCCTCGAGCACGGCGTCCCACTTCGCCTCCTTCGACTTGAAGATGAAGTCGTTCTCGTCGGCGCGCGCGACGGGGACGTTCGTCGGGATCTCGACGACGTGCAGGTTGTAGATCTCGACGAACTCCTTCTCCTCCGTCTTCGCCGTGCCGGTCATCCCGGCGAGCTTCTCGTAGAGGCGGAAGTAGTTCTGCAGCGTGATCGTCGCGAGCGTCACGTTCTCCTCTCGGATCGCGACGCCCTCCTTCGCCTCGATCGCCTGGTGGAGGCCCTCGCTCCAGCGGCGGCCCTCCATGATCCGGCCCGTGTACTCGTCGACGATCTTCACCTCGCCGTCCTGCACGACGTAGTCGACGTCGAGCTTGTAGAGCGACTCGGCCTTCAGGGCCTGGGTGAGGTGGTTGACGAGCTGGACGTGGCGCGGGTCGTACAGGTTGTCGATTCCGAGCGCGCGCTCGACCTTGTCGAGCGCGGTCTGCGCGGGCGAGACGGTCTTGAACTTCTCGTCGTACAGGTAGTCGGCGCCGGACAGCTCGGTCTCGTCCTCGCCCTTCATCACCTTCCGGGTGAGGGGCGCGCCATCGAGGTCACGCACGACGCGCGCGAAGTCGTAGTACGTCTTCGCCGCGGTCTCGGGCTCGCCCGAGATGATCAGCGGTGTCCGCGCCTCGTCGATCAGGATCGAGTCGACCTCGTCGACGATCGCGTAGACGTGGCCGCGCTGGACCGTTCCCTCGAGCGAGACCGCCATGTTGTCGCGTAGGTAGTCGAAGCCGAACTCGGAGTTCGTGCCGTAGGTGATGTCGGCTGCATACGCCTCCCGGCGGCGCGCGAACGGCATCATGTTCTCGATCCAGGCGACGGACGCGCCGAGCCGCTCGTACACCGGCTTGTTCCACTCGGCGTCGCGCTTGGCGAGGTAGTCGTTGACCGTGACGAGGTGGACGTTGTTTCCTGCGAGCGTATTGAGGTAGAGCGGTGCGCTCGCGACGAACGTCTTCCCCTCACCTGTCTTCATCTCTGCGATGTCGCCCTCGTGGAGGACGATCCCGCCCATCAGCTGGACGTCGAAGAGGCGCTGCCCCGATTCGCGCTTGCGGGCCTCGCGGACCGCGGCGAAAGCCTCGTAGAGGAGCTCCTCGAGCGACTCGCCGTTCTCGATCCGCTGCTTGAACTCGGCGGTCTTGCCGAGGAGCTCGGCATCCGAGAGCTCCTCGAAATCGGGCTCGAGCGACGTGATGTACGCCGCCTGCTCGGCGAGGCGCTTGAGGCGCCTCCCCTCGCCGATCCGGAGGACCTTCTCGAAGCGTCCGAAGCTCGTGCTTGGCATGGACTAGAGGGTACCGTCTGCCCGTCGCGCCGACGGCGGCGCACATTCTCCGAACGGACCGTTCACGGCGCCGTCATGACCCCGGCGGATGATGGACGCCATGCGACGGCTCCTTCTCCTCTTCGCGCTGGCCACGCTCGTGATTCCGGCGATCGCCACGGCCGTGTTGACCCCCGGCCGGACGGTGAGGAACGGCGCGGACATCTCGGCACTCTCTGTCACGAGTCGCTCGGTCGTCTTCGCGGTCAGAGATTCGCCCGCCGACTGCGGCCACGTGCGGCTCTGGGACACCGCCACGCGCGGGCTCTGGACGCTCGGCAGCGGGACGCTCCGCGGGTGTGAGGAGGGTCCCAGCGGCGGCTTCGGCATCGTCCAGGTCGCGACGACCGGGAGGCGTGCGTTCTGGGTCACGCACATCGGCGGGAACTTCACCGACTACCGCCTCTGGACGGCCACTCCGACGCGCAGGACGCCCCGTCGGCTGGCCGAGTCGACGTCCGATTCGGACGGACGGAGATCGCTCGTCCTCGGACCCGGGTCGCAGGAGGGCGTGGCGTACGCCGTTGAAGACACTGTGACGTACGTCAGCGATGCTGGCGCACGGCTCTTCCGGGTGACGCTCGACGCCCCGGTGCGGCTGCTCACGACGGGTATCCCGGGCCGCCCGGCGTGGCGTGTGCTTGCGGCGCTCGCCGACGGCCAGGTCGTGCTCCTCTCGAAGACCGGGGCTGTCATACGAACCGACGAGTACGCCCCGGACTCCGTCAGGGCGATAGCGCTCGCGCTCACCGGACCAGTCGTCCAGGTGGGGACGTCGGTGACCGTCGAGACAGGCACGGAGATCTCCCTGCCGGCGGGCGCGCTGATGCTCGACTACCGGCAGCGCGAGATCGTCTACCGGAAGGGAAGCCAGGTCCGCTCGCGACACGTGGCGACCGGCGCAGACACGCTGCTCCAGGTGATTCCTCTCAGGCCGTGGCAGCCCATGCTGTTCTCGACCGACAGCTGGGGCTCAGCCTGGGCCAGGGGCTCCGCGGTGAACTGGCGCTACGGCCCGCTCGGCTGAGGGACCGCCGACCGTCACAGAGGTGCGACAGCGACCTCCCACGTCGACCCGGTGAGGCGCGTGGCGGTCACGACGTAGGCCGCGTGGCGCGAGGCGCCGAGCCGCTCCAGCTCCGGGACTCCCGCCAGGGTCGGCTCGCCGTCGATTCGCACCGTCCTCTCGACGCCGTCCCACGCGAGCTCGACCGCTTCACCGCCCGGGTCTGCGTCGAGCTGGACAGTGTCGATCCCTCGCGCGGCAATTGCCCAGGTGTCGGGACCACGCCTGACCGCGTGCGCACGAAAAGGCGCGGGCACCGTGACGGCTCGCGCGAGCCGGCCGACGTCGCCGCCTTGCTCCTCCTCGACGAGGACCCGTCCGTCGGCGAGGACGACGAACCACCCCTCGTCGCCGGGGACGTCCGGTGCCTCGACGGTGAGCACAGCGTCCCACTCGCGCGGACGGTGCAGCCCGTGAATTCCGACCTCTCCCCAGTGCGGGCCCGGGTCGTGCGGGAGCGGCACGGACGCGCTCAGCCGTCCGACGCCGTGCGGAGCGCCTGCTCGATCTCCTCCACGGGCACAGGCTCCGGCGGTGCGCCCTGGGCGCGACGGCGCGGCTCGTGGACCTTCTTGTCCCGCAGCCGCTCGATCTGACGCTCGAGCTTGTCGACGAGGATGTCGGTCGCGGCCTCGTACGTCGTCGATGCCTCCCGACCGTGGAGGTTCGGGCCTTTCACGTGAAGCTCCGCCTCGACCACGTGGTCGTCGGTGATCTTCGGGTTCCGCTCCCGGTCGAGCACCACCTCGACGAGCGTCCCGTCTCGGAGGCGGCGGCCGAGCTTCGCGAACTTCGACTCCACGTAGCTCCGGACACCGGGGTTCACCTGTCCGTGCCGCACGGTGAGATTCAGTCGCATGGCGCCTCCTCTTCGTATGCTCGTCAACTTATCGCACTGCCCGCGCGAGGCAAACGACCTCCACGCGGCGCGCGCCGGCGCGTCGGAGAGCGGTCGCGCAGGCGGAGGCCGTGGCGCCCGTCGTGTAGATGTCGTCGACGATCGCAACGATGCGCGGGGATGCGCCACGAGACATGAACGCGCCGCGGACGTTCGAGCGGCGCTCTGCGCGCAGCAGGCCTGCCTGGCGCTTCGACCCGTCCCGTCGCGAGAGGAGGCACTGGACGGGGAGCCCCCAACGCGACCCGAGCGCCCGCGCCAGGCCTGCGGCCGGCACGTGACTACGCTCTCTGCCGCGCTCGCGGTCACCCGGCACGAAGGTGAGCATGTCGACGCCGGGTGCGGCGACGACGTCGGCGACGAGCTCGGCCAGCGTCGCGGTGAGGTCGCGACGGCCTCGCTCCTTCCAGGCGGAGACGAGGGGCCGCGCTCGAGCGTCGTAGACGATCGCGCTGCGCGCCCGTGCAAACGCCAGCCGCCGGCCCGCGCATTCGACGCAGCGCCGGACGGGCCAGGCGCCCGGGCACCCGCACCGCTCGCACACCGGTGGCCCGATGCGGACGAGGGCGTCGAGGCACGACTCGCAGAGCGGCCGGCCCGGAAGGGCGCAGCCCGCACAGCGGCGCGGCAGCACGAGACCGAGCAGGTCCACGCCTCCACGCTACGGCCGAGTCAGTGACGTGTCTGTGCCGGCTTCGTGCCAATAAGGGGATCAGTCCCGCCGGGCCTGGCCCCGCGACGGATCGCCTCGACGGAGGTCGCGGCGACAGACCCTCCCTCAGTCCCCGACGTCGGCGGCGAGCATCTCGCGCAGTCCCGCGCGGGCCGCGTCGAGGTCCTCGGGCTCCTTGATCGGGAAGAAGCGACCGCGTGGTCCCGAGCGGGGAACCTGCAGGTACGTCGTCTCGAGCTCCCAGACGATCTGGTGGTACAGCCGCTCGAGCTGCACCGCGGCCCTCCCGTCAACCGACTTCGACACGTAGAGCCACTCGAGATCGAACGTGCGGTCGAGAGCGTCGAGGGCAATCGTCGTCGTGTTCGTGTTGAAGACGGGGATTCGCTCCTGGTCGAAGTCGGGGGGAACTGTGGGGCCTCGAGCAGACCGAGCCGACCCCCGACGCGCGCGGGTGCGCCGCCCAGGTCACCCTCCTTGACGGCAACCTCGGACGTCATCGCTCGCCCGGCAGTCAGGTGAGCTCCGAGCACGACGGGATCGAGGCGGGCCCCGAGGTTGTCGACGTTCGAGACGGCGATGTGCTCGACACCGCGCTCACGGAGGGCGTCGAGCGTGCCGGAGCTGCGGATCACCTCGACGAGGTCGCCATGACCCGGCGCATAGAGGGACGGTCGACCATCCTCGAGGAACAGGTCGCCGTTCTCGGTGAGCCGGAGCGAGACGAGCTGCGAGAACCAGAGCGGCTCGGGGACGTCGAGCGCCGCGACGTGCGCGCGGGTCTCGTCGGCCGTCTGGAAGCTCGTCATCAGGACGACGGGGATCTCCACTCCCAGCGCATCGCCGAGTCGGGCGGTCTCGCCCAGCTTCCACGACAGGAAGCTGCGCCCGTCGAGCGCCTCGACGGTGCCCTTTACGACCCCGCCGAAGCGCGTGGCCATCCCACCGGCGAGCACGACCTGCGCCACGCGTCCGGACGAGAGCGCATCGAGGCCCGCGGCCCTCGCCGCCGTCCACTCGGCCGATCCCGGCTCCGGCAGCGGCGTCACGTCGTCGTCGCGAGGCGGCTCGACCTTCCCTCCGACGACGTTGGACGCAGGAGACAACTCTCCGGACGCGACCCGTGCCCGGAGCTCCTCGAAGCGCGCCGGGTCGAACCCGAATCGCTCGAGGACCTCGTGGGTCTCGCGATCGACGCCGTCGAGGATCATCGGGCTCGCGCGAGCTGACGCGGCAGCGTCTCGAGATAGGGCGCCCGGTGAACTCCACGCTCGGTGACGATCGCGCCGACCAGGCGAGCCGGTGTGACGTCGAACGCCGGATTGCGAGCGGCGAACCGCTCCGTCACCTCGCTCGGGTCGCGTTCCTCGATCGGGATCGCATCGCCTGCCGGCAGCGAGGGATCGAGAGTCGACGTCGGTGCGACCACGACCAGCGGAGTCCGGTGATGGTCGGCGAGCACCGCGAGGCCATACGTGCCGATCTTGTTGGCGGTGTCGCCGTTCGCTGCGATCCGGTCGGCGCCCGTGACGACGAGATCGACCTCGCCCCGTCCCATGAACGACGCCGCAGCGCTGTCGGCGATCACCGCGTGCGGAATCCCGAGCTGCTCGAGCTCCCACGCGGTGAGCCGCCCGCCCTGGAGCAGCGGGCGGGTCTCGTCGACCCAGACGTGCTCGACGCGCCCCGCCTCCCACGCCGCGCGGACGGCGCCGAGAGCGGTGCCATAGCCGCCCGTCGCGAGCGCGCCGGCGTTGCAGTGCGTGAGCACGCGAGCCTTGTGGGGGAAGAGCTCGACGGCGTGGGCGCCCATCTGCCTGCATCGCTCGACCTCGTCCGCGTGGATCCGCTCGGCGCGCTCGCGTGTCGGGTCGTCGCGCATCTCGTCGAGCGCCCAACGAAGGTTGACGGCGGTCGGACGTGATGCGGCCAGGGCTTCGCGGGCGGCGGCGAGGTCCTCCCCTCGCTCCGCGGCCAGCGCCATCCCGTAGGCCGCGGCGATCCCGATCGCGGGCGCGCCGCGGACGGCAAGCACGCGGATCGCCTCGGCGACTGCTGCCGCGTTCGTGCAGCGGAGCTCGACCTCGTCGGCGGGAAGCAGCCGCTGGTCGAGGAGGACGACGGCGTCGTCCTCGAGGCGGACGATCCGGTGGGGTTCGAGATCCCGGGGTTTCACGCCGCCGAACTGTACGGCGCTGAGCCGAGGACGAGCGCCAGATGTCTGGCGTTCAGCCAGACACCCGCGCGTGGGCACTGCCGGTGGCCCGAGAGGGAAGAGCGGTGTCTGGCTGAAGCCAGACACCGCCCCAATCCCGACCCCTTCTTTCGGCCCTACGTCCCTTCGTCCCAGCTCGCGAGGTACGCGGCCTGCTCCTCGGTGAGCTCGTCGATCGCGACGCCCATCGTCGCGAGCTTGAGCTTCGCGATCTCGTCGTCGATCTCGGTCGGCACGTCGTACACCTTGCGCTCCAGCGACGCGCCGTTCTGGATGACGAACTCCGCGGCGAGCGCCTGGTTCGCGAACGACATGTCCATCACCTGCGCCGGGTGTCCCTCCGCCGCGGCGAGGTTGACGAGCCGGCCCTCGGCGAGGAGGTACACCCTCCGCCCGTTCGTGAGCGTGAACTCCTCGACGAACTGGCGCGCCTCGCGCGTGTCGGTGGCGAGCGACCGGAGCGCGGGGATGTCGATCTCGACGTTGAAGTGCCCGGTGTTGGCGAGGATCGCGCCGTCCTTCAAGCGTTCGATGTGGTCGCGGGAAATGACGTGCTTGTCGCCCGTCGCGGTGACGAAGATGTCTCCGACCTCGGCGGCCTGCGACATCGGCATCACCTGGAAGCCGTCCATCACGGCCTCGAGCGCCTTCATGGCGTCGACCTCGGTGACGATCACGTGCGCGCCGAGCCCCTTCGCCCGCATCGCGACACCGCGCCCGCACCAGCCGTATCCGGCAATGACGAACGAGCGGCCCGCGAGGAGCACGTTCGTCGCGCGGATGATCCCGTCGATCGTCGACTGACCGGTGCCGTAGCGGTTGTCGAAGAGGTGCTTCGTCCGCGCTTCGTTGACCGCGACGACCGGGAAGCCGAGCTTGCCGTCTCGCTCGAGCGCGCGGAGCCGGATCACGCCCGTTGTCGTCTCCTCGGTGCCGGCGATCACGTCGCCGAGCTGCTCGCGCCGGGCCGAGTGGAGGATCCCGATCACGTCGGCGCCGTCGTCCATCGTCACGTGCGGGCGATGGTCGATCGCGGCCTCGAGGTGCTGGTAGTACGTGTCGTGGTCCTCCCCCTTGATCGCGAACGTGCCGATCCCGTACTCCTCGACGAGCGCCGCGGCGACGTCGTCCTGCGTCGAGAGCGGGTTCGAGGCGCAGAGGACGACCTCCGCGCCGCCCGCCTTCAGCGTGCGCATGAGGTTCGCGGTCTCGGTCGTGACGTGGAGGCAGGCGGAGACCCGATAGCCGGCGAGCGGCTGCTCGCGCTCGAAGCGCTCGCGAATCGCGACGAGCACCGGCATCTGCCGGTCGGCCCACTCGATCCGCCGCACCCCTTCGGGCGCGAGCGCAAGGTCCTTGACGTCGTGCTTGATGGTCGTGGCCATGGTTCCTCTCTGTGGTCGGTCAGGCGACGAGCAGGCGCTCGTGCTTGCGCTGCTCCCATTCGATCCAATCTGCTTCGCTCGCTCCCTCGGCGGGAACGGTCGCGCCGGTCAGCCACCCCTCGACCGCGGCCCGCAGGTCCGGGTCGCGACGGAGCCGCACGACGAACGCGACGTCGGAAAGCTCCACCCCGAACCGCTGCCGGAGGTCGGCGAGACCGCGGAGGTGTGCGAGCTCCTGCTCACCGTAGTGGCGGTAGCCGGCCGCACTGCGTGTCGGGACGACGAGCCCTGTGGACTCGAGGTAGCGGAGCATCCGGGGTGACCAGCCGGTTCTCCCGGCGGCCTGGCTGACGGTGAAGGTATCCAACGCGCGGCAACCTTACCACAGTCGTGTCAAGGTATGCCCGCGAGTAGGCTCCTCGCGTGCGCGTCCACGTGATCAGTGACCTCGAGGGAGTGTCCGGCGTCGTCAAGGGCGGCCAGACGCACGGCGGCGAGCCGATGTTCGACGAGGCCCGCAAGCTGTACACCGAGGAGATCAACGCCGCGGTGCGTGGGGCGAAGGCGGCCGGCGCCACCGAGATCGTCGTGATGGACTGCCACGGCGCCGGGAAAGAGTGGTCGTTCAACTCGCTCGTGCCGGACCTGCTCGACCCGGACTGCGAGTTCGTCGTGCAGGAGGACTGGACCGAGTACACGGCCTTCCTCGAAGAGGGGTGCGACGCGGCGCTGCTCGTCGGCATGCACGCGAAGGCCGGTTCGCGCTTCGGGGTCATGAACCACACGGTCTCGGGCAAGGACTACTTCGACCTGCGCTTCAACGGCACCTCGGTCGGCGAGACGGGCATCCACGCGGCGCTGTGCGGGACCTGGGACTGCCCGGTCCTGCTCGTCACGGGCGACGACGTCGCCTGCGCCGAGGGACGCGAGCTGCTCGGGGACGGCCTCACGACGGTCGCGGTCAAGACCGGCCTGGGCTCGACCTCTGCCCGACAGATCCCGCCGCTGCGCGCGAGACAGATGATCGAGGACGGCGCGAAGCAGGCGCTCTCCGACGTCACCGCGGTCGCCCCGTGGGATCCGGGCAGCCCGTGCGAGATCGTCGTCGAGTTCAAGCACACGCTCGCAGCGGACAGGCTCCGCTTCCGGCCGGGAGTCGAGCGCGTCGACGACCGCACGATCTCGGTCACGGCTGACACCTGGTGGGAGGCCTGGAAGGCGTTCTACTTCTGAGCCGGGGTCAGTCCCCTGCTACGGCGCGCTGGTCCCCTCGCGCCCGTAGCGATCCTCGAGCCGCACGACGTCGTCGAGGTGCGGCGTCGAGACCTCCACGATCAGCAGATCTTCGATCGCCGTCACACGATGGACGGTGCCGGGCCGGTAGCGAAACGCATCGCCCTCGCCGATCTCGACCGTCTCCAGCTCGCCACCGACCGCCCCGAGCTCCAGCGACGCCCTTCCCTGCTGCACGAGCCACGCCTCGTCCTTCACCTCGTGGTACTGGAGGCTCAGCGCCTGGCCGGCGCGCACGAAGAGGAGCTTGCCGACGTAGGCGTCGGCCTCGGCCCACACGAGCTCCCAGCCCCAGGGCTTCTCCACCTTCCTCGGCGTAATCGCGTAGGGGCTCCTCATGCGAGCCACTCGGGGTGCTCGGCGACGTACTCGTCGGCACGCCGGAGCTCCTTGGGCGTGTTGACCGTGAGCCACGTCCCCGTGTGGCGGAAGGCCCGGAGCCTCCCCTCCCCCGCGAGCTCGGGGAACGCCGTCGACTCGTGGTCGCCCTTCTCCGGGAAGCGCGCAAGCGCCTCCTCCGAGAGCACGTAGATCCCGCAGTTGACCCAGTACGGCACCCGCGAGACCTCGTGGAAGCCGGTCACGACGTCGTCCTCGGTCAGGTCGACCTGCCCGAACTGCGACGGCGGCTGCGCGACGGTCAGCGTCGCAGCGGCGCCGGTGCTCCGGTGACGGTCGAGGAGGGCGCCGAAGTCGACGTCGACGAGCTCGTCGCCGTTCATCGCGAGGACGTCACCGCTCTCGCGGCGCGAGCCCGCAGCGAACCGGATCCCGCCGCCGCGGCCGAGCCGCTCGGGCTCGCCCGCGCAGACGAGCTCCACGCCGAGCCCGTCGAGCTGTTGCTGGAACTCCGCCTCCTGACCGCCGAGGCAGCTCACGATCACCCGCTCGACGCCCGCCGCGGCGAGCCTTCCGACCTGCCAGGCGAGCAGCGGCCGACCCCCGACCGGGACCAGCGATTTCGGAAGCCCACCGGCGGCATCGCCGAGCCGCTCGGCCTGCCCCCCTGCAAGGACGATCGCCTCCATCAAGGCACGCCGTTCGAGGCGCGCCCGATCGCTGCGTACCGGAATCCCGCGGCGCGCATGGCGTCCGGGTCGAGCATGTTCCGCCCGTCGACGAACACGCGCGAGCGCATCGTCCCGCCGACGGCGCTCCAGTCGACATCCGCGAGCTCGGGCCATTCCGTCACGAGCACGACTGCGTCGGCCTCGCGCGCCGCGTCCTCGACGCTCGCAACCTGCTCCACGCCGTGGAGGCCGTCCGAGCTCGCGATCGGGTCCCACACGACCACGTCTGCGCCTTCGGCCATCAGCCGTCCGGCGAGCACGAACGCCGGCGCCTCGCGCGTGTCGTCCGTGTGCGGCTTGAACGCGAGGCCGAGGAGCGCGATCCGGCGACCCCGCAACGAGCCGAGCTGCTCGGCGAGCTTGCCGATCACACGCCGCTTCTGGAGCTCGTTCACCTCGATCACGGCGTTCAGCACCTGGAAGTGGTACCCCGAGTTCGCGGCGAGCTGCTTGAGCGCGAGCGAGTCCTTCGGGAAGCAGCTTCCGCCGAAGCCGACGCCCGCGCGCAGGAAGCTCTTGCCGATCCGCCGGTCGTAACCGATCCCCTCGGCGACCTTGACGACGTCCGCACCGGTGGCCTCGCAGACGTTCGCGATCTCGTTGATGAACGAGATCCGTGTCATCAACGCCGCGTTGGCTGCGAGCTTGATCATCTCGGCAGAGGCGACGTCGGCGCGGACGATCGGCGCGTCGATGCCGTCGTGGAGGGACGCGACCGCATCGGCGTCGGCTGCGGCGAACGCGCCGATCACGATCCGGTCGGGCTCCATGAAGTCCTTGACCGCGGTGCCCTCGGCCGTGAACTCGGGGTTCGAGACGTACCCGACGTGACCGAGGCCGCGCGCGTCGAGGCGGTGTCGGGCCTTCGCGCCGGTGCCCACCGGAACGGTGCTCTTCATCGCGACGACGATGCGTTGCTCGACGTCGGGCAGCTCGTCGATCACCGTCCACACGGCCGACAGGTCGGCGTCGCCCGAGTAGGTCGGCGGTGTGCCCACCGCGACGTAGACGAACTCGGCGCCGTCCATGGCCTCGGCGACGTCCGTCGTGAACGAGATCCGTTCGCGGTTTCGCTCGAGCAGCTCGTCGAGGCCCGGCTCGTAGATCGGCACCTCGCCGCGGCGCAACGCCTCGACTTTCTCGGGAATCACGTCGCGGACGATCACGCGGTGCCCGAGCTCCGCGAAGCAGGCGCCGGTCACCAGACCGACGTACCCTGCGCCGAACACGGCGATCTGCTTGTCGTTGGCCCCCATGACCGGCCCGGAGGATAGCCCGGAATCCGGGGTCAGGAGCTCGAGAGGACGACCGAGAGCTGCTCGCCGAGGTACGTGAGCTCCTCCTTCGTTCCGGCGGTGATCCTCAACGCCGAAGGAGCTCCGAACGAGCCCATCGGGCGCACGATCACGCCGCGCCGGAGCAGCGCGTCGTAGAGCGCTGCGGCGTCGGTGCCGACGTCGACGAACAGGAAGTTGCCCGCTGCTGGAGAGGACGGCTCGAAGCCGTGCTCGCGCAGGAGCGCCTCGAGGATCGCCATCGACTCGCGGTTGAGAGTCCGGCGGCGAACCAGCTCCGCCTCCCCGTCGAGGCTCGCGAGCGCCGCCTCCTGCGCCGGCGTGGTCACGTCGAATGCTCGGCGCACCTTGTGGACAGCTTCGATCAGCGCCGCCTGCCCCACGCCGTAGCCGACCCGTAGCCCGGCGAGGCCGTAGATCTTCGAGAAGGTCCGGAGAGCCAGGACGTGCCGACCCCGCTTCACCGCCTCCTCGATGACGTCGGGGAACGCCGGATCGTCGACGTACTCGAAGTAGGCCTCGTCGACGACCGTGAGGACGTGGTCGGGGACCGCGTCGAGGAACCGCTCGAGGTCGGCCCGAGGGGTCATCGTCCCGGTGGGGTTGTTCACCGTCGGAAGGAAGGTCAGCTTCGTCCGCTCGGTCACGGCGGCGAGCAGCTCGTCCACGTCGACGCGACCCTCCTGGAGCGGGACGCGGACCGGCGTAGCGGCAGCCTTCAGCGGGTCGAGCACGTAGCTCGGGAACGAAGGCCATGGCGTGACGACCTCGTCGCCGGGATCGAGCGTCGCCTGGCAGACGAAGCCGATCACGGCGTCGGCGCCTGCGGCGACGACGATCTCCTCGAAAGCGACGCCGTGCCGCGCCGCGAGCGTCTCACGAAGCCGGTAGCACCCTCCGTCCGGGTACCTGTTCGACTCCGGCAGCGCACGAGCGATCGCCTCGAGCGCCTCCGGAAACGGCCCGAACGGCCCCTCGTTCGACGCGAGCTTGACGACCCGGTCGAGCCCGAGCTCGCGTTGGACCGTCTCGGCGGGCTTTCCCGGCTCGTACGGAACGAGCCCCTCGAGCGCTGGCCGGACAAGCGGCGACGCCACCCCGGAACCGACCGGGGTCACGCCGCGGCGGGCTCGGGCGACGGCGACGGCGGCTCGTAGGGGATGACGGGCGGCGCCGGCTCGGGCGCCGCCGTCAGGCGCCGCCAGACGACGAAGCCGCCAGCGAGCAGCCCGACGAGGAGCAGAGCGCCGCCGATGGCACCGATGGACCGCTTACGCGCGGCAGCGCCGGCAGTGAGGTCTGCGACGGCACGCGACGCCCGGCGGCGCACGATGCGGCGCATCAACCACCAGCCAAGCGCCCACATCAGGGCGTTCTTGCGATCGGAGACGCTCACGAGCGACACACTCTATCGTCGCCGCGGCGGCAGGTGGATAGCACGCCCGAGCGCGACGAGGCCCGCTTCCTTCATCCCCTCGGCCAGCGTCGGGTGCGGCGCCACGCCGTCGGCGATCGTCTCGATCGTCGACTCGGCGTCGAGCGCGACGACGGCCTCGCCGATCAGGTCGGTTGCGTGCGGGCCGACGATCACGACGCCGAGCAGCTCTCCGTACGTCTCCTCGTGGATCGTCTTGATCCACCCGGTGGTGTCGCCGGACATCACCGCGCGGGCGATCGCAACCCACGGACATCGGCCGACGACGACCTTGTCACCGTGGAGCTCGCGCGCCTGGGCCTCGGTGAGCCCGACGCCCGCGATCTCGGGATCGGTGTAGATCGGCCGCGGCACCGCCGGCTCGCCCATCGCTGCCTCGTGGCCCAGCGCGTTCTCCGCCGCGACCTCGCCCTCTCGGAAGCCGGTGTGCGCAAGCTGCCAGTAGCCCGCGACGTCGCCGGCGGCGTAGATGTTCGGCACGTTGGTGCGGCGATGGTCGTCCGTCCCGATTCCCTTGCGGTCGAACGTCACTCCGGCGGCCTCCAGCCCGATCCCGTCGACCAGCGCCGCACGGCCGACCGAGACGAGCATCAGGTCGCACTCGACGGTCTCCCCCTCCCCGAAATGCACGGTCAGCCGGTCGCCGTGGTCGTCCACCTGCGTGCACTGCTTTTCGAGATGGAGTCCGATCCCACGCTTCTTGAACGCCTTCGCGAGCTCCTTTGCCGCGTCCTCGTCCTCCGTCGGGATGAGGCTCGGCAGCATCTCGACAATCGTCACCTCGGTGCCGAAGCGGTTGAAGATCGAGGCGAACTCGCAGCCGATGATCCCGCCGCCGAGGACGACGAGCCGCCGAGGCACCTCGGTCTGCGCCAGCAGCCCTGTCGAGTCGACGCACCGCGAAGAGTCGATGCCCGGGATGGGTGGCCGGATCGGGAACGAGCCGGTGGCCACGATGGCGCTCGCGAACGTGACCTCCTCCGCGCCCTCGACGGCAATCGCGGTCGGGCTCGTGAAGGTGCCCTTGCCCCTGATCCACTCGACACCGTTGGCCTTGAAGAGCGACGCGATGCCGCCCGTCATCTGGTCGACGACCCCGTCCTTCCACGACGCGACCGTGCCGAAGTCGAGCGTCGGCTCCGAGACCTGCACGCCGAGCTTCGCGAACGTCTCCCGGGCGTCGTGGTAGGCGTGCGCGCTCTGCACCCATGCCTTCGTGGGGATGCAGCCCACGCGCAGGCACGTGCCGCCGAGGGCGGGCTCCTGCTCGATGCAAGCGACCTTCCCGCCCAGCTGGGCGGCGCGGATCGCGGCGGTGTACCCCGCTGGGCCGCCCCCGAGGACGGCGACGTCGACGTTCATTCGGTATCGGTCCCTTCGTTCGTCGGTGTGGGCTGCAGGTCGGCGAGCATGGTGAGGGAGTCTTCGTCCTCGCCGACCCGCGTGAAGCCGTGGCGCTCGTAGAGCTCGATCGCACCTGCGTTGTTGCAGTCGACCGAGAGCGAGATCGCCGGATACCCGTCCGAGCGTGCACGGCCGAGCAGCGCTTCGAGCAGCGCGGAGCCGATGCCCTTGCCCCTCGCGCTCGGGACGACGGCGATCGCCAGCTCGGGTGTGCGCTCGTCGACGAACCCGTAGCCGGGCTTGTCGTGCCCGAAGAGGCGGTACCAGGCGGCGCCCACGGGGAAGCCGAGGTCGATCGCGATCACGGCGGTGTCGCCGGGCCGTCCCCACGCTTTCACGTACAGCGCGACCGGGCCAGGCCCGGTATCGGGCGCGCGTTCCTTCCAGTAGTAGGCGTGGTGGAGCATGTCCCGCAGGAACCGCACGTCCTGGGCGCCGCCGCGCCGGACGACGACCTCCGTGTCGGGTTCGGTCACAACGCGAGCGCCGGCCGCTCGACGAAGTCGACGAGCGTCTGGAGGAAGGTGGCCCCGTCTGCCCCGTCGATCGCGCGGTGGTCGCACGTCAGCACCATGCGCACGATCGGCGCGACCTCGATCTCGCCGCCCCGGACGACGGCCTCGTCCTTGACCGATCCGATCGCCAGGATCGCGACCTGCGGCGGGTTCAGGACGGCCGTGAACTGCTCGACGCCGAACATGCCGAGGTTCGAGATCGTGAACGTCCCGCCCTCGAGGTCGGGCAGCTTCAGCTTGTTGTCGCGTGCGCGCCCGACGAGGTCGGCGCGCGCTCGGGCGATCTCCTGCACCGTCAGACGGTCCGCGTCCCGGACGACCGGGACGACGAGGCCCTGAGGCGCCGCCACCGCGATGCCGACGTGCGCCGCGGGATGGCGCTGGATCTCCTCGCCGGTGAACGTCGCGTTCACCGGGCGGTGCTGGATGAGCGCGACGGCGGCGAGCTTCACGAAGACGTCGTTCACGGTCGGCTTCGAGTCGCCCTCGGCGAGGCGCGAGACGAGCGTCTCGCGAAGCGCCAGCACCTCCGTCATGTCGGCGGACACGCCGAGTTGGAAGACCGGCGCGGCCCACGCCTCGGAGAGCCGCCGGGCGATCGTCTTGCGAATGGACGAGAGCTGGACGACCTCGACCTCCCCCGGGGCTGCCCGCTGCGCCGGGGCGGGCGCGGCTGCAGCGGGTGCTTCGGCAGGCGCCTTCTCGACGTCCTCGGCGAGGATGCGCCCCTCGGGCCCGGTGCCCTGGAGCGACGTCAGGTCCACCCCGCGCTCGCGCGCGATTCGCCGCGCGAGCGGCGAGGCCTTGACGCGTCCGGCCTCGACCCGCACTTCCGGCGAGCCGCCATCTGCTTCCACCGCGGGCGCCTTGTCCTCGGGCGCGGGCGCCTCCTCGGGCGCGGGCGCCTCCTCGGGCGCGGGCGCCTCCTCGGCCCCGGCAGCGCCGTCCTCGGGCGCGGGTGCCTCCTCCGCTTCCGCAGCGCCCTCGGCCGTGGCAGCGCCGGCACCTCCGTCGGAATCGCCGTCAGGCGATTCCGACGCTCCGTCCTCGGCGATCATCGCGATCGTCGCGCCCACCTCGACCTCGCCCTCGGCGACGACGATCTTCTCGAGGACCCCGTCGATCTCCGCCTCGACCTCCTGGGTGACCTTGTCCGTGTCCAGCTCGTAGAGGGGGTCGCCCTTGGCGACGGCCTCGCCCTCCTGCTTGAGCCAGCGGACGATCACGCCCGACTCCATGCCCTGCCCGAGGCGGGGCAGCGTGATCTCGGTCGCCATCAGTTCCCCGCGAGGTCGGCGTGACCGAAGACCAGCGGCTCTCGTCCGACCTGCGTCACGGCCGTCATTATGCTCACCGCCGTGAAGCTCGTGGATCAGTGGCACGCGCTCGAGCGGCGCCTGCCGGACACGTGGGAGAGCGTCGCGCTCCGGCTTCGCACCGAGCAGCCGAGCGAGCTGTCGGAGGCCGCGAGGGTTCTCGGCCCGATGAACGTGGGCCGTGTCGGCGACGAGCTGGCGTTCGACGTGCGCCGCGCCGGTGGCCCCGCCGGGCCGCAGGCCGCCCGCCGGCTCTTCGCGCGCCTCGACTCCGCGCGCGTCTGGTGCCTCCTCGAGCAGGAGGCGCTCGTCGAGAGATCCCCGATAGCGCCCCTCGATGCACTGGCGCGAGTCTCGACGATGCCGGTCGCCGAGGCGTGGGACCAGGCGCTGGCCGAGCTCCCCGCGGACTGGAGCGACCTGCTCTGCGCGCTGGAGCTCGATTCGAGCGCGTTACTCCCACGGGCGGCCCTGCTCACGGCTCCGATCAATCCCGCACGCGACAAGGACCGGGTCGGGTTCACCTTTCGCTGTGCCCGCATGACGGGGTACGGCGTCTCGCCGACGATGGCGCGCCGCTGCTTCGAGCGGCTCGACGCGGAGGGGATCATGGGACGGGTCGCCGTTCTCCGCGCGATCTCCGACGCCGACAACGCCGCCACGCAGGGCGCCGTCTGGTACGTGGGCGGAAAGGCCCTCTAGCCGAAGCCCAGTGTCCCCCGGTGCCTGGGTTCAGCCGGGCGCCTGCTCCTACGCCACCCTGACGGCCTGCCGCATCGTCGAGCGGTGCGGGTCGCACTGGATGACGAGCGCGCCCTTCTTCAGGACGACACGCCAGGTCCGATTACCCACGAAGCCGACTCCCGTCACGCGTGAGGCGCCGGCCCCGCGCAGCCGCGCGTTGTGGTTGCGGGAGCGGTCGCGGACGAGGACGGTGTACGCGCCGGGGCGAAGCAGTGTCACCTTGCGCCCGGCCAGCGTCCTCAGCGAGATCGTGAAGCCAGGCCCCACGGTGAGCGAGAGGCGCGCGCCGACGGCCGCCGACGGCTTCGCAGTCGGAGGTGGTGGAGGCGGCGGAGGCGGAGGCGGTGGCGGAGGAGGCGGCGGCGGCGGCGGGGCCGCTCCGACGTTGAACGCTCCTTGCATCGTGGGCGCATGCGGGTCGCACACGAACGTGTAGCGGCCGTCGACCAGCGTCACACGGAACGTCTGCTGTCCCTCGCCCTCGACCGTGGTCGAGACATCGACGCCGCCAGGCCCACGAAGATGGAAGTTGTGCTCGACGGATCGGTCGTCGACCTGGATCTCGAAGTCACCGGCCGCGACCTGCGTGACCGGCTGTCCCTGCGCGTCGCGGAGCGTGATCGTGAACCCGGGCCCGACGGTCCCGCTGAGCGTCGTTGGCGACACGGCGGCGACGGCGGCACCGGCGAGCACCGGCCCGACGACCGCGACGACGAGCCCGATGCCGTGCCGACGCCTCATGCCCCTTCCCTACGCGGCGCGACGCGATTCGGATTCAGGCGCGCAACTCGGCGTCGAAGCGCTCGGCGAGCGCGGCGACGATTCGGTCGCGCAGCACGGCGACCTCGTCGTCCGTGAGCGTTCGTTCCGGGGACTGGAAGACCAGGTGGAGCGCGACCGACTTGCGGCCCTGCCCGACCTGCTCGCCGTGGTAGACGTCGAACGGGCGCGCCTCTCGCAGCTCCGGCCCGGCGGCCTCGCGGGCCACGGAGATCATCGCTCCGACCTCGACATCCTCCGACACGGCTACCGCGATGTCCTGGCGGTTCGCCGGGTACGTGATCACGTCGTCGTAGAGGATCCGCTCCGGTAGGGGCGCCATCAGCTCCTCGACGTCGAGCTCGAACGCTCCCCAGGTCCCTTCGAGGAGCGTCGGATGCAGCTCGCCGAACCACCCGGCGTCGGTCTCCGCCGCCTTCCCCGGATGAAGGTGGTCGACCGCAGCCCGCCTCACGACCAGCGGCACGTGAAGCGCCTCGTACAGCGTCTCCAGCGCGCCTCGGGCAGCGTCGAAGCCTCCCTCGGCGATCCCACCGAGACGCCAGCGCTCCTCGGGTAGCTGTTCGCCCGTCGGGAGGTAGACGCGTGCGAGCTCGAACACCCGGATCCGGTCGTTTCCGGCATCGACATTGACGCGCGCCGCGTCGACGAGACCGTGCAGAAGAGTCGTCCGGAGCACCGCCTGCTCGCCGCTCATCGGGTCGGGGAGCCGGAGCGCCCGCAGGTCGGGATCCGACGCTGTGAGGCTCCAGGTGTACGCCTCGGAGAAGCCCGCGCCCACAAGCACGTCTTCCACGATGCGACGGAACCGCTGCGGCGCCGAAAGATGCCCCGCGACCGAGCGGCGAAGCGGCATGGTGTACGGCACGCGGTCGAGCACGGCGCGCGCGACCTCCTCGACGAGGTCGATCTCGCGGGTGACGTCACGCGTGCGCCACGTCGGGACGGTCACGTCGAAGTCGCCTCCGACCTCGAAGCCGAGGCCCGTGAGGATCTGGCGCTGATCCTCTTCGGGCACCTCGAGCCCGATCAGGCGGCTCGCCCGCCCTGGCCGAAGAGAGACGACCGGCCGCTCGGGGAGCCCGTCGTTGACGTCGACCGAGCCGGTCAGCTCGGCGCCGGTCAGATCGACGATCATGCGGGTCGCCAGCACCGCAGCGGGCTCTGCGGCATACGGGTCGACGCCCTTCTCCCACTTGTTCGAGCCCTCCGTCCGCAGCGCCAGCCGTTCGGACGTCTTCAGGACGCCGATCGGCTCGAAGTTCGCCGCCTCGAGCAGCACCTCGCTCGTCTCGTCCGAGACCTCCGACTCGAGCCCGCCCATGATCGCGGCGAGCGCGACCGGCCGCTCGCCGTCGGTGATCAGCAGGTCGCTCGGCAGGAGCTGTCGTTCGCCCCCGTCGAGCGTGCGCAGTGTCTCGCCCTCGTCCGCGCGTCGGACGACGATCCGACCGCCTGCGAGCTTCGCGCGGTCGAACGCGTGGAGCGGGCTGCCCCACACGTGCATGACGTAGTTCGTCACGTCGACGACGTTGGAGATCGAGCGCATCCCTGCGAGGTGGAGCCGGCTTCGCAGCCACTGCGGCGACGGCCCGATGCGGACGCCGCGGAACACGCGGCCGATGTAGCGCGGGCACCCCTCGAAGTCGTCGACCCGGATGTCGACCGGCTCATCCTGCGAAACGGTGGGATCGGCCGGGCTCGGCGGGCGAAGCTCACCGTCGCAGAGGGCGGCCACCTCGCGGGCGATCCCGACCATCGAGAGCAGGTCGGGACGATTCATCGTCGGCTTCGTGTCGAGCACCTGATCGACGACCGGCAGGACATCCGCGAGAGGCGTTCCCGGCTCGAGCCCCTCTGGGAGGAGCATGATGCCGTCGTGGTCGGCGCCGAGGCCGATCTCGTCCTCGGCCAGGATCATCCCCTGCGACACCTGGCCCCGCAGCGGCCGCTCCTCGAGCGGGCCGGGGAAGCCGGGCAGCAGCGCCCCTGGCAGGCCGACCGCGACAGTCGCGCCGGCGCCGAAGTTCCAGGCACCGCAGACGATCTGCTGCGGGTCGGCGTTGCCGACATCGACCTGGCAGAGCTGCAGGCGATCGGCGTTCGGATGGGCCTCCGCAGAGACGACGCGGCCAACTACGAAGTGACCGAGATTGTTGTTCAGATCGACAACACCCGTGTCGATCACGCGCTCGAGCTCGAGCGACGAGATCACGAGCCGTCGCGCGATCTCGGTCGTCGTCGCGGGTGTCTCGACGTACTCGCGGAGCCAGCTCATCGGCACGCGCATGGCTAGAACTGCCTCGTGAAGCGGAGGTCGTTGCGCCAGAGCTCCCGCAGGTCGGGGAACTCGTGACGAAGCATCGCGATTCGCTCGAGCCCCCACCCGAACGCGAAGCCCGAGTACCGCTCTGGGTCGTAGCCGACGAACTCGAACAGCTTCGGGTCGACCATCCCGGCGCCTCCCACCTCGATCCATCCCGAGTGACGGCAGACGGAGCAGCCGCCGCCGTCGCACACGTGGCACGACACGTACGCCTCGATCGACGGCTCGGTGAACGGGAAGTAGTGCGTCCGGAAATCGGTGCGACGCTTCTCGCCGAAGAGCGCCTTGAAGAGGAAGTCGAGCGTGCCCATCAGGTCGCCGAGCGTGATGCCCTCGTCGACGGCGAGGCCTTCGACCTGGTGGAAGATCGGCGTGTGGGTCGCGTCGGGCGTGTCGCGCCGGTAGCAACGGCCGAGCGAGCAGATGTACACCGGCGGCGGCTGCGCCTCCATGGTGCGGATCTGCGACGGCGACGTCTCCGTTCGCAGGACGGTCTCGTCGTCGAGGAAGAACGAGGCAAGCCCCGATCGCGCCGGGTGTCCCGCGGGGAAGTTGAGGCCGTCGAAGTTGTAATGCGTCGCCTCGACTTCGCGGCCGTCCACGACGCGGTAGCCGAGCCCGAGGAGAACGTCTTCGACCTCGCGCCGGATCTGCGTGATCAGGTGGAGCCGTCCGCGAGCACTGCCGCCCACGGGAAGCGTGACGTCGACGCGCTCCTCCGCGAGACGCCGGTCGAGCTCGGCCCGCCCCAGCTCCGCCTCACGCGCGTCGACGGCAGCCTCGATCCGCTCCCGAACCGCGTTGAGCGTCATCCCGGTCTCCCGGTCGCGCACCTCGCGGAGCGCGAGCTTGAGCTCGCTCTTCCGCCCGAGGTATTCGACGCGCGCCGCCTCGATCTCGTCCGTCGACGACGCGGCGGCGACCGCCGCGAGGGCCGCCTGCTCGAGCGCCTCGACATCCATCGGGACAGCGAGGCTACCAAGTGAGTGCCTGGCTCAAGCCAGGCACCAAGCTGCACTGCTTGAATCGGGGCGATGTCGGACTACGACGCCTTCGCACCTGTGTACGACGCCTTCTCCGCGGGGATGACCGAGGACGTCGACTTCTATGTCTCGCTCGCCGCCGAGGCAGACGGTCCTGTCGTCGAGCTTGCCGTCGGAACGGGTCGAGTGGCTGTCCCGATCGCCGAGCGCACCGGCCGTCGCGTGATCGGCATCGACATCTCTCGGGAGATGCTCGCCGTGGCGCGGCGACGGGCGGCCGAGGCAGGCGTCGAGCTCGAGCTGCGCCAGGGGGACATGAGCGACTTCGCGGTCGAGCAGCCAACGGACCTCGTGATCTGCCCGTTTCGGGCGATGCTCCACCTTCCCGACCACGAAGCGCGCGTGAACGTGATGCGCCGCGTGCGGAACGCGCTCGTCCCCCGCGGACGCTTCGCCTGGAACGCGTTCGTGTTCGATCGTGCGATCGCTGCCGAGATCGACGGCGTCTGGCGCGAAGAGAACGGTGTTCGCAACCGCTCGACCTACGACTACGAGGCACGGCGGATCGATCTCGAGATCGAAGGGGGAGCGAGCGTGCCGCTCTGGTGGGTCGACCGCAAGGAATGGGACGCCGCGGTCGCCGAGTCCGGCCTCGAGGTCGAGGCGCTCTACGGCTGGTTCGACGGCACGCCGTTCGACGATACGAGCCGCGAGTTCGTCTACGTCGCACGAAGGCCGGCATGAGCACCGAGTCCCTTTACGACCGAATCGCGCGGCTCTACGACCCGTGGTCGGTGTCCGTCAGGGAGGACGTCGACCTCTACGTCGAGGAGGCGCTCGCCTCCGGCGGGCCGGTCGTCGAGCTCGCCGTCGGAACGGGCCGGATCGCGGTCCCGATCGCGAAGGCGGGAGTCAGCGTGATCGGCGTCGACCAGTCGGCCGGCATGCTCGCCGTTGCGCAGGAGTACGCCGCGCAGGAGGGTGTTGCAGGCCTTCTCGACCTGCGCGTGGGCGACCTGCGCGACCCGCCGGTCGACGAGCGCGTCCCCCTCGTGACGATCCCGTTCCGCTCGATGCTCCACATGGCGGGCGACGAGGATCGTGCCCGTGCCCTGGCGGCCGCTGCACGCCTCTTGGAGCCGGGCGGGAGGCTCGTCTTCGATGTGTTCGCACCGAGCCAGGAGGACATCGAGGAGACCGACGGCCTCTGGCTCGAGCGCGAGCCCGGGATCTTCGAGCGAGCCGATTGGCTCCCGCGCTTGCGCACGCTGATCCTCTCCGTCCGGGGAGGCGAAGAGTCGGCGACGTTGGAGCTCCACTGGCTCTCTGCCGCCGAGTGGAACGCGCTCATCGAGGACGCGGGCTTCGAGGTCGAGGCGCTGTACGGCTGGTTCGATCGGCGCCCCTGGGAGGGCGGCGAGGACCAGATCTGGGTGTGCACGCGCCCGCGCTGACGCGCAGGCGCTAGAAGAGCCTCCACTGCTCGGTGCCTGGGTTCAGCGAGGCCCTATCGCACGTCACAACGGCTCGACGACGTCGCCGACCCGCACCACCCCAGGCTCGAGCACCTCGGCGTAGACGCCGAGACACGCCTCGCCGTCGACCGGGCCGCGCTTCTCGATCAACTCCCTGAGCACGTCGCGGTCGCGCACCCCGGTGTCGGGGCTCGCCGACGGGACTGCGCAGCGCGGGGTCGGGACGCCGACGAGAAGCACGGCTTCCCCGACACGGACGCGGCGGCTCCCCCACGCCTCCTCTCCCAACACCTCGAGGCCGTCCAGCTCGAAGAGCATCCGGAACCGGCGGCCGTCGCCGTCGATCACCCCGAGCGACGCAACCGAGACGAGCGTCGCGGGCCGGGAATCGGTCGCCCAGGCGCCGTCGTCTCGCTCCACGAGCGTCAGCGACCGTCCGACGAGGTCCGAGAACGCGTCCGCCCACGGCCCCTCGACCGCTCGGCCGCGGACGGGGCGCCCGTACACGTCGACGAGGGCCTGCGCTCTCGGGATCGACTCGTCCCGGAGGACCGTGCCGTCGGGCATCGTCACCTCGAGGACGCGTGTGCCCGGATCCCAGCTCGCGCTGGCGCGCACGAGCGTCGTGTCCCGCTTGCCGTTGTAGAGCCTGTTGCCGTCGTCGACCAGCAGGAACCGACGGTCCTCGCGTGCGCCATCCGGCGCAAGCTCGATCTCGTCCGGATGCTGGAGTCGGAGGCTCTTGACCGGTGTCACGTTGATTCGCACGACACGCGGTGAAGCCATCGGCGGGCGATGCTACAGAGGCGGTTGGACGAGCCTCTGCCGCGCCGCGTAGGATCCGACGCGATGGTCTGGATCATCGTTCTCGTGATCGTCGCGCTGCTCGTCATCGGGCTGATCACGCTGTACAACCGGTTCGTCCAGCTCCGGAACCGCGTCGACAACTCCTGGGCGCAGATCGAGGTACAGCTCAAGCGGCGCTGGGATCTGATCCCGAACCTCGTCGAGACGGTGAAGGGCTACGCCGAGCACGAGCGCGGCACGTTCGAAGCGGTCACACAGGCACGCGCGAACGCCCAGAAGGCGCAGGGGCCCGCCGAGACTGCCGCCGCAGAAGGGATCCTGGGTCAGGCGCTCGGCCGGCTGTTCGCGGTCGCCGAGGCGTACCCGGAGCTCCAGGCGGACGAGAACTTCCGCCAGCTGCAGGACGAGCTGGCCGGGACCGAGAACCGCATCGCGGTGTCGAGACAGGTCTACAACGACACGGTTCTCAGCTACAACAATGCGATCCAGACGTTCCCGGGTGTTGTGCTCGCCGGGCCCTTCGGGTTCGACAAGCGAGAGTTCTTCGAGAGCGACGCGACGCAACGCGAGGCCCCGCAGGTCGACTTCGGCGCAGGCGCGCCCGCATCGTCCGCAGCAGCGGCGCCTCCCGCCCCGCCCGCCGAGCCGGGCACGGGCGGCGCACCCGGTGGCCCGTAGGGTCGCCGCTCTCGCGGCGGCCGTCGCCGTCGCGCTCACGATCGCGGGGGTCGCCCAGGCTCAGACGTACGAGCTCGTCTCGAGCGACGTCCAGGCGAACGTTCGACCCGACGGATCGGTCGCCGTCGACGAGTCGATCACCGTCGCGTTCCAGGGGTCGTTCACGTACGGGTTCCGCGAGATCCCGCTCCGCTCGGGTGAGCGCGTCGACGAGATCGGCGTGTCGGAGAAGGGCAGGCCGTTCCAGTCGGGCGCCCCGACCGAGCTCGAGCCCGGCGGGCCGCCGGGAACCTTCGGCGTCGAGGACCTCGGCGGCCGCGTGCGGGTCGTGTGGCGATTCCAGGCGAACGGCTTCGAGCAACGGACGTTCGTCGTCCACTACCGAATGAGCGGGCTCGCCGTCGGCTACGACGACGTCGTCGACGTCAACCTCAAGGTCTGGGGGGACGAGTGGGAGCAGCGCCTCGGGCGGCTGACCGCGACGATGCGCGGCCCTGGGGATGTCGTTCGCGCGTGGGGTCACCCGGTCTGGGTGCGGGGAGACGTCACGATCGAGGGGCCGAGCGCCATGCTGCGGGCTCTCGACATCGATGCGGGGCAGTTCGTCGAGCTGCGAGCCCTCTACCCGCGGGGGTCGTTCACGTCGACGGCGGGCATGAGGGTCGAGGAGGGCAACGGGCTCGAGAGGATCGTCGCCGAGGAGCTCGACGACGCTCGCGCGTACGAGCGTGACAAGGAGCGGATCGACGACGCGATCGCGCACCCGTGGCGCACGGCGCTGATCGTTCTCGCGATCGGCACGCTCCCCGCGCTCCTGATCGCGGGATTCGTGTTCTGGCGGTTCGGGCGCGAGCTGGAGACGGGCTACGACCGCGAGTACGAGCAGGAGCCGCCGACCGACACCGAGCCCGCGCTCGTGCCGACGCTGCTCCGCCAGGGCGGCGAGTCGGGGTCGTTCGAGTTCACCGCGACGCTGTTCGACCTCATCCGTCGCGACCACTATGCGGCCGCCCCCGTGACGACGGAGCGGAGCATCTGGGCCGGCCTTCGCACCGAGACGATCTCCGACCTCGAGCTGTCCGCCGGGACTCCGGTGGAGCTGACGCCGTGGGAGACATCCGTGACGAAGGTCGTCGACGACGTGCTCGACGGCGGCAGCGTCCGCCTGTCCGAGTTCCGCGGGGAGATCGAGACGGAGCGGACGGAGATGGCGCCACGATTCGACGCCTTCAAGTCCGCGGTAGCGGGAGAGGTAGACGCGCGCGGCTGGTTCCGCTCGCTCGGCCTCTTCCCCCTTGTCGGGGGAATCGTCGTGTTCGCGGCCATCGGCCTGCTCCTCGCCTGGATCGCCATCGACGGCTGGCGCTCGGTCTATCCGCGCTGGAGCGACGTCGTCCTGCTGGCGCTGGCGTTCGCCGCCTTCGTCAACGCGGCGGTGCTGCTCGGCGCCTCGACGCGACGCAAGCTCTGGCGACGTCGCAGCCGCGATGCCGCGGTGGAGGCGGAACGCTGGGATGCCTTCCGGCGCTACCTGCAGGACTTCCCACGGCTCCACGAGGCGCCTCCTGCGACGCTCGAGCTCTGGGAGCGTCTGCTCGTGTACGGCATCGCGTTCGGGATCGCCGACCGCGTGCTCCAGGCGGCCCACCTCGCGATGCCCGAGGCGCTGGCCGAGGCGAGCGCGGTCTACTGGATCTCGAGCCACGGCGACCTCGGCAGCGGCGCGTCCGCGATGTCGATCGGCGACCTCGCCTCCGGCTTCGGCTCGGCCCTCGCGCCACCGTCGTCCGGCTCGGGCGGGTTCGGCGGCGGCTTCTCCGGCGGTGGTGGCGGAGGAGGAGGCGGTGGCGGCGGAGGGTTTGGTTGAGGGGGTGGGCCGTGGGACTGGCCCCGAAGCCTGTTCCCGGTCATCTAGGCGTCGTCGCTGCGCTGGTCGAGTCAGCGCACGAGGGCTGACCCGACGCCGTGAGCTACGTCACCGGGACGGCAAGCCCTGCCGCGCCCGGCTTCGAGGTCACGGGTCGAGAGCCTGAGCGGGCGAGTAGATCGAGACCGAGCCGCGCACGCCGGACGCGCTCGCGCGACAGTGCGACGGTGGTCGCTTCGAGATGGCTGCCGGACGGATACACGTCGGGCGCGTTCCTGAGCCCGAACTTCACGTACACGGGCGCGGCGACGCGGATCAGCTCCGGGATCTCGTGCAGCCGGACGAACCCACCGACGTTGTCCGGCGCCTCGACGTAGACGTCGAGCGGCACGTCGACCGCGCTGCGAATCGCGGCGATCTCCTCGAGCGGCAGGTCGGTCGGCAGGTTGATCGTGTCCGCGCCGAGATCTGACAGCACCCGCGCGGCAGCCGGGTTCGCCGCCGGGAGCATCACCGAGATCTTCGCCTGCATGTCCGCTGGAAGCTCGCCGCCCGCCCGCAGCTCCGAGAAGCAGGCGAGCACGCCGAGGTCCGCGATCAGGACGCTGCGAAAGCCATGCTCGGCGGCTCGCTTGACGTCGTCGAGACAGGCGACGACCTGCGAGCGCCCCCACGCCGTCGCGGCGACGACCCCGCCTGCGGCCGCCCGCGCCATCGCGGAGACGCCCCAACCGGCGCCCGGTCGCGCGAACAGGCTCATCTCGGCCCGTCGCTCTCGGGCAAGCGACGCCATGTTCCGCAACTCGTCGTCGGTGTGGAGGAATACGCCCGACCCTTGCGAGACGCGGTGGACGACGACGCCCAGCTCGTCCGCGGCGCCGAAGACCGCCTCCAGGCACCGCGGGCCTTCCACGCTCGGGATCTCGACCCGATACTGCGCCCCGTCCGGGAACCGTTTCGCGGAGTCCGGCAGGGCGGAGACCGTCGTCGGGACGCCGTCGAGCGACGCGAGGAACGAGGTCGCCTCGGTCATTTCGATTCCCTCCCTCCTCCCCACGTCTGGGCAGCGTAGAGCGCGATCGCTCCGGCCGCGGCGACGTTGAGGGACTCGGCCTCGCCCGGGAGCGGGATCGTCGCCGTGTCGCTCGGCGTGACGAGGTCCTCGGGCAGCCCTGCGCGCTCGGCGCCGAGGAGGAACGTCACGGGCGGCCGGAGGTCGAGGGCTCCGAGCGACTCGCCCCCGTGGGCGAGGAGCGCGAGCTTCCGGCCGGGAAGCTCGTCCCACGGCACGAGGGGAACGCGGAAGATCGCGCCGGCCGAGGCGCGCAGGGCCTTCGGAGACGTCGGGTCCGCGCAGCCGTGGGAGAGGGAGACGCACGCGCCGAACGCATCGGCGGTCCGCAACAGCGTGCCGACGTTGCCGGGGTCGACGAGCTGCCAGAGAGCCAGGCAGGTCTCGCGCGAACCGGTCGGAAGCTCCGCGCGGCGAAAGACCCCGATCGAGCGCGCGGGGTGTGGCAACGTCGAGACGCCGCCAAGGAGCGACTCGTCGATCGTCTCCCCGGCGACGAGCAGGTGCACGGGGTCGATGCCGGCCGACGCGGCGGCGTCGACGAGGTCCTCACCCTCGGCGGCGAACAGCCCGGTCTCCTCGCGATGCTTCCGCTGGCCGAGCAGCTTTCGCACGAGCTTGAGCGTCTCGTTGTCGCGCGAGGTGATCACGCGGGCAGTCTCACAGAGGCGAGGGGCGCGGCCGAAGCCACGCCCCCGAGCTCGAACTGCTCCGCCTCGCGGCGGGTCGACCTCCGCGAGCCGGCTCAGGCGGCCTTCGCGTCGTCTCCCGACGCGAGCGCTGCCTTCGCCTTCTCGGCGACCGCGGTGAACGCCGCGGGATCCACGACCGCGAGGTCAGCAAGTGACTTGCGGTCGAGCTCGATGCCCGCGCGGTGGAGGCCGTTGATGAACTGGTTGTACGAGAGGCCGTTCGCGCGCGCAGCCGCGTTGATCCGCACGATCCAGAGCGAGCGAAAGTTGCGCTTCTTGTTGCGCCGATCGCGGTACGCGTACACGAGCGAGTGCTCGACCTGCTCCTTCGCGTAGCGGTAGTGCGTGCTCTTGCGGCCGTAGTACCCCTTGGCCTGGTCGAGGACCTTGCGGCGCTTCTTGCGCGCGGCGACCGATCGCTTGACGCGTGCCATTACTTGACCCCCAGGAGCTTCTTCACGGCCTTCACGTCGACCTTCGCGACGGAATAGTCCTTGCCGAAGCCGCGCTTACGCTTCGACGACTTCTTCGTGAGATTGTGGCTCTTCATCGCGTGCCGGCGCAGGAGCTTTCCTGTCCCGGTCACCTTGAACCGCTTCTTCGCTCCGCTTCCCGTCTTCGTCTTCGGCATCTCGTTTCACTCCTGCAGTCTTCGTCGGGCCCAGCAACATCACCATGTTCCGGCCGTCCAGCGTGGGCTGCTGCTCGACCTGTCCCAGCTCCTTGACGTCCTCTGCGAGACGCTCGAGCAACATCCGACCGCGTTCCGGATGGAGGTTCTCCCGCCCCCGGAACATGATCGTGACCTTCACCTTCGCCCGCTGGTTCAGGAAGCGGACGACGTGGCCCTTTTTCGTCTCGTAGTCGTGGACGCCGATCTTCGGCCTGAACTTGATCTCCTTGACGTTGATCGTCGACTGGTGCTTGCGTGCCTGCTTTGCCCGTTGCTCCTGCTCGTAGCGCCACTTGCCGTAGTCCATGACGCGCGCCACGGGAGGATCGGCTTCCTTGGCGACCTCCACGAGGTCGAGGTTCTTCGAGTACGCGTACTCGAGCGCCTCCTTCGTGTCCTTGATCCCAATCTGCTCCCCGTCTTCACCGACGAGCCTGACCCGCGGCACGCGGATCTGCTCGTTGATCCGATCTTGCTGGACGACGGGACGCGTCCTGTCCTCGGGACGACGCCGTGGTCTCAAAGGCAGTTCACCAAGCCGAGTCGATCCTCCTCATTCGTTGAAACGCCACCTGCATGCGGCGGCGGCATTCCCTCGTCGGATCCGACTCGGTTGAACCTCGCGCGGCGCGCGGCCGGCGAGGTGAGGGGCGATGCCGCTCCTGCTTGCAGGGATCAAGCGTAGCAGGGGTACCCGTGACGTGGGCTCCGCGTCCCAGCCGACGCGCACGACGGGGGACGCGGTCAGAGACCACGTGCCACGCGAGGCTTCAGCCCCGCCCCGTCGGGCCCTGCTCTGCGACCTCCTCGACGAGCGCATCGAGCGACATCGTCGTCACGCCCTCGCCGCCGCGCCTGCGCACCGCCATCGCCTCGCGCGTCTCGCGGTCGCCCCACACGACGACGTACGGGATCTTCTGGAGCTCGGCATCGCGGATCCGCTTGCCCGAGCGTCTCGGAGCGGTCGTCCACCTCGGCGCGGACGCCGGCGAGCCGGAGCGCGCCGAGCAGCTCGTCCGCGACGTCACGATGCGCTTCCGCGACCGGCAGCACGCGCACCTGGACCGGCGCCAGCCAGACCGGGAAGGCGCCGGCGTGATGCTCGATGAGGATCCCCATGAACCGCTCGAGCGAACCGAGGAGCGCTCGATGCACCACGTAGGGCGTGTGCTCGGCGTTGTCCGCGCCCATGTACGTCAGGCCGAACTGCTTCGGCATCTGGGCATCGAGCTGGATCGTCCCCATCTGCCACGAGCGACCGAGGACGTCGAGCATGTGGAGGTCGATCTTCGGGCCGTAGAAGGCGCCCTCTCCCTCTCCGACGGAGAAGACGATCTCGCGGCGCTCGAGCGCCGAGCGGAGCGCGGCCTCCGTGAAGTCCCACTCCTCGTCCGTGCCGAGCTTGTTGTCCGGCCTCGTCGACAGCTCGAAGCGGGCGTCCATCCCGAACAGGTCGTAGAGGTACGCGGCGTAGTCCAGGCAGCCGAAGATCTCGTCCTCGATCTGCTCGCGCGTGCAGAAGATGTGCGCGTCGTCCTGCGTGACGTGGCGGACACGCAGAAGGCCGTGCAGCGTGCCCGTCGGTTCGTTGCGATGGAGCGTCGACGACTCGGCGTAGCGAAGCGGCAGGTCGCGGTAACTGCGGAGCTGACTGCCGAAGAGGAGCATGTGGCCGGGGCAGTTCATCGGCTTGAGCCCCATGTGCGGCGCCTCGCCCTCACCTGCGACGAGGAACATCTCGCCGCGGAACTTCTCCCAGTGGCCCGAGGTCTGCCAGACGACCTTGTCGTACATGAGCGGCGTCTTGACCTCGAGGTAGCCGCGGCGCAGGTTCTCGCTGCGGCGCAGGTCTTCGAGCGCGTTCCAGACGACCATTCCCTTCGGATGCCAGAACGGCGATCCCGGCGAGGCGTCCTGGAGATGGAAGAGATCGAGCTGCGGACCCAGCCGGCGGTGGTCGTTCGCACGAGCGTGCTCGAGCCGCTCGAGATGGGCGTCGAGGTCGTCCTTCGAGAAGAAAGCGGTGCCGTAGATCCGCGTCAGCTGCGTGTTCTTCTCGTCGCCGCGCCAGTACGCGCCGGCGAGGCCGGTCAGCTTGAGCGCCTTGATCGGCTTCGAGTCCTGCAGGTGCGGCCCTCGACAGAGGTCGGTGAAGTCGCCCTGCGTGTAGAGCGAGATCTCGCCGTCGGCGGTGTCGACGAGCTCCACCTTGTACGGCTCTCCCTCGCTCTCGAACCGCGAGCGCGCCTCGTCGCGGCCGATCTCCGAGCGCTCCCAGGAGCGCCCCTCCGACAGCTCGCGGTCGATCTCCGCCTCGATCGCGGCCAGGTCGGCCTCGTGGATCGGCTCCGGGAACTCGAAGTCGTAGTAGAAGCCGTTGTCGATCGGCGGCCCGATCGCGACCTTCACCCCCGGATGGAGACGGCGCACCGCCTCGGCCAGCAGGTGCGCTGCCGAATGGCGAAGCACCGCGAGCGCGTCGGGGTCGTCGCGATCGCGCGTCGTGAGGATCTCCAGCGTCGCGCCGGCGGGGAGCGGAAGGCGCAGGTCACGCACCTCGCCGTTGACCCGCGCCAGCACCGCCTGCTCGGCGAGCTTCGGGCCGATCGCGCGCGCGGCGTCCAGTGCGCTCGCGCCGTCGGGGAGCTCGAGCGCCTTGCCGTCGGGGAGGGTCACGTTCACGCCCGCGAGGATAGTCGCGGTCGTCGCTACTTCGCGCGCGCGGGCTCCTTGTGCTTCAGGGATCCGTGCTCACGCTCGAAGGCGAGCACGAGCCGGCGGAGAAGCTCGTTCAGCTGCCGCCGCTCGCGGTCGTCGAGCACCGTCGTGATGAGGGATTCCTTCTCCGCCTGAGCGCCGACCGCCTTGTCCCACAGCCGCTTGCCCTTCTCGGTCAGCTCGACGAAGACGGCGCGCCGATCGTCTGGGTCGTCGACCCGACGGAGCAGCTTCCGTCGCTCGAGATTGTCGAGGCGGTTCGTCATCGCGCCGCTCGACAGCCCGAGGCGCTCGGCCAGCTTGCCCGGCTTGCCTCGGTACGGCGGACCGCCCCAACGGAGATGCGCCATCAGCTTCCACTCGCCGTGGCTCAGGTCGTGCGCTTCCAGCGTTCCCTGCATCGCGCTCTCGACATACCGCTCGAGCTTGTCGATCCGCTCGACGATCCCCTCGGTCTCGAGATCGAGATTCGGGAGCTCGCGCCCCCACACCTCGAGCGCGGCGTCGACCGCGTCCTTCTCCGCCGGTCGGCGCGTCACGGATGCCATGGCCGGATTCTCCACCTCGAGATTCTTGACGTCAAGGGTTCCCATCGTGTAGTTTCACCTCAAGTAGTTCGATGTAAAGATACTCGAAGGAGAGGAGGACGCGCGATGCTCGAGCCGCAAGCCATCGAGATCCGCCGAGAGCTGGCCACCGCACGGGTGTCCGCGCTCCGCCACTCGGCCCGCCCTTCACCGGCCGGCCCGCTGCGGCGAGCTCTCGGCAACGGGTTCGTTCGACTCGGTCTGCTCCTGGGAGGCGACGGCAGCGTCCCGCCGTCGCTCGCGCAGCCCGCGTCGCGTCAGGAGGCCCCCGCCCCGGCGGGGGTCTCCGCCACCTTCCTCTCGTCCGATCTCGCGCGTGAGCTGGCGGCGCCCTACGGGCCACGCCTCGCGGACGCGCTCAGTCGAACGCGATCACGCTCCGGATCCCGTCCTGCCGCTCCATCAGCTCGAAGCCGTCATTCACGTCGTCCAGCGCGATTCGATGCGAGATGAGCGACTCGACGTCGATCTCGCCGGCGAGCCAGCGGTCGACGAGCTGAGGCACCTGGGTCCTCCCCTTCACGCCTCCGAACGACGAGCCCGCGACCCGCCGCCCCGTGATGAGGAAACGGGGAACGATGTCGAGCGTCTCCCCCTTGCCCGCGACTCCGCACATCGTCGCGAGCCCCCACGCCTCACGCGCCGCCTCGACCGCCTGGCGCATCACCTGCACGTTGCCGGTCGCCTCGAACGTGTAGTCGGCGCCGAAGCCGTCCGTCTCGCTCCTCACCCACTCCACCGTCTCGTCGTCGGCGACGCGAGTATCGGTCGCGCCATGGTGCCGTGCCTGCGCCAGTCGCTCCTGCGAGAGGTCGATCGCGACGATCCGTGCGGCGCCCGCGAGACGCGCTCCGATCACGGCCCCGAGGCCGACGAGCCCGCAGCCGAACACGACGCATGTCGAGCCGGGCTCGACACGCGCGGTGTAGAGCGCGGCGCCGATGCCCGTCGAGAGCCCGCACGCGAACGGGGCGCATCCGTCGAGCGGCGCCTCGGGGCTCACCTTGGCGAGGGCGATCTCGGGCATCACGGTGTGCTCGGCGAACGTCGACGTGCCCATGAAGTGCCGGAGCTCCTCGCCGCCTCGCGACAGCCGTGCCGTGCCGTCCGGGAGATAGCCGAGCCCTTGCTGATCGCGGATCGCGACGCACCGGTTCGTGCGATCGGAGCGGCAGTGGACGCACTGACCACACTCCGGCGCGAAGAGCGTCACGACGTGGTCACCCGGCCGCACGAGCGTGACGCCCTCGCCGACGCTCACGACGACACCCGCGCCCTCGTGACCGAGCACGCACGGCGCATAGCCCGTCGGATCTGTGCCGGACGCGGTATAGAGATCGGTGTGACAGACGCCGCAGGCGACGAGCCGGACGAGCACCTCGCCGGCCTTCGGCTCGGCGAGCTCGACGTCCTGGATCACGAGCGGCTCGCCGAACCGTTCGAGCACTGCGGCACGAATCTTCACGGGCCGATCCTACGCAGGTCCCTTGACGTGCGACCTCGGCTTCTGTCGAATCGCTTTCCCATGAAGATTTGGCAACTACTCTCCCTTCCGTGAGCGTCGTCGAAGACACCGCGGCCGAGCCGACGAGCGGTCGGCTCGGCCCGATCGTCCGGCTCGAAGGCGTCAGGAAGAGCTTCGGCGACAACCTCGTGCTCGACGGCATCGACCTCGAGGTCGAGACCGGCGAGGTGCTCGTCATCATCGGGCCGAGCGGGAGCGGCAAGAGCACGCTGCTTCGGTGCGTGAACCTCCTCGAGCCGATCCAGGCCGGCCGCGTTGTCTTCGAGGGCGAGGAGATCACCGCCAAGGGCGCCGACGTCTCGGCCGTTCGGCAGCGGATCGGGATCGTCTTCCAGCAGTTCAACCTCTTCCCCCACCTCACGGTGATGGACAACCTCACGCTCGCCGCCCGTCGGATCCGGAAGCTGCCGCGCGCGGAGGCGGAGAATCGCGCTCGCGAGCTGCTCGAGATGGTCGGCCTTCCGGAGAAGGCGGTACAGCACCCGCATCAGCTCTCAGGCGGGCAACAGCAGCGCGTGGCGATAGCCCGTGCGCTGATGATGTCGCCGAAGGTGATGCTCTTCGACGAGGTCACCTCTGCCCTCGACCCGGAGCTGGTCGGCGAAGTGCTCGTCGTGATGCGCGATCTCGCGCGGGGCCACGGCATGACGATGCTCGTCGTCACCCACGAGATGCAGTTCGCGCGGGAGGTCGGCGATCGCGTGGTGTTCATGGACGACGCGAAGATCGTCGAGCAGGGCCGTCCGGCCGATGTGCTCGACAATCCTCGCGAGGAGCGGACGCGGCGCTTCTTGCGCCGGTCCCTCCAGCTCACCCATTCTCTCGAGGATCTGACAATCGAAGAAGCGGAAGGAGAACAAGAATGAGGAGATTCATCCTGGCAACGGCGGGGGTCGCCGTCGTCGCTTTCGTCGCCGCGACGCTTGGCTCAGCCCAGCCCACGGCCACGAGCGGAGCGGCGCGGGCCGAGGCCAAGGCGCCGGTGCTGCCGAAGCTGCCCGCCGAGATCGCGAACCGGAAGCGGCTGATCGTCGGCGTCAAGTGCGACACACCGCCCTTCGGGTACCTCGACGTCCGCGGCAAGAACGCAGGGGTCGACGTCGAGATCGCGAAGCAGTTCGCGCGGTACGCGTTCGGAACCGCGCAGCGCTTGACGTTCGTCTGCGCACCGACGGCGGTCCGAGAGCCGCTCCTCACCACCAACCGCGTCGACCTCGTCGTCTCGACGTTCACGTACACGGCCGACCGAGATACGCGGATCGACTTCTCGAGGCCCTACTACAAGGCGTCGGGGAGGCTGCTCGTCAAGAACGACTCGCCGATCCAGACCCTCGCGGACATCCGCGGCAAGAGGGTGGCAACCACCAGCGGCTCGGTCTACGACCGCTGGATGAAGCGGTGCTTCACCAGCACCGAGGTGCTCGTCGTCGACAGCGTCACGAACGCCGTCCTCGCCTTCAACCAGGGCCGGGCCGATGCCGTCATGTTCGACGACACGTCGCTCGCGCTGATCGCGGCGACCAATCCCCAGGCAAAGCTCACCGACGACATCTTCCAGGAAGGCCCGTACGGCATCGGCATCAAGCAGGGCAATGTCCAGCTGAAGCGATGGGTCGACGCGCGACTCAACCTGATGAAGCGGAAAGACCTCTTCCTGCCGATCATCAGAAACAACATCGCGCCGCGGTTCGTCCCGGCGTTCCTCAGGAACATCCTCCGGCCGAACAACGACTTCGCATATCGAGCCGGCAACCTCCCGAGCCTCGACACGGTGTGCCCGTAGGCTGACGCACCCGCGAGTGGCGGCCGCGGCGACGCGGCCGCCACTCGCTTGCACTCATGCTGCTCGTCACCTACGACCTCTGGGCGTTCGTGTCGGAGAACTGGCGCGAGCTCCTCGACGCGCTCGTCAACACGCTCAAGATCTCCGCGATCGCGGTCGCCGGTGCGTTGCTCATCGGCGTCGTGCTCGGTGCGGCCCGGGCCCACCGCATCCCGGTCATCAGCCAGCTCGCAGCCGTCTACGTCGAGATCATCCGGAACACGCCGATCCTCGTGCAGATCTTCATGCTCTTCTTCGCCCTCCCACAGGCGGGGATCCAACTGAACGCGTTCACGGTCGCCTGGCTCGCGGTCATGTTGTGGGGCGGCGCGTTCAACACCGAAAACTTCCGAGCGGGCTTCGAGGCGGTACCGCAGCGCTACCGCGAGGCCGGGCTCGCGCTCGGCTTCGGGCGCTTCGCGACGTTCCTCAACGTGACGCTGCCGATCGGTGGTCGCATCTCGCTGCCGTCATCCATCAACACGTACATCTCGATCGTCAAGAACACCTCGCTCGTGTACGTGATCGGCTACCCGGAGCTGACGACGACGGCGATCAACATCGCCAACCTGTCCCTCGAGACGCTCGAGGCGCTCACCGTGCTCGCGGTCGGGTATCTCACGATCGTCTGGAGCCTCTCCGCAGCGATCCGACTGCTCGAGTCCCGCCTGGCGCTCCCGGAGGCGCGGTAGATGCCGAGCTGGGTCGAGCCGGTCTGGCGGTACATCCTCACGGAGGGTCTCCCGGCGACCCTGCTGATCTCGGCGATCGCCGTGGTCGGCAGCGCGATCATCGGCCTGACGCTCGGGACGCTGCTGACGATCGAGTTCCGGCTCTCGAGGATGGTGATCCGCTTCTACATCGAGGTCTTCCGCGGCCTGCCGATCCTCGTGACGGTCTTCATCGTGTACTTCGGGCTCCCGGCGCTCTCCCAGACGCTCGAGTTCAGTGCGATCACAGCCACGTCGATCGCCCTCACCCTCTGGGGCAGCGCGCAGGTCGCCGAGGCAACACGTGGAGCCGTGCAGTCGATTCCGCGAGAGCAGCACGAGGCCGCCGCGGCGCTCGGGTTCGGCTGGGTTGCCCGTCACCGCTCCGTGATCCTGCCGCAGGCCTACCGGCGGCTGCTGCCGCCCGGCGTCGGCCTGCTCGTCAACATCATCCAGAACTCGACTCTCGCGGCGGTGATCGGCGGCATCGAGATCCTGCAGGCGGCGAAGTCGCAGACCGAGCGCCTGACGTTCTTCCCGCCGGCCGGGATCGGCGAGATCCACGCGTTCGAGATCTTCGCCGGCGTGATGGTGCTGTTCTTCGTGATCTCGTTCCCGCTCACGCGGCTCGCCGCGTACCTCGAGAAGCGACTGGTATAGCGCGTCTCGAAGCTAGGCGGTGCGCCCGCGGCGCGGGGGACGACGACCGGCCGGACGCGGGGTTGTCGCGCGCACGTCGGCGAGCAGCTTGAGCTCGACGGCCGCAGCCGACGACGGCACGGGGTCGCCGTTCGCGCCGCCGAGGATGAGCCGCAACTGCGGAGGTCGAGGAGCGAGGTTCCAACCGGAGGAGGCGCCCATGCGCTCACCTTCGCCGTCCTCGGACGGACTGCATGCCTCGAATGGGGGGTTCGAGCTCAGCCCGAATGGCCGGATGGATGCTCGTGCGTTGCCGAGCCACCTGAGGCCATCACGCCGGTCGAAGCCGCGTCCGCCCATCCTTTCGTCCCGCGGACCACCGCACGCGCGCGTTCGACGCCTGCCGGGATCTGGAGTCGTGCGCGGGAGCGCCGATCGAGGACACCGCCACCGACCCTCCGCCAGCCGAACAGCTCGCGGTCGTAGGCCTCGAGCACGACCACCGCGCCCGGCCGGGCGGGCGTGGTCGAGACACGAAGCACGTTTCCGAGACGCGTCGCTCGAACGATTGGCTTCGCGAGAACGCGCACCAGCGGGCTTCCAAGTGCCCCTGCGACGGCGCGGTAGAGCGCTGGACCCGTGACGTGTAGCCGCAGCGCGAAGCTCCCGTCCTCACGCGGCCGAACACTTCGCTCGGGCGTCGCCCCGCGCAGCGTCACGGACTGGGTCCCGGGCGGCGCGAGGCCGGCGAAGACGATCTGGCGTCCAACGGTGACCGGCGCCTCGGGCCCGGCCAGCACGAGGCCGAAGACGTCGACGACTCCACGCATCTGTTTGTGGATCGTGCAGCGGAACTCGAACCTGCCCTGTCGCGTGAACGTGTACGAGAACGTTCCTCCGGGCGGGATGTAGCCGGATGCGAACGCGTCGTTCTCGGCCGTCGCCGTGTGATTCGTACTGTCGTCGTTCTTCCAGGAGACGGTCGTCCCGACGAGGACGTCGAGGCTGGCCGGCTCGTACAGCTTGGCCGGCATCGTGACGGTGCGCGTCGGTGCATCGGCCGACGCGGCCGAGCCCGCCGCAACGAGCGCCACCGCCAGAACGCCGACGATCTGACGCCTCATCGGCTGACCCGGTAGATGGCGATCATCCCGTTCATCATGTGGCTCTCGACGTGGCAGTGGTACAGCCACGTTCCGGGCATGTCCTCGCGCCAGCGGACCCGGAAGCTCTCCGCGGGGCCGATCACCTGCGTGTCGCGCGACACGCCGCCCGGCTGCACCCAGCGGTGCCCGTGGACGTGGAAGGTGTGGAAGTCGTCACCGATCGTGAGCACGTCCCATTGCACGGTCTCGCCCACCTTCGCCTTGAAGACGGGCGTGTTGCCCACGAAGGCGCGTCCGTTGATCGTGTTGAAGCCGAGCTGGGCCGAGAGGTAGACCACGAACTCGCGATCGGGCTCGGGCTCGTCCCGTCCGAGGATAGAGAGCGTCCCGAACAGGCCGCCCTCGATCGACTCCATCATCGAGGGCGAGTGGTCGTGGTACGGCCACACGCCCCGCGCGCTCGGCTCCGCCTCGAGCCGGTACGTGAACGTCTCACCCGGCTTGACGTTCGCGCCCGGGCCCGAGAAGCCGGGGATGTAGGCGCCGTCCGACCCGAACCGGTACCGCACGCCGTGGAAGTGCATCGAATGCGGGTGGTTCGTCAGCGTGTCCAGGTTCCGGAAGTGGATGACGATCTTGTCGCCGACGCGAGCACGGAGCAGCGGCCCCTGTAGGCCCTCGTTGCCCGGGCCGTTGGGGATCTGCTTGGCGAAGTCCTTCGTGTACTGCCGATAGACGACCGTACGGACGACCGTCTGGTCCGGCGTGAAACGCTCGCGCTCGATCGCGTTCCGCTGATTCGGGACGACGTTCCACGTCACCGGCACTGCGGCGACCCAGTACTCGCGTACCTAGGTCGTGGCCGTCGCGGCGTCACGCGCGGCGACGGCGCCGACGACAGACCCACTGCGACAGCGCCCGCGAGGGCCGCGAGCACGATCGCTCGCGGCCCTCGCCGTCCTCGACGGCTCACGGCGTGACGACGACGGTCCCGCCCATGTCGGGACCGTGGATCCAGCAGAAGTACTTGTACGTCCCCGGCGTCGAGAACGTCACCCGCGACGCCCTCGGCAAGCCGATCGGCGCGCCGGCGGTGAGCTCGGTGACGAAGAAGCCGTTTCCGTGCATCGTCTTCCCGCCGTACGTATACGGCTTCGGGTCGGTCGCGAACGGAAGGAACGGCGTCACCTGGTTCGGGCTCTTCGGGCCCTGAGGAAGCAGATCGGTCTGCTTCGCGATCTTCTCCACGTACTTCGGCGGCCCGAAGACGAGGTTGTGCGGCTCGCTCGGCGCCTTGTTCGGGAAGTTGACGGTCGTGCCCGCCTTCACCCTGAGCACCTTGGGCAGGAATGCCAGCAGCGTCACCTTGCCTCCGACGCCCATCGCGACCGTGTTCGGCGGCTGCTTGGTCGAGGCGAGGAGTGCCTTCCCTTTCGCAAAGCCGGCGGTCTGCTCGAGAAGCGCCTGGGCCTCGACCTGCGCCGGCGTCTTCGGCACGGCCGCGCCTGCGGGCTTGACGAGGATCTTCGCCTCCATGCCGGGATGGAGCGTGCAGAACACCTTGAACGCGCCCGGCTTCGGGAACGTGTATGTCGCTGTCGCGGGCGGGGCCTTCGGTCCCTGCGGGCCGAACGCACCGCTCGACACCGGCGTCTTCCCGGAGATGACCTTCGGCCCGAACGGCCCGAACGCCAGCGGGTTGTAGGCCAGTGTCGGCCGCCCCTCGAAGTAGAACGGCTGGCCGACCGAGTCGACGATCCCCGTGTACGTGCCCTTCTTGGGATCCGGCATGAGCAGCGGGATCGGCTTCGGGTTGTACGTCGCGGAGTGGAACGACGCGCTCGAGAACGTGACCCTGTCGCCCGCGGCGATGGTCAGGGTCGATGGCATGAACTGGTTGAGGAGGACGGGAAACTTCTTGAACCCGCCCGGGATCTCGCTCTGCTCGCCGAGGAACACCTTGTACGTCGTCGGCGCCGGCGCCCCGTTGGCGCCACCGGCGATCGCGAGCACTGCGAGACCAACGCAGAGCATCACTACTCGTCTCACTATCGAACCCCCCAAGGATCGAATGCCGCTTCCTGGTCGCGAGCCGGTGCCGGGTCGCGACCGCGGGGAGGATAGTCGTCGCGAGCGTTCTTGTCTACGCCACAGGCGCGTGCGCGACGGAACGGCCGTCGACGGTGACCGCCTCGGCACAGTGAGGCGGGAACGGCCTGCCGCGCGGGAACTCGGCGGTCACCGGCGCGTCATGCTCCACGCACGTCCCGCCCATCGTCAGCGTCGTACAACCCGGCGCGGGGCACACGGAGAGCATCGTGCCGGGCGCCCGGCGTTGGTGAACGAGGTCCTGGATCGTCATCGTGTCCGAGCGCATGTGCGACACCTCCGTGGGCGAAACGATGGCCCGGCGCACCCCGCGGTGCAGGGCGTCAAACAACGTACCCTATCGCGGATTCCGCCCTCATGCGGTCCACCGCTCCCAGCGGACGAGCTCCTCGAGCGGCAGCCGGCGCTGTGACAGCCGTGAGACGAGCTGGCTCTCGCGCGGGTTCGGGGCTGGATGCCCGATCGTCACGACGCAGACGAAGTGGACGTCGTCGGGAACTCCGAGCAATGCCTTCACGTCGGGAATGCGCTCGGGCAGTACGCCGTACACACCAGTGGCAAGCCCCTCGTCGAGGGCGGCGAGCTGCAGGAGCATGAAGGCGGCCCCTGCGTCGACGTACCAGTACGGCGCCGGCCAGCCGATCTCCTCGCCGTCGCGCAGCTTGTCGGGTTGGCGGTACCGCTCGTGGTAGCTCTCCTCACGCGTCGCGACGAGGACGTGGACGGGAGCGACGGAGATCCAGGGGTCGTGGCCCTCGGCCACGTACTCCTCTTCCCCCGCCAGGCGCGCGAGCTCTCTTCGTGTCTCGGCTTCGGTGACGACGACCAGGCGATGCCCCTGACTGAACCCTCCGCTCGGCGCACGCCGCACGGTCGCGACGATGCGCTCGATCGCCTCTCGCGGCACCGGATCGGGCAGGTAGTGCCGCACCATGCGCCGCCTGCGCAGCAGATCGCGGAGCTCCACTGCGGGATCGTCTCAGATCATCGTCGGCTCCGCCTGTCAGAATCGCGTCGTGGCCGAACTGCATCGCATCCGGATCGAGTACTGCGTCCCCTGAGGCGCGAAACCGAACGCCACCGGTCTGGTGGCACGGCTACTCGAAGAGTACGAGGACGACCTCGCCGCAATCGAGGTCGTACCGGGCGCGAACGGGATCTTCGACGTGCACGTCGACGGGGCGCTCGTGTTCACGAAGTCGATGCTCGGTCGCTACCCGGAGCCAGACGACGTCATGCCCCTCGTCCAGGCGCACCTGACGCCTTAGGGTCCTCGGGACCGCGTCTCGCACCCGGGCCGCGTGTCGACGCGGCTTCGTACCGGGGCTATCCTCGGTCGGTGCGACTTCGTAGCGACGCCAAGCTCGAGCTATTGAAAGGCGTGCCGCTCTTCGCGAGCTGCTCCAAGGGAGACCTGAGGCAGATCGCAATGCTCGCGGACGAGGTCGACCGTGACGAGGGTCGCACCCTGATCCGCGAAGGTGAGCGCGGACAGGAGTTCTTCGTCGTCGTCGAGGGCTCCCTCAGCGTGACCCGGAAGGGCACCAAGGTGGGCGATCTCGGAGCCGGCGACGTCGTCGGTGAGATCGCCTTGCTCACCGACCTGCCGCGTACGGCGACGGTGACGACGTCCAGCCGCGGTGCGTCTGCTCGTGCTGACAGACCGCGGCTTCCGCGACCTGCTCGAACAGTCCCCGTCGATAGCGACCAAGATCCTCCAGAGCCTCGGGGAGCGGCTGCACTCCGACGCATTCTGATCGTCAATCGCTCGAGTACTGGCCCAGAGCCTGCTCACCGCCGGGGAGGTCGCGCGTGCGCTCAGTGTCGAGGACTCGACCGTCTGCAAGTGGGTGAGGGACGGACAATGCGCGGCATCTGTGTCGCCGGCACCGTCCGTGCAAAGCGGGGATTTCGTCGTCTCGGGCGAGGGACGCTCCGTCTCGGGCGGACGGGCTTCGTCCCCGGTGCCCAACGCGCGGCGTGGTACGACGCCGGCCCTCATCTAGCCCCGTCGGACACGGCGACAGTCTCCAGCGGCGGGGCCGCGGGGGCAAGAACGTCGCTAGACCAACCAGTACACGGTCAGGGCGACCAGTATCCAGAAAGCGACGCAGGCCGCCAAGACGGCGAGCAGTCCAAAATTGAAGCCGGCCGACTCGCGCCGATCGCGAGCCACGCGGGTGCCCCAATCGGGCGTGCCAACAGTGACAGCCTTGTGCGACATGCGTCTTCCTCTCCTTCTCTCGAGACCGCACAACGTCCGACCGAGATGCGATGCGGCTCACGCGCGTCTCGACGGATGTGACGTCGTGGGTCGTCCTACTTGACGACGATACGGCAGGCCAGCTGCCCTGTCATTGACACGAACAGGTCAACTAGAGCCCTTCGCGTTTTCGCCAGGCTGCGCCCGCTCCTAGGCCCTGCGAGCAACGTCTCGGGTCCCGCGTTGACATGGAGAGCGTCGGTCCGATGCGGCCCCGGAGTCCAGCCGGTCCGCGTGCCGGCCCTGCATTACGTCGTCTGCGATGGTCTGGCGAGAGCACACTGGCTCAGGCAGCAGTTCTGTCCTTACAGTTGTCTGAATGATCACGAAGGTCTGGCCGCAGCCACTCATCGTCGTCCGCGACGTCCCGGCGTCCAGCCGGTTCTACGCGCAGATCCTCGAGGCCGAGAGCGCCCACGGAGGCGACGAATACGAGCAACTCGTCAGTGGTGGGGAACTCATCCTGCAGCTGCACCACATCGACGTCGAGGACCACCACGGCCCCCTTGCATCGCCTGATGTTCCCCTCGGCAACGGCAGTGTGCTCTGGTTCGAGGTTTCTGACTTCGATGCGGCTGTGCGACGGGTAAGAGAAGTAGATGCGAGGGTCGAGCGCGATGTGCATGTGAACCCCAACGCCAAGCAGCGAGAAATCTGGCTGCGCGATCCTGATGGGTACCTCGTCGTGTTGGCCGGCCGCTCGGAGTACCGTCCGCGCACCTGAGCTGGGGTTGAGCGCACGTAGAGCTCGGGGAACGTTCCCGAACGCCGGCCCAGGTGACGATTCGCCTGCCCGGCGGCCCTGACCAAGGTTCTACGATCGGTCGCGTGGAGGAGTTCGTCCCGCGCGACTTCGACGTCCCCCGGCGGCTCGAGACGCCGCAGTTCGTGCTCGAGCCGCTCGACGCCGAGCACAACGACCAGGACTACGACGCGTGGACCTCGTCGGGAGAGCACATCCACGCGACGCCCGGATGGGAGGACAGCAGCTGGCCGCGGGAGATGACGCCGGACGAGAACCGGGCAGACCTGCAGCGCCATGCCGACGACTTTCGCAACCGGACGGGGTTCACGTACACGGTGCTCGATCCGGCGACCCGCGACGTGATCGGGTGCGTTTACATCTACCCGCTGCCCGACAGCGACTACGACGCCCGTGCGCTCTCCTGGGTACGGGCGAGCCACGCGCAGCTAGACACGCCGCTCTGGCGCGTCGTGAGTGAGTGGCTCGCGTCCGACTGGCCGTTCGGCAGCGTCGAGTACGCGCCGCGCACCTAGGCGCCCCAACCAGCCGTGCAGCTCTATTCGGGTCGGGAGATATTCCTGAACGCTCGAGGGCCACCTGCGGCCCGTCGTACTTCCAGCTGAGGAGCGCGAGGTTGTTGTACACGACCGCCGCGGCGCTGGCCCTGACCCTGCGCGAGTGCGAGCTGGAGCGCACGGCGCATGTCCTCGAGCCCCCGTCGGTCACCGAGGTAGGACCGGGCCACACCCCGGTGGCCGAGCCCCCGCGTGCTCAGGCAGGCCGAGCTCGGCGGCGAGCGCGAGCGCTCGCTCGGCGGCCGCGATCGCCTCCGGGTAGCCGCCGCCGATGAAGCGCGAGCCCCCAGCCGCGCATATGCGGGTGCTCCTCACGCAGGGAGCGCACCATCGCTGCACGGCCGAGGTGGTCGAGCGGTACGGCGCATCGGTCTGGACGCCGCCGCACGCCGTCTGGCGGAAGATCCCGAACCCGGCCACGACCGACGAGTTGCCCGCGGGGATCGAGGCGTTGGAGCTTGACCGCGAGCCGTAGCAGATCGTCTTCTTCATCCAGGAACACGCCACGCTTGTGACCGGCGACGTCCTCACAGGGAGGGATCGCGTCATGCACGTATTCGTGGACGAGGCCGACCGCGAGCCGCTGCTCGCCTCACTCAACGGATCGCGGAGCTGCCGATCGAGCGGGTGATCGTCCCGCACTGCGAGACGCCGGTCTTCGCAGACGGCGCTGCTCGCATCCGTGCAGCGGTCGCGGAAGCCCGGCAGAGCTAGCACCTGCTCGGTCGTCATTCCGGAGCGCATGCCGAAGCGTGTGGCGACTCGGCGGCGGACAACTCAGCTGTCACTCCCGAACGCTGACGCAACCGACTGCCGAGGCTTGCTCGAGTGGCCGACCGCGATCCTTGTTGCGTGAAGGCGGCGATTCCCGTCCCGGGCCGCCGGTCGAACGGCTCGTCGACAGATGAGTTCCGTCCCCGATCACAGTCTCAACAGCGAAGGCCGATCCACAACCAGCGATCTGGAGGACCAATTGCCCAACCAGGGTGACACCGGCGTTCCCAAGCTCTCCGCCAACGCGGTTACGGCTCACCTCGCGGCCACCTTCGCGGGCTTACCCGTGTACGTGCACACGATCGAGCATGCCGACGGCGTCGTCCTCGTCGACACCGGCATGCTCGACTCGACGCCGGAGCTGGACGAGGAAGGCGCGCCGGTGCCGATGCCGGAGAACATCCCCCGAGACGTCGTGTGCGTCATCAACACCCACCTTCACTTCGACCACTGCGGCGGCAACCGCCTGTTTCCCGGCGTGCCGATCCACGTTCAGCGGCTCGAGCTGCAAGCGCCTCATGACCCGCCCGAATGGGTCGACTTCCCGGGTGCGACCTACGTCGAGCACGACGGCGAGGCGGAGGTGCTGCCCGGCATCCGGCTGCTGCCGACGCCCGGCCACACAAACGGCCACCAGAGCGTCCTTGTCGACACGCCCGACGGGCTCGTCGTGATCGGCGGCGACGTCGCGTACACGTACGACGAACTCGGGAGCGGCGCGACCGAGGGACAGCGGCGCGTGCTCGCCCTAGCCGCTCCAACGTGGCTCACGCACGCGGAAGGTGGGCCGAAAGTTCCCCGCCCGAACTAGGACGACGCGAGCCGCAGCGCGGTCCTCGAGACCACCTTGCGGCGGACGCGCGGGACTCGCGATAGCAGCGTGCGCACACGGCGAAACGCGAAACGCCTTCCGACGCCTCTCGCGGATGGCCTTGATCAGGGCGTAGAGCCGGGCACGAACTCGCGAACCTCCTGCGCACAACGGCAGGCGACGGCGATCCTGCCAGCCCACTCCAGCGCCTCCTCGCGTGAGGGAACGTCGACAACCGAGAATCCGCCGATGTACGCCTTGCTCTCAGGGTATGGGCCGTCGGTGACCGTCCCGTCGGTGGCCACAACGCTCACCTCCTCGTGGGAATGCAGCCCGCCGCCGAACACCCAAACGCCGGCGTCCTTTGCCTCTTGCACCACCGCGTGCGCTGCCTCGGCCACGTCGGGGAGCTCCTCCTCGGGAAACGTCATTGCGCCGTCATCGAACGAGATCAGATACCGCGTCATCTCACGACTCCTTTCTCGGCGGCCTGCTCCGGCCGCATCTCACCCTGCTACGGACACACGCGCGATGGAGACGGACACACCACCGAGAACTCATCGGTCCGGCCAGATCCAGCCTCACATCTTCAGGGGACATTCGAGGACACTGGCCCAGCCGGAGGGTAATCGCGCCCGTGGTAACTGGTCCGCGAGACTCCCCTGATGAGCGTGGAAGTGGTCTTCGAGACGCACTCGCTTTCGGTCGACAACGAGCGCGGGATTGCAACTGGCTGGTTGCCAGGGAGCCTCTCGGAAACCGGACAGCGCCTTGCGAGGGAACTCGGTGAGCGTCGCCGCGCGGACGACATCGACGTCGTTTTTACGTCCGACCTGCACCGCGCCGTCGAGACGGCGCAGATCGCGTTCTTGGGCGTCGCGATACGCATCTATCCCGATGCGCGACTCCGAGAGTGCAACTACGGCGCAATGAACGGGATGCCCGCATCGCGGTTAGCAGCGGAGCGTCCCCTGCGTATCGATCGCCCGTTCCCCGGCGGTGAGAGCTGGCGCCAGGCGGTGGGCTCGCGTTGGAGTGTTCCTCGAAGAATTGGCGGAAATGCACGACGGCGAGCGCGTTCTCCTGATCGGGCACGTAGCGACGCGGTGGGCGCTCGACCACTTTGTGAACCGAACGCCGCTCGAGGAACTGGTGAACGCGCAATTCGATTGGCGCGAGGGCTGGACGTACACGCTCTCGCCGCCAGTCGGCGCGACGCCCTAGGTCACGCTCAAGAGACATCCCTGAACGCTCGCGCACGGCAAGGAAATGCCCGTCGACGCGTGAATGACGTCCTCGCAGTGGCGCGTGAACCAAGTACCTGGCACATCGACGAATTTGCCCACGCCGGGCTTGAGCACCGACCTCGCGAAGCCGTGGCTGCGGGCGACGAGCGGGTGCGCTGCCGCAGCTGCGCTTAGTCCTCGGCGTCCGCGACGGGCACACCCAGCGCCACGAGCAGATCCTCGACCAGCTGTGTTACTCGGCCATCCACCTCGATCCCACCCCGACAGCCTTAGGCGCTGTGCCGTGAACACGTGGCTCTCGACAGGCAACCTGATCGGATCTACTACCAACGGTCAGTACGACACCTCGCAGATCCAGCCGGGAACCCAGAGCACGACGTACGCGCAGGCACTCGCGCTTGTCGGCACGTATCCGGTGACGGGCATCTCGCTGGTCGTTGACTCGAGCTTCGCGTTCACCGACAAGGAGCAGACCGTCCTGGTGCGGAATGTCCGGGTCAACACCTCGACCTTCTACACCGGCGAGACGACACCACCCACCAACGGTGGTCTCAACCCCGCCCAGGCCTGCAAGAAGCTGCGCACCGACATGGGTGCGATGGCCTTCCGGCTCAAGTACGGCACGAACAAGAACGGCGCCAACGCCTATGGCAAGTGTGTCTCCGCGATGGCCCGAATGAAGAACGACAGCGCCCGCTCGGCCGCCGTAACGCGGATCGACGCCGCAGCAGCGAAGTGCGCAAGGCTGACAACCGCGAAGAACGGTAAGGGCAAGGCAAAGGGACTTGCAAAGCAGACTCTCGTGGCCTGCCTGAAGAAAACCGCTTGACCGGAGCCAACGGAAACCGCGAGGAGGGCCCAACCGGCCCTCCTCGCCAGCCTCTGGGGTTGCCGCGGTCTAGTGGTTCGACCGCTCATCGAGCGTCAGCGATTCGCCGTTGCCGAGGTAGATGACGCGCTCATGGCCGGAACACGATCGTTCTGATGGCGAGCTCGAGGCAGAACTCTCCGCCGCATCGCTCGAGCGCGTCATGGACGAGCTACAGCGCGACCTGCAGACGCGGTCGACACCGTGCGGCAGTTCATCGACCCATCCCCGCGATGGAACCCGGCCGATCACGGGTCGCATAAGCCGACGCGCGCCTGCGAACGCCTCCTATTCGCTCTCACGCGCACGCGAGTCCGAGCAGACCCCGCCGCGTGACGACCCCCTCGAGACGGCGATTGCGGTGGAGCCTGGTCGCGGGGCGCGGCTTGGGCCGTGGCCTACGATCCGGTCGATGGCGTTGCGCGACGAGGTGCGCGTCTGGACGGTTCGCTACCGGGCGCACAACGGTCTCGCCCGTCCGGCGTATGTGGCGTTGCCCGCTGACCTGGGACCCCGTCACAACCCGGCCGTCCCGCTCGTCATCTCGCCGCACGGGCGTGGGTTGACGGGACTTGCGAACCTCCGCTTCTGGGGTGACTTGCCGGCGCGGGGGCGGTTCGCGGTAATCAGCCCAGAGGGGCACGGGCGTGTGCTGCCCCTGCATTCCTGGGGGTGGGAGGCGCAGATCCGCGACCTCGCGAACATGCAATACGTCGCGAAGGCGACGCTGCCGTGGCTTCGTGTCTCAGCTCACGGCGTGTACGCGATGGGCGGCAGCATGGGCGGACAGGAGACCCTCCTCCTCGTCGCGCGCCACCCGAGGCTCCTCGCCGGGGCGGCGTCGTTCGACGCGCCGGCGGACATCGCGCGGCGCTATCGCGACTTCCCGAGGATCCCGGGCGGCCGTCATCTGCAGGAGCTCGCACGGCGCGAGATCGGCGGAACGCCCGACACGCATCCCGGCGCCTATGCGCGCCGCAGCCCGCTGGGGCACGCCCGCGCGATCGCGTTCTCGCGCGTCCCCTTACAGCTCTACTGGAGTGTCGCCGATGAGGTCGTCCTCGACCAGGCGCGCCACTCGGCGCTCCTGCACCGACACATGACGCGCCTCAACCCCGAGGCCCCGATCACCGCCGTCTCAGGTGCGTGGACGCATTCGGGCGGGATGCCGCAGCTCTTGCCCGGCGCATTACGCCGTTTCGGTCTGCTCGGCGAGGACGACTGAGCATGCCACCGATCGAGCCACGCTACAACGACGCCTGGCGCGGCTGGCCCGTACGACCGCACGACCGGCAGCACCCAATCCGCGGCTCCTTCCTCGACCCACGGCCAGACCCCGCGCTCGGGGCCGTCTACCACACCGGCGTCGACGTCGCGGTACGCGACGACCGGCCCGAACGAGGCGCGCCCAAGGGGCGCACTCATCGGGTCTACGCGATCGAAGGCGGCGTCGTCGAGCAGGCAACACCACAGGGCGTCTGCGGCAACGTCCGCGTCGGCCACTTCGGCTACGGCCATGTCGACGCGCTGGTGGCCGCCGGCGCGCGCGTGCGCGCCGGGCAGCAGATCGGCTGGACCTGCCGCGGCTGGTGGCATCTGCATCTGACCGAATGGATTCTTGTCGGCGAGGAGCGGCACCTCGTCAACCCACTCCGGCCGGCCGGCAAGCTCAAGCCATTTCGGGACACGGCGCCGCCCGTGATCCACGAGGTGCGCTTCCACACGCCGGCCGAGCCGGCCTGGGGGAGGCGCGTCCGGAGCTTCGCCACGCTGCCACACGCCGGTCGCCGGCTCGACCGCACGAAGCTCGCCGGCCTCGTCGACGTCCGCGCGCGCATCAGCGACCCACAGTCCTTCATCGGCTGGTTCCGAGACGTGCCCTCTCTCGCGGCACCGCACCACCCATACCGCGTCGGACTGCTGCTCGTCGACCAGCGCACCCGCCGGGTCGTCTACCGGCGCACCGCCTTCCTCTCGCTGACCGAGCCACCGCTCCCGGCCGGACAGCACTACGCGCCCGGGACGATCCAGAACCTGTCCGCCCAGGCCTGCCTCAACGGTCACCGGCCCTGCGACGGCCTCTACTGGTTCAGGCTGTTCCCACGCCCCTACTGGAACACCACCCGCCTGCCCAACGGCCGCTATCTCCTCGTCGTCCGCGCATGGGACATCGCAGGAAACCGTGCCCGCAAAGACGTCGAGATCCGTATCGCCAATCCGCCACTCTGAACGCACGACCAACCGGCAAAGCGGCATGGGTCGGGTCGTGCAGCCCACGGCTCGGTCAACTAACTCCGCTTAGAACTCCCATCGAGAAACCTGGCCGAACCCACCCATTGTCCTCTCGGGGATGCGCGCACACACGCGAGACCAAGGGATAACCACCCCTCATCACCCGCGCGCACGGGTGCGCACGCGCGACCGGGTAACCCACCCCTCGACGCCGCGATGACGTTGCCCGGGTCGCAGATGCGCGAGCGTGCCCTCGGGCGACGACCGAGCCGATCCCCTCCGCTTGCTTCGCGCGGCCCTCCGGCGCGCAACCGTAAGAAGGCAGCGAGGCGCACCGTCTATCGCGCAATGCGATGCGTCTCCCCAATCTCAGGCCTGCCGCCTCCGAGGAACCCCTTCACCAACTCGTACAACACCACAGGCTGGGGCTTGGAGACTTCCAGAAACGCCGCAGCATGGATGTCCACACCGATCAGCACCAGACGTGGGTCGTCCGCCGTGCCATGGCGCGAATCTCCCTCCTCGCCGAACCAGATCCTCCAGTCGGGCGCGTAAAGCTCGCGAACCTTGTCACGATCCCGGGACACGCTCGCCAGCCCAGACACCGACACCCATTCACGCGTCCGATCCTTGTAGTACGAAAGATTGACGTGCGGATCGGCCTCGATATCGGCCAGCTTCCCGGTGCCCTCCGCCGCAACGAACCAGAGATCGGCCCCCGCCGCACGCTTCTGCGTCGCCATCGCGCGCGACTCGAGGTGACCATCCGCCCGCCTCGTAGTCATCATCGCAACCTCAAGTTCTTCGACGAGCTCATAGAACGTCTGCAACTCCGGCTTCACGGCGTCTTCTCCTCTCAGCACAACTGAATGCATTTGGTCCAGAACGTGTCCCCGTGCGGGGGCGGCCGTAACCTACGCGTCGAGCTCTAGCGCACCGCGAGTTGCGGGATATGCCGACGCGACGGGGACCGCCACCCGACACCATTGCCGCACTTCCTGCCTTGGAGTGTTCCGGCCCCTGCGCCCGTTCCCCCAACTCCGGGCGGCAGGGGCCGGTGCCGCCAGTGCGGCAAGAGCTTCCCGGATCGCAGGGCGTCCAAACCTGTCGCTTCATTCCTCACCGCCCCGTCTTCTGGGCGGAAGAAGCGAAGGCGCACCGGCGTTCGGCGGGTGGGGACGACCTGCAGACCTGCATCGCGCCGCGGGGAGCAAAAAGCTGCCTAGAAATCCCCGAACGCTCGACCCTCAAACGACCGCCTGTGGGTGAGCCCTCGCGTTTCCGCCAGACGTGTTCCTGCAGCAGCGTCGCCCGCAGCTCGAGCAACGTCTCGGGGCACTAAAGCCGACCACACCGGGGCGCACGAAACCTTCTCGAATATGCGACCAACTTAGCGCCAGCCGTCAGACAAGCCGGTTGCCCTTGCGGCCCGAGGTGCCCCTGAAGAACGGGCTGAGGATCCTCGGCGTCCTCGAAGATGGCCCTGACGATCTGGTTGCGCGTGTTGTCCCGCTCGAAGAGTCGCTCACCAAGCCGCTTGGCACCTACAGCTTTAGAGTCAGCATCGCTGCGGCGACGAACGTGGCGGTGCAACCTAGCCCCATGGCGTCTATCCAACGTCGGGATGCTCAATTACTGTCCGGCGAACGCGGCGTAACTCGAGGGGGACAGAAATGCGGAAACTGAGCGTGCTGGCGCTTGGCGTCATCGCGGCGTTCGTGATGTCGACGTTGGCGTCGGCTGCAACAGAAGCGAACGGGGACGGACGTCCGCCTTTGCCGGCTGGCGCGGTACAAGTCTCAGAGAACGTCTATTACCTCGGCAAGAAGAAAGTCGACGGGGTTGAGCTCGAGGGCTACGCGCTCGTCCTGCGTGCAAACGAGCACCTCGAGGTCGCAAAGCGGCGCGAACGCGGCGGGCAAGGGAAAGCCTGCCAAAGCCTGCTACTCCCTCATCGGCTTTCCGCGGTGGGCCGCAGCAGAGCCCTGGAAGGTAAGCACCGACGGCGCGCCAGCCTCAGTCTCACCCACCATGTTGTCGGGCATCGATACGGCCATCGAAGCCTGGGAGCAAGCCGCCGGTACAAATATCTTCGGCTCTGGGTCGAGCGACAACACCGTCCACGCCAACTCGTCAGCGGACGGGCAGAACGTCGTGGAGTTCGGCGACGCCGGCGGTGGCGGCACTGTCGCTGTCACGTACCTATGGGGATCGAGACGAGCCGCGATCTTCGAGTGGGACATGATTTTCGGCAATAACTGGGGGTGGGAGCGACGAGGGCTCTTCAAGCACGTTTGCCTTCCTCAGCGTCGCCATGCACGAAATCGGTCACGCGGCAGGACTCGATCACCCCGCCAACACGTGCACCCAAGAGACGATGTACGCATACGTGGACTTTGGCCAGACGCACCAGCAGACGCTCAACGACGGCGACATCGCCGGAATCAACGCGCTCTACTAAGCCTCCGTTTCCGGGCGGGGCAGCCTGCGCTGCCCCGCCCGCCGTCTTCCCGATCCACGGCCTCGATCAGCGCGCGAGAACACCGGTAAGGGCTAGCGACCTAGCTTCCTTCTGAGAGGTGTGCACGGGGGTGTGCACCAGCCGCGCAGACAGGCACCCATGACACACATGACCCCAGCATCCATGCGGGTTGTCGCATGGGCCCTGGGGTCAGATGGGCGCTACTGGGCTCGAACCAGTGACCCCCAGCTTGTCGAGCTGGTGCTCTCCCAACTGAGCTAAGCGCCCCGGGCCAGCAGTGTACCGGGTTTGCGGGCGCTTTCCCGCGCGCAGAACCGCTCAGTCACTGGGGGCTACGCTTATCACCTGCCGCGACGTCGAGTGCCTGTCGGAGCGTCTCGTGCGCGGCGAGCTCGCGCTCGACGGGGCCGATGACGAGCTCGTCGGCAACCGCCTCGATGCCTGGACGAAGCGCTCGCTCGGCCTTCCGCTGTCGACGTCGCGCGCCTGCGCCGTTGACGAGTCGCGTCAGGAAGGACAGGACCAAGCCGATGGCGAGCCCGCCGAGGGCGAGCCAGGTCGCGATCGGGACGCCGCGATACTCTGGCAGCGGCACGACGTCCTCGATCCGGAAGAATCCCGCCACGGCCGCGACGCCGATCCAGACCCCGCCAACGGCCGCGGCGGCCGCCAGGAGCCACTGGAAGACGGACGCTGCGTGCCACCACCGCGGCGCAGGCGTGTCGAGACGGGCCGACCCGACGGCCTGGTCGAGCCGGTCGACGACGCGCGCGTCGTCGGCCGTCGCCGCACGCCTGACGAGCGTCGGCCATGGCGCTGGAAGCCCCGCGCTCGCTTCGTCGGCGACGTGACGCACGGCGGTGGCGACCTGCGCGTGCTGCACGTCGGTCGCCGGCGGGAGCGATGTCCTCCCGAAGCTGTCCCCGCTGCCGAGGCGGAGCCGCCGCAGCGGATCCGGCTTCAGGCGGCGCACCCAGCGCACGGGAGGCCATCCGCACGCAAGCGCCCCGCGGTGACGGTGCGCTTCCCCCACGGCTTCGATGACCCGCGGGACGCCCGCGGCCCCGGACAAAGCCGCCACGAGCCCGGCGCGATTCTCAGAGCTCACGTCCGCAGACGCGGCAGGGCCGCACCAGCGGCGGAGCCCACCGGCTGCCGCTGCGACGTCGGCGGAGAGACGCGCAACGGCCGCGTCCCGCGCCGCAACCCGACGCGTCAAGAGCTCTCGGAGGTCGTCGAGCCCTGCGCCCGTGCGCGCCGAGACGACAAGCAGCGGCGTGTCGCGCAGCCCGTCCTCGACGAGCAACCGCTTCGCGTCCTCGCGCCACTGGTCGACCTCGGTCGACGAGAGCAGGTCGGCCTGATTGAGGACGACGGCCATCGAGTCGGCATGAGTGTCGAGGCGACGGAGATACCCGTCGTGCAGGGCGGCGTCCGCGTACTTCTGCGGCTCGACGACCCAGACGAGGAGGTCGGCGAGCTCGACCATCCTGTCCACCTCGCGGCGATGGGCGGTCTCCACGGAGTCGAAGTCGGGCAGATCGAGAAGGACGAGTCCGTTCGAGCCCTGTCCGTCGACCCGGTGGCGCCGCCTGATCTCCAGCCAGTCGAGCAACGGATCCGCGCCATTCCCCCAGCTGGCCGCCTGCGCCTCGGCTGTAGTCGGGCGGCGACGGCCGACTGCGGCGAGCTCGGTCCCGCTCAGGACATTGAAGAGCAGCGACTTCCCTGCCCCGGTCGGGCCGGCAAGCGCCACCACGGTGGACTCGATTCCGAGCCCCAGCCGCGCGCCCGCCTTCTCGGTCACGCGTCGCGCGTGCTCGACCTCCTCCGGTGCGAGGCGACCGTCTGCGACGCGGACGGCCTCTGCGAGCGCGGTCAGGCGCCGGTCGAGATCGAGCGTCACGAGGCGCGTCTGACGGCGTCGATCGAGCGGTGGAGCCGGGCGAGCGCATCCGCTTCGGGCGCCTTGTCCTCGATGCGCGCGGCGAAGCGATCGCCCTCGTCCCGGAGGAGGTCGTCGACGCGCTCCATGAGATCGTCGCGTGCCCGCGCGGCGAGCGCCCGAACCGCCTGGTCGCCGAGCAGAGCCTCCAGCAACTTGTGCCCCACCGCGGACGTGCCGCCGGCTACAACCGCCTCGAGGCCCGTGAGCCCGCCTGTGCTCGCGAAGACCGCGAGCATGACCGTGAGCCCCGCCCCGTTGACGCCGAGCGATGCGAGCCGTGCCGTCGTCCGCTTCGCAGCGCCCTCCTTTCGAACGAGCTCCATGACGTATCCCTGCCATGCGCGCACCTGCGTCTGCGTCTCGGCGCGAAGCTCTTCGGACGCACGCGCAAGGCCCGGCGTCGCATCGACGAGCGCCCTCCCGGCCGCGTTTTCGCTCCATGAGTGCGCCGCGCGCTCTGCGGCGCGCTCGGCAGCCGCGCGAACCACCGCCTCGAGCCGGTGCTCGACAGCCTCTCGGAGCTGGTCGGCTGGCACGTCGCGCCCGGTGAGCACGCTCGAGAGCCTGTCCCGGATGGACGCCAGACGCGTCTGCAGCTCCCGCATGAGCTCCCCGGTGCCGACGACCTCGTGCCAGCGCGCTACGACCTCGCCGCGCAGCAACGAGCCGCTGCGCAGCGCGTCCTCGACTTCCTGCCGAGCCGACGCGTATGCGAGGTCGACCTGCGCGCGGAGATCTGCCGCTGCGGCGAGCTGCTCCGCCGCGGCGCGTTCGACCGTGCCCGCGCGGCCCGGAAGGCTGCGGAGGGCGCCGGTCAGCGTTCTGCGGATGAGCTCCGCCCGCGCCTGCGCGTCAACTGCGAGCCCGTCGAGCCAGCGCCGCACGGGTGCGAGATCTGCGTGCGGCAGGCGACCGTCCTCGAGCACGGTTTCGCCCACGACGAGAAGCACGGCTTCGATCCCCTGCGCCCGCATCATCTCCCCGAGGTGCGCCACCACTTCCCGCTCCGCGTCGTCAGGGACGCGGTTGAGCACGATCGACAGAGCCGTCCCACGCTCACGCGCCGTGGCGAGGAACTCCCACGGCACTGCGTCCGCGTACCGAGCAGCAGTCGTCACGAAGAGCCAGGCGTCCGCGGCTGCCAGCAGCTGGGTCGCGAGGGCGCGGTTCTCCCTGAGAACCGAGTCGATGTCGGGAGAGTCGAGAAGCGCCACGCCTGTCGGAAGCTCGGGCACTCCGACGAGCAGCAGCGCGCCGGGAGAGGGGGAACCGCCGGTGATGCGCGAGAGCCTGGGCAGGATCCGATCGTCCTCGAACCAGCGCAGGTCGTCCGGATGGCAGACGAGCACCGGGCCCCGAGTCGTGGGCCGGAGGACGCCGGACGGGCTGACCTCCGCGCCGACCAGGCTGTTGACGATCGTCGACTTCCCGGCGCCAGTGGAGCCTCCCACGACCATGAGCACCGGCGCATTCATCTGCTCGAGACGGGGCAGGAGGTAGTCGTCCGTCTGCCCGACGATGTCGTCGCGTGCTGCTCGCGCGCCGACGACGTCGGGCAGCTCGAGCTCCAGGCGAAGCGCGGCGAGGTCGTCGCGAAGCCGGCGCAAGGCCTCTGGCAGTTCAGTTCTCACGATGGGCGGCCTCGTGGGGGCAACGTGCCGGCAGCCGACGCGGCTAGAAGATCTCGGGGCACCAGGGAGCTCGATCCACCCGGAACAGCGCGTCGGCCCTCGCGAGCCCGCCTCGGGCGCCCTCCTCGGCACGCCCGGCGCGCGCGAGCTGACCGAACGTAAAGCCTCCGAGCAGCGTCGAGCCGAGCCCCTGGACGTCGGTGCGGACGTCCGGCCGGCGCGACGTCCGGCGCGCCCGACCTGCCTCGACCGTCCACACGCCGATGTTGTCGGCGAACTGCGGGTCGTCCGTGACTTCGATCGTCACCCTGCCCTCGGACGCAACGCCGCGCCCCGTGAGCGCGGCGCCCACATCGACCGGTCGGACCCACAATCCGTCGTACACCCGGAGCCCGAGCTCGTTGACGCGATCGACGACGAGCGGCAAGGAATCATCCAGGGGGAGCTGTTCCGCGCGAACGACGTCCGTCCAGTCGATGTCCAGCAGGAAGCGCCAGATGTCGCGCCGCGCGCCTTCGTCGAGGCCCTGCACCTCGATCACGCGAACGATCTTCTTCCAGTCGGCGAACGTCGAGCCCTCCTGCGCGATCCGGTAGAGCGCGTAGCCGGAGGCCACGCCCTCGCGCTCGTAGAGCGCACGGACGAGAGGCCCTGCGCCTCGGCGCTGGTCGGGCCGATCGGCAAGCAGCCGCGTCTCCCACCAGTCGCGCGACCGGGAGACGAACCCCGGCGTCCGCTTGCGCACGCGGTCGTAGAGCCGGGGCAGCACCCGCAGGGACTCGTCGGAATCGATCAGCCTGACCGACCCCTCTGTGGGCAGGTCCGGGCGAATGCTCACCGCCGAGCGGTCTGCCTCGAAATGCATGGCAAGTGCCGCAAGCCCGTACCCGAAGCGCCCGTAGATCGTCTCCTCCGAGGCCCAGAGCGCCGCGACCGGCTCATCGCGCTCACGAATGTCGCGCAGCTGCGCCTCCATCATCCGTCGCAGGAGGCCGCGGCGACGGTGCGACGGGAGCACGCCGACCACCGTGACCCCGGCGCAGGGCACCGGCCCGGCCGGGAGGGTCAGCTCGAACGGGAACGCGCCCGCGCCGGCGACGATGCGACCGTCGTCGAACACGGCAAGCATCCGCTCGAGCGGGAGCAATTTCCCGAAGCGCTCGGCTTCCTCATCGGTCGGCTGCCACCCGAAGTAATGCCCGATCGCGGCGACGGCAGCCTTGAACTCCTCCAGATCGCGCACGGGGCGGACGCGGTATGCCACGAGGCGATCCTAGTGCCGCGCGGGCGAACGGCCGAAGAGCAGGTGTCCCACTGAAGTCGGACACCGGGACGGGCCTTCCAGCCCAGAGCCGAACACGCGGTGCGTCAGATCTTCTCGAGCGGCGCGTAGTCGATCATCAGGCGCCGCTCGCTACCGTCCGCCGCGAACCTGACCGTGACGACGCCTCCCGGCTCGATTCGCGTCACGACACCTTCGCCCAGCGAGCCGTGCCGGACCGAGTCGCCGGTCGAAAGCGCCGGCACATTGCGATCCTCGCGCGGCGTGATCTGTCGAGACGACTGGGCGTACCCCGACCACGACGCGGGTCGGAGACGCTCGCGCTCGACCGACGACGGAAGCTCGTCGAGGAAGCGGGACGGGAGGTTGTACTCGCGCCGTCCGTAGAGCGACCGCGCCGTAGCGTGCGTGAGGGTGAGCCGCTCCATGGCTCGGGTCATGCCCACGTACGCGAGCCGACGCTCCTCCTCGACCTCGTTGTCCTCGATCGAGCGGGAGTGCGGGAAGATCCCGTCCTCCATCCCGATCAGGAACACATCGCGGTACTCGAGCCCCTTCGCGTTGTGGATCGTCATGAGGGTCACCTGGGCAGTGTCGGATGCCAGCGTGTCCTGATCGGACTGGAGCTGCACCTCCTCGAGAAAGCCGGCGAGCGTCGGCTCTTCGACCCGTGCCCGGTACTCCTGTGCCGAGCCGACCAGCTCCTCGAGGTTCTCGATCCGGCCGCGGGCCTCGATCGTCCGCTCCGCCTCGTACGCCTCGAGCGTTCCCGACCGTTCGAGCACGGCCCGCACCAGCTCGTCGACCTCGAGCTCCTGGGCCGAGGCCATGAGCGACTCCATTGCCACCCTGAAGCTCCTGACGGCGCGCGCGCTCGCGGCGGCGACGCCGGCCGCCTCCGGATCTGCGGTCGCGTCCCAGAGCGAGATTCCGAGCGAGTCGGCGTGCACGACCAGCCGTTGGATCGAGGTGTCGCCGATTCCCCTCCGCGGTCGGTTGGCGATCCGCATCAGCGACACGGCGTCCGTCGAGTTGTTCAGCACGGCGAGATAGGCGACGGCATCCTTGATCTCGGCTCGCTCGTAGAAGCGCGGCCCACCGATCACCTGGTACGGGACACCCTGCCGGACGAGCACGTCCTCGAGCACGCGCGACTGCGCGTTCGTGCGGTAGAACACCGCGATCTCGGAGGCGGAGTTGCCCGCCTCGACCCGTCGTGCGATCTCCGCCGCGACGAAGCGCGCCTCGGCGTGCTCGTCCTCCACCTCGACGACCTCGACGGGATCGCCCGGCCCGAGCTCCGACCACAGGTGCTTCGGCTTGCGGTCGCGGTTGTTGTCGATCACCGAGTTCGCGGCCTCGAGGATCGCGTTCGTCGAGCGGTAGTTCTGCTCGAGGGCGACGACGCCGGCGCCGCCGAAATCTCGCTCGAAGTCGAGGATGTTGCGGATGTCGGCGCCGCGGAACGCGTAGATCGACTGATCGGGGTCCCCGACGGCGAACACGTTCCGGTGCTTCGCCGCGAGAAGCTGGAGCAGGCGGTACTGGGCGTGGTTCGTGTCCTGGTACTCGTCGACGAGGACGTGGCGGAACGTCGACTGCCAGCGCTCGAGGGCCTCGGGGAACCGCTCGAGCACCTGCACCGTGAGCATCAGCATGTCGTCGAAGTCGACTGCGTTCGACGCGAAGAGCCGTTGCTGGTAGCGCTCGTACACCTCGGCGACGGTCTGATCCCAGAACGACGCGACCCGCGAGGCGTAGTCCTCCGGCGAGATCAGCTGGTTCTTCGCGTTCGAGATCTGGGCGTGGATGCCGCGCGGCGTGAAGCGCTTCGGGTCCTTCCCGAGCTCCTCGAGACACGCCTTCACGACGCGCACCTGGTCGGCCTGGTCGTAGATCGTGAACGTCGAGCGGTAGCCGAGCCGCTCCGCCTCGCGGCGCAGGATCCGCCCGCAGGCCGCGTGGAACGTGAGGATCCAGATCGCGCGCGCGGTGCGTCCGAGCATCCTCTCGAGCCGCTCCCGCATCTCGGCGGCCGCCTTGTTCGTGAACGTGATCGCGAGGATCTCGTTCGGCTTCACGCCGTGCGCGCGGATCAGGTGGGCGACGCGATGGGTGAGGACGCGCGTCTTCCCCGAGCCGGCGCCCGCGACGACGAGGAGCGGCCCGTCGACGTGGAGCACAGCCTCGCGCTGGGCCGGATTCAGGTCGGCGAGGAGCTCGTCGTGCGGAGTGACGGCCACGCGTCGATGCTAGCCGCGGCCTCGGGGAGCCCAGCCGGCCGTGTCCGGCGCGGACATGTCTCCGTGCCGGGCACGACCGCACGCGTGTGTGCGACCGCGGGTAGCGTGCGGCCGTGCTCCGGCCCGGGACGCTCGACGACATCCCCCGCGCCGCGGCGATGCGCCAGCGGGCGTGGCCGGACACGATCGTCACGGCCGAGGGCATGCGCCACTCGCTCGAGAACGTCCCGGACCGGGCAGAGCTCCTGATGTTCGCCTGGGACGAGGGCGGCGAGATCGTCGGCTGGTGCACCGCCGGCCGTGAGTGGTGGGTCGCGGAGCCGAACCGCGGCACCCTCGTGGTCGCCGTCGACCCGGGTCGGCGCGGCGAGGGGATCGGCTCGGCGCTCGCGGCGGCAGGCGACGATCACCTGACGACGATCGGCGTCACGACGACGCGGGCAGGCTCGGTCGACGAGCCGGCCGCCAGGGCGCTGGCCACCCGGCTCGGATTCACCGAGATCGCCGCCGCGTCCACCTCGGCCGTGGACCCGCGCACGGTGACGCCGGAGCCCGTCCCCGACGACGTCCGCATCGTGCCGTTCGCGGACATCGACGACCCGCGAGCGCTCTACGAGCTCGACGTGGAGGTGTCGAACGACATCCCGAACGAGGAGTTCGACGGCGTCTCGTTCGAGGAGTGGAGGAGCGAGTTCTGGCGCTCGCCGCTGATCGACCAGGATGCGAGCCTCGTGGCATTCGTCGGCGACGAGCTCGCCGCGATGACGATGATCCGGATCGACGAGCCGAGCGGGCGCGCCCAGAACAACGTCACCGGCACCCGGCGAGCGTTCCGCCGTCGGGGCCTGGCGCGCGCTGCTGAAGACCCACAGCCTCCATATCGCTGGGCAGCGCGGCGCGACGATCGCGTTCACGGACAACGACGAGACGAACGCGCCGATGCTCGCGGTCAACACGAAGCTCGGCTACGCGCCGTTCGCGCGGCGACTCGAGTGGGAGCGCGTCACGAGCGACGCCTGAGCGCGACGGCGGCGTCGACCGTCAGCGCAACCGCAGCGACGCGATGGCGTCTGCGATCCATCTACTTTCCACCGGACGACCGGTCGACCGAGCGATGCTCACCGTGTTCGAGACGACGGCGTCCGATCCGTCATCCCCGATCGGGGCGAGCCGGCACGACCGCCAACCGATCGTCGACGCGCAACACACGGATGCGCGCGTCGTAGTGGCGCGCGATCGCGTCCTCCGTCAGCACCTCCTGCGGAGTTCCGTCCGCAACGACACGACCTTCGTCGAGAAGGATCATGCGGTCGGCGTACTGCGCGGCGAGCGTCAGGTCGTGCATCGCGGCGACGAGTGTCAGCTCCGACTCCGCCCGGAGCGTGTCGAGCAGCTCGAGCGCCTGCTGCTGGTGCCCGATGTCGAGGGCCGCTGTCGGCTCGTCCAGAAGCACGATCGACGCCTCCTGGGCCAGCGCGCGGGCGACAACCGCTCGCTGCCGCTCGCCGCCGCTCAGCGTGCCGAGCGTCCGGTCGCCGAGCGACTCGAGGTCGAGCCGGACGAGCGCCCGCCATGCCGCAGCCCTGTCGGCCGTGCCCTCCCGGGCAAGTCGACCCAGGTGCGGCGTGCGGCCGAGGAGCACGTACTCGGCCACCGTCAACCACGGCGGCGTCTCCGGCTCCTGCGGGACGATCGCGAGACGACGCGCGCGCTCGCGCCGATCGAGGGTGGCCGCGGGCCTGCCGTGGAGGGAGACCTCGCCCTCGCATCGCACCAGGCCGGCGATCGCGCGAAGCAAGGACGTCTTGCCGGCGCCGTTCGGGCCGATCAGGGCGACCCACTCCCCGCGCTCGACCGTCGTGGTCACGTGACGGACGACGTCCCGTCCCCCGAGCGTCACCGTCACGGCTTCGAGCGCGATCGCGCTCATGCGCGCGTACCCCTCGTGCGAAGGACGAGCGCGAAGAACGGGGCACCGAAGAGCGCCGTGATGACCCCGATCGGAACCTCGGCCGGCGACAACGCCGTCCGCGCGATCACGTCCGCGAGGATCAGGAATGCCGCTCCGACGACGAACGAGAGTGGAAGCAGCCCGCGATACGACGTCCCAGCGAGCAGCCGGATCGCGTGCGGGACGATGATGCCGACGAACGCGATGAGCCCGCTGACCGCGACGGCCGCGGCCGTGCCGATCGTCGCAGCGACAACGAGGGTGAGTCGCGCGCGGCGGACGTCGACGCCAAGACTCGCGGCTTCGAGGTCGCCGAGGCTGAGCACGTCGACGACGCGCCGGTGGGAGAGGATCAGCGCGGTCGCGATCAACACGTAGGGCGCCAGCACCGCGACGTCGGTCCAGCCCGTGTTGGGCAGGCTCCCGAGGATCCACGACGTGACCTCCTGGAGCGTGTCGGTGTTCCGCTGCTGGACGAAGGTCTGGAGTGCGGTGAAGAAGCTCGCGACCGTGACGCCTGCGAGGACGAGCGTGGCGGAGTCGCGCTCCCGCCCCGCCGCGCGACCGATCGTGTACGAGAGGACGACGGCGATCCCCGCGCCGACGAAGGCCGCGATCGGCAGCAACTCCTGACCGGCGAGGGCGTGCGGGAGATAGGCGATCGCGAGGGTCGCGCCGAGCCCCGCTCCGGCCGCGACACCCAGGAGGTACGGATCGGCGAGCGGATTGTGGAAGACCCCCTGGTACGTGGCCCCGGCGACGGCGAGCATGCCTCCGACGAGCGCCGCGAGCACGACGCGCGGCACGCGCAGATCCCAGAGGATCGACTCCTCCGTCGGTCCGAGCGGGGAGGTGACGCCCGGCAGCCCGAGCTTCGCTCCGAGTGAGCGCAGCACGTCGCCGACCCCGATGTCGACGGGGCCGGCGACGACGCCGACGGCGAATGCGATTGCGAGGAAGGCGAGAGCGGCCAGCGCCCAGCCGACCGTCACTCCCCGGACCCGAATCGTGCTCGCCGATGCGGCGGCTGCCTCCACTCAGGTCACTGCTGACCGAGGCGGGTGAGCGCCGTGCCGACCGCACGCACGAGGTTCACGAGCCGCGGCCCCCAACGGGAGGCGATCGAGTCGTCGAGCCGAACGACCGACCCCGTCCGCACCGCCGCAATCCGGGACCAGCCCGGCCGGGCGGCCACGGTCTGCGCGCCGCTGCGCGCAGCACACGGTGTCGGCCAGGACGATCAGATCGGGGTTGGCGGCGATGACGTACTCGGGCGAGAGCTGCGGGTAGTCGGTCCCGGCGGCGGTCGCCGCGTCGGCGATGTTCTGGAGACCGAACAGGGCGTAGACGCGTCCCACGAACGTGTTGGACGTAACCGAGTAGAGCGTCGGGTCGAGCTCGTGGAACACCTTCGCGTCCGTTGCCTTCGCGCGCGCCTTCGACACGATCGACCCGATCGTGCGCTTCATCCGCACGACCAGCCCGTCGGCCTCGCGGGTGTGTCCCGTCAGCTTCCCGAGCTGGCGGATCTGCTGATAGGCGCCGGGGAAGGTGGCCGCCGCGTTGTGGAACACGACCGGGATGCCGAGCCGACCGAGCGCGTCCGACAGGCCCTTCGGGTCGAAGGAGATGACGACGAGATCGGGCCGGTACCCCGCGATCGCCTCGACATTCGGTGTGAAGCCCGAGAGCGTCGTCTTCGGGGCGGTCCGCGGGAAGTCGGACTGATCGTCCACGGCGACGACCTGCCGACCGGCTCCGATCGCGAACAGCGTCTCGGTCGCGGTCGGCGAGAGCGAGACGATCCGCGCGGGCCGCTTCGAGACGGTGACCTTCCCGTTACCCGCTGTGATCGTGACCGGGAACGGCGTGGCTGCCGTGCCCGAGTTCGACGCGAGCGCCGTGGAGGCGAGCGCGGCCGCGAGGACCAGGGTCGCCGCTAGGGCGAAACGACGTGACATCGATGCATCTCCTTCTCCCTTCCGCGAGGGCGTCGAGGCGTCGGAGAGCGGCAGGTCTTCTGACTCGGGGCGCTCCTCCCCCGCCGCCTTCCCAGCCCGTGGGCCAGTGGCGTCGTGGCGGGCGAGCATCTCCCCTCACAGCGGCGGGACCGTCCCGGACTTGCACCGGGTTCCCTCACCGCGCTCCGTATGTGCCGGCGAGCCTACCATTCCACGATGTCCGCTCCTGCCGTCCCGGCCCACCGCTCTGCGCTCGCCGTGTGGCTGCCCGTCGCCGTCTGGGCGGCGGTGATCTTCGCCTTCTCCTCGATTCCGAGCCTCTCGACGGAGCTCGGCACGATGGACACCGTCCTGCGCAAGCTGGCCCACCTCGCCGAGTACGCGATTCTCGGCGCGCTCCTCTGCCGCGCGGTGCGCCGCCCGGGGCTGGCGATCGCGCTCGCCGCCCTCTACGCCGTCTCCGACGAGATCCACCAGACCTTTGTCGACGGCCGGGTCGGCGCACCCCTCGACGTCGGCATCGACACCCTCGGCGCGCTCGCGGGCGTCCTCCTCTGGCAGCGGTTCGCACGGCAGCGTGCTGCGTAGAATCGGAGCATGGACCGCCCCGACGTCCCGGATCGCCAGCTCGACGCACTGCTCGAGCGGCTCGACCGCATCGCCGACCAGCTGGAGCGGATCGACGGGCGCCTCGAGTCGCACGAGGGGCTCGTCCTCGTCGCGCGCGAGCTCCGCGCGCTGAACGACTCCTCAACGCGGTCGCCTACGCGGCGCTCGGGCAGAGCCCGCAGGTGCGCGCCGCGCCGGCTGAGGGCCCGGTGTCCGACTTCAGTCGGATCCCCGCGTACGGCGTGTCGGACTGAAGTCCGACACCGAGAAGCTCAACGCGCGAAGCGGTAGATCGTGCCGCCGTGGGCGACGGCGTAGAGCTCGCCGCGCAGCCCCTCGCCGAAGGAGGACAGCCCCGGGAGGCGTACCGACTCGAGCCGCATCCCACCGCCGCCGCTCGACACCGACCAGATGTTGCCGCTGCAGTAGTCGCCGAACAGGTACCGACCCGAGATGCGCGGGATGGTCGGGCCGCGATAGACGTAGCCGCCGGTCACGGAGCAGCCTCCGCCGCGACCGTACTCGGCGACCGGCTGCACGAGCCGGCCGGGCCCGAGGTCCTTGCTCTCGAACGAGGACGCGCCCTCGTAGACGTCCCAGCCGAAGTTCACGAGGCCCGTCCCCGGTCGCTCGAGGCGGTCGATCTCCTCGATGGAGTTCTGTCCGACGTCGCCGATCCAGAGGACGCCCGTCCGGCGGTCGAAGCTGTAGCGCCACGGATTGCGGAGCCCGAGAGCGACGATCTCGGGTCGCGGGTTCGCCACGCGAACGTCGAGCCGGAGCATCTTCCCGAGGAGCGTGTCCGGGTTCTGAGCGCGGTTCTCCGGATCTCCGCCCGAGCCGCCGTCGCCGAGCCCGACCCAGAGCCGACGATCGGGCCCAAAGAGAAGATGCCCGCCGTTGTGGTTCGAGTAGGGCTGGTCGACGCGGAGGATCGTCCGTCGGCTCGACGGCACAGCGCGCCCTGACCGAACCCGATAGCGAGCGACGACGGTGTCGCCGTCGGGCCGTGTCGAGTAGTGGACGTAGAACATGCGTGTGCGCGCGTAGTCGGGCGGGAACGCGAGCCCGAGCAACCCTTGCTCGCCGCCCGCGACGATCAGCCCGCGGACATCGAGGAACGGCGTCGCGCGGATCCGCCCGCGCTCGACGACCCGAATCCGCCCCGACTGCTCGAGGACGTACAACCGCCCGGGCTCTCCCGGCGCCTGCGTCACGAACACCGGTGTGTCGAAGCCACGCGCGACCTGGACGAGCCGAAGCGAGGGGGAAGCTGCGAGGGACGAGCCGACCACGACCGCCCCACAGAGCGCTGCCACGACGAGCGCGACCCGGGCCACGATTCGAGGGTACCGGTGGCGCGCCCTCCGCCGCCGGGCCGGAGGGGTACGCTCCGGCGCGCATGCGGATCGTGATCGTGGGTGCGGGCCAGGTGGGCTCAACGGTCGTGGAGGCGCTCCACGGCGAGCATGACCTCACGGTGATCGACGTCGTTCGCGAGCGCCTCGAGCCGCTCGCGTACCGCTACGACATCCGCACGATCGAGGAGAACGGCGCCAGCCGGCGCGCGATCCGAGAGGCCGGTGTCGGTGAGGCGGATCTCTTCATCGCGTGCACGTCGCGAGACGAGGTCAACCTCGTGGCGTGCTCCTTCGCGCGTGTCGAGGCGCCCCGAGCGACGACGGTGATCCGCACGTCGAACGTCGAGTACATCGACCTCTGGCGCGAGGGCCGCCTGGACGTCGACTTCGCGGTGTCGTCCGAGGTCGAGACCGCGCACGCCGTGTCGCGCTCGATCGGGATGCCCGCGGCGCGGCAGACCGACGTTTTCGCGGGCGGCCAGGTCCAGATCGTCGAGTTCGAAGTTTCGGAGGGGGCGGATTCAGCGGTTGTCGACCGCCCGCTCCGGGAGACGCGCCTGCCAGACGACTCGCGGGTCTTCGGGATCATCCGCGGCGACACGGTGACGCTCCCACGCGGCGGCGAGGCGATCCATGCAGGCGACCGAATCGTGGTGATCGGCTCGCCGGCGGCGGCCCGCGAGTGGGGCGCCCTCCTCGCGCCCGGCGAGGGCGTCGTGGAGGACGTCGTCGTGTACGGCGGAGGACAAGTGGGAAGCGCGATCGCCCGCTCGCTGACCACGCAGGGGATCGGCGTCCGATTGATCGAGCCCGACCGCGAGCGCGCCCGCGTGGTGGCCGAGGAGCTGCCCACCTGCCGTGTCTACAACGCCACCGGCACCGACGTCGACTTCCTCGAGCGTGAGCGGATCGGGCGGGCGCAGGCGGCCGTGTTCGCGATCAAGGACGACGCGACGAACCACTACGCGGCGACGCTGGCCCGCGTCAAGGGCGTGCGGTTCACGATCGCCGTCGTCCACGACCCGATCTCGACGCAGGTCTACGAGCACTCCGGGGTCGACGTGACGATCAATCCGCGGGCCGTGACGGCCGAGGAGATCGTGCGGTTCGCGCACGATCCGCGGACGCAGCAGGTGGCGATGCTCGAGGGCGATCGCTACGAGGTGCTCGACATCACGACGAAGCCGACGAGCGAGTACGTCGGCCTCCGGTTCCGGGACATGCCGATCCGCGGCGCGATGATCGGCGCGATCGTCCGTGACGGAGAGGCGGTCTTCCCACGCAGCGACGAGGTCCTGCAGGCGGGGGACCGCGTGATCGTCTTCACCGAGACGAAGCGCGTGGCGGACGTCGAGCGCGTCCTGTGACCACAGAGCGCGTCGAACGGATCCAGCACAGGACATACCTCGGCATCGACGTCCCCGGCGCGCTGGGCCTGACCGGCACGATGCTCGCGTACCTCAGCCTGTCCTCGCTCGCGCCGCTCGCGGCGGCGATCGGGTACAGCGAGCCGATCTGGCCCTTTCTCCTCTCGGGAACGATCGCAGGCGGGGTCGGTGTCGGGCTCATGCGGCTCGGCCGTCGGTCGCCGGGGCCGATCGGCTTTCGCGAGGGGTACCTCGTCGTCTCGCTGACATGGCTGCTCGCGGCTGCGTACGCATCGCTGCCGTACCTCTTCTCCGACGAGCCGCAGGTCGCCGGCCCTGTCGATGCGCTCTTCGAGGGGATGTCCGGGTTCTCGACGACCGGCGCCACGATCTTCACCGACGTCGAGAGCCTCGACCGGTCGATCCTCCTCTGGCGGCAGCTGAGCCAGTGGCTCGGCGGCATGGGGATCATCGTGCTGGCGCTCGCCGTGCTTCCCAGGCTCCGGATCGGCGGGCGGCAGATGTTCGAGTCCGAGCTCCCAGGGCCGGAGGTGCACCAGCTCGCCGAGAGGATCCGGGACACGGCCCGCAGGCTCTGGCTGCTCTACATCGCCCTCACGCTCGTGCTCGTCGGCGCCCTCCTCCTGATCGGCGTCTCGGGCCTCGACGACGCGATGGGGCCGTTCGAGGCGGTCGGGCAGGCCCTTACGACGATGCCTCTCGGCGGCTTCTCGACCGAGAACCGCTCGCTGGAGCTGTTCGCGCCGGTGACCCAGTGGGTGATCGCCCTGTTCATGGCGCTCGCTGGTCTCAACTTCGCGCTGCTCTACCTCGGCATCGTGCGCCGCAAGCCGAGGGTCCTCGTTCGCGACGAGGAGGCGCGCCTGTACGGCGGCGTGCTCGTTGCGGGCTCCGTGGTCGTGTTCCTCGAGCTCCTCCACGCAGATCTCTTCTCGGGCGAGGAAGCAATCCGCCAGGCCGTGTTCCAGGTGACGTCGCTCGTGACCGGGACCGGGTTCGCGATCACGGACTACGTGAGCTGGCCGACGCTCAGCGTGATGGCGATGATCGGGCTGATGTTCGTGGGGGCGTCCGCCGGCTCTCCGACGGGCTCCGTGAAGATCGTGCGCCACCTACTCGTCGCGCGCCTGCTCCGGCGGGAGCTGCGGCAGACGATTCATCCCGAGCTCGTCCAGCCGATCAGGCTGAACGGCAAGACCGTCGACGAGCGGACGCTGCGCGCGGTGCTCGCCTTCGTGCTGCTCTACATCGGGATCTTCATCGTCGGCGCCGTACTGCTCGCGATCGACGCGCGCATCTCGGACGTGGAGCTCGGGATGACGGAGGCGATCGCTGCGTCGGCGGGAACGCTCGGAAACGTCGGGCCCGGCCTCGGCTTCGCCGGGCCCATGGGGAGCTACGCGCCGTTCAGCGACTTCTCGAAGATCGTGATGGCGATGCTCATGTGGATCGGGCGCCTCGAGGTGCTCCCCGTCCTCGTGCTCTTCACGCGGAACTACTGGCGCGTCTGAGGTTCTTCAGGCTTCCGCGTCGGACGGTCCGTCGGCGAGGAGGCGCTTGACGTTGGAGAACTGCCCGGCCTTCCCGACCACGACGATCGTGTCCCCCTCGAGGATCACATCGTCGGGCTGGGCGCCCGCGATCGACTCCGACTCGCGCAGGATCGCGATCACGGTCACGCCGGTCCGCTTGCGGAACGCGCAATCCGCGAGCGTTTTCCCGTCGACCCAACTCTCGTTGGGCACCTTGATCCACTCGATCTGGAACTCCCCGAGCGCCATCTCGAGGTCCTCGACGATCTTCGGGCGCTCGTAGGCGCCGCCGAGAAGCGCGCCGAGCTGACGAGCCTCGTCGTCGTGCAGCTCGAGGACGACAGCGGGATCCTCGTCTCGGGCGCGGCGATGGACGTACACCTCGCGGTCGCCGTCGTTGTGCTGGATGACTGTCACGCGGCTGCCGCTCGCGGACGTCATCGACCACTTCACACCGACCCCCGGGAGCCGGGTCTCTTTCAAATCGACTGGCATCGACCCTCCTTAGAGCCTCTCACAGTGAAGCAGCCGGCGCGGAGGTGGGGACGGCGCCTCACGGCTCCGCCTGTGCCGTGACGAGCGCGCGCCCGATCCGTTTCGACTCCTTCATCAGCAACACTCCGACCGTCGCCGTCGCGAGGACGTAGAGACCGGCGAACGCCGCGATGTCCTCCTGCTCCGACAGGGCGAGTGCCGCGTTGCCCACCGCGAGCTGCGCGATGATGATCGTGAACTCGCCGTGGGCGACCAGCGCTGCGCCCGCGTTCAGGCCCCGGCGCGCGGAGAAGCCTCCCACGCGACCGGCGACCAGACCGACGCCCACCTTCCCGACGACCGTCATGACGAGGGCGACGAGCACGATCCACCCCACCTCGCCGATCGCTCCGAGGTCGATCGTCAGCGCGAACACGAAGAAGAACAGTGCCGCGAATACGTCCCGCACCGCGAAGAAGCGCTGCTCGATCTCCTCCCGCACGCCGCTCTCCGACAGGACGACGCCTGCCATCAGCGCGCCGATGGCCTCGGACATGCCGAGCTCGATCGCGATCGCGCTCATCCCTGCGACGAAACCGAACACGGCAAGCAGGAAGAATTCCAGCTCCAGCCGCTCCAGCAGCCGGCCGATCCGGGCGCCGAGATACTTCGACGCCGCGAGCGACACGGCGACGAAAACAAGGGCCTTCGTGGTCACACCGGCAGTCGTGGCCACGTCGCCTCCGCCGGTCGCGACGAACCCGAGCACTGCGGCGATGACGACGTCCTCGAACAGGAGGATCGCGAGCACGAGGTCGGTCTCGTCGTCCGCCAGCCTGCGGAAGTCGGTCAGCGCCTTGACCGCGATCGCGCTCGAGGAGACGTAGATGCACGCTGCGACGACGATCGCCGCGAAGCTGAAGCCAAACGCAGCGACGCCGACGAGCAACCCGAGCCCGGCATTGATGAAGAAATCGGCGGCGCCACCGACCCCTACGTGACGACCGCTTCGCAAGAGGCGGTCGACGCTGAACTCGAGGCCGAGGAAGAACAGGAGAAAGATCAACCCGATCTCCGCGACGAAGTCGGTCACCTCGGACGGCTGGACGAGCTGGATGAAGCTCGGTTCGTTCGGCCCGAGGATGATCCCGGCGAGGAGGTATGCGGGGATCGCAGACAGGCCGAACCTGCTCGCGACGAGCCCGAGAATGCCGAGCAGCGCGATGGTGACGGCAAGCTCGGCAAGCGTCATGGTAGCCAATTCTCCATGAGGGCCGGGCTCGCCGCCTTCGGCGATCGAGCCTAGAAGAGCTGGCTTACGAGTGTTCTGCCGCTGCTCTTCTAGCGCTCGTCGGCTTCAGCCGACGAGCGCCCGCCGCAGCCGATCCTCGACGCCGGGCTTGAGGATCGCGATCACCTGGTCGCCGGGCCTGCATCACGGTCTGCTCGTTCGCCGAGCTCCGCGACGCCGTTCCGGGTGACGGAGACGAGCTTCGCGCCGCATCGGGAGCGGAGATCCCCGCCACGCGCTTTCCCGCCGCGGGTGCATCGGCGGGAACCTGCAGCTCGACGATCTCGAGCCCTTCGCTGCCGGAGCTCGAGCAGACGAACCATGCCGTGCTCGGGAACCTCGTGCTCGACCAGGCCGAGCAAGCCCGGACGTGGCGCACACGGTCTGGGTGATGCCGAGCAGGTCGAAGTGCGGCTGGTTCCGAGGGTCGTTGACGCGCGCGATCGCCTTCGGGACCCGGTAGCCCTCCTTGCGCGATCTGCGAGATGACGATGTTGTCCTCGTCGTCGCCCGTGACGGCGAGCACGATCTCCGGCGGCCGCGCGATGCCGGCCCGCTCGAGGACGTGGATCTCGGTCGCGTCGCCGAGCAGCGCCACCGGTCCGAGCTCGGCCTCGAGCTGCTCGAACCGGTCGCGCCGCTGCTCGACGAGCGTCACCTCGTGGCCCATGCGGAGCAGCGAGCGGGTGACGTTCGCTCCGACCTTGCCTCCGCCTGCGACGATCGCGTACAGTCGTACCCGCCGTCCCGACGGGGCTCGGCTCGGACGCGCGGACGACCTCGACGAGGGTCGCGATCGCCGTTTGCGTCGGGCACACCGTCCGTAGGCCGCGCTCGGCGTAGAACGCCGCCCGGTGCGGATCGAGGACGCGCACGACGACGCATGTCAGGCCCGTATCGGCGCTGGACGATCTGGCCAATCGACGACGTTCGTGTTGTCGCCGCTCGGTCGCGACCACGACCGCGTCGGCGCTCGCGATACCCTGCTCGCTCGAGAACCTCGAGATCCATGGCATGGCCGACGACGAAGCCTCCGCGCCACTCGCCGAGCCGCGCAGAGAGCGCCCTCGTCGTCGTCGACGCACGTCACGTCCCAGCTCTCAGCCGCGAGCGACGTCGCGACCGACGATCCGACCCGCCCGCAGCCCACGACGACGGCCTTCACGCCGTGAGGTTACTTGAGGCGCGAACGAGGACAGGCGCACGCACGATGGCGGCCTGCACACTGCGCATCGCGGCCGTCTCGGTCGGCACCCAGGCAGTCACGCCTGCACTCCAACCGAGCCGGCCACGCTGCTCGGTGCATGCCGTCCCCGACACGCACGCCTGTCCTCGTTCACGCCTCCTCGAACACGCCGTCGGGGAACGCGACGACGAGCACCTCGCAGTGGGCGTGCTGGAGCACGTGGTCGACGGTCGGGGAGAAGAAGCGCGACTGCCGCCGCCAGCGAGGCGACGAGCCGAGCACGATCAGGTCGGCGCCTCGCCGTGCGGCTTCGTCGACGATGGCGTGGCCGATCGAGCGGGCGTGGACGGCGTCGGCGTGGACCGGGACGCCGTTGTCCTCGCCCAGTGCCTGCGCCTCGGCGATCGAGGCGGCGGCTCGCTCCGCGACATCGGGCGGCAGCTCGGCGTCGAGCGCGCGCGCGCGTGGCACCGGGACGACGGTCACGGCCTCGATCCGGGCTCCGCTCTCCTTCGCGAGCGCCACGGCGGTCGCGACCATCTCCTCGCCGATGTCCCCGAGCTTCATCGGCACCAGGATGCGCCGGTAGGCGGCGCCGACCGGAAGGGAGCTGCGCGGATCGATGTCCTCGAGGACGCCGCGTCGCTCGTGCCAACGCGTGGCGACGAAGACCGCCAGCCCGAGAGCCAGCCACGCAGGCCCGGCGTACCGCGCGCCTTCGTGCGTGACCATCGCCAGCACGAAGACGGCAGCGGTCAGCGGAGCGCCGACGAGAGCGGGCAGCGGCACGGCCACGCCGCGGATACGGATGTCCGGCCGCGCGCGGAACGGTCGACCCAGGTCGGGCTCTCGCCGGCGCAGCCGGATCACGGCCAGCTGCGCGAGCGTGAACGCGAGCAGGACGCCGAAGGAGTAGGCGCTCGCGAGGAACCGCTCGTCGTCACCGACGACGACGGCGACGACGACAACTCCGATCGCAACCAGCGTGATGGCGGCGATCGCCGGGCGCGAGACGAGCGTTCGCCGTTCGAGCCGCCCGATCGCCCGCGGCAGCATCCCGTGCCTGCCCATCGAATGAGCGAGCCGTGCGCATCCGGACATGGAGGTCGTCAGGGCCATCAGCAGGATGAGCGCCGCGGAGAGCCCGACCACCACGCGGAGCACGTCGACGATGGCTGCGGGCAGCTCGCCCTCGAAGGCAGTCACGATGCCGACGATCGGCGCCTCGAGCCATTCGTCGCCCAGTGCGGACGACCCGTCGGTCGCCGGGAACGCTGTCACGCCCACCAGTGCGACGAGCACCGTCAGGACGACGACGAGGCCGATCGCCGAGAACAGCGAGCGGGGCAGCGTCCGTCCCGGCTCGCGAGCCTCCTCCGCGAGGTTGGCGACCGTCTCGAGGCCGGTGTACGCGAGGAACCCGAGGGGCACCGCGAAGAGCAGATCGTCGAGCCAATCCTGACCCGGGGCGAGCGAGAGACCGTCGACGAGAGTCTCGGGTGAGAACAGGAGCGCGAGCCCGAGGACGATGATCAGCAACTGGACGACGAGGTCGAGCAGCGCGACGACGAGCGCCGGGAGATACAGCCGGGTCCGCCGGACGAGCCGTACCCCACCGATCACGAGGATTGCCGCGATCGTCACGACGACGTCCCACGGCGAGTCGCGGAGCGTGTCGGCGTCGAGCGCCGCGCCGACGTAGTGCGGCAGGAACAGCGCCGACAGCGCGATCACGATGAGGTAATCGAGGAAGAGCGCCCAGCCCGTGACGAAGCCGACCAGGTCGTTGAAGGCACGTCGCGTGAAGGTCTCGGCGCCGCCCGTCTCGGGGATCGCGGCAGTCCCTTCTGCATAGGAGAGGGAGACGATGAGGAACAGGAGGCCTGTCACCGCGAGGACGAGCGGCGTCAAGCCGAGCGCCGCGCTCGCCACGATCCCGAGCGCGATGTAGATCGACGCGCCGATCTCGCCGTAGGCGATGGCGAACAGAGCAGGGGCATCGAGGACTCGCTCGAAGCCCTTGATCTTGCGGGCCATCAGCGACCGCGCTTTCGCTCGAGCTGGATACGGGCGATGCCGAGCGCGACGAAGAGGCCTCCCATCACGAAGCCGATCACCCCGCCGCCCTTCGCGGCCGTCACTGCGAGCAACGCAACCCCGATCGCGATGAAGAGGGCGCCGAAGACGAACACCGCATTGCGATACCAGTTCATGCGGCGGCCTCGCGGGCGGTCGCGACCATCACCCGACACGGGGCCTTCCGCATCACGCGATCGACCGTCGTCCCGAAGACGCCGCGGCGACGGCTGACGAGGCTCTTCCGGGGCGAGCCGAGCACGATGATCTCCGTGCCGCGCCGCTCGGCCTCGCGGACGATCTCGGCCGACGCGCTCCTGCCTCGTACGAGCCGACCCACGACCCTGACGCCATAGGTGTCGCCGATCGCAATGGCTTCGTCGAGCTCGTCGTTTGCGATTCGCTCCTCGTGTGGAAGTGGGGCATCCAGCGGCAGGTCGAGCGGGACCTCGACGACGGTGAACGCGACCACCCGCGCTCCCCGCTCCGTCGCGAGCCGGCACGCCAGGTCGAGCGCGTCGTCGGAGGGACGTCCGGGAACGATCGGAACCAGGATCCGGCGATAGGCGAGCGCGAGCGCCGCCCCGAACGCCGGCGGGGCCTTGATGGTCTCCCGGGTGAGACCTGCACCCAGCGGCGTCGATAGAGCAGCGTACCCGGCTAGCCCTGCGGCCATCCACCCGAGGCCAACCCAGCGGGTCAGCGGGTTCTGGATCACGATGACCCCGAACGAGAGGCCCGTCGCGATCCCGCCGAACACCGCGAACAAAGGCCAGTCGACGCCACCGAGACGCAGATTCGGCCGAGCTCGATACGCGACGTCCGGGTCCGGCTTCGTGCGCAGCCGCACCATCGCGACGTGCGCGACGGTGAAGGACAGCGTCGCGCCCAGCGAGTACAGCGTGCCCACGAAGTTGACATCGCCCGGGAGCAGGATCGCGATGGGCGCGATGCCGGCGAAGAGGATCAGCGAGAGGTACGGGGTCTTGAAGCGCGGATGGAGGCGGCGGAACACCTCGGGTATCTGCCGGTACGTCGCCATCGAGTACGTGATCCGTGACGCGCCGATGATCCCCGCGTTCGTCGCGATGAAGAGGATCGTCGCGGCGAGCACGCCGACGTAGATCTGAAGGACGTCGAGCAGGCCGCCCTCGATCCCGAGGTTCTCGACGACGCCGAGAATCGGGTCGTTCGCGAACCCGCCCTCCTCGGGCGGGAGCGCGAGCAGCGTCGTCAGCTCACCGTCGATCTCCGGACGGGAAGGGCCGAGAGCGCGATCAACGGCAGCGTGAAGTAGATCGCGAAGACGGCGACCGCGACGAGCTTGTAGGCGTTCGGCACCGTGCGCTCGGGCTCGCGCGCTTCCTCGGCGAGGTTGGACACCGTCTCGACACCGGTGTAGGCGAGCATCGCGACGGGGATCGCAATCGCGAGGTTGCCCCACGTTGGCGCCTCGCCCCAGTGGATGTTGTCGACGAGGATCTCGGGGCTGAACACGAGCGCGAAGCCGAGGAGCACCAGCAGCACCTGGGTCGCGAAGTCGATCACGGCCAGGCTGATGGACAGCTTGGCGGCCTCCTGCACTCCGACGGTGTTGAGCGCGACCAGCACGACGATGACGATCGCGCCGCCCACGATGTCCCACGGGTTCGTGTTCAGCGGCTCCCAGAAGATCGAGAGGTAGTGCGGCACGAAGAACGCCGACGTAGCGATCGTCACGACGTAGACGAGCATCTGCGCCCAGCCGGCGCCGAAGCTCACGAGCTCGTCGAACGCGTGGCGAGCGAAGCTCGAGGAGCCCCCCGCCTCCGGAAATCGCACCGTCCCCTCGGCATACGTCGCAGCGGTGGCGGCGAACACGATCCCCGCGAGAACGAAGACGAGCGGCGTCAGCCCCAGCGCGAAGACGGCAGTGAGCCCGAGCGCGTAGTAGATCGACGAGCCGACGTTGCCGTACGCGGTGGCGAAGAGGGCGGGCGTCCCCAGCACCCGCTCCATCTGCACCTCGCGCCGCCGGCGACTCCCGGGCACGCGCGCGAGTCTACGTGCGTCCAATGGACTTCGTGCTCGCGGACGCGCGATGCTGCGGCGACTTGGAGAACGGGTGCGATGCGCCTACCGTGACGTGCGACGATCTACAGGGACGCGTGCCCGGATCGCGCATGCAGACGCGGTGCACGGGCAACGCGGAGGGGAGAGCCACGACCACGAAGGGGGTCGACCATGTCGGAGCCCAATCGGATGCGACCAGTCCTCCGCAGGGATCGAAGGACGTTGCGGGCCGGAGCCTTGCTCGTCGCAGGGGCGGCCGCCCTCGCGGCGATGCTGACCGCAGGCGCGCAGGCGCGGTCCACAGCTCGTGCCAGTGAACAACACGCTCGCCTACGATCTCGGGCGCGCCCGTCGTAGGCGAGACACTGGAGTCGTCCGAGGGCTCATGGACCGGCACGGCTCCCGACCAGGTCGCGTACGCGTGGCAGAGCTGCGACGCAGCCGGCGAGACCTGCGTGACGGTAGGCACGAATAGCAGCACCTACGTCGTTGCTGGCACCGACGAGGGCAAGACGATGCCGCGTCGCGGTCGCCGCGTCGAACGAACGGCGACGACTCCGCGACCGCCTTGTCGGCCCCAACCGCGGTCGTCACCCCGCTTACGGCGCCCGTCAACACCGCCGAGCCGGTGATCTCGGGCTCGCCGGTCGAGGGATCTACCCTCAGTGCGTCGACCGGCACGTGGAGCGGCGCCGGGACGATCATGTTCACGTACCGGTGGGTGCGCTGCGGCGCGGACGGCGGGCTGCCCGACGCCTCGAACTGCCCGTCGATCGACGGCGCGACGAGCGCCAGCTACGAGCTCGAGGCGGACGACATCGGAACGCGGCTACGCGTTCGCGTTACCGCGTCGAACGCTGCCGAGGTTCGACACGCGGCACGTCAAACCCGACCGACACGGTCACACAGTCGACGACGACCGGCCCGCTGCGCAACACGGCCGAGCCTTCGATCAGTGGCACGCCGACCGTCGGACGAACGCTCTTCGCCAGTACCGGCACATGGGCCGGTCAGACCCCGATCACCTTCACCTATCAGTGGGTGCGCTGCAATGCCGACGGCGGACTGCCGGACGGCTCCAACTGCGAGTCCATCTCCGGCGCGACGACCTCTAGCTATATCCCCTCGAGCACGGACGTCGGGCGGCCGCTTCGCGTCCAGGTAACCGCCTCGAACAGCCTCGGCACCCAGACTCTCGCGTCGAACGCGACAGCCGCCGTCCAGGCGTCCACGACCACCACGACGACCCAGCAGGCACCGCGGAACAGCATCCTGCCGACGATCCTGGGCTCGACGAACGTCGGCGCGACGCTGACGGCGAGCGTCGGCGTCTGGACCGGGACGGCTCCGCTTCTCTACGCCTACCAGTGGATGCGCTGCGACGTGGACGGCTCGATCGCCAGCTGCACGGACATCACGGGCGCGACCAGCACGCAGTTCGTGCCGACGAGCGCTGACCAGGACCGGCGCCTCCGGGTCGAGGTGACCGCCCGCAACACGCTCGGCACGGCATCTGCCACGTCGAACGCGACCGCGCAGGTGCAAGCCGCCGGGTCGGGCGGCACGCCGACGACGCCGACCACGCCCCGGCCGCCGACGAACCTCCCGTCGGGAGCGATCCGGCTTCCGAGCGGGACCTACTCGATCCCGGTGACGAGCGTCTCGGCGCCGGAGCGCCTGGTCGCCGGCGCATTCGCCTTCACGCCCGAGACCGTGCGCTCCCGGGAACGCCCCATCGTGCTGCGTGTCCGTGTCGTCGACACGCGAGGCTTCGCCGTGCGCGATGCCCTCGTCTTCGTCCGGTCGACGCCGCTGGTCACGTCCTCGCCCGGAGAGGTCCGCACGGGGAGGGACGGCTGGGCGCGGGTGCGGATGACGCCCCGAGCCGACTTCCCGCTCGACGGCAAGAGCGTCCAGTTCTTCATCCGCGTCCGGAAGCAGGGAGAGGCGCTGCTTGCGGGTGTCTCGGGGAGGCGCCTCGTGCAGGTCCCGACAGCTGGGTGAGACAAGGCAGGGGGTGCCTGGCCGCCGCCAGGCACCCCCGTGCGGCCGAGAGCACTAGCTCAATGGACTCTAGAGTCACGCCGTGACGAGCCTTCGGCTCATCGTCCCCCCGGCGCTCGTCGAGGCGGTGCTGACGCTGCTCCGGGGGCTCGACGCGGTCACGAACGTCGTCCACCTCCCGGGCGCCGGGATCGAGCCCGTCGGTGACGTCGTCCTCTGCGACGTCGCCCGGGAGGAGGTCAGCCTCGTCGTCGAGCAGCTCACCGCGCTCGGCCTGTACCGGGACGGGTCGATCGCGCTCGAGGCAGTCGACGCGTCCGTCTCTGCCGGGGCGCGGGCGGCGATGGAGCGCGCTCCCGGCTCGGCAGCCGACGCGGTCCTGTGGGAACAGGTGGAGCAGACCGTCCGTGAGAGCACCGACCTGTCGGCCTCGTACGTGCTGTTCATGGTGATCGCGACGATGATCGCGGCGGTCGGGATCCTCACCGACTCCTCGGTCCTGATCGTCGGCGCAATGGTGGTCGGCCCCGAGTTCGGGCCGCTCGCCGCGCTCTGCCTAGCCATCGTGCGCCGCCGAGCGCGCGTCGCACGGGCGTCGATCGTCGCCCTCGTGGTCGGCTTCGCCATAGCGATCGTCGCCGCGTGGGCGCTGACGGGCGTGCTGCGCGCCTTCGAGATCACCCCTTCCGCGGCTGAGCTGGAAGATCGCTCGCAGACGTTCTTCATCTCGCACCCGGACACGTACTCCGTGCTCGTGGCGCTTCTCGCGGGCGTTGCCGGGATGCTGTCGCTCCAGACGGCGAAGTCGAGCGCGCTGATCGGTGTGCTCATCTCGGTGACCACGATCCCGGCGGCCGCGAACGTCGGCGTCGCCGCCGCGTACCGCGACTGGGACGAGTGGCGGGGAGCCGCACTCCAGCTCGTGATCAACCTCTCGGCGATCGTCGTCGCCGGGGCCTCGACGCTCGCCGTCGCACGCTGGCGTCACGCGCAGCGGCGGGCGCGCCAGGCGGGCGTCAAGGCACCGTCAAGATCCAGGTCGCCGACGTAGCCCGTCCGTCAAGAGGGCCCCGGCGCTCGTTCGCCCGGGCGTACAACGGGGCCATGCAAGACATCCTGTTCCTGCTCGTGCGCAATCCGGGGAAGCTCGTGTCGCAGCAGCAGCTGCTGCACGAGGTCTGGGGCCCCCAGTACTCGACCGAGACGAACTACCTGCGCGTCTACCTCGCCCAGATCCGCCGCAAGCTCGAGCCCGACCCCGCCCGGCCGCGCTACTTCGTCACCGAGCCGCGCATGGGCTACCGCTTCGTGTCGGACGCGTAGCGTCATGTCCGTGAAACGCCCAAGTGGAGGGGGTCTCGGGGCACCGGGAGGTCCCCGCAGCGCTCACATACAGATCGCAACAGATCCCTCACCATTGCCTGAGACACTGCCCGCATGAATCGTTCAGCCGTCGTAATCGGGGTCGTCGCATCGGTTGCCTGCTGGTGTGCCACGGCCCTCGCCGCTCCTGCGTCACTGTTCCCGCTCAGGGACGGCGCCACGTGGAAGCTCACCGACCACAGGGGGGCGACCCTCGTCGTGCGAGCCTCGCGCTCGGGAGACGCGTACCTCCTGCGAGGGATGCCCGGGCTCGGGCCCGTGCGTGTGCGCACGAGTGGCCGCGACCTCCAGGCGTGGGACGCGCAGGGTGCACGCTGGGCTCCGTTTCTCAGGCTCGGCGCGCCGACAGGCACGCGCTACCGCGTCGACCTGCCCGACGCACCGCTCTGGCGTGCCGTGGACGTAACGGTCGCGTCGAGGTCCGGCGTGTGCGCCGACGCACGTGGCCGCGTCGTGCGCGGCTGCGTCGAGCTCGCGCTGCTGAGCCGAAAGCCAACGGCCGACGCGGGCGTCGAGCGCCTGGTGTTCGCGCCCGGCATCGGCCTCGCCGAGGTCGTCGTGCAGACGATCGCCGGCTCACGCACCTACAGCCTGGGCGGCGCCACCGGATCGCTCGAATAGACGACCGAGGGGCGCCTGCCGGCGCCCCTCGGTGCATCGTCGTACTGTGGCGCGAGCCGTTAGGCCGTGCCGTCCCTGCCCGCGCGGGAGAGCACGACGCTCGACCCGCGGGAGGCGATGCTCGCCTCCTTGCTTGCGTTGCACGCGCTGACGGTGATGTCGTCGACATACCAGCCGTCGATCCCCGTGCAGCCGTCCATGCCGAAGTCGAAGCGCAGGCGGACGGTGTCACCGGGCTTGACGCCCAGCAGCGACAGGTCGACGAACGACTGGCCCCACGAGCCCGTCACCTGACCGCCGTCCGTGCCGGTGAAGGCCGGCTGGCCGGCGAGCGGGTTCGTGTTGCCCGCTGCAGCGGTCTGCAGCGTCGCGTTGTACGGGTTGAAGAAGAACGCCGTGCTCGGGACGAGGGCGTACGCGCCGCCGTTGATCGAGAGCTTGACGTTCCCGCCGTCCCAGCCGAGCTCCGACGCGATGTAGTGCGTGAAGCCCAGCCGGTAGCTGTGCACGGCGCCGCTCGGGAGCTTGATCGACGGGCTCTCGAGCCGCATCACGCCGGACACGTCACCGGCGCCGCCGGTGCACTGGCCGTCGAGGTTCTCCGCGTAGGCGGCCGTACCCGGCCGGTCGCCCGGCAGCGACGTGTCGGCCACCCAGTTCGTCCCCGGCCAGCCGGCGAACACGCCCTGGTTCGTCGTCGTCCAGCCGCGGAGGCCCTGGTCGAAGTCCTCCTTGTAGAACGTCGGCGGGTTCTTCGTGCCCGCGCAGGTGGGCGGAGTGTTCGGGTCGAGCAACGGCGTGAAGTTGCACTTGTCGGTCACGTCCGTGCGGAGCTCGACCGCCGCGATCATGTCCGCGACCTCGGCACAGTCGGCCGCCGAGATCGACTGACCAGACGGCGTCGCCGGCCCACTCGTCGAGAGCCCGAGCAGCGGCTGCCCGATCAGATCCTGGCACGACTGCTCGAGAGCGTCCGCGTGGTCGGCGAAGTCGGTCGCCGGCACCTGGTAGACGGACTGCGCCCTCCAGTAGACGTGCGCGGCCTTCACCAGCCCAAGCGCGGCTGATCGTGCGGCCGTTGTACGTCCCGCCGTCGACGAGCAGCGCGAAGCCGTGGTTCGGGACGCCCGAGTTCGAGTGCACGCCGCCCGCATCGGAGGTGTCGCAGTGGTACTCGGCGTCCGTCACCTTGCCCGGGTCGGCGAGGCACGTCGGCGACCACATGTCGCGGATCGCGCCGCCGAACGCGGTCGCGTCCTCGCCCATCAGCCAGCGGTACGAGTCCTCGCTCGCGGCCGGGTCAGCCGACAGGCGCATCGTGACGTTCACCGTCTGTCCGGCGGCGAGGAACCCCTTGATGATGTTCCCGTTCGGCAGCGAGATGCAGAGCGACGGAATGGTGATCGTCGGGTCGACGCCGGCCATGCCGCATGGCGCCGTCCCGGTGTTGTTGACCACGACGACGCCGACAGCGCCGGCGTTCTGGGCGTTCTTGACCTTCACCGCGAACCCGCAGACGCCGCGGTCGATGAGCGCGATGTTGCCCGCGATCTGCGCGGCATTCGTGAACGGCGGCAGGCAGCCGTTCGTGGTCGACGTATCGGGTGCCGGCGGCGGGCCCGGGAAGGTACCCACACCGTCGAGCGCGAGCACGACGTTGTCGGTCAGCCCGGCGAACGTGAGCGGCGGGCCGAAGGCAGCGCCGCCCGCAGCGCAGACTCGCTGCTCAGGGCTGTTGATGACCAGGAGCGGCGCAGGCGTCGTGTGCGTCGAGCACGCGTTGACCGAGCGCACCCCTGCCGGGGCATCCGTGCCCGCGCCGTTGATCATGTCGACGACCTCGCCCCAGATGTCCGAGTACGACTCGTTGAGCGCGCCCGGCTGCCACTGGTAGATGAGCCCGTGCGTGTACTCCGTGTACGCATGGCCCCACTCGTGCGCGACGACGTCGTCCGACGTGACGCCGTTGCAGTAGTTCGTCGTGAGGCCGTTCCAGTTCGCGTTCGGGCAGGCGATCGTCGGGTCGTTGTTGACGCTCCGCATCTCGGCGCCGGCCCCGTCGTACGAGTCGCGAGCCCACGTGTTGAAGAAGAAGCGGTACGAGTCACCGGAGAAGTTGACGATGTTGAGCTGGTCGACGTTGAGCCCCGCCGTCGACTGCCCTTCCTGCCAGATCTGGTTGCCAGATCGTTCTGCTCGAACAGCCGCCTGAACAACGCGTCGTGGACGAGCGAGTAGCGGTTGACGAGCTTCCCGACGTGCGCGTTGACGAACACGAGGTCGCGGATGCTCGAGCCGTTCGTCACGTCGACGACGTAGACGAGCTGGTTCGATCCCTCGACGCCCCGGGTCAGCCCCGTCCGGTAGACCTCGAGGCTGGTCGAAGCGGCCTGGAGCGAGAGGACCGACACCGGCGCGGCGACGCCGGAGGCATTCTCGGGCGGGTCGGCGGCGACGGCCGCGATCGCCCTGGCGGCTGCCGCGGAAGCGTCGAGTCTCGGCGACGTGTCGACCTCGATGTCCGGCACGACCGTCCCGTTCACCGACGTCAGGTTCCCCGCGTCGTCGAGGTGGGCCTTCACGACGCCGCCGAAGACGGGCAGGCCGTTGTGACGCTGCTCGTACGTCAGGTGCGTGCTCCCGAGCGCGTCCGTCGTCGAATCGGTCTGCACGAGGTCGGCGTCGGCGCCGCTGGCGCCGAGCAGTGGGCCAAACTCGCGGACGAACTCGCGTGCCTTCGCCTCCTTCGACGCACCGCCCTTCGGATAGAGGTCGCCGTTGCGTCCGGCGCCGAGGAAAGCGACGAACTTCGTGCCCTTCTTGGTGGAAACGGCCACGGATCCCCGGGCGGTCTCCTTCAGCTTCTGGAGAAGCGCCTGATCGAGGTTCTTCGGGCCCTTGGCCGTAGCGCCACCGGAGGCGCTGCCAAGGCCGAGCGTGAGCGCAAGCAACGTCAGTCCCGCAAGGGCCCACGTCACGCGGCGAGATTTCTTCATGACTCTCCCCTGGTCGAGTGTCACATGGGTCGGCCCGGGACGGCATGTCGGGGCCGACGGCGCAGCATGCTACGACGGCGGCGCTGAAAAGACAAGAGGCTTGCACATAGGCACCTTTCGCGCCCAGGTCGCGGAGCGAACTGTCCGCGCAGCGGACCAGTGGAGGGGTCTGGGGGAACCAGGGGTTCCCCCAGACGCTCACACCCGACTCAACCGTGAATGGAGGCGATGATCGGGATCAGGAGGATCGCGACGATGTTCGCGATCTTGATCATCGGGTTGATCGCGGGGCCGGCGGTGTCCTTGTACGGATCACCGACCGTGTCGCCCGTGACGCCCGCGGCATGGGCCTCTGAGCCCTTGCCGCCGTACGCGCCGTCCTCGATGAGCTTCTTCGCGTTGTCCCACGCGCCGCCGCCCGAGGTCATCGCGATCGCGAGGAAGAGACCCGTCACGATCGTCCCGATCAGCAGCCCTCCGAGCATCTCGGGCTTGATGACCCCGACCACGATCGGGATCGCGATCGGGATGAGCGCCGGCACCAGCATGCTCCTGATGGCCGAGCCGGTGACGATCGAGATCGAGGTCGCGTAGTCCGGCAGGGAAGTTCCCTCCATGATGCCCGGGTCCTCGCGGAACTGGCGCCGCACCTCCTCGACCACCTCGCCGCCGACGCGGCCGACGGCCGTCATCGCCAGCGAGGCGAAGAGGAACGGCATCATCCCGCCGACGAACAGGCCGGCGACCACCCACGGGATCCTCGAGGCTGAACACGACGTCGAGGCCCTCGTCGGCGAGGCCGCGCACGTACTCGTCGAAGAGGATCAGCGCGGCGAGCCCGGCCGAGCCGATCGCGTAGCCCTTCGTGACGGCCTTGGTCGTGTTGCCGACCGCGTCGAGCGGGTCGGTGACGCCGCGAACCGCCTCGGGCATGTCGGCCATCTCGGCGATCCCGCCCGCGTTGTCGGTGACGGGGCCGTAGGCGTCGAGCGCGACGATCAGGCCGGTCATCGAGAGCTGGGCCATCACGGCCACGCCGATCCCGTAGATCGACTCGTCGGCGGCGTAGTACGCGCCCACGACGCCGGCGGCGATGACGAGCACCGGGAAGGCCGTCGCCTGCATCCCGTATGCAAGCCCGGCGATGATGTTCGTCGCGTGCCCTGTCTGGGACGCCTCGGCGATCCGCTTCACCGGATGCCACCGCGAGCCGGTGTAGTACTCGGTGATCGCGACGAGCAGGAACGTCACGCCCAGCCCGATGAGGGCAGGCACGTACAGCTGCCAGAACGAGAAGCGATCGTCGTCGAAGGCCAGCGTGACCGGGATGAACCCGACGGCCGAGAGGATCGTCGCGACGATCACGGCCTTGTAGAGCGCGTTGATGATCGCGTTCTCGCCGCGCCCGATCCGTGCGAAGTACGTCCCGATCACCGACGCGAGGATCGAGATGCCGCCGAGCGCGAGCGGGTAGAGCCACAGCTCGCCCGACGGGAAGGCCGTGCCGAGCAGCATCACGGCGACGGCCGTGACGGCGTACGTCTCGAACAGGTCGGCGGCCATGCCGGCACAGTCGCCGACGTTGTCGCCCACGTTGTCGGCGATCACGGCCGGGTTCCGCGGGTCGTCCTCAGGGATCCCCGCCTCGATCTTGCCGACGAGATCGGCGCCGACGTCAGCGGCCTTCGTGAAGATGCCGCCGCCGAGACGGGCGAAGACCGAGATGAGCGAGCCGCCGAACGCGAGCCCGATCAGATCGTCAACGGCCGATTCCGGGCTGTTTCCGACCCAGTCCGTGAGGATCCAGTAGTAGCCGGCGACGCCGAGCAGGCCGAGGCCGACGACGAGCAGCCCCGTCACCGAGCCGGCCCGGAACGCGACCTTGAAGGCCGGCGAGACGCCCTCGCGTGCCGCCTCCGCCGTCCTGACGTTGGAGCGCACGGCGACGTTCATGCCGATGAAGCCGGCGGCGGCCGAGAGGAGCGCGCCGACCGCGAATCCGATCGCGGTCCCCCACCCGAGCTCCGGGTAGAAGCCGATCGCGAGCAACGGCACGACGGCGACGAACGCGATCGTCGTGTACTGCTTCTTGAGATAGGCGGCGGCGCCCTCCTGCACGGCACGAGAGATCGCCTGCATCCGCTCGTTCCCGGCCGGCTGCTTGAGCAGCCACCAGGTCAAATAGAGGCCGAACGCGATTGCGACGCCTGAACAGACGAGCGCGAACAGCACGGCATGGTCAACGAAGAAGTCCATCAATCCTCCGGGTCAAGGCGCACAAAGGACGCCCAAACTGGCGTCAGCGCGGGGGATTATGCAGCACAAACCGGGCTCGTGCCCGAAGGTACGACTGGCTAGCGCTCGGTCGCCTCGAGGATCGTCACCATCTCGCGGTACCCGTTGTCGCGAGCGTGATCGAGGGCCGTCTTCCCGTCACGGTCCTGGATCCCGACGTCGACGTCGCCCTCCTCGACGAGCACCTCCACCACCTCGGTGTGGGCCGCGTCGCCGCCGCCGAGGATCACCGCCTCGAGAAGCGCCGTCCAGCCGAGCCGGTTGACGTGGTCGACGTCGATTTCGGTCTGGAGCAGCCTCCGCACGATCCGGACGTAGCCACGGTCGGCGGCTCTGATCAACCCGGTGCCGTTGTAGCTGTCCTTCGCATTGACGTCGGCGCCGTGCTCGAGCGTCAGCTCGAGAAGCCGCGGGTCGTCGCCGACCTCGCTTGTTGCGATCAGGTACGCGCTCTGCTGCGACATGTCCTGCGTGTCGACATCAGCGCCGGCGTCGATCAGCGCCTCGGCGACCGCGAGATGATTGCCGTATGCCGCGGCCGCGAGCGCCGTGCGTCCTGCGGCGTCCGTTGCGTCGACGCTCGCGCCTTCCTCGAGCAGCTCCTCGACCTCCTCGAGCCGCCCCGCTTCGGCGGCCTCGATCAGCGAGCGATCGCGCGACGGATCAGACGCGCCCGCCTCGCCGTCGCAGCCCGCAGCGAGCAGAACGAGCGCGAGGAGCCCCACGCGCAGGCCCGCCAACCTCAGCCCGCTTCGTGGGACGCGGGCAAAGCCCACGTCCCGGTGACCTGCTCGGTGTAGATCTCTTCGAGGCTCGCGCCGTCGGCATAACGGGCGATCTGGCGCTCCGCGGCGTTGCGCTCTGGCACGCGGAGCCACGGAGTGGCGCCGATCTCGTCGGCAACGGGAAGCACCCATTCGATCAGGCGCTCGATTCGCGCCCGCGCCGGAACGACGTCCCCGCGCGCCAGGTCGATGAGCTCGCCGGACAGTCCGTGCCGGATCGCGCGCCACATGTTCTCCTCGATCAGGCGGTGCGGGTGGGTCGGCAGCGGCTCGCCCTCGTCGAGTGCCCGGGCGCAACGGGCCGTGAGCGAGACCATGAACGCGACGAGGGACTCCGCCTCGGCGAGATCGGGCTGCGCGTCGCAGATGCGGATCTCGACGGTGGGGAAAGCGAGATGGGGACGGACACTCCACCAGAGCTGTGTCGGCTCGTCGACCGACCCCGTCGCGTAGAGAAACCGCACGTACTCGGCGTGCGCGTCCCACGACCCGAAGGCGTCCGGCACCCCGCAGCGGGGGAAGAACCGCGTGAACACCTGGGTCCTCGCCGAGTGAAGGCCCGTGTCGACGCCTTCGTGGAAGGGGGAGCTCGCCGACACGGCGAGCATCTCGGGCAACCAGTTCCGGAGTGCGTCGACGACCTGGACGGCCCGGTCGGCGCCTCGTATCGCCACGTGGGTGTGCAGGCCGAAGGTGTTGTTGCGCCAGACGACGTACTGCAGGAGCTGGTTGTTCCGCCGGTAGTGCGGCGTGTCGATGATCCGCTGGTCACGCCAGCTCGACCACGGGTGCGTCCCCGTCGCGCCGAGCGCGAGCCCGAGTGGATCGACGAGCGCAGCCAGCTCGGCGCGGCGCTCCGCGAGCGCCGACGGGACGTCCGCGAACGACGCCTGCTTGCCCGTCTTGACCTCGACCTCGGAGGCGATCAGCTCTCCTACGAGGTTCGGCTCGAGCGCCGTCCCCTTCGCCGCCGCCTGGACCTCTTCGAAGCGGTTGACCAGTTCCAGCGTCTCGGGATCCAGGAGCGCGAACTCTTCCTCGACCGAGACGGTGAAATCCTCGGCCTCGTCGAAGCGCTCGCGCGCCTCGTCCAGCAGCCGTTCGTGTGACGCGCCCTGGGACATGGTCACGGAAGGCTAGACACTCCCCAGGGGTCTGTCCCCGAAGGGGACCAACGCGCGCGGGCGCGTCGAAGGGCAGCGCGTCCGGGGGACAGATCCCTTCTGGGTCAGTCCCCGATTGAGGTCGGGTGGGGGGAGCCGTCGGCTCCCCCCACGTTCACGTCCACCGATTGCACCGGTTGCCGGCACGGGCGTGGCCTCGTGGCGACACCCGCGCCGGCACGCTCGGCATCGGCCGGGGCGCTGCCGCCGGTTCCCTGCAAGTGGCCGTCCGGGTCTCGTCTCACTCCCGTCCCGGGGCGGGAGGAGTGCGAGGTCGGAAGGCTCCGTGTGTCGTGGGACACCGGCGGCTCCCCGTTCGGAGGGCCGACCGCCCGCGACGCCGGTCCGCGCGAGGGGCCGACACGACACGGGCCGTCAGGCGACCTGGTCGTGCCGGGCATCTCGAGCGTCGTGGTCATCGCGGGCAATCGTTCCCTTTCATCGTCGAGCGCCTAGTAGCTGTGGCGCTTCTTCTTGTGGCCGAAGGTGAAGGACAGCCACTTGTCGTTGTCCTCGACCTCCATCTTCTGCTCGGACTCCTGCTTGACGAAAGCGATGTTGGAGACCTTGGCATCGCCGCTGATCGCGATGCCGCCGTTCGCTTCCGCCGCGCCACCGGTGCCGTTCCCACCGCTGGCGTCGCCGTTGCCCGTGTTGTTGGCGATCACGTCGCCACCGAACGCGCCGGTCTCGTTGCCACCGGAGTTCGCCATGCCTGTCTCGTTCATCGAACCGTACGTGTCGCCGCCGCGACCAGTCGAGCCACCCTGGCCCGTGTTCGACGTGGTGTTCGTGTTCGGATTGGCGTTCTGGGTAGCCGTGAAGCTCCCGTTCGTGTTGCTGCCACCGTCGGCCGACGAGGTCGCCGACTGGGTCGTCGTGTCCGTGACGTCTCCAGCAGCACCGCCGGTCGCGCCCTGAGCGAGACCGTTCGTGCCACCGTCACCACCACGGCCGCTGTCGCCACCGCGTGCGCGGGGGTCGCCACCGTCACCCGAGTTGTTCGAGTCGGTGGAACCACCAGCACCGCCAGCAGCTCCAGCTGCACCGGAACCACCGGCACCGCCGGTCGCCCCGCTGCCTGCTCCGCTACCGCCGCCTGTGCCACCGGTGCCGTTGCCACCGTTGCACGTGACACAGAGCGTGCCACCGTCGCCACCCGCGCCCGAGCCGCCTGCGCCGCCCGTGCTCGTCGCGGCGCCGGAGGTCCCGGCTCCGCCGGCCCCACCGGTTCCGGTAGCAGCACCATTGCCACCGTCACCAGCGTCGCCGGAATCGGACGAGGCGTCCCCGCCACGACCGGTGTCGGCGTCGCCACCGCGACCGCTGTTTCCACCGTCGGACGACTGGCAGCCGCCGGCCATGACGCCGCAGTTGTTCTCTGCGTCGCCACCGACCGAGGTGTTGTCGTCCTCGCTGTTGTTGATCGCGGCGGAGTTGCCGCCGTTGGCGTCCTGGTCGACGTCGCTATCGGCGTCGTTGGAGGCATCGACGTCGACGTCGGTCTCGTTGCTGTTCGAGATCGAACCGCCGTCGTTGCCGATGGAGCTGGTGTTGGCACCCGAGATGCCGCCGGACGAGGCGTTGCCGGTGCTCCGACGAGGCCGCCTGGCCCTGCGTGGTGTCGTTGTTGCCGGTGTTGACGTTCCCACCGGCGCCGCCAGTACCGGCGCCGCCCGTGGCGGAGCCGCCGTTGGCGGTTGCAGGCCCGGACGTCGCAGTCCCGCTCTGGTTGATCTGAGCGTTCTGGATGGACGCCTGGACGTTCGCCTTCAGAGAGTCCTTGTCGAACCCGTTGAAGTCGGCCAGTGCGGTCGACGGAAAAACGAGCCCGATCGCGACGACTCCGAATGCGATCAGTCTGCGTGACACGTATCTCACTTCCTTTCGTCACAGCCGAATAGACACTTGCCCGTCGAGCCCGGGCCCGACAGGTCAGTTGGCGTGTGGCGAGAGGGTCAGACCGGAACGTCGATTGGCGCGAGAACGTCGGTCGGTCGCCTGACGACCGACCCTTCCGGCACTCGCCGCATGAGCGGCGGCACGAGCGCGAAGGCCAGGAGGATCGCTGCGATCCCCGATGACCCGGCGCCGGACGCCGCGGCTGCGAGTGAGGAGATCCACGTGGGTGGATCCCCCGCCGGCGGGAGCGGCGGCTCCCTGCCGGCGTCTCCGGCTCCTGCGTTGCTCCCCGGGCGCGTGTCGAGGCGCGCTTGCGTGGAGTGCAGGGCGGAAAACTGGGTTGCGCTGGTCGACCCGAGCTCGGGTCGCTCCGGCTTCGACGCGAAGGGCGCCATCCCGGCGTGCGCGGGCGCGCGGTTCGCGGGCGCGCGGTGCGCGGCTCGCTTCGAAGAGGCTGCCGCTCCGCGGTGGCCACGGAAAAGGCCCGGCTCGTCGTCGATCGCCCTTGCCGTCGCGGGCGCGAAAGACTCGGCCGCGAAGGGCGACGGTGACGCAACAGGCCCGGGGTCCGACGCGGGCCCGGGGTCCGACGCGAACGGCGCGGGCTCCGGTGGGAAGCAGAACGCCGTGAGATCGGCGGACGAGACGGACGCCGCGCCTGCGCCGAGCGATTGCGCGGCCCCCTGCTGCGTGACCGCGCAGTTCACGACGACGGCCGAGCCGCCGATGCCGCCGTTCGAGGTCGAGACGGCGGTCGCGGTCTGGACGACGATCGACTGCTGCAAGAGGTCCTGAATGTCGAGGTCGGACAGCCCGAGGGCCGCCTGCGACCCCGCCTGGACCACAGCCGCCCGGTTGGCGGCATTGCCTCGCTCGATGCGAGCGGTAGACCAGCCGTTCCGGCCTGCTGGGCGGTCGTCGCGCGCGCGAAAGCGTCCTGCCCGACGAAGACGAGCTGGGCGGCCGTCTGCACACCAACGCCGCGAGAGCGGGCCGCGGTCTGCTCGGCGCCTTGCTCGACGAGGGCGAGCCCGCCGGCCGAAGCCGTTGCGGCGGCCTTCCCCCCGCCGACGCGCGAGCGGCTCGTCCCGACCTGGTCGACGGTCGACGCGGCGTCGACAGCCTGCTCGACGAGCGTGAGCTGGCCGACCCACTGCTCGAGGACGGCGCTTTCGACCGTCCCGTCCTGGGCGATCCACTGGTCGACGGCGACGGTTCCGCCGGCGGACGCGTGTCCGGTCGCGCTGTGGGAGCCGGCCCCCGTGAGCAGTGCGTCGTGCTGGGAGGTCGCCGACTCCGCGTGGCCGGCCTGCGCGACATCGACCTGCTGGCCGCCCCATTGGTCGCCGGTCGCGTCGTCGCCCGTCACGAGGACCTGCGACGCCTCCTGCATCACCGTCGCCTCGACGACGGCGGTGGCGACGCTCTCGGCGATGTTGGACTGGCGGAGGGGATCGAAGCCCCACATGAACGACTCGATGCCCGTCTGGGTGGCGGTCGCGACCGCTTCGACGTTCTGCGTGACGTCGACCAACTGGCCGAGGAACTGACTGCCCTCACCGGCGCCGTCCTGCGTCACGCTCTGGTCGACCTGAACGGCGGCCTCGGCGTCCGCCTCGGCGCGAGCCTCGTTGAGCTGGCCGGTTGGGGTGCTTCCAGCCTGTACGGGCGCCTGTTGCCCGGTGTTTTCGCCCGGTTGTCCGCTCCAGCTCCACGACCAGTTCCAGACCCAGATGCACGATTCGCATCCGAGCGACTGGTTCCACTCCCAACTCCACGACCATCCCGCGACGCCCTGACGATCCCAGTCCCAGCGCCACTCCCAGGAACCCGCCTTACGGCCACTGTCGTCGTCACCCGCCGCGCGCGACGTCACCGTTCCGTGCTTGGGGCCATTCTTGCCCCAGTCCCAGACCCACGACGTGACGTCCGCGCCGACCGCGCCTTGGAGGCTCTCCGACTCGTCGCGCTCCCAGACCCACTCCCAGACCCAGACCTGCAGGCCCGTGGGGCCTGGTCGATCGAGGTCGGTCGCTCCGACGGCGACTGCCACCACAGTGTTCACGGCGTCGTTGGAGACGGCCACGGCGACACCATCCGCCGAGGCGGTTGCGTCGTTCGCCTGAGACACGGGGCCCGTGGTGCCGGCGCTTTCGACGCGGATCGAGACGCTCGTGTTTCGCACGTCGTCCTGGGAAGCAGCCGCGTCCGCGCCCGATCCGTTGCTCGTGTGAGCTGAAGCCGAGGCCTGGTTGGACTGGGTGACCGACCCGTCGTCACCCGGGGAGAAGACACGGATCGAGACGCTCGTGTTGGCGACGCCGTCCTGTCCGGCGCTCGCGTTTGCGGCCTCGTTCCCTGCGTTGTCGGAGGCGGTCGCCGCGGTTGCCGCTGCGACGTTCGACTGGGACACCGCGCCGTCGTCGCCGGGGCTCCCGACCCGGACGGTCACGGCCGTGTTCCCGACATCGGACTGCGTTCCATCTGCGTTGGCCTGGACGTCCTGGTCGACGTTCGCCGTCCCCGAGGTTCCTGTGGCGGCGGAAGCGGACGCCGCGGCGTCGGCCTCGGCATGGTTCTCCTGACCCACCGGGGTCCCGTTGCCCGGCTCGTCCACCCGCACGGACACCTGGGTGTTTCCGACCTGCTCCTGGCCGGCGGAGGCGGACGCGTCGGCCCCCTGGCCGATCGAGGCTCCCTGATCGGCCTGGGCCGCGTGACCCGGAGCATTCTCCGAGTTGCCGGGGCCGTCCGCGGCATGACCCGGAGCGTTCTCCGAGTTGCCGGGGCCTTCGGCCGCTTGACCCGGTGCGTTCTCCGAGTTGCCGGGGCCGTCGCCGGCCTGACCGGGTGCGTTTTCCGAGTTGCTAGGCCCATTGCCGGCCTGACCGGGTGCGTTCTCCGAGTTGCTAGGCCCATTGCCGGCCTGACCGGCTGCGTTCTCCGAGTTGCTAGGCCCATTGCCGGACTCACCAGGCGCGTTCGTCGCGTTGCCGGGCGGATCGGCCTGGTGACCGGGTGCGTTCCCGGAGTTGGCGGGAGAGTCATCAGCCTGCGTAGGGCTGTCCGCGGAGTTGCCGGGTGCCTCGGCGGCACTCCCCGGCGCCTCTGCGGCGCTTGCGGAAGCGCCCGTCGGAGGACCGTCGTCGGCACGACCTGCCGGTGCAGCGAGGAGCGCAAGCAGGAGCGCGAGCGTTCCGATGCAGACGACTTTCCCCCCCCTCACACGGCTGGCGATGGCCAGTGAGGCTCCTTCCCCTGATGCGACGCGGCCCCCTCGATCCCCCCGCCGCGAATCTCCCTGGCGAGCAGGGTACTCCTCTGACGCCTTCGTTTCTACCCCTGGCAACCGAAGCGCAACATTCCCGAGCGAAACGGGTCGCGGCGCGGCTCAGGTGAGGTGGAAATAGAGCGCGTAGAGCAGCTCCACAGCTGGGTTCGACGTGTGCACCTGGACATCCGAGGGCGTGTCGATGAGCGCTGTCGAGTAGTTGAAGACGATCTTGGCGCCGGCTTCCACGAGGCGGTCGGCAGCCTCCTGGGCGGACTCCGCGGGAACCGCCAGCACGCCGACGACGATGCTGCGATCGCGGGCGATCTCATCCAGGTCGTCGAGCGCGTTCACCCGCACGCCGCCGAGCGATGTCCCGACTTTTGCCGGGTCGTTGTCGAAGACGGCTGCGATCGTGATGCCGTGCTCGGCGAAGATCGGGGACGAGGCGATCGCCGCTCCCAGGCGGCCCGCGCCGACGAGCGCGATGTTGTGCTGGCCCTGCGTCCGAAGGATCTTCCGGATCTCGGCGAGCAGCGAGTCGACGGAGTAGCCGACGCCCCGCTTGCCGAACTTGCCGAACCCCGAGAGGTCACGCCGAATCTGCGTCGCGTTGATGTTCGTGTACTCCGCGATCTCCTGCGAGGAGATGCGGTCTTTGCCCATCTTCTTCGCTTGCGCCAGCACCTGCAGGTACCGGCTCAACCGCGCCGCGACACCGACCCCGAGACGTTCCGCCACCAGCACTCCTCCACCCGAGTTTGTGACAACTGCGCACATTCTGCCCACGACGCTGGAACCCGGCCGGAGGAACCGGCACGACGGCTCCGGCGCGTCGCGCTCCAGACCGGTTCGACCCCTGTTTGGTCTTTGTCGATCCGGTTGGTACCGTGTTGGCGTGCCCGGCGACAGCTCTGTTGCGTCGATCCTGTCCGAGCAGCCCGCGGCCGTTCTCGAGCGGCTGCGGGAACAGCTTCAGCAGCGAATTGAGGACGCACGCGCCGAGATCGAGCTTGCGGAGAGCGAGCTCGTCGTCGTCGACCACGCGATCAGCGCCAAGGGCGGTGAGGAGAGCGATCGGGGCCCGAGAAAGGCGTCGAACACGGTCGATCGGGCGCGTGAGCGCGGCGGACGCTTCCAGGGCATCCCCCGAGCGGCGATCCTCGCCGTCGCCCAGACGCTGGCGTATCCCATCACACCAGCGCGGGTGGTCGAAGCGTTCGCGCGGCGCGGCGAGGCCGTCAACACCGAGCAGATCCGTGTCGCGCTCAACCGGATCGCGAACGACGGCAACCTGACCAAGGTCGGCCCGAGCGTGTTCGCGATCCCAGGCTCGCTGTCCTCCGAAGTCACGGCGAGCGCGTCCGAGGACGACGAGGAGGAGTAGCGCCCGCCCTACACGAGCTCGCGGAGCTCGTGAGGGTCGACGTGGTACCGGAACCGCTCGACTCCGTCGACCTCCACCACTGGTATTCGCTCGCGATACTGCCGCTCCAGCGCGGTATCTGTCGTGATATCCACAACCGTGAAGTCGCTTCCACAAACGCTTCGCACGACATCGACGGCAGGAGCACAGAGGTGGCACCCGGGCGCGGTGTAGACGACGACGCGAGCCGAACCCACGGGTGTCAGTCGTGGAGTGCCGGGACGCTCACGGGTAGAGCCCACGGATCGTCGTCGCTTCGGCGACGCGTTGCACCGCGAGCCCATACGCGGCCGTGCGCATGCTCGTCGAGAATCGCTCGCGCGCGGACCAGGTCTCCTCGAACGCACGTACGACGATGTCGTTCAGCTTCGCGTTGACCTCGTACTCCTTCCAGAAGTACTCCTGGAGGCCCTGGACCCACTCGAAGTACGAGACGACGACGCCACCGGCGTTCGCGAGCACGTCCGGAAGCACGAAAATGCCTCTGTCCTCGAGGATCTCGTCCGCGGCGGGGGTCGTCGGCCCGTTGGCGGCCTCGCAGACCATGTGCGCGCGGATCCGGGGCGCGTTCTCGGCATTGATGACCTGTTCGAGCGCCGCCGGGACGAGGACGTCGCACTCGATCTCGATCAGCTCGGCGTTCGTCGCGTCGTCCGTCCCCGGAAGGCCCACGAGCACACCGTGCTCGCCCTTGTGGACGACCGCGGCAGGGACGTCGATGCCGTACTTGTTGACGACTGCGCCAGTCGAGTCCGACAGCGCGACGACGCGCGCGCCCTCCTCCGCGAGCAGGCGCGCGAGGTTCTTGCCGACCGTGCCGAACCCCTGGACCGCGACGCGTGTGTCCGGGAACCTGCGACCCTCCTTCTGGAGCGCCGTGCGGATGCAGTTGAGGACGCCACGGGCCGTCGCGCCGTCGCGGCCCACGGACCCGCCCACTGCGAGCGGCTTGCCGGTGACGACGCCGAGCACCGAGTGGCCGACGTTCATCGAGTACGTGTCGAAGATCCAGGCCATTACCTGCGAGTCCGTCCCGACGTCGGGCGCCGGGATGTCCTTCTCCGGCCCGATCTCGTTGATGATCTCGGTCGTGTAGCGGCGAGTGAGCCGCTCGAGCTCGCCGGTGGTGAGCACCTTCGGGTCGCAGACCACCCCGCCCTTCGCGCCGCCGAACGGGAGACCCATCAGGGCGCATTTCCACGTCATCCACATCGCGAGCGCCTTGATCTCGTCGCGCGTGACGGCCGGGTGGTAGCGGATCCCGCCCTTCGCCGGGCCGCGCGTGACGTTGTGGACGACGCGGAAGCCGTCGAACACGGAGACCGATCCGTCGTCCATCGCGACAGGGACCGACACCTCCACCGTCTTCTTGCACTCGGCAAGCACGCCGATCAGGTTGGGATCGACGCCGAACGTCTCCCCGACGCGGGCGAGCTGCCCGCGGGCGAGCGCGAACGGATTCTCGCGCAGGTGGGTCGGCGTCTCGGTCGCGCTCATGTGGTGCGTCGCGCTCCTCGCACTGCGAGCCGACTCTAGATGATCTAGCGCCCGCGGAGCCGGAAGCCGACCTCGACGCTCGTGGGCGGCCCGCCGCCGACCGGCGAGCCGACCACGCGGATGGCGTACGAGCCGGGACGCAGGCGCGCTCCGAGCGGCCCGCGTCCTGTCAGGCCGAAGGCGTACCGGCCGGGAAGGACGTCACGAAGGCGGGCAAGCCGACCGACGCGACGCGTGCCGCGGTAGAGCTCGACGTCCAGCAGCTTCAGGGGCAGCAAATGCGGTCGCTCGGGCGAGCCGTCGACCCGGCCTGCGACGAGGGACAGGACCGCGGGCCGCGTGTCGCTCGGAGCGAACGTCGCGGTGGAGAGCGCCACCCGTGTGACCACGGGGCGCTTGGTGACCGGGACCGCGATGCTCCAGGGAATGCGGAGCCTCGGGCCGCGAAGCACCGACGCGCGCACGGCCCCTCCCAGCGCGCCGGGCGCCGCCGGAGGAACCGCGGCCCTGACGGACAGCTCGACCTCAGCGGACGCTCCCGGCTGTAGGACCACCCGCTCGCGGGCCGTTCGGGCCGTGGCGCCCGTGGTGGCCGCGCCGCGTCGGAGTCGAACGACGAGTCGCCTCTGCGACACGTTCCGGAGCGTGATCGTCCCCCTCACCGGCCGACGGGGACGGATGAGGGCGCCGAGAGCGACGACCGGCGGATCGGCGACGAGCTCCGCGGCCGATGCGGCCTCGAGGTCGACGAGCCCCGTGCCCGCGCCGCTCACGCCGCGCCGCGCGGTCGCGACCAGGGCCCCGCGGAGCGCGCCCGCGTCGAGGTCGGGCCTCGCGTCGGCAAGGAGCGCAACTGCGCCGGCGACCACGGCGGCTGCCGCGCTCGAGCCGCTGATCGTCCCGTAGCGCGCCGCGCCGCCCTCGCCCCTGCCAGGGACCGACGTCACGAGCCCCACGCCGGGCGCCGCGAGCTCGGGCCGTGCCCCGCCGTCGAGCGCAAGTCCGGTGCTCGAGAACGGCGCGACTGCGCGCAGCTCGGGGTTGGCCTCGAAGGCCGCCGCGCCCACGGCCAGTTCAACCGGCACACCGGCAGCAAGTGCCGCCCGAACCTCCGTCGCCGTCGCGCTCGGCACTCCTACGATTGGGACCTCGACCGGCTCGTCGACGCCGAGCGACCCGGCCGGGATCGGTCCGTCGACGAGGACGGCGCGCACGCCTGCGGCAGCGAGCTCGCGAACGACCTCCGGCGTTGTCGGCCCCGTCGGGAGCAGGGCAGCGGTGCCTGCAACGCGGCTGTAGCCGTCGTCGTCGAACAGCGGGTCGAGCGCATTACCCTCGGTCACCGCCACGACCTGGCGTCGCGGGAGCGCGGCCACGGTCGCGGAGACGACGTCGTCGGGCGGGACCGCGCCGCCGAGAGACGTCTCGCCCGACGCGAGGACGCGCAGGCCGGCTCGGAGCAGCAGGTGGACGGTCGGGCTGCGCTGCCTCGAATCCGATGCCGCCACACCGAGCGCCGACGACGCGCCGCCCGGGGAGGCCACGCTGCCGTAGCCGGGGCCCGCCGGGCCGTCATTTCCCGCGGGAGCGACGACGAGCATGTCGAGCCGCAGCGCGCCGGCCGCGGCGCGGGTGAGCGGAGCGTCGGGGAAGGACGCGAACGGCTCCACGACCCCGACGAGCGCGATCCGCGCCGCATCGTGGGCGTCACCGTCGCCGTTCGGGTCGACGGCCGCTTCGAGCCCGGCGAGCACCTGGTCGGTGCGACCGTAGATCGACACGCCGCCGTCCGAATCGGGCTGCCAGCCGGCGACCCGGACGGGGAGCAGCGCGGCGCCCGGAGCGACGCCATGCAGACCCGCGGGACCGCGGACGCCGACGACGAGCCCAGCGACCTCCGTGCCGTGCCGCTCGGGCCGGCCGGGCTGCGTCGGATTCTGCTCGGCCGACGCGTCGCTTCCCGGGTCGACGACGTCGATCCCGGGCAGCAGCCGGCCCTGGAGAAACGGATGGCGCGTGTCGACTCCCGTGTCGAGCAGCGCGACCGTGACACCCGTCCCGTCAGCGCCCGGGAGCGAGATGTCCGCTCGACGCCCGCTCCCGGGGGCGAACACCTCGGTGTCGAGGATCGCACCGGACTCGGGCACCGCAGCGGGGTATGCGGCGCGGACCGGGTACACGCCCGCAACGGCCGGGTGGCGTTCGAGCGTCGGCAGGATCCGCGGGTCGAGTGACGCCGCGAAGCCGTTCAGGACGCGCACGTACGACTGCTCGGGGAGGACCAGCGCGCCCCGGGCCGCGAGCCGCGCGATCGTGCGTTGCTGAGCCGCGCGCACGTCTGCCGTCCAGGCTCGCATCTGGAGCTCGGTGGCCCGGCCACCGGCACGCTTGACGCGGTCCGCCAGCGAGGGGGCCCGCAGGACGACGATCCAGCGGCCTCCGAGCTCGGGCAGCGGGCGACTGCCGAGGAGGCCCTGCCATCCCTCGGCGCCCGACTCGACGTCCGCGGCGCCTGTGGCGCCACCCACGCCGATCGCGCACGCAACGGCGAGCGCCGCAAGCGCGCTCCTAGAAGCTGGTCGACGAGTACGCATCGAGCGCAAGGTAGTCGGGCGAGGCCAGCGGACGAGCGAAGCGGGCGGCCGAGGCCACCATCGCCGCGTTGTCGGTGCACAGGTGGAGCGGCGCGAAGCGGGCGTCCGGCAGGGCAGCCCGTAGCTCCGAGTTGGCCGAGACCCCGCCGACCACCGCAATCGTCCTGTCGCCGGTCTGGGCGGCGCCCGCGCGAAGCCGTCCGACGAGCGCGCGGACGATGGCACGCTGGTACGAGGCCGCCAGGTCGGCGCGACGTGCGTCGAGCTCGTCGTCCGGCAGCTCGCGAGCCGCGTAGAGCAGCGCCGTCTTGAGGCCCGAGAACGAGAGATCGAGTCCCGGGACCCGCGCCACTGGGAACGCGAACGCGTCGGGATCGCCCGTCATGGCGAGGCGGTCGATCTCGGCGCCGCCGGGATATCCGAGGCCGAGGAGCCTGGCCCCCTTGTCGAACGCTTCGCCCGCCGCGTCGTCGAGCGTCGAGCCGAGCACGTCGAAGCCCGACCGGTCCCGGACGGAGAGGACCAGCGTGTGCCCTCCGCTGGCAAGCAGGCACGTGAACGGCGGGTCGAGCGGAACCGGGGCGAGGAAGAGGGTGGCGACGTGGGCGTGGAGGTGGTCGACCGGGACGAGCGGCAGTCCGCGCGCCCAGGCGAGGGCCTTGGCGGCCGAGAGGCCCACGAGCAGCGCGCCGACGAGCCCGGGGCCCTGGGTGACGCCGACGCGTTGCACGCCGTCGAAGCCGATGCCCGCGTCGTCGAGCGCGGCCCGAACCACCGGTGCGACGAGCTCGAGGTGGCGTCGGGAGGCGATCTCGGGCACGACGCCCCCGTACCGCGCGTGCAACTCCGCCTGTGAGGCGACGACCGACGAGAGGACCTCGCCGTCCTCGGTGACGATGGCGGCAGCAGTCTCGTCGCAGGAGGTTTCGAGCCCGAGGATGCTCACGCTGCGCCGCCACCCTCGGCGGCAGCGGGCTCGTCGACGGCGGGCTCGGGATCTCGCCACATGATGAGCGCGTCCTCGCGGTTGTCCGTGTAGTACCCGCGACGAACGCCCTTCGGCTTGAACCCGAAGCGCTCGTAGAGGCTTATGGCGCCGACGTTCGAGACCCGCACCTCGAGCGTGTAGCCGCGCTGCGCGTCGTGCCGTGTCTCGTCGAGCAGTCGGCGCATCAGTGCCGTCGCGACCCCCTTGCGACGCGCATCGGGGGCGACGGCCACGTTCATCACGTGCCATGCGTCGACGTAACGCGAGAGGACGAGGTACCCCACCAGCGCGCCGGACTCGTCGATTGCGCCGAGCGACAGCGAGCTGGGCTTGGCGAGCTCCGTCGCGAACATCGACCGTGACCACGGCGTCGGATACGACACCTGCTCGATCCGCTCGATCGCGTCGAGGTCGGCGAGCTCGAGGCGCCGCAGGTCGAGCATCACGACGCCCATTGCTTCGCGTCGGGAGAACGGACGTAGATCGGCTCGATCGCGTCGACGGGCCCCAACGACGTGGCAAGGCGAGCGTGCAGCCGAGCGTGGGGCACATGGCGTGTGTCGTCGTCCGCCGGCACGAGCGCGCCGTTGGCTTCGAGCACGTCCCTGTAGCGGACGGCGCCGTTCCCCACGCAGAGTCTGCCGTCGGCCGCGACGTCGTCGGGTGATAGCGCCTTCCCGCCCGGGACGAAGACCTCGCCGCGCCGAGCGTCGATCACGGGCAATGCGTGCTCCGCTCCCGCTGCGAGCGCATCGAGCGTCGACACGCCGGCGCCTTCGATCTCGAGCGCGAGGGCGAGACCGCGGGCCACGGCGAGCCCGACCCGCGTGCTGGTGAAGCTTCCCGGCCCCGTGCCGACCACGATCGCCTCGATCTGGCTCGGCCGCGCCGAGGCCTGCCGAAGCAGCGCGTCCACGTCCTCGAGGAGCGTCCTCGCGACCGACGTCCGCTCCCCGAGCACTTCGGCATCGTCGACCAACGCGCTCGTCGCGACGTCAGTTGCCGTGTCGAAAGCCAGGATCAGCACCCGCGAGTCCTTGTACCAGTGAGTCGTCCTGCGCGGTGACGGCGACACGCCGTGTGTCCAGTGCGACGTGCTCGAGGCGCACGTGCGCCCGTGCCGGGGGGAGTGCGCCCATGCCAGCCTCGGGCCACTCGACGAAGACGATCGCGTCCTCGAAGTACGGCTCGAGGTCACCCCACTCCGCCGGCGAGAGGCCACGGAAGCGATAGAGGTCGAGATGCGATACGTCGACCATGCCCCGATAGCGGTGGCCGATCGTGAACGTCGGGCTCGTCACGCGGCCGTCGACGCCGAGCGCGCGCGATGCGCCCCGAACGAAGGTCGTCTTTCCTGACCCGAGCTCTCCGGACACGAGCACGACGTCGCCGGGCAGCAGCGCTCGCGCGAGGTGTGCTGCGGCGGCCTCGGTCTCCTCGGCCGAGCCGCTCTCGAGCTCGATCGTCGGCATTCCTAGAACAGCCCGAGCTGGACAGGCTCGCGGGGCGGCGTTTCCTCGCGCGTGGGCACGTGCGTCGGCTCCCGGAAGGCCGAAGGCCCTTGTGGTTCACAGAGGCCGCTGCGTTCGGCGAGGAGGGCAGGCAGCCGGGCGACGTCCCGCTCGAGCACCTCGAGCATCGTCGGCGTATACAGCGCGGCGGCAGGGTGATAGAGCGGGAGCAACGTCACGGTCCGCCCGCCGAGGACAATGGGCTGCTCCTGGCCGTGGACGCGGGTGATCCCGAGCGCGCGTCCGGACAGGAGCGTCGTCGCGAAGCTGCCGAGCGTTGCGACGACCGACGGCTCGACGAGCTCCAGCTGGCGGTAGAGGTAGGGCTCGCAGGCGGCGGCTTCCTCCGGAAGCGGATCGCGATTCCCGGGTGGACGGCACTTGAGCACCGTCGCGAGGTACACCTCGTCGAGGGAGAGGCCGACCGACGTCAGGAGCCGGTCGAGAAGCTCGCGAGCGCGGCCGGCAAACGGCAGCCCGTCCCGATCCTCGTGGAACCCGGGCGCCTCGCCGACCAGGACAAGCTCCGCGTCGGGGTTCCCCTCCCCGAAGACGACCTGTGTCCGACCGTCGGCAAGGGGACAGCGGACGCAGCCCGCGGCGTCCGCGGCGACGGCGTCCAGGGCCGCTGCGCGCTCCCGGGCGTCCACGCCGGAAACTCTACGGGCGGAACCGGCCGGGCATCGATCAGACCTTGACGCGCGGGTGGGCCTGCTATTGGATCGCGCGAGCGGCAATCCACTTTTCGGGGGGCGTCAATGAGCTGGTACGAGTTTCTGCTGTTCGTGCACGTGGCCTGCGCCGTGATCTGGATCGGCGGCGGGTTCCTCTTCCAGGTCTACGGGATGGTCGAGCTCCGATCGGGAGACACTGCTGCGATCGCCCGCTTCGCGGGGAACGCCGGCAGGATCGGTGAGCGTCTGTTCGTTCCGGCGTCGCTCCTCGTGGTCCTGGCGGGGATCGGACTGATGATCGAGGGCAGCTGGTCGTGGGGGATGCTGTGGGTGGTGTTCGCGCTCGTCACCTTCGCCGCGTCGTTCCTGCTCGGGATCGGCGTCCTCTCGCCAACCGCGAAGCGCATAGAGGCTGTCGGCCCTGAGACCGAGGAAGGCCAGCGGCTGATCCGCAGGGTCTTCTCGATCCTCCGCGTCGACCTGCTGTTCCTGTTCGCGATCGTGTTCGCGATGACCGTCAAGCCGACCAGCGAGGACACCGGGATCATCATCGTCGCGGCGGCAATCTTCGTCGGAGACTCGGTGTTCCTCCTCCGACCGCTCGCGAAGCCGTCAGCAGTGCCCGGGGTCTGACGACGCGTCGCCGGTCAGTGACCGCAGCCGCAGCCGCCGCCGCAACACCCGCCGCCACCTGACCCGGACGCGAAGGTCGGCTTCGCGGTCACGCCGTGGACGGCGAACGAGGAGAGCTGCTTGAGGACGTTCGCGGCGCCGCATTCCGGGCACGTCACGACCTGCTCCTGGGAGCGGACGAGCTCCTCGAAGTGCTCCTCGCACTCCATGCAGGCGTACTCGTAGATCGGCACAGCCGTAGTCTAGAGGCCGTGGAGCAGTGGCGGCCGCAGACGCTTGTGGGCCGCCGAGTCACGCTCGAGCCGCTCGAGCCCCACCATGCCGACGGGCTGTGGGAGGCGTCGCGGGACGCGCGGACCTGGCAATGGCTGTCGGTCGTTCAGCCGGCGACGCGGGGCGAGCTCGACGCGTGGCTCGAGCTCGCGCTCGCGGCGAAGGGCGGCGGCGCCGAGATCCCGTTCGCGACGATCAGTGACGAGCGGGTCGTCGGCTCGACTCGGTTCCTCGCCCTGCGGCCCGAGCACCGCTCGGTCGAGATCGGCTGGACGTGGCTTCATCCCTCGGTTTGGGGCACCGGCGCGAACGTCGAGGCGAAGCTGCTCATGCTGCGGCATGCGTTCGAGACGTGGGGCTGCCGCCGCGTCGAGCTCAAGACGGACGCGCTCAACACGCGCTCACGCGGGGCGATGGAGGCGATGGGCGCGACGTTCGAGGGCGTCCACCGCAAGCACATGCTCGTCCGCGGTGGAGAGAACCGCGATTCCGCCTGGTACAGCATCACGGACGACGACTGGCCGGGCGTCGCGGAGCGCCTCGTCGCCCGACTCGCGGACTGAGCGCGCACCCCGACGCGTTACACTTGTAAGAGCCCGGTATCCGCGAGGAACTGGAGCCACAGATGATCGACAGCGTGGTTGTCATCGGGGCGCGAGGACGCGTCGGGAGCGCAGTGAGCGCGCGATTGCTCGAGCGCGGGGTCGACCTGCGCGAAGACGGCGCCGACCTCGTGCTCCTCTGCATCCCCGACCGGGCGATCGCGACGGTCGCAGCCGAGATCGAGCCGGGCCCCTGGGTCGCGCACACGAGCGGCGGAACGCCCCTCGCGGCCCTCGGGCCGCACGAGCGGCGCTTCTCGCTGCATCCGCTGCAGACGTTCACGCTCGACCGCGGGCCCGAGCAGCTCGACGGCGCGTGGGCCGCGGTGACCGGCGAGAGCCAGGAGGCCGTCGAGATCGCAACAGAGCTCGCCGAGCTGCTCGGTCTCCAGCCTTTCGTCCTCGCGGACTCCCGCCGAGCGCTCTACCACGCAGGCGCGGCAATGGCCTCCAACTACCTCGTCACGCTGCGGCGCGCCGCCGGCGGTCTCCTCGAGGGCTCGGGCGTCCCGTCGGAGGCGCTCGACCCCCTGATGCGGCGCGTGATCGACAACGACTTCCAGCTGACCGGCCCGATCGAGCGAGGCGACTGGGAGACCGTGGAGCGGCACCGCGCGGCGATCGCCGAGTCCGCGCCCGATCTCCTCCCCGCGTACGACGCGCTCGCGTCTCTCACAGCACGTGAGACGGAGCCCCGAGGAGCGTCGGCATGATCGTCGCGCGAGGGGTCGCGGACGTTCGCGAGGCGCTCCGAGACCGCGACGGCTCGGTCGGGCTCGTACCCACCATGGGTGCGCTGCACGGCGGTCATCTGGCGCTGCTCGCGGCGGCCCGCCAAAGCTGCGAGACCGTCGTGATGAGCCTCTTCGTCAACCCGGCGCAGTTCGGCGACCCGGCGGACCTGAACGGCTACCCGCGCGACGAGGCAAAGGACATCGAGATCGCGCGGGAGGCCGGCGTGGACATCGTCTTCGCACCGTCCGCGTCCGAGCTGTATCCGCCCGGATACCAGACCTGGGTCGAGGTGACCGAGCTCGGCGCGATGCTCGAGGGCGAGCACCGGCCAGGCCACTTCCGCGGCGTCGCGACGATCTGCCTCAAGCTCTTCACGATCACCCGCCCGAACGTGGCGTTCTTCGGGCAGAAGGACGCCCAGCAGGTCGAGGTGCTGCGACGGATGATCCGCGACCTCCATCTCGAGGTCGACCTTGCGGTCGTCCAGACGGTTCGCGACACGGACGGCCTTGCGCTCTCGTCGCGCAACGTCCTCCTCTCCACGGAGCAGCGGAGCCGTGCGCTGGCGCTTCCCCGCGCCCTCGCGACCCGCGACGCCGACACCGCGCGCGCGATCCTCGACGCAGCCGGCCTCGAGGTCGACTACGTCGCCGTCGCGCCCTTCGACCCTCCAGCCCTTGCCGCCGCAGTGCGCGTCGGCGCCACCCGACTGATCGACAACGTCCCCCTCGACGACGAGAGGTGAACCGATGAGCGTTCCCGCAGCAAAGCTTCCCCTTCCGGAGCTCGCCGAGATGAAGAAGCGCGGCGACCGAATCGTGATGGTCACCGCCTACGACATGCCGGGCGCGCGGTTCGCCGAGGACGCGGGGATCGACATGATCCTCGTCGGCGACACGGCCGCGATGGTCGTTCTGGGCCACCAGGGCACGACGGTGCCGGTGACGATGGACGAGATGCTGTTCCTGACCCGGACGGTGGTACGCGCGGTGCACCGACCGATCGTCGTCGGCGACATGCCGTTCGGCTCGTACCAGGTCACGGACGAGGACGCGGTGCGGAACGCGATCCGCTTCGTCAAGGAAGCCGGCGCAGACGTGGTCAAGCTCGAGGGCGCCGGGCCAATGGTCTCGCGCGCTCGCGCGATCGTCGAGGCCGGGATCGGCGTCGTGGGGCACATCGGGCTGACGCCACAGTCGGCGACGGTGCTCGGCGGGTTCAAGACGCAGGGCAAGACGGCCGAGGCCGCGAGCCGCCTGATCGAGGACGCACTCGCCCTCGAGGCAGCCGGCTGCGTCGCGCTTGTGCTGGAAGCCGTTCCGGCGCCGGTCGCGACCGAGATCACGCGCCGCCTCTCGATCCCGACCATCGGGATCGGCGCAGGCGCGGAGTGCGACGGCCAGGTGCTCGTCTACCACGACCTGCTCGGACTCACCGAGGGACACCTGCCGCGGTTCGTCAAGCGCTACGCAAACCTCTCACGCGAGATCCGGGACGCGCTCGAGGCATACGCAGCCGAGGTGCGGAGCGGCGCCTTCCCCGGCCCGGAGCACAGCTACGAGATGTCCGAGGAGGAGCTCGAGGCGTTCAAGACCTCGATCGGGACGTCGAGCCGCACGTCGGCTCGAGCCTAGGGCACCACGTCCCGGCGGCTCGTCAGAGCGCGCTGGGGAGCACGGCGAACGCCGCGATGATCACGGTCGCGAGCGCCAGCGCGCCGACGACGCCGCGCCACGGAAGCCGGAATGTCGTCCGGAGCCCGACCGCGACGAGCACGAGCGACCACAGCGCGAACGCCACGCCGATCGCCGTCACGATCGTCCGCCCGGTTCCCTCGTCGTCTCCCCCGGATCGGAACCAGTCGGCGCCGTATCCGATCGCGATCACCGGAACCACGACCACGAGCGACAGCGCGAGGGGCAACGCGGCGAATGCCACGATCTGCCGTGCGATCTTGAACGGCGCGTCCACGCCGACGCCCTTGGCGCCGAGCCAAAGAGCCAGCCCGAGCAGGAAGTAGCCGGCAGCGCCGTAGAACAGCCCGCCGATGAACGTGAGCACCAGGACGACGAGCCAGTCGACGGTTGGATCGTTCATCACACGCCCCCACGCCGGCGTGATCAGAACCGACGCCATGCCGGCGAGGATGGTGAGCGCGAGGACGGGCTCCGCGCGCGCGTCGACGTCGACGTCGTCGGTCTCCGCCAGCGCCGCGAACACCGGGCGAGGCGCGGTCACAAGCCGGGGCACGCGCCGCCACCACGCGCGTGCCGCGGCCTCGCCGGCCTCGGCGAGGAGGGCACCACGTCGGTCGGCCTGCTCGACGGGCTTGACGGGCGGGTGGTCGGCCATACCGCGAGGGTACGCGGTTCGCCATAGTGCAGCCGTAGACGTGGAGATCCTCGCGAGCATGCCGATCACGTTCGACGCGCTCGACGGCTCACCACAGCACGCACCGCTCGTGGTGGGCTCGGTCGGAGGCATCGAGACGGGGTTTGTCCTCGACACCGGGTCCGAGGTGCACATACTCACGAAGGAGCTCGTCGACCGCCTGGGGCTCGAGGTCGAGCCGGGCGAGGAGGGCGTCGACCACAGTGGCGCGACGACGCCGAGCTGGTCGGTCGAAGACGTCGAGCTCTCGCTCGGGGAGATTGCGCTGATGCTCGGTGACGTCGTGTCGATCCCCGCACCGCCGCCCTTCCCGAGCAAGGGCATCGGCGGCATCCTCAGCCCGCAGCACCTGCATCCGTCCGCCGTCACGGTGATCGATCTCGCAGGGCACGAGCTGCTGCTCGTCGAAGGCAGCGACGACGAGATCGCCGCCTGGCTCGGCGACGGCGCGGTAGAGCGACTCGGCGGCGGCGTGAGCGGCGCCGACGTGATCGGATCGTCCGGAGGCGAACAGGTGGTCGTGGTCGCGGGCCATGACGTGCCCGTCGGCACGGCTGGCGGTGCGCGAGGTGATGCACGACCCGCAGGGCATGGTCGGAATCGACGTGCTGCGCGGCACGGTGCTCGCGTGCGCTGCGGATCGCGGCCGGCGGGTCGTCTGGCAGCTGCCGGGCGCCTAACTCAGGCCCGGGACGAGCGCCTCGAGACCGATCGCCGCCGCCGCTTCGGCGAGCTGAGCGTCGGCGACCACCATCACCGAGCCCGCGTCCAGCACGGCCTCGGCCGAGGCGAGGTGGATCGCGTCGTAGCCCCGGAGGGCATGGGCCTCGGCGAGCGCGCCCGCCCGGCGCGCGAGAGGCCTGGTCAGCTCGAGGACATCGACCTCCGGCCACAGCGCGTCGAGACCGTCGCGGGCCTCGAGATGCCGCGCATCGTCGATTCGATGCGCGCGACATGCCGCTGCGAGCGCGGCCCGAGCCTCCGGGTAAAGCGCGACGGAAGACACAGGGCGTTCGGCGTCGTCCCATGCCGCGCCGACAGCCCGGGATCCGGGCTCGACGAGAAGCAGCTTCACGAACGCCGATCTGTCGAAGTACGTGCTCAGCGTCGCTGCTCGATGACTATGTCGCTGAGGGTCGCGCCGTCGGCGTCGACGGGCGCAGGACGCCGACCCTTCGGCCGGCGTCCTGGAATCAGCGTTCCCTCGCGGATCAGCCGGTCGACCTTCCGCTCGCCGTTCATCGGCACGAGCCGAGCAACCGGCCTGCCGTGCTCGGTGACGACGATCTCCTCGCCTCGCTTGACGCGTTCGACGTACCGGGAGAGTCCCGCCCGCAACTCCCTGATGCCGACGTCCACGCCCGAATTGTAGCGCCTTTACGCGATCTGTTGTAGCGTCTTGACTGAACACGTCCTCATCGGACCGCCGCGGCCGCGAGCCCGGGAGGCGTCCTCGCAGCGACGAGGCTGCGGAGCGCGTCCTGGCTCAGCTGGTTCCCCGTCACCGCCGCAAGGAATGGCCCGCGCGCCAGCGTCCGGAGGACGGCGGGCTCGGTCGCCGTCACCGTGGCCGTGCGGGGCACGTCGAGGATCAGCGCGAGCTCCCCGAACACGTCGTTCGGCCCCAGCTCGCGGATCAGCTCGTCCGTCCTGGTCGATCGCGACGCGCCCCTGCTCGATCACGTACACGATGTCGCCGTCGTCGCCCTGCCGGACGATCGTCTCGCCCGCGGCGGCATGGTGCTCGCCGAGGCCGGATGCGAGACGACGCAATGTTGCGTACGGCAACGGCCCGAAGATCGTCGTCCGGCCGAGCAGCTCGAGCTCGGCGGTACGCACTTCCGCGCCCTCGTCCATGCGGCCGAGCGGCCGGTACGCGAGCGTCGCAAGACCGGCCAGGAGCCCACCGGCGGCGATCAGGGCGCCTCGCGATCCGAGCACCTCGATCGCGAGCGGTGCGACGAGCGCGCCGAGGCCGACCGACGCGATCACGACGAGCTCGAACAGGCCGAAGATGCGCCCGATCACCGCCTCGTCGATCCGCTCCTGCATGCTCGTGAAGCCGGACACGTCGAGCAGGCTATTCGCGAGCCCGGCGAGTGCCAGGCAGATAACTGCGATCGCGCTCTCGGGCCAGAGACCGACGACCACGAGCGGAAGGCCCCAGCCGGCGAGCGATAGCCCGAACGGGCGACCGAGGCGCCCACGGCCGACCAGCGAGATGCCGGCAAGCGCGCCGACGATGCCGCCGACACCGAACGCAGCAGTGAGCACACCCACACCTGAGTCGCCGATTCCCAGGACGTCGATCGCGAGGACGACGAGCAGAACGCCGAGCGCGCCACGCACGAATGCCTGCGCGCCGAACAGGGCCACGACGAGGCGGACGGGCGGATTGCCGGCGAGAGCACGCACACCCTCGCGAAGCTCGTGGATCACGCCGCGGCGCGCGTCGGTCGGCGGAGCCAGGTCGACCGGAGGCGAGTGAATCCCGACGATCGCGACAAACGAGAGGAACGAGAGGGCGGCGCACGCGACGAACACCGCGGCAGGGCCGGACACCGCGAGGAGCAGGGCCGCAACGGCTGGGCCAGAAGCACGGCGGTCGACTCGAACGTCAGCGCGGCGACGTTCGACGCTGCGAGCTCCCGCGGCGTGCGGGCAAGCAGCGGCGCCAGCGCCAGGTGGCAGGGTCGGTGCGCGGCAAGCGGCACCGCCGCGAGAATCGCGAGCACGTAGACGACGAGGATGTTCGCGTCGGCGAGTAGGGCAAGCGCCGCGCCGAGGCAGGCGATCGCGCGGACCAGGTGGACGACGACCAGGATGCGCTCACGTCGGTAGCGATCTCCGACGACGGCGACGAAGGGGGCCACGAACGCGCTCGGCACCATGCGCGCGAACAACACGAAACCGACCGCAGCTGCCCCGTCGGCCTCGTACGCCACGACGCTGAGCGCGACGACCGAGGCCCACTCGGCGGCGTGGAACCCGCCCCAGGCGAGCTCAGCGCGACGGAGATCATGGTTCGCCCATAGCTCTCGCACCGCGACGAGCCGTCCGCCGATCGCTCCGCGTGTCCTCATCGTCGCGACAATCCAGGCCTGCGGCGCCGACGCCAGGCCAACGGTCGAGCACGTGGAAGAGTCGGGCCGCTACGACCCGACGCTGGTGGCTCAGGCGGCAGCGGCCGCCGGCTGCGCGAGCACGCCGCGGAGGAACTGGCCCGTGTGCGACTCCTCGACCTCGGCGATGTCCTCGGGCGTGCCGGCGGCGATCACCTCGCCGCCCGCCTCGCCGCCCTCCGGCCCGAGGTCGACGATCCAGTCGGCCTGCTTGATCACGTCGAGGTTGTGCTCGATCACGAGCACCGTGTTGCCCGCAGTCGACAAGGCGCTGCAGCACCTCGAGCAGCTTCTCGATGTCCGCGAAGTGGAGGCCGGTCGTCGGCTCGTCGAGGATGTAGAGCGTCCGCCCGGTCGCGACCTTCGAGAGCTCCGACGGCGAGCTTCACCCGCTGCGCCTCGCCGCCGGAGAGCGTCGTCGCCGGCTGGCCGAGCCGGATGTAGTCGAGCCCGACGTCGTGCAGCGTCTGCAGGCGGCGGCGGATCTTCGGGATCTTCGCGAAGAACTCGAGCGCCTCCTCGACCGACATCTCCAGCATGTCCGCGATCGACTTGCCCTTGAAGCGCACCTCGAGCGTCTCGCGGTTGTAGCGGCGCCCGTGGCACGTCTCGCACGGGACGTAGACGTCCGGGAGGAAGTGCATCTCGATCTTGATCTGCCCGTCGCCCTTGCACGTCTCGCAGCGGCCGCCGCGGACGTTGAACGAGAACCGGCCCGGCTTGTAGCCGCGCACCTTCGCCTCGGGCGTCAGCGAGTAGAGCTCGCGGACGTGCGTGAAGAGGTCGGTGTACGTCGCAGGGTTCGACCGCGGCGTGCGGCCGATCGGCGTCTGGTCGATCTCGATCACCTTGTCGAAGCAGTCGATCCCCTCGACTGCGGCCGTGCGCTCCGGGCTTCGTCCGCGTCTTGTTGAGCCTGTTGGCGAGCGCCTTGTAGACGATCTCGTTGACGAGCGTCGACTTCCCCGACCCGGAGACGCCCGTGACGCACACGAACTTCCCGACCGGGAACTCGACGTCGATGTCCTTCAGGTTGTGCTCGCGCGCGCCGAGCACGCGGAACGCGCCGCGGTCGTCCTCGCGCCGCGGCGGTACGGCGATCCTGCGCTTGCCGGAGAGGAACTGTCCCGTCACCGAGCGGCGGTTGCGCATCACGTCACGCGCCTTGCCCTCTGCGACGACCTCGCCACCGTGCTCGCCTGCGCCGGGCCCCATGTCCACGAGCCAGTCGGCGGTGCGCATCATCTGCTCGTCGTGCTCGACGACGAGCACCGTGTTGCCGAGGTCGCGGAGCCGCTCGAGCGTCCCGATCAGCCTGCCGTTGTCGCGCTGGTGGAGCCCGATCGAGGGCTCGTCGAGGATGTAGAGCACGCCGACGAGCTGCGAGCCGATCTGGGTCGCGAGCCGGAGACGCTGCGCCTCGCCGCCGGAGAGCGTCCGGGCCGCGCGGTCGAGGTTGAGGTAGCCGACCCCGACGTCGTCGAGGAACGTGAGCCGCTCGCGGATCTCCTTCAGGATCCGACGGCCGATCAGCACCTCGGTCGGTGTCAGCTCGAGCTCGTCGACGAATCGGAGCGCGGCCGTGACGGACAGCTGCGAGAACGCGTGGATCGACTGGCCGCCGACGGTCACCGCGAGCACCTCCGGCTTGAGCCGCGCGCCGTTACAGACGGGGCAGGGCCGCATCGACATGTACTCCTCGATCCGCTCGCGCTGCTGCGACGAGTCGGTCTCGCGGTAGCGCCGCTGGAGGCTCGGGACGAGCCCCTCGAACGCCATCGTGTACTGCCGCTTGCGCCCCATCCGGTTCCGGTACGTGACGAGGATCCGGTCGCCGCCCGTGCCGTGGAGGAAGCGGTCCTGCTGCTCGCTCGTCAGCTCGCGCCACGGGACGCTGACCGGGATCTCGTAGCGATCGGCGACCGCCTGGATGACCGACTCGTAGAACCCCTGGCCGCCGAGCGACCACGGCACGAGCGCGCCCTCCTCGATCGAGAGGCTCGCGTCGGGGACGAGCAGGTCGGGGTCGATCTCGAGCTGCGCGCCGAGGCCGGTGCAGCGCGGGCACGCGCCGTGCGGCGCGTTGAACGAGAAGATCCGCGGCTCGAGCTCCGGCAGCGAGACGCCGTGCTCGGGGCACGCGAAGTTCTCCGAGAACAGGTGGTACTCGCCGTCGACCTCGTCGATCGCGACGAGCCCCTCGGCGAGCGACGTCGCCGTCTCGATCGACTGCGTCAGCCGCTGCCGCAGGTCGGGCTTCATCACGAGGCGATCGACGACGACCTCGATCGTGTGCTTGAACTTCTTGTCGAGGACGATCTCCTCCTCGAGCAGGCGCTGCTCGCCGTCGACCTTCACGCGCGTGAAGCCGTCGCTGCGGAGCTCCTCGAGCACGTCGCGGAACTCGCCCTTCCGGTCGCGCACGATCGGAGCATTGACCGTGAACTTCGTTCCTTCGGGCAGCGCGAGCACCTGCTCGACGATCTGGTCGAGCGACTGCCCGGCGATCGGCCGGCCGCAGATCGGGCAGTGAGGCCGCCCGACGCGCGCGTAGAGCAGGCGCAGGTAGTCGTAGATCTCCGTCACCGTGCCGACCGTCGAGCGCGGGTTGCGCGAGGTCGTCTTCTGGTCGATCGAGATGGCCGGCGAGAGGCCGTCGATCGAGTCGACGTCGGGCTTCTCCATCATCTGCAGGAACTGCCGCGCGTACGCGGAGAGCGACTCGACGTACCGGCGCTGCCCCTCGGCGTAGATCGTGTCGAACGCGAGGGACGATTCCCGGAGCCCGAGAGCCCGGTGACGCACACGAGCGAGTTGCGCGGCAGCGCGACGGTGACGTCCTTGAGGTTGTGCTCGCGCGCGCCGTGAACGACGAGTTGCTCGGCCATCTCGAGCGAGTCTAGCCCTCGGATCGGATCGAACACCTGTTCGCCGTGAGGTTGTCGAAAGCTCGATACGCCGGCCGTGCCCGGCTCGGGCCGGCACCTGCCGATCCCACCACGCGACTCCGAACATGGCCCTCACGGATCCCTCACGCGCCCACTGCACGATCCGCGGTGATGAGGCTCGTCACCGCTCTGGTCGGGATCGCTCTCGTCCTTGCCGTCGCCGCCTGCGGCGGCGACGAACGCCCGGGCTGGAGCGGTCCACCCACGCCTCTTCCGGCGGACGGGAACCTCCCCGTGGACGGCTTCCGCGAGTACCTCGAAGCGGTGGACGAGCCGTGGGAGCGCTCGTCGGTCGGGCTCGCCACGGCGTACGCGCTGCCGCTCACCAGGGGGAACAGCCTGGACACGCAATTCGAGACGAGCGGCGTCGACGGCGAAGCGATCGTCTCCGTGACGCTCGGGCTCCTCGACGACTCTGTCCGCGAGCTCCGGCTCGTGCTCCGCTTCGACCCGCTCTCCGACGGCGAGTACCGTCTCCTCGACGCGACCTGGGTCCAGCGCTGCCACGACGGCCGCGGCCACCAGGGCTGGTCGCGCGAGCTCTGCGTCTAGACAGGTGCCTGGCTCGAGCCAGGCACCGAGTGAGGCTCTAGGCCTTGCGGGCGCGGCGGCCGAACACCAGGCCGCCGAGGGTGAAGCCGAGGCCGAACGTGCCGATCGCGAAGGCACCGACCGCGACGCCTTTCCGCCACATCGACATCTGCTGCCAGCGGCCGATCGCGTCGCGCTCCTCCTCGGTCAGCTCCTCCCCGCGCCGCTGCTTGCGGATCGCACCCCCGGCCTGGAGGCCGAGGTAGAGGTCGTCGAAGATCTCCGGGCCGTCGGACATGCATCGAGTGTATAGCCTCGTTCGGCGGTGCCCGAACCTCCAGCCACGCGGCCGATCGTCGCTGCGTTCGACGTCGACGGCACGCTCACGCGGTCGGATTGCGTCACGCCGTTTCTCCTCCGAGCCGCGGGGGCAAGGCTCCCTCTCGCGCTCGCCCGGCATCCCGTTACGCTCGCCCGCGCGCTCGCCCGCCGCGACCGAGACGCGCTGAAGGAGCTCGCGTGTGCGGCACTCCGTGGGCTCGACGCCGCCGCGCTCGACCGCCTCGGGGTGGAGTTCGGGGAGACGTACGTCTCGCAGCGACTGCGGCCCGACACGACTACGCGGCTCCGTCGGCACCGCGAGCTCGGCCACACCGTGATCCTCGCCTCTGCGTCCCTCGAGCCGTACGTCACGCCGCTGGGCGTGCTGCTGGAGGCCGACGACGTCGTGTGCACCCGGCTCGAGCGCGACGCTGCGGGCCGACTCACCGGACGGCTCCTCGGCGCCAACTGCCGCGGCCCGGAGAAGGCTCGCCGTGTCCGCGAGTGGCTGGACGAGGCGGGCCTGATGGACGCCGAGCTCTGGGCCTACGGCGACTCCGCCAGCGACGACGAGTTCCTCGCCATGGCCGTCCACCCGGTCCGGGTGGACAAGGTTTGGATCGCCCCGGAGCCGGGGTAGCATCATCGCGGTGTCTGACGCCCTGGTCTCGCTGCGGCGCGAGCTCGCCCAGATCAATGATCTCTCGGTCGCCGCCCGTGTTCTCGAGTGGGATCAGCTCGTGATGATGCCGCGCGGCGGCGCAGCCACCCGCGGCGACCATCTCGCCACCGTCCATCGGCTGGCGCACGAGCTGTTCGTCCGCGACGAGATCGGCGAGCTCCTCGAGGCGGCGTCTCCAGAGGTAGCCGACCTCGATCCGGACTCGGACGACGCCTGCCTTGTCGCGGTGACACGACGCGACTGGGAGAAGGCGCGACGCATTCCGGCCGAGTTGCGCGCCGACATGACGAAGCTCGCCTCGGAGGGAATGGAGGCCTGGGCCACCGCGCGCGTGAACGACGACTTCGCGAGCTTCCAGCCGTGGCTCGACCGGACGCTCGAGCTGAAGCACCGGTACATCGCGTGCTTCCCGGCGACCGACGACCCGTACGACACGCTGCTCGACGACTTCGAGGAAGGAATGCCGACGAGCGAGGTGCGCCGGGTTTTCGACCGCCTCCGCCCGGCGCTCCGGGAGCTCGCGGCGCAGGTACCGGAGGAGGAGCCCGAGCCGTACGTGACGGGGCCGTATCCCAGCGAGACGCAGCACGAGCTCTCGTTGGTGCTCGCCCGCGCGTTCGGGGCGTCGGAGGAGTCGTTCCGGCTCGACCCGACCGTCCACCCGTTCTGCATCTCGTTCGCAACGCAGGACGTCAGGCTGACGACGCGCTACGCCGAGGACGACCTCCTCGGCTCGTCGGTGTTCTCGACGATGCACGAGGTCGGGCACGGTCTCTACGAGCACGGCGGCGACTCCGCGCTCGACCGGACCCCGCTCGCGACCGGCTGCTCGTCCGCGCTGCACGAGTCGCAGAGCCGCCTTTGGGAGAACGTCGTCGGTCGCTCGCTGCCCTTCTGGCGCTGGTTCTACCCGCAGTTCAGGGACGGCTTCGCGAGCGTGCTCGCGGACGTGCCGCTGGAGCGCTTCCACCGGACGATCAACCGCCCGCGCCCTTCCCTGATCCGGGTCGACGCGGACGAGACGACCTACGGGCTCCACATCATCCTCCGCTTCGAGCTCGAGCAGGAGCTGCTCTTCGGCGGCCTCGCGACGAGTGACCTGCCGCAGGCCTGGAATGCGAAGCTCGAGGAGCTCGTCGGCGTCGCGCCGCCCAACGACCGCCTCGGCTGCCTCCAGGATGTCCACTGGTCGGGCGGGTTGTTCGGGTACTTCCCGACCTACCAGCTCGGCAACGTGCTGTCGGTGCAGATCTGGGAGCGCCTGGAGGGCGACCTACCGGATGCGTTCGAGCAGGTCGAGAGCGGCGAGTTCGGCGAGATCTACGAGTGGCTGCGCGAGCACCTGTACCGGCACGGCCGGAAGTTCACGCCCGCCGAGACGATCGAGCGGGTCGCGGGCGGCCCGATCGACCCCGAGCCCTACCTGCGCTACCTCGCGGACAAGAACGCGTCGCTCGCGACGGCGTAATCAGGCAGCCTGGCCGAACCGTTTCTCCGCCCGGGCGCGCGCCCTCGCCGCCTCGACCTCGCGGTCACGCGGCGGAGCGGCCGTCACGAGGTCCTCGAGAAGGTGTGTCGTGATGTGCGCGACCTCGTCCACGGCGCGCAGGAACACCTCCTCGTTCGCCTTCGACGGCTTCGTCGCGCCGCTGACCTTGCGCACGTACTGGAGCGCCGCGGCGTAGACCTCCTCGTCCGTCGCGGGCGGCTCGAAATTGTGCAGCGTCTTGATGTTGCGACACATGTTCGTCTCCTCTCTCTCGTCCCGAACGTAGCATCGGTCGCCCGTGGACCAGCTACGAGAGGTGCTCCGGCGCGTGCCGACCGGCGTCGCGGTGATCACGGCCGACGCGAGCGGGCAGCGCATAGGGCTGACCGTCGCAACGCTCGTCTCGCTCTCCTTCGAGCCGCCGCTCGTCGGCGTGGCAATTGCACGCCAGGCGGCGCTCCACGAGCTGTTGCGAGAGGCCGGCGAGTGCGCGTTCTCGCTGCTCGCCGCCGGCCAGGAGCAGCTTGCGGAGCACTTCGCCCGCGGCGTGCCGCCGATCGGCATGTGGGAAGGAATCGCTGTTCGCGACACCACAGGCCTTCCGCTGCTCGAGGGAGCGCTCGGGTGGCTCGAGTGCAGCGTGCGAGACGAGCTCGCGACCGGGACACACACGTTCTTCGTCTGCGATGTCCTGCGTGCCGAGCCGGGCCCGGGCGGCACGCCGCTCCTGCGTGTCGAGGGGACGTATCGCTGAGCGCTACGACGAGCAGGCGGTCGCGCGAGCAAGCGCCTCGCACACGGCTGCCATGCGTTGCGGAGTCAGGGTGCAGATCTGCTCGCGGAAGAACGGTTTCGGCATCAAGGTCGTGTTGTCCAGCGTCAGGACGCACTCGTCCGGCATCCCGTCCTCGACACCGAGGCGCACCTCGGTGGCGATCCCGCGGATCGTCCGCGTCGCCGGAACCGCGAGGACGGCGTTGAGAAACGGTATCGCCGCCTGACGGCTGAGAACGAGGTGCGGACGTCCCCCGGCCCGCGGGTCATCGGCCCACCACACCTCGCCGCGGCTCACCATGGCTCGTCGGCTATCGATCGCCGACCGGACTCCTCAGCCCAGGCCATCTCCTCGGCGGTCGGCGGAATGCGCGTGTATCCCTCGACGATCTCCCGGTCGATGCGCTCGGACTCGAGCTGTGCCACAAGGCGGTCGATCGCCTCGACAATGAGGCTTGCCCGCGTCGGATGCGATCCCGACGCGACCAGGGCGTCGATGCGGGCAAGCCTGTCGTCCGGCATACGAACCGTAATCATTTTCGACATACAGTGAGTATATACAGGTCAACGTCGGGCACCCCAAGCGCCGCCCCCGGGGGTCTCGGTTCGCACCACGTCGCCCCGCTCGAGGGCTCTGGTGTCCTTCCCTGGAATCTCCTTCCCGTTGACGAGCGTACGGCCGCGAGCGCCGTCCTCTCCCCCTCTCGCACCCTTCGGCGCATGGCGGCGTCGGTCACCGAGGACGGAGAGACGACAGGCGTCCAGCACGCGAATCTCGCGAATGACACCGTCGCCTCCACGGTGCGTGCCGGCGCCGCCGGAGCCGGTGCGGAGCACGTGGCGCTCGACCCGCAGCGGGTAGGCGAGCTCGAGAGCCTCGGCGGGGGTCGAGAGCGCGTTCGACATCGCGACGTGGACGCCGGACGGCCCGTCCGCGACCGGCGACGCGCCCTGGCCGCCGCCGATCGTCTCGTAGTACGTCCACTCCTCGGTGCCGAACGTCGTGTTGTTCATCGTGCCCTGCCCCATTGCGGGCACGTCGACCGCGCGTCCAAAGGCGGCCATCACGACGTCGGTGATCCGGCTCGACGTCTCGGTGTTGCCGGCCACGACCGCCGCGGGCGATCTCGCGTTGACGAGGCAGCCTTCGGGAGCGCGGACCGTGACCGGCTCGAAGGCGCCGCCCGAGGCCGGAACGTCGGGGTCGGTGAGGGCGCGTACGACGAAGAAGCACGCCGAGCGGGTCACGGCCAGGGGACAGTTGAGGTTCCCGCGGTGCTGCGGCGCCGTCCCCGCGAAGTCGATCTCGATCTTCTCCCCGTCGACCGTGACGACGCAGCGGATCACGAGGTCGCCGTCGACCGCCTCGATCACGTCCTCGGCCTCGTACCGGCCGTCGGGGAGCGCGGCGATGCCCGCCCGGACGCGTCGCGCGGAGTACGCATAGAGCTCGTCCATGGCCCACTCGACCTTCTCTCGGCCGCGACGCATGACGAGCTCGAGGCTTCGCTGCTCCGCGAGATGATGCGCCGCGAGCTGGGCACGGAGGTCGGCCCGGCGCTCGTCGGGGTTGCGTGAGCTCCGCGCGATCAGCTCGACGGTCTCGCCGTCGAGCCGCGTCGGCGGGATGACGATCCCTTCCTGGGAGAGGTCGGTCGAGAACGCCGGCAGGCTCGCCGGCTCGATCCCGCCGACGTCGGCGTGATGCGCCCGGCTGACGGCGAAGCCGAGCGCGGTTCGCGACACGAGCGTGATGTCCGGGAGATGCGTCCCACCCGTGTACGGGTCGTTGAGCACCCACACCTCGTTCGGCGCCGGGTCGTTCCGCATCACCGCCGCAACCGCCTCCGGCATCGCGCCGAGGTGGACCGGAATGTGCTCCGCCTGGGCAATCATCCGACCACGGGCGTCGAAGAGCGCGGTCGAGCAGTCACGCCGCTCCTTGATGTTCGAGGAGAACGCGGCCCGGACGAGCGCCGCTCCCATCTCCTCGGCGATCGCGCGGAGCATGCTGCCGATCACCTGCAGCTCGACCGGGATCATCGTCGCTCCAGGACGAGCGTCCCGTGCGAGTCCGTCGCACCGGCCCAGCCGTCCGGCACCCAGCACGTCGCTCCGTCGAGCGCGACGGGCTCGGGACCCGTCGCAGAGCGGCGGGCCGCGCACGCGAGCTCGATGGGCGGGCCGGGCACGACGTCGGCCGTCCGCACGGAGACGAGCTCGACGACGCGAGCTCGGTCGGCGTAGCCGTACCGCTCTTCGTGCAGGCGGTGGAAGCGCTCCTCGAGGTCCTGCCCGAGCGGTACCGAGAGCTCGAACGACTGCCCGCGGTAGCGAAGGCTGGCGTCGCCTGTCTCCGGAAGCTCAGCGGCCTCGGCAAGCGGGCGGACGAAGGACTCGACGTGGTCGCGCCGCTCGTCGCTCGCCACGAGGCCGAGTGCGGACAGCACGCCCGCGGATGCGGCACCAGCACGCGACGACAGCCCAGGTCGTCGGCGAGGGCGCACGCGTGCAGCGGCCCGGCGCCTCCGAACGCGACGAGCGCGAAGTCGCGCGGATCGTGGCCGCGCTCGACCGAGACGACGCGAAGCGCCCCGAGCATTTCCGCGTTCACGACGTCGATCACATCGGCAGGATCGATGTCGCCGAGCGCCCTGGCGGCTGCCTCCCCGTCGAGCTCCAGCCCACCGGGCAGCTTCGCCGGCAGCCGTCCCAGCAGCAGGTTCGCGTCGGTTACCGTCGGCGCCAGCCCGCCGCGTCCGTAGCACGCCGGCCCCGGCGCCGCCCCGGCGCTCCGCGGGCCGACGCGGAGGGCGCCCCCCGCGTCCCGCCAGACGATCGAACCGCCGCCCGCACCGACGGTATGGACATCGACCATCGGGATGCGGATCGGGAAGCCGGCGACCTCGCGTCCCTCGGCCCGCTCGCTGCTGCCACCGGTGACCAGGCACACGTCCGTGGACGTGCCGCCCATGTCGAAGGAGATCACGTTCTCGATGCCCGCCAGGGACGCGACCCTCTCCGCGCCGATCACCCCCGCCGCCGGTCCGGAGACGAGGATCACCACCGGATGCGCCGCCGCCTCGTCGATTGTTGCGACACCCCCGGAGGAGCGCATCACGAGCGGCTCGGGGAGGCCGGCCGCGACGACATCGCGGCCGAGTGCCCGAACGTAGCCGGAGACGACGGGCCCGAGGTAGGCGTCGGCGACGGTCGTCGAGGCGCGCTCGTACTCACGGAACTCGGGCGCGACCTCGTGCGAGGCGACGACGTGCACACCTGGATGACGCCGTCGCAGCTCTTCCGCCACCGCGTGCTCGTGCGTCGGGTCGCGGAACGCGAACAGGAGGCAGACCGCGATTGCCTCCGCATCGACGTCGCTGAGCGTCGAGACGTCGAGCGGGGCGACGACGCCGTCCGGCCCCATCCGCTCGCGCACGGAGTGGCACTGCTCGAGCGGGACGAGCGGCTCGGGGTGGTCGACGTCGAGCCGGTAGAGGTGCGCCCGGTTCTGGCGTCGCAGGTGCAAAAGGTGCTCGAAGCCCTCGGTGGCGACGAACGCCGTGCGCGCTCCCTTCCGCTCGAGCAGCGCGTTCGTCGCGACCGTCGTGCCGTGGGAGAACCGCTCGACATCCGGGCTCCCTGCGGCCTCGAGCACGAGTCGGGCTGCCTCGACGACCGACTCCACCTGCCGCGTGCGAGTGACCACCTTCGCCGTGTGGAGCGCTCCGCCGTCGAGCAGCACGGCGTCGGTGAACGTGCCGCCCACGTCGACGCCGAGAATCGCCATCAGTCGAGTTGCACCTCCGCGTCGGCGAATCGCGCCGTGAGGCGGAGTTCGCCGCCGAGCGCCGTCACGTAGGCCCGCATCGTCGAGACGCGGACGTCGGCGCGGCGCTCGAGCTTCGAGACCTCGGGCTGCGTCATCCCCAGCCGTTCCGCGACGTCGCGTTGCGTCCGCCCACGCTGCAGGCGCAGCTCGCGCAACGCCTTGCCGGCATGGAACCGGGGCGAGGCAGCCCGCTGTGCCTCGATCCACGCCCGCCAGAGCGGCGTCGTCCCGTACATCGCATGGCCGTCGACGAGTCCGAGGATCCGGACTGCGACCGCGCCCCACGGATCGCGCCGGATCTCACGGAGAATCGGCTGCCAGTCCTCGAGATCGCCCCGGTCGAGGAGGTCGTCGAGGGCGGCAGCTCCGAGCTCGGTGACGGGCGTCGCCGGCTCGACCGCGAGATGGCGGTGTCGCATCAGCCCGCTCCCTCGTCCGTCAGCGCGGTCAGCATGCTCGCCGCCAGCGACGCGCACGCCGAGACAACAGCCGTCCAGTCGCGCCAGCGTGCGTCGAGCCGGCGATACGTCCGTAGGTCGACATCCGACAGGTCGTACGGGGCGGGCTCGGCGAGCTGGCGGGCGAGCTGCGTCGCGATCCTCCGACCACCGGCGCCCTGCTGATCCTCGTAGTACCGGTCGAGGCCAAGTACGACGCCGGCGGCCGCCTCGGAGCCGAGGCGGTCCGCCAGGGCCACGACGTCGAGGTAGTCGCGGGTCGCGTTTCGCCGCAAGACGAGCCACGCCTTGATGCGCAGCATCTCCTCGAGCGTCGGCACCCGGACCGGGCCGCCGGGCCCCTCGACGTCTTCGACCTCCAGCGGCCGCGTCCGGATCAGCTGGCGGATGCCCGTCTCGATCCCGTCGAGGCTGCCGAGGATGAGCACCGGCCGATTGAGTCGCGCGGTTACCCATCCCTCCTGCCGCTCGAGGTGCTCGAGAACGTCGTCGAAGCGGCTGCGCAGATCGGCGAGCACATGGTCGTCGTCGAAGGAGACCCTGTGTCCGGCATGCACAGCCGCAGCGGACCCGCCGACGAGCACGGTTTCGGGGACGAGCTGCTGGAGACGTGCGGCCGCTGCGAGGACCGCATCCCACGGTTGCTCTATCATACCTTTTAAAGACTATAGCTCAAAAGATATTCTTGTCGATTAGACGTCGCTCCGCGGGGCGTAACCGTCGACTGTCGCGTCAGTTCGTGCGCCGGCGGCTAAAGACCAGCCTCGACGCGACCGGCAGGTAGCCGAGCTTGTCGTTGACGGCGAGCATGGGCGCATTGGTCTCGTCGTTGTCCGTCAGCGCCGTGGTCACGCCTTTGGCCGCGGCGTGCGCAAGCGCGTGTCGCTTGAGCAGCTCGGAGAGGCCACGCCCCCGGAAGCGCCGTGCCACACCGGTCATGCCGCTCACCGCGAGGAGCGTCTCGGCATAGATCAAGAGGGTCGTGAATCCCGCCGGCTGACCGTCGACGAATGCAAGCAGGCTCGCATCTTGGTCGGTGTCGGGGTAGTGCCAGGTCCAGCTCGAGCCACTCGTCGAAGCGGATGTCGTCCAACGGCTGATCGGTCGGAACGTCACGGAGAGCCTCGACGTCGAGATCGAACACCACGTGCGGGTCGTCGATCTTCGCGAAGCGGCGAAGCTCGAAGCCTACCGGCGGCGCCGGGGCGGCGGAAGCATTCGAGGATCGAGACCGGATGTGCGCTCGACGAACGTGACCTCGAACCCCCGCGCAGCCATGAAGCGACATGAGCCTTCCGAATCGCTACCCATGGCAGTCACATGCCGCGCGTCGAGCGCTCGAAGATGCGCCTCGACCTCGTTCCAGAGGGAGGTGCCAAGACCCTCTCTGCCGGGGCGTCGGGTGCACCATCACGCCGGCGGTGGCGGCGTGCTGCTCGGTCGTCTCCGGATTCAGACCCGCGGTCGCCCAGCCTACGAGGCGCCGGAATCCTCGATGGCCCACCATCGCCGTTGCGCGCGTTCGGCATCGTCGCCATCCAGGTTCGCACACCCATCGCCGTGACCCACATGTTCGGGTACGTCGCCGCGATGAGCTCGGCGAGAGCGGGTGCGTCGTCGATCGTGACCGGCCGGATCGTCTCCCCTCCATCGTCGGGCCGAATGTACGACGTCGCGCTCACCCTCGCCAACACGAGCCAAGCGGCGAAGGCCCAGCCTACGTCCGCGCCTAAGCGAGCGCGTTCAGCTCCCGCCGGAGCTCCTTGATCTCGTCGCGGAGCTTCGCTGCGTACTCGAACCGGAGCTCGTCCGCGGCGACGTACATCTCCTCTTCGAGCGTCACGACCAGCTTCTCGAGCTCCTCGCGGCTCATGCCCGAGACTTCCTGCTTGCCGCGGCGGCGCCGGCCGGGCACGGTGGGCGACTCGAGCGCCAGGAGCTCCGCGATGTCGGAGACACCCTTCACGATCGACTCCGGCGTGATCCCCTGCTCCTCGTTGTATGCGAGCTGCGCGGCCCGGCGGCGGTTCGTCTCCTCGAGCGCGCCCTGGATCGCCTCGGTCAGCTTGTCCGCGTACATCAGCACGGTGCCGTTCACGTTCCGGGCCGCGCGACCAATCGTCTGCAGGAGCGCCGTCTTGCCGCGCAGGAAGCCCTCCTTGTCCGCGTCGAGGATCGCGACGAGCGAGACCTCCGGCAGGTCGAGCCCCTCGCGAAGGAGGTTGACGCCGACGAGCACGTCGTACTCGCCGAGTCGCAACTCGCGGATGATCTGGATCCGCTCGAGCGTGTCGATCTCCGAGTGGAGGTAGCGCGCCTTGACCCCGGACTCGAGCAGGTAGTCGGTCAGGTCCTCCGACATCTTCTTGGTCAGCGTCGTGACGAGCACGCGCTCGTTCGCCTGCTCGCGGCGGCGGATCTCGCCGAGCAGGTCGTCGATCTGGTTCTTCGTCGCGCGGGGCTCGACGTCGGGGTCGACGACGCCGGTCGGGCGGATCAGCTGCTCCGCGACGACCTGCGAGTGGCGTAGCTCGTACGCCCCGGGTGTCGCCGACACGAACACCATCTGGCCGACCTTCCCGAGGAACTCGTCGAACCGGAGCGGCCGGTTGTCGAGCGCGGACGGGAGCCGGAACCCGTAGTCGACGAGCGTCTGCTTGCGCGAGCGGTCGCCCTCGTACATCCCGCCGATCTGCGGGACGGTCTGGTGCGACTCGTCGATGAACACGACAAAGTCGTCCGGGAAGTAGTCGATCAGCGTGAACGGGTGCGAGCCCGGCGGACGACCTTCGAGGGACCGCGAGTAGTTCTCGATGCCACTCGTGAACCCGAGTTCCTCCAGCATCTCCATGTCGTACTCGGTGCGCTGGCGGATCCGGTGCGCCTCCAACATCCGGCCCTCGGCCTCGAACTTCGCCACCTGCTCCTCGAGCTAGGGCGGATCTCGTCGACCGCCCGCTCGACCGTCGGCTTCGAGGTCACGTCTCCGTGGCCGGCC
>CAWIVU010000010.1:0-157914 GCA_963839755.1 uncultured Actinomycetes bacterium
CCTCGGCCCGCGCGACACCGCCCCCGGGCGTCGTCCGAAGGCCGTTCCTTCTTCAAGCGGGTTGACGCCTCGTGCCGGGTGTTGCATAGTCGCGACGCCCTACGGGGGGCGACAACTCATTCGAGACAGGAGGGGTCATGCGGCGAACGACCTCGGTTCTTTCACTCCTGGTCGGTGTGGGACTCCTGGCGTCGGCGTATCTCACCGCCACCGCGAGCCCAGCCAGCGAGGAGCGCATTCTTCGGCTGAACGTCAACTCGACCGACATCCGGTTCCTCGATCCGGCCCTGAACTACGACTTCTACGGTTGGCGCCTCGAGGCAGCGACCTGCGCGATGCTGCTCGGCTACCCCGACAAGCGGGGACCGGCCAGCGCACGTCTGTACCCCGAGGTCGCACGCGGCTTCCCGAAGGTCGCAAACAGCGGGAAGACGTACACCTTCACGATCCGAAAGGGGTTCCGGTTCTCCGACGGATCGGCGGTCACCGCCGCGAGCTACGCCCGCGCGATCGAGCGGGCGCTGAGCCCGACGATGCAGTCCCCTGCAGCGTCGTTCCTCGGTGATGTCGTCGGCGCCGCGCAGGTGCTCGCCGGCAAGGCTTCGAAGCCATCCGGTGTGCGAGCCAACGGCGACACGCTCACCATTCGACTGACGAAGCCGGCGCCAGACTTCCTGTCGCGGATCGCGATGCCGTTCTTCTGCGCGGTCCCGGCTGACCTGCCGATCAACCAGAACGGCATGAACACGCCCCCGGGCGCCGGGCCGTACTACGTCGCGAGCAAGACCGTCGGCAAGGGGATGCTCCTCAAGAAGAACCCGTACTACGGCGGCTCGCGACCCCAGCGTTGGGACGCGATCGACGTCGCCGTCGGCATGGCGGAGCAGACGAGCTACCTCCAGGTGCGGAAGGGCGAGGTCGACCTCGACCTCTACGGGTTGCCCGCAGCAGCGCACACCGAGCTGACGAAGCAGTACGGCATCAACAAGGGTAGGTACTTCGTCAACCCGTCGAACTCGATCGGCTACTTCGCGCTCAATACGTCGCGTGGAATCTTCAAGGACCCGAAGGCACGCCAGGCCGTCGCGTTTGCGGTCGACCGCCCCGCGCTCACCAATCTCGCGGGGCTGAACGCCGGCCGTCCGAACGAGCAGATCCTGCCTCCCGGAATCCCCGGGTATCGCGACGCAAACATCTATCCGCTCGCGCGGCCGAACATCGCGAGGGCGAAGGCACTCCTCGGCGGCAGGACCGGCAAGGTCGTGATGTACACGACCAACGACCGGACGGGGATCAACACCGGTCAGATGGTCAAGGCGAACCTCGCGGCGATCGGACTGGACGTCGAGGTCAAGGCGTACACGTTCGGCGTCCTCATCGACAAGACCGGGACGCGGGGAGAGCCTTTCGACTTGATGTCGATCGGCTGGTTCGCGGACTACCCGGACCCGTACGACTTCATCAACATCCTGCTCGACGGACGGACGATCGCAGCCAAGAACAACGTCAACGTGTCGTACTTCAATGTGCCGGCCTACCAGAAGCGGATGGACGCCGCGGCGCGGTTGTCCGGAGACGCTCGCTATCGCGCCTACGGCCAACTCGACATCGACATCACGCGAAACCAGTCCCCGCTCGTGATCACGAACAACCAGAACGTGCGGGAGTTCATCTCCCCCAAGGTCGGCTGCGCGACGTACTCGTTCGCGTGGGGCGGGCTCAACCTCGTGCTCCTCTGCCCGAAGTAGGGCGACGCCCCCGTATCTCGACCGGCGCCACCGTTCGCGGTGGCGCCGGTTTCCGCTTCGGCATCGATGCGTCTTGACTGCGTACGCTATCTCTGACATCATCGACGCATGGCCGACGAGGGCGAGCAGCCCGAACCGTTCACGATCCCGCTCCCGCCGGGGTTCCCGCCGCACCCGCATGCCGGCGACCGCGTGCTGTTCTTCCGCGCCGGCGAGGAGGCCGAGGCCGCCGGCGGCAAGGAGCACGAGGACATCATGCTGCGGCGCGTCCCGCGCGAGGTCGCAATGCGGTTCCGGGCCGCGGCCGGTGGTCGGGCGATGACGCACGCGCAATACCTCACGGCGCTCGTCGAGCTCCACGCGACGAGCCGCGAGCGAGCAGACGCCGGCGACGAGAGCGCGAGGGCCGCGCTCGACGAGCTCGGGCTGCAGACGGTCAACGTCTGAGCCCCGGCACATGCTTCGCATGTGCCTCTGAACGACCGGTCGAGAGTCCCGCAGGGCGAGGCGCTCGCGACGTGGGCGCTATGGGCGCTCGTCCTGCTGGCGATCCTCGTGACGTACTCGCGCCTCGAGCCCCTGGAGCTCTACCACGTCTCCCACGAGGGGATCGTCGGCGGGCTCTCGCGCGTCGTGATCGAGCTGAACTTCCCGATCTCGCTCGTCGCGATCGCGTTGACGCTCGTCGCGCTCGGGGCTCTTCCACGCCGATTCTGGTGGGTCGGTGGCCCGGCGATCGCCGTGTGCGCAGTGACTGCCTGGCCGGGCGTGGTCGACCAGGACGACCTCGACGCGCGCTGGGTCAACGCGCTGCCCTGCGGTCGGCGTCGTGCTCGCGCTCGGGCTGACCGTGACCGCGACGCTCGGGGCGGGGACCGGCTTCGCGGCGCCGCTCCGATACGACCGGGCACGTGTCGCGATCGGCGTCGTCGTCTTGCTCGTGTCGATCCCCTGGATCGCGGCGATCCTCGGCTTCTACCTCCCCGACGGCATCTTCATCATGGAGCGGCCGGGCCTGGAGGCGGACGGCACGGTGATCGCCGCCGTCCACCTCGGCCAGCACCACGGATTCGTCGGGTCGCTCATCGTGGGCAGCGCGCTGCTCCTCTCGCGACCGCGACTGCGGGCCGGACGTCTCGCGATTGCGACTCGACTCTACGTCTCGCTCGCCTTCGCGTACGGCGCCGTCAACCTCGTGCAGGACGCCTGGAACGAGCAGCTCGTGAAGCGCGGGACGGTCGACTGGGAGATCCCCTCGGCGCTCCAGCCGACGATCGCGCCGGTCTGGGTCGTCGTCCTCGGGCTCGCCGTCGTCGTTGCGCTCGTGCTGCGCGGCGAGGCCGCGAGGACGGGCCGAACGTAGACTCGGCGCAGTGACCGAGAGGGACCTCCTCGCCCGCACGGCGAGCATCGCGGCGGACTACCTCGAGGCGCTCGACACACGACCCGTCGCGCCCGCGCGGACCTATCGCGAGATGCACGCAGTGCTCGACGCGCCGGTTCCGGAGTCTCCAACGGAGCCAGAGACCGTCATCGAGGACATGGCACGGCTGCTGGAGCCCGGGATCACCGCCATGGGGTCGGGCCGTTTCTTCGGGTTCGTGATCGGGGGCGCGCTCCCCGCGGCCGTCGCCGCCGACTGGCTCGTCACCACGTGGGACCAGAACGCCTGCCTCGCAGAGCCGACGCCCGCCACATCCGCGCTCGAGGCGGTCGCGGGGCGATGGGTGATCGAGCTGCTGGGTCTGCCCTCACACGCCTCCTTCGCCTTCGTGACCGGGTGCCAGATGGCGCACGTGACGTGCCTCGCCGCAGCGCGCCACGCCGTCTACGAGCGCGCGGGCTGGAACCTCCCGGCCAGGGGCCTTGCGGGGGCGCCTCCCCTCCGCGTCGTCGTCGGCGGGAAACGCCACGTGACCCTCACGCGGGCGCTCCGCCTGCTCGGGATAGGCGAGGCCCAGGAGATCGTGCTCCCGGCGGACAGGGAGGGCCGGATCGACGTCGCGGCGCTCGACGCGCTCGGCAGCGGCGGCCCGACGATCGTGTGCGCCCAGGCCGGAGAGGTGAACACCGGTGCGATCGACGATCTCGCCGCCGTGTCCGAGGCGGCGAAGGCGGTCGACGCATGGGTGCACGTCGACGGGGCGTTCGGGCTGTGGGCGGCGGCGAGCCCGTCGCTCCGCCACCTCGTCGCGGGCCACGCCGAGGCCGACTCGTGGGCGACGGACGGGCACAAGTGGCTGAACGTGCCCTACGACTGCGGCATCGCACTCTGCGCGCACCCGGACGCCCATGCCGCCGCGATGGAGTACGCAGCGCCGTACCTCGCCGTGGCGGATCACGTGACGATCCGCGACCCGATGGGCTACAGCCCGGAGTTCTCGCGGCGGGCGCGCTCTGCGCCGGTATGGGCGGCGATCCGCCAGCTCGGCCGGTCAGGAGTGGCGGAGCTCGTCGAGCGCTGCTGCGCGCACGCGCGGCGATTCGCCGACGGCGTCGCCGAGCTTCCCGGCTGCGAGGTCCTGAACGAAGTCGTCCTCAACCAGGTGCTGTTCCGCTTCGCGGACGACGAGACCACGGCGAGCGCGCTCAACGCCGTCCAGGAGAGCGGCGAGGCCTGGATGAGCGGCACCACGTGGGACGGCCGCGCCGCGATCAGGCTCTCGGTGTCGGGCTGGCGGACGACGGAAGCGGACATCGACCGTGCCGCCGCGGCGTTCGCGACAGCGGTGGCCGCCTGACCCTCAGTCCTCCGCGGGCGCTTCGGACGCGCGCTCGGCGATCTCGCTGACGACCGCCGGGTCGGCGAGCGTCGTCGTGTCTCCGAGAGGGCGGTGCTCGGCGACGTCGCGCAGCAGCCGCCGCATGATCTTCCCCGAGCGCGTCTTCGGCAGCTCCGGCGTGAAGACGATGTTCGCGGGCTTGGCGATCGCGCCGATCTTCACGGCGACGTGGTTCCGGAGCTCCTCGAGCATCTCGACCGACCCGTCGTCCGAGCCCTTGAGCGTCACGTACGCGACGATCGCCTGCCCGGTGGTCGCGTCCGAGCGCCCGCACACCGCGGCTTCGGCGACGCGTGGATGGTCGACGAGCGCCGACTCGACCTCGATCGTCGAGATCCGGTGGCCCGAGACGTTCATCACGTCGTCGACGCGGCCGAGCAGCCAGAAGTCGCCGTCCTCGTCGATCCGCGCGCCGTCACCCGCGAAGTAGAGGCCCGGGAAGCGCTCCCAGTACGTCGCGCGGAACCGCGCGTCGTCCCCGAAGATGCCGCGCGTCATCGCCGGCCAGGGCCGCTCGAGGACGAGGTAGCCGCCCCCCTGCGCGACCTTCTCGCCCTGCTCGTTGACGACCGCCGCCGTGACACCCGGGAACGGCTTCGTCGCAGAGCCTGGTTTTGTCGTTGTCACCCCTGGCAACGGGGTCAGAAGGATCATCCCGGTCTCCGTCTGCCACCACGTGTCGACGATCGGGCACGCGCCTCGGCCGATGTGCTCCTGGTACCAGATCCACGCCTCGGGATTGATCGGCTCGCCGACGGAGCCGAGGAGCCTGAGCGACCCGAGATCGTGCTGCTCGGCGTGCTCGGGCCCCCACTTCATGTGCGCCCGGATCGCGGTCGGCGCGGTGTAGAGGATCGTCACGCCGTAGCGCTCGACGATCGACCACCAGCGCGCCTTGTCCGGGAAGTCGGGCGTCCCCTCGTAGAGCACCGAGGTCGTGGCGTTGCAGAGCGGCCCGTAGACGATGTAGCTGTGGCCCGTGATCCACCCGATGTCGGCGGCGCACCAGTAGACGTCGTTCTCGGGCTTCAGGTCGAAGACGTAGTGGTGCGTGGTCGCCGCCCCGACGAGGTAGCCGCCCGTCGTGTGCGCGATCCCCTTCGGCTTCGCGGTGGTGCCGGACGTGTACATCAGGAACAGGAGGTCCTCGCTGTCCATCGGCTCGCACGGGCACGTCGCCGGGTCGTCCGAGGCGTCGAGGTCGTGGTACCAGCGGTCCCGGCCGTCGGTCATCGGCACGTCGTTCCCCGTCCGACGGACGACGAGGCACGCGTGGACCTTCGGCGCGACCGCCATCGCCTCGTCCGCAGTGCGCTTGAGCGGCACCGTCGACCCGCGGCGCCAGGCCTCGTCCTGGGTGACGAGCACCTCACAGCCCATGTCGACCATGCGCCCGGAGAGCGAGTCCGCCGAGAAACCGCCGAAGACGACCGTGTGCGGCGCGCCGAGCCGGGTGCACGCGAGCATCGCGATCGCGAGCTCCGGGACCATCCCCATGTAGATCGCGACGGGCGTGCCCTTACGGACGCCGAGCTCGCGAAGCGCGTTCGCCATACGGACAACCCCACGCTGGAGGTCGGCGTAGGTGATCGTTCGCGTGTCCCCCGGCTCGCCTTCCCAGTGGTAGGCAACGCGGTCGCCGAGCCCCGCCTCGACGTGCCTGTCCACGCAGTTGTGCGCAACGTTGAGCTTTCCGCCGAGGAACCACCTCGCGTAGGGGAGCTCCCATTCGGAGAGCGTGTGGAAGTCCTCGAGCCACGTCACGCGCTCGCGGGCTTCTTCGGCCCAGAACGCGTCGGGGTCGCGGTCGTAGATCTCGGGCTGGGCGTTCGCCTGGGCGGCGAAGGCCTCGTCGGGCGGAAAGCGCCGCTCCTCGTCGAGGAGCGTCTCGATCGCCCGCTCGCTCATCCCGCCGTTTCTCGCACTGCGAGGGCCGGGTCGAGCCCGTACGGGAACTCGTTGAGCGTCTCGCAGCCGTCGTCGGTGACGACGAGGATGTCCTCGACCCGCACCCCGCCGAAGCCGTGGCGATAGAGCCCGGGCTCGAGCGTCACGACGTCGCCCGCGACGAGCTCATGGCCGGCCTTGCCGAGGTTCGGCGATTCGTGGACGTCGAGGCCCACACCGTGTCCGAGGCCGTGGTAGAAGCCGTCGCGGAGCACGGCGCCCTCGGGCTTCGTCATGCCGGTGGGATGGCCACGCTCCGCGAAGAACGAATCCACGGCCCGGTGCACCTCCGTGCCGTCGACCCCGGGCGCGAGCATCTCGCGCGCGAGCTCGAGGGCCTCGAGGCACTGCGCGTGCCACTCGACGATCAGCGGGTCGGGTGTGCCGACCGTGAACGTCCGCGTCATGTCCGAGAAGAGACCGCTGTCGACGTGACAGGGGAAGAGGTCGCAGACGACGTGGTCGTCGTTGGCGAGCCGGCCCGAGCCGTGGTCGTGGCCGTCGGCCGCCTGCGGGCCATGCGCGGCGATCAGGTCGTCGCCGCTGCAGCCACTCGCAGTGAAGACAGCGATCGCCGCTTCTCTGAGGCGCTCGCACGTGAGAGGCATCCCGTCCGCGACGCGTCCTCCGTCACCGGGCTCGGAGCCGGCAAGCAGCTCGGCGATCGCCGCCAGCCCCGCCTCGGCCGCGCGCGAGGCTGCCCTGATGCCCTCGAGCTGAACGGGCGTCTTCCTTCGCCGGCGGTCGTCGTAGAGGCGCTGGTCGACCGTCAGCTCCACGCCGTCCGCGCGGAGCGCATCGGCGTGCCGCAACGGGAAGGTCCCCGGGACGACGGCGTTGCGAACCCCGAGCTCCCGGGCAATACGCACGAAGGTGGTCGGGGCGATCTCGTAGTAGTCGACGCCGTCCCGCACGAGGTCGTCGTACGGGAACGTCTCGACGGGGACGATCTCCACCGTCGGGTCGACCGCCGTGATCCGATCCCCCTCGACGCTCCAGACGACTGCGACCCGTCGGCCGTCGATCTCCGCGAAGCAGAAAGGGTCGCCGATCGCGACCGAGACCTCGTGCCTGAGCTCCGTCGAGCGAACGGAGTCGCCGATCAGCAGCAGGTTCGGCATCGCCGCAAGCCTACTCATGCAGGTGCAACGCGCAGCTAACGTCCCGTCCGTGAGCAGCCCTCTCGACGAGCTGCGCGTCCGGCTGGCCGAGGGCGCCGACCTCAGGCGTGCTGCCGGCGTGCTCGGATGGGAGCAGCGCGTCACGATGCCCCCACTGGGGACCGACGCGCGCGCCGACCAGCTGGCCACGCTGGGACGGATTGCGCACGAGCGCTTCATCGACGACGAGGTCGGCAGGTTGCTCGACGCCGCCGAGCCGCTCGTCGAGTCGCTGCAGTACGACTCGGACGACCGAAGCCTCGTCCGCGTCACGCGGCGCGACTGGGAGAAGGCCCGGCGCGTTCCGACGACGCTGCGCGAGGAGATGACCCGCGCGGCCGCTCGCGGCCATCACGCCTGGGTCGAGGCGCGCCGGACGAACGACTTCGCGTCGTTCCTCCCGTACCTGCGCACGAACGTCGAGCTCAAGCGCCGCTACGTCGAGTGCTTCGAATGGTCGGACAGCCCGTACACGCCGCTGCTCGACGACTACGAGCCCGGGATGCTGACGACGGAGGTGCGGGAGGTCTTCGCCGTCCTGCGGCCCGCGCTCACCGAGATCGTCGCCTCGGCGCCCGAGGTCGACGCGTCGTTCCTGCACGGGGACTTCCCGCCCGACGCCCAACGCGCGTTCGCAGAGCGGATTCTCAGGACGCTCGGATTCGAGGACGACGCGTGGCGGCTCGATCCGACCGCCCATCCCTTCTGCACGTCGTTCTCGAACCGCGACGTCCGACTCACGACCCGCTATCGACCGGACGACCTCGAGTCGGTCTGGTCGACGTTGCACGAGGCGGGGCACGGCCTCTACGCGCACGGGATCGCCGACTCGCTGCTGCGCACCCCGCTCGACAGCGCTCCGTCGCTGGGGGTGAACGAGTCGCAGAGCCGCACGTGGGAGAACCTCGTCGGCCGCGGCCGTCCGTTCTGGACGTACTGGTTCGAGCCGCTGCAAGAGACGTTCCCTGACCTGCGCGACGTCGACCTCGACGACTTCGTTCGCGCGATCAACCGCGCCGAGCCCGGTCTCATCCGTGTGGACGCGGACGAGACGACCTACAGCCTCCACATCATCCTGCGCTTCGAGCTCGAGCAGGAGCTGATCGAAGGGGCCGTCGCACTCGAAGACCTCCCAGAGGTGTGGAACGCCCGGATGAACGAGTTTCTCGGGGTCGACGTCCCGGACGACGCGCACGGCGTCCTGCAGGACGTCCACTGGTCCGGCGGTGGTATCGGCTACTTCCCGACGTACGCGCTGGGCAACGTCATCTCGCTCCAGCTCTGGGACGTCGTCCGAGGCGCGCTGCCCGAACTCGACGATCAGCTGGCCGCCGGTGAGGCGCTGCCACTCTCGGACTGGCTGCGCGACAACCTCTACTCGCTCGGGCGCAAGCTGACGCCGAAGGAGACGATCGAGCGGCTGACCGGCTCGCCGGAGATCGACCCCGAGCCCTACCTCGCGTACCTGCGCGACAAGTCCGCCTCGCTCGTGACGTGAGCGCGCTCGGCGAGCGCGAGTCCACCGCGGTGCGGGAGGTGCTGGCGGCGCTCGAGCGCGAGGTCGAGGTCACGCTCGAGCTCGGGCCGACGGCAACCCCCGTGACGCTGCTCGCCGCGGGAGGGCGGGAGATCGACACGGGCGCCGAGACGCGACACGTCGTCGAGTCGGTCTGCGGACTCTCGGATCGCGTGACGCTGACCGTCGTCGAGCACGACGAGCCGGGCCCGTGGCCGCGAACAACGATCGGCCCGGGGCTCCACTACCTCGGGATGCCGCTCGGCTACGAGCTGACGACGCTCGTCCACGGGATCCTCGAGGCCGGTCGTGTCGAGCCGACGCTCTCGGCCGCGTCGCGTGAGCGCCTCTCGTCGCTCGACCGGGACGTCACCGTCGACGTCTTCGTCACGCCGACCTGACCGCACTGCCCGCCGGCCGTGCTGCTGGCGTACAAGCTCGCACTCGCCAGCCCGCGGATCCGCGCCGCCGGCATCGAGGCCTCCGAGTTCGCCGTGGAAGCCGACCGTCACGGCGTCCAGGCAGTACCTGCCATCGTCGTCGACGGCCGCTACGCCTGGGCCGGCTCGGTTCCCGAGGCGGCGTTCGTCGAGAGAGTGCTGGCAGCGACCGGTTGAGCCCGTCGTACACTCAGCACGTGGACGCGATCGGCCGGGCCAACGAGCTGCTGGAACGCTACGCGGCGCTCGCGCTCGCCGAGCTACCGGCCGGAACCGGCGTCTTCGACGCCCACACCCATCTCGGCGAGGACATCGACGGCATGGTCGGAAACGCTGACGAGTTGCTTCCGATCCAGCGCGCCTACGGCATCACCCGGTCGTTCGTGTTCTGCCTCGACGAGCCCGACCGCCATCCCGCCTTCACGGCCGCGAACGACCGGACGCTCGCTTACGCGGCGACCGCCCCGAGCGAGATCGTGCCGTTCGTCCGGCTCGACCTCGACGAGACACCCATCGAGGAGGCGCGCCGCTGCCTCGACCTCGGGGCCCGTGGGATCAAGCTTCACCCGCGCGCGCAGCGGTTCCTTCCGGACGACCCCCGGCTCGAGCCCGTCTTCGCGCTCGCCGCGGAGCGGGACGTGCCGATCCTCATCCACGGCGGCCGAGGGCTGCCGCCGATCGCGGACTCTCTCGCTCGCCTGCTCGACCGTCACTGCCCGCCGGCGCTGATCGTCGCGCACGCCGGGATCATCGATCTCGCCGCCATGGCGAGGAACTTCGCGGGGCGGCCGGGCGTGTTCTTCGACACGTCGGTCTGGAGCGCGCTCGATCTCCTCGACCTCTACCGCCTCGTCCCGCCCGAACAGATCGTCTACGCCTCCGACTATCCGTACGGACGCCAGCCCAACTCGCTCCTTCTCGCGATTCGCACCGCCCGCGCAGCCGGGCTCGACGACGACCAACTGCGCGCGGTGCTGCACGACACGACTGCTCGCATCGCGGACGGGCTCGAGCCGGTCGCCCCGACCGCGCCGCAGGGAGCGACGGAGCTTTCCCACCCCGTCACGTTCCTGCGGATCCACCAGTACCTGACGATGGCCTCGGCAATGCTCTGGATGCGGCATCCGTCGGACTCGTTCGGCGTGATCGGGCTAGCGCTCAACGCCTGCGACGAGCGCTCGAACGGGCATCGCGGCTCGACCGATCAGATCCGCGAGCTGCTCGTCGGGACGCGTGACCTGTGGGAGCTCGCCGCGGCCGCGGGCGACGACGAGCCGCTGCGACGACGCGCGCAGCGGGGCGCGTTCCGGCTCGTCCACCTCGCGAACGTCCTCGCGGTCACGCACGCGGCCTGAGCGAAGCGCCGCCGGGACGCGGCCTCTGGCCGCGTCCCGCACCACAAGCGCCGTCAATCCGCGAGCCGGTACTCCAGCCATTCGTAGAGCGGGCCGTCGGCGACCTCGAGAAGGCTCGCGTCAACCGTATTGCCCGCCTCGGCGAGGAGCTCTGCCACGCCCACGTAGTCCCGGCCCTCGAGTGCGTGGTACTGCGAGCCGTGCGCGGCCCAGGAGAGCGGCGTCCCGGTCTCCGAGCCGCCCGCGTCGGCGTCGGCGCCGCCGGCGAGGAGCGCGCGGACCAGCTCCGGCGAGCCGACCCACGCCGCGTGGTGGAGCAGCGAGCCCTCCGGCGAGCCGCCCACCACGCCGCGAAAGTTCGGCCCGACCGTCTCGACGACAACGCCGAGATGACCGCGCAGGGCGGCGAGGACGATCACCTCCTGGGCGTCGGGATCGGGCTGCTCGGGTAGCGGGCCAGAGGGACGCTCGCCGCGCGCGAGCGCCTCGACGGCGGCGTCACCTGCGTTCAGCTCGGTGGACGCGCCGAGCTCCTCGAGCACCTGCGCCGTCTCGTCGCGGCCGCGCAACCGCGCATGCTGGTACGGCGTCCGAAGCGGCACGTTGCCGCGCCAGCTCTCTCCGCCCGGACGATCGAGGTCGGCGCCGTGCTCGGCCAACAGGCGCACGAACTCGGGGCCGCGACCGCGGCGGACGGCATGGGCGACCAGTGCGCCCTCGTTCGGGTCGGCGCCCGCCTCGAGCAGCACGCGGACGTGCTCGAGCGAGTCGCCGTCGAGCGCATGCGCCAGCGCGTTCGCCCCGCGCGTCGCCGCTCCGTGCTCGAGCAGGAGTCGCAGGCAGTCGACGCTCTCGGCCTCGGTCGCGTGGTACAGCGACTCGCCGTCGTCCGGATCGGCGCCCGCTTCCAGGAGCACCCGCGTCAGCTCCGGATCGTGGGCGACACCGGCCGCGCCGTACAGGGCCGACATCCGGCCGTACTCGTTCACGAAGAACGCATTCGGGTCGGCGCCGTGCGCGAGCAGCTCCCGAGCGAGCGTCGCCGACGCGAAGCACGAATGACAGACGTAGACAAGCGGCGGCCAGTCGCGCGGGCCGCCGGGCGCGTTCGGGTCGCCGTCGAAGCCGCGGCCGAGCACGAGCCGAGCCCACGGGTCGTCCGCGATGTCGGGTCGGGCGTCGAGCATCGCCTCCGCCCGTGTTCGCTGGCGATTCGTCGCCGCGAGCACGAACGCCTCCGCGTCGGCCTCCGTACCAGCCCCGAACGCCGGCACGCTACTCCACGGCGGCGCGGGCGCGCTCCGCGAGCGTCGCGAGCGCACGGCGCTTCCACGCCGACTGCGGGCTTCCCTGCAGCCCGGCAACCGGGTCCGTCGGATCGAGCTCGCGCGGGATGTTCGCCACGCCTGCCGCCACGAGCCTGATCTCCGAGCCGCGGCGGGCGGCCGCCACCGAGACGAGCGGGAAGGAGAACGCGGCTCGCTCCCCGAGCCGCTCGTAGGCCGAGGCGTCGGGCGGTGGGGGCAGTCGGACGGCGGTCACGAGCTCGCCTTGCCGGAGCGTGACGAGCGAGCGGTCGTCTGCGGTCGGACGCCGGTACAGGTCGAGCAGCGGCAGCTCGCGTGACTTCTTGCGCGAGCGGAGCTCGACGATCGCCTCACAGGCGGCGAGCGCCGGCGCGAGGTCGGACGGATGGGCGGAGATGCAGTCACCCGGCTCGAGCCCGTGCTTGCGGTGGTCGCCCTGCTGCGCGTAGCACGTGTCGCCCCCACCGAGCCAGCAATGCCACTCGGCCCCGCGGTAGTACCAGCACCGCGTGTGCTGACAGAGGTTCCCACCCACGGTGCCGACGTTGCGCAGGAGCGGCGAGGCCGCGAGCGAGGCGGCCTTCGCGAGCGCGGCGTACGGGACGACGTGCGTCGAAGCGGCGAGCTCCGAGAGCGTCACCGAGGCGCCGATCCGCACGCCGCCGTCGGCCGGCTCGATTCCCCCGAGCCCCGAGCCCCGGAGATCGACGAGCACCACCGGCTCGCGAATCTCGCGATCGACCTGACCGGCGAGATCCGTTCCGCCCCCCATCGGCACCGCGCCGTCCTCCGAGAGCAGCGAGAGCGCCTCCGAGAGGGAATCCGGCCGCGCGTACCCGCTCACGCGAGCGTCTCCAGCACGCGTGCCGGGGTGAGCGGCAGCACCGTCGCGCGCTCGCCGGTGGCGTGGGCGAACGCGTTGGCGATTGCCGCGGCCGTCGGCACGATCGGCGGCTCGCCGAGCCCCTTGGCGCCGAGGTTCGGAAGGTTCGCGTCGGGCACGTCGACGAAGTCGACGACGATCTCGGGCACGTCCGCGATGGTCGGCACCTTGTAGTCGTCGAGATGACCGTTGACCGGGACTCCGGTGGTCGGGTCGACGACGAGATCCTCAAAGAGCGCGTAGCCGATCCCCTGGATGACCCCGCCCTCGACCTGGCTCGACGCCGCGAGCGGATTGACGATCCGCCCCACGTCGTGGACGGCGACGACACGCTCGACGGCAACGACGCCCGTTCCGGCATCGACCGCGACCTGGGCGATCTGGCAGCCGAAGGTGTTGACGCGGAAGCCGTCGGGATTCGGCCCTCGGGCGCCGGACCCGTCGATCGTCGCGTTGCCGAGCTTGGCCGTCACCTCGACGACGTCCTCGTCGAGCGCGCCGTCACTCGAACGGATCCGTCCGCGCGAGACGGTCAGGTCCTCGGCCGCGATCTCGAAGACGTCCGCCGCAAGGCTCAGCAGCTGGCGACGCACCTTGCCGGCCGCGCTGCGGACGGCAGGCAGCACCGCCGGGGTCGTCATCGAGCCGCCCGCGACCGGGCCGTAGAGGTTCGGCTCGGTGTCGCCGCCGCGCGACGCGACACGGTCGAGTGTCAGCCCGAGCTCCTCCGCCGCGACGATCCGCGCCGAGGTCAGCGTCCCGGTGCCGATGTCCTGGATGCCGGTCGTGACGAGCGCGCGACCGTCGGCGTCGAGGCGGATCGTCGCGTGGGCGGGCGGGCCGCCACCGCCCCACCAGATCTGCGTCGCGCAGCCCATTCCGCGGAGCAGCCCGTCGGCGTGCGGCTGCTTCAGCGCGTTCCGCCCCTCCCACCCTGCGAGCTCGGCCGCGCGGTCGTAGCACGCAAGCAGCTGCTTGCTCGAGTACGGCAGGCCCGATCCCTGGTCGTTGTCGACGTGGTTCCGGCGCCGCAGCTCGAGCGGGTCGAGGTCGAGCGCGGCCGCCAGCTCGTCGATCGCCTGGTCGAGGACGGTGACGCCTTCCACGACACCCGGAGCGCGGAATGCATTCTGCGCGCGGAGGCTCGTGCGCACCGGGAAGACCATCGCCCGCACGTTGGGGCAGGCGTAGAGCGACAGTGCCGGCTCCGCCACGGGGAAGACCCACCCGCCTGCGCCCATCTCGACGACTGCCGCGAGCTCGATCGCCTGGAGCGACCCGTCGCGGCGGGCGCCAAGCGTCACGGTCTGACGCGTCCGAGCCCGACGACCGCCGACGAGCTGGTCCTCGTGCCGCGACAGCACGAGCCGCACCGGTCGCCCCGCGGCCCGCGCGAGCTCGGCGGCGAGAAGTGCCTCGACTCCGGCGCCCTGCTTGGCGCCGAACCCACCGCCGATGAACTGGGAGACGACCCGCACCTGCTCGGCGGAGAGCCCGAACCGGGTGGCAAGCTCGCGCCGCGCGTCGAACATGCCCTGGGTCGACACCCACGCCGTCAGCCGGTCGCCGTCCCAGCGTGCGACGGCGGCGTGCGGCTCGAGCGGGGTCTGGACATGAGCTGGCGTCTCGCACTCGAGCTCGACGATCACCTCTGCGGCCGCGAGGGCATTGTCCGGGTCACCCCGCACCGTCTCGCGGGGGTCCTCGGTGAACCGCTGCTCGTCGAGCCCGCCGTCGAGCTCGAGCGGCGGCAGCTCGTCGACGTCGAGCGCGAGCGCAGCGACGCCGGCATCGGCGTGCTCCAGCGTGTCCGCGGCGATGGCGGCGATCGGCGCGCCGGCCCAGGCGGGCTCGCCGGTGAGCACGCGCTCCCCGCTCATCGTGAACGGCCCCTCCGGCCCGAGCACGACGCGGACACCGGGCACGGCGCGCGCGGCGTCGAGATCGAGGTTGATCACGCGGCAGCGCGCGACGGGCGCGCGCACGACACGTGCATGGAGCATTCCGGGGAGGGCGACGTCCACCGTGAAGCGGGCCGCGCCGCTGGCCCGCAACGGCCCGTCCTGCCTGGTCGCAGGCTTGCCGACGACCTCGAGCTCGGTCGCCTCGGGCCACGTCTCGAGGTCGTCGTCCTCGTCGACGAGCACCCAGACGTCCTCGAAGCGCCCCTCCATCTCCCGCTGGGTTCGGACGAACCTGGTTCTCACTCGACGCCCTGCCCGGACGCGCGGAGGATCGCTCGCTCGATCTTCGGGTACGCGCCGCAGCGGCAGATGTTGCCGGCCAGGGCGACGCGAATCTGGTCGCGGGTCGGCCGCGGCGTGTCGACGAGGAGCGCCGTCGCGGAAACGATCTGCCCCGGAGTGCAGAACCCGCACTGGAGAGCGTCCTCCGCGACGAACGCCTCCTGAAGGGCCTGGCCGTCGCGCGCCAGGCCCTCGATCGTCGTCACTGGTCTCCCCTCTGCTGCTCCGACGGCGATCAGGCAGGACGCCATCGGCAGCCCGTCGATGAGGACGGCGCAGGCGCCGCAGGCGCCCTCACCGCAACCGAGCTTCGGGCCGGTGAGGGCGAGGTCTTCGCGAAGGACGGTCAGCAGCCGCCGGGTCGGCGGGACGTCGAGAAGATGCGTCTCGCCGTTGACTTCCAGCGTGAGGGCCACAACGCAAGCAGTACAGGCGGCGCGAAGTGCTCGTCAACTACCCTCGGGCGATGCGTGTGCCCGCAGCGGTTGCCCTGGCTGTGATCGCGGTCGCGGTCGCCGGATGCGGCGGCGACGAGGACACCGCTACCTCGGGCGCGACCGAGACCGCCACGACGACCGCGCACGCGGGCGAATGCGCGAGCGTCGAGGCGCCCGAACCTCGGGCCGACGGCGGTGCAACGGCGCCGACCGAGCGCCTCGATCCCGAGCAGACCTGGACGCTCGACTTCGAGACCTCCTGCGGCTCCTTCGTCGTCACCCTCGACACGGCCGCTGCGCCTGCCACGGCGGCCTCGCTCGTGTCGCTCGCCCGCGACGGCTTCTTCGACGACACCGTCTTCCATCGGATCGTGCCCGGGTTCGTGATCCAGGGCGGCGATCCGACTCAGTCGGGGGGCGGCGGCCCCGGCTACTCGACGGTCGACGAGCCCGCGCCGGGCACCCGTTACGTGAAGGGGGTCGTGGCGATGGCGAAGACCGCCGCCGAGGCGCCCGGGACCGCAGGCAGCCAGTTCTTCGTCGTCACGGGCGACGACGTGGGCCTGCCGCCCGAGTACGCGGTCGTGGGTGAGGTAACCGAAGGGCTCGACGTCGTCGAGCACATCGGCACGCTCGGCGACCCGGCGACCGAGCAGCCGGTCCAGCCGATCGTCGTCGAGTCGGTCACCGCCGCGTCGTCGTGAGCCGCATCGCCGCGGTCGTGCTCGCCGCGGGCGCCTCAACGCGATTCGGGTCGCCGAAGCAGCGCCTGCTGCTCCCGCAGGTGCTCGAGCGCCTCGCGGCGAGCGCCGTCGACGAGGTCGTGGTGGTCGAAGGCGCGTACGACCTACGTGACACGGTGTCACGTACGCCCGATCAACTGGTTGCGTGCGCCGAGTGGGAGCGCGGGCCTGGCGCGTCGCTCCGCTGCGGGCTCGCCGCGCTGGGCGACGACGTCGAGGCGGCCGTCGTGATCATGGCCGACGGGCCGTGGCTGGCGCCTGACGCCGTCGGCCGCGTGGTAGAGGACTGGCGCGAGAACGGCGGCGACGTCGTAGCCGCCTCGTACGGCGGTGTGCGCGGTCACCCGCTGCTCGTCTCCCGCACCGCCTGGGCTGACGTCCCGGACGAAGGCTTGCGCGTTGTCGCGCCGCGGCTCGTGCCGTGCGATGACCTGGGATCGCCGGGCGACGTCGACACGCCCGCCGACCTGGGGGTCGGTGAAGTGTGACCGAGACCAGGCCTAGGATTTCGGCTGTGGTCGACCGGCTACCGCGGGTGCTGCTCGGAGCCGAAGGGGCTGCGGTCGCAGGCATGGCGGTCGCGGTCTACTTCTGGGCGGGCTACCCCTGGTGGCTCTTGTTGCTGCTCGCACTCGCACCCGATCTCTCGTTCGTCGGCTACGCCGCCGGGCCGCGCGTGGGCGCCGTGGTGTACGACCTCGCCCACACGTACGCGCTCGCCGTCCCGCTGGCGGCGATCGGGGTGCTCGCGGACATTGACGCAGCCGTGCAGGTCGGGCTGATCTGGACCGCGCACATCGGGGTCGACCGCGCCGTCGGCTACGGGCTGAAGTACCCGACCCGGTTCGAGGACACGCACCTGCAGCGCGTCTGACGCGCTCCGTGTCCTACAGCGGAGCGGACGCGCCGGGATCGGTCGTGCGGAGCTGCGCGAGCTTCGCCATCAGCCCGGGCGGCATCCGCTCGACCGCGGTCGTGCGCACGTACACCCGCAGCGACTCCTCGAAGCGATACCGGCGCCGGCAGTACTCGCATCCTTCGAGATGCATCTCGGCGACGGTGACCTCGTCCACGGTCAGCTCGCGGTCGAGGTACCCCTGGAGGAGCTTCTCGCACTTGTCGCAATCCTCGCTCATGCCGGTGCCTCCTCCGCGAGCTTCGCCTTCAGGAGCCGTCGCCCACGATGGAGGCGGGACATGACGGTGCCCATGGGAATGTCGAGGATCTGGGCCGCGTCGGCGTAACTGAAGTCGCCGATGTCGACGAGAACGACGACATCGCGGAAATCGTCCGGGAGCGAGGAGAGCGCCGTCACGATCGAGTCCTGCGAGAGCCGCTCGACGACGCGGTCCTGGTCGAGGACCTGCTCACCGCCCGCATCCGCGATGCTGTTCGCGAGGTAGTAGTCGTGCTCCTCGAGCGGTGTCTCGTCGGGTCGGCGCTGAATCCGGCGTCCGCGATCGACGTTGAGGTTCGTGAGGATCCGCAGGAGCCAGGCGCGGAGGTTCGTCCCCGGGGTATAGGACTGCCAGCTCCTGAAGGCCCTCGCATAGGTGTCTTGCACCAGATCCTCGGCTTCCTCGCGGGTGGAGACGAACCGTCGCGCGACCCGGTACACCTGGTCGGCGAGCTCGAGGGCCTCCTCTTCGAAGCGCACACGGTCGCGAGCTTCCATCGCGACACGGCGCGCCCCGTCCGGCTCGGCCGTCTCCGGCTCGCCCACCGGGCTACCGTAGCAGCGTCGTTACGGGATGGTGAACGGCCGTCGCGACGTGGCTATTCCCGCCGTGTCCGTTAAGCCGGGACACGCTCGTGGAACCCTGCCCCGGCGAGCGTCCCGAGAAGTGCGTCGCGCGACGTCACCTCGTCGTCCCACGTGAGCGTGACCTCGCCCATGAGGTTCGCGTGCGCTGCCTCGAGGCCGGGCTGGTCCTCGAGAGCGGTCGCGAGGCGCATCACGCAGCGCTCGCAACGGATCCCCGAGACGAGAACGGTGTCGCTCGCGCTGGCCATCAGGTCGATCGTAGCGGGGCCAACGCACGCCGAAGGCCGATCTCGGCGCCCGCGAGCGTGACCAGGATGGGGTCGTGCGTCGCGCAGATCACCGTTGTCCCGTGCTCCCGCGCGAGATCGGCGAGGAGACCTCCGACCGCGAGCGTGGTGAGGCTGTCGAGCCGCGCGGTCGGCTCGTCCGCGATCAGGACGCCTGGGCGGCCGGCGATCGCACGGGCGAGCGCAACACGTTCCCGCTCGCCGGCCGAGAGCCGGTCGACTGCGCGCTCGGCATGGTCGGCGAGCCCGACGATCGCGAGCGCGTCCATCGCGCGCTCACGCGCTTCGAGCCCTTCGACGTCGCGGAAGGCGAGTGGAAGCTCGACGTTCTCGCGAGCCGTGAGCACCCCGGAGAGGCCGGGCAGCTGACCGACGACGCCGATCCGCTCGCGACGGAACGCCGCGCGTCCCTCTCGGTCGAGGTCGGAGAACGCGACGCCGTCGACGAGGACCTCGCCCTCGTCGGGCGTGTCGAGCCCCGCCAGCAGCGCGAGCAGCGTGGACTTGCCCGAGCCGGACGGGCCGGTCACGACGGTGAGCGTGCCCGGGGGGAAGACGCCGTCGAAGCGCTCGAGCGCGACCTCGTGGCCGAACCTGCGGGTCACCCCGCGCGCCTCGACGAGCGCGCCCGGAGCTGTTACCGGCGCCTCTCCCCGGACGACCTCGGCGGCCGCGACCGTGTCCGCCACCGGCCGGAGCTCGACGGCGTCGGCGCGAACGCGGACGAGCGCGCGCTCTCCGATCCCCGCGGCGCGGAGCGACTCCTCCGGAACGCGTAGCCATCCGCCGCGCCCGATCACCACCGTGTCTTCGCTCCCCGTGCGCTCCTCGCCGATCCGGCCGTCACGGACGTGCACGACGCGATCCGCGACGCGTGCCGAGGCGGGGTCGTGACTCACGACGAGCGCTGCGGCGCCTTCCTCTCGTGCCAGCTCGGCGAGGAGGTCGAGGACCGTCTCCGCGGTCGTCTCGTCCAGCTCGCCCGTCGGCTCGTCCGCGACGAGCAGCGCAGGCGAGTGGGCGAGGGCCGCGCAGAGCGCGATCCGTTGCTGCTCACCACCCGAGAGCTCCCCGGGACAGGCACCCGCCCGGTCGAGAAGCCCGACGCGCTCGAGCAGCTCGCGCGCCCGGCGTGACCGCTCGGGGCCGGTGGCGCCGCGGAGCCCGAGTGGAAGCGCGACCAGCTCCTCGGCGGTCAGCTCGGCGGACAGCGCGCGCCAGTAGTGCTGATCGGCATAGCCGACGACACGAGCGCGGTGACGCGCGACGACGTGCGCCGGCGCCGCGCCGACGTCGACGCCGTCGACGACCGCCCGGCCGGCCGACGGCCGCTCGAGTCCCGCGACGACCCGTACGAGGGTCGACTTTCCGGCGCCGCTCGGCCCGAGCACGACGCAGAGCTCGCCACGCTCGACCGCGAGCGTGAGCCCTCGAAGCGCCGCGACGCCACCCTCCTCCGAAGGGTGAACCACGAACACCTCGTGGAGGTCGACGAGCGCCGTCACCCCTCACCACCGATCCTGCCGGGGCCCCGTGGCTCGGAGAACGCACGTCTCGTGGTGAGCGCCACGAGCGCCGCCGCGGACGCCGCGAACGCGAGTGCCGCGACGACGAGCACGAGCGGATCGACGGTGGTCGCGAGCGGAGGCTCGGGCGCCGTCGCGCGGGCGGTGACGGAGACGACCCGGGTGACGAGGAATGCGAGGAGGATCGCGCCCACCACCCCGCCGAGCACGCCCACCGCGGCGGCGAGCGTCGCGCGCGCTGCGACGACCCTCCGCAGCAGCGTGGGCGTCGCGCCCTGGGCTTCGAGGTCGACCAGCTCCCCTCGGTCGTCGCGGAGGTCGGCGCGGATCGCGAGGACGAGGCCCCAGACTGCGAGCACGAGCGCGGCGAGCGCAGCGGCGCCGAGCGCGAGGAGCGTGCCGTGACCGAGCGGATCTCGCCGTGCATCGGCCTCGAGCTCGGCCCGTGACCGCTTCTCGAGCACGGCGAAGGGACGGCGCGAGAGCGCAGCCTCGACGTGGCCCTCCTCGCCGTCCTCGACGTTCAACCACAGCTCGCCGACGGGGGCGGCGCCGGGGGCGCGCGTGTCGACCGCCGTCCTCAGCGCGCCCGCATCGGCGACGATCGCGTCCCCGGTGGTTCCGGGGATGCGCTCGACGACCTCCGCGACCCGGACGTCGACCGTCTCGCCGCCGATCCGCAGCGGCAGCAATCCACCAACACCGCCGGCGAGCTCGCCCAGCGCAGGGGTCACCGCCGCCGCGGGCGGATTCCCGTCATTCGGCTGCCGTGGTCGGACGCGGGCACGGCGTTGCGCGGTGACGGCGTACTCGATCCCGATGGTGCCCGTGTCGGACGTGGCGCCCGAGACGTCGACACCGCCGTCGCCGATCCAGCCGTCGAGCGACAACCCTGGGATGCGGAGGGTTGTCGTTCCCCGCAGCGCGATCCCCGCGTCGGCGCCGCGGTCGACGAGCCGCGGCGCGACGAGCTCGAGCGCCACGAGACGGCCGCCTCGAGCCGCCTGCGGCAGGCGCCCGCGAAGCACTCTGGGCTGCCGGGCATCCGCCGACCCGAGCTCGAGCGTGCGGAAGCGGCCGTCGGGCTGCTCGATGATGGCGCGGTAGGCGAGGAGCCCACGGTCGACCTCGAGCACGAGCTCCGAGCCGCCCAGGCGCGCGCCACGGAGCTCCGTCGGGCCGTCCGTCGCGATCGAGTCCGCGAGGCCGTCGCGCGTCACGCCCCATTCGCCCCGCCAGAGGGGCAACGAGCGAAGAGCGTCCGGTGGGACGCCGAGCACGGTCACCCCGGAGACCGCAGCGGCGGGGCCCGCGCTCGCACTCAGACGCGTCACCGCGTGGACCGCCTCGACGCCGGGAAGCGATGCGTAGCGCTCGAGGGGCGCCGCTCGCAGCACGGGTACGAGGGAGCGGAGGTCCTCGCGCACGACGACGTCGGCCGGGACTGCGAAGGCCGCCTGGTCGCGCTCCCCCGTCGCGAGCGTTGACCTGTAGGCCTCCGCAAGCCCCGCGAGCGCGATCGCGAGCGCGAGGAACGCGACCGCGATCCCGGCCGCGCCGGGCGAACGGGCGAGAGAGACGCCCGCGAGCCGAGCCCCGCTTCCTCGCCCGCGACGAGCAGCGGATCGACCGACGACCGGAAGCAACCGAGCAGCGGCCACCGCGGCGGCGAAGGCCACGAGGCCGGGAAGCAGCAAGAGCACCGCCGGCGAGGCGCCGCCCGCTGCGAGCTCGTCGGCATCGACCGCGCCGCTCAGCAGGACGGCGAGCGCCGCCACGGCCGCGAAGAGCGCCGCGATCTCGAGAGGCCCGACGCGACGCCCTCGTCCAGGATCGAGCGAGACCGTCACGGCGATTACGCACGCTGCGATCACGGCGGTGGCGACACCGAGCAGCAGACCTGTCGGCGAGAACACGCTCTCGGAGAGGACCTCCCGGACGGGCGCCCCAGCGGCCGCTGCCGCGATGGCGCCGCCGGCGGCGCCGACCAGCCACCCGACCAGCGCACCGCCGAATCCGACGGCGGCGCTCTCCGTCCCCGTCAAGAGGGTGGTCTGCCACCGCCGTGCGCCGTGCCAGGTCAGCCGCCGCCGTGCGGCCGCGAGGTCGCGGCGGAGGGCGCCGGCGGCGAGCACCGCGAATGCCACGAGAAGAGCTGCGGCCTCGCCGCCCACGAGCAACAGCCTGCGCCCGGACACGGTCGCGTCGCGCTCCGCCTCCCCGAGCTCCTGCGCGGGCAGTGTCAGAGACCACGACGTCGACCGCGACTCGAGCTCGGCGCGGGCAGCATCGGCCTCGTCGACGAGCGAGCCGATTTGCCACAGCCTCGGAGTTCCGGCAGAGAGCGGCTGGACCCAGGCGTACGAGCGATACGACCGAGCGAGCACCGGCGACGAGGCGAGCCTGGCGACGCCCTCGGCGACGACGAGCGGCGCGGGAGGCGGGCGGTGGTACTGCGCCGCGTCGCGGAGTGCCGGCGCCAGCTGCGCGTCGGCGAGGGCGTTGTCGGTCGGGGCGAGAAAGTCGCCGAACAGCTGGCGGGAGCGCAGGGTGGCCGTGCCGACCTCGACGACCCGCAGCCCGGGAACGTCCGGGAGCCTCCCTTCGCCTCGCAGCCGCAGGACCTCGCAGCGCTCGAGCGTGCATGTCCGGGGGAGGCGACCCGAGCGGAGCAGGACGTGCGGCGCGAGACCGTCGACGGCGGCGAGCCCCGCGAAGGTGCCGCCGACCGTGCTCTCCCTGACCATCGCGACCGCGGTCGGCTCTCCTGCGGGAAGCGGCTCGAGCGCGGCTCGGGCGGCCGTGTCCAGCGACCGCCAGCCCTCGTCCTCCCCGACCGGAACGCCGAACCACACCGCGCGCACCGCTCGCGCGGCCGACGGAAGGCGCTCGACGTCCTGCGCGACGCCGCGGTCCTTCGCCACGGTCGCTCCCGCCAGGATCCCCGCAAGCACCGCCGCAGCAGCAGCGATCCCCAGCGCGGCAGCGAGCGCGCCGGACCCGCGGCGGCGCAGACGGCCGAACGCGAGCGTGACCACGTACCAGGCGCTTCGCATCATGGAGCGCTCGCCGCCCGTTTTCGTCGATACGCGCGAGCCTTCTCGCGGCCGCCGCAGATCTGCATCGAGCACCAGCTCGAGGAGCGGTTCCGCGAGCTGTCGTAGAACACCCAGCCGCACGTCTCCTGACGGCAGGCCTTCATGCGCTCCCAGCTACCGCCGAGCTGCGCCTCGGCGACGATCGCGACGAGACGTGCGAGCGACAGCGACGCAGCCGTGGGGACCGGAGTGAGCCCGGGAGCAGGTCCGGCGAGGCGGAGCACGAGTGGGAACGACTCGAGCATCCCATCGATCGCCGCCTGCCGGCCCGCCGGGGGCCGCTCGCCCAGCGTGTTGGCGAGCGCAAGCTCTCGGAGCGTGGAGCGCAGGGCACGCGCGGTCACGAACGCGTCCGCATCGACCGTCTCACCTGCGGCGAGCAGACGATGTCCTTGGAGCCACGTCTCGAGAGCCTCCGGCGTCGCGATGTCGTCCCGGTTCCAGTCCGGGATCTCCGTGTTCACGAAGTCCTGGACGAGATCGAGCGGCGGTGGCGCCGGCGCCCGCCCGCCCGGCTGGAAGCTGGTGCCCACGGCAACGACCGTAGCCGCCTACGCGTCACCGGTCAAAGTTCTTGGAGGGTGACTAGGTGTCTTCCGTCAGGAAGACACCGGCTTCTTGCCCTTCACCCCGTGCACGGGGCGTCCGGCCGCCTCCCAGGCGTAGTACGAGGCGCTCGGGCCATACGAGCGCTCGTAGGAGACGACGCGCGGGTTCCGGCCGACCTCCTTGGCCCGCTGGGCGTGCCAGAGCAGGTTGGGGTCGTCGCGCTCCTGCCAGACGAGGACGAGGTGCGCGGCAGTCATGAACTCGGCGACGAACGCGCAGCCGTCGGCCGGGCACGGGAACGGATCGGTGCGGACGCACCACCAGCCGGTGTGGTCGTCACCGGCGTCGTCGCGCCACAGCGCCTCGTCCTCGAGCAGCTCGTCCTCCTCGACGAGGACGTAGCCCCGCTCTGCCTCCCTCTCCACGCCAGCACAATAGATGCGATGCACGAACGCGATCTCGCGATCGTCCTCTCGGGGGGAGGCATGAATGGGCTGCTGCTCGAGCTCGGCTTCCTTCGCCGTCTTCGCGAGGATCCGCTGTGGGAACGGGTCGGCTGGGTATACGGCACGTCGGCCGGGGCCCTGTCCGGCCTGATGGCCGTCATCGACCGGTTGGACGAGCTCGAGGAGTTCGTGCTCGAGCTCCGGCCCGAGGAGACGTTCCGCCCGAACCGGCTGTGGCAGCTCCTGCTCACGGGCCTGCACGACTACGCGCTTCCGGACACGATCGCCGAGCGGCTTACTCCGATCGACGAGCTGGCGCGCGAGGCGGCCGCATCGGCGATCGAGCTCGTCGTGTGCGTTACCGACGTGACGGACTCGGACCTCGACGAGCGACATGCCTACGAGCGGATCTACTCGAGCCGCACGGCGGAGTCCGACGTCATGGCGCGGGCGGTGCTCGCGTCGGCTGCGATCAGCGCGCTCGTCCTCCCGCTTCGGGTCGACGACGTGATCGGCACGGACGGAGGCTGGGTGCGGAACTTCCCGCTCGGGCACGCGTACGACAACCCGGCCGTCCGCGAGATCGTGGGCTTCCGCTACGTGTCCCGCACGCCTCGCTCCTCACCCGAGAATCTGCAGCGACTCCGTCGACGGCTGGAGCCGTTCCGCGCGGTTCCTCCGGTTCGGGCCCTGATCGGCGAGCTCCGCGCTGCCGAGGACCGCCAGGAGCGAGGGGAGCCGCCGCATCTCGCCGACATGATCGTGCGCCTGATGCGCGTCACCGTTGCGCGCAACACCGAGCTCGAGGTGCGCTCGGCAGCGGAGAAGGACGCCTCGGTCCGCGAGCTCGCTTCGCTACGCGACAGCGTGCTCGAGACCGTCAGGCGTAGTGCATCGCCCTGGCGGCGACGTGCCGCGGTGGCGGAGGTCGAGCGGCAGTTCGCGAGCGCTCGCTTCCCGTTCCGACACGACCGCGCCCTTCCCCTGACGATCGTGCGCGGCGACCCGGGTGAGCTTGCGCTCGACCCCACGTTCCGCTCCGGGCTCGAGTGGCCGCTCGACGCGAAGCGGGCGTTGATCGCCCTCGGCCGTCAGCTCACCGACGACGCGTTGCGGTCGCGGTGAGTGAGGGGACGTGGCTCGAGCCGCGTCCCGGTCTTGCGCTAACGCGGCGTGTCGGGCACGCGGGCGAGCTTCACGCTGAGCGTCTCGCGCTCGCCGTCGGCATGGACGACCGTCACGCGAACGGTCTGGCCCGGCTTGTGCGATGCGATCGCCTCACGTAGGTCGTCGACCGTTGCGACGTCCTTGCCGTCCATCGCGACGATCATGTCGCCGCCGATCTGGTAGGTCTGGCCGGCGACGACGACCTCGGTCTCGCCGCCTTCGATGCCCGCCTTGTCCGCTGGGCTGTTGTCCTGGACGGCGCCGACGAGCACACCCTTGTCGGCCGGAAGCTTCAGCACGTCGGCGACGTTCGGGTCGATCTCCTGGAGCGTCACGCCGACGTACGGGCGGTCGACCTGTCCGTCGTCGAGCAACTGGGCGACGACGCTCTTGACGGTGTTGGACGGGACGGCAAAGCCGATCCCGACGTTTCCGCCGCCACCGTTCGCCGTCTCGATCTGGGAGTTGACGCCGATCACACGACCGTCGGCGTCGATCAGCGGGCCGCCCGAGTTGCCGCTGTTGATCGGCGCGTCGGTCTGGATGACGTGGTCGATGGTGAAGCTGTTCGGTGCCCTGACCTCGCGCTGGAGCGCGCTCACGATCCCGGCGGTGACGGTGCGCTCGAGCCCGAACGGGTTTCCGATCGCGACGACCGGCTCGCCGACCTCGACGTTGTCCGAGTCGGCCAGCGCCAGCGGCGTGAGTGCCTGCGCATCGACGTCGACCTTCAGCAGCGCGAGATCGGTGGAGGCGTCGGTTCCCACGATCGTCGCCTTGACGGTGTCCTGGTTCGAGAAGCCGAGCTCGATGTCCGTCGCTCCGTCGACGACGTGGAAGTTCGTCACGACGTGGCCTTCCTTGTCGATCACGAACCCGGAGCCGAGCGCTTGCTGGGACTGGCCCGGCTGGGTGTTGCCGAAGGGATCGGTTCCCGTCTCGCCCGGCGATGTCGACGTGATCTGGACGACACCCGGCCCGCTGCGGCGGTAGATCTCCGCGACGTCGATCGACGTCGAGCCGGTCTGAGACTGCCCGGCGCGGCTCGTGATCGGCGTCGCCTCGACGACCGCGTCGGACTCGTCGAACGCCCCGAGGAAGGCTGCACCGCCGAGCGCCGCGCTGCCTCCGAGGAGTGCGGCGGCGGCAAGCGCGGCAAGCGGCTTGGCGGTGGACGCCACCCGGTCGGGACGCTGGACGTGGGTCGCGCCTGGGCGATCGAGAAACTCGGGGGAGGTCACGCCTCCGTTATAGGCGCCGCGCTGTGAACCTCATGTTGTGACCCGTTAAGGCGCTGTTGCGCGGGGTCAGTCCCGTGAAGCCACTGCGACCGTCTTCACGACCTGCTCGCGCTCGGCGCCGAGCGCGTCGTCGAGCTTGCGCCCGAGCTCACCCGAGGCGTACAGCTCCTCGGTGATGTCGGCGCCGCCGATCAGCTCGTCCCTTGACGAACACCTGGGGGATCGTCGGCCAGTCGGAGAGCGCCGAGAGCTCCTGGCGAATCTGCGGGTCGGGCAGGACGTCGACGGCCGTGATCGGCGCTCCCGCGCCGTGAAGCGCCTGAAGCGCGCGCATCGAGTTGCCGCACGCCGGCCGCTCGGGGGTCCCCTTCATGAAGATCGCGACCGGCTCGTCGTCGATCACGTGCTGGATCTGCTCGCGGAGCGTCATGGTTGTCCCTTCGTCGTGATGCGAAGCTCGTGGATGGTGCCGTCGGCGAGCGGCGCGGCGAGCGCACGGTTGACGAGCCGGTGCTGCTCGACGAGCGACAGCCCGTCGAACGCGCCGCTCTCGACCGTCACGTGGAAGTGGTCGCCGCCGCCGGTGCGGTCGAGCACGTCGATCGACCCGCCGGGGAACGCCTGCTCGAGCAGATCGCGGATCTCGTCGGTCGCCATCGACGATGATGCTAACGACCGTGGCTCGCGGAACCTTCCTCGTCTCCCTGCCTGAGCGAGCGGTGCGTGTGATCGCCGCGACGCTCGGCGGCATGCTCCACGAGACGTTCGAGCTGACCCTGCCCCGGGTCGTGCGCGGCTCGCGTCTGTACGAGGCGACGGCGAAGAACCTCCTACGCGTCACGATCGAGCTGGTCGGTGGAGTCGAAGCGCGCGTCGAGGTGCAGAACGAGTTCGAGCCCGACCCCGGCCGCCTGGCGATGCGAAAGGGCGTGGGCAACGTGGTCGAGCTCGGGTCGATCGCCGCGTTCGGGTTCTCTCCTCTCTGGATCCTCGCCGCCGTCGCGGACGTCTCGCACGGCTCCCGGGTCTACCTCGACGCCTTCGTCGCAGAGCTGGTGCGCGCGGGCGCGCTCCCCGACGGATCGTCGCCAGGGTCGGTCGACGACCTGCTCGGCGCGCTCGAGGGGGTCTCCGGGACGACGGCGCGGCTCGTCGACATCCCTCCTCTGGAGCTCCGCGCGCTCCGGGAGTCGCTCGACGACATCCGCCGCGACACCGCTTCGCTTCCAAGGCCCGACGAGCTGGCAGGCGTCTACGACGGGCTGCGGGAGGCAGCCCGACGCGAGGGGACGAGCCTCCTCGAGGTCTCGGTCGGGATCGGCCTAGCGTTCTTCAACTCGGCCAGGTACGTCGGCCGCCAGCACGTCCTCGACCCGTATCGCGAGGATCTCGCGCCGGTTCGCGACGAGGGCCTCGGTGCGTACGCGCGTCGCGTATCACGCCCGTATGCCGAGGCCGTCAAGCGGCACTTCGACACCGGCGAACCGTCGCTCACAGAGCGTGGACTGGAACGCCTGCGTCGCGAGGAAGCGGGCCCGGACGCATGACAGCGGCTCTGGAGCTCTTCGAGCAGGCGTGCGCGCACGACCGCGAGGGGCGCGAGGCCGAGGCCGTGCCGTGCTACGAGGAGGCGCTCGCGCTCGGCCTCGACGAGCCGGAGCGCCCCCGCGCCCTTCTCGGGCTCGGCTCGACGTACCGGAACCTCGCGCGCCACGAGGACGCGATCCGCGTGCTCGAAGCTGCCGTCGCCGAGTACCCGGAGCGCGCCGAGCTTCGCCTGTTCCTCGCGCTCGCGCTCCGCAGCGGCGGTCGCGAGCCCGAGGCGTTCCGGATCCTCGGCCAGCTGGTCGTGGACGGGTCCGACCTCCACGGCTACGACCGGGCGGCCCGGTACTACCTCGATCACCTCGACGAATCGTGAAGCGGCACCCTGCGCTCGTCCCGCTGTCGGAAGACCATCACCACGAGCTCGTCCAGGCGCGCCGGCTCCTGCGGGCCGCGGACGGCGGCGCCGACGAGCGGCTCGGCGCCGCCTCGACATACGTCGAGACCTTCTTCACGGACACGGTCGAGCACTTCCGCCGTGAGGAGGAGGAGCTGTTCCCCGTCTACCTGCGTCACGACGGCGCCGACGCGGCGCTCGTCGAGCGGATCCTGCGCGAGCACATGGAGCTCCACGGCCTCGCCCGGGCGCTGCGCGCCGAGGTCGCGGCGGACGACGTTCGCGAGCAGACGCTCCGCGACCTCGGGGCGCTGCTCCACGACCACGTCCGTCTCGAGGAGCGGGAGCTGTTCGAGTCGATCCAGCGCCTCGTTCCCGGAGAGGAGCTCGATACGCTCGAGATGATGTATACTGTGATGTATGCGTCGGAAGCAGATCTACCTCGACGACGCGAGCGAGCGAGCCCTCAAGCGCCTTGCGGCCCGGACCGGACGGTCGGAGGCGTCGCACATCCGGGAGGCCCTCCAGCGGTACCTCGCGAGCGGGAGCGAGCCGACCGACGATCCGCTCGAGCGGCTGATCGGCCTCGTCGAGGACGACGCCGGGCCCGACGACGTCGCGGAGGAGCACGACCACTACCTCTACGGCGCGCCCAAGGAGCGCGAGTGAGGATCGTGTACGCCGACACCGGCGCCTTCATCGCCCTGCTCTGGCGGCGCGACCGCGCGCACGAGCGCGTTCGCGACCACTACCGGGAGCTGCGAGAGAACGGCGACGTGCTGCTCACGTCCGACCTCGTGGTCTCCGAGACCGCCACGCGCCTGCGTTTCGACGCAGGGCTCCCTGTGGCGCTCGCCTTCCGCGAGCTTCTGGACGCGGCCGTGGACTCGGGCCGCCTCATCGTCCGTCACACCGACCCCGAGGTCGACGCGAAGGCCTGGGAGCTGATGGAACGTCATCCGGAGGCACGTCTCTCGTTCACCGACTGCGTCGGGGCGATCACGGCGACCGAAGGTCGCGCGGCCGCAGTCTTCGGCCTCGACCGCGACTTTCGCGTGCTGGGGTTCACGCTGGAGCCATGAGAGGAGCTACATGCCAGGAGTAGGATCGAACGAGATGGCCCACCCCGACACCTTCGGCGCGCGCTCGACGCTCACGGTCGGCGGAGCGAGCCACGAGGTGTTCCGGCTCGACGCGCTCCAGTCGCGCTACGACGTCGCACGCCTGCCGTACACGCTCCGCGTGCTGCTCGAGAACGTCCTCCGCCGCGAGGACGGGATGAACGTGACGCAGGAGGACGTCGAGGCGGTGGCGACCTGGGATGCCAAGGCCGAGCCGTCGCGGGAGATCACCTTCGCACCGGCGCGGGTCCTCCTCCAGGACTTCACCGGGGTCCCCGCGGTCGTGGACCTCGCGGCGATGCGCGACGCGATGTCGACATTCGGTGGCGATCCGAGCCTGATCGACCCGCTCATCCCCGCGGAGCTCGTGATCGACCACTCGGTGCAGGTGGACGACTTCGCGAGCCGCCTCGCGATCCGGCGAAACGCCGAGCTCGAGTTCCGCCGCAACCGCGAGCGGTACGCGTTTCTGCGCTGGGGCCAGGGGGCCTTCGACGCGCTGAAGGTCGTCCCGCCGAACACCGGGATCTGCCACCAGGTCAATCTCGAGTTCCTCGCCCGCGTGGTCGAGGCACGCGACGGCCGGGCGTTCCCCGACACGCTCGTCGGCACCGACTCGCACACCACGATGGTGAACGGGCTCGGCGTGCTCGGCTGGGGCGTCGGTGGGATCGAGGCGGAGGCAGCGATGCTGGGCGAGGCGATCTCGATGCTCGTGCCGCAGGTCGTGGGCTTCCGTCTTCATGGCCAGCTGCCCGAGGGCGCGACCGCGACCGACCTCGTGCTCACCGTGACCCAGATGCTCCGCGCCACGGGGGTCGTCGGCAAGTTCGTCGAGTACTTCGGCGAAGGGCTCGCCGGCCTGCCGCTCGCCGACCGCGCGACGATCGGGAACATGTCGCCCGAGTACGGCGCGACGTGCGGCTTCTTCCCCGTCGACGCGGAGACGCTGCTCTACCTGCGCCTGACCGGACGCGACGAGGAACGCGTCGCGCTCGTCGAGGCGTACTGCAAGGAGAACCTCCTCTGGCACGACCCGACGCGAGCCTGCGACCTACTCGCAGATCGTCGAGCTCGACCTCGCGAGCGTCGAGCCGTCTCTTGCGGGGCCGCGCCGGCCGCAGGACCGAATAGCGCTCGCCGACGCGAAGCGCGCGTTCCTCGAAGCGCTTCCAACCTTCGGCGTCGACTACGGGAACGCGGTCGACGAGGCGGTTGCGGAGTCGTTCCCCGCGAGCGACCCGCCGAGCCATTCCGACCCCGGCGCGGAGGAGCCGCTCGGCGACCAGGCTGTCCAGGCGGCGCCTGTCGCCGTGGTGCCGGCCCGCACCGGGATCGAATGCGAGCTCGACGGCCAGCTCGTGCACCTCGACCACGGCGCTGTCGTGATCGCGGCGATCACGTCCTGCACGAACACCTCGAACCCGTCGGTCATGGTCGCAGCAGGCCTGCTGGCCAAGAAGGCCGTCGAGCGCGGCCTCGACCGGCGTCCCTGGGTGAAGTCGAGCCTTGCCCCCGGCTCCAAGGTCGTCAGCGACTACTTCGACCGCGCCGGATTGACGCCGTATCTCGAGGCCCTCGGCTTCCATACGGTCGGCTACGGCTGCACGACATGCATCGGGAACTCGGGGCCGCTCCCGGAACCGGTCTCGAACGCGATCGCCGAGGGGGAGCTCGTCGCCTGCGCGGTGCTGTCCGGAAATCGGAACTTCGAGGCGCGCGTGCATCCCGAGGTCAAGGCGAACTACCTCGCGAGCCCGCCACTCGTCGTGGCGTACGCGCTGGCCGGGAGGATGGACGTCGATCTCGCGACCGAGCCGCTCGGGCACGACGCGAATGGTGAGCCGGTGTTCCTTTCCGACCTCTGGCCGTCGCCGAACGAAGTGCGGGAGACGGTCGACGGCGCGATCGGGCGGGAGATGTTCGAGCGGACCTACGCGGACGTGTACACCGGCGACCCGGAATGGCGCGAGCTCCCCGTCCCGGAGGGCTCCGTGTTCGCGTGGGACGACGCATCGACGTACGTGCGCCAGCCGCCGTACTTCGCGGGTATGGCGCGCGAGGCAGGCGCCGTCGAGGACGTCGTCGGCGCCCGCTGCCTCGTCTCGCTCGGCGACTCGGTCACCACGGACCACATCTCCCCCGCAGGCTCGATCAAGCCGGACTCTCCGGCCGGGCGCTACCTCGTCGAGCATGGCATCGAGCGGGCCGACTTCAACTCGTACGGCTCGCGCCGCGGGAACCACGAGGTGATGGTGCGCGGCACGTTCGCGAACGTGCGGCTACGGAACCTGCTCGTTCCCGATGCCGAGGGCACCTGGACGGTGCATCTTCCCTCGGGCGACGAGACGACGATCTTCGAGGCCGCAGAGCGCTACCTCGCGGAAGGCGTCCCGACGGTCGTGCTCGCAGGCAAGGAGTACGGCTCCGGCTCCTCGCGCGACTGGGCGGCGAAGGGACCGAACCTCCTGGGAGTCAAGGCGGCGATCGCGGAGAGCTACGAGCGGATTCATCGCTCGAACCTGCTCATGATGGGAATCCTGCCGCTGCAGTTCCTCCCCGGCGAAACTCGCGAGACGCTCGGGTTGAGTGGACGCGAGGAGTTCTCGGTGACGGGCGTGGAGAACGGCGAGGCGCGCGAGGTGACGGTACGCGCCGACGACAAGGAGTTCCGCGCGATCCTCCGGCTCGACACCCCGCGCGAGCGCGAGTACGTCCGCCACGGCGGGATCCTCCCGTACGTGCTGCGGAAGCTGCTGGGCCAGGGATCGGTCCCCGAAGGGGACTGACCCCCGCGAGGCATCGGCTTGGGGATGCGCCGCGGGGGACAGACCCCGGCGGGGTCAGTCCCCTGGGCGGCGATACACTCGACGGCGATGAGCGGGACGGCCGAACGAGACGAGCTCTGGGGGGGCGAGACAACGAAAGCGGTCGAGAACTTCCCGGTCTCGGGCGAGCCGATCCCCGTCGCCGTCGCCCACTGGCTCGGTCGGATCAAGGCGGCGGCCGCCCGCGCGAACGCCGACCTCGGGTTGCTCGACCCGGACCTAGCTCAGCGCATCGCCGCGGCGGGGGACCGGATCGCGGCGGGCGAGTTCGACGACCAGTTCCCGATCGACGTATTCCAGACGGGCTCTGGCACGAGCTCCAACATGAACGCCAACGAGGTCATCGCGACGCTCGCAGGCGAGGACGTCCACGCCAACGACCACGTCAACATGGGCCAGTCGTCGAACGACGTCTTCCCGTCGGCCGTCCACCTCGCGGCGCTCGACCAGGCGGTGAACGATCTGCTGCCCGCGCTCGAGCAGCTCGCGCACGCCCTCGAGGGGAAGGCGAAGGAGTTCGACGACGTCGTCAAGTCCGGCCGGACGCATCTGATGGACGCTGTCCCGGTCACGCTCGGCCAGGAGTTCGCGGGCTATGCGGCGCAGGCCCGCCAGGGCATCGCGCGCGTGAAGGATGCGCTGCCGCGGCTCGGCGAGATTCCTCTCGGCGGCACCGCCACGGGAACGGGCCTCAACACGCATCCGGACTTCGCGGCGAAGGTGCGGGCGCTGCTCCACGAGTCGACCGGCCTTCCCGTGTCCGCGCCCGCGGACCCCTTCGAGGCGCAGGCAGCGCGCGACGGCCTCGTCGAGGCCTCGGGCGCCCTCAAGGTCGTTGCCGTCTCGCTGACGAAGATCGCAAACGACCTGCGGCTCATGGGCTCGGGGCCCAGAGCCGGGCTCTCCGAGCTCTACCTTCCCGAGCTCCAGAAGGGCTCGTCGATCATGCCCGGCAAGGTCAACCCGGTGATCCCGGAGGTCGTGACGCAGGTGGCGGCACAGGTGATCGGCAACGACACCGCGATCACGATCGGCGGCATGAACGGGCACTTCGAGCTGAATGTCTACGTGCCGCTCATCGCGCGGAACCTGCTTCAGTCGATCGGCATCCTCGCGAGCGCGTCACGCCTGCTGGCCGAGAAGTGCGTGTCGGGGATCGAGGCGAACCGGGAGCGAAACGAGCAGTACGCCGAGGGCACGCTGAGCGCGGCGACCGCCCTCAACCCGTACATCGGCTACGACAAGGCGTCCGAGATCGTGAAGGAAGCCGCGTCGTCAGGCCGCTCGCTGCGCGAGGTCGCGCGCGAGGCCGGTGTGGAGGAGAGCGTGCTCGACGAGGCGCTCGACTTCCACGCCATGGCCAAGCCGCACGGCTAGCCCAGGTTGACCGCCGGGTCGAGCGGCGGGGGCGGCGGGCACTCGCGCACGAACCAGGGCGTCGGGATCCGTGCGCTCCGGTTCTGGGTACCCGTGGCCGTGATCGCCGTCAACGAGCAGTTCTCGATCGCGAACCGCACCAGGAAGCCGCCGTTCCGGCCGCTTCGAACACGAACGAGCCTCGCGACGTCGGGCCCCTTCAGGCGCACCAGGACGATCGTGCGAGGAACGAACCCGGTTCCTGCGACGGCGAGGGACGGGCCTGGAACGATCCGGAGCGCCGGCCCAGCAGCCCGGACGTCCGCGGTGGCCAGAAGCGCTGCGACACACGTGACGAGCAACGATGCAGCCGCGATCCGCATGTGAGGAGTATCGAACGTCGCCGCGCGATCGACGCCGGTCCCGTACAGCTTCCTTACAACGCAGACCTTCCGACGCCGCCACCCGCGATATCACTCGATCGAGAGGGTTGATATCCCGGCGTGGGATGGGCATAGTGCCCGCCCAGAGTGTCAGGGGAGAGGCACCGCTTTCTACTCCGTATGCCGGTCGCACTGCGCGACCGACTCGTTGCGGCTGCCTCTCGCTCGGGACGAAGCGTCAACAGCGAGATCGTCGCGCGTCTGCAGGAGAGTCTCGACGCGGAGGACCTCGAGCCGTCAGCGCGCACGCGAGAGCGGGCGCGACCACGATCCAGGGGGATCTCGATGACCCGCAGGAGAAGGCACGCGCTGGCCGCGTGCGGTGTGACCCTCGCGCTCGCCGCAGCAGCGGTCGCGGGGTTGACGCTGTCCGGCACGGACAGCACGACCGCTGCGCCACGCGAGGGCGAGATGCCGACGGCGCTCGGAGCGCATCTGGCACAGCTCCGCCAGGCGATTCCCGGAAACAGCGGGCATGCGCAGGAAGGACCAGGATCGGCCGAGGAGGCCGCCTTCCTGGCACGCGCCTACCCGGCGTCCGACATCGCGCTCTCGAAGATCGAGAACGCGAAGTCGGCGTTCACGAAGGCGAAGGGCCGGCCGTTCCCGAGCGGCAAGGGCAAGAAGGGGACCTGGACCCTGTACGGGCCGAGCGAGGCGCTCTACCCGTTCACAGAGCTCCGCAACGCCACCAACTACGTGCCGAACAAGTACGTCGCCGCCGGGCGCACGACGGTGCTCGCGATGGAGCCCGTGTGCAAGCCCAACAAGTGCCGCCTGTACGCCGCAGCCGCCGGCGGCGGTCTCTGGCGAGCGAAGAACGCCACCAGGAACAATCCGAAGTGGGAGTTCCTCTCGGCGGACTTCGGGATCCAGGCGATCAGCTCGATCACCTTCGACCCGAACAACGAGGACACGATCTGGGTCGGTACGGGCGAGGCCAACGCGTCCGGCGACTCCGCAGCGGGTGTCGGGATCTACAAGTCGACCAACGGCGGCGACACCTGGATCGGCCCTCTCGGCGCCAGCGTGTTCAACTCCCGCGCCGTCGGCACGATCGCCGTCCAGCCGGGCAACTCGAACATCGTCTACGCCGGCTCGACCCGCGCGGTCCGCGGGATCTCGTCCGTCTCCGGCGGCGCCGTGTCGGTCATCCCGGGTGCTGCACAGTGGGGGCTCTACAAGTCGACGGACGGAGGACAGAGCTGGACCTTCGTCCACAACGGCTCGGCCGACGAGAGCCAGTGCAACCTGACTGCGACCGACCCGATCTGCTCGCAGCGCGGCGTCCGCCGCGTGATGATCGACCCGTCCAGCCCGACCACCGTCTATGCGGGGTCATACGGCCGGGGGATCTGGCGCTCCACCAACGCGGGTGCGGACTGGACGCAGATCAAGCCCTCGCTCAACCCGGCCCAGAACACGACCCGTCCGGAGTTCGACATCACGACGCTGCAGGACGGCAAGACCCGCATGTACGTGCACGAGGGCAACGTCGGCGCACCGTACTCCAGGCTCTTCCGGAGCGACGACGTCGCGACGGGCGCTCCGGTGTTCACCGACCTGACCAGCGCGAACCCCGCCGACGAAGGCTACGGGACGTACAACGTCTGCACCGGGCAGTGCTGGTACGACATCTTCGTCCACACGCCCAAGGGGTATCCCGACATCGTCTACGTCGGCGGCTCGTACAGCTACGGAGAGACGTTCGGCATCTCGAACGGCCGCGGTGTCGTGCTGTCGACCGACGCGGGAGTCACGTCCACCGACATGACGATGGACGCGACCGACTTCGTGCACCCGAACGGGCTGCATCCCGACCAGCATCACCTCGTCACGAGCCCCGACGACCCCTTCCAGTTCTTCGAGGCGAACGACGGCGGCGTGATGCGGTCGAACGGCAAGTTCGCGGACGCATCGGGCTTCTGCGCACCGCGCGGCATCACCGGTGTCACGCTGACCCGCTGCCAGAAGCTGCTCTCGCGGGTGCCGGACAAGCTCGAGGGAATCAACGACGGCATGCCGACGCTCCAGTTCATGAGCCTCTCGGTGAGCCCGTTCAACTCGAAGATCGTCCAGGGCGGGACACAGGACAACGGAACGTGGGAGACCAACGGCAACACGAACAAGTGGCTGAACACGATGATCGGCGACGGCGGTCAGTCCGGCTTCGACGCAGCGATGCCGAACTTCCGCTTCCACACGTTCTTCGCCACGTCGCCCGAGGTGAACTTCGACAACGGCGACACCGCCGACTGGATCTGGACCGCCGATCCGATCTACAACCAGGCAACGAACCCGTTCTACTCCGCGGTCATCACCGACCCGGTCGTCTCGAAGACGATGTTCGCGGCCAACGGCCCGGGCATGTGGCGCACGAAGACGCACGGGCTCGGGAACCGGACGCTCGAGCAGGCCAACGCGATCTGCAACACGTGGACCGGCACGTTCGCGGAGGTGTGCGGTGACTGGGTGCAGATCGACTCGCCCTCACTCGTCTCGGCCGCTCGTGGCGACCGCGCGGGCGGGACGACGATCGCGATCGAGCGGACCGCGGCCGACAACTCGACCGCCTGGGCGGCAACCTCCACGGGACGCGTCTTCGTCTCGAAGAACGTCGACGCAGAGCCCGCGGGAGCCGTCGTCTGGACGCGCGTCGACCTACCGACCACGCCGGGCCGGTTCGTCTCGGGGATCCACGTCGACCCGGCGAATGGAAACCGAGCGTGGGTCTCGTACTCGGGCTACGACGCATCGACGCCGACGACGACCGGGCACGTGTTCGAGGTGGTGTTCAACCCCGCGGCCGGGACGGCTGTGTGGACGAACAAGAGCTTCGACCTCGGCGACCTGCCGATCACGGACGTCGCGGTCGACAGCGCGTCGGGCGACATCTATGCGTCGAACGACTTCGGCGTCCTTCGTCTCGCCCAGGGGACATCGACCTGGACGGCAGCTGCGCCGGGAATGCCGAACGTCGAGGTCGCCGGCCTGACGTACGTCGCGAAGGACAGGATCCTCTACGCGGCAACGCACGGGCTCGGCGCCTGGCGCCTCAACCTCGAGTAGCCACGGATCCGTACAGCTGACGACGGAGAGGCCGCATCGCGGCCTCTCCGTCGTTCGCCAGACCGCGATATCACCCACTTGGGGACGTTGATATCGCGGTCCGGTCCTGTCATTGTGCTGCCCGAGTGTCAGGGGAGTGGCACCGCCTTGTGCGTCGGTATCCGCTGCGCCGAGCGAGCGGCTCGACCGACGCCCCGTTCCCCGGGACACATGCCCAAACGTGCTCGACCCATCCAACTCCAGGGGGAAGGTCATGACACGAAGACGACGACACGGCCTCGCCGCGCTGGCGGGAGCGCTTCTCGTCGGAACGGCCGCCGTCGCCGGGATCACCCTCTCTGGCACCTCGGTCGCGACTCCGCGAGCCGTCGGCGAGCAGGAGCTCCCGACCGCCCTCGCGGGGCATCTCGCCCTGCTCGCCAAGACAGCCCCGGGAAACCAGGGGATGGCGAACGAAGGGCCGGCGAGCGCCGCGGAGGCGGCGTTCCTCCAGCGGGCGTACCCCGCCGACACCATCTCGCTGGCGACCGCGGCCCGTGCCCAAGCGGCATTCTCGTCCGCAAAGGGCAGGCCGTTCCCCAGCGGGAAGGGCAAGCAGGGCACGTGGGTCTCCGTCGGCCCGAGCCAGGCCCTCTACCCGAAGACACCGTTCCGGAACTCGTTCAACTACGTCCCGACGGACTACATCGCCGGCGGCCGGACCACCGCGATCGCGATCGCGCCGACCTGCAAGCCGGGTGACTGCAAGCTCTACATCACCCCGGCGGGCGGCGGCATCTGGCGCACCAAGAACGCGCTGACCGGTCAGCCGAACTGGGAGTACCTCGGGGGGCCGCTCGGCATCAACGCGGCCGGCGCCGTCACGATCGACTCGAACGACCCGTCCGGAGACACGATCTACGTCGGCACCGGCGAGGCGAACATCTGCGGCTCCGGCTGCGTCGCCGGCGTGGGCGTCTACAAGTCCACGAACGGAGGCGACACCTGGACCGGGCCGCTCGGTGGCGGCCCCACCGACACCGGGAATCCGCTCGCAGGCAAGGGCGTCGGCGAGATCGTCGTCAAGCCGGGCAGCCCGAACACGATCTACGTCGGCACGACAACCGCGCTCCGCGGGATGTCCGAGGTGTGTTGCTCGGGCGTGACGAGGCCCGTCCCCGGCGCCGCCAAGTGGGGCCTCTACAAGTCGATCAACGGCGGCCAGACGTGGAGCTTCATCCACAACGGCTCGACCAACGCCGCCGACTGCACGGGAAGCCTCGCGGAGTTCAACAACACCGCAACGTGCTCCCCGCGCGGCGTCCGGCACGTGAAGCTCGACCCGACCGATCCCGAGATCGTCTACGCCGGCTCGTACGCGCGCGGCGTCTGGCGCTCGTCCGACGGCGGCGCCACCTGGACGCAGATCAAGCCGTCCCTCAACGCCGCCGTGATCCAGACGCGGCCCGCGATCGACGTCACGGAGCTAGCGAACGGGAAGACCCGCATGTACGTGTACGAGGGGAACATCGGCAATCCGTACGCACGCCTGTTCCGCTCGGACGACGTCGCGGCCGGTGCGCCCGTGTTCACCGACCTGACGAGCGCGAATCCCGGCGACCCCGGCTTCGCAACCTTCAACCTGTGCACCGGCCAGTGCTGGTACGACGTGTTCGTCCACACGCCGAAAGGCCATCCCGACATCGTCTACTCGGGAGGCTCGTACTCCTACGGGGAGACGATCGCGAACAAGCGCGCAGTCATCCTCTCGAGAGACGCGGGCGTGTCGGGGACGGACATGACGTTCGACGGGACGGACGCACTCCACCCGAACGGCCTGCATCCCGACCAGCACGCGATCGTCACGAACCCCAACAACCCGCTGCAGTTCTACGAGACGAACGACGGCGGCGTGATGCGCTCGAGCGGCGAGCTCGTCGATCGCTCTGCGTGGTGCGACGATCCGAACAGGAACCTGTCCGGCTCGAGCCTCACGCGCTGCAGGCAGATGCTGTCGGCCATCCCGTCGAAGCTCGAGGGCCTGAATCGTGGGCTTTCGACGCTCCAGTGGATCAAGGTCAAGGCAAGCCCGCACAACGCACAGCTCCTCACGGGCGGGACGCAGGACAACGGCACGTGGGAGACGCCGGGCAACCCGACCAAGTGGGAGAACACGATGATCGGAGACGGCGGCTGGCCGGGCTTCGACATCGCGAACCCCAACTTCCGCTTCCACACCTTCTTCGACGCCAGCCCGGACGTGAACTTCAACGGCGGGAGCATCGCGGACTGGATCTGGATCGCGGATCCGATCTTCGGCCACGCCGGCACGCAGTTCTACGCGCCGGTGATCGCCGACCCGAAGGTGAGCGGCACGATGTTCGCCGGCACCGGCCGCACCGTGTACCGGACGAAGACGCACGGCCTCGGTACGATGACCCTCGCGGAGGCGAACGAGCACTGCAACGAGTGGACCGGCGACTTCGCCGTCCAGTGCGGTGACTGGGCGGAAACCGGCCCGAACCGCCTGACCGCGGCCTTCTGGGGCGATCGGGGAGGCGGCGCCGTCTCGGCGGTCGAGAGGACCGTGGCGGACACGTCGACCGCATGGTCGGCGACGACAACGGGCCGGCTGTTCATCTCCAAGAACGTGGCAGTCGATCCGGCGAGCGCCGTCAGCTGGACGCGGCTCGACGACGACACGGCCATCGATCCGGGCCGTTTCGTCTCGAGCATCTACGTCGACCCGGCGAACGCCAACCGAGCGTGGGTGTCCTACTCGGGCTACGGGGCCAACACACCCGGCACGGAGGCGCACGTCGTACGGGTCGACTACAACCCCGGAACCGGGACGTCGACATGGACCGACCTCTCGTACAACTTCGGCGACCTGCCGGTCAACGATCTCGTGCGGGACGACGTGACCGGCGACCTCTACGCCGGCACCGACTTCGGTGCGCTTCGCCTTGCGGACGGCACGGCGACGTGGACGAACTCAGCGCCGGGCCTGCCGAACGTCGAGGTCACGAGCCTCGAGATCGTCGCGGCCGAGAGGATCCTCTATGCGGCGACGCACGGGCTCAGCGCTTGGAGGCTGAACCTGGACTGATCACCGCTGACCAAGCTTGACGGGGGCCGCCGCCGCGCGGCCCCCGTCGGTTCCGTCGGGCAATTCCCGGTCACCCGGGATTACAGTGCGGCCGGTGCACCGCCCGTCGTGGTCCCCGTTCCGTGCTGTCGGCGCGGCAGTGCTGGCGGTCGCCTTCGCGCTTCCGCTCGTGTTCATGGTGTCGGGGTCTCTTCGGCCTCCGGGCCTGCCACCTCCGACCTCGCCGCAGCTCGTGCCGGACCCGCTCGGGCTCGGGAGCTACGGCCGCGCCTTCGAGCTGATCGACCTCGGGCGTTACACGCTCAACTCGCTTGTCGTCGTGGCCCTCGTCGTACCGCTCACCGTGCTCGTCGCGTCGTGGGCGGGGTTCGCTATCGCCCGCCTCGGCGGCCGCGCTGCGGCGCTGCTCGTCGCAGCCTCCGTCGCGGCCCTGATGGTGCCGACGACCGCGCTGATCGTCCCCCGGTTCACGCTCTACCGCCTACTCGGAGTGACGGACACGTACGTGCCGCTCGTGGCGCCGGCTCTGCTCGGGACCTCGCCGCTCTACGTCCTTCTCTACGCGGTCGCTTTCCGGCGGCTGCCGCGCGACCTCTACGACGCGTGCGCGCTCGAGTCGCTCGGGCCGTTCGCCACGTGGCGGCGGGTGGCGATGCCGCTCGTCGCCCCGGTGACGGCCGCCGTGGCGATCCTCGCGTTCGTGGTCAGCTGGGGCAGCGCGCTCGAGCCGCTCGTCTACCTCTTCGACCCGTCGCTGTACACGCTTCCTCTCGGGCTGCGCTCTCTCGCGGTGCTCGACCGGTCCGACTATCCCGTGTTCCTCGCCGGCTGCGTCGTCGCGACCGCTCCGGTGCTACTGGCGTTCCTCGTCGCGCAGCGCTGGCTGCCGCTCACCCGGAAAGGAGCAGAATGGCTCGCTCGCTGACTGCGCTGATCCTCGTCGCCGGTACGGCGATGCTCGCCGCCGCGTGCGGCTCGTCCGAGGAAGGGCCTGTCCGGTTCCTCGTCTTCGGCGACCCCGAGGAGATCCAGGCCTACCGGCAGGTCGTGGCGGACTTCGAGGAGGAGTCGGGCGACGACGTGGAGCTCGTCGAGGCCAGCGACCGTTCTGATCTGATCGCGCGCCTCTCGACGTCGATCGCCGCCGGCACTCCACCCGACGTCTTCCTCATGAACTACCGGTACTACGCGCAGTTCGCGGCCAGGGGCGCCATCGAGCCGGTCACAGAGCGGTTCGAAGAATCGGACGCGTTCGAGCCGAAGGACTTCTACCCCGTCGCGCTGAACGCGTTCCGCTGGCAGGGCGAGCAGCTCTGCATCCCGCAGAACATCTCGAGCCTGGTCGTCTACTACAACCGCGACCTCTTCCAGAAGTACGGCGTCCCGGAGCCGGAGGACGACTGGACATGGAACACGATGGTCGGTCACGCGGGGACACTCACCCGCGACGCGACCGGCCAGCAGATCCGCCCGGGCGACCCGGATTCCGGCGGCGCCACCGCAGCCGTGTACGGCCTCGGAGTGGAGCCGTCGATCATCCGCGTTGCTCCGTTCGTCTGGTCGAACGGCGGCGAGCTCGTGGACGACGACGCTAATCCGACGCGCTTCATGCTCGATACGCCCGAGGCGCAGGAGGCGCTCCGCGGCTTCCTCGACCTCCGGCTGGCGTATGGGGTGATCCCGAGCGACGTGGAGGTCGAGGCGCAGGACGACGAGACGCGGTTCGCGAACGGCGGGCTGGCGATGCTGCTCTCGTCGCGGCGCTCGACGCCGCTCTTCCGCACGATCACGGCGTTCGACTGGGACGTCGCCCCGCTGCCGCAGTGGACGCAGCGGGCCGGGATTCTCCATTCGGATGCGTTCTGCATTACCTCCGACTCGGAGCGGAAAGACACGGCGTGGAGCTTCGTCGAGTACGCCCTGGGGCCTGAGGGTCAGGTGACGCTCGCCGAGAGCGGCCGAACCGTCCCGTCGCTCGTCGAGGTCTCGCAGTCGGAGGCGTTTCTCGATCCGTCGAAGCCACCGAAGCGCGCCCGGGTGTTCCTGGACGGGATCCCGTCGGTCCGCGTGCTGCCGATCATCTCGACCTGGCCCGAGATCGAGGACAGGACGGGGCCGATCCTCGAGAACGGGCTCTACCTCGGTCAGCCCGCTTCCGAGGTGGCGGAACGTCTGGACCGTTCCACGCGCCCGCTGTTCGCCCGCGGAGAGACGCCCTGAGCGGACTCCGTCTCGAGGGTCTCACAAAGCGCTACGGCGAAATCGAGGCACTCGCTCCGCTCGATCTCGAGGTCGCCGAGGGCGAGCTGCTCGCCGTGGTCGGCCCGTCGGGCTGCGGCAAGACGACGTTCCTCCGACTGATCGCCGGGTTGGAGGAGCCGAGCGCGGGACGTGTCTTTCTTGGCGAGAGCGACGTGACGGGCTGGCGGCCCGGTCGCCGAAACGTCGCGATGGTCTTCCAGAGCTACGCGCTCTTCCCACACCTCACGGTCGAGCAGAACATCGGCTTCGGGTTGACGGTTCGCGACGTGCCGGCGCGCGAGGCCGAAGGTCGCGTTCGGGCCGCAGCCGAGCTCGTGGGGTGCGTCGACCTCCTCGCACGGCGGCCGCACGAGCTCTCGGGCGGCGAGCGCCAGCGGGTCGCGCTCGCGCGTGCGCTGGTTCGCGAGCCCGCGCTGCTGCTCCTCGACGAGCCGCTCTCGAACCTCGACACGTCGCTCCGCGTGACGGTGCGCGCAGAGCTGAAGGAGATCCATCGCCGGGTCGGGGGCACGACCGTTCACGTCACGCACGACCACGTCGAGGCTCTGGTGCTCGGTGACCGCATCGCCGTACTCGACCGCGGGGTCGTGCAGCAAGTTGGCACACCGGACGAGGTATGGGCGACGCCCGCCAACCGGTTCGTGGCGACCTTCATCGGCACGCCGGCAATGAACATCCTCACCGCCCGCGGGCCGCTGACGCCGTCCGGCGTGCCGGACGGCGCACACGAGCTCGGAGTGCGTCCCGAGCACGTGAGGCTTGGCGCCGAGGGGGAGCCCGGCACCGTCACGCTCGTCGAGCCGGTCGGAAGCGAGGCGTACGTGCACCTCGACGTCGCCGGAGATTCGCTGGTCGCTCGCGTCCCTGCGGAGTGGCGCCCCGACCTGGGCACGGTTCTGGGCGTCGCGATCGACCCGGCGCACGTGCACCTGTTCTCGCGGACGGGCGAGCGTCTCGGGGGGCCGGGATGACCGAGCGGCGCGTGCTCTGGCTCATGCTCACCCCGTTTCTCCTCGGGTTGACGGCTCTGGTCGCCGTCCCGGCGCTCGCGACCTTCGGGCTCGCGCTGACGGACTACGACCTGATCCGGTCGCCCGACTTCGTCGGGCTAGGGAACTTCCACGAGCTCGTGGACGACCGCATCTTCCGGATCGCGCTCGTCAACTCGCTCGTCTTCGCAGCCGTGGCGGTGCCGCTGCGGCTCGCCGCCGCGCTCGGGCTCGCGCTCCTCCTTCATCGTGGAGGCCGCGGAGTAGGTGTCGCGCGGTCGGCGGTCGTCCTGCCCACAATCGTTCCGGAGCTCGCCTACGGGCTGCTCTGGCTGTGGCTCCTGAACCCGCTCTACGGCCCGATCAACGGCCTGCTGACGATCGGCGGCGAGAACGGCGCGACGATCTTCGGCCGGTTGCCGCCACAGTGGCTGACCGACCCGAACGACGCGCGCATCGCGATGGTCCTGCTCAGCCTGTTCACGATCGGCGAGGGGTTCGTCCTGCTCCTCGTGGCGCGGCGGGCGGTGCCGAACGACCTCTACGAGCTGGCAGCGCTCGAGGACGCCACGTGGTGGGACGTGTTCCGCCGGATCACGCTGCCGCTGATGCTTCCCGTCATCGTCCTGCTCGGCCTGAGGGACGTCGTCCTGAGCCTCCAGCTGAACCTCATTCCGGCTCTGGTCGTCACGGAGGGCGGCCCTCCCGACTACGCGACGACGTACCTCGGCCTGTTCGTGTACCGGAACGGCTTCGAGTACCTCCGCTACGGCTACGCCGCCGCCGCGACGGTCGTCCTCGTGCTCATGACCGCCGCGATCGTTGTCGTCCAGCTCTGGCTCCTGAGGCGCTGGCGGAGGACCACGCTCTTCGGGTAGAACCCCGAACGCATTCGTGCATTTCGTCACGAAAGCGCAATTGAGGTTCTCTCTTGCCCTTTGGTGGGTATGTGGCTAGGGTCAGCCCCGCGCCGAACAGGGTCGGCGCACCAGGGGTCATAACCTTTCAAGAGGGGAGACACATGAGGAAGCAGTTCCTCACGCTCCTGATCGGAGCGCTCGTCCTTGCGCTGTCCGTCGGGGCCGGATTCTCGGTCGCTGCACCCGACGCCGGCCAGGGACGGGACGAGAACCAGAACGCGCACGACATGAAGTCGCCGCGGAGTGAGAAGCAGCGAGAGCTTCGCAAGCGTGGCCTCGAGCTGAAGCTCGAAGGCAAGATCGCGAAGGACGCGAAGGTCGGTCAGGTTGCGAAGGGTCAGTACGTCGAGCTCGCTCGCGAAGGCGAGGACTCGATCTTCACGGTGCTCGGAGAGTTCGGCACCGCCACGGCGACCGATCACCCGGCATCGCACGGCGGGCACGCCGGCGGCGCGCCCGGCCCGCTGCACAACCAGATCGCGCAGCCGAACCGCGCACTCGACAACACGACCATCTGGACCGCCGACTTCTCGGAGTCGTACTACGAGAGGCTCCTCTTCTCGGAGGCTCCGGGCGCGGTCTCGATGCGGAACTACTACATCGAGCAATCCTCGAACCGGTACACCGTCAACGGGGACGTGACGCCGTGGGTGAAGGTGCCGTACAACGCCCGTTCGTACGGCTCCAACTACTGCGGGAGCAATGTCTGCCAGGACACGTGGCGCTTCGTGAACGACTCCGTCGACGCGTGGGCGGCGACGATGTCGGTCGCCGATGCGAACGCGTATCTCGCGCGGTTCGACGTCTGGGATCGCTACGACTTCGACCACGACGGGAACTTCGACGAGGCCGACGGCTACATCGACCACTTCCAGTCGGTCCACGCCGGTGAGGGCGAGGAGACCGGCGGCGGGCCGCAGGGCACCGATGCGATCTGGTCGCACCGGTGGAAGGCATGGTTCTCCGGTTCCGGGCCCGACGGAGTCGGTCCAGCCACGTTCCAGGACGGCGGGCTTCGGATCGGAAGCACGAACTACTGGATCGGCGACTACACGATCGAGCCCGAGAACGGCGGTGTCGGCGTCTTCGCGCACGAGTTCGCGCACGACCTCGGCATTCCCGATCTCTACGACACGGCCGGCGGGGCAGCCGAGAACTCGACCGCCTTCTGGACGTTGATGTCGCAGGGCTCGTACGGAGCCAGCGGCAGGCCCGAGGACGGCATCGGCACGAAGCCGACGCACATGGGCAACTGGGAGAAGTTCCAGCTCGGCTGGCTGAACTACGAGGTCGCCGACCCGGCGGACAAGAAGTCCGAGCACAAGCTCGGGCCGGCGGAGCTCAACACGAAGCAGGCCCAGGGCGTCTTCGTGCTCCTGCCCGACAACGTGGTGGACGTCGACCTCGGCGATCCGTACGAGGGCGAGAGGTTCTACTACAGCGATGCCGCGGACGGTCTCGACACGACGATGACGCGGTCGATCACGCTGCCCGCGGGCGCCGTGTCGCTCGCAGCGAAGGTTCGCTACAACATCGAGCTCGACTGGGACTACGCGTACCTGCGCGTCTCGACCAACAACGGTGCGACGTGGACCGCCATCGAGACGAACCGGTCGACCGACGCGAATCCGAACGGCCAGAACCTCGGCGAAGGCATCACGGGCGTCCAGGCGACGTGGGGCGACTTGACCGCGAATCTGTCGGCATACGCCGGGCAGACGGTGCTCATCCAGCTCCGCTACTGGATGGACGGCGCTCAGGTCGGGCAGCCCGGCGTCACGACGCCACCCCCCGGCTTCCAGATCGATGCCATCACCATCACCGGGCAACCGCTCGACGGTGCGGAGGGCACGGTCGCATGGACGTTCTCGCCGAGCGACGGTAGTGGCTTCCGGGTCACGACCGGTGCCGAGACGACGAGCTACTTCAACGCCTACGTCCTGGCGAACCGTCAGTACGCGGGCTATGACGAGTCCCTCAGGACCGGCCCGTACAACTTCGGGTTCCTCCACGACCCCACGAGGCAGGACTGGGTCGAGCACTTCCCGTACCAGGACGGGCTCCTGATCGACTACTGGAACACGGAGTACACGGACAACAACACGAGCGAGCACCCGGGGGGCGGGCTGATCCTTCCCGTGGACGCCCATCCCTCGTGGCACCACTTCGCGAACGGCACGCTCATGCGGCCGCGGATCCTCTCGTACGACTCGACCTTCGGGCTCGAGCCGACGCAGTCGATCACGCTGCATGCGAACGGCGTGCCGACGACCATCCCGTCGCAGCCCGCTGCGCCGGTGTTCGACGACCGCAACCAGTACTGGTCCGCGGCCGACGACCAGGGGCACACCGCGCCCCACACGCGCGCGCCGGGCTGGTACGGCGTCGACGTGCCGAAGACCGGCACGGAGGTGCGCGTCAAGAGCCAGACGCCCGGCGGCTTCATGCAGGTCGAGGTCTCGCGGGCGAAGTAACGACTCGGAGCAGTTGAGTCGGTGAGATCGGGCGGGGGCAACCCCGCCCGATCTCGTTCAGGAGCGAGGCATCAGTCTCGCGGCGGAGGGATGCACGGCTCGCTGTGAAGCCGCAGCACCGCTCGGCTGCCTCGAGCGCCGAGCGCGCGAACCGAGAAGGCGCGACCGCACGGCTGATTGAAGAGACGGAGCGTGGCCCGGAAGGCCCCGCCCCGAGACGCCAGGGTGACGACACGCGCCGGCCCGAGGAGGGTGTGCGCCGTGACCGTGACGCGTTCGCCGGGGCGGAACGCGAGCCCACGAACGACCAGGGGCACGTCGCTTACGAGTCGGAGCGCCGGGGACGGTGTGGCGGAGGCGCAAGCAGCGAGGACCGCCGCAGCGGCAGCTGTGGCCCCGAATGCCGTCAGCACTCGCACGCCGACGACGCTAACGCTGGAACGTGAGGAAACCGTGAACGCGGCGCTCAGCGTCGCGGCGCGCTCTGGTCGTCCTCGAACTCGCCGGGGCTCGTCCCGAAGCGTCTGTCGATCATGTCGTCGGTCCGCTCCTCCGAGTACTCCCTCGTCGCGGCGTCGATCTCCGCGTCCTCGAGCTCGTCGCTCTTGTCGGGCGTACCGCGGATCCAGCCGAGGACCGTGTCCTTGAATCCCATGCCGCGACCGTATCGCCGGCCGCGTCAGTACGCAACTGCGCCGAGGCCCGTGTCGGCCGCGTGCTTCTGCTCGTCCGCCCTGTAGCTCGAGCGGACCAGCGGCCCCGCGAACACCGACCCGAACCCGAGGGCCTCGCCCTGCTCGCGCAGCCAGCGGAACTCGTCCGGGTGCACCCAGCGGTCGATCGGCGCGTGCTTCGACGACGGCTGCAGGTACTGGCCGATCGTGACGACGTCCACGCCGTTCGCGCGAAGGTCGCGCATCGTCTCGACGACCTCGTCGTTCGTCTCGCCGAGACCGACGATGATCCCCGACTTCGTCATGACGGGGTAGTCGGCGGCCTCCTTCGCCCTGCGGAGGAGCCAGAGCGCCCCGTCGTACGTCGCCTTCGCGCCACGCATCCTGCGGTGGAGCCGGCGCACCGTCTCGATGTTGTGGTTGAAGACCTCGGGGCGGGCACCGAGCACCGTTGCGAGCGCCTCCTCCTCGACGCCGAGGAAGTCCGGCGTCAGCACTTCGATGGACGAGAGCGGGAGCTTCGCCTTGAGCGCCCGGATGGTCGCGGCGAAGTGCCCCGCGCCGCGGTCGTCCAGATCGTCTCGGTCTACCGAGGTGACGACGACATGACGCAGGCCCATGGTGGCCGCGGCCTGCGCGAGCCGGAGCGGCTCGAGCGGATCGGGCGCATGCTCAGGCTTGCCTGACGTGACGTAGCAGTAGCGGCAGGCGCGCGTGCACGTGTCGCCGAGGATCTGGAACGTCGCCGTTCCCCGTCCCCAGCACTCGCCGATGTTGGGGCAGCGGGCCTCCTCGCAGACGGTGACGAGGCTCGCGCCGTGGAGCAGTTTGCGGACGTCGTAGTACTTCCCGTCGCTGCTCGGTGCCCTGACCTTCATCCACTCAGGGCGGCGCGGGCGCTCGGCGACGGGCAGCGAGGTCTGCATCACGCCAGTGTATTCAGGGCTTCTGCGCAATCCTCGGCAGCCAACGCCGAAAGCTCGAGACCGAACACCTCGGCGATCGCAGTCGCGGCCACCGGGCGAACGTCGTCGACGGTCAGCGATCGCCCGAGCTCGCGTGCCAGCGTCGTGAACTGCGCGTCCTCGAGCCCGCAGGCCGTGATCCAGTCGGTGAAGGGGGCCGGGTCGAGGTCGACGTTCAGCGCATACCCATGTGTCGTCACCCAGCGGGACGCGTGCACCCCGATCGACGCGATCTTCCTGGGTGGTGCTGTCAGCCACACACCTGTCAGGCCGTCGATCCGCTCGGCCGTCAGCCCGAAAGCGCCGACAGTGCGGATGATGGCCTCCTCGAGGTCGCGCACGTACTTCCTGAGGTCACGGCCGTGGCGATTGAGGTCGAGAATCGGGTAGCAGACCAGCTGCCCGGGGCCGTGGAAGGTCGACTTGCCGCCGCGGTCCGTCTCGACGACGTCGACCGCGACCCCGTCGGGAAGATGCAGCTCGGCGGACTCGTCGGTGCGACGCCCGAGCGTTATCACCGGCTCGTGCTCGAGCAGGATCACCGTGTCCGGCATCGCCTCCTCCTTCACGGCGCCGGCGATCGACCGCTGCAGCCCAAGGGCCTCTGCGTACGGGGTCAGTCCTTCGAGAGAGACGAGATATCCACGTGCCATCGACCGGCGCCTACGACGGCCGCTCGTCGAAGCGCGGCAGTCCGTCCTCAGGGAGCGTCTCCCAGCGGGCGACGGAGCGGACGAAGATGTGCGCCTGCGGCAGCTGGTCGAGGCCGGAGTCCAGCGCCGCGAGCCGCACCGCGGACGCCTCCGCCTCCGGCCAGCCGGCGCCGAAGAGGTTCGAGCCGCATACGGAGCAGAACGTCTTCGCCTTGCCATCCGCGGGCTGGAACGTGCGGAGCAGCTCCTCACCCTCGAGCACCCGGATCGCGTCCGTGGCGACGCGTCCGCTCGTCGTCCCCGCGCCACCCGCAAGTCGCTTGCAGCTCGTGCAGTGGCAGTGTGCGACGCCGTCGAACGGCTCCGTCACCTCGAACCGGACTCCGCCGCAGAGACAGCTCCCACGCATCGTCATCGTCGCAGCGATCTCCTAGCCCGCAGCGTCGTTCCACGTCTCGAGGCGGGTGCGCAAGTCGCGGAGGAAACCGCCTGCGTACGCGCCGTCGACGAGTCGGTGGTCGTACGTGAGGGTGATGTTCATCAGCGGGCGGATCGCGATCACGTCCTGACCGAGCTCGTCCTGGACGACCCACGGCCGCTTGACGAGCGCGTACGTACCGAGGATCGCAGCCTGGGGCTGACTGATGACCGGCGTGCCGTGGAAGGTTCCGTACCCGCCCGGGTTCGTGATCGTGAACGTCCCTCCCTGGACGTCGTCGGGCATCAGCTTCTTCGTCCGCGCGCGCTCGGCGACGTCTGCGATCGCGCGGGCGATCCCGAGGAGGTTCAGGTCCTGGGCGTTCCGGATCACGGGGACGATCAGGCCCTTCCCTTCCTCGAGCGAGACCGCGACGCCGACGTTCACGTACGACCGTGTCACGATCTTCTCTCCGCGGATCTCGCCGTTGATGTACGGCCAGTTGTCGATCGTCTCGATCGCCGCCTGGGTGACGAACGCCAGGTACGTCGGGTTGACGCCGTGCTTGGCCTGGTACTCCTTCTTGAGCGCCTCGCGCGCGGCGACGACCTTCGACATGTCGACCTCGATCGCGCTCGTGACGTGGGCCGCCGTGTCGAGCGAGCGGCGCATGTGCTCGGCGATCCCGCGCCGCATCGCGTTCATCGGCTCTTCCTGCTCGCCGACACTCGACGCAACGGGAGTCACAGGCGCGACGGGCGCGACAGGAGCCGCAGGCGGCGGAGCGGCGGCAGGCGCAGGAGTGGGCGCCGGAGCTGCGGGCGCCACCGGGGCCTCCGCCGCACGGAGCGGCAGCGGTCTCCGCCGGTGCTGGAGCCTCGGTGGGCTGCGCAGGTGCGGCCGGCGCGCTTGCGCCGGACTCGATGAACGCCAGGATGTCCTTCTTCGTGACGCGGCCTCCCTGGCCCGTACCGGGGATCACGCCGGGATCGACGCCATGCTCGGCCGCGATCCGCGCGACGACCGGCGAGATGAACGTCTTGCCGTTGCCCCCGGCCTGCGGTTGCGGGACTAGGAGCAGGCACAGGCGCCTGCTCTGGAGGAGCGCTCGGTGGTTCGGCAGGTGTAGACGGCGCTTCGTCCGCAAATGGCGCGTCAGCCGGAGCAGCAGGCTCGGGCTCTGGCTTCGGCTCAGCGGCCGCGCCAGCGGAAACCTCCTCGGCGGGCTCGCCGTCGGTCGCGGGCTCGGCGACGCCGGAACCGATCACCGCGAGCACCGTCCCGACCTCGACGGTCTCACCCTCCTGGACGCGTATCTCGGCGACGACGCCCTCGCCCGGGCTCGGAACCTCGGTGTCGACCTTGTCGGTCGAGATCTCGAGGAGCGGCTCGTCGAGCGCGATGGTCTCGCCCGGCTGCTTGAGCCACCGGGTGACCGTCCCCTCCGCGACGGAGACGCCCATCTGGGGCATTACGACCTCGACCTGGGTTCCGGTGCTCATCTCTCCTCCTGGCGGCGATCTGCCTCAGTACGCGGCCAGGTCGCGAAGCGCCGCGGCGACATCGTCGACCTGCGGGATGAATGCCTTCTCGAGCGACGGTGCGAAGGGCACCGGGGTGTCGGGCGCCGCGACGCGCCGGACAGGCGCGTCGAGCTGCTCGAATGCCTCCTCGGCGATCGTCGCAGCGATCTCGCCGCCGAAGCCGCCGGTCTTCGTGTCTTCGTGCAGCACGAGCGCCTTCGAACAGCGGGCGACGCTCTCCAGCACCGCCTCCCTGTCCCACGGGATCAGCGTGCGAAGGTCGAGGATCTCGACGGATACGCCCTCGTCGGCCAGCTTCGTCGCCGCCTCGTCCGCGGTGTACACCATCGCGCCCCATGTGATCACGGTGACGTCCTCGCCCGAGCGATGGACGCGAGCAGTGCCGAACGGCGTCGTGTACCGGTCGTCCGGGACCTCACCCTTGATCCGTCGGTACAGGTGCTTGTGCTCGAAGTAGAGAACCGGGTTCGGGATCCTCGATCGCGGTCGCGAGCAGGCCCTTGGCGTCCTCCGGCGTGGCCGGGCAGACGACCTTCAGCCCCGGGATGTGGGCGAAGCTCGACTCGGGGTTCTGCGAGTGGAACGGGCCACCGGAGAATCCGCCGCCGGACGGGAGCCGCAGGACGATCGGGATCGGCGTCCCGGCGCGGTACCGCTGCTTCGCGGCGACGGTCACGAGGTGGTCCCAGGCACATGACACGAAGTCCGCGAACTGCATCTCGGCGACAGGCCTCAGGCCCATCAGTGCTGCGCCGGTCGAGCCGCCGACGATCGCGGTCTCCGAGAGTGGCATGTCGAGCACGCGGTGCGCCCCGAACTCCTCCTGGAACCCCTGGGTGACCTTGAAGGCACCGCCGTAGACGCCGACGTCCTCGCCGAGCACGAACACGCGCTGGTCGCGGCGCATCTCCTGGCGTAGGCCGTCGGAGATCGCTTGGAGGTAGGTCTTCTCGGGCATCTACGCGGCTCTCACTTGTGGTGGGGCGTCTCCAGCTCCTCGGGCGTCGCGAAGACGCCGTCGAGCAGGGTCGCCGGGTCCGGAAGGGGAGACTCCTCCGCGCGCTGGATTGCCTCGTTCAAGAGGCGCTTGACGCCGTCACGGATCTCGTCCTCCTCGTCGTCGGAGAGCGACGCGTGATCGCGCAGCCAGCTGCGGTACCGCTCGATCGGGTCGCGTTGCGCCCACTCCTCGAAGAGCTCCTTGGGGACGTAGAACGCGTCGTCGTGGACGGCGTGGCCCTCCATACGCAGCGTCACGGACTCGATGAGCGTCGGGCCGCCACCCTCCCGCGCCTTCTCGATCGCGCGCTTCGCCTCGCGGTAGACGGCGAGCACATCCGTGCCGTCGACGACGACGCCGTCGAAGCCGTAAGCGGCGGCGCGGTCTGCGAGATGCTCGACCGCGTATTCGAGGTGCGCGGGCGTGGAGTAGGCCCACTGGTTGTTGTCGATCAGGAACACAACGGGCAGGCGGCGAACGCCGGCGAGGTTCATGCCCTCGTGAGCATCGCCGCGCGCGGAGGCGCCCTCGCCACACCAGGCGATGGCGACGCGCTTCTCGTCGCGGATCATGAAGGCGAGCCCCATGCCGACCGCGACCGGCAGCATCGCGGGCAGGTGGCTCACCATCGCGTACAGCCCGAGCCGTGAGTCGCCCATGTGGACGTTCCCGTCGCGCCCGGACATCGGCCCGTCGACCCGCCCCATGTACTGGGCGAAGACCCGCCAGGGCTCGATGCCTCGCGTCACGTGGACGCCCATGTCGCGCTGGAGCGGCGTGCCGACGTCGTTCGGCCCCATCGCCGTCGCGACACCGACTGCGGAGGCCTCGTTCCCACGTCCCGTGTAGAAGGAGCCGGGGATCTTGCCCTGCTTGTAGAGGATGTGGCCGCGTTCCTCGATCGCGCGCGTGATCAGCATGTTGCGGTACATGCCGAGCAGGTCCTCGCGGTCGAGACCTGCCTCCTTCACCTCTTGCAGCGATGCGACGGGCTCTGCCTCGCGGACTGCCATCTTCGACGGGCTCCCCTTCGACGACGACCGGATCGGGCTGGACTCTAGCGACTCCGTCAGTCGGCGAACGAGGCACGAAAACGACCATGTCGAGCCTCGGCGAGGACACGCCCTACCATGGTCGTCGCGATGCCGAAGCCCCGGCCGAAACGGAACTGGATCCAGGAAGAGCGCCGCCGCACGCTCGGAGATTGGGTGGCGTTCTGCCCCGGCTGCGGGCATGTCGCGCGGTATTTCGAGGAGCACGAGGACGCCCGGCCGACGGTGTGCCCGCAGTGCTCCACGACCCTCGTGGCGCGGTGCCCGGAGTGCGACGCGCGGCTGCCGTCCGCGTTCCAGGTCGAGTGCGAGGACTGCGGCGCGCCCCTGCGTACGAACGAGCTGTTCGGAAGCCCCATTCGCCGCCAGGGCCGGTAGCGCGCGGGCGGTTCGCGTCAGCGAGCTGCCACGTCGTACCAGACGTGCTCGCGGCCCTTCCAGCCCGCCGTGCCGCGATGGGCGAGGCCGCACTTCTCCATCACGCGTCGTGAGGCGAGGTTGTCGGGAAGCGTCCAGCTCAGGACCCTCTCGAGGCCAGCCCGATCGAACGCGTCCGCGATCGAGGCCGCAGCAGCCTCCGTCGCCAGCCCTTCGCCCCAGCGATCCGCACGAACGACCCAGCCGACCTCGTCCTGCTCGAGCGTCTCGGTCCAGTCGGGCTGGCGCATGACGCCGACCCGGCCGACGAGATTCCCGGTCCGGCGATCCTCTACGGCAAAGCGGCCGAAGCCGTGGACGTCCCAGTGGTGCTCGTAGCGCTCGACGGTGATCGCAGCGTCGTCGCGCGTCAGCGGCCCCAGCCAGTCGACGATCGTCGGATCGGCGTAGATCTCGCAGAGGGCATCGACGTCGCCTGGCAGCCAGCGCCGCAGAATGAGCCGAGGAGTCTCGATACGCATCCGTTGCGCCCGGGCGGGGCTTCAGTCACGCTCCCGCCTAGAACATCGTTCCGACGATCTGCGAGAAGCGAATCACCGTGACGGTGTCCTCGTCGGAGACGGGGCGGTTGTACAGCCGCCCGAGCCATTCCGTGAACTCCTCGAGCCTGCGGATCTCGGGGTTGTCGTGCTCGATCTCCCGGGGTGAGAGCTCCGAGAGCTGCTTGACCTCGACCTTGTCGATCACGGCGTCGAAGACCTTCTCGCGCTGCCCGTAGCGCGCCCCGACGAGCACCGAGACGATCATCCCTTTCTTGTACTTCGGGGACTTGTCGCCGAGTCGGATCGTGGCCGTCTTCCGACCCGTCCGGAGCTGATCCGCCACCACGGGCGAGTAGAAGTTCAGCGCGAACGTCGGCACCAGCGCGAGCCTAACGCCTCGGGCGCCTAGGAGGAACCCTCGAGCGCCTCGATCGCCTTCGACGCCATCTCCTGCTCGCCCCGATACGAGAGCTCTCCCGGAGCATCCTCGAGCGGCAACCAACGCGCCTCGGCCACCTCGATCTCCATTCCGGGAGGTAGCTCACCGATCCGACCGCCTGTCGCGCGGAGGAGAAAGAACGACACGACCTTGAAGATCCGCTCACCGTCCCAGGTGTAGACGTAGCGGACGTCGCCGAGCTTCCGCTCGACGCGGGCGTGGAGCCCGGTCTCCTCGAACACCTCGCGGACGGCCGTCTCGATTCCCCGCTCACCGTCGTCGATGAGACCTTTCGGCAGCGCCCAGACCTGCGGCCGGTGATGCTCGCGGCGCGGACGCACCGCGGCGACCCACCAGCGACCGCGCATCCGTCGAACGACAACTCCGCCGGCCGAGAACTCGCGTTTCACGGATCGATTGTGGCGGATTCCGGATCGATGCAGGATCTAAGTCGAGTTCGACGTAGATCAACCTTGCCCCCGCTCCGTCGGAACGTGGTATAACACAGGTGTTGGCACTCTCGTCCGAGTGAGTGCCAGAACAGCGAAGTTGTTCTACCAACAGTCTCTCAGGGAGGCATCACATGGATCTGCAGCCCCTTGGTGACCGGCTCATCGTCGAGGTCCTCGACGAGGAGGCGATCACGGCGAGCGGCATCGTGCTGCCCGACACCGCACAGGAGAAGCCGCAGCGCGGCAAGGTCCTGGCGGTGGGCCCGGGCCCGCGCGACGAGGACGGGGAGTACATCAAGATGGATGTGGAGGAGGGTGACGAGATCATCTTCTCCAAGTACGGCGGCACCGAGATCAAGCTTGGCGCCGACGAGGTCCTGATCCTGCGCGAATCGGATGTGCTCGCGAAGGTCGTAACCACAGGCAGCAAGGGCAAGCGCAAGCTGGCCGGCGCGGCCGCCTAGCTCGTTTCGCACAGGAGGAAGAGATATGGCTCACAAGGAGCTGAAGTTCAACGAGGACGCGCGCCGCGCGCTGGAGCGGGGCGTCAACACGCTCGCCGACGCGGTGAAGGTGACGCTTGGCCCGAAGGGCCGCTACGTGGTGCTTGACAAGAAGTTCGGGGCGCCGACGATCACGAACGACGGTGTCACGATCGCCCGCGAGATCGAGGTCGAGGATCCGTTCGAGAACCAGGGCGCGCAGCTCGTGCGCGAGGTGGCCACGGCGACCAACGACGTGGCCGGTGACGGCACGACGACCGCGACCGTGCTCGCCCAGGCAATCGTGCGGGAGGGCCTCAAGAACGTCGCCGCCGGCGCCAACCCGATGGGCCTCAAGCGAGGCATCGAGCAGGCTGTCGAGGGGATCGTGTCCGATCTCAAGAAGCAGTCGGTCGAGGTGTCCGGCAAGGAGGACATCGCCCGTGTCGCGACGATCTCGTCGCGCGAGCGCGAGATCGGCGACGTGATCGCGGACGCGATCGAGAAGGTCGGCAAGGACGGCGTCGTGAACGTCGAGGAGGGCCAGACGTTCGGCCTCGAGCTCGAGTTCACCGAGGGCATGCAGTTCGACAAGGGCTACCTGTCGCCGTACATGATCACCGACGCCGAGCGCATGGAGGCCGTGCTCGACGACCCGTACGTGCTGATCGCCAACCAGAAGGTCGGCGCGGTCAAGGACCTGCTTCCCGATCCTGGAGCAGGTCATCCAGGCCGGCCGCCCGCTGCTGATCGTGGCCGAGGACGTCGAGGGCGAGGCCCTCGCAACCGTCGTCGTCAACAAGCTGCGCGGGGTGTTCACCGCCGTCGCCGTCAAGGCGCCGGGCTTCGGTGATCGCCGCAAGCGGATGCTGGAGGACATCGCGATCCTGACCGGCGGCGAGGTGATCACCGAGGAGATGGGTCTCAAGCTCGAGAACACGAAGCTCTCGCAGCTCGGCAAGGCCCGCAAGATCGTGATCGACAAGGACGCGACCACGATCGTGGACGGGGCCGGCGACTCCGAGGCGATCAAGGGCCGCATCAAGCAGCTGAAGGCAGAGGTCGAGAACACCGACTCCGACTTCGACCGCGAGAAGCTCCAGGAGCGCCTCGCGAAGCTGTCGGGCGGCGTCGCGGTCGTCAAGGTCGGCGCCGCGACCGAGACCGAGATGAAGGAGAAGAAGCACCGCGTCGAGGACGCCCTCCAGGCGACCCGCGCAGCGCTCGAGGAAGGCATCGTCGCCGGCGGCGGCGTCGCGCTCCTGAACGCGGCCGACACGGCGAAGAAGGGCTTCGAGACGCTCGAGGGCGACGAGAAGACCGGTGCGGCGATCATCCTCCGCTCGCTCGAGGAGCCCGTGCGCCAGCTCGCCTACAACGCGGGTCTCGAGGGCTCGGTCGTCGTCAACCAGGTCCGCTCGGCGAAGAAGGGCTTCGGCCTGAACGTCGATTCGGGTGAGATCGAGGACCTCGTCAAGGCCGGCATCATCGACCCGACGATGGTCACGCGCTCGGCGCTGCAGAACGCCGCGTCGATCGCGAAGAACATCCTCACCACCGAGGCGATCGTCGCCGAGGCCCCCGAGAAGGCTGCTGCCGGTGCAGGCATGCCCGACATGGGCGGCATGGGCGGGATGATGTAAGCAGCCCTCAGGGCTGATGGTTCCGCGAGGGGCCGCCCGGTGGGCGGCCCCTCGTCGTTCGTTGCGTGCCGCGCCCGCCTACGTGCCCGCAGCGAAACCACGGACGAGGGTGGTCAGCGCGTTCCTCCACGCCCGCTCCTCGTCGCCCTCCGGCAGCAGGCGCAGGACCGCTCCGCGCAGCTCGGCGTTGGCGAGCCCCTCGAGCATCGCGATGAACTCGACCGCCGCCTCCGGGACGGGCTTGTTCCCGAGGAGGCCGGCCGCCTCGAGCCGCTCCACCTTCGCGAGCAGCTGATCCCACGTCCGCTGTCGCGCCGCGACGAGCTCCGGCCCTCCGTCGAGCCCGGGGACGACGCGCTGAAAGGCGATGCGGTAGAGGGCTGGGTGCTCGAGAACCAGGCGGCGAAACGCGACGGCGCCCACGTCGACGAGGTCACCGGCGGGGTCGTCGCTCTCGGCGAGCGTGTCGATCTCGCTGAAGAGCACTGCGAACGCGTCGCGGGCGAGCGCGTCGACGACGAGGCCCTCCTTCGAGCCGAAGAGGCTGTAGACGGCGCGGGTCGAGGTTCCCGCCGCGTCGGCGACGGCCCGGACGGACACCGCAGCCGGGCCACCCTCGGCGACCAACCGCTCCGCCGCCTCCAGCAGCGCGGCGCGCGTCCGTTGGTCGTGCTCGCGCGGTCGTCCCACGTTGACAGCCTATAGTGAAACGTGTTACGTTACGCGTAACGTTACGTGTACCGAAAGGAGACGGGCATGTACGTCATCGTCCAGCACGAGCTCACCGACCCGCCGGCGGCGTTCGCCCGCGGAGAGCGGCTCAAGCGCGGAGAGGGCGCCCCTCGCGGCGCGCGGGCGCTCCAGTTCTATCCGAGCCGGGACGGCACCGCCGTCACCTGCCTCTGGGAGGCGGGCTCAGTCGACGACGTCCAGGCGTTCGTCGACGAGACGCTCGGCGACGCGAGCGTGAACCGCTGCTACGGCGTCGACGAGACGGCAGCGTTCGCCGACACCGCGCCGGGGCTCCCCGAGCGGCCCCTCGCGGCGACCGCGTAGCGGCCCCATGCATCCGCCGCCGGTCCAGTACGCGGGCCGGCGGCGGATCGCCGAGTCCCGGAGCCCGGGTAGAGACCTGACAGAATCGCGCCATGACGCTCTGGTCGGGACGTGTGGGCGGGTCGCTCGACCCTGCCGTCTGGGCGCTGCTCCGCGCGAGCGACGCCGAGCTCCTTCCCTACGACTGCGCCGCGACGGCCGAGCATGCCGGGCGCCTCGCCGGCGCGGGGCTGCTCACGGCCGAGGAGCTGAACGACGTGGAGGAGCGCCTGTCTGCGATCGCACACGATCCCTCTGCCATCCTCGCGGAGGACGAGGATGTCCACTCGGCGATCGAGCGGCTCCTCGGCGATGCCGGAAGGAAGATCCACGCCGGACGCTCACGGAACGACCAGGTCGCCGCCGCGCTCCGGCTCTTCGTGATCGACGCCTGCGCCGATGCACGGGAGGAGATCGACGCGCTGGCGCTCGTCACGTTGTCCTTCGCCGAGGCCGAGGCGGAGACGTTGATGCCCGGCTACACACATCTTCAGCGCGGGCAGCCGGTGACGCTCGGCCACCATCTGCTGGCCTGGGTGGAGATGCTCGAGCGGGATCGGACGCGATTCACGGCAGCGGCCGAGGCCGCGGCGCCCAGCCCGCTCGGCGCGGGCGCCGTGGCAGGCTCGACGCTCGGGCTCGATCCGCCCGAGGGGCAGATGCGGAACTCGCTGGACGCGGTCTCGGACCGGGACTTCGCGCTCGACTACCTCTACGCGGTCGCGATGCTGTTCCAGCACCTTTCGCGGATCGGCGAGGAGATCGTCCTCTGGTCGACGTCCGAGTTCGGCTTCGTCCGGCTGCCCGAGAGTGCGGCGACAGGCTCCTCGATGATGCCCCAGAAGCTCAACCCGGACGTCGCCGAGCTCGTGCGCGGCAAGGCGGGCACCGCGATCGGCCGCCTCACCGGCCTGCTTGCAACCCTCAAGGGCTTGCCGCTCGCCTACGACCGTGACCTCCAGGAGGACAAGCGCCCTGTCTTCGACGCGCGTCGTGACGCGCGGATCGGGCTCCAGGGCATGACGGTGCTCGTCAGCGGGCTCGAGGCGAACCGCGAGCGTCTCGCCGAGGCTGTTGCCGACCCGCTGCTCCTTGCGACCGACGTTGCCGAAGATCTCGTCAGAGGCGGTGTCCCGTTCCGCGACGCGCACGAGCAGGTCGCCGCCTCGGTGCGTGACGGGACGTACCGGCCGAGCGGGACGGCGGCCGAGAGCGTTGCCGCGCGCTCGGCGCCCGGCCCCGGCGAGGTCGTCGACGAGATCGCCGCCGCACGCAAGCGCTTCGGCGGCCGCGGCTGAGCAAGCCTCCCTCGGTGACGTCGCGAGACCCCGGCGGCGTATCTCCGGTGGAAGCCATCTCTGGAGGACGAACCCGATGAAACGAATCGCACTCGTGGCGAGCCTGGTGCTCGTCACCGCTGCCCTCGCAGGTGTCCTGCGCCCCGAGGGCGCGAGCGCCGTCGACCCCGCGCCGAATGCGGATACCGTCACCGTCAACGGAGCGGGGGTGGTCACCGCCGTCCCGGACCGGGCACAGATCTCCGCCGGGGTCGAGTCGCGTGCCGCGACGGCCCGCGCTGCGCTGCAGGCGAACGCGGCGGCGATGGAGAAGGTGCTCGACGCGCTGCGAGCGCGGGGTGGGCAGAACGTGACCACCCAGACCGTCTCGCTCTCGACCGCCTTCGACGAGCAAGGGCGCCCCGACGGGTTCGTCGCCTCGAACGTGGCGTCGGCCGAGACGAGCCTGTCCGGAGCGGGCGCGCTGATCGACGCAGCGGTGGCCGCGGGTGCGAACCAGGTCTACGGCCCGTCCCTCTCGCGCTCTGACGCGGACGCGCTGTACCGCGACGCGCTGGCCAAGGCCGTGGACGACGCGAGAGAACGCGCGGCGATCCTCGCGAAGGCGGCGGGCCGGGAGCTCGGTCGTGTCACCGCGATGGTCGAGTCCGGAGCTTCGGACATGCCCATGTTCGCGAAGGCCGAGGCGGCGCGCGACTCGGCAACCCCGATCGTGTCCGGCACGCAGGAGACGACTGCGACGGTGAGCGTCACCTACGAGCTGACGTAGCGGGAGCGTGGGGATCCGCTCTGCGGATCCCCACGCCTTCCCGACTCCCGCTACCCGGGCGCGGGGGCAGACGCCGGAGCGGGGGCGGACGCGGACTTCTGGGCGGTCACAGCCGCATGGCCGTGATGCTCGGTCCCGTACCCGCCGGGGACAGGGATGTAGAACTCGGGATAGCCCCACATGCCGTGCTCGGAGACGTCCAGCCCGGCCGCCTCGACCTCGGGCTCGGTGCGAATCCCGATCGTGACCTTCAGGAGGCCGAGGACGAGGAACGACGCGGTGAAGGTGAACGCGCCGACCGCCGCCAGCCCGAGCGCCTGGGTGCCGAGCTGCGAGAGCCCGCCCCCGTAGAAGAGGCCCGCCTGCCCGGTCGCCAGCTTCTCCGCAAGCTCCGGCACGGTGAGGAAGCCGAGCGCGAGCGTGCCCCACACACCGGACATGCCGTGCGCGGCGAGGGCGCCCACCGGATCGTCGATCCCGATGCGCTCGACGAGCAACGACCCGCCGACGACGATCGCGCCGGCGACGGCGCCGATCAGGATCGCCGCCCAGGGGGCGACGAACGCGCACGCGGCCGTGATCGCCACGAGCCCGCCGATCGCGCCGTTCAGCATCATCGAGAGGTCGGGCTTCTTGATGAGCGTCCACGAGGTGACCACGGCGCCGAGAACGCCGGCCGACGCCCCGAGCACCGTGTTCAGCGCGACGTACGCGAAGAACCCCACGCCGCCGAAGTCGACGGAGAGAGTGGAGCCGGCGTTGAAGCCGAACCATCCGAACCACAGGATGAGCACGCCGAGCGTGACGAAGGCCATGTTGTGACCGGGGATCGGCTGCGGCTTCCCGTCGACGAACTTGCCGATCCGCGGGCCGAGGAGGAGCGCCCCGGCGAGCCCGGCAAGTGCGCCCTGGTAGTGGACGACCGTCGAGCCCGCGAAGTCCTGCATCCCCTTCGCGAACAGCCAGCCGTCCGGGCTCCAGACCCAGTGCGAGGCGACGGAGTAGATCACCGTGAAGACGACCCCGAACGCGAAGTACACCCAGAGCTTGGTGCGCTCCGCCATCGCGCCCCAGACGATCGCGAGCGAGACGGCGGCGAAGGCGACCTGGAACAGGAACGCCGCGGACGCGGGGACTGCGGCGAACCACGAGAACGGCTCGGCGCCGACGGCGAGCAGGACGTCGACGGAGGGCACGAGCCCGCTGCCGCCCACGATCCCATTGCCGCCGTCCCCGAACGCGAGCCCGAATCCGACGACGTAGTACGTGATCGCGGCGAGGGCGAGCACGAGGGCGTTCTTCGCGGCGATGTGGCCGACGTTCTTCATCCGCGTCAGACCCGCCTCGAGGAACGCGAACCCGGCCTGCATGAACAGGACGAGCACTGCGGCGACGACGACCCAGACCGTGCTCGTTGCGATCGCGAGCTCCTTGGTGTTCATACGCGTTCAACCTCCTCGAGCTTCTGACCCGTGCGGTTGTGGGTCACGTTGTGGACGGGAGACATCCAGCAGATCCCGTCGCCGTTGACATGACCCGTCTTCGCCGCGTCGGCGATCGCGTCGATGACTGGCTCGGCGAGCTCGTCCGGGACGATGAAGGTCAGATGCGCCTTCGGCAAGGAAGCGCGACTCGAACACGCGGCCCCGGTACTCATGGGTGATTCCCTTTTCGCGGCCGTGCCCGACCGCCTCCACAACGGTCACGCCGACGTGCCCGGTCTGCTCTTCGACGGCCTCCATGACCGTCTCGACGCGGTCGCGGACGACGACTGCCTCGACCTTCATCACGGCGATCCCTCCTTCCGCGTTCTCGGTACACGACTTCCCGCGACGTGCCTTCGCCGCATTGCGGGCACCCGGGCGCCGGGCCGGAAATGCCGCGCGCTCAGACGAGCGGGCGGCGGAGCATCGGCGGGCTCCGCCTTCGCCACCCGAGTTCGTGTCACCGCCATCTCCTCTCGTCGGTCCAACAAAAAACGCCCCACCTCTCCTGCGGAGAGATGAGGCATCAGCGCCTGCGGCGGGGACGACGGAGTCCCTGCCTGGCGCTCACCATAGAGAACCGAGCGGGTGGAGCGCAAGGTCGCAGGAGAGATCTCTCGCCGCGGAGACTGCACGTGCCCCCTTCGGCCATGTCCGGAACGGCCGAAGTACCTGGGCCACCGACCTCCTCCCCGCAGCTCGAGCCTAACGCCGTGACCACGCACGGGTGTGTGCCCACTCCGAGCCAGAAGGGTCACGATCGCTCCACAGCCCGAGGCCACGGACCGCTTCTGATCGGTACGGGAATCCGTACTAGGAGGCGCGCGAGGGCAGTGCTACGCTCGGCGCACGATGCTCGCCCACGTCTAGGACATCCGTTGTCGTGGCCCGCCCGGCGGTGCCTTCTTTTCGCACGTCCTGACGTCGCCGTTTCGAAGGAGAGCAGCAATCGTGAGAGAGTTGTCGCCCGTTCCACCCGACGCGCTCGCTGTCGAGGCGAACGCGCTGAGAAAGGAGTTCGTCCGCAAGGACAGGAAGCGCGGCAAGCGCCGCGTCGCCGCGCTTGCCGACGTCTCGCTCGAGCTGGCGCGCGGCGAGTGCGTCGCGATCCTCGGCCAGAACGGCTCCGGCAAGTCGACGCTCGTCCGGCTTCTCTCGACCCTGCTCCTCCCTGACGGAGGGAGCGCCCGCGTGTTCGGCTACGACGTCGTCCGCGAGGACAAGGCCGTTCGCCGGCTCGTCAACCGGGTGTCGGTCGAGGCGAGCTTCTTCAAGAAGATGTCGCCGTCGGAGAACCTTCACTACGCCGCGCGCTTCTACGGCATGGGGCCGTCCGAGACGAGCGAGCTGATCCCGAAGATCCTCGCGCGGGTGGGTTTCCCGCCCGATCGTCGTGGTGAGCCGATGGAGAACCTGTCCCGCGGAATGCAGCAGAAGGTGGCGCTCGCGCGCGCCCTGCTCACGTCGCCGGTGCTGCTTCTGCTCGACGAGCCGACGACGGGCCTCGACCCGCGCTCCAAGCTCGAGGTGCAGGAGTTCATCCGGGAGATGCGGGCGGAGCACGACTCGACGATCCTGCTCTGCACGCACGACCTGAACGAGGCCGAGGCGCTCGCGGAGCGGGTCGGCATCCTCGACCGCGGTGAGCTGCTCGCGCTCGAGCCGGCGGACGAGCTCAGGGCCCGCTTCGGAGCGGACACGCTCGAAGAGGCGTTCTTCGCCGCCACCGGGCGTGGGTTCGAGGACGAGGTCGACGAGCTCGACTCCGAGGACAGGAAGGTGCTCGCATGAGAGCCATCGCCCTCGAGCTGAAGCACGAGCTGATCGGCCTGGCGGGCGTCGTCGAGCGGAACGTCTACCTCACCCGCCGCTACATCTACTGGGACCTCGCGTTCTTCGTCTGGACCGTGGCGAACACGCTGACGATCGTCTTCATCGCGGAGGGGATCGAGGCGAGCGGCGGGGAGATCGACGTCGATCGCGTGACGACGACCCTGCTCATCGGCGCGGTGGTCTGGGCCTACCTCGGAATCATCTTCGAGTTCCTCACGGAGACCGTGGCGTGGGAGCGCTGGGAGGGGACGATCGAGTACACGTTCATGGCGCCGCTCTCCCGCGCGATGCACCTCGGAGGCTCGGGCGTCTTCGCGGTCCTCTACGGGCTCGTCCGGGCGATCCTGCTGTTCGTCGTCGTCGCGGCGTTCTTCGGGCTCGAGTTCGAGGACGCGAACTTCGTCGCGGCGCTCGTGATCCTGATCGTCGCGTCGATCTCGTTCTTCGGGATCGGGATGATGACCGCGGTCCTCCCGCTCATCTCTCCGGAGAAGGGCGCCCAGCTCGGTTTCGTCGCGCAGGGGATGCTGCTCGTCGTCTCGGGCGTCTACTACCCCGTCGAGGTGCTGCCGCAATGGATGCAGTGGATCGCGACGATCTCCCCCGCGACGTACGCGCTCGAAGGGATCCGCGCCGCGATCCTCGACGGCGCGTCACTCGGCTCGCTCTGGCACGACATCTGGCCGCTCCTGATCATCGGCGCCGCGAGCATCCCCATCGGCCTCTGGATCTTCAACCGGGGCGAGGTCTACGCGAAGCGCCACGGGAAGCTGAAGCGGAGCGGGTGATGGCGTTGCAGCATTTCGACAAGCACACGGCCGTCGCCGGGCAGCCGGTGCTCCGACATGCTGAGACTGACGCCGAGCTGGACGCGTACGTTCGTGTGTGGAACGTGATCACGCCGGACGAGCCGGCCGATCCCGTGCAGCAACGCGAGCGCCGGGATCGTGACCCGCGACGGCTGCACGTCCTCGCCGAGCTCGAGGGCGACGTCGTGGGGTGCGGGTTCGCAGGCCCCTCGCAGTCGGAGGGCCGCGGGTTTCTCTCACCGCGCGTCCTCCCCGACGCACGCGGGGCTGGTGTCGGCGCGACCCTGCTCCTCGAGCTCATGACCCACCTGACTGCGCTCGGCTTCGAATCGGCCTCGAGCCACGTGGACGGCGCCGACGACGGCTCGCTGGCGTTCGCGTCGCGCTTCGGCTTCGAGGAGGTGGATCGCCAGGTCGAGCAGGTGCGGACGATCCGCGAGGATGAGCCGATGCCAGAGATCGCCCCTGGCGTCGCGTTCGTCACGCTCGCCGAGCGCCACGAGCTCCTTCTCGAGAGCTACGAGCTGGCGACCGAGGGGTACGCGGACATGGTCACGTTCGCTCCGGTGACGATCGAGCTCGACGACTGGCTGTCCGGCGACGACGCGAGCCTCCCCGATGGCTCGTACGTGGCGCTGGCCGGCGACGAGATCGTCGGCTTCTCGGGCCTCTGCCGAAACTCCGAGGGCGGAGTCGAGGACGGTCTCACGGTTGTCCGGCGCGACTGGCGGCGTCGGGGCCTCGCGGAGGCCCTGAAGCGAGCGAAGCTCGCGTGGGCGGCGACGAACGGCGTCCGTGAGATCACGACCTGGACCCAGAACGGGAACGCGGCGATGCGCACGCCTGAACGAGCGGCTCGGCTACGTGTACCGCAGCGTGAGCGTCACCGTGCGCGCAGACCTACCGGGCGACAGACGCCCGGACGGCGCCGGCTCGACCACCTGATCCCCGAGCGAGCAGGGATCTCTGCCTACCGCAGCGTCAGCGTGCCCGCACGCGCCGACTCTACCGTTTGCCCGCTGAGCCTGAGGAGAAGGGGATGCGACGCGGGCACGCGCAGAACCGAGCGGCAGCAGCCCCGAGCGAAGCGCAAGGGCAACCGCGTGCGTGCCGTTGCGCGCGCCGAGCTTGGCGATGATCCGTTTTCGATAGCTCTTGACGGTCTCGGAGGAGAGGTAGAGACGCCGGCCGGTCTCGGCGGCCGTCTCGCCCTCGGCTGCGCCCGCCAGGATCTCGGTCTCGCGCTCGTTGAGCGGCTGCCCTTCGAGGATCTCCGCCAGCAAGGAGGTCATGCCGCACGCTTCCTGGCGCGGGCGGAGCCAGCGTGGACGAGGGCGTACACACGATGCGAGGAGACGCCGAGCTCCTTCGCGACGATCGAAGCAGAGTCGCCGTCGACGATCGTGCGGACGAGTGCGATGCGCTCGGGCTCCGGAAGCGTCGCCAGAGTGCGGAGCCGCTCGAGGCTCTCGACCAGCTCGTGCGGACCAGGGCCAGGGTCCGGCGGCTCGTAGTCGTGTGCAGCGCCGTCGTGGCCTCTGGGGGTCATGTCGGGGAAGCCGATCACGTCGGCGTACGTCCCGTCTCCCAGGCTCTCGCGACGAGCGCGAGCCCGGACTGCGTCGGTGATCGCGCCGCGGACGTAGGGCCGCGCGAACGCTGTGAACGGAACGTCGTAGGACGGGTCGTACCTCTTGGCGGCTTTCGCGAGGGCGAGGTTGCCGTCCGCCACGAGCTCCTCCTGGTCGAGCGGGGTGTGGCGCCAGCGGCGGGCCTCGGTGCGCGGCAGGTGGAGCGCCTGTTCCACGAGCATTTTCTCTGTCATGCGGGGGGAAGAGCCTCCTGGATCGGCATCGGGGCACGCCGCCGCCCGCATGGCTCTGCATTGTTCGCTGCTTCCGGTGGGGGATTCCGGCGCATACGACGGTGGCGTCTTCGGCTTGGCTCAAGCCGGGAAGGGGGAAGTGCAGGAGCATAGCGTGGTCCTCGGGCGGTGCAAGCGGCAACCGCATGAGTACCCGGTCGGCGTGCTCCCGTAACGCACGTGCCGACGACCTCACCGCCGGCGCGTTCGGCTTCCCGTCCGTCGCGGCTTCGGCTGGAGCTCGCCCTCGAGCTGGTCGAGCAACGACGTTGTCGCGAAGGGCAGCAACGCTCTCCGCGTCACGTCCTCGACGCCCGTCGAGGGCCCGCGAGGAAGCTGTCCGCGAGGCGATTCTCTCGCCGCCCTCCCCGCCGCGTGACCGCGACGGCCCGCCGCGGCGGGTGCTAACGTCTCGCATGTTTTTCGGGGCAACGGAGCCTCGGGCGCGGGTCACCCGCACCCGGGGCTTTTGCCGTTTCAAAGGAGGAGAACGCTGATGGCGAGACCGAGGGCGAGCGCGACGACGAGCCGCTCAACGATGGTGAAGTCCAAGGACCGCGCGACATCGACCGTCGCGTCGCGGAAAGCGGTGCTCAAGAGGCTCCGCGACGAGAAGATCGAGCACATCCTGTTCTGGTTCACGGACCTCGAGGGCCACCTCAAGTCGTTCGCCGTGACCCCCTCCGAGATGGAAGGCGCGCTCGACGACGGGATGGGCTTCGACGGCTCGTCGATCACGGGCTTCAACGCCATCGAGGAATCGGACATGGTCGCGATCCCCGACCCCGCGACCTTCCAGGTCATGCCGCGCCCGGTCGACGAGCACGGCCACGAGCTCGGCGCGAAGGTCGCCCGCCTCATCTGCGACGTCGTCACGCCGGACGGGACGCCGTACGAGGGCGACCCGCGCTACGTCCTGCGGGCGGCGCTCGACCGGATGAGGAAGCTCGGCTTCGACGCCTTCAACGTCGGCCCCGAGCTCGAGTACTTCCTCTTCGAGGACGACAAGGACACGAAGACCATCGACGAGGGCGGCTACTTCGCGATGACCGCCCAGGACGCGGCGACCGAGGTCCGCAACGACACGATCCACGCACTCGAATCGGTCGGGATCCCGATCGAGTACCACCACCACGAGGTCGCGCCGTCGCAGCACGAGATCGACATGCGCTACGCGGACGCTCTGGCGATGGCCGACCATACGATCACGTACCGGCTGATCGTCAAGGAGGTCGCGACGTGGCACGGCTACTACGCGACCTTCATGCCGAAGCCGCTCTTCGGCGAAAACGGATCGGGCATGCACACCCACATGTCGCTCTTCAAGGGCGGGCGGAACCAGTTCTTCGACGCGAAGGACCCGCACCACCTCTCGAAGGCTGCGAAGGGGTTCATCGCCGGCATCCTCGTCCACGCGCGCGAGATGTCGGCCGTCCTGGCTCAGTGGGTCAACTCGTACAAGCGGCTCGTCCCCGGCTTCGAGGCGCCGGTCTATGTCGCCTGGTCGCAGCGCAACCGCTCCGCCCTCGTCCGGATCCCGCTCTACAAGCCAGGCGCGGAGCAGGCGACACGCGCGGAGATCCGCTGCCCCGACCCGGCCTGCAACCCGTACCTCGCCTTCGCGGCGCTGCTCCACGCAGGGCTCGAGGGCATCGAGCAGGGCTACGAGCTGCCCGACGAGATGACGACGAACCTCTACCGGCTCTCGGAGGCGGAGCGAGCTGAACGCGGCATCGTCGCGCTGCCGGGGTCGCTCGGCGAGGCGGTCGAGGAGCTCGCCGGCTCCGAGCTGATGGAGACGGCGCTCGGCGAGCACATCTTCCCGCGCTACGTCGAGCTCAAGCGACGCGAGTGGAACGAGTACCGCATCCAGGTGACCGAGTGGGAGAAGGAGAAGTATCTGAGCGCCTTGTGAGGCAGGCGCTGGACAACGTCCTCCGGATACCGCAGAATCAGGTTCGCAGGCCGAGCCGCAAGGCGAGCGGCATGACCTGTGTCTGACGGCCGATCGCGGGTCCCCAGTGGGGGCCCGTGGTCGTTCTGCGTGGGGACCGATGTTTGCCGCACGAGCCCCCTCCTGGTCCGTCGCGCATGGGTCACTCCCGACCGACAGAGCGGGCCTTCGGCTGCAACACGTGCCGCACGGTTCACCGGCCGGAACCCTTAGCCTGAGCGACCGTGCTCACGGTCCTTCGCGTCCTGCACGTGCTCTCCGCCTCGGTCTGGGTCGGCGGGACGGTCGCACTCGTGTTCGTCGGTGTGCCCGCGATCCGGACGCTCGAGGGCGACGCTCGCGCGACGGCGATGCGCGCGCTCGGGCGCCGCTGGCGGCCGCTCGGCTGGAGCGCGATGGCTGTCGCGATCCTCTCCGGCCTCTGGTTGACCGAGCTCAACGGCGGGTTCGCCCGCGACGCGCTCGACACCGACTTCGACCGGACGCTGATTCTCAAGTCCGTCCTCGTCGCGCTGCTCGTCGTCGGCGCGCTGCTCCACGATTACGTGCTGGGCCCGAGGCTGCAGCGCGAGCTTCGCGCAGCGGACCCGGCTGCGCCGGAGACGAGGCGCCGACTCGTCGTCGTCGGGTGGCTCAACTTCGCGCTCACCTTGGCGGTGCCCATCCTGGGCGCGGTCGTCCTCACGACACTCGACTGATGGGCTCGGGTCGACAAGTGAGCAGGCATCCAACTGACGACGGGCAGGACGCCGCGCGCCACCTCGCGCTCCTTACCCGTACGACCGAGGTCGTCAACTCGTCGCTCGACCTCCAGGAGGTGCTCGAGGCGATCGCGCACGAGGTCGCTGCCGCGCTCGGGACGGACGCGTGCTTCGTCTACCTGTACGACGAGCCCACGGACGAGCTCGTGCTGCGGGCGACCCATGGGACCGGGATCGAGGACGCCACGAGCGCGCCGCGGATGCGGAGCGGCGAGGGAATCACCGGAGCGGCGGCAGCCGAGCGCGAGCCGATCATGATCGCCGAGCGGGCGCACCTCGACCCGCGCTTCAAGGCCTTCCCGAACCTCCGCGAGGACCAGTACGAGTCGATCCTCGCGGTGCCAATTCTCGCGCGTGACGTGCTCGAGGGGGCGCTGAACGTCCGGACGCGGGCGCCACGGGCGTTCACCGATGCGGAGATCGGGCTTCTCACGTCGATCGCCTCGCAGGTGGGGCAGTCGATCGACCACGCGAAGCTCTACGCACAGGCGAGGCGGCGGGTCGGCGAGCTCGAGGCGCTCGCGCGGATCTCCGAGGCGGTCTCCGAGTCGCTGTACCTCGAGGAGTCGCTCGAGGCGATCGTGAAGACGACGGTCGAGTCGCTCCGAGCGACCGGCGCGGCCGTCGTCCTCGAGGACGGTCGCATCGCCTGGCCCGAGGGGCGCGCCGGCGCCCATGCGGTGCGGCTGCCCCTGCGGTGGCGCGGTCGCGAGATCGGCGAGCTCGTCGTCGATCGCGACACGCCGTTCTCCGACGACGACCGCCAGTTGCTCGACGCGATCGCGAGCCAGGCTGCGGTCGCGCTCGAGCACGGAAGGATGGCGCTGCGCGGCGTCCTCGCCCAGGAGATCCACCACCGCGTCAAGAACAACCTCCAGACCGTCGCCTCACTCCTCAGGCTGCAGGCCCGCGCGGAGGGCGTGGATCCGCAGAAGGCACTCGGCGACTCGGTCAACAGGATCCTCGCGATCGCCGCCGTCCACGAGGAGCTGACCGAGCACCGAGAGGATGTCGTCGACCTCGCCGAGCTGGTCGACCGTCTTCGCGCGATCCTCGTTCAGGGGCTCGTGGCAGGAAAGACGGTGAGCAGCGCGCAGCTGGCGCCCGTCGAGCTCGCCGGACAGCGTGCCACGGCGCTCGCCCTCGTGTTCAGCGAGCTCCTCTCGAACGCGCTCGAGCACGGCGGGCAGCACGTCTCGATCGAGCTCCGGGCCGAGGGCTCGGAGGTCGTGCTGGTCGTGTCCGACGACGGCGAGGGGCTGGGCGACGCCGGTGACGGCACCGGCATGTCGATCGTGCGCGCCCTCGTGCGGGACGAGCTTGGTGGCACGCTGCGCCTCGTCGACGGCGACGGGCTCCGCGCCGAGGTGCGTTTCGGCGCATAGGGCCTCGCCTGCTCGCTCGAGGAGGTTCGACGTCGTCGACCGGCACCCGAGCCGGGTCGGCGCTGTACCCTGCGCCGAGCACGGGCGATGTCGCCCGACCAGTCCGCCGACGGAGGCGGCGCCGCGGACACGCGGCGTGCCAGCCCCGCAACGGAGGAGAGCCTGTGTCGAGCACCCCCATGCGCATCCTGATCGCCGAGGACGAGACGATCATCCGTCTCGACCTTCGCGAGCTGCTCGAGAAGAGCGGCTTCGAGGTGGTCGCCGAGGCGAAGGACGGCGAAGAGGCCGTCGATCTCGCGCGCAGCGAATCGCCCGACCTGGCCCTCCTCGACGTCAAGATGCCGAAGCTGGACGGCATCGACGCTGCGCGCCAGATCCTCGCCGAGCGCCCGATCCCGATCGTGATGGTGACCGCGTACGGCGAGCAGGAGCTGGTCTCGCGCGCCGTCGAGGCCGGCGTCTTCGGTTATCTGGTCAAGCCCTTCCGCGAGTCGGATCTGCTCCCGGCGATCGAGACCGCCCGCGCGCGCCACGACGAGCTCGCCGCGCTCCGCGAGGAGGCCGCATCGCTCGCCGACGCGCTCGCCGCCCGCAAGGCGATCGAGCGCGCGAAGGGGCTGCTCATGGAGCGCGAGGGGCTTACCGAGCAGGACGCGTTCGCGCGACTGCGCAAGGCGAGCCAGATCTCGGGGCGACCGCTGAAGGTGGTGGCCGAGGCGCTGATCGCCACGCTCGACGTCCGGTAGCCGGCTAGCGCGAGGGAAGGTGCGCGAGCTTGTCGGGGTTCAGCACCGATCGCACGGCCACGACGACCCCGTCCGCGATCTCGAGCACCTCGACGCCTGCGACGGCGCCGTCGGGCGCGTAGAAGACGAGCCCGGGCTCGCCGTTGATCGTCCCGCGACTGTAGGTGTACCCGCGCTCCGCGATCATGCGAGGGCCCCAGCCGATGAGCGCCTTCGCGACGCGCAAGGCGCCGACGAGCGGGACCGAGATCGCCGGCGCCTTCCCGCCGCCGTCGCCGTAGAGCGTCACGTCCGGCGCCAGTACCTCGACCAGCGCGTCCGTGTCGCCGTTCTCCCAGGCGTCGAGGAAGCGGCGGGCGACCTCGTCGCGCTCCTCGCGCGACACGTCGAACCGCTTCCGGCCCTCCTGCACGTGCGCGTGGGCGCGCACGAGGATCTGCCGGCAGTTGGCCGGAGACTTGCCGACGATGCGCGCGACCTCGTCGTACGGGTAGTCGAAGACCTCGCGGAGGAGGAAGACGGCCCGCTCGATCGGCGAGAGCTTCTCGAGCAGGTGCAGGAACGTCAGCGAGAGCGAATCTGCCGTCTCGGCGTGCATGGCGGCCTCGTCGTCGACGATCGGCTCCGGCAGCCACTCCCCCGGGTACACCTCCCGACGCGCGCGTGCGGAGCGCAGCTGGTCGATCGCGAGCCTCGTCGTCACCGTTGCGAGGTACGCCTTCGGCGAGTCCGCGTCGACCTCGGCCTCCTGATAGCGGAGGAACGCCTCCTGGACCACGTCCTCGGCGTCCGCGACCGAGCCGAGCATCCGGTAGGCGATCGCGAACAGGTAGGGCCGAAGCTCTGCCTCGCTCTCCATACCTCGTAGACGGAATAGCAGCCGCGGCTGTGACACCGTCACAGACCCGATCGCCGTCTCGTCTCCGGTTCAGAAAGACGAGGCGAAAGGAGAGAACGATGCGAGTCTTCTTGACCGGTGCGAGCGGTGCGATCGGCATCCGGCTCGTGCCACAACTGATCGATCGAGGGCACGAGGTGATCGGCACCTCGACCTCGACGGGCAGCGCCGAGCGGGTGCGGGCGCTCGGGGCGGAGGCGATCGAGCTCGATCTGCTCGACCCGCGCGCCGTGAGCGAGGCCGTCCGCGAGGCACGGCCCGACGCGATCGTCCACGAGGCGACGGCTCTCGCGAATGTGCGCTTCGCAAGGAAGCCTGGACAAGAGCTTCGCCGTGACGAACCGGCTTCGCACGCGAGGGCACCGACGCGCTTCTCGCCGCTGCCCGCGAGGCGGGTGTGCCCCGGTTCGTCGCGCAGAGCTTCGCGTTGATGCGGTTCGCGCGCACGGGCAGGCCCGTCAAGACCGAGGACGACGCGCTCGACCCGACCCCCCTGGACGGCATGCGCAAGACGGCGGCCGCGATGAGCCATCTCGAGCGGGCGGTCACGGCGGCCGGAGGGATCGTTCTGCGCTACGGCGGCTTCTACGGAGCGGACAACGACGGGCTGGTCGAGCCGGTGCGCAGGCGCCGGTTCCCGATCGTCGGCGACGGCGGCGGCGTGCTGTCGTTCGTCCATCTGGACGACGCGGCGGCGGCCACGGTGCTCGCGCTCGAGCACGACGGCCCGGCGATCTACAACATCGTCGACGACGAGCCAGCGCCCGTACGGGAGTGGCTGCCGGTGCTCGCACGCGCGCTCGGCGCGAAGCCGCCTCGCCGGGTGCCGGTCTGGCTCGCGACGCTGCTCGCCGGCGAGATAGCCGTCATGCTGGGAACCGAGGCACGCGGGGCGTCGAACGCGAAGGCCAAGCGCGAGCTCGGCTGGACGCTCCGCTATCCGACCTGGCGGCAGGGCTTCGCAGCGGTGTACGCGACATCGACGGCGTCCCCGGCCCCGCCGGTCCCGACCCTGGCGAGAAGCTAGAGAGGAGGTGTCCGATGCGTGTCTTGAGTGCGTTCGTCGCCGTCGCTTCGCTGTTGCTCACCGTCGCGCTCTTGCCGTTGCCCGGCGGCGTGCTCTTCGCGATGTTCTCGTTCGGCCTGTTCCTGCTCGCGCTGGGCGGTGTCTTCGCGGGGCTCGAGAATCACACGGTGCGTCAGCACGACGCATCGACCGACCCGCGGGGATGGCGAGATGGCTCGTGACCGCGTGACTTCCGGCCCGTCCTCAGGACGACGCAAGTAGCTGCTCGTCCTCGCGACGCCGCCGCGCCCTGCGCGTTCCCCAGACGGCGGCGCCGACGAGGACGAGCGGTGCGGCGGCGACGGCGAGCGCGAGGGCGACGACGGCCTCCCAGGCGAGCACCTCGAGGGCGCGGTCGAGCGCCCGGTCGAGCCGCGAGCCCGGTGCGGCGGCCGCGCCGTCCTCGGTGCGCAGCTCGACCTGGATCGTCGCGTTCCGCGCCTCGGCCGCGGTGGCGGCGCGGCTCGCCCGAAGCTCGCGGAGCTGGGCCTGGGCCTGTGCCCGCTGTTCGATCAGGCGCGCACGGTCGGCTGCGCCCGTCGCCCGTTCGATCTGCACCGTGAGCGCGGCGATCCTGGCACGTAGCCGCTCGAGCTCGCGGTCGAGGCCGTCGAGTGACTCCTGCAGGTCCTGGATCTGGACGTTCTGCTCGACGATCGTGCCGAGCGCCGAGAGCCGCGTGACGGCGTCGCCGGCGCGTGCCGACGGGACGCGCAGCGTGACCGACGCCGCGCCGTCGGCTCCCGTGGCGTACTGGACGGCGACGACGTAACCGCCGAGATCGCGTGCGATCGTCAGCGCGCGCTGCGTCGCCTCGGACAGCGCGTCGGTGTCCTCGACGGCGAGCGTGAGGCTGGCGACGTACCGCTGCGCGCGCCCCGTGAGCGGGCCTGGCACGGCCTTCTGCGTCGTCGACGAGTCCGCTGCCGCCGGCGGCCCGACGAGTGCCGAGGAGTCGGCTTCGCCCGCCGAGCGTTCGGCGGTCGTCGGCGGTGATGCGGCATCGCGGACGTCCGGCTGCGGGCGGGTGACGCCTATCGCGACGGCCGACGCGACCGCGAGACCCGCGGCCACGGGGACGAGCAGCGCTAGCCGACGGCCGCGGAGCCGGTCGAGGAGCGACGGCGACGGCGCGGGCGGGCTCGAGGCCAGCGTCAGCACCTGGAAGCGGAGCGGGTCGCTCGCGCGTGGGCGCGTGGCGCGTAGCTCGTCGACGATCTCGGTCACGTTCATCCCTCGTTCACCCTCTCCTCGAGTCGCTTCAGGGCCCGGCTGAGCCGGGTCGAGACGGCCGTGGGGCTGATGCCGAGCACCCGGGCGGTCGCTTCACCGTCGAGCTCGAGCACGATGCGTAACGCGAGCACCTCGCGCTCGCCCGCGCTCAGCGTGGCGAGCGCGGCCTCGAGCTCTGGTGACAGCCCTTCGGCGAACGCCTCGTCGATCCGCTCCGGGAGCGCCGCTGCCTCCTCCCGCTTGCGTCGGCGTGCCTCGGCGCGGAACCAGTCGAGCGCCGCCGTCCTCGCGATGCCGAGCAGCCATGTCCGCGCCGTGCCACGACGCGGGTCGAACCGCTCCCACAGGCGAAGTGCCTTCTCGAATGTCGCGCTCGCGAGATCCTCGGCCACGGTGCGGTCGCGCGTGAGGTACGAGAGGTAGCCGAAGACGTCATCGAGGTGGTCCTCGGCGACCTCGGCAAACGTCTTGGCGTGGCACGACCTGGGAGGCCGGACGGGCGACGGTCATCGCGTGCACGACCGTTCTACGCCGCTGACTCCCGCCCACGTCACAGCGGCTGCGCTTCCGCGAGCCCTCTACGCATCCTCCGCTACCCGGACGCGGCGCGCCTCGGCTTCGCGGAGCTCGATGCGGCGAATCTTGCCCGTGAGCGTCTTCGGGAGGGACGGGACGAACTCGACGAGACGCGGGTAGTGGTACGCACTCAACCGGTTTCGCACGTGGGCCTGGATGTCCTTGGCGAGCTCGTCGCTCGGCTGGTGGCCCTCCGCCAGGACGATGAACGCCTTGACGAGGCTCCCGCGACGCTCGTCGGGTGATGCCACCGCGGCCGCCTCGGCGACTGCATGGTGCTCGAGGCACGCGGACTCGACTTCGAACGGGCCGATCCGGTACCCCGCCGCGATGATGACGTCGTCGGCACGGCCCTCGTACCAGACGTACCCGTCCGTATCCATGCGCGCCGCGTCCTTCGTGTGGAACCACGCGCCCCCGAAGGTCTCGCGGGCTGCCTCCTCGTTGTTCCAGTACCCGAGTGGGTAGTGCGGGTTGCTTCGGGCGCGCAGACAGATCTCGCCGCGCTCGCCGGGAGGAACGGGCCGCTCGTCCTCATCGAGGATCGCGACGTCCCAGCCTGGCGTCGGTCGTCCCATCGAGCCCTCGCGCACGTCCATGAACGGGAAGTTGGCGCACAGCGGGTAGCTCTCGGACAGGCCGTAGTAGTCGAGGATCGTGACGCCGTACTGCTCGCGGAACCACCGGATCGCCTCGGGGTTCAGCGGTTCCCCCGCCGCACATACGACTCGGAATCGCTGCGGATACCGGGTACCGGCATCGGCGATCGACATCATCGAGCGGATCGCCGTCGGAGTGCTGAAGACGTTCGTGACTTCGTACTTCGAGAGGAACGCAAGCTGCTTGCGAGCGTCGAACCCGCCCTCCCGTTCGTACACCACCTGCACCGCTCCGTACCGCCACGGGCCGAGCAGGGGCGCGATGCCTGCCACCCAGGCCCACTCGCCCGTCCCGTGGAAGCGCTCGCCGTCGCGCACGTCGTGGCAGAGCTCGAACTCGTTGTGCGCGAGGAGGTACCGGTGAGCGTGGAGGATCCCCTTCGCGAGCCCCGTCGTTCCCGATGTGTAGTACAGCTGCGCGGGGTCGTCGGCGAGGGTATCGATCCGCTCGAAGCCCGGGTCGCCCTCCGCCAGCAGGTGCTCGTCCAGGACGATGAGGTGGTCGACCGGCAGACCCAGCTCGCGCACGCGCTCGATGTTCTCGGCGTTGGTGACGAGCACCTTCGCCTGCGAGTCGGTGACGCGGTGCCTGATCCCCTCGTCGCCGTAGAGCACCGACAGTGACAGGAGGACAGCCCCGGCCTTGAACGCTCCAAGGAGTGCCGCAGCCGTCTCGGGCCGAGGCGTGAGCAGCATTGCGACCCGATCACCGACCTCGACGCCGTGCTGGCCGAGAACGCTCGCGAGCCGCGAGCTCGCATCCTGCAGCTCGCCCCACAGGACCTGCCGTTCGTTGCCGCGGTAGTCCTCCCACAGCATCGCGAGCTTGTCGGGCGGGTGCTTGTCGCACACGTCCTCCGCGATGTTGTAGCGCTCCGGGACATCCCACTCGTGGGCGGCCACTGCTTCGTCGTAGCTTCTGAACCGTCCGTCCGTCGGCATCCGCGGCTCCTCGACCGGGTCGTCGTCCTCGAAAGTCTCCGTCATTCGGACCCGGCTTGCGCCGTGGCGAACAGCACCTCCCAGCGTGCGAGCAGGTCGTCGAGCTCCTCGCGGCTCGCGGTGTACGCCGCGAGAAGATCCATGTCCGTCCAGTTCGCGGCGAGCCGGCTCTCGAGGTCCGCGACGTGCGGCTCGAGCTCCGAGATCCGCGTCTCGACCGAGTCGAGCTCGCTCGCACGGCGCGGCGCAGCCCTGGGCTTCCGGACACGCTCGCGCCGGGGCGTTGCGGGGGACGGCGCCTCCGTCGACTCCTGCCCCCGCAACCGGACGACGTCGGCCCAACCTCCCTCGTAGGAGCGCAGCGCCAGGTCCTCGACGGCGACGATCCGATCGGGCACCGCATCGAGGACAGCGCGGTCGTGCGAAACGAGCAGCACCGTTCCGGGGAACGCCTCCAGCGCCGCCTCGAGCGCCTCACGGCTCTCGAGATCGAGGTGGTTCGTCGGCTCGTCGAGGACGAGGAGGTTGGCCCCGGACGCGACGACGAGCGCGAGCGCGAGGCGGCGGCGCTCTCCCCCGGAAAGCACGGTGACGGACTTCTCGTGTGTCTCCCAGCCCGAGAACAGGAACCTGCCGAGGAGGTTCTGCGCCTGTGGGCGCGGGAGCCCCGTCTCCGAGGCGGCGACGTCGAGGATCGAGCCGCGGTCGGGCAGCTCCGCTTCGTGCTGGGAGAAGTAGGCAGGAACAACCCCGTGACCGACTTTCACTCGACCCTCGTCCGGGTCGCGTTGGCCGAGGAGCGTCTCGAGCAGCGTCGTCTTGCCAGAGCCGTTGGGTCCCACGAGTGCGACGTGCTCGCCGCGTTCGAGCACGAGCGACGCTCCGTCGAGCAAGAGCTTGTCACCGGCCGAGACGACGAGGTCGTCGGCCTCGAGCACGATCCGGCCCGAGCGCGCGGGTTTCAGGAACTCGAAGCCGAGCGTCCGGCGCCGCTTGGACATCGCCTCGAGCTCGTCCGCGGCGGTCCGCCGCTCCTTCTCCAGCCTGCCGATCTGGCTCAGCTTCGCCTGCGCCTGCTTCGCCTTCGACTTCTTGTAACGGAACCGCGCCACGAAGCGCTCGAGCCGCTCGATGTCGTCGCTCACCCGGCCGAGCTGCGACGCCGCCGCCGACGCGCGCGCGGCCTTCTCCCGCCGCCAGGCATGCCACGGCCCGTCGAAGAAGAACGGCTTCGGCCCGCCGAGCTCGAGCACCGCGGTCGTGACCGCTTCGAGGAACCACCGGTCGTGGGCGACCAGGATCACCGCTGCGTCGAGCGATGTCAGCTCCCGCTCGAGCCACTCGAGGCTCTCGACGTCGAGGTGGTTCGTCGGCTCGTCGAGCAGGAGCAGGTCGGGATCCGCCGACATCGCGCGCGCGAGCGAGGCGCGCGTCAGCTCACCCCCGGAGAACGAGTCGAGCGGCCTGTCGAGATCGGCGTCGCGGAACCCGAGGCCCCGCAGGATCGAGGCCGCACGGTCCCGCCAGGCCCAGCCACCCGCGTGCTCGAGCCGCCCCTGCGCCTCGCTGTAGCGGCGAAGGGTCGCCGACCCGTGGTCGCCCTCGGACATCGCGCGCTCGAGTCGCGCGAGCTCCTCCTCGATCGCGACGAGGTCTCCCGCCCCCGACAGCGAGTACTCGCGGAGCGTCAGACCCTGGCCGCGCGGCGGGCGTTGGTCGTGCAGCGCGACGCGCGTGTCCTTCGCGAACGCGAGCTCACCGCCCTGGAGCGACGTCTCGCCGATGATCGCGCGGAGCAAGGTCGTCTTGCCCGCGCCGTTCGGCCCTGCGAGCGCCATCCGATCGCCGCGGCGCAGCCGGAACGAGACCCCGTCGAAGAGCGGGTCGCCCGAGAATTCCTTTCGGAGACCGGATGCGATCAGGACGGCCACGGCGGAACGGTACGTGCGATCCCCCGGTGTGGCGCGTGGGCATGGAGCCGGGGCAAGATGGCACCGTGAGCGTGGTGCTCTCGAAAGCGGCCATCACGGCGGAGGAGCTCAACTACCGCACCTACCGCACAGGACGTGAGGTGGCGCGCCTGATGCTGTACGCGGTCGGCGAAGGGCTCGGCTACAGGCAGCTGAACGATGTCTGGCGGACGACCGCGTACGTCGACATCGCTCGCGGCAAGAAGAGCTGGGGCGCTCAGGAGCGTCGGGGCTTCGCTTCGCGGCCGCGGATGACACCGCCGCCGGCGAGGAGTAAGACGTCGTGTCGGCAAGGCACGAAAGGGGTAGGGAGTCGAGATGAGCGAAACGGAAACGATCGTCATCGTCGGAGGCGGCCTTGCCGCCGGGAAGCTCGCCACCGAGTACCGCGCCGCAGGCGGGGAGGCGGACGTGACGATCCTCGGCGCCGAGCCCGACCCGCCGTACAGCCGTCCGCCTCTCACGAAGGGCTTCCTCCGCGGCGAGCTCGACCGCGACGCGCCCTTGGTGCGACCCGAGGCCGAGTACGAGGAGGACGTGATCGAGCTCAGGCTCGACACGACCGTCGAGAAGATCGATGCAGACGCGCACGAGGTAGAGCTCGCCGGCGGCGAGCGCGTGCCGTACGGGGCGCTCGTGGTCGCCACGGGCGCACGCCCGCGGCCGCTGCCGCTCCCCGGAGGCGACCTCGTCGGAGTCCATACGTACCGCACGCTCGTGGACGCCGAGACCGTCCGCGACGCGGCGGAGGAGGCGCACTCCGCGATCGTGGTCGGCGGGAGCTTCATCGGCTCCGAGAGCGCAGCCTCCCTGCGCCTGCGCGGACTCGCCGTGACGATCGTCGAGATGGGGCCGATGCTGATGCCGCAGCTCCGCGCGCCGGCGCTGTCGGAGGAGCTGGCCGAGTGGTACCGCGCGGAGGGCGTCGAGGTCCTGCTCGAGACGGAGCTCGAGGAGCTGACGGGCAACGGGCGCCTGCTGACGGGTGCGCGCCTCAAGGACGGCAGCACGATCGAGGGCTACCTCGCGATCGTGGGGATCGGGGTCGTGCCCAACGTCGAGCTGGCCGAGGAGGCAGGCGCCGACGTGGACGACGGAATCGTCGTCGACAAGCGCTTTCGGACGTCGCTCCCGGACGTCTACGCGATCGGCGACGTCGCGAAGTACCCGGACCCGACGTCTGGACGCATGCGCCGCATCGAGCACTGGTCGAACTCCAACGCGCAGGGCATCCACCTCGGACGCCAGCTCGCGGGCTCGGACGAGCCCTACGACGCGTTCCCGGTCTTCTTCACGCAGCTGTTCGACCGCAAGCTGCAGGTGCTCGGGGACGTCGAGCCCGCGGTCGAGTGCGTGCTCCGCGGCTCGCTCGCGGACGGGCGCCTGATCGGGTTCCACCTGACCGAGGAGCGTCAGCTCGTCGGCGCAGTCGTCCACGGCGAGGCGGCCGACGTGGCGGCGGAGCTCGAGGAGCTGATCCGTGCGCGCGTGGTCGTCGACGACCCGACGCGGCTGCTCGACGAGAGCCTGCGCCCGGCCGACGCTGTCGGCGCGCCCGCCTAGCCGACGCCCGCGCGCTCGCGGACGAGCTTCCGCGCGGCCTCGGCGATGCTCTGCGCGTCGATGCCGGCTGCGGCGAGCAGCTCGGCCGGCTTGCCGGAGTGCGGCAGCTCGCGAACGGCGAGCCGGGTGACCCGGGCCTCGACGCCGTTCTCCGCGAGGGCGGAGAGCACTGCCTCGCCGAGGCCACCCTCGGCCCAGTGGTCCTCGACCGTGACGATCGGCATCCGGAGCTCGCTCAACGTCGCAGCGTCGATCGGCTTCACCGAGTAGCAGTCGACCACGCGCGCGGCGATGCCTTCCTCGGCGAGCGCGTCCGCAGCCTCGAGCGCCTCGTGCACCGTGATCCCCGCAGCCACGATCGCAACGTCGTCGCCGTCGCGGAGCGTCTTCGAGCCTCCGACCGGGAACGCCTCGTCGCTCGCGTAGACGACCGGTGTGTCCCCACGCGTCGTCCGCAGGTACGAGATCCCCTCGAGGTCGGCCATCGCCCGAACGAGGGCGGCGGTCTGGTTGCCGTCGCACGGGTAGAGGACGGTGGAGCCGTGGATCGCGCGGAACTCGGCGAGATCCTCGAGACCCATCTGCGAAGGACCGTCCTCGCCGATCGAGACGCCTGCGTGGGAGCCGCAGAGCGCGAGCGTCGCGCGGCTGACCGCGGCCATGCGGACGAAGTCGTAGGCGCGGCTCAGGAAAGCCGCGAAGGTCGAGCAGAACGGCTTCCATCCGAGCACCTGCATGCCCACCGCCGCGGCCACCATCTGCTGCTCCGCGATGTACATCTCGACGAACCGCTCGGGATGGGCCTTGGCGAAGATCTCGGCGAACGTCGAGTTCGACACCTCGCCGTCGAGCGCGACGACGTCACCGCGCTCGTTCCCGAGCGCCGCCAGGGCCTCGCCGTAGGCCTTGCGGGTCGAGACCTCGCTTCCCGCCTCGTACGCCGGCCACTCGCCACCGGGCGTCTCGAAGCGGTGCGACTCGCCGGGCTCGGGCTTGCCAACCTCGACCTCGAGGTTCCGCAGACCACCGAGCTCCGCGATGGCCTCCTCCGCGATCGCCTTGCCGTGCCACCCGTTCTCGTTCTCGACCTTGGAGTACCCCTTGCCCTTCACCGTCCGCGCGACGATCGCGGTCGGACGACCGGTCGTCGACTCCGCCTCGCGATATGCGGCGTCGATCGCCTCGACGTCGTGCCCGTCGATCTCGACCGTGTGCCACCCGAACGCCTCCAGGCGCCTCGAGTACGACGAGAGATCCCAGCCGTGCATCGTCTCGCCACGCTGTCCGAGGCGATTGACGTCGACTATCGCCGTCAGGTTGTCGAGCTCGTAGTGGGCGGCATGCTCCGCGGCCTCCCACATCGACCCCTCGGCCATCTCGCTGTCGCCGCAGATGACCCAGACACGGAACGGGAGCCGGTTGAGCCGCTTGCCGGCGATCGCCATCCCGACTCCGATCGGGAGGCCTTGGCCGAGCGAGCCGGTGGCGACGTCGACCCAGGGGAGCACCGGCACCGGGTGGCCTTCGAGCCTGGAGCCAAGCTGCCGGTAGGTGCCGAACTCCTCCTCCGACAGCGCGCCTGCCGCGCGAAAGAGCCCGTAGACGAGCGGCGAGGCATGGCCCTTCGAGAAGACGAGTCGGTCGTTCCGGGGATCGTGCGGAGCGTCGAAGTCGTAGCGGAGGTGGCCCGCGAGCAGGACGGCCGCGAGGTCGGCGGCGGACATCGACGAGGTCGGATGCCCGGACCCCGCCTTCGCGCTCGCCCGCACCGCGTCGACCCGCAGCTGCTGACCCAGCTCACGCCAAAGCTCGCGCTCGTCCATCAGGTCTCCCTCGTCGGTGTTTCCCACGCCTCCCGATTGCGTAACGTAGCGAGCGATGGGCGAACCGGTCGTCAGCGCGTACTTCGACGCGATCACCCGGGGCGACCCCGTCGGACTGATCGCCCGAGCGGAGATGCTCGCTTGAAGGTCGCGGTCGGATTCGACCACCGGGGTTCGCGGCTCCGCGACGCGATCTTCGCAGCTGTCGACGCAGGCGACGCCGACGCGCTCGATCTCGGCGTCGAGACGGACGAGGTGCGCGTCGACTACCCGGACGTCGCCCGCGAGGTGGGGATGGCGATCCGCTCCGGTCGGGCCGAGCGAGGCATTCTCGTCTGCGGGTCCGGCGTCGGCGCGTCGATCGCCGCGTCGAAGATCCCGGGGATCCGGGCCGCGATCTGCCACGACGTCTACTCGGCCCACCAGGGTGTCGAGCACGACGACATGAACGTGCTCTGCCTCGGCTCGGAGATCGTCGGGCCGTCGCTCGCCAAGGAGCTCGTGCAGAGCTTCCTTGGCGCGTCGTTTCTCGGCGAGGGCCGCTATCTGGCACGGTTGGAGAAGGTCGAGGAGCTCGAGAAGCTCGTCGACGGTTGAGGGAAGGAGAGCCATGAGCCGGTCGAGACTGCACGAGCTGAGCGAGCACGGGGTGAGCGTCTGGATGGACTCCCTCTCCAGGGAGATGCTGGAGACCGGCGAGCTCGCGCGCCTGATGTCCGAGGACGCGGTCGTCGGCGTCACCTCCAACCCGACGATCTTCCAGAAGGCCCTTTCCGAGGGAGACTGGTACGACGAGCAGCTCCGCTCCGCCGCTGCGGAGATCGACGATCCGGTCGAGCTGTTCTTCACTCTCGCCCAGGAGGACATTCGGGACGCGTGCGACCTGCTCGATCCCGTCTGGGAGCGGACGGGCGGGGTCGACGGCTACGTCTCGCTCGAGGTCGACCCGACGCTCGCCTACGACCGCCGTGCGTCGTACGAGCAGGCGATGCGCTTCCACCGCGAGGTCGATCGCCGGAACCTCTACGTGAAGATCCCGGGGACCGAGCCCGGGCTCGGCGCGATCGAGGACTGCATCGCCGAGGGTCGCTCGATCAACGTGACGCTGATCTTCTCGCTCGAGCGGTACGCCGCAGTGGTCGAGGCCTACCTTCGCGGGCTCGAGCGGCTCGTGGAGTCAGGCGGGGACCCCGGCTCGGTCGTCTCCGTCGCGAGCTTCTTCGTCTCGCGCGTGGACACCGAGGCAGACCGCCGGCTCGAGGACCTCGGCCGGCAGGATCTCCAGGGCCGGCTTGCGATCGCCAACGCGAAGCTCGCGTACGCGCACTGGAAGGAAGCGTTTTCGGGGTCCCGGTGGGAGGCGCTCGCTGCGAAGGGCGCGCGTACGCAGCGCTGCCTGTGGGCGTCCACGTCCACGAAGAACCCCGAGTACCGCGACGTCCTGTACGTCGAGGAGCTGATCGGCCGTGACGTCGTCAACACGATGCCGGCCGAGACGATCCGTGCCTTCCAGGACCACGGCGAGGTACGGGACACGCTCGAGACGGGTCTCGACGATGCGCGCGCGTTCCTCGACGAGCTCCGTGACGCGGGCGTCGACTACGGCGACGTCGTCGAGACGTTGGAACGGGAGGGCGTCGAGAAGTTCGCCGAGTCGTTCTCCGACCTCCTCGACGGGATCACGAAGAAGCTCCAGGTCGTCGTCCGCTAGTGGCGAACCCGCTCGCGGCAGGGCTCGGGATCCGGCGCAAACCAGATCCCTGTGCGCTCGTCGTCTTCGGCGCCTCGGGCGACCTGACGAAGCGGAAGCTCTTCCCGGCGCTCTACGCGCTCGCATACCGCGGGCTCCTCCCCGATCGGTTCGCGGTCATCGCCGTGGCGCGCACCGAGCAGACCACGAGGCAGTTCCTGACCGGGATGCGGGCCGCGGTCAAGCAGCACGCGCGCGACCCGTTCCGCTCGGACGTCTTCGCCTCGCTTGCGGCCGCAGTCGAGTACGTGGCGACGGAGTTCGACGACGACAGCGGCGAGGACCGCGTCGGCGACGCCCTGGAGGAGGCCGACCGGAAGCGGGGGACTGCGGGCAACCGCCTCCACTATCTGGCGGTCCCGCCGCAGGCGTTTCCGACGGTCGTGCGCGAGATCGGCGAGCGCCGCGAGCGCGAGGGCTGGGCGCGCGTGATCGTCGAGAAGCCCTTCGGGCACGACCTCGCCACTGCGCGAGAGCTCAGCGCCGCGGTGCGGCGCTGGTTCTCCGAGGACGAGGTCTTCCGGATCGACCACTACCTCGGCAAGGAGACGGTGCAGAACCTCATGGCGCTGCGGTTCGCGAACGGGATCTTCGAGCCGATCTGGAACCGGCAGATGGTCGACCACGTCCAGATCACCGTTGCCGAGACCATGGGCATCGAGGGCCGGGCCGGCTACTACGAGCGTGCCGGCGCGATCCGGGACATCTTCCAGAACCACCTGCTCCAGCTTCTGGCTCTGACCGCAATGGAGCCGCCGATCGACTTCACCGCCGAGGCTGTGCGCAACGAGAAGGTGAAGGTGTTGCGCGCGATGCATACGCCGGGCCCGAAGTCGGTCGTGCGCGGCCAGTACGGCCGCGGCTGGATCGAGGGCGAGGAGGTTCCCGCCTACCGCGAGGAGCCGGGCGTCGACCCCAGCTCCATCACGGACACGTACGTCGCAGCCAAGCTCTTCGTCGACAACTGGCGCTGGGCGGACACGCCGTTCTACGTGCGGGCGGGAAAGCGGCTCGCGCGCCGCGAGACGACGATCGCGATCCAGTTCAAGCGTGCCCCCCACCCTCCGTTCGAGGCGATCGCCGGCGAGGGATTGCGGCCGAACGTCCTGCTGATCCACGTCCAGCCGGACGAGGGCGTCTCACTCGCGATCGGCGCCAAGGTCCCCGGGGCCGGGATGCAGATCCGCACGGTGCACATGGACTTCCTCTACGGCGGCGCGTTCCGGGAGGGTGTGCCGGAGGCGTACGAGCGGCTGATCCTCGACGCGATGCTCGGCGACGCGACGCTGTTCACGCGCGAGGACGAGGTGGAAGAGCAGTGGAAGCTCGTCGACGCGATCGTCGGCGCCTGGGGCCGCGACCGCGCGACGTTCCCCGACTACCCGGCCGGGAGCTGGGGTCCCGCGCGCGCGGACGAGCTGCTCCATCGCGACGGCCGGTCGTGGCGAAGGCACTGATGGGCGTTGTCGCGGAGATCGAGCGGAAGCTGGCGCGCAAGCGCTGCCTCCAGGAGGCCGACGCCGCGCCCGAGCTGCGGACGAGCACCATGACGCACGTCGTCTGGGCGCCGCCGCGCTGGGTCGAGCGAGCCAAGCGCGTCCTCGCGGGCCTGGCCGAGCGCCACCCGTCGCGGACGATCTTCCTCGTGCCGCTCCCCGGCCGGCAAAGCAGCGTCGAGGCGGACGCGACGATTCGCGACTTCGAGCTGCCGGGCGGCCGCGAGGTGTTGTCGGAGGTGATCGAGCTGCGCCTCCGCGGCGACGCTGCCGAGCATCCCGCATCGATCGTCCTCCCGCTGCTCATCTCCGACCTGCCTGCGTTCTGCCGTTGGCGGGGAGAGCCGAACTGGGACAGCCGCGCGCTTGCGGAGCTCGTCGACGTCTGCGACAGGCTCGTCGTCGACTCGTCGGAGTGGAGGGCGGTACCGGCGTCGTACGGACGGCTCGCGGAGCGATTCGAGGAGACAGCCGTGTCGGACATCGCGTGGCGACGCTCGCTGCCCTGGCGCGAGGCGCTCGCCACCTGCTGGCCAGGCATTCGGTCGATCGAACGGCTCACGGTCGAGGGGCCGCGCGCCGATGCGAACCTCCTCGCCGGTTGGCTGCGATCGCGGCTGCGCCGCGACATCGCACTGACTCGCCGCGCCGGCGAGCTCGTGACCGCCGTGCGGATCGACGGCGAGCCGGTCGAGCCGCCTTCGGGGAAGGGCCTTTCGCGAAGCGACCTCCTCTCCGCCGAGCTCGACACACTCGCGCGCGACCCCGTCTACGAGGCGGCCGTCCGTGCAGCAGTGTCATAGACATATGTAGATCACATATACTCGCGACATGACCCGAGGCCATCGTCGCGCCCGCCACCGGCGCTCCGTCGAGCCGGGGCGGTTCGAGGTGCGGGCCCGCGTCGAGCGTCTCGGCGAGGCCGCACTGCTCCTGCTCCTCGCAGAGAGGCCCACGCACGGGTACGAGCTGCTCGACGCGCTGCCCGAGCTCGTCGGCTCTGAGCGCGTCGACGTCGGCAACCTCTACCGCGTGCTCCGCGCGCTCGAGGACGAGGGTCTCGTCCGCTCGGAATGGAGCGCCGACCTTCCCGGTCCGGCCAAGCGGACCTACTGGCTCACCGACGAAGGACGGGCCGCCCTCGAAGCGTGGCTCGAGGCTCTCGAGTCCCTCCGGGGCGAGCTCGACGGATTTCTGGTCAGAGCAAGAGGAGGTGAACATGTGCGGTCGTAGACACTCCGCCCGCCGAGCGTGGCGCGCACCGAGTCGCGAGCAACTGCTCCAGGCGCTCGAGGAGCGACAGAAGGACCTCGAGCAGGAGATCGCGGACATCCACGATCTCGTCCGCCGGCTCCGTGACGAAGGCGGCTCCGCGTCGCCCTCCGGCGAGCCACAGCCGGCCATCTGAGCAAGGGGTCTGTCCCCGAACGAGGACTGACCCGCGCAACGCTCCGTCGAGTCGCGAGCTTCACGGGGGAAGGGCCCTACGGGGCCCGTTCCCTGAGACCCGCGACGGCCTCCAGCAGCACAGGGTGCAGGTGCCCGTTCGACGAGATCGCGCTGCCTCCGTCGACGCGGTGCTCGCCCGCGAAGTCCGTGAACGTCCCGCCGGCCTCCTCGACGATCACCTGGACGGCTGCGAGGTCCCACACCGACACGCCGATCGCGTCGATCGCTCCGTCCACCGCGCCCTCGGCGACGAGCATGTGGCTCCAGAAATCGCCGTAGCCGCGCGCGTGCCAGGCGCGCGCTGCGAGCGAGGGAAGCGGCTGCTCGAGCGCGAAGGTGAGGACCGCGTCCTCGGGGCGATGGATCGCAGACACGTGGACGCGGTCGCCGCTCGCGTGCGCCCCGCTGCCGCGCTCGGCCCACCAGCGGCGATGGAGTGCTGGCGCGGACACGACGCCGAGCTCGACGCGTCCGTCGACCTCGAGAGCGATCAGCGTCGCCCACACCGGCACGCCTCGCGAGTAGTTCCGCGTGCCGTCGATCGGGTCGACGATCCAGCGGCGCGACCCGGCGCCGACGAGCCCTTCCTCCTCGCCGAGGATCGCGTCGCGACGTCGCTCCTGCGCCAGCATGGCGCGGAGCTGCTTCTCGACAGCCCGATCGGCCTCCGTCACGGGCGTCCGGTCGGGCTTGGTCTCGACGACGAGGTCGCGCGCCCGGAAGCGGCTCATCGAGACCGCGTCGGCGGCGTTGGCCAGCCGGAGCGCGAGCTCGAGATCGGGGCCCACGGCCGCGGCTAGTCGACCTGGAGATAGATCAGCGCTACGACGCAGGCGCCGGCGAAGATCAGGAGAGCCAGAGTGAACAGCGCCCAGCCCAACCGGTTGTTCTTGCGCTCGAGCTCGGGCGAGAGCATCGCTACATGACCACCGGGTCGACCGCCGCCGCGACGAACAGCAGCGCGAGGTAGGCGAGGGAGTAGTGGAAGAGGACAACCGCGTCGCGGCGCGTCCCGTCACGGCGCAACCGCCAGGCGAGCAGGACGAAGTACGCGCCGAGCAGCGCCGCGGCGACCGTGTAGAGCGGCCCGAGCCAGATCCCCACGGCGATGGTGAAGGCGACGAGCCCGATCGGAGTAGAGAAGGATCTGGCGCGTCGTCTCGCGGTCGCCGCGCGTCCCCGGCAGCATCGGCACGTTCGCGGCCCGGTAGTGCTCCTTGATCATCAGCGCGAGCGCCCAGAAGTGCGGCGGCGTCCAGAGGAAGACGATCAGGAACAGCCAGAGCGCCGGTAGCGCGAGACTGCCGGTTGCCGCTGCGTAGCCGACGAGGGGCGGCACGGCGCCTGCCGCGCCGCCGATCACGATGTTCTGGTCGGTCGAGCGCTTGAGGTACCCGGTGTACACCACGACGTAGAAGAGGTTCCCGACGAGCGCGAGCACTGCCGTCAGGACGTTGACCGTCGATGCGAGGAGCGCGAACGAGAGGGCCGAGAGGACGAGCCCGAACTCGAGCGCCCGCGGCGCGGGCACCCGCCCGGAGGCGACCGGGCGCGACGCGGTCCTCTCCCCCATCAGCCGGTCGATGTCGCGGTCGATGACGTGGTTGAGGGCACTTGCGCCACCGCACGCGAGGGCGAGCCCCACGAGCATCGCCGTGAGCTCAGGCCCGCCGGGCCAACCACCGGCGCCGACGAACATCCCCGCCGCGCCCGTGAGCAGGAGCAGCGACATGATCCGCGGCTTCGTGAGCGTCACGTAGTCGCGCCACGGCCCGAGCGGAAGGGGCTCGCCGCGGTACGACACGGCGAGCGTCACGAGCGCCGACGCCAACGCGCCGCCGGCCGCTGCCACGTGGATCGCGATCGACCAGGGAGCGTCGCCCGCCCACGCCACGACCCCGCCCGTCGCGATCGCGAGGAGCATCAGCGCGACCGCAGCCGCCGCCGGCATCACGAGCCGGGGATACGCCACCCAGGCGGCGACGAGCACGCAGACGAGCAGCGGCAGCGCCACGAGCGCGGCGCCCCAGTGCGCGCGACCCAGCTCGAGCGCCGCGCTTGCGACGACGAGCGCTGCAGCCGTCGCCGCGGCGAGGATCGCGAGCCGGAGCAGCGGCCCGGGTGCCCGGTCGCTCCTCACGGCGTCCTCCCCTCGCGGAGCCGTCGCCGGAGGTCGTACAGCGGACGGGCGCTCGTCACGTAGGGCACCTTGTCGAAGTTGTGCGGAGGCGGCGGCGAGGTCGTGTACCACTCGAGCGTGTCGCCCTGCCAGGGGTCGTTCCCCGCCCGCTGTCCGTTGCGGCTCTTCACGATCGCGACGAGGAAGAAGAGCATCCCGAGCCCCATGATGTACGAGCCGATCGTCGAGCTGAGGTTGTACGCCTCCCAGAGACCGTCGTCGCGGTACGTGTAGACCCGGCGCGGCATCCCGAGCAGCCCGAGCAGGTGCTGCGGGAAGAACGTCAGGTTGAAACCGACGAAGACGAGGCCGAACGTCCACTTGCCGAGCCGCTCGGAGAGAAAGCGCCCGAAGATCTTGGGCCACCAGTACCAGAGGCCGCCCATGATCGCGAGGATCGAGCCGCCGAACAGCACGTAGTGGAAGTGCGCGACGACGTAGTACGTGTCGTGCACCTGCCAGTCGATCGGGAACGCCGCGAGGTAGACGCCCGATAGCCCGCCGATCGTGAAGACACTGAGGAACCCGAGCGCGAAGAGCATCGGCGTCTCGAGCGTGATGTTCCCGCGCCAGAGCGTCGCCAGCCAGTTGAAGATCTTCACGCCGGTCGGGACCGCGATGATCATCGACGCGAGCATGAACCAGATGTTCAGGTACGTCGGCATGCCGACCGTGAACATGTGGTGCGCCCAGACGAGCATCGAGAAGAAGGCGATGGCGACGGTCGAGAGGGCCACTGCCTTGTAGCCGAAGATCGGCTTCCGCGCGAAGACCGGAAGGACCTCCGAGATGATCCCCATGGCGGGCAAGATCATGATGTAGACCTCGGGGTGCCCGAAGAACCAGAAGACGTGCTGGAAGAGCACGGGCGACCCTCCCCCCTCGGGGGTCGGTCGGAAGAACTCGAACGTCGCCGGGAACTGCCGCTCGAGCAGCAGCAGGGTGAGCCCGGCGGACAGCACGGGCAGCACGAACAGCAGCATCCCTGCGTACACCTCGATCGACCACACGAACAGCGGCATCCGCATCCACGACATCCCGCGGGTGCGCATGTTGTGGATCGTGACGATGAAGTTGATCGCGCCCACCAGCGACGAGATCGACGTGATGTGGATCGCCAGGATCCAGAGGTCCTGTCCGTTGCCCTCCGCGATCACGGAGAGCGGCGGATACGCCGTCCAGCCGGAGTTCGCCGCGCCCCCGGCGGCGAAGAACGAGAAGCAGAAGACGAGGCCCGCGAACAGGTAGAGCCAGTACGAGAGCGCGTTCAGGCGCGGGAACGCCATGTCCGGCGCGCCGATCATCAGCGGCACGAGGAAGTTGCCGAGCCCCGCGAGGATCGGAACGACGACGAAGAACACCATCCCCGTCCCGTGCATCGTGACGACCTCGTTGTAGGCGTCACCCGTGATCACCCCGCCGTCCGCCTGGGCGAGCTGGCTGCGGATGAGGAGCGCGAGGATCCCGGAGAGGACGAAGAAGAAGCCGGCGGTGGCGATGTAGAGGATCCCGATCCGCTTGTGATCGACGGTGACGAGCCAGCTCGCGACCTTGCCGCGCTGCCAGGCGGGGACGGGCTGCGGGGCGCTAACCGCCAACGTTCTCCTCCAGGTAGCTCGTGATCGCGTCCATCTGCGTGTCGTCCCAGTCGCGCCCGACCGGCGGCATCTTGCCCCGGCCCTCCCGCAGGAGCTGCTCGACGGCCTCGGGGTCGTCGAGCAGGTCGCTGCCCGCGATCCGCGGCCCGTAGCCGCCGTCGCCCTCGAGGCCGTGGCACTTCGCACAGGTGGCGTCCCACGTCTCCTCGCCGAGCGGGGACGTCCCCGCAGCCTGCTGCTCGGCCCGTTCCGAGAACCATGCGTCGAACTCGGCCGGGGCCATCACCTCGACCGAGGCGAGCATCTTCGCGTGGTAGATCCCGCAGAGCTCGGCGCACTGACCGAGGAAGACCCCCGTTTGCTTCGCCTTGAACCACGTCCTGTTCACGGTTCCCGGGATGGCGTCGAACTTCCCCCCGAGCTGCGGGATCCACCACGAGTGGATGACGTCCCAGTCGGGCGCTCTGATGAGGAGCTCGACAGTCCGGCCCTGCGGCGCTCGCATCCGGTCCATCGCGATGACGCCGTTCGGGTACCGGTACTCCCACGAGAACTGCGTGCCGACGACCTCGACGACGAGGTTCTGCTGGCCACCGGCCGAGGCGGGCACGTCCTCGACGACCGGCAGCTTGATGAAGACGAAGGCCCCGATCGCGCACAGCACGAGCACAGGTGCAACCGTCCAGGCGAGCTCGAGGCGGTTCGACCCGTGAATCTGCGCCCCGTCGGCGTCGCGCGGACGGCGCCGCCGCCGGTACCTGACGACGAAGACGATCAGAAGCCCTTCGACGAGCAGCAAGATCCCGAGCGCGAAGGCGGAGATGAACCAGTAACTCTGGTTGATCGCCTCCGCGTTCGGCGACTCCGGCGACACCGGCGCGAAGCCGCCGTTCCCGCCGAGTGCGACCGACGCATCGACGACGAGCGCGACGAGCGCGCAGAGGATGGCGACGGTGTGCCTCCGGGGCGGCACGGTGCGGGCATTCTATGAACGTGGTCGACGTCCCGCGCCGCGCAACGCGCATCCGGCTCCCACCCGACGTCCAGCGGCCGTTCGAGGTCTATCTCAACGGCGTCGAGCAGCGCGAGGGAGTGGATTTCACGGTGCGCGACGGGATGCTGCTCTTCGAGCGACCGCTCGCGAAGGAGAGGGTCGGCGTCGGGCGCTGGACGTCCATGGTGCTCGGGATCGCCGGCTCGTACGGGAAGGACGACTCGGTCGACGTGCTCTACCGGGTGGGGGGCGAGAACCGCGTGGCCGCCAAGCTGCGCTTCGAGGAGCAGGCGTCCGACTGAGGTCGGCCACCCGTCGCCGGGCGCCGGTCGCGCCCCAGCGGCCTAGAAGAGGATCTGGAGCGCCGTGTCCGGCGGGCAACCGCGCTCGAGAAGCGAGACGGCCAGGTGCAGGTCGACGTCGCGGTCGAGCGCCAGGACGAGCGCGGCCTCCGCGTCGTAGCCGGCCCCGAGGAGGCGCTCGACGCGCCAGGACGTCACGCCGTCGCGCTGAAGCTCGGCGAAGGTGGGGGCAATTGGGGTCTGAATCGACATTGCAGGAGAGATAACGCGGCACATGTGTGGAGACCCTCAAGTGCCGTTACACCCGTATGACGCGCATGTTGCGTTCCCGTTAGGGCGGCCCGCGACGCGGGGTCCGACTCCGGTCAAGCACGTGCGGAAGCGCCCGCCCGAAAAGGGCTACGGCCTGACGCGACGGACGTCCGCGCCGCCGTAGCTCGGGACCCAGAGATCCCCGAACGCCTCGTTGACGACGAACGGTATGTTCCCGACCTCGACGCGCTCCGCGACGGTGTTCGTCGCGGGATCGATGCGAACGAGCTCGTTCGCGCCCCGGACCGGGAACCAGACGGCGCCGGTGGCAGTGACGGTGCCGTCGGCCGGCTGCGGTCCGACAGGGATGCGTGCCACCACCGTCCCGCTCGCCGAGTCGAGCCGGACGACCACACCGTCCCGTGTGTCGGCAACCCAGACCGCGGCGTCGCTCGCCCCGAGCCAGGCAGGCGCGCCTCCGCCGACCCTGATCCGGCGGAAGCGATTCGTCCGCGGGTCGATCCTGAAGACGTGCGTGCCCGTCGACGAGCCGACCCAGACGGCGTCCTTCGTGACGGCGATCCCCGCCGGCGCCCCACCCGTCTTGATCACCTTGACGACACGGTTCCGCCGCGGGTCGATCCGGCTCACCTGCCGGCTTGCATTGTCGCTCGACCAGACGGCGCCGAACGCGTATGCCACATCGAAGGGACGCCGGCCGACGGGGATCCGGTGCACCTTGCGCGTTCGCGGATCGATGCGCTCGATCGCGTCGGACCCGTAGCCGTCGACCCAGACGCTGCCGGCGCCGACGGCGAGGCCGCACGGCGTTGCGCCGACCCGGATCGTCCGCGTGACCCGATTCGTCCTCGGGTCGACGCGCGCGACCTGCCCCGAGCCGTAGATCGACACCCACACCGCTCCGAAGCCCTCGACGGCCGCGCAGGGCTGGATGCCGGTCGAGATCGTCGCGACCGGCGTCGCCGCCGTCGCGGGAACCGTGAGAACGATCGTCCCGAGGACGACCAGCAGCACGAGCACGCGCACGCGACCCCTCCAATTCATACGAGTTCGCAGTAAATTACTACGGACTCGTAGTTTTTTCAACGACGGCGCGAAGAGCCCCGACGAGCATGTCGAGGCTCGACAGCACGTCATCGAGATCGCTGCCGAGCTCGTCGCGGACGCTCTCGAGCGAGCGTCTGAACGCCGGCATGGCCTCGCGCAGCTCCCCCCGACCGCGATCCGTGAGCTCGACGAGCTGCGAGCGGCCGTCGTCGGGGTTGGGGCGTCGTGCGGTGACGCCGTCGCGCTCGAGCCGCGCGAGCCACGTCGAGACCGTTGTCGGCGGCATGCCGAGCCGACGCGCGAGCTGGCCCGGCGTGAGCGGACCGACGGCTCCGATCACGCTCAGCACCGCAAACCGCTCACCCGTCATCGTCGACCCGAGGTGCGCCCGGAGGAGGTCGCCCGTCAGCTGACCGGCGACGAACACCTGGAGCAGCAGCCCCTCTCGGAAGGCCGGTCGGATCGACGTCGCGCGCGGACGGGCCATTCGTCAAGCATCACACGCCGGGTGCACGGAGGCGCCTGCGGTCGGGCGCCCGCCCGGCGGCCTCGGCAGCGTCCCGCAGCCGTGCGGCGTGCTCGTCCGTCAGCTGCCCGGGCTGGAGGCGCCATCGCCAGTTGCTGCCCCCCAGCTCGCCCGGGCGGTTCATCCGCGCCGCGCTCCCGAGGCCGAGCACGTCCTGCACGGGAACGACCGCGAGCGTGCATCGCGAGGAAAGCGCGTGCTCGACGAGTGGCCACACGTCGTCCTTGCCCGTGAAGCCGGCGAGGGTGTCCGTGTCGTGGGTCGACGTGTAGACGACCTGGTTCACGTGGTGATTCTCGAGCCGATGGGGGCTGTCGGGCGGGCCGTCGAACGACCAGAGCAGCACCGCCATGCCCGGGAAGCCGAGCCGGTTCCGAAGCACGTGGACGTCTGGCGTGATCAGCCCGAGATCCTCGGCGATCACCGGGAGCGGGCCGAGCGCAGCCTCCGCTGCGCGGAAGGGCGCCTCCCCCGGCCCGGGCGACCACCACCCGTGCCGCGCCGTGGCTGCCCCCGCCGGGACGGTCCAGTACGCCGCGAAAGCGCGGAAGTGGTCGATGCGGAACACGTCGACGAGATCGAGCACGCGCCGCATCCGCTCGATCCACCACCGGTAGCCGGAGCGCGCGGCGAACGTCCAGTCGTAGAGCGGGTTGCCCCAGAGCTGACCGAACGCGTTCAGGTCGTCCGGTGGGGCGCCGGCGACCACCTCCTCCAGGGGGAGGAAGAGCTCCGGGTGGGTGCGGTGGTCGCAGCCGTCGACCGCGACGTAGATCGGGACGTCGCCGATGATCCGAACGCCACGGTCGGCGGCATAGGCGCGGAGCTCGCGCCATTCCCGTTCGAAACGCACCTGCGCCTCGATCGAGCCGGGGCCGGCGAACGCCGCCCAGTCGTCACACCACGCGCGCTCGCGCGCCCGGAAGGCATCGACCTCGCCGGCCGCCACGGGCGCATCCGGGTTCGCCGTCAGCCCTTGCCAGCACGCGAAGGCGGACGCCGACGCGTAGGGCGACCCGAACTCGTCGGGCGGGTTGAGTGGCAGGATCTGCCACCACCCGACACCCGCCTCGGCGAGCCAGTCGACGAACGCGAACGCCTCGGCGCCGAGCCGGCCGCCCGGCAGGGAAGTGGGATGGAGCTGCACTCCGACTGACCGCGCCAGGATCACGGCGGACTGTTTACCGTGTCCCGTGGGTGCCTGCCGACCGGATCACCATCGCCGACGTGACCCCCACCGTCGATTGCGGTCGTTGGCCGGCCAAGGCGTGCGTCGGAGACCGCGTCGAAGTGACCGCGACGATCGTCCGTGACGGCCACGATCCGCTTCGCGCCGTCGTTCGGTACCGGAAGCCGAAGGGACGCTGGCGCGAGGAGCCACTCGCTTTCCTCGGGAACGACCGCTTCGCGGGCTCTTTCGAGGTGGACACGGTCGGGCGCTACCGGTTCGAGATCGAGTCCTGGGTCGACCGTCACGCCGGGTGGCTCGACGAGCACGATCGGAAGATCGCGGCCGGCCAGGATGACCTGGCCGGCGAGCTTGCGGAGGGCGCCGCGTTGTTCGGCGACGGGACGGTCGAGGACTGGCGGGCGGCGGCTACCAGGCTCGGGGAACGGGACCGCAACGGCAAAGCCCGGAGCGCGCCGACTCTCGAAGTCGACGTCGAGCGCGAACGTGCCCGGACGAGCGCCTGGTACGAGCTCTTCCCTCGCTCCTGGGGTGGCCTGGCAGGCGTGACAGAGGTCGTTCCGGCGCTCGCCGAGCTCGGCTTCGACGTCGTCTACCTGCCGCCGATCCACCCGATCGGCCGCACGAACCGCAAGGGCCGGAACAACGCCGAGCGAGCCGAGCCCGGAGACATCGGGAGCCCATGGGCGATCGGCGCCGCGGAGGGCGGTCACGACGCCATCCACCCGGAGCTCGGCGACGAGCCCGATCTCGCCGCGCTCGTCGATGCGCTGCGCCGTCACGGGATGGAGCTGGCGCTCGATCTCGCGCTCCAGTGCTCGCCCGACCATCCCTGGCTCCTCGAGCATCCGGAGTGGTTCCAGCATCGCCCCGACGGATCGTTGAAGTACGCGGAGAACCCGCCGAAGCGCTACCAGGACATCCACAACTTCGACTGGGACACCGCCGACCGCAAGGGGCTCTGGAACGCTGTCCGAGACGTCGTCGTGCGCTGGTGCGACGCGGGCGTCACGGTGTTCCGCGTCGACAACCCGCACACGAAGCCCGTGCCGTTCTGGGAATGGCTGATCGCGGATGTCCGGAAGCGCCATCCGGGGACGGTGTTCCTCTCGGAGGCCTTCACGCGGCCGTCGATGATGACGCTGCTCGCGAAGGCGGGGTTCTCGCAGTCCTACACGTACTTCACGTGGAAGAACACGAAGGCCGAGCTCGTGGAGCTCGTGGAGCAGTTCCGGGAGTGGGCGCCCTTCCTCCGCCCGAGCCTGTGGCCGAACACGCCTGACATCCTCCACGCGTCGCTGCAGCGGGGCGGACGCCCTGCCTTCGAGCTTCGGCTCGTCCTGGCGGCGACGCTCTCGCCGAGCTACGGCATCTACTCGGGGTACGAGGCGTGCGAGAACGTCCCTGTCGCTCCCGGGAGCGAGGAGTATCTCGACTCCGAGAAGTACGAGCTGCGCGAGCGGCGCCTGGACGGGACGCTGCTGCCGCTCGTCCGTCGGCTCAACGAGACCCGCCGGGCGCATCCGGCGCTCACCGGCGCAGGGCTGGACCGGCTGACGTGGCTGGAAACCGAGTCGGAGCACCTGATCGGCTACGCGCGGACGCTGGGCGACGACGCCGTCCTCGTCGTCGTCAACCTCGATCCCTTCGCGATCCACGACGGCGTGTGCGTGATCCCGCCCAGCCTCGACCTTCCCGCCCAGTTCGAGGCCGTCGACGCATTGACGGGCGAGACCTACGAGTGGGGCGTGCGCAACTACGTCCGGTTGGGTCCCGGCAAGGCGCACGTGCTCGAGGTGCGGCGGTGAGCGAGCCGCGGAGCGGCGCGGCAGGCGCGGAGCACTGGTTCGAGGCGCAGCCGGACTGGTTCAAGACGGCCGTCTTCTACGAGCTGCACACACGCGCGTTCTTCGACTCGTCGGACGACGGGATGGGCGACTTCCGCGGGCTCCGCCAGAAGCTCGACTACCTCCAGTGGCTCGGCATCGACTGCATCTGGCTCCTGCCCTTCTACCCCTCGCCGCTCCGGGACGGCGGCTACGACGTCTCCGACTTCCTCACGGTGAGCCCCGAGTTCGGCACGGTCGACGAGTTCGCCTCGTTCGTCGAGGCGGCGCACGAGCGCGGGATGCGCGTGATCACGGACTTCGTGATGAACCACACCTCGAGCGAGCATCCGTGGTTCCAGGAGTCGCGCCAGGACGCCGACAACCCGAAGGCGGACTGGTACGTCTGGTCGGACACCGTCCACCGCTACGAGGACGCGAGGATCATCTTCGTCGACTCGGAGCAGTCGAACTGGACGTTCGACCCGGTGCGCGGCGCCTACTTCTGGCATCGCTTCTACCACCACCAGCCCGACCTCAACTACGAGAACCCGGAGGTCGGCAGCGCGATGATCGAGGCCCTCCGCTTCTGGCTCGACCTCGGCCTCGACGGTTTCCGGCTCGACGCAGTCCCCTACCTCTTCGAGGTGGAGGGCACGAACTGCGAGAACCTGCCCGCCACCCATGCGTTCCTCAAGCGGGTTCGCGCAGAGGTGGACGCCGGGTACACCGACCGGGTGCTGCTCGCAGAGGCGAATCAGTGGCCGGAGGACGTCGTCGACTACTTCGGCGACGGCGACGAGTGTCACATGGCGTTCCACTTCCCCGTCATGCCGCGCATGTTCATGGCGCTGCGGCGCGAGGAAGCGCATCCGATGGTGGAGATCCTCGACCGGACGCCCCGGATCCCGGAGCACTGCCAGTGGGGCCTGTTCCTCAGAAACCACGACGAGCTGACGCTCGAGATGGTCACCGACGAGGAGCGGGACTACATGTACTCGGAGTACGCGCGGGATCCGCGCATGAAGCTCAACCTGGGCATCCGCCGTAGGCTGGCGCCGCTCCTCGACGGCGGGCGGGACGAGATCGAGCTCATGCACGCGATCCTGTTCTCGCTCCCAGGGTCACCGGTGCTGTACTACGGGGACGAGATCGGGATGGGCGACAACGTCTACCTGGGCGACCGGGACGGCGTCCGGACGCCGATGCAGTGGACGGGGGATCGCAACGGCGGCTTCTCGCGCGCCGATTTCGCGCAGCTGTACCTGCCTCCGCTGATGGACCCGGTGTTCGGCTTCCAGGCGGTCAACGTCGAAGCCCAGCTCCGCTCGCCGACGTCGCTGCTCCGCTGGCTCCAGCGCTTCGTGGCGCTCCGCAAGGAGCATCCCGTCTTCGGGCTCGGCACCTATGAGAGCCTCCAGACCTCGAATCCCCGCGTGTTCGCGCACGTCCGCAGACACGAGAACGACACGGTTCTCTGCGTCCACAACCTCGCGCGCTCGGCTCAGGCGGTCGAGCTCGACCTCGCCCGCTTCGAAGGACGGATCCCCGTCGAGATGACGGGCCGGACGCCCTTCCCGCAGATCGGCGAGCTCCCGTACCTCCTCACGTTCGGGCCTCGCGGCTTCTTCTGGTTCCTCCTCGAGGAGGAGGCCGCGCATGCCTGACCCCGGCACCATCTCGAGCGACGAGCTGCTCGGGATCGTGACGAGCGCCCGCTGGTTCGCGGCGAAGAACCGGGTCCCCGAGGAGGCGGAGATCGTCGATCTTCCCGTCGAGGACGGGCAGGTCACGCTCGCGATCGTCGAGGTTCGCTTCGGCCCCGGCACGCACGAGCACTACCTCATCGCGCTCGCCAGAGACGACGAGGCGGTCGACGCCTTCGAGCGGCCAGAAGTGGCAGCACGCCTCGCCTCGCTCGCAGGCGTTCCGTCGGAGGGCTCGAGGGTGACACCGATCGGCGTCGAGCAGTCGAACAGCTCTGTCGTGCTCGACGACCTTCATTTCCTCAAGCTCTATCGCCGGCTCGAGGCTGGGCCGAACCCGGAGCTCGAGGTCCTCCGCGCTCTCGCCGCGGAGGGGTTCGCGAACGCCCCGCGGCTGGAGGGAGTGCTCGAGACGGCCGGGCCGCCCCTCGAGACCGCGCTCGCGTCGGTCACCGCGATGGTTCCATCCGCGGGCGGAGGCTGGGAGCTCGCGCTCGAGTCGTTCCGCGACGACGCGTCGTGGCTGCCCGAGCATGCCTGGCGGCTCGGCGAGTTGACCGCGCGCATGCACAGCGCGCTTGCCGCGCACGAAGCCCCGCACTTCGCACCCGAGGAGCCGAGCTCCGAGTCGCTCGGGCTGCTCGCCGCCGAGATCGATGAGGAGATCGGCTCGACGTTCGCATCCCTCCCCGACGACGACGCGCTCGGCGCCGTGGCGCACCGGGCGGAGGATCTCCGCGACCTCGTCCACGAGCTCTCCGCCGTCGGCCCGGCCGGTCTCGCCATCCGGACCCACGGCGACTACCACCTCGGCCAGGTGCTCTGGACGACCGACGGCGACTGGGTCGTGATCGACTTCGAGGGCGAGCCCGCGCGCTCGCTGCCCGAGCGACGACGGAAGCGCTCGCCCGTCCGGGACCTCGCCGGGATGACCCGGTCGTTCGCCTACGCGGCCGACGCGGCGCTCCTGCTCGACGGCATCGTGGTGCCGGAGGGCTGGGTCGACGCCTGCCGGGAGGCGTTCCTCGAGGGATACCTCGCGACGGCGGACGAGCGGCTCCTGCCCCCGAGCAGGATCGGCTTCGACCGGCTCCTGACGATGTTCGAGCTCGAGAAGCTCGTCTACGAGCTCCGCTACGAGACCCGGAACCGCCCGGGCTGGGCGACGATCCCGATCGTCGGGATGCTGCGGCTCCTGGAGACTCCCGCGTGACGAGCCTCGGCGAGCTCGATCTGCATCTGCTCGGCGAGGGCCGGCACGAGCGGCTGTGGGAGCGGCTCGGCGCGCACCCGCTCGACGAGGTCGGCGGCGGCGTGCGCTTTGCGGTCTGGGCGCCGAACGGTCGTGACGTCTCGGTCGTCGGCGACTGGAACTCCTGGAGCGAGGGCGCCGACGCGCTGGCACCGCAGGGCTCGTCCGGGGTGTGGGCGGGGACGGCCGCCACCGCCCGCGAGGGGCAGGCGTACAAGTTCGCCGTGAGGGGCGCCGACGGCGTCACCCGTATGAAGGCCGACCCGGTCGCGTTCCGCGCCGAGGCGCCGCCGGGCACCGCGTCCGTCGTGTACCGCACCCGCCACACGTGGGCCGACGAGGCGTGGCTTCGGCGGCGCGCGGCGACCGACCCGCTCGAGGCCCCGATGTCGATCTACGAGGCGCACCCCGCGTCGTGGCGCCAGGGCCTCGGCTGGCGCGACCTCGCGGACGAGCTCGGCGAGCACGTCGAGAGCCTCGGTTTCACGCACGTCGAGCTGATGCCGGTGATGCAGCATCCGTACGGCCCGTCGTGGGGCTACCAGGTGACGGGGTACTACGCGCCGCAGTCGACGCTCGGTGAGCCCGACGACCTGCGCGCGTTCGTCGAGGCGCTGCACAACCGCGGGATCGGCGTGATCCTTGACTGGGTGCCGGCGCATTTCCCGCGCGACGAATGGGCACTCGCCCGCTTCGACGGGACCGCGCTCTACGAGCACGCGGACCCGCGCCGCGGCGCGCATCCCGACTGGGGCACGCTCGTCTTCAACCTCGGTCGCCACGAGGTGCGGAACTTCCTGCTCGCGAACGCGCTCTACTGGCTCGAGGAGTTCCACGCCGACGGCCTCCGCGTCGACGCCGTCGCCTCGATGCTGTATCTCGACTACTCCCGCGAGGCCGGCGAGTGGCTTCCCAACCGGTACGGCGGGCGCGAGGACCTCGACGCGGTCGCCTTCCTCCAGGAGCTGAACGCAGTGGTCCACACGGCGCAGCCGGGCGTGGTGATGGTCGCCGAGGAGTCGACGGCGTGGCCCGGCGTCTCGCGGCCGACCGACAACGGCGGGCTCGGCTTCACGTTCAAGTGGAACATGGGTTGGATGCACGACACGCTCGAATACGTCTCCAAGGAACCGGTGCATCGCCGCTGGCATCACGACGACATGACGTTCTCGCTCATCTACGCCTGGGACGAGAACTTCGTGCTGCCGCTCTCGCACGACGAGGTTGTGCACGGCAAGGGCGCCCTGCTCCGCAAGCTTCCGGGCGACGAGTGGCAGCAGTTCGCGACGCTCCGCGCGCTCTACGGTCACATGTGGGCGCACCCCGGCAAGCAGCTCCTGTTCATGGGTAGCGAGCTCGGTCAGGGGACGGAGTGGACGGAGAGCGGGTCACTCGACTGGTACGTGCTCGACTACCCGCTCCACCGCGGGGTGCTCGAGTGCGTCGCCGACCTCAACCGCGTCTATCGGGCAGAGCCCGCGCTCTGGGAAGCGGACCATCGCCCCGAAGGGTTCCAGTGGCTGGTCGGTGATGCCCGCGAGGACAACGTCGTTGCGTATGCACGCTTCTCGGCCGACGGGTCGCGCGTGCTCGTCTCCCTCGTCAACTTCTCGCCCGTCGTCCGCCACCACTGGCGCGTGCCGTTGCCCCTGGGGGGCCGATGGCGCGAGGTGCTCAATACCGACGCTGCCGAGTACGGCGGGGCCGGCGTCGGGAACCTCGGCGTCGTCGAGGCCGGCGAGGCGCCGCTGCACGGGCGGCCGTTCTCGGCCGGCGTGACGCTGCCGCCGCTCGCCGCGGTGTGGCTGGTCCCCGAGGACGTCGCGCAAGGGCGGTAGCGTCGGGAGCCCGCCGGTCCGAGCTGCTCGACGTCAGTGGGACACCCGCGGGCCGGCCGTCGGTAGCGTCAGAGCGATGGTGGACAACAGCATCGTCGTCGAGCAGCTCGTCCGCGAGTTCAAGAAAGGCCCGCGGGCGGTCGACGGCATCGACCTCCGCGTCGAGCCGGGCGAGATCTACGGCTTTCTCGGGCCCAACGGAGCGGGGAAGTCGACCACCGTGCTCATGTTGACGACGCTTCTCCCGCCCACTTCCGGGACGGCGCGCGTCGCGGGCTTCGACGTCGTCCGGCAGGGTCCCCAGGTGCGAAAGACGATCGGCGCCGCGCTCCAGGAGGCCGCCCTCGACCCCCTTCTGACCGGACGCGACCACCTGCGCCTCCAGACGATGCTGCAGGGGATTCCGCGGGCCGAGCGCCCTGCTCGGGTCGCCGAGCTCCTCGAGCGCGTGGGGCTCGAGTTCGCTGCGGACCGCAAGGTGGGTGGCTACTCGGGCGGTATGAAGCGGCGCCTCGACCTCGCTCTCGCGTTGGTGCACCGGCCGCGGCTGATCTTCCTGGACGAGCCGACGACCGGGCTCGACCCGCAGAGCCGGGCGGCGCTCTGGCAGGAGGTTGCGCGACTGCGCCGCGAGGACGGCGTGACGGTCTTCCTGACGACGCAGTACCTGGAGGAGGCCGACGTCCTCGCCGACCGGGTCGGGATCATCGACAAGGGCCGCATCGTCGCGGAGGGGACGCCGGCGGACCTGAAGGACGAGATCGGTCGACCGAGCGTCCACGCGATCCCCGGGAGCCCCGACGACCGATCCGCCCTCGCCGCCGCGCTCGAGCGGTTCGGAGCGCCGCTTCCAGCGACCGGCGAGACGGAGGTCGCGGTGCGCCTGACGGAGGGCGTCTCGCTCGCCGACATCGTCCGGTCGCTCGATGCCGACGGCATCGGCGTGGACGACATCGAGTTGCGTGCCCCCAGCCTCGACGACGTCTTCCTGGCCAAGACCGGCAGGTCGCTGGAGGGCTCGGAGGAGACACGAGAAGAGACCGACCCGGAGGAAGCTCCGATCCGAGCCGTCGTCCAGCGATGAGTGTCGTCGCGACGCAGGTCGGCGCGGTCGCCCAGCGCTCCGTGCGGCGCACCCTCCGTCAGCCCGCGGCGATCGTCTTTCCACTCGTCTTCCCGGTCATGCTCCTGCTCGTCAACACCGGCGGCCTGAAGGCGTCCACCGAGCTGCCGGGCTTCCCCACCGATTCCTTCCTCGCCTTCGCGCTCGCTGTGCCGTTCATCCAGGGGGCGTTGTTCGCGACGATGAACGCGGGCACCGACCTCGCGCGCGACATCCAGACGGGGTTCCTGAACCGGCTCGCGCTCACCCCGATCCGCGGCTCGGCCTTGCTCGCCGGGACCCTCACGGGGATCGTGGCGATGGGCGTCGCCCAGGCGGTCTTCTACCTCGTCGTCGGGATCGTCTTCGGCGTCGAGTTCGCAGCAGGTCCGGCCGGCGTCGTCGTGCTGCTCGCCTTCGCTGCGCTCGTCGCACTCGGCTTCGGGGCGCTCGGGTCGTTCCTCGCGCTGCGCACCGGCTCGGGCGAGGCGATCCAGGCGTTCTTCCCGGTCTTCTTCGTCTTCCTGTTCATCTCCTCGATGAACACGCCGCGGGACCTGATCGCGGTCGACTGGTTTCGCTACCTCGCGACGATCAACCCGGTCTCCTATCTCCTCGAGTGCGTGCGCAGCCTGATCGTGGTCGGGTGGGACTGGACCGCCCTCGGGCTCGGGTTCGGGATCGCCACAGTGATCAGCGTCGTCGCGATCGCGCTCGCTGCGTGGGCGCTGACGGTGCGGATGGAGCGCACGTGAACGTCTGGCCCGTTGTGCAGGGCGTCGCGTGGCGGACGCTCAAGAACGTCGTCACGACCCCGTCGATCCTGCTGCCCTCGCTCCTGTTCCCGTTGTTCATGTTCACCGCCTTCGCGGGCGGCCTGTCGCAGGTGGAGACCCTTCCCGGCTTCGACTTCGAGAACGGCTACACGGCGTTCCAGTTCGTGTTCGTCCTGCTCCAGTCGGCCGCGTTCGGCGGCGTGTTCACCGGATTCGGCGTGGCGCGGGACTTCGAGGGCGGCTTCGCGCGGCGGCTGATGCTCGCGTCGCCCAAACGGAGCGGGATCGTGCTCGGCTATGCCCTCGCCGCGTTCCTGCGCTGGGTCATCGTCGCGGCGCTGATCACGATCGTCGCGCTCGTGGTGGGGATGGACGTCAGCGGGAGCGCGGCGCAGCTCGTCGGCCTCTACACGCTCGCCTTCCTGGTCAACATCTGCGGCTTCATGTGGTCGGCGGGGGTCGCGATGCGCTTCCGCACGATCCAGGCGGGGCCGCTGATGCAGATGCCGGTGTTCCTTCTCCTCTTCTTCGCGCCCGTGTACGTGCCGCTCGACCTCCTGTCCGGCGCGATGCACGCCGTCGCGACGCTCAACCCGATCACGTACGTGCTCGAGGCCGGCCGGAGCCTGATCTCGGGCGACCCGGAGGCGGTGGCGCTCGCGTTCGTCCTCGCCGCCGCGCTCGCGGGCGCGCTCGTGCTGTGGGCGTTCCGCGGTCTCCGTAGCGCCGAAGCCGCCGGCTAGAACCGTCGGACGCCGCCGGTACGGTGCACCGGTGAGTCGCGCCGTCTGGCCCGGAGCGCCCTTTCCGCTCGGTCCCACCTGGGACGGCGAGGGCACGAACTTCAGCCTCTTCTCGGAGAACGCCGAGCGGGTCGAGCTCTGCCTCTTCGACACGGACGACGCCGAAGAGCGCGTGGCGGTCGAGCATCAGACCGCCCACACCTGGCACTGCTACCTCCCGGGTGTCGGGCCGGGGCAGCGGTACGGCTATCGGGTCCACGGCCCCTGGCGCCCCGCCGACGGCAAGCGGTTCAACGCGTCGAAGCTCCTGATCGACCCCTACGCGAAGTCGATCGACGGCCCTGTCCGCTACGAGCGCGCGCGGACACTTGCGTACTCGCCCGGCAAGGAGGACGTGCGAGACGACACCGACTCGGCGGCCGCGATACCGCGAAGCGTCGTGGTCGACCCGGCGTTCGACTGGGAGGGGGACGTGCCTCTCGGTCGTCCGTGGGCCGAGACCGTGATCTACGAGCTCCACGTGAAGGGCTTCACGCGGACGATGCCGGGCGTTCGCGAGGACCTGCGTGGGACGTATGCGGGGCTGGCGTCCGATGCGGCCGTCACGTACCTGCGCGACCTCGGCGTGACGGCGGTCGAGCTTCTCCCGGTCCATCACATCGCGCACGAGCACTCCCTGGTCGAGCGGGGCCTCGTGAACTACTGGGGTTACTCGACGATCGGCTACCTCGCCCCGCACGCGGGCTACGCAGCGACCGGATCACGAGGCGAGCAGGTGCGCGAGTTCAAAGGCATGGTCAAGGCGATGCACCGGGCCGGCATCGAGGTGATCCTCGACGTCGTCTACAACCACACCGCCGAGGGGAACCACCTCGGGCCGACTCTCTCGTTCAAAGGCGTGGACAACGCGGCCTACTACCGGCTCGTGCCCGGCGACCCGCGCCACTACATGGACTTCACGGGCACCGGCAACTCGCTCAACCCCGTGAACCCGTCGGTGCTCCGGCTGATCATGGACTCGCTGCGCTACTTCGTGACCGAGTGCCACGTCGACGGCTTCCGCTTCGACCTCGCCTCGGCGCTCGCGCGGGAGCTCTACGACGTCGACAAGCTCTCCGCGTTCTTCGACGTGATCCATCAGGACCCGGTGCTGTCGCAGGTGAAGCTGATCGCCGAGCCGTGGGACGTCGGCCCGGGTGGCTATCAGGTCGGGAACTTCCCGGTCCTGTGGTCGGAGTGGAACGGGATGTACCGCGACACGATGCGCGACTTCTGGCGCGGTCACACCGCAGTCGCCGAGTTCGCCCGCAGGTTCACCGGCTCGAGCGACCTCTACCAGGCGGACGGACGCCACCCTTCGGCGTCGATCAACTTCGTCACCTGCCACGACGGGTTCACCCTCCGCGACCTCGTCTCGTACGACCGGAAGCACAATGAGGCAAACCTCGAGGAGAACCGCGACGGGACTGACGACAACCGCTCGTGGAACTGCGGTGTGGAAGGCGAGACAGACGACGTGGCAGTGAACATGCTGCGCGACCGCCAGTCCCGCAACGTCCTCGCGACGCTGCTGCTCTCGCAGGGCACGCCCATGCTGCTCGCGGGTGACGAGCGGCGGAACACGCAGCACGGGAACAACAACGCCTACTGCCAGGACAACGCGCTCTCCTGGCTCGAGTGGGAGCTCGGCGAGCGCGACGCCGGCCTCCTCGAGTTCACGAAGCGCCTGCTTCGGTTGCGGGCCGCGCATCCGGTGTTCCGGCGCTCGGACTTCCTCACGGGCGAGGCGCTGCAGGGCTCGGGCGCGCCGGACGTCTGGTGGTTCCGGCCGGACGGTCGCAAGATGACGCTCGTGGACTGGGCGCGCGGCGACGCCTTTGCGCTCGGCGCGTTCCTGAACGGCGAGGAGATCCCGACGCTCGACGAGCGTGGGGAGCCGATGGAGGACGAGTCGTTCATCGTGCTCTTCAACGCCTGGCGCGAGCCCGTGACGTTCGTCCTCCCCCCGGCCCGCTTCGGGAGACGCTGGGGGCACGAGCTCTGCACCGCCGATCCGGAGCTCGCGCCGAACGGCAAGGCCTACGCCGCGCGGGCTGCGGTGCCCGTCGAAGCACGGGCGCTCCGCGTGCTGCGGCGGGTCGGCTGAGCGGCCTTGAAGCTCAGTCCGAGGGCGGCGGCTGCGTCAGCACCCGCACGCAGACGCCCACGACCCGCGGATCGAACTGCGACCCGGCGGCGCCCTCGAGCCTGCGGAAGGCTTCCTCGATCGGCAGCGCCTCGCGGTACGGCCGGTCGGTCGTCATCGCGTGGAACGCGTCGCACGCAAAGATGATCCGCGCCTCGAGCGGGATCTCGTCGCCCATCAGGCCGTCCGGATAGCCACCGCCGTCGTACCGCTCGTGGCAGGCGCGCACGATCGGGCGAACCTCGGCGAGCTGGTCGATCGGCGCCAGGATCCGCTCGCCCAGCTCGGGATGGCGCCGGATGAGCGACCGCTCGTCGTCGTCCAGCGGTCCCGGCTTCATGAGGATCGACGCCGGAATCCCGATCTTCCCGATGTCGTGGAACAGCGCTCCGAGCTCGAGCCGCTTGAGCCGCGCACCCTCGAGCCCGAGCGCGCGGCCGACCTCGACGGCGCTGGCGCAGATCCAGCGCGTGTGGGACGACGTGTACGAGTCCTTTGCCTCCAGCGCGTTCGCGAGCGCCTCGACCGTCGAGAGGAAGGTTCGCTCGAGGGTCGCGAAGCTGCCCGCGTTGGTGATCGCCAGCCGTGCCTGGCTCGCGATGCCCGCGAGCAGCTCGAGGTCGCGTCCCGCGACGTCCGACTCGGTCGCGACGGCCAGCGCCGCCAGGCCCTGGTCGAGCGGGATGAACGACACGGCGTGCGGCGAGGCGAGCTCCTTCCTCGCCCCGAGCGCCCGCGCGACGAGCACGGCCTCGACGGCGCTCACGACGAACGGCTCGCTGCGGGCCGAGCAGCGGGCGACCAGGTCGGGCGCCAGGAGGCGTCCATGCAGGGTCGAGTAGCCGACGTCTCCCTCGGTCGCGCGGCAGACGAGCCCGCCGTCGGACGTCGGGAGCCAGATGGAGCAGCGCCGCGAGCCCATGATCCGCGCGGTGGAGCGCACGACCTGCTCGAGCACTCCCTCCAGTTTGGTCACCGCGGAGAGCTCGCGTGTCAGCTCCAGCAGCGCCTTTGCGCTCTCCGCCTCGCGGCGTTGCGCCTCGTAGAGCCGCGCGTTGACGAGCGCGACGGACACGTGGCCGGCAAGCACCTCGAGCAGCCGGAGGTCGTCCGCGTCGAACTGGTCGACACCGAGCTTCGAGACGACGATCACGCCGACGACCGTCTGGCCGTAGAGGAACGGCACGGCGAGCAGCGACTCCTCGATCTCGTCGGTGCCCGGGATCCTGACCCCGATGTCGCAGTGTGCGGCGTTGCCCGTGAGGAACGGCTCGCCCGTCGCGGCGACGTGCCCGGTGATGCCGTCGCCGACCCGGGTTGCGAGAACCTCCATCGCCGACCCTGATGCGGCGAGGTCGCCCCGGAAGGCGATCGGCCGCAGGTCGTCGCCCTCGCGGACGAAGACACGGCAGTTGTGGTAGTCGATCAGCAGTCGCAGCTCGTCCGCGATCGTCGCTCCGATCTCCGCGACGTCGTTCAGCCGGCTGAGCTTCGTCGAGACGCCGTGCAGCATCTTCAGATGCGCGATGGAGCGAAACTCGGCGCCTCGTTCCACCGAGCCCTCGGACGGCCGCTCCGGCGCGCCCTCCTGGAACACGATGATCTGGCCCTTGCCGCGCGCCTTCGCGGTCATCATCGCCACCTCCGCGCACGCGACGAGCTCGCGCGGGTTGGCTGCGTGCGTCGGCCCCGAGGCGATGCCGATCGACACGCTCACCGGGCCGACGGGGCCGAACGTCTTCGCGGCGACGTGCTCCTGGACACGCTCGGCAAGACGGAAGGACTCGGAGAGGCCGCTCGACGGGGCGATGATCGCGAACTCCTCGCCGCCGATGCGGCACACGATGTCGCTGGAGCGCACCGCCGAGAGCAGGATCGACGCGACCTCGGACAGGACGTGGTCGCCCGTCGCGTGGCTGTGGACGTCGTTGACGCGCTTGAAGTCGTCGAGGTCGAGCATCACGAGCGCGACCGGCGTCTGGTCGGTAGACGCAGTGAGGAGCTCCTGACGGAGGCGCTCGTGGAAAGCGCGGTGGTTCCAGAGACCGGTGAGCGGGTCGGTCTGTGCCTGATGCTCCAGCGTCGCGCGGATGTGCGCGTTGTCGATTGCGAGCGCGGCGGCGTCGCCGAAGCGAACCACGAGCAGGAACTCGTCCTCCGTGAACTCCTGGTAGCCCGACCGGTAGATGTTGAGCGTGCCCTTCAGGCGGCCGCGCGCCTCGAGCGGCACAACGATCAGCGACTCGGGATCGGGCGTCGTGTTCGCGACGAAGCGGACGCGTGGATCGAGCTCGGCTCGGTTGGCGAGAACGGGCTCGCGATGCTCGACAGCCCAGCCGGTGATCCCGACCCCGTAGGAGAACGGCGCGTCGGCAAGGACCTTCTCGGCGTCGTTCCCCGACGCGTAGACGGCGCGGAGCTCCTGCTTTGCCTCGTCCGCCTCGTAGAACGTGATGTCGTCGTACGGGATGAGCTCGCCGACGGTTCGCGCGATCCGCTCCAGAAGATCGTCGAGCGACTGCTCGGAGAGGACCTCGTGGAAGACGTCCGCCAGCCGACGGTACGACTCGACGAGCGGATCGAGCGGCTCCTCGGCGGCAAGCCGAGCACGCGCCTCGGACGCAGGGATGTTCGAGGGTGGGTTCACCGGCCTCCCAATCAGCATCGGCCGCTCTCAGGCGGATCTTGAGGCCATCGGGCAGAATCGACGTCGTGGCAGGACGAATCGTGGTCGGGATCGACGGGTCGAAGGAGGCGGCCGCCGCTCTTCGCTGGGCCGTCGAGGAGGCGACGCTTCGCTCGGCCACGCTCGAGGCGGTGCATGCGTGGAGCTACATGCCGATGACCATGCCGGTCGACTCGGGGCTCATGCCAATGGCGTGGACGGAGAGCATCGAGGGACGCGACGCCATGCATGCCGCGGCCGAGCGAGCCGCGGCCGACCAGGTTCGAGTGGTGCTCGGCGACGACCACGACGCGACGGTGACGCTCATCGAGGGCGGCGCCGCGGACGTGCTGCGCACGGCGGCGGCGGATGCCGACCTCCTCGTCGTCGGGAATACGGGCCGCGGCAACATCGCCTCTGCTTTCGTCGGCTCGACGTCTGCCGAGCTCGCCGACTCGGCGCCGTGCCCGGTCGTGATCGTCCGCGCGGAAGACTGACGCCGAGAGGACTCTCTGACCGCGGCGTGAACTCACCCGCGTGAGGCGCGCTGCGATCTTGTCGTCGGTCGGGCTCGCGTCGCTGGCGCTCGCCGGGACAGGTCACGGAGCGCCCACGGCCCGCGGCGAAGCGTGGTTCATGAAGGGCGGAGCGCCTGTCTCGGTTGGTCGGTCGGCGCCCGGCATCCCGGGTCTGGTGCGATCGCTGCTGGCGGGGCCGACGAAGCGTGAGCGTGCGAGCGGATTCACGACCGCGATCCCCCTGGGCACGCCGCTCCGGGATATCCGCATCTCCCGCCGCGTGGTCACTGTCGACCTCGGCGCACGCTTCGCGGCGGGCCGGAACGAAGCCGCGCTGCGCTCCCGGGTGGGCCAGCTCGTCCGCACCCTCCGGGCGGTCCCCGGTGTGCTCGGCGTCCGCGTCCGTATCGAGGGCGGGGTGCCGATCGGCCTGTTCCCCGGCTACGACCTGCGTCGGACGGTTCGCGAGCCGAACGACGGCGCCCGTCGCGGAGGCCTCCGTGAGACGCAGCTCCTGCTCGTCGACCTGGGCTTCATGGCCCCGAGCGGCGTCACGGGAGGGGTGAACGACGACACCGCGGTGGGGCTCCTCGCCTTCGAGAAGTGGTCGGGCCTGCCGCGTGACGGAGTCCTGGACGCCGACGTGGCCGCGGCCCTGCGACGCGCCACTCGTCCCCAGCCGATCCTCCGCCGCGCCGGGCCGCGTGTCGAGCTCCACCTCGGCCGCCAGGTCGCGTTGCAGATCGCCGACAACCGCGTCGAGCGCGTGTTCCACATCTCGTCCGGCGCCGGCGGAGCGACACCCTCCGGGTCGTTCCGCGTCTACCGCAAGGAGCGAATGTCCTGGTCGGTCCCGTTCTCCACGTGGATGCCGTGGGCGAGCTACTTCGTCGGAGGGATCGCGTTCCACGCGTACGGATCCGTGCCGAGTTACGCCGCCTCGCACGGCTGCATCCGGATGATGCCGCGCGACGCGCCGCTCCTCTACGCCTTTGCGACCCACGGGACACCCGTCGACGTGCTGTGGGACCGCGCGTGAGACCGCTCGCCGCCATCGCGTGCGCCGCACTCGCCCTTGCGCTCGCAGCGTCGGCGGGCGCCGCGGGCACGCCGTCACCGGCGCCGGAGCAACCTGCGACGCTCGTCGTCGCGCTCAGCCTCGGTGACTCGCCGCTGCAGGCGGGTGTCGTCAAGGGACGCGACGTGATTCTGGCACGGGGATTCGAGGTCGAGCTCGCGCGGACGCTTGCCCGCAGGCTCGGAGCGCCGGTCGGACGCTTCGTCGACGTGCGGCCGCCCGGTCGCCTGCTCGCCGCCGGTGCGCCGGCCTGGCAGCTCGCGCTCGCGGCGATCGAGCCGTCACGCGTCGCCCGTCGCACGGCGGATCTCAGCGACCCCTATCTCACGACCGATCTCGCCGTCGTCCTCCGGCGCGGCCTCGAGCGGCCGCGCCGCCTGTCCGAGCTGCGTGGCCGACTCCTCTGCGGTGTCCGTGGGACGGGCGCCCTTCCGACCGTCGCGCGCTCGATCCGGCCCGCGAGGGTGCCGCTGGTCGCCGTCGGCGCCGAGCGGCTTCGAGCACTCGTCCGGACGGGCGCCTGTGACGCAGCCGTGCTGCCGGCGCTCGAGCTGGGTCGCTTCATAGCCGGGCACGAGCGCCTGCTCGGCCCTGTCGCCGGCCGGATCGAGCACGGAGACGGGCTCGTGGTGGCTGTCCCGCGCGGAACTGCGGTCCGAGTCGCAGCCGTCGACAAGGAGCTGCGGCGCCTTCGCGCGGACGGCACGCTCGGTCGCCTCGCGCGCGCGTGGCTCGGGCTCGACCCGGCCACGCTCCGCAGGCTTCGCTGACCCAGTTCTAGGGCGGCTCTCCGTCGCCCGGTCGCGCGCGCCCGAGCCACAGGATCACCGCAAGGACGGCCACCGGGAAGACGACCGCGGCGACGATCCAGCCGGCCGGGCCTGCCGCGGTGAGCGCCACGATCAGGAGCGGCAGACCCACGATCAGCGCGACGACGATGGCGAGGGCGGCGAAGAAGCCCACCACTCGAGGGTACGGCAGTCACCCGGAGGCGTGGCCTCTCGAGAAGGGGCCGGTCCCTCGCGAACCTTCGTCTCTCCACAAGCGATCGACGCGAAGAGCTCAGGCGAGCCACGAGCGGAGGTTCCGGCGGGGCAGTTCTGCGGGAAGAATGGCGTCGTGGGACACGTCGAGACCAACCGGATCCTCGCCGCGGGAGGCCTGCTGGCCGTGCTGATCGGTCTCTGGCTCGCTGTCACGTCCGGCCTCGACGAAGGCGAGACGACGGCCGGATCGCCGCCTCCGCAGCAACCCGCGCCGGCCTCCCCACCTGCCCGGACGCCACCAGCGCGCCCGCGAGCCGCTCCGCTCGTTGCGCTGAGCGCAGCGGGCGCGTACGACCCCGAGGGCGACGGACGGGAGCGAGACGAGGAGGCGGGGCTCGCGGTCGACGGGCGCCGCGACACTGCGTGGCGCACCGAGCGGTACTCGAACTTCTTCAAGTCGGGAGTCGGGTTGGTCCTCGACCTCGGCCGTACCCGGCGCGTCGAGCGTGTCGTCGTCGACTCCCCGACGGCGGGCGGGCGGGCGGAGATCCGCCTCGGGAGCTCGCGCGAGGGGCCGTTCACGAAGGTTGCCGCCGCGCGCACCCTGGCGAACGGGACGACCTTCGCGGTCGCCCGGCGCCCGGGACGCTACGTCGTCGTCTGGATCGTCGGCGTCCCGGACGGCAGCGCGACCCAGGTGGCCGAGGTGCGCGTCCGCGCTCGCGGTTGACGGTCGAAAGAAGCCCGTACGGCAGCGTGGAACAGGCGCCTCTAGTCCACTCTGGACTATTCCACTCCGGACATGCGCCGACACTCACCCGGCCGCAGCTCGTCACGGGCCTCATGAGGCTGGTGGCGCTCGCCGGGCCGCGAAACGGCCACACGGCGGTCTATCCGTTCGACGCGCACCCGCGACCGCTGCACGTGTACCCATTGCGGCTGTACGCCTTCCCGACCGGGCTCCACGTCGTCGCGGCGCCGGGCCACGACGAGCTCGTCGGCGCACGGGTCGTGGCTATCGAAAGCGCACCGATCGAGCGCATCGTCGAGGCGGTCCGTCCGCTCGTCGCGCGCGACAACGCCTCGAGCTTCCTCGACTTCATGCCCGAGTACGTGCTCACCGAGGAGGTGCTCGCCGGACTCGAATTGACCGACGGTGAGACGGCGCGGATCGCGTTCGCGGACGGACGCACCGTGTCGCTCGATCCCGTCGCTGCGTCGTCATTCGTGTCCGTGGGGTCGGTCCTGGCGCCGCTCCGGCGCCCCGCGGCGACACAGCCGATCTGGCTGAGGCATCCCGAGCGCACGCAGTGGCTGACGACGATCGACCGGGGCCGTGCGATCTACTTCGGCTACCGCATGACGACGGAGGAGACCTGGACGGTCTCGCGGCGCTTGCTCCGTCTCGCCTCCCGACCCGGAGTCCGCCGCGTGATCGTCGACGCGCGGCTCAACCACGGCGGCGACAACACCACCTACGGCGCTTTGCTCGGAGCGATGGACGAGCTGTCCAGGACGAAGGCCGTCGCTCTGCTGATCGGACGCTCGACGTTCTCCGCGGCGGGAAACTTCGCCGCTGACGTCGACGCCCTGCCACGCGTCCGCCTGGTGGGCGAAGCGAGCGGCGGCGCGCCGAGCCAGTGGGGCGACTCGAGCGTCGTCGAGATTCCCTCCGCAGGTCTCATCGCCAGAGTCGCGACGTCCTACCAGCGCTTCGGCAAGCCGTCCGCGCTGACGACGCGGCCCGACATCGCCGTGCAGCTGACGGTCGAGGACTTTCTCGCCGGGCGCGACCCCGTGCTCGAGCGGGCCCTGACGCGCCGCTGAAGGCTGCCTCGCGCCGTCACGTAGGCTCGAGCCATGGAGACTCGGCGCCTCGGCGCCTCGGCTCTCGCCGTCTCGAGGGTCGGGCTCGGCTGCAACAACTTCGGCGGGCGGCTCGACCGCGACGCGACCGCGGCGGTCGTCGCCGCGGCCCTCGACAGCGGTGTGACGTTCTTCGACACCGCGGACACCTACGGCTCGGGCGAAAGCGAGCGGTTCATCGGCGAGGCGCTGGGCGATCGCCGTGCCGAGGTGGTCATTGCGACCAAGTTCGGGCAGAACGCGAGCGTGCCAGGCCGGGGCGGATCGCGTGATCACCTCCGACGCGCGATCGACCTGTCGCTGGAGCGTCTCGGGACCGACGTGGTCGACCTCTACTACTACCACCGTCCCGACGGCGTGACGCCGCTCGCCGAAACGCTCACGGCAATGCGCGAGCTCGTCGACGAAGGGCAGGTGCGCTGGCTCGGGCTGTCGAACGTCGACATCGCGCTGCTCGACGAGGCGGCCGCCTCGGGCGTCACCGTCGTCGCCGTTCAGAACCGCTACAGCCTCATGGACCGGCGCGACGACGCAGGAGTGCTGTCCCGCTGCCGCGAGCTCGGGATCGGGTACGTGCCGTACTTCCCGCTCGAGAGCGGCCTCCTCACAGGGAAGTACCGGCGTGGGACGCCCGCGCCGAAGGGGACGCGGCTCGAGGGGCGAGCCGACAGCCTGAGCGACGAGCGCTTCGAGCAGGTGGAGGCGCTCGAGTCGTTTGCGGCGGATCGCGGCCGCAGCTTGCTCGAGCTCGCGATCGGCGGCCTCGCGTCGCTTCCGGGAATCGCGTCGGTGATCGCGGGTGCTACGAGCCCCGACCAGGTTCGCGCCAATGCCGCGGCCGGCACCTGGAGTCTCCGCGAGTCGGATCTCGAGGGACTCGCCGCGCTCGGCGTCGGGTAGAAAGCTCTTACGTCGCCGGCTCGCTCGGCGGCCAGGCGGCCGGTTCCGCCGGTCCTCGCCCGCGCGCAATCCGTTCGCTGAGCGTCGTCGCGAGCCCCTCCGAGCTGTCGACCAGGGCCCTCTGCGTTGCCGCGGCTCGGGCGTTCCACACGTCCGCCTGGAGCCGGTCGATCTCGTCCACGAGCATCAAGATCGCCTTACCCGCCGCGCGCAGCTCGTCGCGCGCGTTCGTCGAGAGACCGGCCCCCCATTCGCGAAGGGTCTCGAGGCGTTCCTCGTCGAGCCGCTCGACCACCCGGGGAGCGTATTCCACGCCCGGGTCGCCGGTGAACTGGCCCATTGGGCGGGTTCACCTGTCGGCTCCGCCGGACCATGGGTTGCGGGCGGGCCTGAAGGCCCGCCCGCATTTCCGCTGATCAGACGAGGCGCCGCGAGGTGCGCTTGCCGCCTAGCGCCGAGTAGATGACGAGAATCACGACCGCGCCGACGATCGACGCGATCCAGGTGCTGATGTCGAAGAACTCGTCGATCGGGTCGCCGGCGCCGACGAGCCACGCTGCAAATCCGCCGAGCAGCGCCCCAGCGATGCCGAGGAGGATCGTGAGGATCATCCCGAAGCTCTCGGCGCCCGGGTAAATGGCTTTCGCGAGGATCCCCGCGACCGCTCCAATCGCGATCCAGCCGATGATTCCCATGTTCAGTGCTCCTTCGTTTCGGTATCGGGCGGTGCGCCCGTTCCGAGCCAGTGTTCCCACGAGCGAGGGCGACGAAACGGGTCCAAGCGAGCTCGCTGCCCAGGTCAGGGCGCGAGCGGCTCGAGCGAGCGCTCGGCCGCACACTCCGCGGCCCACGTCTCGCAGACGTCTCGCAGACCGGACGCGTGCGCCGACGCTGCGACCGCTTCGACGACGATCTGATGCACGATCGTCTCGCTCTGAGGGCTCATGTCGTGGCTGCGGACCGCGTGGACGTGAACGCGCTCGGCGATCTCCAGGAGGCGGCGGCCGAGCCGATCGACCTCCGCGAGCGTCGCCTCTCGGCCTGACAACGGCCCGAAGTTGACGACGATCTCGATCGCCCCGTCGGCAGAAGACCGGACGAATGCAGTCGTGAGGTCCGTCGGAGCGTCGTCGGAGCGACGGGTCAGTCGCTCCACCACCCCTGCACCATCTCGGCGTCCCGGGGATCGTCTCCGGCGCCGAAGGCGACGTACTCGACGCCGTCCGGCCCCGCCTCGACGGCGCGCATCGTGTCCTTGTCGAATCGAAGCGCGTCGAGAACGCCGAGCTCCACGATCTCGTCGTCGACCTTCACTCGGGCCGAGCCGCGCACCACGACGTAGACCTCCTCCTGGCCTTCGTGCTTGTGGCCGAACGGGATGCGGAAGCCCGGCGCGAGCCGAACGAAGCTGAGCCCAAGAGTCTCACCACCGATCGCGGATCGGGCAAAGCGTGCCTCCATCTCTTCCGGCATCCCGAAGTTCGGCGCCTGGTTCTCGACGTCTCGCTCGAGGTTCTTCTTCGTGTAGCCCATGAAGAACCCGTACCCGCATCGGCAGGGTCCAGAACACGTGAGCCCGTCGTCGGGGAGGACCTACCGGCGGTCGGTGTCGGCGCGCGCGACCCGTCCGCCCTGAGTGCTCGCGAGGGCCTGGGGCTGCTCTGTGTGCTCGACGAGCTCGTGGAGATCGGTCATCAACGTCACGAACTGCTTGCGCTCGTCGGCCGGCAGACGCCGGAGGAGCCGGTCGAGCAGCACGACGAGCTGTCTGTGCGACTCACCACGGGCCTCCCGCCCGAGTCGCGTGGGGGAGATGAGCACGCCGCGGCCGTCCGTCGGATCCGGGTTGCGCTCGACGAGCCCCGCCGCCTCCAGTGCGTCCGTCGTCCTCGTTGCCGTGGCCGCAGTCGTGCCGATCAGCCGTGCGAGGCTCCGAAGCCGGAGCGGGCCTTCGTCGGCCACATGGGCGAGAGCGATCTGTTGCGTGAACGACAGCGGGCTCGGCTCCATGTCGCCGAACCTGCCGCGTATGAGCGCCATCAGCAGCCGCTCGATCGCGGGCGAGATCCGTTCGGCGTCTTCACGGCATTCCATCTCTCCTCCAACCGTACTCAGGTCCGAAGATGACTGGACGTAGTTATCCACGAGAGGGTAGAGTCGTTACGGCTTGCACATATTCTCACAGGAGGGTCGCATGAGAACGTGGCGTTTGCCGATGCTCGCGCTCACCGTCGGGGTGAGCCTCGTCGTAGCCCTGGCTGCATCGGCGGGCCAGAACGCGGTGCCGACGCCGGCGCCGGCGTTCACCGCGGAAGACCTGGTTACCGCCTCGGGTGACAACTGGCTCGGCTACAACGGCAACATCTACAACCAGCGCTACTCGACGCTCGAGCAGATCAACGCGCGCAACGTGAGGAACCTCAAAGTCGCATGGCGGAGGGAGATGAAGCCGCCGGGCACGAAGGTCAAGAAGGGCGAGGCGCTGTTCGCCGAGATGACGCCCGTCGCCCACGAAGGCGTCCTGTACATGCCGGACGGCAAGGGGAATCCCTGGGCGATCGACGGCGGCACGGGCGAGCGGATCTGGGCGACGCGCATTCCGCAGCGGAAGCTCGTCGGCCTGGCGGCCTTCGGCCTGCTCAACCGGGGTGCGGCGATCGGCGACGGAAAGGTCTACCTCGCGTCGCCCGACGCGTCGATCACCGCCTACAACCAGTCGACCGGACGGCAGGTGTGGCGAAAGCAGGTGGCCAGCAAGCTGCTCGGCCACGCCTTCACGAACGCTCTGACGTACTACGACGGCAAGCTCCTCACCGGCTCGTCCGGCGGTGACGCAGGGGCGCCGGCGTTCGTCATCGCGCTCAACGCGAAGACCGGGCGCAAGCTCTGGAAGTTCAACGTGATCCCGCAGAACCCGAGCGACCCCGGCTGGAACACGTGGCCGGCCAAGCGCGCGTTCAACGGCGGCGGCGCGATGTGGAACCAGCTGACCGTCGACCCCCAGCTCGGGCTCGTCTACGGCGTGACCGGGAATCCGATCCCGTACTCGGGCGTCAAGCGCGGCAGCGGACAGGAGCTCTTCACCGAGTCGATCATCGCGCTCAACGTGAACACCGGGAAGCTCCGCTGGTACCACCAGATGGTCCACCACGACATCTGGGACTACGACTCGACGAACGCGACGATCCTCTTCGACCGCGGCAGCGTCAAGGGCGTCGCGCACGCGGGGAAGACGGGCTGGGTGTACGCGTTCGACCGCCGGACCGGCAGGCCGCTCCACGGGATCAGGGAGCAGAAGGTGCTGCAGGCGCCGCGGTCGAACACGTACCCGACGCAGCCGTTCGTGAACGGCGACAAGTTCTCGGAGCAGTGTCCGCAGAAGTCGGACTTCGGCGGCAAGTGGCCGATGGCGCCCGACGGGAAGCCGTACAAGCACATCGGGTGCATCTTCGCGCCGTACGACGACACCGGGTACACCCTGACGAGGCCGTCAGCGCTCGGCGGCGCCAACTGGCCGCCGTCGGCCTACAGCCCCGAGACGGGGTACATGTACATCTGCTCGAAGGACAGCTACATGAGCCTCAAGTCGCTCCCTGCTGCGAAGCAGCGGCTTGCGGCGCTCGGCGACTTCTTCCAGCTCGACGAGGGCTTCCTCGCCGGGCCAGACACGCATCCGGCGCTAGCGCGGGTGGACGGCCGCCTCGTCGCGATGAACCTGCGCAACAACCGCATCGCGTGGCAGGTGAAGTGGCCGAACAGCAGTTGCTACAGCGGCGTCGCCACCACGGCGGGCAACCTCGTGTTCGTCGGCCGCAACGAGGGCTACCTCGAGGCCTACCACGCCCGCACGGGCAAGCGGCTCTGGCGCTCGCCGAAGCTCAAGGCCGGCGTGAACGCCGCGCCGGCGATCTACTCGGCGAACGACAAGCAGTACGTCGTCGTTCACGCGGGTGGCAACTCGATCATCGCCAGCACCGGCGTGAAGCCGCGTCTCGGCGCAAGCCTCTACGCGTTCGCACTGCCGGGGTAGGAGGATTGAGAACGAAGTAGTCCGGCTACATTCACGCAAACCAAGAGTGGGAGGCGGCTACTCGCGGCCGCCTCCCGTACATCCAGCATCGAGGAGGAGTTCCTTGCATCCGAGGAGATTGATTGCCCTCGCCGTCGCCGGGGTCTGCACCGCTCTCATCGCAGCAAGCGGTGTCGGCGCGGCGAACAACATGGCGACGCCGGTCAGAGGTTACCGTGACCATGACCGACTTCAAGTTCAGGCTTTCGAAGGCGTCGGTTCCGCGCAACACGCCGATCATCTTCACCGTCATCAACAGGGGGCCGAGCCCGCACGACTTCAAGTTCGCGACGGGCAAGGGCTCGAAGGTCATCCCCTCGGGGACGCGGACGACGTACAGAACGACATTCAGTCGCGCGGGGAAGTCGCGATACCTCTGCACGGTTCCCCGCCACGCGTCCTTCGGCATGGTCGGCAACCTCACCGTGAAGTAGCCGGCCGGGACCCGTCAGGAGAGACATGGTCAGAAAAAGCGCCCTCGTAGTTCTCGTGGTGACCCTCGTGTGTGCCGCGATGCTCGCGGTGCCGACGGCGACGGCCACGACGGAGCCCGCGGTGACGTTCTTCGTGCAGTGCCGGTTACGGACTCGCGGGTCGCGATCTCCTGCCCGGCCTGCCCGGGCTTCCACCAGTTCCGTCGCGGCTGGGCGGCGCATTTCGATGTCGTCAACCGAGGCACCAAGCCGTACACCGTCGACATCGGTGGCCTTCGCACACGGGAGCTCCGGCCGGGACAGAGGCAGCGCCTCAGCGCCTACTTCGACAATCGCGGACGGTTCCAGTACAAGGTCGTGGGCAGCGCCGTGCCCAAGCACAAGGGCTGGCTTCGCGTCATCTAGCCCATGGCCTGCCGCTCCTCGCCTTCCTCGGGGCGGTCACCGTTGCGACCGCCCCGAGCGGCGTGGCGGTGACCGCCCCCCGCGACGAGCGGGCAGAGCCTTGGTGGCTCTTGGGCCTTGCCGAACGGGAGCCTGGCGAGCACGCGAGCGGCGGCCAGCGCGACGATCACCTCCCGCACTGTCACGATGCTCGAGCCCGCGTGGCGATTCCGCTTCCGCGGTAAGGGCGGCGGTTTCGGCCTCCTGACCTCGACGCCGCTGGCCGTCGGCGGGACCGTCTACGTCCAGGACGCGAAGTCGAGCGTGTTCGCGCTCGAGCGGACGTCAGGACGGTTGCGATGGGCGCGCCTCTACACGGCGCCGAACGACGGGCCGAACGGTGCCGCGGTCGTGGGTGACCGCGTCGTCGCGGCGACGGACACGACCGTCTTCGCGCTCAACCGGGCGAACGGGCGGAGGACTGTGGAGCCGGCGCCTGGCCGACCGGGACGAGCAGTTCGTCGACATCGCGCCTGTCGTCGATCGCGGCCGCGTCTACGTCAGCACCGTGGGTTTCGCGCCCGGCGGCCGGGGCGCGATCTATGCGCTCGACCTCGCGCACGGGTCGGGTGCGCTGGAAGTTCGACACGATCGCTCAGCCGTGGCCGACCCGCGCAGGCCGGGGGCGGCGGAGCGTGGAACCCCGTGTCGGTCGACGCCGCCGGTCGCGTCTACGCCGGCATCTCGAACCCCGGGCCGTGGGGCGGGTCGAAGGCGCGTCCCAACGGCGGCGCCTATCCCGGCCCCGCGCTCTACACCAACTCGCTCGTCGTCCTCGACGGCGCCACGGGCCGGCTCCTCTGGTACGACCAGGTCTTCCCGCACGACGTCCGCGACTACGACTTCCACGTGACGCCGATCCTGGCGCGCGCCGGCGGCCGTGAGCTGGTGTTCGGGGCGGGGAAGGGAGGTCGCGTCGTCGCGTGGGACCGGGCGACGCGCCGGCGCGTCTGGTCGCGCGCGGTGGGGACGCACCTGAACGACGTCGGGCCGCTTCCGCGCCGGCCGACGCGCGTGTGCCCTGGTCTCTTCGGCGGCGTGCTGACTCCCATGGCGCTCGCAGCCGGGCGGCTCTTCGTCCCCGTCGTCGAGCTGTGCATGACCGAGAGCGGAGTGCATTCGGCATCTCGCCCTCCAGCGGCCGCCGGAGGAGGGCCGAGGCGTCCTCGTGCGCGCTCGACGCCGCGACGGGCGGCGGTTGTGGCAGCGCGCTCTCGGCTCCGCGCCGTTCGGCATGCGCGACGGTCTCGCGCGACGTCGTGTTCGTCCCGACGTTCGACGGCCGGATCCACGCCCTCGCGGCGCGAACGGGCGCGACGCTCTGGAGTGATCGCGCGCCGGCGGGCATCAACGGGTGCCCGTCCGTCTCGGGCGACATGCTGCTTCGTGCCCGCCGGGGCGCCGCACCGCGATTTCGCGAAGCCGCGAGCCGCAGCTCCTCGCGTACCGCGTCACCCCGTCCAACGATGAATCGATCGGAGCGCCCATGGAAAGGACGCTCGTGCCCAAGTCTGACAACGAGCAGTTCGAGCGGCGCCGTCGCGACGCTCGCTCGGCTGCTCGAGAACGTCGAGACGGTCGTCCAAGGGAAGACCGAGCAGATCAAGCTCGTGCTCGCCGCACTCGCGTCGGGAGGACACGTCCTGTTCGAGGACGTGCCCGGCACGGCCAAGACGATGCTGGCCCGGTCGATCGCCGGCTCGATCCGCGGCGCGACCGTCGGGCGCATCCAGTGCACGCCGGACATCCAGCCGACCGACGTCACCGGGCTCTCGGTCTTCAACCAGCGGACGCGGGACTTCGAGTTCCGGCCGGGACCGGTGTTCGCGAACGTGCTGCTCGTCGACGAGATCAACCGCGCGACGCCGAAGACGCAGTCCGCGCTCCTCGAGGCCATGGGGGAGCGTCAGACGACGGTCGACGGCATCACACACCCGCTGCCCGACCCCTTCCTGCTCCTCGCGACGGAGAACCCGATCGAGCAGGAGGGAACGTTCCCGCTCCCCGAGGCACAGCTCGACCGCTTCTCGCTCAAGATCGCGCTCGGCTACCCGACCATCGACCAGGAGATCGAGATCGTCCGTGGCCAGCGACAGGCGCACCCGGTTACCCGGCTTCAGCCCGTCGTCGACCTCGACGACGTCGCCCAGCTCGAGCAGGCGCTCGACCTCGTCTACACCGACGAGCTCCTGCTTCGCTGGATCATCGAGCTCGTCGCCGTCACGCGGACGCTCGAGACGGTCGCGCTCGGCGCCTCGGTTCGTGCCAGCCTCGCGCTCGAGCGGATCGCGCGAGCGTGGGCGCTCATCGAGGGACGGGACTACGTGAGCCCCGAGGACGTCGAGCTGCTCTTCCTGCCGGTGCTCGGCCATCGGATCGTCTTCACGCCCACGTTCCTCGCCGAGGCCCGCCGGCTCGGCCGTGAGGAGGCGCTCGAGGCGTTCCACCGCCAGTGCCTCGAGCGGGTGCCTCGGCCGCAGCCGAACGCCGAGCACGAGCTTCGTGTCCTGGGCACCTATTCGCGCTCGTGAGCACGGCGGGGCAGACCGCGCACCCCGCGCAGCGGACCGCCATGGAGCCGGTGCCGCTCTTGCCGCGGACGAGGATGATCGGGTCGATGCTCGGCGCGTACACGAGTATTCGGCGCGGTCAGGGCTCCGACGTCGCGGGGTCGCGTCCGTATCGGCCGGGGGACCACGCGCGATCGATCGACTGGAAGGCGTCTGCGCGCCTCTCGTCCGTCACCGGCGGCGACGAGTTCATCGTGCGCGAGCGCTACGCGCACGAGATGCCACGGGTCGTGATCCTCTGCGACCGACGCCCGGAGATGGCCCTCTATCCAGAGGAGCTCCCCTGGCTGTCCAAGCCTCTCGCGGTCGAGCGCATCGTCGAGCTGATCGTCGTCAGCGCGGTGAACCAGCGCGGCCTCGTCGGCTACCTCGACCACGGCAGCCACGGCGCGGAGAACGTCGCCGGGACGCCGTTCTGGCGCCCGCCTCGAGCCCACGGCGGATCGTGGGGTGAAGGGAACCTCGTCGAGCAGCTCGAGTCGCACCTCCGTGACGGTCTCGACGCGCCGCGCGGACACGCTCGACCAGGGTCTCCGGTTTCTCTCCGTCGTGGCGGCCGCCGTCCCGATCGGGAGCTTCGTCTTCGTCGTCTCGGATTTCCTGGCGCCGCCGCCGCGCGAGAGCTGGGCCGCGGCCATCGACCGCGGCTGGGACCTCGTTGCCGTCGTCGTCCAGGATCCGGTGTGGGAACAGAGCTTCCCGCCCATCGGCGGCGTGGTGACGCCGTTCGTCGCCGCGGACGGGGGCGCGCTCGAGTACGTGCGGCTGACGGAAGCCGAGGCGGCCGCCCGACGGGCGCTCAACACTGATCGCCTGGCGCGGCTCGAGAACGAGCTTCTCGAGCTCGGCGTCGACCCGATCCTCGTCTCGAGCGAGCAACCGGAGGCAATCCAGTCGACGTTCCTCGAGTGGTCGGAGCACCGGCTCACCGCGCGAGGGCTGCTGTGACGCCGACCGCGCGGCAGGCGCTGGCCGTCGCGGCGATCGTCGCCGTGGCTGCGGCGGCTGCAGTCGTCGTGCTCTGGCTCGCGCCCCGCTGGGACGCGGGAGAGGGGGGCACGTTCGGCTTGCGCTCGCCCGTCGTCACGACGCGCATCGACCCTGAAGGCGCACTCGTGGGCGACCAGATCTCGGCGCGCGCGAGCGTGCTCGTCGACTCGGACGCGATCGACCCGGCGACGGTGCGGCTCTCCGCCCGCTTTGCTCCCTTCGGGCTCGTCCAGACCGAGCGCGCAGTGCACGAGGACGTCGGTCACGCCGCCCTGGTGGAGGTCACCTACACGCTGCAGTGCGTCACCGTCGATTGCCTGTACGCGATGGAGCACGTCGTCGACGGCAGGACCGTCGCCCGCCCGATCCGGCTCCGTCAAGGCACGCTGAGGGCGCGGACGCGGGACGGTGGCGTGAAACGGGTCTCGTTCAGCTGGCCCCGGGTGAACCTCCGCTCGCGGCTCGACGAGGAGACGATCGACCTGCTCGAGACGAGGCCTGCGGCGTTCCGCCGCCCGGCCGTGTCGTACGCCGTCTCGCCTTCGTCGCTCGGTTGGGGCGCGACCGGCGTCGCGGTCGCGCTGCTGCTCGCCGGAGGGTGGCTCGTCGCGGGCGCGATCCGTGGCAAGCGGCAGGCGCGGCACCTGCGGATCCCGGCCCATATGACCGGCGTCGACCGAGCGCTCGCCCTGCTCGAGCACGCGCGGGCCGCCCGGGACGTCGGCGGCGAGCGCCAGGCCCTCGAGCGACTGGCGCTCGAGCTCCACAAGGAGGGCGAGCCCGAGCTCTCGATGACGGCCGACGCGCCTCGCGTGGTCGAAGGACGGCCCGAGGGACGAGGCGCTCGACAACTTCGCCGCCAGCTTCGCGGAGGCGCGCAATGGACGCTAGGGATCTCTGGCACCGCATCGTCGCTCGCGTGCAGCGCGGCGCCCGCAGTGACGCGATCCCGACACCCGACCTGGGCTCCTTCAGAAGCATCGGGCGCCGCACGCGCGTCGTGCGGCTGGGCCTCGCCGTCGCGCTCGTCGGCGGGACCCTGCTCACCCTCGCTCTGGTCCCGGCTGCGGACGACCGTCGGTTCCTCCCGGCGGCCAACGTCGGGATCGTCGTGCTCGACGTCTCGACCAGCGTCAAGCCGTCGACGTACGACCTCATCCGCGAGCAGCTCATGGGGCTGTCGTCGACGTCTCGCCGCTTCGGCGTCGTTCTGTTCTCCGACGTCGCGTACGAGGCGCTGCCGCCCGCGACGCCGGCGCGCGAGCTCAGGAAGTTCGTCCGCTTCTTCGGGTCGGAGCTCCGGTACGACGAGGAGGGCAACGTCCTTCCGCGATCGCCATGGGAGCAGTGGTTCTCGGCCGGCACGTCGATCTCCTCCGGCCTGCTGCTCGCCGCCCAGCTGCTCGAGCAGCGTCCGTACGCGGACCGCGGGGTCGTCCTGATCAGCGACCTCGCGGACGACCCGAGCGACTTCCAGAAGCTCGCGGACACGATCGCGCTGTACTCGCGGCGCTCGATCCCGCTCAACGTCGTGGCACTGGATCCCGCACCGGAGGACCGCGAGTTCTTCCTGGAGCTCCTCGACAGCCCCGGCGCGATCAGCAACGTCCAGCTGCCGACGGCGCAGACCGGGCGCGGCAGCCTCGCGATCGCATCCGGCTTCCCGTGGACGACGGCAGTCGTTGCCGCGTTCGTCGTCGCGGTCCTGGCAGCCAGCATGTACTGGACCGAGCCGCTCCAGTGGCGGAGGAGCCGGGCATGACCCGGCTGGTCGCCGGCGTGGGCTGCCTTGCGCTCTCCTGCGTGGCGCTCCTCTTCGCCCGGGACGTCTGGCACGCGGACGACGCGCTCCGTGACGCCGACCTGCGGGGCTCCGTGCAGCCGCTGTCCTCGCGATCCTGGGAGAGCGGCGAGACGATCCCGCTGGGAGCCGCGCGAGCGGCTCTCGGCATCGACGACGACCTCGAGTACCGGGCTCTCGTCGCGCGGGCGATCGTGATGACGAAGCAGGAGGCCGTCACGCCCGAGCAGTTCCGCGAGAGGCTCCCCGTCCAAACCGCATTGCATCGCGTCAAGAACGGCGACGGCGACGCGCGCCGCCGCTCGGATGCGGCGAACCTGCTCGGACTCCTGATGCTGGGCGACCCGGAGGACCTCTCCACCTCGCCCCTCGAGACGCCCGTGCAGCGGGCTGTCCGCGAGTTCCGCTTCGCGGTGCGGGTCGATCCGTCGAACGATGCAGCGAAGGCGAACCTCGAGCTGATGCTCCAGAACCAGAGGGCGGAGGACCCGCAGGGCCAGGGGAGCGCGGGCGGCGGGAGCGAGGCCGGCAGCGGGGCGGCCGGCCTCGGTCCACCCGGTCACGGCTTTTGATGACGCTCGCGGTCTCCTTCTCGTTCGTGACGCCTCTCGGGCTGTTGTTCGCCCTCGCGTCCCTCGTCCCCGTCGTCGCGTTTCTCCTCAGCACTCGCCGCGCGCGGCGTGTGCGAACCGCGCTCGGGCTCGACCGCTACGGGGGCGCGCACCCGGCATGGACGACGGCGACGATCGTGGCCGTCGTCCTGCTCCTCGCCGTCGCGCTCGCCCAGCCGGTGGTCCGGATGAGGACGACACAGCACGTCCGAGAGGACGCGGAGGCGTTCTACGTGTTCGACGTCTCGCGCTCGATGCTCGCAGCAGACTCGGCCAGCGACCCGATGAGGATGGAGCGCGCACAGGAGTTCGGGCTCCGGATGCGCCGGCGGCTGACGGAGCTTCCGTCCGGTGTCGCCTCGTTGACAGACCGGGTGCTGCCGCACCTCTTTCCGACGGCGGACGAGGAGGTGTTCACGGCGGCCGTCGAGCAGTCGGTCGGGGTCGACCGGCCGGCGTCGCGCGCGATGGACCAGGTGACAACCCTCTTTGCGGCGTTCGACTCGATGCCCGGCGACACGTTCTTCACTCCCGGCGCCCGCGAGCGCGTCGTCGTCGTCCTGACGGACGGTGAGTCTGCGCCGTATGACACGGCCATGCTGCGGCAGGCGCTTGCGGGCGGGCCGACAGATGAAGTTCGTCGTCGTCGAGATCGGCAACGCGCGCGAGCGCGTCTGGTTCCGCGGCAGGCCGATCCCGAACTACCGGCCCGACCCGAACCGCGATCAGCGTGTACGCCAGTTCGCCGCCGCGACCGATGCGGACGTCGTTCTCCGAACGTGAGCTCGGCAAGGCCGTGAGCGCCGTCCGCTCGGCCGCCGGGAGCGGCCCCCTCGAGGCGGTCGGCACGCAGCTCGAGGTCGTGCCGCTGGGGCGCTGGTTCGTGCTGGCATCGCTCGTCCCGCTCGGGTTCCTCGTCTGGCGGCGCAATGTCGTGTGAGAGGCCTACATAGGATGGACGCCGTGCAGCGGGCAACCGCGAACGAGGGCTTCGAGGCTGCCGTCGCGTCCGTCGGCCGTCTGCGCGAGAACGTCGAGCGCGTCGTTCGCGGCAAGACGGAGCAGATCCAACTCGTGCTCGCGGCGCTCGCCTGTCAGGGGCACGTTCTCTTCGAGGACGTGCCGGGCACCGCGAAGACGGTGCTCGCACGCGCGCTCGCCGGCTCCATCAAGGGCTCGGTGATGAGCCGTGTGCAATGCACGCCCGACCTACAGCCCACCGACGTCACGGGTCTCTCGATCTGGAATCCCGAGCGGCGCCAGTTCGAGTTCCAGGCCGGGCCGGTGTTCGCCAACGTCCTGCTCGTAGACGAGATCAACCGGGCGCTCCCGAAGGCGCAGTCGGCGCTGCTCGAGGCGATGGCCGAGCGGCAGGTGACGGTCGACGGCGTGACGCACGACCTGCCGCACCCGTTCCTCCTCCTGGCGACGGAGAACACGATCGAGCAGGAGGGGACCTTCCCGCTCCCCGAGGCTCAGCTCGACCGCTTCCTCGTCCGGACGTCGCTCGGCTACCCCACCGTCGACGAAGAGATTGCGATCGTGGACTCGCAGCTCCATGGGCACCCCCTGGACGACCTCCTGCCCGTCGTCGGGCTCGGCGAGCTTGCCGGCGTCTTCGCCGCTGTCGAGGAGGTGTACGTCGACCCGCTGCTGAAGCGGTGGGCGGTCGAGCTCGTGCGGGCGACGCGTGGGCTGGAGATCGTCGAGGTCGGCGCCTCGGTCCGCGGGAGCCTCGCGCTCGAGCGGGTCGCCCGCGGATGGGCGCTCGTCAACGGTCGCGAGTTCGTCGTGGCAGACGACATCGAGAGGCTCTTCTGGCCGACCGTCGGCCACCGACTCATCCTCGCACCGGACGTCCTCATGGATGCCGCATGGGACGAGGCCTCGATCCATGCCGGCGTCTTCGCGGCATGTCTCGAGCGAGCTCCGCGCCCCGAGCCGGACTGGGAGGCGAAGACGGCGTCCTCGGACGCATGAGCGAGGCGCGCGCCCGACCGTTCCCGCTCGTCCCCCAGCGCCGCTTCGCGGGAGTGCGCTTCGGCGAGTGGCGCAGCCCTCGCCGGGGGGAGGGGGACGAGATCGCCGGGACACGCGCGTACCGGCCTGGTGATCGCCGAGCGCTGATCGACTGGCGAGCGTCGGCGCGACTCTCGACGGCCCGCTCCGCGGACGAGTTCGTGGTGCGCGAGTTCTTCGCCGACCAGGCTCCCGCGCGTCATCGTGGTCGCCGACCGGCGAGCGCGGATGGGCCTCTACATGCCGCCGTTCCCCTGGCTCGACAAGCCCGCCGTCGTCGACGCCGCGATCCGCCTGATCGTCGCCTCGACTGCCGCCGAGCGGGGTGATGTCGGGTACGTCGACCACGTCAGCGGCCGCCCGGTCTGGGTGGCGCCGCGGGCGCCCGGGCACGTGGTCTCGACCCTCGAGCGCCGCGTCCGATCGAGGTCGGTTCGATGCGCCCCCCCGCTCGCTCGACGAGTGTCTCGGCACCTTGACGCGGCATTCGTCGGTGCTCCCGGCAGGCACCTTCGTGTTCGTCCTCTCGGACTTCGTCGACGTCCAGCCGGGCGTCTGGGCGCGGCTGCGCGCCCATTGCTGGGACGTGACGCCCGTGATCGTCCAGGACCCGGTCTGGGAGCAGTCGTTCCCGGACGTCGGCGGCGTGATCGTCCCGTTCGCCGACCCGGCGACGGGGCGAATCGCAGCCACGCTTCTGACCAAGCGGCAGGCGCGAGCGCAGCGGGCCGCCAACGAGGAGCGGCTCGAGCTGTTGCTCGGCGGCTTCCGGCGGCTCGGCTTCGACCCGGTGCTGCTCTCCTCGGAGGACGCGGGCGCGGTCGCGAATCGTCTTCGACGAATGGGCTCGTCGCCGGCGATCGCTGCGACGGAGGGTCGCGTGAAGCAGGTCGCCGCCGCACTACTGGCGTGCCTGGCCCTCGCGCCGGCCGCCGCCGCGCAGGAGCCGGTCGAGGTCAGCCTCTCGCTCGATCGTGCCGGCATCCTCTTCGGCGATCCGTTCGAGGCGCGCGTCGACGTGGTCGTGGAGAGCGAGGGAGACGACGTCCAGGTGGCTCTCGAGCCGGGCCCGTTCACGCCGCTCGAGGCCCCGCGCACAGAGCGTCGTCGTCGAGGCGACGCGGTCGTGGTCTCCACGAGACAGCGACTCGCGTGCCTCGGAACGGACTGTCTCCCCGGACGCCGGCCGCGCACGGTTCGCCTGCCGCCGCCCGTGGTGCGCGTGAACGGGCAGAGGATCCGCGTCGCCCGCCCGCCGAGCGTGACGGTCCGCACGCGTGTCCCGGTCGACGCGCTCGAGGCGCGCGAGCCGCCCCTGCGGCGTACAACTGTCCCGCCGCCGCCGGAGTACCCCGTCGACTACGACACGCTGAGGGCGCTCCTTCTCGCCGGCGCCGCGGTTCTCGGCGTCGCCGCGGCCGGGCTCGTTCTCGTCGATCGTCGTCGCGCCGTCCGCGGGCGCCCCGTCGATCCGGCGCTGCGGGCTGTTCGGCTCCTGCGAGAGTCCGCCCACCGGTCTCCCCAGGACAGGCGTCGTGCCGCCGATCTCCTCGCCCGGGTCCTCGGCGTTCGCGGCGCCGAGCCACTCGCCGCGCGGGCCTCGACGCTGGCCTGGTCGCCCCCGCAACCGGAACCGGCCGACGCGGATTCGCTGGCGACCGAGGCCGAGCAGTCCATGCAGGCGCCGAGATGAAGACGATCCCCCTCGCCGATCTACCGCTTCTCCGAGCTGCGACGCGACGGACAGTGCTCATCCGGGTGCTTCTCGCCGCGGCAGTCTCGGCGACCGCGCTCCTCGCCGTCGTCGGCTGCCGCACAGCCCGAGCGGCGAGCGACGCAGCTTCTGCCTCCCGGCACGTCCGGGATCGTCGTCCTCGACGTCTCCGCCAGCATCTCCTCCGACACGTACGCGCGCATCGCGGGGACCCTCGACCGGCTCGGAAGGACCGACGGCCGGTTCGGGCTCGTGCTCTTCTCGGACGTCGCGTACGAGGCTCTCCCTCCCGGCACGCCGGCGCGCGAGCTGCTGGCGTTGCGGCGGTACTTCGCCCTGCCACAGCAGTCGCGGCCCGGTCTGCTCCCCACGTTGCCGAAGAGCCCGTGGAGCGAATCGTTCAGCGCGGGCACACGGATCTCGAGGGGCCTCCAGCTCGCGTACGACCGCATTCGCGCCGCGCGCCTCGGCAGACCGGCGATCCTGCTCGTAAGCGATCTCGACGACGACGCGGGAGATCGCGAGAGCCTCACGAGCGTGGCGCTCTCTCTCGAGCGGGCTCGCATCCCGGTGCGCGTGATCGGGCTCAACGCAGCTCCCGAGGACGAGGCCTTCATCGCGCGACTGCTTCCCCGCGGAGCGGCCGATTTCAGCCGCGCAACGCTTCCCGGCGAGGAGAACGACCTCCGACGAGAGCGCGTGCCCATCTGGCTGGCGGTGGCGACCATCGCGCTCGCGCTGCTGATCGCTGCGAACGAGCTCGTCGGCACCCGGCTGCACTGGAAGGCGGCATGAGCCGCCTGAGGCTCGCCCTGGCAGGCGTCGCCGTCCTGCTCGCAGTCGGCGCAGTGCTGCTGGCGGCTGACACTCGTGCCTGGGACGAAGGTCTGCGTGACGGCGACAGGAGGCTCGAGCGCGCACCGGGAACAACGCGATGGGAAGCCGACGTCATCCTCCCCGGCGATCCCACGCGGAGGCTCCTCGGCCTCGCCGACGACCTTGCATTGCGTCGGGCGATCCGCGCGTACCTGATCGCCGAGCGGACACCGCGCGCGTTCGACGGCGGGCTCCAGAGGACCCAGGCGCGCTCCGCTGCCGAGGCGGCGTTGGCCGACGTCGCCGCCGGCGGATCGTCGCGGGACGCCTCGCAGGCCGAGAACCTCTTCGGCGTGCTCGTCCAGCGGACCGGGCGAGTGGCGGATGGCTCGACGGGAGAGGAGCGGAGCATCGCCGCGTTCGAGACCGCGGTTCGCCTCGACCCCGCCAATGCGGATGCGAAGTACAACCTCGAGCTCCTCCTCCAGCGCGGGCGGGCGACGGGCTCCCGCGAGGGCGCGGGGACCGGATCCGCATCGCGCGGCATCGCGCGCGGTGCAGGCGCGGGCACACCGGGCCGCGGGTACTGATGGCCGCCACGTCGCTGACCTTTCTCGCACCCGCCGGTGCCCTGTTGTGCCTGACGGCGCTCGCACCGCTGGTCGCCGTGCTGATGTCGATGCGACGGAGCCGGCGTGTGACGGATGCGCTGCGGCTCGAGCGGGGCTCCACCCGCGGCGCGGTGCTCCGGGGAGCAGTGCTCGCTGCCGCGTGCGTCCTGCTGGGGCTCGCGGTCGCACGGCCGGTCCTGCGTACGGCAGAGACGCGGGAGGCGCGCACGGACGCGCAGGCGTTCTTCGTGCTGGACGTCTCGCGCTCGATGCAGGCGTCACGCAGCGGCTCCTCGCCGACGCGGCTCGAGCGTGCGAAGGCGGCCGCATTGCGGCTGCACGCGCAGATCGAGTCCGTCCCATCGGGAGTGGCAGGGCTTACGGACAGGGTGCTCCCGTACGCCTTGCCCACGAGCGACCCACGCGTGTTCGCCTCGGTCGTGGAGCGCTCGGTCGCGGCCAATGCGCCCCCGCCGCGGGACGTGCAGTCCGTGGGGACGACCTTCGGCGCGCTCGCCGACCTCCAGCGCCGCTCGTTCTTCCCGTCGGCGGCCAAGGTCCGACTCTGCGTCGTTCTCACGGACGGCGAGAGCCGCGCTTTCTCGAGCTCCGAGGTCGGCGCCGCGCTGCTCAGCTCACCTCCCTGCCGACTCGTCGTCGTTCGCGTCGGAGACACCACCGAGCGAATCTACGGCGACGACGGGCGAGTCGAGGCTCAGTATCGGCCTCGCGCCGAGGCAGGCGCGGCCGTCGATGCGCTCGCCTCGGGCGCGGATGGGCGCGCATTCTCCGAAGGCGACCTGGATGCTGCTGCGAGCACGCTTCGCTCGCTCGCAGGCTCGGGAGCCACGAGACGCGTGACCGTCGAGACGAGCACGCTCGAGCTCGCTCCGTTCCTGGCCGTGGCGGCGGGTGCGCTCGTCCTGCTCACGACTCTCCTCCCGCTCGTCCTCGACTATTTTGTTGCGCATGCGCAAAGAGTTTGGATAGGATCGCGAGCTAGGGCATGACACCTCGCCGGTCGCGTTCACCGATGTTGGGGGCGCTCGCAGCCGGCGTCGCGCTGCTGCTGGGCTATGGCATCTCGGGCTCGACCGGGGGCGCCGCGGTCGCGCCGAACGGTGACTGGCCCGCATTCGGGCGCACGCCCGACAACCTCCGCCACTCGCCGCTGACCGAGATCACGCCGTCGAACGTCGCGAACCTCGGGCGTGTCTTCACGGTCGACTTCCGGCGCGTGGAGCCCGACGTGCGCAACGGACAGCAGGGATATCCACTTGCGATCGACGGGACGCTTTACGTCACGACGGCCAACAACTTCGTGTTCGCCGTCGACGGTGCCACGGGTCGGGTCAAGTGGCAGTACAAGCCGCAGAACTACGGGGTCTTCGTCAATTTCGGGATCGCCGCGAACCGTGGTCTCGCGTACTGCGGCGGCAGGCTATTCATGACCACGCTGGACATGAAGCTCGTCGCACTGCGACCGAGCGACGGTGCGGAGGTCGGCAAGATCGCGCTCAGCCAGTTCGTTCCGAACGCGTCGGCGGACTACGGGTACTCGCAGACGAGCACGGCCGTCTGCGCCAACGGGAAGCTCGTGCTGGGCGCGGCCGGCTCGGAGTACGGCGTGCGCGGTTACGTGATGGCGTTCAACACGGATCTCACGCCCGCGTGGCCCAACCCGTACTGGACCATCCCGCCGGACCTCCAGTCCTGGCGGATCCGGAGCAGGATCGTCGGCGGCGGCGTCGTCTGGACTCCCGTGTCGATCGATGCGCGCACGAACACCGTCTACTTCGGCACCGGCTCCGGAACGCCCAACTTCTTCAAGGAGCTTCACCCCGGGCAGAACCCCCGCACGAACTCCCTCATCGCAGTCGACCTCCAGACCGGCAAGCAGCGATGGTGGCAGCAGCTCGTGCAGAACGACCAGTGGAACTACGACGTCGCGCAGCCGCCGCTGGTCTACAACGGTCGCGTCGGCGGCCAGACGCGAAGGGTTGTCTCGGTCGCGACGAAAGAGGGGGTCTGGTTCGCGTTCGACGCCCGGACGGGCCGACCGTTCCACCAGCGGGTCAAGGTGCTGGACAGGGTCGAGCACCCGCCCCTGAGGCCGGGCCAGCCGGTCAACATCTTCCCGTCGGCGCTCGGTGGCCTCAACTATTCACCGGCCTCCTACGACCCCAGGACGAACTACATCTTCAACGCCGCCGCGGAGACGGGTGCGGTGCTGATCCAGGACAAGCTCAGCCCGACGCAGAAGCGGCGGCGGCTCATCTTCGGCGACGTCTTCCTCGGGTTGCAGAACGGGAGCTTTGGAGGCGTTCTGGCCAGCTGGAAAGACCACGGCTCGATCAGTGCCATCGATGTCTCGACGGGTCGCCGGGTCTGGAAGTTCCGGACGCCCGAGCCGGAGCGCGGCGGCGTCACGACGACCACGACCGGGCTCGGCTTCGCCGGCGGCGGAGACGGCGTGCTGCGCGCCTTCGACCTCAGAACGGGCCGGATCCTGTGGACGTTCCAGACAGGCCGTCAGCTCGCAGGCGGGCCGACGATCTTCTCGACGGGAGGCAAGGAGTACATCGCCATTACCGTCGGCGGCACGCCGACGTCGTCGAGCGGAGGCACCGCATCGCAGCTCCAGGTCTTCGCGCTCGGCGGGAGCAAGGAGGAGTCGCCGCGTCCGCCCGGTCTGACGAGCGTTGGCCGGGACGCAGGCGGGCCGGCCGTGCTCGGCATCGCCGGGAGCGCTGCCGAACCGAAAGCCGCTGCGCCGACGCGCACGACAGCGGCCCTCGCCGCCCTCCCGCAAGGTGCACGGATCGTCACCGACGCGCCCGCGACCGTCGGTCTCTGGAGCCCCGATTCCAACAACACCCAGGTGAGGGGTGGGCGGCTGCTCCTCCGCGGCCGGCCGGTCTCCGATGCTGTCGTGGCGGTGGAGCGCTTCCGGCTCGCGCCCACGAACGCCGAAGGGCGGTTCAGCTACGACCTGGACGTGACGCTTCCTCGCCGCCATCCCGTGCACGTCGTCGACGCGTCGCGGGCGCGTGTGGCCGGGCGCGCGCTGTCCGACGGGGAGCGTCGCGCAGTCCTCGCCGCAACGGGTGGCTTCGAGGCCGGCTACGACATTGGCGACGTGACGACGACGCGACGGGGCGACGGCACCGTGGCCGTGTCGGGCCGCCTCTCGTACCGCGGCGGCTCCGCTCCACCTTCGGTCAGCCTCTACACCTACAGGCTTTCGGGCACGGTCACCGATGCAGCGGGCAGGCCGGTTCAGGGTGCGATCGTCGTCTCGCGGACACAGGACCGCGACTTCTGGACGTTCTCGCAGCCGTCCAACGCGAACGGCCGCTACACCTCCTTCTTCGCCGCGGCGGACCGGACGAACGACGACCCCGTCCCACTCCAGGTGCAGGTGGCCGTGGGACCCGTGTCGTACGGCTCCGGCATCCTGAACAACGTGCGCTTCAAGCGGCTGCGGAGCGCGACGATGGACCTCCGACTCCCGGCGCGACCCGGGTTGCCGCTCCCGCTTCCGACTGCGACGTCGACCGATGGCGCGATCTACCAGGGCGCCCTGGTCGGTGTCAGGAGCCCGACCGGGGTCGTCGCACCCGTGTCGGCGACGTGGCCCGACCGGTCGGGCAGGTTCACGCTCGTCCTGCCGGCCTCGGTACGCGGCCGAACCCTGCGCCTGTGGGCTTCTCCCTTCCAGACGTTCTCCGCGACGGAGGCGAGACCGGGCGGCCCGGTTGCGCCGAGCATCTGGCCGCGAGGGCTCTCGCCGCGGATTCCACGGGGCGGTCCAGTGCTCCGCATGCCGCAGCGCAACTAGGGCCGGCGGCGTCAGCCCGGGACGGCGACGGACGGGTCGTCTGCACCACACGGTGCCCGTCAACCAGGTGGGTTACCGCGCTCCTCAAGGCGGAGAGCCCGGGCTCCCTGACCCGTGCCAAGGCCCGCTTCGGTCTTCTCCGTCAGCCGCCGAGCGCCGAGACGTCGATCGCGCGCTCGAGGATCCTCCCCGTCGGCCCAGAGCGCCGGCCGGTCGCCGTGCACGGCCGCACGGCGTGTCAGGATGAGGGCGAGGTTCATCGGAGCAGAGATCGCAGGTTACCTGACATCATGAGGGCATGACCGAGGCCGCACTTCAGCCCACGCCCTCTCAGGAGCAGTCCGAGCCGCGCATCAGCTACGTCGTCGCGCGGCTCGAGCGCGCGGTGCGCACCGCGATAAACGAGCGCGTGAAGCCGTATGGCCTGACGACGCTGCAGTACACGACCCTCAGCATCCTCGGGCACGGCGGCGAGCTCTCGAACGCACAGCTGGCACGGCGCGCGTACATGACGCCTCAGTCGATGAGCGAGGTCCTGGACGCGCTCGAGCGCAAGAGCCTGGTCGAGCGCACGCCGCACCCGAACCATCGCCGCGTCTTCCCGGCCGCATTGACAACGAAGGGCTCGAAGGTGCTCGAGGCGTGCAACGCCGCCGTCGACGACCTCGAGAGCGAGATGCTCGGGGAGCTGACGCCGCACCAGCTGAAGAGCCTACGAAACGGGCTGATCAGCGCCGTGCGAGCCCTTCACGCAGGCTTCCCGCAGCGCTGACTATCAGGTAGCCTGATTCTCCTCAGAATCGAGGAGGTGCCATGGAAGTCCTGCAGGGCAAAGCCGCAGTCGTCACCGGCTCGGCGCGCGGCATCGGGCGCGCGGTTGCGGAGCTGCTGGCCGCGCACGGCGCACGCGTGCTGATCACAGACCTCGACGGGGAGACTGCAGCGGAGGCGGCGTCTGCGATCGACGGCGACACCGCTGTCTTCGGCGGCGACCTGACGAAGGACGGCGTGCCGGAGGCCATCGTGCAACGCGCCGTCGACGAATTCGGGCAACTCGACATCCTCGTCAACAACGCCGGCTACACGTGGGACGCGATGGCGCACAAGATGACCGACGAGCAGTTTCGCGCGATGCTCGAGATCCACACGGTCGTGCCGTTCAAGCTCCTGCGGGCCGCGGCGCCGTTCATGCGCGATGCCGGCAAGGCGGACAAGGAAGCCGGTCGCGAGGTCTTTCGGAAGGTCGTCAACGTCACCTCGATCTCCGGGACGCAGGGCAACCTCGGCCAAGCGAACTACTCGTCGGCGAAGGCGGGGTTGGTCGGCCTGACGAAGACGCTGGCGCGCGAGTGGGGCCCGTTCAAGGTGAACGTGAACGCCGTTGCCTTCGGGTTCGTCGAGACGCGCCTCACCGCTGCCTCGGACAACGGCGGCGAGAGCTTCGTGAAGGACGGCGTCGAGATCCCGCTCGGAATCCCGGAGAAGATGCGGCAGATGGCGCCCATGATCATCCCGCTGGGGCGACCTGCGACTCCCGAGGACGCCGCCGGACCGATCTTCTTCCTCTGCTCGCCGTGGTCGAACTTCGTCCACGGCCAGGTGATCACCGCGAGCGGAGGGCAGATGACGGGGATGACGTCGTGAGCTGATCGCGGCTCTCGCGGCCGACGGGCTCGCTTGACTATCAGGAAGCCTGATACTAGGTTGACGCTGGTCAGTCACCCCTCGGCGCAGTCGAGCAAGCGCCGGGGTCGACGTTCGAACAGAGGAGGAGCGATGGTGCATCCCCTGTCTCGGCAACGGCGCCGCCTCGCCTCGAGCCTTGTGGCAGGCGCGCTCATCGCGTTGGTCATGTGCAGCGGCGCCGCGTCGGCGGACCCGCCGGCGGGCGGCATCGGAGAGATCACGGTGGTGTCGAATCGCGCGGATCTGATCTCCGGGGGCGACGCACTCGTCTCGGTCGACCTGCGCGCGAACGCACGCGCCGTGGAGGTCGAGCTCAACGGCGCCAACATCACGAGCGCATTCTCCCTTCGCCCGAACGGCCGCTTCGAAGGCCTCGTCACGAGCCTCGACGAGGGCGAGAATCTCCTGCGGGTTCGGCCGGGGAACGGCGTCGGACGGTCGATCGAGATCCAGAACCACCCGATCGGCGGGCCCGTGTTCTCGGGGCCTCAGGTCCAGCCATGGCTCTGTCGCACGCACCTCCAGAACCCGGCGCTCGGACCGGCGACCGACGGGAAGTGCAACGCGCCGACCATTGTCGAACGCCTCTACCGGAACGCCGCGGGTCAATTCGTCCCCTACAACCCGGCGAGCCCGCCGGCCCCTGCCGACGTCCAGCCGACGACGACGGATCAAGGCAAGACCGTTCCGTTCATCGTCGAGCGCGTGACCGGCACAGCCAACCGCGGCATCTATCAGTTCGCGCTCCTGGTCGACCCGACGAAGCCGGTGTCACCGTGGACGGAGCAGCCGTGGAACCACAAGTACGTCAATACCTTCGGTGGGGCGTGCGGCGTGAACTACCAGCAGCCGACGGTGGGCAACGTGCTCAGCGGCCAGAACGTGTCGCTGATCGGGCGTGGGTTCGCGGTCGGAACCTCGAGCCTGAACACCTACGGCAACCAGTGCAACGACATCGTCTCCGCCGAGGCGCTGATGATGACGAAGGAGATCCTCACGGAGCGCCACGGTCGGATCCGCTATTCGATCGGTACCGGAGCCTCGGCGGGAACCATGCAGCAGCACCTCATCACCGAGGCGTATCCAGGCCTGCTCGACGGCATCACCACGAGCCTCCTGTACGAGGATCACTGGTACCAGGTGGTCGGCTCGTTCGACTGCATCCTGCTCTGGCGCTACTTCGGGCTCCCGAACGGGTTGCTCGGCCTGCCGAACAACCCGAACCCACTATTTCTGACGCAAGCGGAACGTCAGAAGGTGTGGGGCTCGAATCCGGCGGGACCCGACGACATGTGCGGGACGAAGATCAACTTCACGGTGGTCGAGCTCATCGCGGACTCGCCGTTCGGCTGCTCCGGCCCACCCGAGCCTCCGCTCTGGCGCTGGAATGCCGTCACGAATCCGAACGGCACCCGGTGCACGATCCAGGACTACCAGAAGGCGTTGTTCGGGGTCGGTCCGGACGGGAAGGCGCCGAGCCCGATCGACAACGTCGGCGTGCAATACGGGCTCAACGCGCTCCGAGCCGGAACGCTGACACCGCAGCAGTTCGTCGACGTCAACGCCCGTATCGGCGGGCTCGATATCGACGGGCGCTGGCAGGCTCAGCGAACCGAGGGCAACGTCGGCGCCCTGGAGAAGCTCTACCGCAGCGGCCGGATCGTGAGCGGGCGGGGCACCGCAAGCGTTGCCGAGATCGAAGTGAGGTCCAACATCACGGACACGGGCTTCCATCCGCCCTTCCACTCGTTCACGTACCGCGCTCGGCTCGACCGCACCAACGGCAACCACGGGACACATGTGATCTGGGTTCCGAACGGCGGCCCGTCACCCGACCAGATCCTCACGGTGGACACGTGGCTCGGCGGGGTCGAGGCGGACGCGAGCGCCGACCCGCTGTCCGTCAAGCTCGCCCGGCACAAGCCGGCCGAGGCCGTCGACGCCTGCTTCCGGGCGGGAGGTGTTGTGCAGGACGTGATGTGCACCGACCCCGCAACGGGTGTGCCCGGCTGGCAGTACTTCGGGAATCCGAGACTGGTGGCAGGCTGGCCATTCACCCTCGACCACTTCAAGTGCCAGCTGAAGCCGCTCGACAGGGCCGACTACATCCCGATCGCCTTCACCGACGCCCAGTGGGGTCAGCTCGTTCAGGCGTTCCCGACGGGCGTGTGCGACTACAGCAAGCCGCCTGTCGGCCAGCAACCGTCTATCCCGTGGCTCACGTTCGCCGACGGGCCCGGCGGGCGGCCGCTCGGGGATCCGCCGACGTCGAATGGGCCGGGGCAGGGCACGTAGGAAGCCGCTCCTCTACGCCGCTTGCGAGGTGCGGCCCCGCCGCACCTCGCAAGCGGGCAATCCCGGATGAGGGAGGCCATTGAGCACAATCAGGGAACCTGATATAACCGCGGCCATCCTCGACCACGCGAAAGCCGCACCGTGCTCACCGACGCCGGACGAAGGGCTGGCAGCGTTCGCACGTGGTCAAGTACCGCAGGAGCTCACGATGACCGGGGTCCGGACGGTACGAGGTGCTGCCGGCGCGCGGGACAGCGCGGACCGGCCGGCATCCGCGCCTCCCATCGAACAAGGAGCGAAGCGATGAAGAGAGTGCTCGTCCTCTTGGCAGCCGCAGCGGCGGTGGCGGTGCTGACCGGCTTCACGACCGGCCCACAGGCAACGCGCGGAACCGTCTACCTCGGCATGGACGCGCCGCTGACCGGGCCGCAGGCGATCGTCGGCCAGGGCGACCGCGAGACCGTCCTCGCGCTCGTTCGGTACTGGAACGCGCGAGGCGGCATCAACGGCCGTCGCCTGGTCGTCGACATCGCGGACAACGCGTCGAATCCGTCGCAGGGAGTCCAGAACGTGCAGCGCTTCGCCTCCGATCCCAAGTACGTCGGCATCCTCGGCTCGGGGAACGCGGCCGCCGCGGTCGCGACGGCGCCGCTGGCGACGGCGGCGCAGATCCCGTTCCTCGCGCTCTCACCGCCGACGACGCTCGTGGCGCCTCCTCGCCCGTACGTCTTCGTCGCCCTTCCGACGTCGCGGCTCTACGCCTACAGCATGGCCCAGTACCTGAAGACGCTCGGCATCCGCCGGATCGCGCTGATCGGCGACAACGGGGGCTTCGGCCGTGACGGGGTCGCGCAGGTCCAGGCGCTCGCGCAACGGTACGGCTTCACGATCACCGACTCGATCATCTTCTCTCCGACCGCGACGAGCTTCGCGGCCGAGCTCGCCAAGGTGAAGAACTCGGACGCCCAGGCGCTCTGGATGTGGACGGTCACACCGGCGGGGAACACGATCGTCAAGGAGTTCCGGCAGCTCCAGCTTTCCCAGCGGCTCGTGCTCACCGGCGGCAACCTCTCGCCGCAGTTCCTCGAGGCGACGTGCCCGGACGTGAACGGCGCCCTCGTCAACGGCTTCCTCGGGAGCGTGTGGCAGCAGCTTCCGCGCAACAACCCGACCCGCGCACTTGCGCAGCTCGTCGAGCGTCAGGTGGGACATCCGATCTCGGTGTTCAACGTCGACGCGTCGACCGCGCTGTTCGCCCTCCAGGCAGCGATGCAGCGCGGAGGGTTCACGCGTCAGGCGATCACCACCGCGCTCGAGACGAGGCTCCGGCGGCTGCCGACGCCGGGCGGCCGCCTCTACTTCGGTCCCAACAACCACAGCGGGATCCAGATGGACAGCATGTGGGCGGGAAGAATCGCCTCGTGCAAGCCCAGGGCCCTGTTCGGAGCGGCGTTCCGCCGATAGCCGAGCTCGCGGACACCGGCGCCGCGGACCTCGCGTGTGAGGTCCGCGGCGTCACGAAGACGTTCGGCGCCGTCGCGGCGGTGGACGACGTCAGCCTCGCGATCGAGCGCGGCTCGCTGACGTGCCTGATCGGCCCGAACGGCGCGGGCAAGTCGACGTTGCTCGGCTGCATCTCCGGGCTGCTCCGCACCGACGAGGGAAGCGTCGTCGTGGAGGGGAACGACGTCACGCGCTGGACCGCGCACCGGCGCACGCGGGCCGGGCTCGGCACCGTCTTCCAGACGACGCCGCCGATCCCGCATCTCGACGTGCTCGGGAACGCGATGGTCGGGTGTCACTCCTGGACGCGGACGGGGTTCTTCGAGGCGATGCTGCGGGCGCCGTGGGAGCGGCGCGAGGAGCGCCGGATCGAGGAGGAGGCCCACGGAGCGCTCGCGCTCGTCGGGCTCGTCGACCGCGCGTCCGTGGCTGCCGGATCGCTCCCACTCGGCCAGCTCCGGCTCCTGGCCGTGGCCCGCGCTCTCGCACAGCGGCCCAACGTCCTGCTGCTCGACGAGCCCGCGGCAGGCTTGCGCAGCGCTGAGAAGACCCGGCTTGCCGAAACGCTGCGCGCGCTCAAGCAGCAAGGCCTCACCCAGATCCTCGTAGAGCACGACATGGCGTTTGTCGGCTCGCTCGCCGACCGCGTCGTCGTCCTCGACCGCGGCCGCGTGATCGCGGACGGCACACCGTCGGAGGTGCGCGGGAACGAGCGCGTCGTCGAGGCCTACCTGGGGTCGGCGACGTTGTGACGATCCTCGCGGTCGAAGACGTGGTGGTCCGTTACGGCCAGGCTGTCGCCGTCGATGGGGTCTCCCTCGATGTCGGCGCGCGGGAGCGCGTCGCCTTGATCGGGCCGAACGGAGCCGGCAAGACGTCGGTCCTCAACGCCGCGTGCGGCGTCGTGCGCCCGGCCTCGGGTCGTGTCCGGATCGAGGGCGACGACGTCACCGGAGCGACGCCCGGCGCGGTGGTCCGGCGGGGGATCAGCCAGGTGCCGGAAGGACGCCACGTCTTCGCAACGCTGCCGGTCGAGGCGAACCTCCTGCTCGGCGCGTACGGCCGCGTGTTCAGCCTCGAGATCATCACCTCGACGCTGCGGTACGTCCGCAGCAAGGAGGAGGTGCGCGAGCGGCTCGAACGGGTCTACACCCTGCTGCCGCAGCTCCGCGAGCTTCGCGAGCGGCCGGCCGGCAGGACCTCCGGCGGGCAGCAGCAGATGGTCGCGATCGGCCGGGCGCTCATGGCCGAGCCCCGACTCCTGGCCATCGACGAGCTCTCGCTCGGACTTGCTCCGCTGCTCGTGCAGCAGCTCGCCGAGTTCCTCTTGCGGCTGAACGAGGAGGACGGGGTGGCGATCCTGCTCGTCGACCAGAGCGCGTCGCTCGCGTTCTCGCTGTGCGAGCGGGCGTACGTCCTCGAGACGGGCCGCGTCGTGCTCCAGGGCGGAAGCCGTGACCTCGAAGGGCTCGAAGAGGTCCGGAGCGCCTACCTCGGGCGAGGCCCGGAGGGCCAGGCGTGACGACGTTCCTCCAGCTCGTCGTCGTCGGCATCTCGACCGGGTCGGTCTTCGCGATCGTCGGCATGTCGCTCGTTCTCATCTACCGGGCGACCGGGATCGTGAACTTCGCGCAGGGTGTCTTCGCGGTCCTCGGCGGGCTGCTGACGTACTCGCTGGGCGAGCACATGCCGCTCTTCTTCGCGGCTGTCCTGGCGACGCTCGCCACGGCGCTGATCGCGACGCTCGTCGCGGTCGTCGCAGTCGGCGTCCGAGGACGCACGACTCCGCTCGCGAGCCTGATCGTCACGGTCGGGATCGCCCTCCTCGCCGAAGCGATCCTGCTCGCAGCCTTCGGCGAGATCCCGAGGTCGTACTCGGCCGTCTCCGACCGGGCGTGGGACATCGGCGGCGTGCTCGTCCAGCCCCAGTACGCGGTGCTGGCGGGCGTCGCCGTCGCCGCAGCGGTCGGGCTGACGCTCTTCCTCCGACGGACGATCGTCGGACAGGCGCTCGTGGCGTCGGCCGACTCGCCCCGCGCCGCGGAGCTGATCGGGCTCAACCTCCGCTCGGTCGCGGTCATCGCCTTCGCGATCGCGGGCGCCTTGACGGCGATCGCGGGCCTCCTCCTCGCGCCGACGGTGCCGGTCACCTACAACGCCGACCTCTCGATCACGATCAACGGCTTCGCCGCAGCCGTGTTCGGCGGGCTCGCCTCGATCCGACTGGCGTTGCTCGGCGGCTACGCCCTCGGCATCATCGAGCAACTGGTCGTCGGGTACGTCGACCCGCAGTACAACCTCATCATCGCGCTCGCCGTGATGCTCGTCCTGATCGGCTGGCGCTCTCGAGGCGAGCTGGCGATATGAGCGGGGAGGCTGCCCCGAGCACTCGCGCCTCGCGCCGGAAGCGCGGCGCGGCACGTCTGGTGGCCCTGGCCGTCGCCACCGCTCTCGCGTGCTGGCTGCCCTTCCAGCTCGGGCGCGGCGATGTCTCCCTCTACGACCGGATGGGGCTGTACGCGCTCGTCGCGATCGGGCTCACGCTGCTGATGGGCTTTGCCGGGCAGGTGTCGCTCGGTCAGGGTGGGTTCTTCCTGATCGGCGCCTACACGTCCGGGTTGCTGACCGTGGGCCTCGATCCCGACACGCGGCTCGTCGACCCGACTGCCGGGATCGATCCGCTGCTCGCGCTGGCGATCGCGCCGCTCGTGAGCGCCGCGGTCGCCGTCGTGATCGGAGTCCCGCTGATGCGGCTTCGCGGCCACTACCTCGCGTTCGCGACGCTCGCGTTCGCGCTCATCGCGTGGTCGCTGCTCTACGCACAGGACCGGTTTACAGGCGGCCAGTACGGGGTGACCGTGACGAAGCCGCTCGCCGTCGGAGACCACGTTGTCACGGGCGCGACGCATGCCGCTGTCGTCTGGGGCCTGGTCGGGCTCGCCCTCCTGCTGTCGACGAACCTCGTCGCCTCGAGGTCCGGGCGGGCGCTCCAGGCCATCGCCGCGAACGAGCCTGCGGCTGCCGCCTCGGGGATCAACGTCGCCGCCTACAAGCTGAGGCTGTTCGTCTACGCGGCGGCGCTCGCGGGGCTGGCCGGCGGGCTGTTCACGTTCTACGCGCAGTTCCTCGGGCCGGAGGACTTCGTGATCGTCCTCAGCCTGCTGTTCGTCGTGATGGTCTCGATCGGAGGGCTGGGCAGCGTCTACGGCGCGGTCGTCGGGGCGGTCACCATCGTGTGGGTGGAGCACGAGCTACGGGATCTCGGCGCACGAGAGAGCCTGCTCGGCTGGGACCTGCCGCCGCAGGGACCGTCGATTCTCTCGCTCGGCGTCTTCGGGCTGCTCCTCATCGTGATCATGCTCTTCTTCCCTCACGGGCTGTTGCCGGCCGTCCTCGGAGCGATCGACGCGTTGCGCCGGCGCCTCACCGGGCGGCGTCGGGAGGAAGGCTCGCCCACCGGGTGAGGCAGTCACACATCAAGCACTGTCAGGTAGCCTGATTCTTCCGGACGGAGAGGAGACGCGGATGGAAGCCCTCCAAGGCCAGGCCGCTTTCGACCTCGACGCGATCGGCCGCGTCGGCGCCGAGCGCTCATACGAGGTGACGGAAGAGGCCTTGCGTGCGTACGGCGCTGCGACGGACGACGTGCCGGGCGGGCCCGTCTTCGCGATCGTGCCGGTCTGGGAGACGATCGCACCGGCCTCGCGCTCCGTCGCGTCCGAGGAGGCGCGCAGCCGCGTCGTCCACTACGAGCACGACATCGTCCTCAGCCGGCCGATCGAGGCGGGCATGACGCTGACGTCGCGTGCGACGCCGGTCTCGCTGCTCGCGCGCCCGAATGGAACGTCGCTCGTGATCAGGACCGAGACGCGCACGACGGACGGTGAGCTCGTGAACGAGCAGAACGTCACCGAGTTCTTCCGCGGCATCGAGGCGGGAGAGAGCGTCGGCGAGCGTCCTCCGGGCCATCGCCTCGAGGTGGACGGCGCCGAGCCGGTCGCCGAGATCACGTACCCGGTCGCACCGGACCAGACGGTTCGCTACGCAGCGGCGTCGGGTGACGACTTCGCCATCCACCTGGACGACGCGTTTGCCCAGCGTGTGGGGCTGCCCGGTCGCATCGTCCACGGGCTCTGCACCCTGGCATTCGCCGGCCGCGCCGTGCTCGAGGCCGCCGGCGTCACCGATCCGCGCGCGGTCGAGCGGCTCGCGGTCCGCTTCTCGTCGCCGCTCTTCCCTGGAGACAGCGTCACAACCCGCGTCTGGGACGTCGGCGGCGCCTTCGGCTTCGAGGCGACGAACGGCGACGGCGTCACGGTCTTGAAGGACGGACGGGCAGAGCTGCGGTGACGATCGACCTCGACCGAATCGTTGCGATCGACGTCCACACGCACGCAGAGGTCGGCCGCACGGGCGAGGACGGGCAGCTGTAGGCCGTCGGCGGGCTCGGAGCGCATGCGGGCGCAGACGTGAACACCGCACAGGCTGGAGGCTTCGTTCAGTGGGGTGATGCGGCCCGGGCGGCGGCGACGGCCTCGAGTCGGGAGTTGACGCCGAGGGCCTTGAAGAGACGGCGGACGTGGTTCCGGACGGTCTCGGTGCTCAGGTGCAGCTCGGCGGCGATCTGCTTCGTCGAGCGGCCCTGCTCCAGAAGACGAAGCACCTCGACCTGGCGGGGGGTGAGATGCGGGGGTGGTGGGGCAGTGACGCTGTCGTCGGGGCGTTCCTCGAACAGCCCGAAGACGCCGACCACCGTTTCACCGTTCTTGAGCGCCACCGCGCTTACCTCCACGGCCACCCGCGTCCCGGTGCGCGACACGAGGTGGCCGGTCGCCTCGCTGGCCAGGGCGGTGCCGAGCATCTTCTGAGCGAATCGCTCGCGAGCGCCGGGCCTGTCCTCGGGTGCTACGACGGAGGTCAAGTGGCGACCGCGAACGTCGCCGACGAGCCGCTCGGCTGCCGGATTGAGCCACCGGACGATTCCCGTCTTGTCGAGGACGTAGCTCGGGACGCCGACGTCCTCGAGAGCCTGCTCGACGTCGCCGCCGACTTTCAGGCCGTTGGCCATCTCGGAAGTGTGGCTGATCCGCTGGCCGACTGTCGTCGTTCAGCTCTCGTACACAGAAGGCCCATGATGAGACGCTTCATTGGCGAGCCCTTTCGTCTTGTGCGCGAGCCTGTATGACCGCGACTGTGGATCGCGCATTTGGTAGCGTCGCCGCTGCGGCCACCCCGACCCCTCACGTTCCCGTGGGGGATTACCTTCGCAAGCGGCGAAGAGCAATTGGCCCAAGACAACTGAGGAGGGCACCATGGAACGGTTTCCTTTGCATCCACGGTTGCGGCACGCCGGGATCGCACGACGTCTCGTGATCGGCGCCGTTGCCGCATTGACGCTGGCGGTCGTGGCCGCGGTGGGGATGGCCGCGACGGCGGCACCGGGACCGAACGGCTGTCCGACCAACAAGAGCCTGAAGGTCGCCCCGATCGCCGACCTCGCACCGCCCGCGCGAACCCAGATCGAAGCGTTCGACGTGCTGTCCGGGCCGATCAACGAGGGGACGCAGACCTTCACCCTGAAGGTACGCGTCGGGAGCACCTGTAGCGGCATCGACATCAAGGGCGCGAGCGTCTACGTGACCGCCGTGCCCTACAACCAGTTCACGATCCCCGACGAGGAGCTCACCGGCGACGACGGCACCGCCACCCTCGTCTTCCGCCGCGACGCCAACTTCCCCGCCAGCGACCTCCAGCAGCAGCTGACGCTCTTCATCCGCTCGACCAAGCCGGGCGAGGACCCCCTCGCCGGCGTCTCCACACGACGGCTCGTCGCAGTCCCCTTCGAGGGCTAACACCCGATCACGTGCGCACGGCCGCGCCCGAGCAACCTCGCGGCGTGGCCGTTCGCACCAACCTCACCGCTACGGCGGCCCTGCAACCCCAACGTTGAGCGGGCGACGTTCGAGAACTCGTCCCGAAGCACCGCGCGTCCTCAACGAGCACCTCGACAAGGGCGTGCCCACGCGTGGCAAGCGGCACTACGCGTCTCGAGCACCAGTTCGGCCGCGCGCCGACCAGCCTGAGGGCCGCGAGCCGCCTGGCCGAGCGTTAAACCCGATGACCAGGCCGCCCGTGCAGAGATGCCCCCGGCAAGAATCGAACTTGCGCACGCGGTTGTGGAAGCGCGTGCTCTTCCGCTCAACCATGCGGGATTGGAGCGCGGCGCGCCACTGTGCGCGCCAGTGACCACTTGGGTTGGTCGGAGGCGGGCGCTGTCGGGGGAGTCGCCGCGACGACCTTCCGCCTGTCTTAAACGACGCCTTAAGGAGGAGCCTTCTCATCGCACATGAAGGAGATCTCGTGGTTGACAACGAGCCTAGATCTATTGCTCGACCCGTCGGACATCTCGGCGGTCGGACGAGGCGCAAGGCACCGGCGTCGGGGCTTCGACCCACCGTTCGCTTCGCGATCGCATCAGCCCTGACTCTTGCCTGGGTCGGGTTCAGTGTCTGGGTCTCGGATCCCTGGAGGGATGAACTCGGGGACGCGGTTGGCCCCGTCATGGCCTGGGTGATCCCGATCTTCCTGGCCTACATCCCCGGCCTCGTCATTGGGTTCATGATCTTCACGCTCCTGATCACTCGGTACCAGGAACTGCCGCTTGCGCCTTTGAGCGGCGACTGGCCAGAAGGCGAGTGGCCGTCGGTGACGATCCTTGTGGCTGCGTGGAACGAACGCGAGGCCATCGTCCGCACGCTCGAACACATCGCCGAACTCTCGTACCCAGGTCGAGTGGAGGTCGTCGTCGCCGACAACAACTCGACCGACGACACCGCACGACTCGCGGACGACGCGGGTGCCCGCCTCGGGCTTCACTACCGACGTGTTTTTGAGGCGAAGCAAGGTAAGCACCAGGCGCTCAATGCCGCCCTCGCGACCGTGACGACACCACTTGTGGTGACCGTTGATGCCGACACCCATGTGCACCCGCAGTCGGTGACTCGACTCGTGGTTCGCCTGACGACCGCACCGCAGGGCCAGCACGTCTGCGCCTGTGCCGCCGCGCTCGTTGCTGAGAACCCGCTGGCGACCTTCGTCACCCGAATGCAGCAATGGGACTACCGACTCGGGATCAACGGCGTCAAACGGATGCAGGCGGCGTACAACACCGCGCTCGTCGCACAGGGGGCGTTCTCGGGCTACCGGACGAACGACCTGCGAGCTGTCGGCGGCTGGCCCGACGCAATCGGTGAAGACATCGTGCTCACCTGGACGATGCTCGCGTCTCGCGGGATCGTGCAGTACGAGCCGGTTGCGCTCGGCTTCACCGTCGTCCCCGCGCGACTCGACCGGCTGCTGAGCCAACGCTCTCGCTGGGCACGCGGGATGCTCGAAGGCCTCCGAACCCATCCACCCCCCAGACAGCCGCGCGTCCTCGCGAAGCTGGTCGCCGGAATCGACTACCTCGTGCCTTGCCTCGACATCGGCGTCATCTTCTTCTGGGTGCCGGGAGTCATCCTCTTCCTCTTCGGCTACCCGTTGATCTTCGGTTGGTGGTCGATGCTCCTCCTCCCCATCACCGTCGCGGTGTTCGGCTTCATGCAGCGTTGGCACGCGCGCCACGTCTTCCGAACTCTCGGCATCCACCCGCAGCGCGACAAGCGCGGCTTCCTCGGCTACCTGTTCGCCTACCAGGTACTCACCTCCGCAGCAGCACTCCGCGGCTACGGCCAATACCTCGTCGGATCAAACCGCCGCTGGAAGTAGCGGTATGGATAGGACGCCGCACCGCTAAGGAGCGGGCCGCCTCCAGCGCGCCGATCTTCGGGCTAGTTAGAGGCAACGCGATGACCGTCGCGGCCTCTCCACGGAGGTAGCCGTCGAGGAGAGCACCTCGCTTTCCAACTGGCCCCGGAGACGGTGCCGGTACCGGTCGCTGACGGTCGTTCCGGCGTGGCCGAGGTAGCGGTCGGCCCGCGCCTCGCTGATCCCGGCGGCGTCGAGGAAGCTCGCGTACCCGTGCCTGCACTCATGGAGGGTGACGCGGGGGTCGCCCGCGACCTTCCATGGCGGTGGCGCCGACGTAGCTCGGGGAGAATGGCGACGACCTCCCAGTCGCTCCGAAGACGAAAGTCGACTGCGGGTTGGCTGGCGCCCGGCGGTTGCCTGCTGGTGCAGGGGAGAGCTGCTCCGCTTGACTTTTCGCGAACTCCTTCGTACGGTCCGCCTCTTTGGGTCCATGCGGAGGGGAGCAATGCGTCGATCGCTTGTGATTTCATTGGTCGCGACGGTCGTTGCCGCACTCTGCGCGGGGCTCACCGCCGGATCTGCCGCACCGGGCGCGGGTCCGGATCGGCTGGACGCCTACACGGCAGTGGTCCAGGCCACCCAGCTAGCCATGATCGCCCAGCAGGGCATCGAAGTGAGCGGCCAGCGACAGGTCGCGAACGGCATCGAGCTCGACATGGTCCTGGACCAGGCGCGGGCCGATCGGCTTAGGGGCCGCGGCGTCGACCTGAAGCTGACCCGAGTCAGGGGCGGCAAGACCGTGCGGGAGTTCGCGGCGGAACAGGCTGTCAACGGCTTCACGATCTGGCGCTCGTACGACGAGCCCGGCGGCATCCGCGACCAGCTCTACGCCGCGGCGCGCGACAACCCCCAGCTGGTGAAGCTCGAGGTCCTCGGCCGTACCGGCCAGGGTCGCGAGATCATCGCGGTCAAGCTGACCCAGGGCGCTCGCGGCACACCGGACGGTACGCGTCCGGCCGTCCTCTACAGCTCGACACAGCACGCGCGTGAATGGATCTCGACGGAGGTCAACAGGCGGCTGATGAACCACTACATCGACCGGTGGGCGGCCAACGACCGTGAAGTCCGCAAGCTTCTGCAGACGACCGAGCTCTGGTTCGTGCTCGTAGCCAACCCCGACGGCTACCAGTACACGTTCGAGCACGAGCGGCTGTGGCGGAAGAACCTCCGCGACAACAACGGAGATGGGCAGACCCAGGTCGGGGACGGCGTCGACCCCAACCGCAACTTCCCCAATCACTGGGGCTACGACGAGGAGGGGTCGTCGTCCATCCAGTCCAGTGACACCTACCGCGGCCCGGCGCCGAGGTCGGAGCCGGAGACCCAGGCGATGGTCGGCTTGCTCGACCGGATCGGGTTCGCGTTTCAGGTCAACTGGCACTCCGCCGGCCAGTGGCTGCTCTACGCCGAGGGCTGGCAGACGAGCACGCCCACCGCGGACGACCCGATCTACTACGCCATGTCCGGCAACCTGGACGACCCGGCGATCGACGAGTTTCACCCGGGCCTGAGCTCGGACGTCCTCTACGTCACCAACGGTGAGACCACCGACTACGCGCACGCCGCGACCGGCGCTCTAGCGTGGACGCCGGAGCTTTCCGAGGGGTGCGACGGATGTGGCTTCGTCTTCCCCGACGACGAGGCGCTGGTGCAGGCGGAGTTCGAGCGCAACCTGCCCTTCGCCAGCTCGGTGGCCGACTCCGCGGTCGACCCCGCCAATCCGAAGACGGTCACGGGGATCACGACCAAGCCGTTCTACGTCGACAGCGACGACCCCTATAAGCGGAGCAACCCGGGCACTCAGCTGAGCTTCGCCAAATCGTATGGCGACCCGCAGCCGGTCGCCGTGATCGCCAAGCGCAGCCTCGGCGCCGTGACTGTGAAGTACCGCATCGACGGCGGCGCGGTGCAGTCGGCACCCACGTCCGAGTGGGAGGGCGGGTCGAGGTACGACCCGGCGTCGGTCTACTACCACCAGATGCGAGGCGTGGTGACCGGCACCGACCCCGGCGACTCGGTCGAGGTCTGGTTCGAGGGTGGCGGGCAGCGGAGTGACTCGTTCACCTACCAGGCAGTATCCGAGAGCGGTAACCGTGTGCTCGTCGTGGCGGCCGAGGACTACACCGGCGCCTCGCCGGTGCAGACGCCGGGCCCGCACTACGTCGACACGTACACCGACGCCCTGGCCGCCAACGGCCAGCAGGCCGACGTCTACGACATCGACGCGGCCGGCCGGATCGCCCCGGACGCGCTCGGAGTGCTCAGCCACTACGACGCCGTCATCTGGGAGACCGGCGACGACCTGATCACCCGCACGGCCGGCCGCGGAGGCGGCAATGCCGACCGGCTGGCACTCGACGAACTGCTCGAGTTCCGCTCGTACATGAACGAGCGCGGCAAGGTGCTCCTCGCAGGGGACTCCGCCGGCCAGCAGTACACCATGGCGCAGCTCTACGACCCCCAGGGCGAGATCGCCTGCAACCCGCCTCCCGCGGGTACGGACCCGCGGCGCTGCCTGCCCTTGTTCGGCTCGTTCTTCGGCGGCGACACCACCAACGACGTGCTGCAGTACCACCTGGGTGGCTACGTTGCCGTGGCCAACGACGGTCACGTCGATGGCGCCGCGTTCGACTCGGTGGGCGTCGCCGACCCGTTCACGGGCCTCGCGTGGGGTCTAGACGATCCCATCTTCGCTGGTAACACGGTCCGGAGGTCGTCGTTCCTTGCGACCAGCGGCATCCTGCCGGTCGACCAGTTCAAGCAGTTCGACAGTTGGGCCGCGGCGCGGTACGACAAGCCGGGCGGCCCGTTCGACCCGCACACCGGAACCCACTACGTCTACTCACAGATCGCAGACGTCTCGTACAAGAGGCTCACCCGCGAGGTCGCCGTCCCGGCGGGTGGCGGGTCGATGACGTTCTGGACGTCGTACGACACCGAAGCAGCGTGGGACCACCTGTTCGTGGAGGCCCGTACGCCCCTCGGTGACGACTGGACGACGCTTCCGGACGCGAACGGGCACACGACGACTGCGACCGGCCAGAGCTGCCCCGCGGGCTGGGTCACGCTGCATCCGCACCTCGCGCACTACCAGACATTTGACGGCGTGGGGGCCTGCACGGCCACCGGCACCACCGGCGCCTGGAACGCCGCGAGCGGCAACTCCGCCGGCTGGCAGCAGTGGAGCGTCAACCTCTCGGCGTACGCCGGGGAGAGCGTCGAGATCTCCATCGCCTACGCCAGCGACTGGGCGTCGCAGGGTATCGGCGTCTTCATCGACGACATCGCCCTCCCCGACGGCACCAGCACCTCGTTCGAGACCGGCCTGGAGGGCTGGGCGATCGCCGGGCCGCCCGCGGGCAGCGCACCCAACGTCAACAACTTCATCCAAACCGACGCATCGGGCTTCCCGGTCGGCAACGCGATCTCCACGCCGCACTCGCTGCTGCTGGGGTTCGGACTGGAGGGCGTCTCGACTGCAGACGAACGCAACGCAGTGATGGGCCGGGCGCTCGACCACTTGCTGGAGTAGGAGAAGGCAGACACCTTCGCGGTCGCTGAAGCGGGGTGGACGAACGGTTCACCCGCTTCGTGGGCCGAGGACCCGCCGAGGCGGCCCCGCGGCCGAACACGAATTTGACCTCGAGGAAGGCACCGGTCCCCTGGGCTCCTCGTCGTTCTAATGCGACTGTGCGCTTGTCGGCGTCCCGGCGGCGTGGAGCGATGGTCGGGCAACGTCGTGACCGCCTAGCGGCCGCGGGCGCGCAGAGCGCGACGTAGGACAGGGCCGATGCAAAGAATCTCTCCCGCCCCGCGGTAGAAGGGGTCAGTCGGCCGGGACGCACGTCAGGTCGCGCGCTCGCGATGGCGCACCGAGCGGGAGTCCGGGGTCGATTTCGTGGCCCATAGTCGTTGGGGCACCCAAGGTGCGGCGATCACCACCCCAGACGCGATCTACCTCGGCTTCGGCTTCGAGGGGATCTCAGACAGTGCCAACCGCAACGAGGTCATGCGCCGCGTGCTCTCCTAGCTCCTACGGGAGGTGCGGCGGAAGTAACGCTATGAGGGGCGGGACCGGCCCGCCCCTCAGAGGATCTCGTGGCGTCAGCAGACGGGCCGGCGGCGCGGCGGTCCGATTCGCGTGCCGTACATCGTCCCTTCGACGGCCTCGCCGGTTGCCGCTTCGACCTCGCTGAACGGGCCCGCGAAGCGGTCGACAACCTCGGCCCGAAGCGTGATCGTCCAACGAACGCGAGCTCGCGCGTCCCGCCCCGTCGCCCGCATCGTCACCCCTGATGCGGTGCCTCGGCTCAGCCCGAGACGGCCGTCCGCGAACGGGCTCCACGACCAGTTGGCGCAGACCACCTTGCCGGACTGGACGAATGTGAGCCGGCCACCCGGCAGGCGCCGGCCACTGTCGCTCTCGATCCGGACGACCTTCCATTCGCCCGTCCAAGGGCCCGGAGGAATGGCCGCTGCTGGGCTCCCGCTCGCTGGGCTACCACTAGCGCAGAGCCCGATTGCTGAGACGACAAAGCCCCCGACCGCGAGCGACGCGAGACGACTCTTCATGCTGGCGCCCACACTGTGGCACATGGGTGAGGCAAAGGAGGTCGCGCTCAGGCATCCGCGGAACTCGCTCCGGCGCGTGCTCACGTGAGTCGTAGCGCCAGAACGCCGGAAGCGGCGTCGCCAACCACACCGAAGCCACGGTCAGCGTCACGTTGGGCAAGCAGTTAGCCGGGAAGGCAAAGATCATCGACGGGCGTCACTCGTAGACCGGCTGTGGCCCGCCAGGTGCGGATCGAAAACGACTAAGGGGCCGTTGGGCCTCCAACCATGTGCCTCCGCGGCGGTCCACGCAGTCCGGGAACGACACCGACCCTTGTTGGTAGACGCCGGTAGACGGAGACCGCCACGCGACCGTGCGGTGAGGCTCAAGAACACCGCAAGACCCGCCTCCCGAGCGGGCTTGCGGGTCATGCCCCCGGCAAGAATCGAACTTGCGCACGCGGTTTAGGAAACCGCTGCTCTATCCACTGAGCTACGGGGGCGGAAGCGGCGATTTGCAGGTATTTTCGCCCATAACGGCCGCTGATGCACTCTAGCCACTTCGGGGGCTGGAGATCCTCACGACCGAGCCTCTCCTCGTAGTCGGAAGGAGTCGGTTTGTTACGCCCGGCCGCTCGTGTTACTCCCAGACCCGCCGGGCGGCGTCGCCGATCAGCCGGAGCTTCGCCTCCTGCTCGGCGGGGGTCATCACGCCGATCACGCCGGAGGCGAAGCCGCACTGCGGGCTGACCGCCAGCCGCTCGAGCGGCACGTAGCGGGTCGCCTCCTCGATGCGCGCGACGAGATCCTCGGGATCCTCGAGCGCCCCGTCCTTCGTCGTCACGAGCCCCAGCACGACCTCGTGGCTCGGGAGCACGTCGGCTAGCGGCTCGAATGTGCCTGCGCGGTCCGAGTCGTACTCGAGGAGGAGCCGATCGAGGTTCGTCAGGCGCGGGAAGACGTCCTTCGAGATCGCCTCGTAGCCCCCGGTGGCCGCCCACATGCCGCCCGGAGCGTTGCCGCGGCACATGTGCATCGCGCGCGTGACGCCGGTGAGCCCTTCGAAGACCATGCTGTCGAACTCGGCGTCCGCGACGAGCTCGTGCGCCATGTCGTGCCCGTGCTCCTCGAAGGCCGCGCGATTCGCCGGGTCGATGTGCCACTGCGCGTAGTTCGGGGCGTCGATCTGGATGTAGTCGCAGCCGAGCTCGACGAGGCGGTCGACGACGTGCTCGCGGAGGAGGCGGGCGACGTCGCGGATGAACTCGTCCGACGTCGGGTACGCGTCGGCCGAGTAGTCGGGATGCCAGTAGATGCGGTGCCAGCTCGGAGCCGGGATCGTGTACTTCGTCCGCGCGCGGGCGTTCGCCTTCAGGAACGCGTACTCGTCAGTGACGATGTCCCGCTCGACCTCCAGCCGTCGCGTGACGAAAGGCTCCTCCGGTGGAAGACCCGACGTGTCGGCGGGCGTGCCCGAGCCCGTCTTCCAGAGGTCGCGCCAGCCCGACTCGGCGTCGAGGAACTCGAAGCCGCTCACGGGTGGGCGGAACAGCGGGTCGTCGACGATCGGGATGAACGCGATCCACCCGTTGCGGCGGTACTCCCCGTCCGTGATCGCCTCGATCCCGGCGCCCTCCTGGAGCGCGATCGCCTCGAGCACCGCGCGGTCCTCCGCCGCGCGCAGCTCGTCGGCGTCGATCGTGCCGGTGCGCGCCGCCTCCCTTGCCTCCTGCAGGTAGTCGGGTCGCAGCAGGCTGCCGACGACGTCTGCCCGCACCGTCGTCGCCGTCCTGGTCGCCATCGGTCCTCCTCGAGATGCTGGACCCTCCAGAGCCGAGGTTATAAGGTCTCGGGACCCATGCGGGACGTCGAAGGCAGAGTGGCCTTCATCACCGGCGGCGGGAGCGGCGTCGGGCTCGGCATGGCCAAGGCTTTCGTGGGCGCGGGGATGAAGGTCGCGATCGCGGACATCCGCGCCGACCACCTCGAGCAAGCGACAGCAGCGCTTGACGGGGACGTGCACGCAATGCGGCTGGACGTGACCGACCGCGAGGCGTTCGCGCATGCCGCGGACGAGACGGAGCGCGTCCTCGGGAACGTGCACGTGCTCTGCCTGAACGCGGGGATCAACCTCTTCAACGACATCACCGAGGCGACGTACCAGGACTGGGACTGGGTGCTCGGCGTCAATCTCGGCGGCGTCGTCAACGGCGTGGTCACGTTCGTGCCGCGCATCAAGGCGCACGGCGAGGGCGGCCACGTCGTCACCACGGCGTCGATGGCCGCGTTCGTCGCCGGCCCGGGCGCGGGGATCTACACGACGGCGAAGTTCGCGGTGCACGGGCTGTCCGATGCGCTGCGCTGGAGCCTGTTGCCGGAAGGGATCGGCGTCTCGATGGTCTGCCCGGGCCTGGTGAAGAGCAAGATCTACGAGAGCGACCTGATCCGCCCCGCGGAGCTCTCGACCGACGTGACACCCGCCGACCAGGAGTTCATGCGCATCCTCCCCGGCCTCCACGAGTCCGGGATGGACCCGGAGGAGATCGGCGAGAAGGTGCTGCGGGCGATCCGGCGGAACGACTTCTACGTCTTCACGCACCCAGACCACCGGGACGAGCTGCGCGGGATCTTCGACGAGATCCTCGCCGCGTTCCCCGACGAGCCGGTACCCGCCCAACGGCTCGCGGTCGAGGAGGGCCGGCGCGCCGGCAAGGCCGCGCGCCCTCGCCTCCTGGCCGGGCGAACGCTAGGCCCGATGGAGGAGGTCGCGGGCAAGACCGCGTTCGTCACCGGTGGCGCGAGCGGGATCGGGCTCGGGATGGCCGAGGCGTTCGTCGCGGCGGGGATGAACGTCGTCATCGCGGATCTCCGGGCGGATCACATCGCCACGGCGCTGGAACGCTTCGACGAGGGCGGCAGGCGCGAGAACGTCCACGCGATCGAGCTGGACGTCACGGATCGCGAGGGCTTCGCTCGCGCAGCCGACGAGGCGGAGCGGGTCTTCGGCAACGTGCACGTCCTCTGCAACAACGCGGGCATGGGCATCCTCGGTCCCGTCAACCTCGCGCGCTACGACGACTGGGACTGGGGCCTCGGCGTGCTCGTCGGCGGCGTCGTCAACGGCATCCAGACGTTCCTCCCTCGACTGCTGGCGCACGGCGAGGGCGGGCACATCGTCAACACGTCGTCGATGGCCGGCGTCCTGCCCGTCCCGGGCGCGGCGATCTACATCACGGCCAAGTCCGCCGCTGATCGGGCTCTCGGAGGCGCTCCGGAGCGAGCTCGCCGCCGAGGGGATCGGCGTCTCGGCCTTCTGCCCCGGCCCCGTGCAGACGAACATCCGCGAGGGCGGCAGGATGCGGCCGGAGCGGTACGACGACTCCGGCTACACCGAGCTCGAGCGGGAGCTCGAGGCGCGGCCGAACTCGCCGCTCTGGATGGACCCGCTCGAGTGCGGCGAGCGCGTGCTCGCGGGCATCCGCCGCGACGACCTGTACATCTTCACGCACCGCGAGTTTCGCGAAGGCGCCGACGAGCGCTTCCGGGCGATGCTCGCCTCGTTCCCGGACGAGCCGCTGAACGACGCGCGGGCGGAGGCGATCGACTTCCTGCTCTCCAACCCCATCTTCCGCGACGTCCTCGAGCGTCGGTCTTCCTGAGGCAGGCGGCTGCCGCGCCGGCGTTGGCCGCAAGCTCATTCACGATTTTGTTGACATTTCCGTCACGAGCGGACTACGCTCGCTCGATCGTACGTCTGTCCTATGAGCGGATGGATGCAGCGACGCCGCGAGCCGCTGAGTCGTGCGCGGCATCGGAGCCTGCAGGGCGTACGGGCACCTGGGTGCGCTGTCGAGGCAGGTCAGAAGGAGGAGCTATGCGTCCGCAAGGATCGTCGAGCTCGTCCGACGGCGACGCGCGACCGTCGTTTTCGCCGTCGCAGCTGCGCCTCACGGCGATCGCGACGGCCGTCGCTGCGACGAGGTGCGGCTCGCCGCCACAGGTTCTCAACTACCAGGTCTACGTCGGCGGCAAGGGCAAGGCGAAGCGAGCCTCGCGCCTGTCAAGATCGGCTACATCAACGGCCAGGGCGGGCCGCCGAACGTCAACTGCCCACAGGCGACGAGCGTGATGCGTGCCGGTGTGAGGATGATGAACGCCGAGCTCGGAGGCGATTCACGGCCACCCGCTCAGGCTGAGCGAGTGCTTCGTCGCCGAGGCGGAGGAGGAAGGCATGCGGTGTGGCCAGCAGATCGTCAACGACAGGAAGTCAAGACCATCATGTTCGGGTTCCTCGTCAACGGTCCAACCAGTCGATCTATGCGACGCTCAGGGCACGATCCCGATGATCGGCGGCATCACCTCGAGCCCGGTCGACCCGACGGCGAGGAACGCCTACTTCCTGAACGGCAGCCAGACGAGCGTGATCGGGCCTTCGGCACGTACACGAGGCGGTTCCACCCGACGGTGAAGACCGCGACCGTCGTCTATCCCGAATCGCCGGGCGCAGATCACGGCCGCGGTCGCGGTGCGGACGGGCCATGCAGCAAGTAGGCGTGAGGGTGACGATGATCGCGATCCCGCCGCTCGCGACCGACCTGATCGGACGCGGCGACCCAGGCGAGCTCAGTCTGACATGATCGTCGCCGCGCTCGGCTTCACCGAGTGCGTGCCGTTCGCACGGGCGCTCGACCAGATCCGCTACTCGAAGCCGGTGATGTCGACGCCGATCTGCACGGCCATCCCAAGGGCGGCGTACGCAGGCGGCGACCTCCCGAAGTGGACGTACGGCCTCGTCCAGACCCTCGTCAACATGCCGGGGCCGCAGTCGAAGCTCTACCTGAAGAAAGGCCTCCAGTACGGGACGACCGTTCCGGACATGCTGTGGGTCTTCTCGGAGGGTCGCCTGGGAAACGCTGCTCGCGACCGTGAAGATCATGAACCGGATCCCGTACGCGCAGCTCACCCCGGCGCGGATCAGCGCCGGGTTCAAGGCCTTCCGCGGCCCGCTCGATTCTGGCGGCCGCCGGATGTGGCCTGCGGCAGGGTGTCGGCCGGCAGAGCCTGCTGCGTGCGGCAACCAGACCAGTTCTACAACTACATGGGCAGTGGCAAGTGGAAGGTCGCCGCGACCTGGCTGAAGCCGCCACGGGTGACTAGACGAAGGCCCGAAGGAGCTGCGAGCCGGGCGGCTGTCGGGCCCGCCGTCGCTCGAGACCGACTGAGTCAGATGCGGGACATCCTCCTCTTCGCTGCGCTAGGACTCGGCGCCGGCGCGCTCGTTGCGAGCATCGCGCTCGGCGTCGTTCTGGTCTACCGGGGCTCGGGTGTCATCAACATGGCGATGGGCGCCATCGCGATGTCGGCGCGTACGTCTACTGGGCGCTCAGGACCGGATAGTTCGGCTTCGAGCTCGCGTCCGTGCCTGCGTTCGTGCTGACGCTCGTCGCATGGCCCTGTTCGGCGCAACGATCGAGCTGGCCATCTTCCGGCCGCTCCGCAACACCGCTCCGCTCGCCAAGCTCGCCGCGTCGCTCGGACTCCTGCTCGTGCTCAAGTCCGGCATGATCGTGATCTTCTCGAGCGAGCCGAAGTCGGCGCCGTCGATCCTGCCGTCCGACACCGATCACGTCTTCGGCCGAGTGGTGCCGAAGGACCGCTTCATGCTGGCAGGGATCGTGATCGTCGTCGCCGCGGCGCTGGCGGCGCTGTTTCGATGGACGCCCTTCGGCCTCTCGACCCGGGCGGCCTCGGAGAACGAGGCCTCAGCGATGCTCGCCGGCCTGTCTCCGAGCCGCCT
>CAWIVU010000011.1:0-203053 GCA_963839755.1 uncultured Actinomycetes bacterium
CTCCCGGAAGCGAGAGCCGTGAGATGCGCGAGCCAGGGACGCTGCTCCGGGCGGTAGACGCCGAGCTCCTCGAGAAGACGATGGAGCCGCCCGGCCAGCCGCGTCGCCTCCCCTCCGGCGTCGCGAAGCACGACATCCCGACGGTGCGCGTCTCGCGCCAGCGGTCGGGCGCGAACGCGAGGGGCCGGTCGCCTCCGCCGCAGCTCGCAGCGCCCCGACGATCGCAGGGAGCTCCGATCTGGGCCGGCTGCCGAGGAACGCGAGGGTGACGTGCAGATGCTCGCGCGGCACCACGCGACCCCGGCGCCAGATCGCCGCCTGCCAGCGTTCGAGGACGTCGATCGTCTCGCGCGGCAGCTGGAGACCGAGGAAGAGCCGGAGGCGGTCATCGCCCCCGACGCTACCCGCCGGGGTCATACGTCTTCGTGCCGGGTTTGTGTCAGAACTCGTCGGGCCAGGTGCAGAGCGGCGACCGTGGCGCGCGCCCTGATCGTCGGACGGTCGGCCGGGAGCGAGAACGTGGCCCCCTTCTCCGCATCGGGCGACGAGACATGATGGTGGACGAGCCGACGGGCTCGTCGTCGCTCCCTCCACCTGGGCCTGCGACGCTGGTGACCGCGATCCCCACATCTGCGCCGAGCCTGGCGCGCACGCCGTTCGCCATCGCCGCGGCAACCTCGGCCGAGACCGCGCCCGTGCTCGCGAAGGAGCGCCTCGGGCACGCCGAGCTCGGCCGTCTTCACCTTGTTCGCGTACGCGACCACGCCTCCGAGAACGACGTCGCTCGAGCCTGGACGTCTGTCAGCCGCGCAGCGACGATCCCGCCGGTGCACGACTCCGCCGTCGCCAGCCGCAGCCCCCGTGCGCGGGCGAGCTCGAGCACGAGCTCTGCGATCGTCCGCTCGTCCTCCGTGAACAGGTAGCGCTCGAGCGGTGCGCGAAGCGCGGCCGCGAGCTCTTCTCCGCGGGCCTCGGCGCCGGGCTCGATGACGAGGTCGACGTGAACCTCGAAGTCGCGGGCGCAGATCGTCGCCTCGACCCCGTCGCCGTCGCCGCCCGCCTCGACCAGCGCCTGCGCCACGGCCGACTCGCTGGCGCCGAAGAAGCGCAACACCCGACGCCCGGGCGGCGGGGTTCGCTCGAGCACGTCATGCATCGGCGCGCTCGCAACGGCGCGAGGCCAGAGCCGGCGGAGCTCGCCCGGGGGGCCCGGCAGGACGACATAGACGCACCCGTTGGCGGCGAGGACGAGCCCTGGAGCCGTCCCGGCGATGCCGATCACCTCGGCGCCGTCAGGGATCGTGGCCTGCTTGGTGACGCCCGCGGCGAAGTCCGTGTACGGCCGTCCGAGTCGCTCGGCGACGGAGCGCGAGACTGCCTCGATCTGGCTTTCGAGCCCGTCGTCGACCCGCAGCGGCGCGCCCGCGACCCGCGCGACGAGCTCGACCGTGCGGTCGTCGTGGGTCGGCCCGAGGCCGCCCGAGACGAGGCAGACGTCGGCGTCGCTCGCGGCACGCAGCGCCGACTCGAGATCGACCGGGTCGTCGCCAACGATCACGATCCGCTCGGGCGTGAGACCGAGCGACAGCGCCTCGCGCGCGTAGTACGGGCCGTTCCGGTCGTCTCGCTCGCCGCGCACGAGCTCGCTGCCCGTAACGACGATCGCCGCGCGGGGGCGGCGGCTCACTCGGACGAGACGGCCGTGGCCCCGGAGAGCGTGACGCCCCGGCTGCGCGGCAGCGTGAACGGCTTGCCGTCCACCTTCACGAGCACGTTTCCGGGTCGAGCGACCGCGAGGTACAGCGACTTCTTCGTGAAGCGCTGCAACTGACCCTTTTCGAGCGTCCCCGTATAGAGGGCCTTCCCGGTCTGGGAGCCGGCGCGAACCTCCATGAACGACGGTCCGCGCACCGCGCGCACGGAGACGCTCACGCGCTGCTGCGTCGGCTGAAGAGTTGCCGTCGTCCGCGGCGCCGTCGAGTTGACCCCCTCGACCTTCGGCGTGTCGGGCCCTCCGAACCGCCACGCGGCGATCACGAGCGCCGTGACGAGCAGGATCGCCGCCAGGGCGATCCCCAATGTCCCCGACTCGCGTCGCTCGCGCCGTCGGCTGTGACGCGACGGTGAGCGGGGCAGGCGCGGGGCCGCCGCCTCGTCGTCACCGGCGACGTAGCGAGAGTTGTACTCCTCGACGTACAGGCGACCGTCGAGCCCGAGCGCGTCTGCGTACACCTGGAGAAACCCCTTGGTGTACGTATGGCCGGGCAGCTGGTCGAAGTTCTCGTCCTCGAGGTGGCGCAGGTACTTCTTGCGCACCTTCGTGCGCTCCTCCATCTCCTCGAAGTCGAGGCCCTGGCGCATGCGTGCCTCGCGTAGGCTCGAGCCGATCTCGAACATCGAGGCGCCAGTGTAGTCGCGATCGTCGGTACCGGCCACGGACTCCACGCACGATGCGAGATTCTTTTCGCGTGGCCACAGGGCGGATCCCGCGCCGCGGCGACGCAGCCTCGAGGATAGGACCGAGAGCTACCTCTCGCCGAGGTACGTCAACAGGCCGTAGACCGCGAGCGCGACGACCGCGGTCGAGGCGAGCGCGAGGCCGAGGACGCCGAGCCATCTGCCGACGCGAGCCGTCCGCCGCCCACCCGCGCGGCCGAGGCGCATGTCGTCGTGGCGGAGCGCTCCACCACCGAGGCGGATCGCGACGATGCCGAGCAGGAGCGCAAGAGGGATCGCGAATCCGGCGTGGAGCAGCTCGTACGACTCCGAGTACCGGGTCGCGACGATCGCGGCGGGCATCGTCGCGACGGCCAGGAGGCCGACGAGCAGGGCCGCCACGGCGCGGGCGTTCCCGCCCCGGGGGTTATTGCTTGCGGTAGGGACGACCAACGGCTGCAGGCGGGATCGAGCGGCCGATCACGCCGGCGACGGCGATCAGGGTGAGGACGTACGGCAGCGCCTGGAAGAGAACCGACGCGGACTGGGAGTACTCCGGGAGCCGCTGCGCGAGCGCGCTCGAGAAGCCGAACAGCAGACAGGCCGCCGCAGCCCCGAACGGCCGCCAGTTCCCGAAGATCAACGCGGCGAGCGCGATGAACCCGCGCCCGGCGGTCATGTTCTCGTTGAACGAGTTGACGAAGCCGATCGAGAGGTAGGCGCCCCCGGCCGCGGCCAGCATCCCGGACACGACCACCGCGCCGTAGCGGACGGCGTAGACGTTGATCCCGACCGTGTCGGCCGCTCGCGGATGCTCGCCACAGGCGCGGATCCGCAGCCCGATCGGCGTCTTGAACATGATCGCCCAGGTGAGCGGCACGAGGACGATCGCGATCCAGATCATGAGGTTCAGCCGGCCGAAGACGTCTCCGAGGAAGCCGTCGCCCAGGAAACCGAGGTGGACGTTCGGAATGCTCTGAATGTCGGTCGGCGTGCCCTCGGTGCCGTAGATGTCGATGAACAGGTAGCCGGTCAGGCCGACCGCGAGGAGGTTGATCGCTGTGCCGCCGACGATCTGGTCGGCGCGCAGGTGGATCGAGAAGACGGCGTGCACGAGCGCGGCCGCTCCGCCCGAGGCGATGCCGACGAGGAGCCCGAGCCACCACGAGTCGAGCTTGTCGGCGGCCATGATCGCGAAGAAGGCGCCCATCAGCATCATCCCCTCGAGGCCGATGTTCACGACACCGGAGCGCTCGGAGAACATCCCGCCGAGCGCGGCGAAGGTGAGCGGCGTCGGCGAAGCGCAGCATCGCAGCGAGCAGCGCCGACCACACGACGACGCTCTCGAGCTTGCCGAGGCCCGAGAGCGTGGCGAGGTACGCGATCGCGAAGCCGAGCGACGCCCGAGGCGATCGCGAAACCGCCGAAGCGGCGCTCGCCGCGGATCGCCACTCCCGTGCCGAGCATCACGGCGATCAGCGCGAGCACGAGGCTCGGGACCCAGGAGCGGACGGTCAGGGGCGGTAGGGCGAGCCACGCCGCGACAAGGCCGACGACGATGCCGATCCAGGCCACGGTGCGGAAGCCGGACGGCAGGCGCGCGGTCACGGGCAGCGCGACGCTCGTCATGCCGTCACCCGCGATCTCACCCTGGCGGAGCAGCCAGAGGATGATGAGGTCGGCTCCGACGAACAGGACGACGAGGCCCTGGATCAGCAGCGTGAGGTTGGAGGCCAGCTCGGGCTGGAAGACCTCCGGGTCGAGGTTCCTCGTCGACGTCCCGGTGACGAGCGAGCCGAACAGGAGAGCGGCGAGGGCTACGCCGACCGCGGTGTTCCGGCCGAGGAGCGCGACGGCGATGCCGGTGAAGCCGAGGGCACCCGTCTGGATGTCGCCCGTCGCCAGGCGGAACTGCCAGCCGAGGATGTCGGTCGCGCCCGCGAGGCCGGCGAACGCCCCGGAGATCGCCATCGCGAGGAAGTAGTTCCGCCGCACGCCGATGCCGCCGTAGCGGGCCGCCTCCGGGTTGAAGCCGACCGCCCGGACGCCGTACCCGAGGGTCGTCCGGTTGAGCACCGCCCAGTACACGACGAGCGCAACGATCGCGAAGAAGATGCCCACGTGCAGCGCCTGGAGCAATGGATCGCCCCAGAGCGCGGGCAGCTTCGCGCTCTCGACGATGTCGTTCGAGATCGGCACCGACGCCTGCTCGTCGTTCTGCAAGGGCCCGCCAACCCCGAACAGGAACGAGCCCACCCAGATCGCGATCCAGTTGAGCATGATCGTGGTGATCACCTCGTGGGCGCCGACGGTCGCCTTGAGGAACCCGGCGATCCCCGCCCAGGCCGCTCCGGCGAGCGTCGCGACGACGATCGCGAGGGTGATGTGGAGGAACGGGTCGAGCCCGTCGAACGACGAGCCGATCCAGACGGCCCAGATGCCGCCGACGATGTACTGGCCCTGGCCGCCGATGTTGAACATGCCGCAGCGGAACGCGAACGCGACGGCGAGTCCTGTGAGGACGAGCGTCGTCGACACGATCAGCGTCTGCTGGAGGTTGACCGCCGCGACCGACTCGAAGTCGTTGACGTTCCACGGGAACCACACCGTTGCGTCGCTGAACGGCAAGCCGATTCGGTAGCTGCCGACCTCGAAGAACCACGACCAGCCCGGCGCCCTCGAAGATCGCGCGGTACGTCGTCAGGGGATTCTTCCCGGTCGTGACGAGCACGACGAGCCCGCCGATGAAGAATGCGAGCACCGTCGTCAAGAGCGGCGCGACGAACCCTTCGGCGCGCTGGGCAAGGCCGTAACGCTCGATCAGGGAGGGCTGGACCTCGGGACCGAGCCCCGAGGGGTCGACGCCCGGCGGCGGCGCCGCGCCCGATGTGCTCACGCCGCCTCCTCCGCGCGACCGCCGCCCGTCATCGCGATGCCGAGCTGCTCCTCGGTCACCGTGGGCGGGAACTCGCCGACGATCTCGCCCTCGTACATGACGAGGATCCGGTCGGAGAGCGAGAGGATCTCCTCGAGCTCGAGCGAGACGAGCAGGACGCCTCTTCCCTCGTCGCGCTCCTCGACGAGCCGGCGATGGACGAACTCGATCGCGCCGACGTCGAGCCCTCGCGTCGGCTGCGCGGCGATGAGGATCTTGGGGTCGCGGTCGATCTCGCGGGCAAGAATGACCTTTTGCTGGTTGCCGCCGGAGAGGCCGCCGGCGCGCGTCTGCGGCCCGCCGCCGCGGACGTCGAACTCGCGGATCAGGCGCCTGGCCCGCTCGATCAGCCGGCGCGGCGAGAGCCAGCCGAACCGCGAGTCCGGAGGGCTGCGGTAGTCGTGGACGGCGATGTTCTCGGCGATCGAGAACTCGAGCACGAGCCCGCGCCGCTGCCGGTCCTCGGGGATGTGGCCGAGGCCGGAGTCGAAGTGATCCTGGACGCCGATGCTCGTCACGTCCCGGCCGTCGACGACGACTCTTCCCGCGTCGACGTGGCGCAGCCCGGTCATCGCGTCGATGAGCTCCGTCTGGCCGTTGCCGTCGATCCCCGCGATGCCGACGATCTCTCCCGCTCGTACCTCGAACGAGATGCCGCGCACCTTCTCGATCCCGCGGTCGTCGAACACGTGCAGGTCCTCGACGGCGAGCAGGGGCTCTCCGGGCGATGCCTCCGTCTTGCCGACGCGGAGAAGGACGTCGCGCCCGACCATCAGTCGGGCGAGGCTCTCCTCGGTCGCGCCGGCAGCCGGGAGCGTCTCGATCAGCTTCCCGCGCCGGAGCACCGTGATCCGGTCGGCGATCTCGGCCACCTCGTTGAGCTTGTGGCTGATGAAGATGACCGACGTGCCCTGCGACGTGAGCCCGCGCACGATGTCGAACAACTCCCTCGCCTCCTGGGGCGTGAGCACGGCCGTCGGCTCGTCGAGCGCGAGGATGTCCGCGTTGCGGTAGAGGGCCTTCAGGATCTCGACGCGCTGCTGCTGGCCGACCGTGATGTCCTCGATCCGCGCGCGCGGGTTCACCTGGAGGCCGAATCGCTCGGAGAGCTCACCGACCCGCGTCTCGGCGGCGCGCATGTCGATCAGGACGCCGTCCCGGACCGGCTCCGCGGCGAGGACGATGTTCTCGGCCACCGTCATCACCGGGATGAGCATGAAGTGCTGGTGGACCATGCCCACGCCCGCGTCGATCGCGGCGCGCGGTGACCCGAGCTGGACGGGCTTGCCCTTGATCAGGATCTCGCCCTCGTCGGGGTGGTAGAGCCCGTAGAGGATGTTCATGAGGGTCGACTTGCCCGCGCCGTTCTCGCCGAGCAGCGCGTGCACCTCGCCCTGCGCGGAGGTCGAAGCTCACGTCGTCGTTCGCGACGATCCCCGGGAACCGCTTCGTGATGTGCCGCATCTCGAGGACCTGGGGGTGCTCGGGCATTGCGCGCGATCATATGCGGTGCCGGACTCGAATCCGACACCTAACGGCTCATCGGACTACTCTCGCGGGATCTCGATCTCGCCCTCGGCGATCCGCGCGGAGACGTCGTCGAGCGCCTCGACGACGCGCCTCGCGGTCGGGCGCTTCGGGCTCACGTTGCCGTAGCCGGCGCCCTCGTTCGCGACGTCGTAGCGGGTGCCGCCGCCGCCTTCGAACTGCGTCGGCGACCAGGTGCCTCCCGAAACGGCGCGGGCGGGCCCTCGGCCCGCCCGCACAACTTCGATCCGGTACGACCTACTTGGTCGGGGGCTTGACCTTGCCCGACGCAAGCTGCTTCGAGGCCGCCGTCAGCTTCGCGATCAGCGCCGCGCGGTTCGGCGCCTTCACGCTGACCTTGCCGAAGCCGACGCCGCCGTTCTTGACGGTGAAGACGGTGTCGACGCCGCCCTTGAACGTGCCCTTGGCGGTCTGGCCGGTGATCGTGAACACCGCAACGTCGACCTTCTTGGTCGCGCTCGTCAGGATGTGCGTGCCGAGGTACGCCTGGTCCGAGTCGACGCCGATCCCCCAGACGCCCTGCTCCTTGGCGGCCTGGAGGGCGCCGAGCCCGCAGCCGCCGGCAGCAGCGAACACGACCTTCGAGCCCTGCTCGATCTGCGTGAGCGCGAGCTCCTTGCACTTCGCCTGGTCGACGAACTCCTGCGAGTAGCCCGAGATGACCTTCGTCTTGGCGTTCGTCTTCGTTGCCCCCATGCGGTACCCGGCGAGGAACGCGACGACGGCGGGGACGTCCTGGCCCCCGACGAAACTGACCGCGGAACCCTTCGTGACGGTCGAGGCCGCGACGCCCGCGAGATACCCAGCCTCAGCCTCCTTGAAGATCAGGCCGCGGACGTTCTTCGGCTTGCCCTTGGCCAGCACCCACGGGAAGTCGATGATCGCGAACTTCGTGTCGGGGAACCGCTTCGCGACAGCCGCGGTGGCGTCGCCGAGGAGGAACCCGTTCGCGATGATCAGGTCGTAGCCGTCGCGAGCGGCCCTGGAGAGGTTCGGGATGTAGTCGGCGGCGGTCTTCGAGATGAAGATGCGGCCGTCGACGCCGAGCTGCTTCTCCGCGTTGGCCAGGCCCTTCGCTGCAAGAGCGTTGAAGCCCTTGTCGTTGAGGCCGCCGATGTCGGTGACCACAGCGACCTTGAGCGCCGCATTGGCTTCGCTTTTCGCGGAGCCGATCGAGGCAACGGTCAGCGCCACGACCGCGACGAGCGCGAGCGAGGCGACGACCATCCATTTACGAATCGCCACTTACCCTCCTTGGTTCTGCTTTGACGGATCCTCCCGCCCTTGTGACGCGGGATTGAACACGAAAGTTGGACCGGAGCCGCAACCGCCGAAGATTAGACGCCTTCGCGCCTTGCGGTTGTAAGGATCCCGCTAGGCGGGAGGGCCGATCACGGAGGCGAGCTGGTGCTCCTCGAGCAGCACGCGGCGTGGCTTCGAGCCCTCGTAGCCCGAGATGATCCCGCGCCGCTCGAGCATGTCGATCAGCCGTCCCGCGCGCGTGTATCCGACGCGGAGACGGCGCTGAAGCAGCGACACCGAGGCGGTCTGGGTGGACACCACGATCTCGATCGCCCTGTCGAGCAGCGGATCCTCGTCGGGGTCGAAGTCGAGGTCCTCGTCGTCGCCGTCGGGCGTCGCGCCCTCGGGCATCTCGAGCAGCGTCTCGTCGAGCTGCTGCCCTCGCTGGGCCCGGCACTGCTCGACGACGAGCGCGATCTCGTCCTCGGTGACGAACGCCCCCTGCACGCGCTGCAGCCGCGAGGTGCCGAGCGGCTTGAACAGCATGTCGCCCTGCCCGAGCAGGCTCTCCGCGCCCGCGCCGTCGAGGATCACGCGCGAGTCCGTCTGGCTCGAGACCGCAAATGCGATGCGGCTCGGCACGTTGGCCTTGATCATCCCCGTGATCACGTCGACCGACGGGCGCTGCGTCGCGAGCACGAGGTGGATCCCCACCGCGCGCGACTTCTGCGCCAGCCGGATCACGGCATCCTCGACCGCCTGGGGCGAGACCATCATCAGGTCGGCGAGCTCGTCGATCACGACGAGCAGGTACGGAAGCGGGTCCTCGCCGCGCGCACGGAACGCGCGGTTCGCCTCGGGCAGGTTCCTCGCGCGCACGAGCGAGAGACGCTCGTAGCGCTTCTCCATCTCCGCGACGACGTTCTGAAGGACGGCGGACGCCTCCTTGGGGCTCGAGACGACGGGTGTCAGGAGATGCGGGATCGACTCGTAGAAGTTCAGCTCGATCCGCTTCGGGTCGATGAGGATCATCCGGACGTCGTCAGGCGTGGCGCGGAGCAGGATCGACGTCAGCAGCGTGTTGATGCAGCCCGACTTCCCGGAGCCGGTGGTGCCGGCGATCAGCAGGTGCGGCATCCGAGCGAGATCCGTCCAGACTGCGTTGCCGGAGATGTCCTTGCCGAGCCACACCGAGAGCGGGCTCGCCGTCCCCGGCAGATCGTCGAAGATGTCGCCGAGCGTCACCATGCGCGGCGCGAGGTTCGGGACCTCGACGCCGACCGCCTGCTTGCCGGGAATCGGCGCGAGGATGCGGATCTCGGTCGTCGCGAGCGCGTACGAGAGGTCGTCCTTGAGCGCCGGCCACCTTGGAGACCTTCGTGCCCGGCGCGAGCTGGAGCTCGTAGCGGACGACGCGCGGGCCGGCGATCGTCCCGACGATCGTCGCCTCGACTCCGAAGTTGGCGAGCGTTTGCACGAGCACGAGCGCCGTCCGCTCGCTCACGTCCGCGGCGTCGCCGCGGGCCGGTGGGCTCGGCTTCAGGAGCGTTCGGTCGGGAAGGCGGTACTCCGCAGCTCGGGTCGGGGAGTCGAAGTCGAGGGCCGAGTCCTCCCCGGTCGGCGCCTCCTCGGGCTCGGGCCGCAGGAGCGGCGGCGGGTCGGCCGACAGCGGGCCGCCCGCGACGACGTCGGGGAACGCCTCGAGGCCGTTCACGGGCGCCGGCTTGCGCACAGGCGTCTCGAGCGAGGGAGCGTCCGCGTGCGACTCCGAGTCCGACCAGTCGGCCCACTCGATGCTCTCGATCGAACGTCGGGCGGCCGTACCGGCCTGGCGGACCGCATGACCTGAGCGCCGCAGGAGCGCTCCTGCCGACGCTCCCGTGACGAGCAGCACGCCGGCAAGGACGAGCGCGGTCCCGACGATCAGCGCGCCGGCACCGCCGACGATGCGTGCAAGCCCACCTCCCAGCGCGCCGCCGAGGGCGCCGCCGTGCTCCTCGCCGAGCGCGACCATGAGCCCGACGAAGCCGATGGCGAGCCCGGTCCGGAACGGCCGGAGGTCGATGAGCGCGCTGCGGACGAGCATGAGGCCACCGATCCCGAGCAGCGCGGCGGGAACGAGCGGCGCGGCGGCGCCGAGCGCGTCGTCGAGCCAGTCGGACACCTGCGAGCCGACCGGGCCGCCGTCCCAGCCGAGCCAGAGCACCGTCGAGAGGATGAGCCCGGCCGCGACGAGGCCGAGCCCCCAGAGCTCTGGATGATGATGTCCGCGGGTCTTCTTCGCGCGCTTGCGGACGCGTGCAGGCGAGCGCGGCTTCCTGGTCCGCGCCGGCGAGGCCCGCTTCTTCCTCGTGGCCATGGGCTTGCTGCTTCTCCACCGGCGCCGCGTCTCCTGCGGGCTGCGCGGGACGTGGGCTGCCCAGCGTCCCGCGTGAAGCGACGTCAGCCGGCGCGCTCGCGGGCTTCGTCGACGATCACCTCGGCCTCGGCCCGATTCCCGAAGCCGCGGGTCTCGACCTTCTCCGCCTCGAGGTCCTTGTAGACCTGGAAGAAGTGCTCGATCTCGTTCCTGAGCTCGGGCGGGATGTCGTGCACGTCGTGGACCCGCATCCACGCCGGGTCCTTCAGGGGGACGCAGATGATCTTCTCGTCCGGCCCCTTCTCGTCGGTCATGTGGAAGACACCCACGACCCGCACGCGGATCCGGCAGCCCGGGAAGGTCGGCTCGCCGACGAGGACGAGTGCGTCGAGCGGGTCTCCGTCCTCTCCGAGCGTGCCTTCGACGAAGCCGTAGTCCGCCGGGTAGCTCATCGACGTGAAGAGCCGGCGGTCGAGCACGATGTGGCCGGTCTCGGCGTCGCGCTCGTACTTGTTGCGCGATCCCGACGGGACCTCGACGAACACCATCACGTCGGACATCGCCGAGCCTACGTCTCCAGCCGCGCGATGCGCTCGACGAGCAGGTCGAAGAAGGCGCCGGTGTCGAGATCGACGCCGACATGGGCGTTGGCGGAACGCCCCGTGCGCTGCCACAGGTCGACCACCGTGCGGCCGCGACAGAGCTCCGAACCGAGCTCGATCTCGACGTTGCGGAGCTTCGTCTCGACGAGGCCGGGCTGGAGGACGTGTGCGATCGCGACGGCGTCGTGGATCGGGGCGCCGTCCCACCCGTACGTTTGCCGGTGGTACACGGTGAAGAAGTCGACGAGCTCGGCAACGAAGACGCCGATCGAGCCCGAGTCGCGGAGGCGACGCTGGACGTCCGGGCCGGTGACGGCCCGGTGCGTGACGTCCAGGCCGATCATCGTCACGTCGAGCTCGGAGTCGAACACGATCCGGGCAGCCTCCGGATCGGCCCAGATGTTGAACTCCGCGGCGGGCGTCATGTTTCCCTCCGCAATCGCTCCGCCCATCAGCACGATCCGCTCCACACCTGCGGTGCCGTGCGCGTCGAGGTACCGAGCGACGTTCGTGAGCGGCCCGGTGGGGACGAGGGTGACCGGGGTCGACGCGCCCTGGACGGCGTCGGCGATCCAGGAGACCGCGTCGGTCGAGACCGGCTCGGTACTCGCGGGCGGCAGCGTCGGGCCGTCGAGGCCGCTCTCTCCGTGGACATGTGCAGCCACGACGACGTCACGCGCGAGGGGCCCGGCGGCACCCGGCAGCGACCGGCACGTCGCTCCGCCCCGCCAGCTCGAGCACCCGAAGCACGTTCGCCGTCGTCTTCTCGAGCGTCTGGTTGCCGTACGTCGTGGTGACGCCGAGCAGCTCGACCTCCGGGCTCCCGAGCGCGAGCAGCAAGGCGATCGCGTCGTCGTGACCGGGATCGCAGTCGAGGATGATCGGTGTCGCCACGGCCGGAGTATCGCGCGCGGCCGGTCGCCGCACCTCCGCTTACTCGCTCCGGAGCCCGTCAGCCGCCGAGGATGGCGTCTACCTCGGCCGCCGTCGGCAGCGACGGCTGCGCGCCGAAGCGGGACGCGGCAAGGGCGCCGGCGGCGCACGCCCGCGTCAGCGCCTCTTCTTCGCCACGGCCCTCGAGCAGCGAGACGAGCAGGCATGCGGTGAACGCGTCTCCTGCCGCGGTTCCGTCGACGGCGTCGACCGCAGGCGGAGCGGCGCGCGCAGTCTCCTCGCCGTCGTCGAGGAGGACAGCGCCCTCTTCGCCCAGCGTGAGCGCGACGAGGCCGTCGCGCCGCACGAGCGCTTCGAGCTCGTGCCGGTTGACGACCGTCAGGTCGGCATCGACGGCGATCGGCCTGGCCGGTGCGGCGTTGAGGCAGAAGAGGCCGACGCACTGCTCCCAGGCGGCAAGAACCGCCTGGTCGGGCACCTCGAGTTGACACAGGACGGCGTCGTGCGGCGGTAGCTCGACGCGGTCTAGGGCACCGTTGGCTCCGGAGGCAACAGATATGGTCGTCTCCCCCGCGTTGTCGACCTGGATCAGGGCGACGCCCGTCGGCTCGTCGGCGATCTGGAGCTCGAGGTGAACGCCCGCATCGCGCAGCCCTGACAATGCTTCCTCTGCCAGGGGATCCCGACCGACGGCGGCGATCATCGTCACGTCGGCGCCGAGTCGCGCGCACGCGACCGCCTGATTCGCCCCCTTGCCACCGGGCACGCGGGCGAAGGTCGCGCCGCCGACCGTCTCGCCCGACTTCGGGAGGCGCTCGACGCGGGCCACGAGGTCGAGGTTGACAGAGCCCACGACCGTGATCCGGGGCGCCATCGCGCCATCGTAGTGCGCTACGGGTGCGTGTCCGCCTCGTCGAGGAGCTCCCATTCCCGCATCGGCGTCGCGATACGAGCCCCGCACGTCAGCCGCGGAATCGGCTCGGATTCGTGCTCGCGCAGCACAACCGTGGCGACGGCGTCTCCGTAGGCGAGCTCGACCTCGATAGCGCCCGTCCTCGCCGGGGACGATGCCGACGGGATGGAGCGTGTCGATCTCGTCGAGGCCGAGCCGGAGACGCGCGAAGTGCTGAGCCGCCTGGACGGCAGGCATGAAGCACGAACGTCCGCGGTACGACTCGACGGTAACCCGTGTTTCGACGTGTCGCCGTGCGACCGCAACCGCGTCCTCGGGCGTGAGGCGACCGTAGTAGAGCCCGTGAGGGAGGATCACGGCGTTGGCCGCGAATCGATCGCCGCCCACGTGCGAGCACTGCCAGGTCTGCTCGGGGAAGGCCTCGGTGAGCGCCACGGTGACGGGCCAGCCCCGTCCCGCGCAGCAAGCGTCGCGGCGACCGTGGGTGCAGACGAGGAAGACCGGCGTGGTCGTCGCGACACCCTGCGGCCGAGCAGGATCGAGCGCCGCCAGCTCGGCGTCGTCGTCGAACGCGCCCCACCAGATCGCCTCGCTGCGGGGGCGCGCGTCGACGATTGCCCAGCTCCGCCACGGGGTCGGGTCGCGGTGGGCGCGTCGGATCAGCAGGAGACGGGCGTTCGCTGCGTGACATCGCGCAAGTAGGCCCGCGAGGACCGTGGCGTTCAGACGCGAGTCACGCAGCGCGTTCCGGCCCCATGCCCCCGGCTCCTCGAGGAGCACGAAGCGCTCCGCGGGCGCTGCGGTGGCGAAGAGCTGATCGCCGCGGCGCTCCGAGGCGGGCGCGCAGCGCTCCGCGGGGAGCGACATACCGCGATGCTACGGCGCGCGCGTCAGTCCGCGAGGACGACGACGCCGTGGACGAGAAGCATCCGAACGAGATCGGCGACGGCGGCCTCGTCACCTGGCAGCGATCCGACGGTGCGTGGCTCACCCGTCGCGATCACTGCGAGCGCGTCGCCGAGCGTGGCGTCGAGCTCGAGCCGGCTGCCCTGGTGGTGAAGGGTCGTGACGCCGTCGTCGACGTCGATGCGAATCCGAAGGCCGACCCGCAGTTGAATCCGCATCGCCGATTCGACGCGCCCGCTCGCCTCGACCTGGGCGAGCGGCGAGATCGGGGAGGGTCGCGACGCGGCCGTCAAGTCCTTGCCGAGGCGACGGGCGGCGGCGTCGGGATCGAGGTCGCGAAATCGCGACGAGAGCGCCTCGACGGTCGCTGAGATCTCGTCGGCCAGCGCTTCGGGATCCGTGAGATCGACACCGACGGGCAGGGCACGCCGGAGCTCGGGCTCGTCTTCGGCCTCTGCGAGCAGCGCGTCGAGGAGAGCTCTCCGCGTGACGACGTGGATGCCCACCGTGAGGTGCACGGAGACGTCCCCGAGCGCCTCCGCGGCGTGCAGAAAGCCGCGCGGCAGGTACAGCGCGTCTCCCGGCCGGAGGACCGCGTCGAGGAGGGGCGGCGCCTCGACCGCGCGCTCGACGCGTGTGCGGTGCTGCGTCCAGGGCTGGCTTCGCAGCGGCCATTCGTGCACCGGCTCGTGCACGATCCAGCGCTTCTCGCCCGCGACCTGCAGCACGAAGACGTCGTGGATGTCGTAGTGCGCCGAGAATCCGCGCGACGAGGGAGGCGTGACATACGCGTTGACCTGCACGGGATGACCGAGCTCCTCCGTCAGCTCTCCTGCGAAGGCGATCACCGGCGGCCAGATGCGATGGAGCGCCTGGAGCACGATCGTCGTGCCGCCGGCGAAGAGCTTCGTCACCGCGCTGTCGTCGACCTGGTCGGCGATCGCCGCGCCTGCCCCGCCGGACCGTGTGTACCGAGCAGGCGTCGACGACGACGCCGTCCTTTGCCATGCGGAGGAACGGCGTCCGCAGGCCGCGACGGGAGAGGATCTCGTCGACGGCCTCGAGGTCGAGCAGGTCGTCGAAGGGCTGTGGTAACTCGGCTGCGGTGGCGAGCAGCGCTCGCGTGCCCCAGGCCGACGCGAACCCGTCGGGATCGGCGACACAGCGAGCCAGGGCCCGGCCGTCGTGCGCCGGGCCCCGGGTCGTGGTTCGTGGCGCTTGCCGCAGGGTGCTCATGCGGTCGAGCCGCGGCCCTCGTTACACCTCGCCGGCGCCACCGTCAGCACCGCCGTCGGCGCCGCCATCGGCTCCGCCGTCTGCGCCACCATCGGCGCCGCTGTCCGCGCCGCCGTCTGCGCCGCCGTCGTGCTCACCCGGGACACCGGCGGCTCCGCCGTCGGCCGGGCCGTGGGGATCCGCCCCACTGTCGGCGCCTCCGTCGGCACCGCCGTCCGCGTCCTCGCGCTCCAAATCGGACACCGCCGATCTCCTTTCGCTCGATTGGTCTGACAGCGTTCTTCCCCGTGCGGCCGCGAGCCTAACGCGGCGTGGTCACGCGGCGAGCGCCCTGAGATCGTCGACGGTCGCGCCGAACAGCGTGTCGTGGAGGTCGAACAGGCCCGCCCACAGCGACGAGCGATCGGGCGCGGCGTCCAGCCGCACTGCGTCGTCGAGGCTCTGCAGCGCCCGGACGAGCACTGCCAGCTCGAGGTAGACCGCCGCAACCCTGTTCGGGCAGGCGCGGACTCCGGCCCGATCGAGGATCGGCTGCCAGTCGACGAGCTCACCGGCTCCCGGCCCGCCGTACCACGACCGTCCCTCGGCACGATCGGGCTCCAGCGCGACGAGGTACGCCGACAGCGGCGCGTCGAGCCCTGCGAGCGCGGTCTCGACCCGGTCTGCCGCGTGACGGAGCGCGGCTGCGCGCGCACCGGGGGTCGCCGGGACCGCGTCGCCGCGTCCCCAGCGCTCGAGGAGCCGACAGAACGCGATCGCTGCCGCCTCACAGGCGCGCAGCTGCCGAACGATCCGGTGCGCGGACGACTGGGTCGCGGCGTTCGCCTCCAGGACGTCCGCCCAGCCGGCCATCAGATCTCGATCACGACCGGCAGGATCATTGGTCGCCGTCGGGTCCGCTCGTACACCACCTGGCCGATGCCGTCGTGAATGTGCTCCTGGACGAGCTTGATCTCCGTCACGCCCGTCCGCGCGAGCTCGGCCGCGATCCGCGCGGCCTCCTCGCGGAGCTCGTCGATCAACTCGTCTTCCCCCACGCCGCGGGCGATCAGCTCGGGTGGTGCGATGTCACCACCGTCGTCGAGCGCGACGGTCGTGACGACGATCAGGACGCCGTCCTCCGACAGCCGGCGACGATCGCGCAACGCGACGTCCTCGACGTCGCCCACGCCGAGCCCGTCGACGAACGTGACGCCGGCCTCGATCCGGTCGACGATGCCCACGCCGTCCGGGGTCAGCTCGACGACCGAGCCGTTCTCCGCGATCACGATCGAGGAGTCGGGAAGGCCCGCGTCGCGCGCGAGCTTCGCATGCGCGGCGAGCATGCGGTACTCGCCGTGGATCGGCATCACGGCGCGCGGCCGGACGAGCGAGAGCAGCGTCCGCATCTCCTCCGAGCACGCGTGCCCCGAGACGTGGACAGGCGCGATCTCCTGATGCAGCACCTCAGCGCCGTGGCGCGCCAGCCGGTTGATCGAGTCGTGCACCCGTAGCTCGTTGCCGGGCACAGGCTTGGCGGAGATGATCACCGTGTCGCCCCGCTCGACCGAGACGTTCTGGTGGTCGCCGTACGCGATCCGCGTGAGGGCAGACATCGGCTCCCCCTGGCTTCCGGTGCACAGGACGAGCACCCGGTCAGGTGGGAGCTCCATCGCCTCCTTCGGCGAGACGATCGCGTCGTCGGGAAGCTCGACGTAGCCGAGGTTCCGCGCGATGTTCATGTTCTTGCGCATCGACCGACCGACGATCGCCACCTGCCGCCCGTTCGCGATGGCGACCTCCGCCGCCTGCTGCACGCGATGGATGTTCGAGGCGAAGGAGGCGACGATGATCCGGCCGGTTCGCAGCGGGATCAGCTGACGGAACGCCTCGCCGACGAGCCGCTCGGACCCGGTCATGCCTGGTCGCTCCGCGTTCGTCGAGTCGCCCAGCATCAGGTCTATCCCACGGTTGCCGAGCTCGGCGAGGCGCCCGACGTCGGTCTTCAACCCGTCGACCGGTGTGTGATCGAGCTTCCAGTCGCCGGTGTGGAGCACCCGGCCGGCCTCGGTCTCCACGACCACGGCCATCGAGTCGGGAATCGAGTGCGCCATCCGCACGAACTCGAGGCGGAAGGGGCCGATTTGCTCGGCGGGGCCGTCCGGCTCGACCTCGATGAGCTCAGTGGCGGCGCCCAGCCCGTGCTCGTCGAGCTTCGACTTCACGAGCGCGAGCGTCAGGCGGGTGGCGAGCACCCTCTCGACCTCGACCTCGCGAAGGACGTACGGGAGCCCACCGACGTGGTCCTCGTGCCCGTGCGTCAGCACGATCGCCCGGACGGGCCTCGAGACGAGGTACGAGAAGTCGGGCAGGACGAGGTCGACGCCGAAATGCTCGTCGCGTGGAAATGCCAGGCCGGCGTCGACGACGATCCGCTCGTCGCCCATCTCGAAGACGGTCATGTTCTTCCCGACCTCGCCGAGCCCGCCGAGCGGGATGATCCGGAGTGCCGTTGCCACGGACGGAGTCTACGGACGCGGATCGACGGCGCTGGCGGAGGCTACGCGGCGACGGGGCTGAGCAGCCCCAGGCGCTCGAGGCAGTCGCGAATCGCGGCCGTCTCGCTCTCGTCCGCCTCGACGAGCGGCAGCCGGAGCCCGCCGACCTCGTGGCCGAGCAGCTGCAGCGCCCGCTTGATCGCGATCGGGTTGGTCTGGACCTTGAGGATCTCGAGGGCGGGCCGGAGCTCCGCCTCGAGAGCTCGCGCGCCGTCGACGTCGCCGGCCTTGAACGCCGTGATCAGCTCCTTGACCTGGGGGCCGACGACGTGCGTGTGCACGCAGATCCCTCCCACTCCGCCGACCTCGAGGAACGGGAGGATGAGGTCGTCGTCGCCTGCGTAGAGGTCGAGCCCGCTGGCGACCACATGGCGGGCAGCGTCGAGGCTCGGCTTTGCCTGCTTGACGCCGCGGACGTTCTCGATCTCGGCGAGCCGCGAGATCGTCTCGGGCTCTGCCTCGACGACGACTCGACTCGGGATGTCGTAGAAGACGACCGGTCGGTCGGTCGAGCCGGCAATGGCCTCGACGTGCGCCACGATGCCGCGCTGGGGCGGCCTGTTGTAGTACGGCGTGATGACGAGGAACCCGTCGACGCCGAGCGCGTGCGCGGCCTCCGTGAGGTGGATCGAGTGCGCGGTCGAGTACGTCCCGGTGCCCGCCACGACCGTGCCGCGACCCGAGAGGGCCTCGACCGCAGCCTCGTAGAGGGTGAGCCGTTCGTCGTCGGTAAGCGTCGGCGCCTCACCCGTCGTCCCCGTCACGACGACGCCGTCGGAGCCGTTCTCGACGAGGTAGCCGCAGAGCGAGCGGAACGCATCCAGGTCGACCGAGCCGTCCGCGCGGAACGGCGTGACGACCGCTGTCAGGACTTCGCCGAGCACTGACGAGGAATTCTAGAGGCTTCGCCCGACCCCTACAGGAGCGCGTCGAGCCCGACCGTCAGCTCCGGCGGGAGCCCGCGGACCAGCTCGATCGCTCGGAGGACGCCGGGGACGAACGACTCGCGCGAGGTGGTGTCGTGGCGGATCGTGAGCGTCTCTCCCGGCCCGCCCAGGATCACCTCCTGGTGGGCGACGAGCCCGGGGAGGCGGACGGAATGGATCGGCACCTCGCCGTCCATCCGGGCAGCCGTCGCCTTCGCCGTGCCAGAGGGCGCGTCGAGCTTCGTGGCCGCATGCAGCTCGACGATCTCCGCGCGCGGGAACACTCTCGCCGCCTCCTCGGCGAACCGCATCATGAGGACCGCGCCGAGTGCGAAGTTCGGCGCAAAGAAGCACGGAACGCCCGCGGCACGCGCACGCGCGTCGACCGCGTCGACGTCGAAGCCGCTCGTCCCGATCACGACGGGAACCGCTGCCGCAAGACACCTCTCGACGTTCATCAGGACAGCGTCAGGGCGCGTGAAGTCGACGGCGACGTCGCAGTCTTCGGGCCCCTCGAGCCGTCCGTCGACGACCTCGTGGCCCGCGCCTTCGAGCGCAGGCGCCAGCACGGATCCGACCTTTCCCTGCGCCCCGAAGAGGCAGACCTTCACGGCCGGTCGGCCAGCGCGGGGTTCAGTCGCGCGACGGCGGCGCGGAAGCGGCTCTCGCGCGGCCCGATCCCGGCGGCGGACAGGCGCTCCGGGGCGAACAGCTCGGACGCGGCGGTTGCGACATCGGCTTCCGTGACGGCCCGGATGCGGCGGAGCGTCTCCTCGACCGTGACGATCTCCATGTCCGTCACGAGCGCGCGCCCGAGCCTCGTCATCCTGTTCGACGTGCTCTCCAACGAGAGCAGGAGACGCCCCTCGAGGTTCTCCTTCGCACGGTCGAGCTCGCCGGGCCGGAGGTTGCCGGCCGCCACGTCCGCGAGCTCTGCAGCGGTCACGTCGAGACACTCGCGGAGGTTGTCCTCCCGCGTGCCGACGTAGATTCCGATCTGGCCCGTTTCCATGTACTGCGAGCCGTACGTGTAGACGCTGTACGCCATCCCGCGCTTCTCGCGGATCTCCTGGAACAGTCGGGACGACGCCGAGCCGCCGAGAATCGCGTCGAGGATCGAGGCGGCGTAGCGCCGATCGTCGTCGCGCGCGATCCCCGGCGCGGCGAGCACGACGTGGTACTGCTCGGTGCGCCGTCGCAGGAACCTGACCCCAGGCCGCGGAAGCCGCTGGAGTGGCGTCCGCTTGACCCGCGAGGCCGCTGGACGGTTCGCCCGCTCGCGCCCGAAGAGGTCGACGAGGCGCTCGTGGGTCAGGTTGCCGGCGGCGGCGAGCACGACGTTCGAGCCGACATACGCACCGCCGTGCCACGAGCGGAGCGCCCGCGGAGAAACCCGGGAGATGACCTCCGCGCTGCCTATCACCGGCCGTCCGAGCGGGTGCGTGCCAAAGACCGCCTCGGCCGCGAGGTCGTGGACGAGGTCCTGCGGGTTGTCGTCGACCATCGCGATCTCCTCGAGAACGACCTCCCGCTCGGAGTCGACGTCGGCGAACGACGGGGCGAACACCATGTCGGTCATCGCGTCGAGTGCCTGCTCGAGCTGGCGGTCGGGTACCCGGGTGTAGACGACGGTGGTCTCCCGGGAGGTCGCCGCGTTCAGCTCGCCGCCCATCGCGTCGAACAGCTCGGCGAGGTCCTGGGCGCCGTAGCGCGAGGAGCCCTTGAAGAGCAGGTGCTCGATGAAGTGCGAGACGCCGGCGCGCGAGCGCGGCTCGTCCCGCGAGCCGGTTGCGATCCAGAGGCCGAGTGCGATCGAGCGGACGCCGGAGATGCGCTCGCTCGCGATGCGCTCGCCGCCGGGGAGGGTCGTGATCTGCGGCTCGCGCACGGCGCGGATCGTATCGGCGGGATCGCCCGCTCCCGATCGGATCGCCTTGCCCCTCGTGGAAAGGCGAACGCGCGCCGCATCGTGCCTTTCGTGACGAGCCGTGCCCCCCGGTAGCCCACTCCCCTCGAACGCGACGTGTCTCACAAGTGGTCGATCCGCCGGGTCAGCGGACAGCACACGGCGACGTTCCGGTCGACCGACTGGATGGGAAACGTCGCCAGCCAGACGGCGACCTTCACGGTCAACTGATCGAGGGTTGATCCTGCAACACAAACGGGGGCCGGCTGAGCCGGCCCCCGTGTCTCGTTCGGATTGGCTTGCCTCCTACGGGTCGATGTTGATCTCGCAGGTGATCAACGTCGGTGCCTCGATGTCCTCAATCGTCTCGCTGGTATCCCAGTTGGACGCGGGGGTCGTGTCCGAGGTTCCCGTCGTGTTGTCGCACGTGATCGTCGCCGACGTCTCGCCCGAGCCACCGTCACGGAAGTTCACCTGGATGTCCGAGAGCGGCGGGTTCGTGAAGGTCGCCGTGGCCCCTTCGCCGGGCAGGTTGTCGGTGCAGTTCGTTCCGTTGACTACCGTGACCACCTGGTCCGCCTCACCGGCGGGAGCGCCGCCGTAGCCTGGCGGGGGCGACGTCTCGTTGACCGTGTAGTCGCCGGGGTCGAGGCCGGACACGCACACCGAGCCAGCCGCCGGATCCTCGTCACCAGCACCGTTGTCGGTCACGCTTGCGCTGTCGTACGAGAACACCGCTCCGCCCTGTGAGACGGCACCACCCTTGGTGCTGTTCTTCAGAATCGAGAGCGCGCCCTCGAGAGCCACATCCTCGTACGTGAGGACCTTGTTTTCACCATCACCCAGCGTGAACGTTTCCGGCAGGTCCGGGTCCTTCGTGTAGCCCGCCGGGACGGTCGTCTCGTCGATCGTGTAGGTGCCTGGGTTCAGGTTTGTGAACGAGTCGTCATCGCAGTCGCCGTTCGCGTCGACGGTGCAGGTTCCGACGACTGTGCCGCCGGTGCCGGTGCCCTCGTAGAGGGTGAACACAGCCCCTGCCTGAGAGCCGCCGTCGCTCCCGGTCTTATTCACGCTGACCGAAGCGCAGACGTTGATGCTCACGTCTTCGACCGCGACGTCCTTCGGCTGAGAGCCGAAGCTGCTCCCCGCCGACCGGGACAGCCAGACGATCTGGTTGATCGACTGGCACGATCCAGGCGGGAGGATCCCAGCCTTTGCCAGGTTGACGCCGAACTCCGCGAACTGCCCGGCCGAGATGTTCGCGTCGCTGATCGGGTTGTTCGCCGCGGAGATGGCGATTTCGTTGACACCGCCCTCGGCTTCAGTTGGGTCGAGCTCGAGGACGTTCGCGCCCCAACATCCGTTGGCGCTGCTGTGGTTGTTGATGAAACAGGCGCCGCTTGTGACCCACGTCAGCACGTGGAACTCAACCGCGCTTCCGCCGCCCAGGTAGTCGATCGCGAGCAGCTTGTCGCCGGCCTTCCGCGCGAGCAGGGTGCTGCCGCCCGGGCAGAGTTCGGGACCTTGCTTCAGCTCGATGTTCTCGCTCGCGTTCCCGTTGGGCGCGAACCTGATCGTGGCGCCGTAGAGGTACGTCTCATCCGTGGTGCCGTTCTTCTCTGAGAAGGAGGCCACATGGCTGAAGTCGTCCTTGTTCGGGTTCGTGTGACCAACGATGGTCGGGCAGTTCACGTCGAAATCCTGCCCCGGCGTGTAGGAGCTGTCGGTGCCCCCCGTGCCGTCCGTGACGAGATCGAAGCTCACTGTCGCCCAGTCGTTGTTGCCAGCCGTGTTGACGACCATGTTCCCGAGGCCGAGCGCGGGGTCGTTCCCCGACTCGAAGCTGCTCGGGCTCCCTGGGAGCACGGCCCCAGAGGCCGCGACAAACACGGCAAATGCAACTGTTACGAGACCCAAGAGCACGAGCAAGCGGCGCCGCCGCTTCGGGCTCCTGCTCTCCCCGAGAATACGTTCTGTCATTCAGCATCGCCTCCCGGACGAGCTTGTTTTCGCCGTCCCGGCGAGAGAGGCTGAGAGTCGATCGAGTCCCCCCGAGGCGGCCCCCACAACCTTCCCTGCCGCCGGGAAAGCACTGGAATCGAGGGTACGCCGGGCGCGGCGCAATTCATATCGGCCGTTCGCCCGAATTTTCGGGCTACGTCGCATGGCGAAGCCCACGGTATTCGGCCTAGGCCGAGATTGCATCAATCGTGACGAAGGAGTAATACTTCACTCGGGGGACAGGAGGGCCGAGCGCTTGTCAGACGCAAGGGGGGCACCTGTGCTGATCGTCGACGCAGACGCCGACTTCCGTTCGCACGTCGTTCGGGCTCTGACACGGGCCGGCCTGACGACCATGGAGGCCACCGGTGGAGACGAGGGACTGGAGCTCGCGATCGAGCGCCCCGCAGCGGTCGTCCTCGAAGCAAGCCTCGACGACGTCGACGGGTTCGAGGTCTGTCGCGCCCTCCGCGAGCAGCACGGGGACGACCTGCCGCTCGTGATCGTCTCGGCCGATCGCGTGTCGACGCACGATCGCGTGGCAGGCCTGCTGATCGGTGCGGACGACTACCTCGTCAAGCCGGTCAACGGAGACGAGCTCGTCGCCAAGCTCCGCCGCCTCCTCGCCCGGAGCCGCACGGCGAACGGCACGCGCGACAGCGAACGTCGGACGAGCCTATCGCCCCGAGAGATCGAGGTGCTCCGGCTCCTGGCGCGCGGGTTCGGCTCGGATGCAATAGCCACGGAGCTGGTGATCACGCGCAAGACCGTCGCGAGCCATCTCCAGAAGGTGATGGCGAAGCTCGGCGTGCACAGCCGTGCCCAAGCTGTGGCAGAGGCGTACCGGCTCGGCCTCGCGAACGGCGACTTCGAGGGCCACTCCCTCAAATCGGAGCTGCTCGATGTGACCGGCGGGGAACGGCAGTCGCCGCTCCCCGCCGCTGTTCGGTCCTAGTCGCGCCGCGGACCGCGGTCGCGACCGCCACGGCCGCCGCGGCCGCGATCATCACGCGGAGGCCGCGGCTCGCGGGGCGGGGCGTCCTTCGCACGCTCGACGAGCACCTCCGGCGAGACGAGCTGGCCGTCCTCGTGCTTCGCGACGAGCTTGAGCCCGATGCGGCCCCGCTCCTTGTCGACCTCCTGGACGACGACGTCGAGCGTGTCGCCGCGGGCGATCACGTCCTCGATGTGCGCGACCCTGCCCGGGCCGACGTTCGAGACGTGGAGCAGCCCGTCGGTGCCCTTCTTCAGCTCGACGAACGCGCCGAAGTCGGTCGTCTTGACGACACGTCCGGTGTAGGTGTCCCCCACCTCCGGCTCCTTCGTCATCGCGCCGATCGCCGAGATCGCCGCGTCGCCCTTCGTGCCCTCGGTGGCGTAGACGAGGATGGTGCCGTCCTCCTCGATATCGATCTGGACGTCGTAGTCGGCCTCGAGCGAGCGGATCGTCTCGCCGCCCTTGCCGATCACCATCCCGATGAAGTCCGGGTTGATCTGGATCGACGAGATCCGCGGCGCGTGGCCGGCGAGCTCGGAGCGCGGCTCGGAGATCGTCTCGGACATCTTGTCGAGGATCGACACCCGGGCCCGCTTCGCCTGCTCGAGCGCCGAGCGCATGATCTCCTGCGTGACGCCGGTGATCTTGATGTCCATCTGGAGAGCGGTGATGCCGTCCGCCGTTCCGGCGACCTTGAAGTCCATGTCGCCCAGGTGGTCCTCCGCGCCCTGGATGTCGGTGAGGATGGCGTAGTCGTCGCCCTCCTTGACGAGCCCCATGGCGATGCCGGAGACCGGCGCCGCGATCGGCACGCCGGCGTGCATCAGCGACATCGTCGAGCCGCAGACCGACCCCATAGACGACGAGCCGTTCGACTCGAGCGTCTCGGAGACGAGGCGGATCGTGTACGGGAACTCGTCGACGGCCGGGATGACCGCCTCGAGGGCCCGCTGCGCGAGCGCCCCGTGGCCGATGTCGCGCCGCTTCGGGCCGCGCATGAAGCCCGTCTCCCCGACCGAGTAGGGCGGGAAGTTGTAGTGGTGCATGTAGCGGCGCTCCTGCTCGAGCGAGAGGTCGTCGATCCGCTGCTGCTCCTTGGCCGTGCCGAGCGTGCAGAGCGTCAGGATCTGCGTCTGGCCGCGCGTGAAGAGCGCCGAGCCGTGGGTGCGCGGTGAGATCCCGACCTCCGTCGTGATCGGCCTGATCTCCTCGGTCGTGCGGCCGTCTGGCCGACGCTTGTCGACCGCGATCTTCTTGCGGACGAGGTCCTTGTAGATCGCGTCCGAGGCCTTCTTGACGTACGAGCGGGTGAGGACGTCCTTGACGGCCTCGTCGCCCTCGCCGGCCGGGAACGGGAGCTGCACCTCGTCCTGGATGCGGGCGAGGAGGATGTCGCGCTTGCGCGACTTGAGCTCCTTCGAGTCCTGCTCCGCGTCGGTCAGCGCGCGCAGCTCGTCCTCGAACTGTGCCCTGACCGCGCTCTCGACCGCCGCGAGCCGCTTCGACTCGAGCAGCACCTGGAGGCCGTTCCGTACCTGGAGCTCCCGCACGATGTCGTCCTCGCCCGAGTCCAGCGTGATCGCGGGCGCCTCGTCGGCAAGGAGCTCGTCGGTGATCGAGCCTGCCTCGCGCAGTCCGACCTCGGCGATGCGACGGGCGACCGTTTCACCCTGCCGCGCGTCGAGGTCGGCGTTCAGCTCGACGTCGATCCACTTCGGCTTGCCGACCTCGCGGGCCAGCTCGTCGATCGCGTCGCAGATGCGGATGATCTCCGAGTGCGCGAGCGCGAACGCCTCGAGCATGGTCTCCTCGGGCACCTGGTCGCCGCCGGCCTCGATCATCGTCAGCGCCTCGCGCGTTCCGACGACGATCAGGTCGAGCGAGGACTCCTCCATCTGCTGGAACGTCGGGTTGACGACGAACTCGTCCTCGATCCGCGCGACGCGGACTGCGCCGACCGGGCCGAGGAACGGCAGCGACGAGATCGCGAGCGCGGCGGAGGCGCCGTTGATCGCGAGGATGTCGTGCGGCACCACCATGTCGGCGGAGAGCACGGTGCAGATGACCTGCACCTCGTTCTTGAAGCCCTTCGGCCAGAGCGGCCGGATCGGGCGGTCGATCATGCGCGCGGTGAGCGTCGCGCGCTCGGTGGCGCGGCCCTCGCGCTTGAAGAAGCCGCCCGGGATCTTCCCGGCGGCGTACATCCGCTCTTCGACGTCGACCGTCAGCGGGAAGAAGTCCGCGTCGGGGCGCGTCTCGTGGCGCCCGACGGCCGTCGCGAGGATCATCGTGTCGCCGCTGCGGACGACGACTGCGCCGTCCGCCTGCTTGGCGAGCTTGCCCGTCTCGAAGCGCAGCTCGGCCGCGCCCACGTCGACGGACACCGTGGCCTGATGCCCGGTGGAAATGGTGCTCATACCCTGTCTTGTCCCTTCACTCTTCCGTTGTGGCGGAAGGTGGAGGTTTGAGCCAGCTCCGCAGCCGCCCCGCGAAGCTCGATCAAACGCCCACCTTCCGTCCCGTCTCGGCTCGTCTCCGCGCTAGCGGCGGAGACCGAGCTCCTTGATGAGGGCCCGATAGCCCTCGAGGTCCTTGCGCTGCAGGTAGTCGAGGAACCGCCGCCGACGGCCGACGAGCTTGAGGAGCCCGCGCCGCGAGTAGTGGTCCTTCGGATGCGTCCGGAGATGCTCCGTCAGCTCGTTGATGCGCCGCGTGAGCATCGCCACCTGGACCTCGGTCGAGCCGGTGTCCTGGGCGTTCTGCCCGTGCTTGTCGATCAACTCCTGCTTGGCTTCCTTGGTGAGAGCCATGGTTCTCCTCTCGTCGAATCGTCTCCGCGGTCCCCGCACGGCGTGAAGGAAAGGCACGGCCGGCCGAGATCGCGGTCTCGGGCAATGGTACCTGTGGATTCATCGCGGTAGAGGGGCATTCCGCTTCGCGAGAATGCCCCGGGTGAGGTTCCTCCGGCTGGCAAATCCGCTCGTTCGCGCGATCCTCGGGTCGCCGGCGCACCGTCTTCTCAGCGGTCGGCTGCTCGTGCTGACGTACCGCGGGCACCGGTCCGGTCGGAGCTTCGCGATCCCACTCCTCTACGCCGAGCAGGCGAACGGGGAGATCGTCGTCCTCGCGCTGCGCGACGGAAAGCTCTGGTGGCGCTCGTTCGCGCGCGCTGCTCCCGCGGTCGCGACCCTGCGTGGCGCGCAAGTGAGCGTGTCCGGCGCGGTCGTCGACGAAGCACGGCGCGACGGTGCCGTCGCTGCGTATCTCGAGCGTCATCGGTACGCGGCGCGGCGTGTCGGCGAGACGGCGGCGGTCGTCGTGCTTCGTCCGACGCGATAATCGCCCGATGCGGATCTACGGCGACCTCGCACCGTGGTTCCATCTCCTCACCGCGCCGACGGACTACGCGGTCGAGGCGGAGCGGTATCGCACGCTCATCCTCGAGGAGGTGCCGGACGCGCGCACCCTGCTCGAGCTCGGTTCGGGCGGCGGCAACAACGCGTCGCACCTCAAGGCGCACTTCGCGTGCACCCTGGCCGACGTCTCGCCGCAGATGCTGACCCTCTCGCGCGATCTGAACCCCGACTGCGAGCACGTGCTCGGCGACATGCGGACACTGCGGCTCGGAAGGACGTTCGACGCCGTTTTCGTCCACGACGCCGTCATGTACCTGACGACCGAGGACGACCTGCGCGCCTGCATGGAGACTGCGCTTGCCCACACCCGACCCGGCGGTGTCGCCCTTTTCGTCCCCGACGACACCCGCGAGACGTTCGAGCCCGGCACCGACCACGGCGGGCACGACGGCGACGACGGGCGTGCGCTGCGCTACCTCGAGTGGACGCACCCGCCCGACGCCGGCGGCACGACGGTCACGGTCGACTACGTCGTCCTGCTCGTCGAGCCGGGACAAGAATCACGCGTCGTGCACGACCGCCACGCGCACGGGCTCTTTCCTGAGCACACCTGGCTCCACCTGCTCGAGGGTGCAGGATTCACCGCGCGACTCGAGCCTGGGGATCCGGCCGACGAGGACGCTCCGCAGACGATCTTTCTCGGCCGCCGGCCCGACCCGAGGTGATCCGCGGAATCAGACGGAGCTCTCGAAGCGGCCGGTTCGAACGACATGTCGGATTCGTGCCTCCTCGATCGTCGTCTGGATGTGACTGCATTCAGACGACCCGACGAAGGAGGCACACCGTGACCCCATCGACCGAGTACCTCGTGCACGAGCACATGGCGGCACGCCTGGCCGAAGCCAGCGCGTTCACCACGCGGCGTCGCGCCAGCGACCGACGCCGTGCGCATCCCCGGCCCCACGGAGCCTGGACGCCCAGACTCCCCCGGCTCGGCCTCCTACGCCGTCCGAACAGGAAGGGAACGTTCGCATGAAGTACGTCATGTTCGTCGTCGGCGACCCCGACCACACGGCGGAGGACGAGGCGGCCGCGCCCGACCTCGAGGACTGGTTCGCGTACGTCCGCGGCAAGGGCGCGTACCTGAGCGGCGTCCGCCTGCAGCCCACGGAGGACGCGACCACCGTCAAGGTGAGAAGCGGCGAGCTTCTCGTGACCGACGGCCCTTTCACCGAGTCGAAGGAATGGATCGCGGGGTTCGCGATGCTCGAGTGCGCCGATCTCGACGAGGCGATCGAGATCGCTTCGCGGAACCCGATGGCGTTTCACGGGCGACTGGAGCTGCGCCCCGTTCACTCGATGGGCGGCCCCGACGACTGAGGCCGGCGTCGTGAGCCTCGACCCGGTCGCAGCGGCTGTCGACGAGGCGGTCGCGGCAGAGCGGCTGCGCATCGTCGCGACCCTGATCCGGGTCACCGGCGAATGGGAGCTGGCCGAAGACTGCGTCCAGGATGCGGTCGAGCGGGCGCTGATCCGCTGGCCGCGGGACGGCATCCCGGACAACCCGGCCGCCTGGCTCACGACGACGTCACGCCGCCGCGCGCTCGACGTGCTCAAGCGACGACGCATCGAGCAGGACAAGCTGCGAGAGCTGGAGACGCTCGCCGAAGGTTCTGCAGCGTCCCTCCCGTCGCAGGACGACCCGCTGGACGACGACCAGCTCGGCCTGCTCTTCGCCTGCTGCCACCCGGCCCTGCCGATGCAGGGGCGGGTTGCGCTCACGCTGAAGACGGTCGCCGGGCTCTCGACCCAGCAGATCGCGCGAGCCTTCCTCGTCAGCGAGGCGACGATGGGGCAACGCCTTCTACGGACGAGGACCAAGATCGCGCACGCCGGCATCAGCCTCCGCGTGCCCGAGCCGCACCGGATCGACGACCGGACGGCGGGCGTGCTCGCCGTGATCTACCTCGTCTTCAACGAGGGCTACGCACCGACGGACGACGGAGCCTTCCGCGACGACCTCTCCGCTGAGGCCCTCCATCTCGCAGACCTCGTCGCGCAGCTGCTCCCGGGCGACGACGAGGTCCTGAGCCTCCGGGCGCTGCTGTTGCTCCAGCACGCCCGCCGCGACGCACGGGTCGACTCGGCGGGCGAGCTCGTCACGCTCGAGGAGCAGGATCGAGGCCGCTGGGACCGCGTCCGGATTGCGGCCGGGCTCGAGAGCCTCGCCGCCGCTCGGGCGACCGAACGGCCTCCGCGCGCGTACCGGCTCCAGGCGGAGATCGCCGCGCTCCACGCGACCGCTGCCGATGCGGCGAGCACCGACTGGCCGCGCATCGTCGTGGCCTACGACGCGCTGCTGGCGCTGCGCCCCTCCCCTGTCGTCGCCCTGAACCGGGCCGTTGCGGTCGCCATGGCCACCGGGCCCGAGGCCGGTCTCGACGCGCTCGCCGAGCTCGACGCGACGGCGCTGGCCGACTATCCGCTTCTCCCTGCCGTCCGGGCGGACCTTCTACGCCGGGCCGGGCTACGCCGTGAGGCCGCCGACGCCTATCTCGACGCTATCGCCGAGGCACGGACGGAGCCCGAGCGGCGGCTCCTGCGGCGCCGGCTCACAGAGGTCACTGCGACGCAGGCGTCGGATTGAAGCCCGACCAGGGCTACACCGGCCGCGACGCCGCCCGCGTTGCGTCGACGTCGCGTGCGATCTGAGCGACGAGGGCCTCCTCGGAGTCGAACACCGCCTCGTCGCGAAGCCGCTCCCACAGCTCGACAACGAGCCGCTTGCCGTAGAGGTCGCCGTCGAAGTCGAGGAGGAACGGCTCGATCCGGCGCTCGGTGCCGCCGTAGTGCGGGTTGGTGCCGATCGAGATCGCGGCCCGGTGCCCGAGGGCCGCCCCCGCGTAGATGCCGTAGGTCGGGCACAGGAGCAGAGGATCCATCGCGATGTTGGCGGTCGGGTAGCCGAGCGTGCCGCCGCGCTGGTCTCCCGTGACGACGATCCCGTCCAGCTCGAACGGACGTCCGAGCATGCGGGCGGCATCCGCCAGGTCGCCCACCCGCACCGCGTCGCGGATCGCGGACGAGGAAACCCCGTCGATCTCCACCACCTCGAGGAGCGTGAGCCCTGCGTCGGAAAGGGTCTCGGGCCTACCGGCACGCTTGCGTCCGAAACGAAAATCGGCCCCGACCGCGACGGCCTCGGTACCCGTCGCGGTGAGGTAGGTCGCGATGAACTCCTCGGGTGTCTGACGCTGGAACTCGGGAGTGAAGGCGGCGACGAGCGTCTCGGCGATCCCGGCCTCCGAGAGCAGCTCGAGCCGCCGTTCGAGCGTCGCGATGAGGTCGACCCGGTTTCCCATGGCGATCCGCGGGTGCGGATCGAACGTGATCACGGTCGGGTCGAGGCCCGAGTCGACTGCGGTGGAAAGAACCGAGAGGTGGCCCCGATGGACGCCGTCAAACATCCCGATCGCGACCGCGCGCGGCTGACGCGCGAGCTGGGACGGAGCGTGGGCGATCTTCATCGAGCTGCTGCCAGCCTTGGCAGCGCCTCTTCGACGGGGAGAACGCGACGTCTCGTCGGCCTCGTCGACGGAGAACGGCCCCACCTCCGTCCGGCGCAGGGTCCGGCAGTGCCCGCCGAGCGCGTCCGCGATCGAGCGGACGTACGTCCCCGAGCCGACGAGGAGGTCGAGGGCGACGATGCCGCCCGCGTAGGAGAGAAGCTCGAGCTCGTGGACGCGCATCACGCGGGTCGGCATCTCGACCGCAACGCCCTTCCGATGCAGCCGGTAGGCGCGCTCGCCGTCGATCTTGACCGCGGACGCCGAAGGGATTGTCAACTCGACGTCACCGCGAAGCGTCTCCAGGGCCTCGTCGAGCGCCTCCGGAGCGGGCGGCTCGTGCGTCTCCACCACGTCCCCCTCGGGATCTCCTGTCGTCGTGCGCGCCGTGAGGTCGATCTCGGTCACGTAGCGCTTGTCGAGCTTCATGAACCGATCCTGGAGGCTCGTCGCGCGGCCGGAGAGGAGGACGAGAAGCCCCGTCGCGAACGGGTCGAGTGTGCCGGCGTGGCCTGTCTTGGCGCCGGTTCGCGCCCGAACCCGGGCGACGATCGCGAACGACGACGGCCCCGCAGGCTTGTCGGCAAGGATCACGCCCGTCGGCTCGAGACCCTTGGGGACGGGCATGTCTACGCCGGGCCGTCGCCGTTCGCCGCGACGAACGCCTCGACGATGCGATGGGTGATCTCGTCCATCGCGAGGTCGGTCGAGAACCCGGCGGCACGCTTGTGACCACCGCCGCCGAAGCTGCGCGCGATGGCGGAGACGTCGACCCCGTCGGGATGCGAGCGAAGCGAGCCCTTTCGCGCGACGGGCGCCTCGGACGGGAGCTCGCGAACGAGCGCGACGAGCTCTGCGCCGTCGACGGAGCGCAGGTGGTCGATGATCCCCTCCGAGTACGGCTCGGCCGCGCCCGCGGCCTCGAAGTCCTCGCGGCGGAGCTCCGAGACGACGATGCGGCCGTCGGCCAGCTCCGTCGCCCGCTCGAGCGCGCGCGCGAGGAGCTTCAGCTTCGGGAACGGGGTCGACTCGTACACCTCGACGAAGACCTTCGTCACGTCCGCGCCGGCCTCCACGAGCTCGGCGCCGAGCCGGAGTGCCTTCGAGGTCGTGTTCGAGTACTGGAACCGGCCGGTGTCCGTGACGACGGCCGTGTACAGCGCCTCGGCGATCGCGGGTGTCAGCTGGACGCCGAGGTCGCGAAAGAGGTCGGCGAGGATCTCACCGGTGGACGAGGCCTCCTCCACGACGAGGTTGACGTCGCCGAAGCCGGTGTTGTCGTGGTGATGGTCGATGTTGATCGTCAGCGGCGTCGCCTCCATCAGCTGCGGCTCGACGATCCGGCTCTCCTGTGCGCAGTCGACCGCGACGAGCACGCGGTCGGCCGTGTCGGCGGGCGCCTCGCGGAGGAGCCCTCGTTGTTCCAGCTCGAGAAACCCGTACTCGTCGGGTAACGCGCCTGAGCCTCCGAGCACCATCACCGAGTCCTTTCCCAGCGCTGCCAGCGCGAGATGCGTCGCGAGGAGCGAGCCGAGCGCGTCACCGTCGGGGTTGTCGTGCGACGTGACGACGAACCGGTCGTGCGCTCGGAGCGCGGCGACGACCGCGTCCCTGTCACTCGGCTGCATCGTCGTCTCCGTCCGCGGGCGTCAGCTCATCGATCAGGTGCGTCATGCGGACGCCGTGCTCGATCGCGCGATCGTAGACGAACTCGAGCCGCGGAGTCCGTCGCAGCTTCAGCTCGCGGTTCAGTGCCCCCTGGAGGACCCCGGACGCCCCTTCCAGTGCCTCGAGGGTCTTCTCGCGCTGACGCTCGCCGCCGAAGACGCTCACCCAGACCTTCGCGTGGTCGAGGTCGCTCGTCGTGTCGACCGCAGTCACCGTGACGAACCCGATCCGCGGATCCTTGAGTGTCGGGATCGCCTCGGAGAGCACCTGCTTGACCGCCTCGTCGACGCGGCGCATGCGGCCGCTCATCGCTCAGCGTCCTCGAGGCAGACGAGATCGCGCTGTCGCGTGCCGAGCTCGAAGGCCTGGCCCGACAGCCAGCGTTCGGCGTCGTCGAGCAGCTTCTGCGCCTCGCTCGCCTGGCGCGTGGCACACGCGAGGGTGAGCTGCGAGCGTTGCCACACGTCGTGGTGGTCGACCTCGGCGATCGTGCAGCCGGTCCGGTTCTGGAGCTGCTGCTTCACCGAGCGGAGATGCATGCGCTTCTCCTTGAGCGAGTGGCTCTCCGGGAAGAAGAGCTCGAACGAGAGGATGCCGACGTAACCGGTGGACATGTTCGCGGAGCGCGCTCCGCGTAGCTCGCCGCTACTCCGTCTCGACGGCGGCAGCGCTGCGGGAGGGCGTCGGCGTCTCGAGGTCGGTGCGCTCGACCTCGCGGGTCTCGAAGGCCTCGAGGATGTCGCCTTCCTTCACGTCGTTGAAGCCGTCGAGCAGGATCCCGCACTCGAAGCCCTCTGCGACCTCGCGTGCGTCTTCCTTGAAGCGCTTGAGCTGGGCGATCGACGTCTCGTGGATCACCGTGCCGTCGCGGACGACGCGGATGCTCGCACCGCGCCTCACGACACCGTTCGTGACCATGCAGCCGGCGATCGTGCCGAGCCGCGACACCTTGAAGAGCGCGCGCACCTCCGCCTCGCCCAGGATCTCCTCGGTCGTGACCGGCGAGAGCATGCCGACGAGCGCCTGCTCGATGTCCTCGGTCAGCTTGTAGATGACACGGTAGGTGCGGATGTCGACGCCTTCGCGGGCGGCAAGCTGCCGCGCCTCGGCGCTCGGCCGCACGTTGAAGCCGAACACCAGCGCACTCGAGGCCGACGCGAGGTTGACGTCGTTCTCGGTGATCCCGCCGACGCCCGTGTGGATGACGTTCACCCTGACCTCCGGGTGCTGAATCTTGGCGAGCTCGCCCAGCAGCGCCTCGACGGAGCCCTGCACGTCTCCCTTGAGGACGATGTTGAGGTCCTGGACGCCGCCGGCCTGCATCTGCTCGAACAGCGTCTCGAGCGAAACACCGCCGGCCGACGAGCGCTGCGCAAACTGCTCGCGGCGGAGCCGCTCTGCGCGCTTCTCGGCGATGTCCTTCGCCTGGCGCTCGTGCTCGACGACGCGGGACAGCTCTCCCGCCGGAGGCGGACGGTCGAAGCCGAGGATCTCGACGGGCTCGCCGGGCCCGGCCTGCTTCACCTTCTCGCCGCGATAGTCGTAGAGCGCGCGCACCTTGCCGGCCGCATCGCCCGCGACGATCGCGTCGCCGACCCTCAGCGTGCCGCGTTGCACGAGCATCGTCGCCACCGGCCCACGGCCGACGTCCAGCCGTGACTCGATGATCGGCCCGGATGCCTCCGCGTCAGCGTTCGCACGGAGATCGAGCTCCGCGTCGGCCACGAGGAGAACCTTCTCGAGCAGCTCCTCGAGGTTCGTCTGCTGCTTCGCGGACACCTCGGCGAACTGCGTCGTCCCGCCCCAGTCCTCGGGCTGCAGGCCTTCGGCGGCCAACTCGCTCTTGACCCTGTCCGGGTTCGCATCCGGCATGTCGATCTTGTTGATCGCCACGACGAGCGGCACCTCGGCGGCGCGCGCGTGGCTGATCGACTCTCTCGTCTGCGGCATCACGCCGTCGTCGGCGGCGACGACGAGCACGGCGATGTCCGTGACCTTCGCGCCGCGGGCCCGCATGGCAGTGAACGCCTCGTGGCCCGGGGTGTCGAGGAACGTCAGCTTTCGACCGTCGATGTCGGTCTGGTACGCGCCGATGTGCTGCGTGATGCCACCCGCCTCGGTCTCGACGACCGCTGCAGAGCGAATCGCGTCGAGGAGCGTCGTCTTGCCGTGGTCGACGTGGCCCATGATCGTCACGACGGGCGGGCGAGCCGTGAGGTCGGCCTCGACGTCCTCGACGATCTCGGGCTCCTCGTCGTCAGCAGCGTGCTTGATCGTCACCTCGCGCTGGACCTCGGTCGCGATCAGCTCGACCTCTTCGTCCGAGAGCGACTGGGTGGCCGTGCGCATCTGGCCGAGGCCCATGAGGATCTTGATGATCTGGGACATCGGGACGCCGAGCGCGCCCGAGAGGTCCTTCACCGTGACGCCGGACTCGACGGTGACCGGCCCGGTCGGCTGAACCGGCGCCTGCTTGGGGGTCGGGGACTGCGCAGTCCGGTCGCGCGCCTGGCGCGCGTCGCGCCCGCGGACGTTGCCGCCCTCGATCACCACGCGCCGACGACGGCCGGCCTGGCCGCCGCCACGAGGCCGGATCGGGCGGTTCGGTCTGTTCGGTCCGTCAGCCATGCGACTCCTCAGTGTAGAGACGTGCGAGTCCCGGATCGACCGAGACTGCGCGACGGAGAGCCCGTGCGAACCCCCGCCGCTCCCGGGCTTCCTCGAAGCACTCGAGCCGCGCGCACGTGTAGGCGCTCCGGCCGGGCACGGCTCTGCCGGGTGTCAGCACCGTGTCCACCGCTCCGAAGCGCACGAGCTCCGACTGCGCGGCACGCCGGCCGCACCCGACGCACGTCCTGACGGGGCCCGAGCGATCACGCCTCGTCGGATGCCTCCTCCAGGCCGTCCTCCGTCGCGCGCGCCTCATCGTCTTCGGCGACCGCGACAGCGGCGGCGTCGGCGATCGCTTCCTCGGCTGCTTCTGCCTCGTCACTGGTCAACTCGCCGGCTGTGAGCGCATCCTCGACCTCGACGGCGGCGTCCTCGGCGACAGCGACGATCGCAGCCGCGTCGGGATTCGCGGCGAGCGCCTGGTGCGCCGGGACGCCGCAGTACTTCGATCCGGGAAGCGCGGCGTTCGGGCATCGCTTGCCGTTGGAGAGGAGGGCCGAGCAGCGGCCCGAGAAATCGCCCTCGCCGTCGTCCTCGCCGGCGAACGCCGCCTCGGCCTCCGCCTGCGCGAACTCGGTGTCGGACTTGATGTCGACCTTCCACCCGGTGAGGCGCGCGGCGAGGCGGGCGTTCAGCCCTTCCTTGCCGATTGCCAGGGCGAGCTGGTCGTCGGGCACGACGACGGTCGCGTCGCGGCTCTCGTCGTCGATGTAGACCTCGCGCACACGAGCCGGCGAGAGCGCCTTCGCAACGAACCGCGCGGGCTCGGTGTTCCACGGGATGATGTCGATCTTCTCGCCGCGGAGCTCGGAGACGACCATCCGGACGCGGGAGCCGCGCGGGCCGACGCACGCGCCCACGGGGTCGACGCCCTGAACATGCGATTCGACCGCGATCTTCGACCGGTACCCGGGCTCACGGGCGACTCCGCGGATCTCGACGAGGCCGTCCGCGATCTCGGGAACCTCGAGCTCGAAGAGCGCCTCGATCAGCTGCGGCGCGCGTCGGGAGAGGATCACCTGCGGCCCCTTCGTCCCGGAGCGCACCTCGATGATCACTGCCTTGATGCGCGATCCCTGCTCGTAGCGCTCGCCGTCGACCTGTTCCGAGCGCGGCAGCAGAGCCTCGACCTTGCCGAGGTCGACGAGCACGTTGTTGCGGTCACCTGCCTGCTGGACGATGCCGGTCACGACCTCGCCCTGGCGGTCGACGTACTCCTCGTACATGATCGCCCGCTCGGCCTCGCGGATCCGCTGCTGGATGACCTGCTTGGCGGTCATCGCGGCGATGCGGCCGAAGTCGTCCGGCGTCACGTCGGATCGATCCACGAGATCCTCGGGAACCTGCTCCCAGTCGAGGTCGAGCTCGTCGTCGACGATCAGCGTGTGCTGTTTCTCGCCCGTCTCCTCCTCGACCCGCTCGAGCTCGTCGATCGCGCGCTCGCGCGCCTCCTCGAGGAGACGCTCCTCGAGGTCCCCGGGGATGTCGAGCGCGAAGACGCGGAACTCGCCCTCGCCGTCGAGCACCACGGTCGCGTGGCGCGCGGCGCCCGGCGTCTTCTTGTACGCGGCGAGAAGGGCGTCCTCGAGCGCGGCGACCAGTGTCCCCGTCTCGATGCCCTTCTCCTTCTCGATCGTGCGGATTCCCTCCATGATTTCCTGGCTCATGACTCCCGTCCCTCTTCGATCAGGTTGCCTCGGACGATCTCGCCGACCGGGACCTGCTGCGTCGCCCCGTTCACCGAGACCGTCACGGCCTCGTCGTCGGCCGCAAGCAGCGTTCCGCGGACGCGCTGCGAGCCGGTGGTCTTCAGCTTCACGGTGCCGCCGATCGCTCGACGGAAGTGCTCGGGCCTGCGAATAGGGCGCTCGGGCCCGGGCGACGACACGTCGATCGTCCAGTTCGACCGATAGTCGTCGAGCAGGCGTGTGACCCGCTCGCACAGCGCGAAGTCGACCCCGTCCGGGTGGTCGACGTAGACGCAGAACCGAGCCGGCGAAAGCAGCTCGACGGCGAGCACCTCGACACCTGGCAGCGCGGACTCGACGGTCGGCGTGATCGCCGCCGTCAGCTCGCGTTCCCTGTCGTACGTGCCGGTCGCCATCGAATCAGCCCCTTCAAAACGAATGGGCGCTGCCGCGCCCATTTCTCCAAGCAGGTGAAATGTGGTGCCGAAAGGATAGCACCGCGTAGCCGCCGATCGGCCCGACGCTCTCGGAGCGATGGTCGCCGCGCCCTGCGCATCCTGCGCGGCGAGCAGCTACGGCGACGGGCTCCGGGGTGACCCGGCGTCGACCTCCATCCGTGCGCCGAAGCTGCCCGTTTGAGTGTCTCCCCGGAGCCTGTCCCGGTGCAGACGAGCTTGTCGAGCCGGTCGTCGGCGTCGGAGCGCGGGCGCCCTAGCCGGCCGCGCCGGTCTCGAGCCGGGTAAACCCGCCCCAGTGCACCGGGTGGAGAGTGAACTGCACCCCCTGGCTCACCCTTGCAACCCACTCCGCGAGTGCCTCGTTCGGCTCGCCGTAGATCTCGAGGCTTTCGAAGTCGGTGAACGCGAAGGTCTCCCTGATCTTCTCGCCCATTACGTCCCTGTGGTGCCGCATGGACTCCGCGTCCGGATGGATCTGCACGACGACTTCGGAGCTACGGTCCTCGCTGACGTAGATGTGGAACCCGAGGAGCCGTGGCTCCCTCTCCTCGACGATCCGGCAGAACTCTGCTGCCACGGGTTGATAGGCGTCTGCCATTCCGGGATGGATCTTCGAAACCGACCTGACGATGAACGGCGCGCTCACGGCGACCTCCCTATCCGATTCAATCGACATCGAGAATGATCGTTACAGGGCCGTCGTTTACAAGTGAGACCTCCATGTGGGCCCCGAACACGCCCGTCTCGACGTGGATACCCTCGCCTCGGAGGGCCAGGACGAACGCCTCGATCAGCGGCCCGGCGACCTCAGGCCTCGCCGCATCCGAGAAGCTGGGTCGAGTTCCCTTCTGGCGCTTGCTGTCTGCGAGGAGCGTGAACTGGCTGACGATGAGCGCCTCGCCGCCGACGTCGAGGAGCGAGCGGTCGAACCGGCCGTCGTCGTCCGGGAAGATCCGCAGGCGGGCGATCTTGGCGGCGAGGCGCGTGGCCGTCTCGGACGTGTCCTCGTGCCCTGCACCGACAAGCACGAGAAGGCCCGGCCCGCACGAACCGACGACCTCGCCGTCGACACGCACGGCGGCTCGCGAGACCCGCTGGACGACGGCGCGCACGGCTCGATTCTCTACGCTCGCCCGGTGGGTGTCGTCGAGCTCATGGACCGAGACGTCATCGCAAGCTTCCTCCGCCGACGGCCCGCGGCGCACGCGTACGCGCTCGGCGATCTCGACGACTTCTTCTGGCCGCACACGCAGTGGCTCGCGTGGGACGACGCAGGCGGAATCGCACAGATCGCGCTCCTCTACGACGAGCCCGACCCGCCGGTGCTCCTCGCGCTCGCGGAACCGCCGGACGCGTCGATGCGCGACCTCCTCGCCGGAATCGCGCCTGACCTGCCCGCGAGCGTGTACGCCCACCTCTCGCCGGGGCTGGTCGACGTCCTCGGGCCGCGACTCGTGCCGGCTACACCGCCGGTCGAGCATCGCAAGCTCGGTCTCGTCGACCGAACGAGGCTGCTCGAGCGCGTCGACGGCCACGTCGACTTCCTCGGCCCCGAGGACGTCGAGGAGATCGTCGCCTTCTACGGACGTGCATACCCCGGGACGTGGTTCGAGCCGAGGATGCTGGAGACGCGACGCTACGTCGGGGTCCGTGAGGGCGGCAGCCTCGTGTGCGTCGCGGGCGTCCACGTCTGGTCGCCCACATGGAGGGTTGCTGCGCTCGGCAACGTCGCGACGCTTCCCGAGGCGCGTGGACGTGGACTTGCGACCGCGGCGTGTGCGCACCTGTGCCGCCTCTTGCTCGACGACGGGATCGAGACGATCGCGCTCAACGTCCGCGCCGACAATGTCGCCGCGCTCCGGTCCTACGAGAGGCTCGGCTTCGCGCAAGCTGCGGACTACGTCGAGGTCTTGCTGACCGCAAACACCGTTGGTTAGCCTCGAAGAAGAGTGGAGGCGGCGACCACGACACCCGCGTCGGCGCCTACGCGGTGGTCGTGGACGACCGGCAGCGGATCCTTCTCGCTCTCTGGAACGAGGCGAGAGACGCCTGCGTGGACCCTTCCCGGAGGAGGGGCCGAGCCCGAACGAGACACCCGAGCAGGCCGCGATACGTGAAGTTCGTGAGGAGACGGGGTACGACGTGGAGCTGGTCCGGCTGCTCGGGGAGGACGCGTTCACGATCGCGGCCGACGAGCGGTTGGACGGCTCCGGCCGGTCGCTGAGGTCGGTCCGTGTCGTCTTCGAGGGTCGGATCGTCGGCGGCGCGCTGGCCGACGAAGTGGGTGGCACGACCGACCGGGCGGCCTGGATCCCGATCGCCGACGTGCCCGGCCTCGACCGGGTCGAGCTCGTCGACGTGGCCCTTCGACTCGCTCAGCGGTGACCGAAGTGGTGGGCGCGCGGCAGCGATGCCACGACCTCTGATGTCTCCGCGACGCGACGGGCGAGCGACGAGAGGCTCTCGAGCGTCGCGACGAGGACGTTTCGATTCCGCTCGACGCGCTCGAAGCGCCCGCGGACGAGAACGAGTGGCTCGCCACGCACGACGGCCCGATACCGCTCGTAGACCTCCCTGGGGACGATGAGGTTGACCTGTCCGTGCTCGTCCTCGAGCAGCATGAACACGATCCCCTTCGCGGTCGCGGGCCGCTGACGGGCGACCGCGAGCCCGGCGAACGCGACCGTCGACCCGTGCGGCGCCTCGTGCAGCTCGGGGCTCGCGAGCGTCCCCTCGGGAAGGTGCGGCCGCAGGAGCGTCATCGGGTGCGTTCCCACCGAGAGGCCGGTCTCCCGGTAGTCGGCGAGCATCCGCTCCCAGCGCGTCAGGTCGGTGAGCGCGGGCGTCTCCGCGGTCGGGTCGAGCGGCAGCGGAAGCTGCTTCGCCTCCCCCCTCGTCCCCTCGACCGAGCGCGGCCGGGTCGCGAGCCCGAGCTCCCACAGCAGGTCGCGCCGCCGCGGTCCGAAACAATCGCACGCCCCGCCCCGGACGAGCGCCTCGAGCGCGTCGCGCGAGACCTGCGCGCGCCGGGAGAGGTCGCCGACGCCTCGGTACGGCCCGTTCGCGTCTCGTTCGGCCTCGAGCGCCTCCGCGTCGTCCTTTCCGACCGAGGAGACGTATGCAAGCCCCACGCGGACGGAGTGAGACAACGCTTGTGTCGAATCAACACAAGGCTCCAGCCCGCAACGGGCTTCGCTCAGGTTGATGTCCGGTGGGAGCACCTCCACCCCGCGCCGCTGGGCGTCGCGGACGAGGCTCGCCGGCGGGTAGAAGCCCATCGGTTGCTCGTTCAGGAGGCCGCAGAGGAACTCGGCCGGATAGTGGTGACGCAGCCAGGCCGACTGGTACGCGAGCAGGCCGAACGCGGCTGCGTGCGACTTCGGGAACCCGAAGCCGGAGAAGCCGACGAGCGTGTCGTAGACCTCGTTCGCGGTCCTCTCGTCGACGCCCTTGCCGGCTGCCCCGGCGACGAAGCGCTCACGGTAGGCCTCGAGCGCCTCCAGGCTCCGCTTGCGGCTCATCGCCCGCCGCAGCCCTTCGCCCTCGCCGATCGTGAAGCCCGCGAGCGCGATCGCGACGTCGAGCACCTGGTCCTGGAAGACGACGACCCCGAGCGTCGAGGCGAGCGGCTCGCGCAGGAGCTCGTGCTGGACAGGGTGGACGAACGAGGCGTCCTCGCGCAGCCGGCGACGGTGCTCGATGTACGGGTGGACTGCCTTGCCCTGGATCGGGCCTGGCCGGACGAGCGCGACCTGGACGGTGAGGTCGTCGATCGTCTCTGGACGGGTGCGCAGGAGGCTCTGCATCTGCGCCCGACTCTCGATCTGGAACACGCCGACGGTGTCGGCGGCCTGAATCTCGGCGAACACCGCCTCGTCGTCGAGCGGGATGCGCGAGAGGTCGATCGGCGCGCCGTGCAGCTGGGCGATCCGGTCGACGCACTCCTCGATGCACGAGAGCATCCCGAGCCCGAGCAGGTCGATCTTCAGGAAGCCCGCGTCGGCACAGGAGTCCTTGTCCCACTGGCAGAGCTGGCGGCCCGCCATCGCGGCCGGCTGCACGGGGACGAGCTCGACGAGCGGGCGCGTCGAGATCACCATCCCGCCGGGATGCTGCGAGACGTGCCGTGGCAGCCGGGCGATCTCACCGGTGAGGAACTGGAACGCGCGCCAGCGCTTCGAGAGAAGCTTCCGCTCGGCGTCGGGAAGCTCACCGACCTCTTCGGCGACACGGTGCGCGTTCCAGCCGTCGGTCACGCGGGCGAGCCGCTCGAGCTCGGCGTACGGAAGGCCGAGCGCCTTGCCGACGTCGCGGATCGCCCCTCTCGAGCGGTACGTCGCGAAGCTCGCCACGAGCGCGGCATGCTCATGGCCATACCGCTCGGTGACGCGGACGATGAGCTTCTCGCGGATGTCACGCGGAAAGTCGAGGTCGATGTCGGGCACCGAGGTGAGCTCGTGATTGATGAAGCGGCCGAGCGAGAGATCGTTTGCGACCGGATCGATGTGCGAGAGGCCGGTGAGGTAGCAGACGATCGAGCCGACCGAGCTCCCCCGACCCCGTCCCGGTGGGAGGAACATCCGCGGCGAGTCGCGGCCTCGCACCTCGAGCGCACACTCGCGCGCGAGCTCGAGCACCTCGTGGTGGAGGAGGAAGAACCCTGCGAGGCCGAGCTTCCCGATCAGGGCGAGCTCGCTGTCCAGGCGAGCGCGCGCCTGGCCTCGTAACACGGTGTTGCCTGCGCTGTAGCGCTCGCCGAACGCCTGGTCGCAGATCGCGGCCAGCTGTCGGATCGCCGGGTCTGCCCTGTCCGAGAAGTCGGGGTACCGATAACCGAGCTCCGCTGTGAGGTCGAAGGCGAGCCGTTCTGCGAGAACAGCCGTGCGCTCTGCGGCGGCGCGGTCGATCCCGGCGAATCGCTCCACCACCTCGGCCGGCGAGCGGAGCACCGCCTCGCGGTTGCCGCGTCGCTCGCGCTCGCACCCGTCGAGCGACGTGCGGCAGCGGATCGCGACGAGCGCGTCCTGCAGCAACGTCCGGCGCGGCGTGTGCGCGTGGACGTTTCCCGTCGCGACCGTCTCGACCCCGAGGTGCTCCGCGAGATGGCGAAGCGACGTGTGACGCCTCGCATCCCCCCGCTCGTACGATCGCTGGAGCTCGACGAAGAAGCGCTCGCGGCCGAACGCGGCGGCGAGCCGCGCGGCGCCGTGCTGGTCGCGGAGCGCGAGGCCGTCACGTGCACAGCCCGAGAGGCAGACGAGGCCCTCGTTCAACTCTGCGACCGTCTCGAGAGGGACTGCGGGCTCGAGCAGAACTCGATGCTCCTTCCCCTCGGGACGTGTTCCCGCATGGGCGGTGGTGAGGATGCGGCAGAGGTTCGCGTAGCCCTTCCCGCTCTCGCAGAGCAGCGTGACGTGAGCGCCGCCGACGAGCGTCACCTCTGCGCCGGTGATCGGGCGGACTCCGAAGTGCTTCGCAGCGTGCGCAAACTCGAGCGAGCCGTAGACGCCGTCGTGGTCGGTGAGCGCGAGCGCCTCGTAGCCGAGCTCCGCCGCTCGCGTGACGAGCTCCTCGGGATGCGACGCCCCGTCGAGGAACGAGAACGCCGAGTGGCAGTGAAGCTCGACGTACCCCATTAGGCTGCGTCCTTATGAGCGAGGCGGCCCTCATCCCGCCTAGCGGAGGCGAGCTGATCGGCGACGCGCCCCACCGACGCGTCGAGATCCTGTCGGACGACGAGACGCTCAACGCGACGTGGTCGCGGTTCGGGCCGCACACCGTCGGCGCCGACCTGCACGTCCATCACCACCACACCGATCTCTTCTACGTCCTCGAGGGCGAGCTGACCGTTCGGCTCGGCGTGGAGGACGAGCCGGCGGTCGTCCCGGCGGGGACGCTCGCACGCGTGCCGCCGCTCGTCGTCCACGGGTTCCGGAACGACAGCGACGCGGAGGTGCGCTACCTCAACTTCCACGCGCCGGGGCAGCGCTTCGCGGATTACCTGCGCGCGCTGCGCGACGGCCGTTCGTTCTCGTACGACCAGCACGACCCGCCCGAGGACGGCGGCAGGCCGGCGAGTGAGGCGGCAATCGGCGGTGACCTGCTCGTGGCCGACCGCTCCGGCCTGCGGGTGAAGCTGCTCGCGGATATCGACGAGCTCGGGATCTCGGAAACCGTGGCGGGGTCGGGGGACTTCTCCGCGCCGCCCCTGCACCGCCACCCCCGCCACACCGAGTCGTTCTACGTCCTCGAGGGGGAGATGACGTTCACGGTCGGAGACCGGGAGCTTCGAGCGGTCGCAGGCACCTGGGTGCAGGTGCCGCCCGGCACCCCGCACATGTTCGCGTACACCGGCCCGGACGAGGTGCGCTTCCTGAACGTGCACTCGCCGAACTGCGGCTACGGCGCGTTCGTGCGTGGATTGCAGGAAGCGCGCACCGACGAGGATCTCGCCGCGGTCAGGGCGACGTTCTTCGACCAGGAGGCTCTCTAGCCCAGCGTGGCCGATACGAGGCGACCCGGGCGACAGCGCTACGACGACATCGTCGACGCGATCACTGCCTGGAATACGGACTGCCGGGCATCTCAGGTCTTCGGGATGCCGTGCGTGAAGCGCTCCGGGCGGGTCGTGTTCGGGCTCACCCGGACGGGCATGGTGTTCAAGCTCACCGACCCGACGGCGCACGTGCGGGCGCTCGCCGTCCCGGGCGCGCACCTGTTCGACCCGTCCGGCCAGGGCGAGCCCTTCCGCCAGTGGGTCGTCGTGCCGCCCGAGCAGGCGGACGAGTGGGAGCCGCTCGCCGCGGAGGCGGTCGCCCAGGATCATTCGATCAGCCCTTCCCGGTAGCAGCATGTCTGTCTGGCGCGCATGACGCGAAGCGTCATGCGCGTTGCGTGAACCAGCAGGCGCGCTCGCCGTCGCGGTAGACGCACACGTTCCGACCCGACTCGAGCACCACCTCGAAGTAGCGCCGGTCGACCGGCTCCTCGGTCCACCAGCGGTCGACGACGCGCCATTCCTCGCGGACGACCGTCACGGCCTCACGGTTCACGAGCCGCGGGACACCGCCCCCCGCGGTCTCCACCAGCGCAGGGCGGGGCTCGTTCAGACGCCCTGCGACATTCCGTGCAACAGCCATCACGCATCACGGGGAACCACGAGCGCGCGCGTCTCCGGGATGCGCGACCAGGGCGCGACCTCGACGACCGCACCTACCGCGCCGCCCCCGGCGCTCGCGCGTACCTGGCGGAGCCCTTCCCGCAGGCGGACGCCGGCCTCCTCCCCCTCGGGCGCCACGAGCGCGAGCTGTTGTCCGGCGTGCTCTGCGAGCTCGACCGCCTCGAGCCGCAGCTCCACCACCGGCGCAGGGATCTCGACGAGCTTCGGCCCGAGCGCCGAGCGCAACCGGCCCCGCTCACCGGTCGCCTCGCGCAGGGTCACCGTCCTGCGCCACGAGCCGCCGCCGACGAGGCGGGCCGAGAGCGCGAGCTTCCGGAACGGCCGTGCGGCCCGCTCGGGCCGCGCGAGCAGCCGATCGAGGAGCGCGCCGAACGCGCGGCGCAGGGTGAGCTCGTTCGCGACCGCCTCGGGGAAGGAGAGCGCCTCGACCAGCTCTGCCGCAGGCGATCGCCCGCGCACGCGACGGCGCTCCCCGCCGCGCGCGAGGCTCCACGCCCGCTTCCCCTCCTGACCCAGCCGCTCGGCCACGGCGCCGCCCGGCAGGGCAGCGAGGGCGCCGAGGGTGCGGACGCCGAGACCTTCGAGCTCGGCGTACCGTTCCTCTTCGAGCGGCAGGAGCGAGAGCGGGAGCGGCTCGAGAAACGATCGCTCATCCCTCCCCTCGACGATCACCGCCTGCCCCGGGTGCGCCACGCTCGCCGCCGCGAGGGCGACAAAGCGGCGCTGTCCCGCGCCTGCGCGCGGGTCCCAGGCAGGTCCGACGGAGGCGAGGGCCTTCGAGAGCGCCGCCTCCACCCCTCCGTAGAGCCGCTCGACGCCGCGGGTCTCGAACACGACCACGCCCGGCTCGACCGGCTCCACTGCGAAGCCCGAGTCCTCGAGACGACGCAACACTCCCTCCCACTCCCGCTCGGCGCCCGCAGGGTCGGGATCGACGAGCACCAGCTCCGGGCAGGTCGCGAGCGCCTCCCCGAGCCGCATCCCGCAGACGACGCCCGCCGCCTCCGCCGCGGCCGTGACAGGCCCCAGCAACGGCTCCCGACCGGGCTCTGGTGCAAGGGCCGCAGGAAGGACCGCGAGCCTCGGCCGTGACCGGAGCGCCACACGGAGCTCGAATCCCTGGATGAGGAGGCAGGCGATCATGGGAACACATGTTCTATACGAACACGCGTTCTCATGCAAGCGATTTCTCTAGCCGCTCTCCACTTCCGAGACCACGGCGCGGAAGCACCGGGTGACGTACGGCAACACGATCTCGTCGCCGACGGCGTGCACGTCGAAGAGAGCGTCCACCGCGGCAATCACGGGTGCCCGCTCCTCGGGTGGCCGCACCGCGCAGTAGCTCCGCGAGAGGACGAGGTCGCGCAGGCTCTCCCGGTCGAGGCGCTGGACATGCTCGAAGCTCGCGCGCTCGACGGGCCCGAATCCCTCGCCCTCGAGCGACGGCACGACGTGTTCGCCGGCTCGCGCGTCCTCCGACCCGATCAGATCCGAGAGCTTCGCCACCCACGGCTCTCGCTCGTCCCGCATGTTCCAGACGAGCGCGAGTCGTCCCTCGCGGCGGAGAACGCGGGCGATCTCCGGAAGCGCGCGCCCGTGGTCGAACCAGTGGAACGCTTGCGCGGCTGTCACGACGTCGGTCGAGTCGTCATCGAGTGGAATCAGCTCGGCGGTGCCGAGCACCGCGGCGGCCTTCGGCGCCGCAGCGCGCAGTCGCTCGAGCATCTCGGGGAGAGGCTCGACGGCCGTTACGCGGTGGCCGATCTCGAGAAGGCCGCGCGTGAGCTTGCCGGTGCCGGCGCCGAGGTCGACGACGTCGAGCGGCGCCGGCCCCGTGAGCCACTCGACAGCCTCGCGTGGATACTCGGGACGCGCCCGCTCGTACACGTCGGCCACGGAGGCGAACGACGTCGCACGCGCGATCAGCTCGTCTCGGCCGGCTTCCACCGCCCGAGCGTAACGACACGGACGATGCTCGCTTGCGTGGGTCGTCGCTACCCTCGCCGGATGCCGCGAGCCACGGTCGCTCTCGTCCTCGCCGCTCTGGCCGCCGGCTGCGGAGGCACGGACACGAACGGCGACGACACGTTCGCGTACGACGAGGACGCGCCACTCGCGGTCGAGGCCGGTGCTCGCGTCGAGCGCGACGATCCGCTCGTCGTCCGGGAGGTCTCCTTCGCGGGCGGCAACGGTCGCGTCGAGGGCTATCTCGCGATGCCGCCGCGAAGCGACGGTCGCGTCCCGGGAGTCGTCTACCTCCACGGCTCGGGCGGCGAGCGCTCCCAGCTCCTCCCCCTCGCCGAGTGGCTCGCGGCCCGAGGCGCTGTCGCGCTCACCCTCACGCTCCCCTCCGGGAGCGCGACCCCGCCGGCCGGGCTCACACCCGAGGAGACCCTCCGGTGGCAGCGCGACACGATCGTCGCGGACGCCGTCGCGGTGCGAAGGGCGTTCGACACGCTCGCTGCCGACGAGCGAGTCGACCCGGATCGGCTCGGGCTCGTCGGCTGGAGCTTCGGAGGCAGGCTCGGGGCGATCGTGGCGGGTGTCGACGACCGGGTCGACGCCACGGCGTTGATGTCGGCAGGTGCGGCGCCCGTGTCGGAGTACGTCGCGGCGGCGCCGGCGGACCTTCGCGACGACGTGGAGGACGTGCTCACCCCCATCGACCCGCTGTCGCGAATCGCGGAGGCGAAGGGTGACCTGCTCCTCCAAGCCGGCCGCTCCGACTCGGTCGTTCCCGAACCAGCGCTGCAGGCCCTTGCGGACGCCGCGCCCGACGACGCCGAGCTCAGGTGGTACGAGGCGGAGCACGACCTCGACGACCGTGCCCGGCGTGAGCAGCTCGACTGGCTCACCGAGCGGCTCGGGATCGACGGGCCGCCCGTCTCCGGGGCGGCGACCGGGCCCTAGAGCTTGAGCTCCGCCGCGACGCCGTGCATCCCGACCAACCGAGGCACGACATCGAGGACGCTCTCCCGCGCGCACCACGCGATGTCGGCCTCGAGCTCCGGACCGTGGTTGATCAGGTTGCGGCCGGACCGTGACGCTCTGAACGCCTCCTCGGCGCTCCCGTAGGACGTCGCGAGCCTCCGAGCCGCCTCGGCTGCGTCGCTCGGCTCGAACCCGAGCCCGTCCGCCATCCGGCCGGCGACGTACGCGTCGTCGAGCGCGAAGGCGCCCTTCACGCCGGCGCAGAACACCGCGACATCGTCCCCGTGGGCACGTGCAGCCTCCGTGACGGCCGCGAGATTGAGCAGGGAGGCGATGTAGACGCGCTCGCAGCGCTCTGCCGCGGTGACGATCGCGCGCGTCCCGTTGGTCGTCGACATCGCGAGCGTCCCCGAGCGCGGCGCCAGATATTCGCGCGGTGAGTTGCCGAGATCGAAGCCGTCGATCCGCACTCCGAGCCGTTCGCCTCCGAGCGTGACGTCCCCGTTTCGGAGCGCTCGCGCGTCCTCCACCTCGGCCGCGCACCAGACGCGCTCGTAGCCCGCGTCGAGCGCCTGGCAGATGGTCGACGTGGCGCGAATCACGTCGATCACGACCCCCGTCGGGGCTGCCGCCGCCTCGTCGGGCGTGAACGCGACGTGGACGCGCACGCCGGTACGCTAGCCGCACTCGTGGCCGAAACACCGCACTGCTACCGGCACCCCGGCCGCGAGACGCTCGTCTCGTGCTCGGAATGCGGCCGTCCGATCTGCGAGGAGTGCATGAACTTCGCGCCGGTCGGGATCAAGTGCCCGGACCATGCGGGAGTCGGCGCGCCGCGACGATCTGCCAGCCCGCAGCGGACCGTCCAACGGACCCGTCGGACGATCGCCGGGCTCGATGCGCCCGCGACGGTCGCGCTCGTCGCGCTCAACCTGCTCGTCTACCTCGTGACCGTGTACCAGGGCGGTGGCGTCGGACGGCCGGGTGGCGAGCTGTTCGCCGATTGGGCTTTGATCGGCGCCGCGATCAGCGTCGAGGGCGACTGGTATCGCCTCGTCACGGCCATGTTCCTGCACGGGAGCCTGCTCCATCTCGCGTTCAACATGCTCGCTCTCTACTGGCTCGGGACGATCGTCGAGCAGGCGCTCGGCTCGCTCCGCTTCGTCCTCGTCTACTTCGCGGCGGGCCTCGCAGGCTCGGCCGGCGCGTTGCTCTTCACCGACCCGTTCACGCCAACTGTCGGCGCCTCGGGCGCGATCTACGGGATCATGGGCGCGCTGCTGGTCCTCGAGTATCGCGCGACGGGATCGTTCGCCGGGCAGGCCATGGGACTGATCGCCCTGAACCTCCTGCTGACGTTCGCGATCCCCAACATCTCGATCGGCGGCCACCTCGGCGGGCTCGTGGGCGGGATCCTGGCGACGTTCGCCCTCTCGCAGTTCAGGGACGCGCGGACGCGCTCGGTCGGCCCCGCGCTCGTCGGCCTGATCGCCGTTGCGAGCGTCCTCGTCGCGTACGTGCGCATCGAGAGCTACGTGTAGGCGTCACCCGGGGGTTGGGCGGCAGACGAGCTCGTCTCCGTTCTGGCCGACGATCAGCTCGGTCACGAGCAGGTCCGCCGTCAGGGCGAACCGCAGCGTGGTGTCGACCGCGAACGACCCGAACTCCGTCTCCCCGACCCGCACGAACCGGGCCTCGTGCTGACCCGGTGCGCGGACGCACAACGCGTCGCCGTCGCGCAACACCCGGATCGTGACACCCGGTCTGAGCTCGTACGCGCCGACGAAGGTGTCGAGCGCCACGCTGGGCTCCGCGTTCGGCGGCTGCTCGCCCGCCTCGTAGCCTGGCCATTCCAACTCGCGCCCGAGCGCGTCGAAGAGCTCCTGGATCAGCGAGGCGCCTCTTTCGCCGTTCGTCATCACCACGGCGCCGCAACCGGCGTCCCGATGTGTGAGGAGGTGGCACCTGAAGCCTTCATTCCCTCCGCTGTGACCGAAGTACGTCACTTCGGGTCGACCGCCGAGGAAGAGCCCGAGCCCGAGGGACTCGAGACCCCCGATCCGCGGCGTCGAGCCGATCTGCGGGGTCAGCATCTGCCGTGCGAGCTCCGGGCCGAGGATCGCATCCGGGCCTCCGCGGTAGGCGTGCTGAACGGCGATCGCGTAGCGCGCCAGGTCACCCGGGGTCGTCCAGAGCCCGGCCGCCGCCAGCTCCGGGTACACGTGCCAGCGTCCGGGCACGGCGCTTCCGTCCGAGAGGTGCCCGGTCGCCGCGTCGCCGTGGAGACCGGGCGGAAGAGGCTGCGCGTAGTCGCTCGAGGTCATCCTGAGCGGGTCGAGGACGAGCTCGCGCATCAGCTCGCGGAACGGCCGGGCCGTCACGTCTTCGAGGACCTGCTGCAGGACCATGGTCCCACCGCCCGCGTAGCGGAACTGCACGCCCGGGAAGGTGTCGACGCGCACCGCCGGGGTGTTGGCCGGATAGCTGCCCGTCAGGATCTGCGTCAGCGTCGGTAGCGGCGCGTCGGCGCGGTAGCCCGGGAAGCCGCTCACCGTGAGGCCGGCGCTGTGACTCGCGATCTGCCGCAGGGTGATGCGTGGCTGCCAGGACGCGTTGGGCGGGACGCACCACGACGTCAGGACGTCATTCACGTCGGCATCGAGGTCGATCAGGCCGCGCTCGACGAGGCGCAGCATGCCGAGCACCGCGATCGGCTTCGAGATCGAGCACGCCTGGAAGCGCGTCTCGGTCGTCACGGGCGCCGATTGCCCGGCGTCCGTGACGCCGTAGCTCGCCTCGTGGGCGATCTCGCCGTCCGCGATCACGGCAAGCGCCACCCCCGGGACTGCGTAGTGCGCCATGCGCTCCCCCACGCGGGCCCGATCGACGGCGGTCTCGATGGACGCGGGCACCTCCTCGCTCCTCGACCGGGCGGTCAGCCGCCGACCGCGACCGAGGTGACACCCTCGTCCGCGAGCGCTGCCTGCGCGGCGGCGAGACGGGCGAGCGGCACGCGGTACGGCGAGCAGGAGACGTAGTCGAGCCCGAGCTCGTGGCAGAACGCGACCGAGCGCGGCTCGCCGCCGTGCTCTCCGCAGATCCCGAGCTTGAGGTCGGGCTTGACGCTGCGTCCCCGCTCGACCGCGATCCGCATCAGGTCGCCCACTCCCTCGACGTCGAGCACCTCGAACGGGTTTCGCTCGAGGACGCCGTGCTCGAGGTAATACGTCAGGAACTTGCCCTCCGCGTCGTCGCGCGAGAAACCGAGCGCCGTCTGGGTGAGGTCGTTCGTGCCGAACGAGCAGAAGTCGGCGATCTCGGCGATCTCGTCAGCCCGTACGCACGCGCGCGGCAGCTCGATCATCGTCCCGATCAGGTGGGCGACCTCGTTCTCCTCCGCGGCCACGCGCTCGGTGAGTTCGCGCAGGCGACGCAGCTCCTCGCCGAACCCGACGAGCGGGTGCATGATCTCGACGAGCGGCGCCTCGCCCGTGCGCTCGCGCACGGCGTACGCCGCGCGGACGATCGCCCGCACCTGCATCTCGTAGATCTCGGGGTACTGAAGGCCGAGACGGCAGCCTCGCGTCCCGAGCATCGGGTTCGACTCGCGGAGCTGCTCGATCCGCTTGCGCATCGCGCCGGAGGTGGCTTCGTCGACCGACGGCAGGAACTCGTGCAGCGGCGGGTCCAGCAGGCGGATCGTGACCGGGAAGCCCGCCATCGCCTCGAAGATCCCCTCGAAGTCCGCCTGCTGGACGGGAAGGAGGCGGTCCAGGGCCGCTCGCCGCGCCGGCTCGTCGCCGGCGAGGATCATCTCCTGGACGACCGGCAGGCGGTCGGGCGCCATGAACATGTGCTCGGTCCGGCAGAGGCCGATCCCCTCCGCGCCGAACTCGCGCGCCTTCGCAGCGTCCTCGGGTGTGTCGGCGTTGGCGCGCACGCGGAGCCGGCGAGCGTCGTCCGCCCAGCCGAGGATGGTCTCGAAGTTCTCGTCGATCGCGGGTGGCACGAGGGAGACTGCGCCGACGATCACGCGTCCCGTGCCGCCGTCGATCGTGAGCTGATCGCCCTCGCGTAGCTCGACCTCGCCGAGCCGAACGGTTCGGGCCTTCAGGTCGATCGTCAGCGCGTCGCAGCCGGCGACGCACGGCTTTCCCATCCCGCGCGCGACGACGGCGGCGTGCGAGGTCATCCCGCCGTGTGCCGTCAGGACGCCGCGCGCGTGGATCAGGCCGTGGATGTCGTCGGGCGTCGTCTCCCAGCGGACGAGCACGACGTCGACTCCCTCCCGCCCGCGCTCCTCGGCGAGGTCGGCGTCGAGCACGATCGCCCCGGAGGCCGCCCCGGGCGACGCGTTGAGCCCCCTCGCGACGACGTCGACGTCGGCGCCGGGATCGATCATCGGGTGCAGAAGCTGGTCGAGCTGACCCGGGTCGATACGGGCGACGGCCTCCTCGCGCGAGACGAGGCCCTCCTCGGTCATCTCGACGCCGATCCGCAGCGCGGCCTGCGCGGTTCGCTTCCCCGTCCTGGTCTGGAGCAGGAAGAGCCGTCCCTCCTCGACCGTGAACTCGATGTCCTGCATCTCCCGGTAGTGCTCCTCGAGTCGATCGAGCGTGCTCGCGAGCTCTGTGTACGCGTCCGGAAGGAGCTCGCGCATCCGCTCGATCGGCTCGGGCGTGCGGATGCCGGCGACGACGTCCTCGCCCTGTGCGTTGACGAGGAGCTCGCCGTAGAGGCGCCGCTCGCCCGTCGACGGGTCGCGCGTGAAGCAGACCCCGGTGCCCGACGTGTCGCCCTTGTTCCCGAAGACCATCTGGACGACGTTGACCGCTGTGCCGAGGTCGTCGGGGATGTCGTACGTCCGTCGGTAGACCCTGGCGCGCGGCGATTCCCAGGAGTCGAACACCGCACGCGTGGCGCGGTGGAGCTGCTCGCGGGCGTCCGTGGGGAACGGGACGCCGACCTCGCGCTCGTAGAGCTCGGCGAACGTCGCGATCAGGCCCTTCATGTCGTCGGCCGTGAGCTCGACGTCGAGCTTCACTCCGCGCTGCTCCTTCAGTGACTGCAGCTCGCCTTCGAACACGTGCCCGTCGATCCCGTCGACCACCTCGCCGTACATCTGGATGAGCCGCCGGTACGAGTCGTACGCGAAGCGCGGGTTGCCGGTCGCCGCGGCAAGCCCTTCGACGGCGACGTCGTTGAGCCCCAGGTTGAGGATCGTGTCCATCATCCCCGGCATCGAGACCGCGGCGCCCGAGCGCACCGAGACGAGCAGCGGGTCCGAGGCGTCGCCGAAGCGTTTGCCGGTCTTCTCCTCCAGGAGCGTGACGTGCTCGTCGACCTCGGGCCACAGGCTCTCGGGCACCTCGCCTGCCTCCATGGTGGCGCGACACGCGTCGGTCGTGATCGTGAAGCCGGCGGGAACGGGGACGCCCAACGCGGTCATCTCGGCAAGCCCGACGCCCTTGCCGCCGAGGAGCTCCCGCCCCCCAGGAGCTTCCTCGTCGTATGCGTAGACCAGCCGCACGGCGCGGATCCTACGTACGGCGCGCGACTTCGTCGCGCGCTAGAAGATCCGGCTGTGCAGCGAGTTGCCGTCATCGCAACTGCCAGCGGTTGCGGGAAGACGACGTTCGCGCGTGCGCTCGCCGAGATCATGAAGGTGCCGTTCGTCGAGCTCGACGCGATTCACCACCAGGCCGGGTGGACGGAGCTCGACGCGCAGGAGTTCCGGCGGCGGGTCGAGCCGCTCGTCGAACGCGACGCGTGGGTGATCGACGGCTCGTATCGCGGGAAGCTCGGCTATCTCGTGCTCGAGCGCGCGGACACGGTCGTCTGGCTGGACCTCCCCCGCCGTGTCTGGCTCCCACGCCTCGTCGTCAGGACCCTGCGTCGCGTCGCGACGCGCGAGGAGCTCTGGAACGGCAACCGCGAGTCGCTACGGACGGCCCTATCGGGCAACGACTCGCTCTTTCGCTATTCGCTCGAGCACGAGCGGCCGCGCCGTCATCGGTATCCACGCGACCTCGCGCGGTTCCGCGTCGCGCGCCTTCGGACGCAGCGCGAGGCCGACGCCTTCCTGCGTTCTGCGGTTCGCGCCGAGAGTGTGGAGCGATCGGCACGCACTCGGCACGATCACGGTTCCCACTCGACACACGTCTGCCGATAGCGTGAAGTCAGGGCACCGGGGGTGCCCCTGGGGGTGGTTGTTCTCTGCTTGCGCGGCGCGAGCGCAGCTCTGCGACCCAGGCGGCGCCGCGGAGGCCGAGCCACAGGGGCGTGAGGACGACGTAGAACAGCGCCATCGCGACGCCGAGGGCGCTCCACCACACGACCCAGTAGCGGATCGGCACCCAGCCCTTCTCTGTCATGTCCCGCCGGACGCCACGCGCGAGCAGGCCGTACCGGTCGTTCGGGCCGCTCATGCCGACGCCGTCTCGCGCCGCCTCGCGCGCTCGGCCACGAGCTTGATGATCCGCATCGCCGTCTCCTCGACGGAGAGCTCGGACACGTCGATCACCGGGCAGCGCAGGCGACGGTGGACACGGGATGCCGCGTCGAGCTCCTCGAACACGGCCTCGAGGTCGGCGTAGCGCTTCCGGGGGGCGCCCATCGAGCGCACGCGCTCCTCCCGGATCTCGGCGAGCCGCTCGGGATCGATCGTCAGGCCCACGATCTTGGCGCGATCGATCTCGAACAAGGCGGCAGGCGGCTCGACCCCGGCGACGATCGGCACGTTCGCCGCCTTGTGGCCCAGGAACCCGAGGAAGATCGAGAGCGGCGTCTTGGACGTGCGCGACACGCCGACGAGGACGACGTCGGCCTCGTCGAGCCCTCCTCCCACGCCGTCGTCGTAGCGAACGGCGAACTCGATCGCCTCGATCCGCTTGAAGTAGGTGTCGTCGAGCGGCGCGCGGGCGCCCGGCTCCATGCGCGCAGCGACGCCGGCCACGCGCGAGATCGAGTCGATCGGATGGCCGAGGAGGTCGCAGTAGTGGACACGCGCGCGGCGGCAGAGCCGGCGCATCGCGTCGCGCAGCCCCCGCTCGACGAGCGTGTAGACCATCACGGCGGGGCGCCCCCGCGCCCGGCTCACCGCCAGGGCGAGGTCGTCGACCGATTCGACGCGCGGGTGACGTACCTCCTCGAAGGCGAGGTCGGGGAACTGGGCCTCGAGGGCGAGGACGAGCCGCGCGGCCGTCTCCCCGGTGGAGTCGGAGACGATGTGGAGCTCGACCGGTACCTGCGTCGCTTCGCTCACCGGCGGGAGGCTATCGCCGCCGCACGCCCACCAGTGAGCGCGAGCAGGTCGGCCGGCGCCAGCTCGAGCTCCAGCCCGCGTCTCCCGGCGCTCACGTGGATCGTCTCGAAGGCGAGCGCCGAGTCGTCGACGATCGTCGGGAGCGACCGACGCTGGCCCAGCGGACTCATCCCACCCGTCACGTAGCCCGTCGCACGCTCGGCGGCCCTCGCGTCGGCCATCCGCGCACGCTTGCCGAGCCCGCGGAGGTCGACCTGGGCCTCGACAGGGACGACCGCGACCGTGAGCGTGCCGTCGACGTCGACGACGAGCGTCTTGAAGACCCGCGTCGCATCGAGCCCGAGCTTCTCCACCGCCTCGAGCCCGTACGACGGCGTGCGCGGGTCGTGCTCGTACGCGCGGACGCGGAACGAGATCCCCGCCCGCTCGGCCGCGGTCACCGCCGGTGTGCCCCTGCCAGCCACGCGCACGACGGTAGCGTTGGCGCGCATGGCGACCGAGCTCACGATGGACAAGATCGTCTCGCTCTGCCGCCGGCGCGGGTTCGTGTTCCCGTCGTCGGAGATCTACGGTGGTCTCGGGTCGTCGTACGACTACGGCCACTACGGCGTGCTCCTGAAGGAGAACGTGAAGGCCCGCTGGCTCGAGGCGATGGTGCAGGAGCGGGACGACATCGTCGCGCTCGACTCCGCGATCATCCTGCATCCGAGGATCTGGGAGACGTCGGGCCACGTCGGCGGCTTCACCGATCCTCTGGTCGATTGCCGCGCCTGCAAGCTCCGGTTCCGCGCCGACCATCTCGAGGACCGCGAGCACGAGGAGATCCGCTGCGGGCGGAAACCGAGCAAGCGGCCCGGCGAGACCCCGGACTGCGACCTCACCGAGGCACGGCAGTTCAATCTCATGTTCTCCACGCGCGTCGGCGCAGTCGAGGAGACCGGCCAGACGGTCTACCTGCGCCCGGAGACCGCGCAGGGGATCTTCGTCAACTTCAAGAACGTCGCCCAGCTGGCCCGGCGGAAGCCGCCGTTCGGCATCGCTCAGGTTGGAAAGTCGTTCCGCAACGAGATCACGCCGGGCAACTTCATCTTCCGGACGCTCGAGTTCGAGCAGATGGAGATGGAGTTCTTCGTGCCGCCCGCCGAGGCCGACGAGTGGTTCCGCTACTGGATCGACGAACGGCTCGGGTGGTACACCCGCTACGGGATCCGCGCGGAAGGCCTGCGGGTGCGCGTCCACGACGCGGACGAGCTCTCGCACTACTCGAGCGCCACGAGCGACATCGAGTACCTGTACCCCATCGGCTGGTCGGAGCTCGAGGGGATCGCGAATCGCGGCACGTTCGACCTCACCGCGCATTCGGAGGCGTCCGGGACCGGGCTCGAATGGGTCGACGGCGGCAGCGGCGAGCGGTACATCCCGGCGGTGATCGAGCCGGCAGGCGGCGTGAACCGGTCGATGCTCGCCTTCGTCTGCGACGCGTACCACGAGGAGGTCGTCGCCGAGCGCGAGCGGACCGTGCTTCGTCTGCACCCCGCGATCGCGCCGGTGAAGGTGGCGGTACTGCCGCTCGTACCACGTGACTCCGGGATGGCGGAGCGCGCCCGCGCGCTGCACCAGGAGCTTCGCCGCGTGATGGTGGCCGAGCACGACGACGGCGGGCAGATCGGGCGACGCTATCGCCGCCAGGACGAGATCGGGACGCCCTGGGCGTTGACGATCGACGAGCAGACGCTCGAGGACGACACCGTCACGGTGCGGGACCGCGACTCCCTCGCCCAGGAGCGGATCTCGATCGCACGCGCCCGCGAGCACCTGCTCGACCGGCTCGCAGCGCCCTGGGACCCTCCACCGCGCGACTGAGCTTCGGCGACGCCGAATGGCCGAACCGTGCCTCGCGCGACGGGGTAAGGACCGGGGTCGCGAGTACACTCAGTTGTCACGATGACGACAGCGCAGCTCTTCACGCCAGCGTTCGCGTCACTCGGAGACCTCGTTCCCCACGAAGGGATGCTCACCCCCGAGGAGCTCGAGCGACTCGCGACGGACGTCTACGACCGCCGGGAGCTCTGGGAGCCGCTCGTCCGTGTCGACCCCGATCAGCGCCGGTACGAGCTGCTCTACGAGGACGAGCAGGTCGACGCGTGGGTGCTGTCCTGGATGCCCGGTCAGGGCACCGGCTTCCACGACCACTACATCTCGGGCGTCGGGATCTGCGTCGCCGCGGGCGGCGTTCGGGAGGACCTGCTCGTGTACGGCCACGACGACCTGGAGCTGCACCTCCGCGCAGGCGACTCACGCCAGGGAGGCCCGGGGTACATCCACCGAGTGCGCCACGAGGCCGGTGAGCCCGCCGTCACGATCCACATCTACTCGCCGCGGCTCGACTGGGTGGGCCAGTACCGCCTCGACGAGGAGACGGGCATCGTGCGCCGAGAGGTTCGGCCGGGGCGGAACGAGCTGACGGACCAGCTCATCGCCCAGGGCGCGCTGGAGCACATCCTCGAGCGGTTCTAGCGCGGATGAGGATAGAAGCTTCCCTGCGGAGCGGGGATGCACGCTAGGCGAGCGTTCGCAGCCGGAAGCCGCCGTGGTGCTCGTACGACGACGTGACGACCGCGAGGGCGTCGCGTGCCGCTCGATCGCCGATCGAGAGCGTTGCAGCGTCCGCGATCGGCGCTCCGAGCAGGGCGGCGAGTCCGCGTAACCCTTCGGGCGAGAGCTCGACCGTGCCACGGTCGCACCTCGCGCACACGGCGCCGCCGGCGGCCGCGTCGAACGCGACCAGCCCTTCCTCCGCCCCGCACTCGACACAGCTCCCGACGTGCGGCAGAAAGCCCGACAGCCAGAGGAGCTTGAGCTGGAACGAGAGAACGAGCGGGTCGAGGGCTGGCCGGCGGCCGGGTTGCGGCTCGCGCTCGTCGAGCGCGTCGAGAAACCGCGTCAGCGCGAGGAACGCCTTGTCGTTCCGCTCCTCCTCGGTGAAGAGCTTCAGCATCGCCTCCAGCCCGACGAGGCCGACCTGGAGGCGGTAGCCGTCCGAGCGGACCCGGTCGTGCGACCGGACGAGCGAGGCGCCCGTGACGGTGCTGAGCTCACCGCGGCCTCGGTGGAGACCGACCTCGACGTGCGAGAACGGCTCCAGGCGTCCGCCGAACCGGCTCTTCGTCCGGCGCACGCCCTTGGCGATCGCGCCGGTCCGTCCGCTCGCGGCGGTGTAGAGGTGCAACACCCGGTCCGCCTCGGCGAAGGCGAACGACCGAAGCACCACGGCTTCCGTGATCGCCGTCCTGGCCATGGCTCGAGTGTACGAGCCTCCCGGGACGTGGGCTCTGCCCGGGCCTGGTTCAGAGCCGCTGGCAGCGCGGACAGAGCCAGGTGCCGCGGCCGGCGACGACGATCCGCTCGATCGGCGTGCCGCAGCGGTCGCACGGCTCGCCGCCGCGACCGTAGACCCGGAACTCGTGCTGCATCCCACCTGCGTCCCCGTCCGGCGTGACGTAGTCGCTGAGCGTCGAGCCCTGCAGCTCGACACCGCGGCGGAGCGCTGCCCGAACGGCCCGGTGGAGGCGCGCGAGCTCGTCGGTGTCGAGCTCACCGGCGGGTCGCCGGGGATGGATGCGCGACCGCCAGAGCGCCTCGTCGGCGTAGATGTTCCCGATCCCTGCCAGACGCTTCTGATCCAGCAGGAACCCCTTGACCGAGAGGCGCCGCCCGGCCGCCAGCGAGCCGAGCCGCGCCGCGCTGAACGAGGCTGCGAGGGGCTCCGGCCCGAGCCGTGCCGCGAAGTACGGCCGCAGGTGGTCGGCGTCGAGCAGCTCCCACGTGCCGAAGCGCCGGACGTCGCGATACGCGACCTCCGCGCCCGTGTCGAGCGTGAGCTTCGCGCGTCGATGTGCGTCGTCGGGGAGCTCGCCCGCGCCCGCATGACGGAACGAGCCGGTCATGCGAAGGTGGACGACGAGCGTGCGCCCGCTCGCCAGCCGCCAGAGCAGGTACTTCCCGCGTCGCTCGACGGATGAGACCGTCTCTCCTGCGAGGGCGCCGGCCACGATCGCGGGCTCGACGGGTCGCGTGAGGCGTGGGTCGGCAATCTCGGCGCGCTCGATGGTCGCTCCCTCGAGCACGGGAGCGAGCCGGCGCCGGACGGTCTCGACCTCGGGGAGCTCGGGCATCCGGTCATCGTAGGCCCCGAACCGACGACGGCACCGCGCCGACAACCACCCCCAGGGGCACCCCCGGTGCCCTACACGAACGCTATCGCCGAAACTCGCACGAAGGTGTGCCGACTTCGTGCCAAGTTCGTGCCACGTTCGGGCGGCACTCGTACCGACGCGCGCGCCGATGTTTCGTGCAGACGCGCCCGCCGACGTTCGGGCCGACGCGCGGGGCGAGTTCGTGCCGACGCGCGCGCGCGATCGGGCCGACGCGCTCGTGAAGAACGCGTCAGATCAACGCGACGAAGGCAACCGACTAGGCTCGGGCGCGTGGAGCGCTGGGCGACCTTCGATTGCTACGGGACGCTCGTCGACTGGAACGCCGGGATCGGCGCCGCGCTCGGCGACCCGTCGCTCCTCGAGCGGTATCACGAGCTCGAGCCCGTTGTTCAGGCGGAGGACCCGGGACGGCGTTACCGCGACGTGCTGCAGGAGACGGCGCGCAGATTGGGTGTCGACGCCGACCCCGCCGCGTCCCTGCCGGACTGGCCGGTGTTTCCGGAGGTTCGCGACGAGCTCGAGGAGGCCCGGCGTCGCGGCTGGAGACTCGGGATCCTCACCAACTCGGATCGGGATCTCATCGAGGCGTCGATGGAGACGATCGTCATCCCGTTCGATCTCGAGATCGTCGCGTCCGAGATCGGCGCGTACAAGCCGGCGCACGACCACTGGCACGCGTTCGCCGACGCGGTCGGACGACTACCGGACGTACACGTCGCCCAGAGTCACTTCCACGACGTCGTGCCGGCCACAGCACTCGGGATCCCGACCGTCTGGATCAACCGTCTCGCCGAGACCGCTGAACCGCCGCCCTCACGCGAGCTGCCGAGCCTCCACGGCCTCGCCGACGCGCTCGACGGCCTCGTGCCCGCTTCGTAACGTCGTTTACTGGACGACGTCGAGGACGATCCCGCGCTCGGGCGGCGCCTCGTCACCGAGCTCGTAGGCGGCGAGCACCGCCGCAGCGGCGCGGTCAGCGGCGTCCTCGTCGCGTGCGTGGATCTCGGCGAGGTCGTCCCCTGCCAGCACGGTGTCGCCTCGCTTCGCGAAGCAGAGCACGCCGACCGCGTGATCGACGACGTCAGCCTTTGCTCGACGTCCGGCCCCGAGCTCGAGCCCCGCAATCCCGACGTCGAGTGCGCCGAGGCGGGTCACGATGCCGTCGCGCGGCGCGGGCACCTGGCGTAGGACGGGCGCGCGCTCCAGCACGTCGGGATCGGGATCGCCTCCCTGGGCGCGGATCCACCGCTCGTAGGCCTCGAGCGCGCTGCCGTCGGCCAGAGCGGCCTCGGCGCGTCGCCGCCCTTCGTCCACGTCGATGCCGAGATCCGAGTACGCGAGGAGTCGTGCGGAGGCGTCCAGCACGAGCGCGGTGAAATCCGCCGGGCCGTCCCCGCGGACCGTATCGCGCGCCTCCACGACCTCGAGAGCGTTGCCCACGGCGCGGCCGAGAGGCTGGTCCATGTCCGTCAGGAGGCACGTGACCTCCCGACCGGCCCGCACGCCGATCTCGATCATCACGCGTGCCAGCTCGCGCGCGTCGTCGACCGTCTTCATGAACGCGCCGTCGCCGACCTTGACGTCGAGAACGATCGCGTCGGCGCCCGCGGCGAGCTTCTTCGACATGATCGAGCTCGCGATCAGCGGGACGATGTCGACGGTCGCCGTCACGTCGCGGAGCGCGTACAGCTTCTTGTCGGCCGGGACGAGGTTCGCCGTCTGGCCGACGATCGCCACGCCGACGTCTCGAAGCTGCGCGATCATCTCGTCCGTGGTCAGCTCGACTCGAAATCCGGGGATGGACTCGAGCTTGTCGAGTGTGCCGCCGGTGTGACCGAGGCCGCGCCCGCTCATCTTGCCGAGCGGCACGCCGCACGCGGCCACGATCGGGCCGACAGCGATCGACGTCTTGTCTCCCACCCCGCCGGTCGAGTGCTTGTCGACGACCTTGCGTCCGAGCGCTGTCCTCAGGTCGAGCGTCTCGCCCGAGCGAATCATCGCGTCGGTGAGCGCGTGCGTCTCGGACGCGGTGAGCCCGTTGAAGAAGACGGCCATGCACCAGGCGGCCATCTGGTAGTCGGGCACCTCGTCGCGCGCGTACGCGAGGATCAGCTCGGCCAGCTCCGCTGAGTCGTGCTCCCCGCCGTTCCGCTTCTGCTCGATCAGCCGGGCAGGAAGCATCAGGCCGCTTTCGTCGCAACGAAGACCGTGGGACGCCGGCGCGCGACGATCGGCGCCGCGAGTGCCTCGGGCAGCCGCTCCAGCGCGGGTGTCAGACGCTCCGAGGAGCCGAAGTACTCGCGAACCGCACCGATCTCGACGAACGTGACCGTGCCGTACGCATCACGCCGCTCCACCGACGCGAAGTGCCGCTCCAGCAGCTCGGCGGCGTTCTCGGAGGAGAACGGGAGCTCCCATCGCCCGAGGCCGCCGACGGCGAGCAGCTCCAGGAGGTGGTCGTCGGCGTTCGTCGCGGCGACGAGTCGACCGCCTGGGCGGAGCACGCGGGCGATCTCCTCGAGCCCTCGATCGAGGTCGGACACGTGGTACAGCATCCAGGCCGCGAGCACCGCATCGAAGCTCGCATCGGGAAACGGCAGCGCCTGCACGTCCGCCACGTGCGCGTCGACCCCACGACGTGCGGTCAGCTCGACCATCCGAGGAGACTGGTCGACGGCGACGACCTCGGCGCTCTCACCGAGCTGCTCGGCCATCTCACCCTCGCCGCAGCCCACCTCCAGGATCCGCGCCGGAGCCGCCGCGAGTATGGCCTCGACCGCGAGCGCGCGTGCGTCGGGACCCGTGACATGTCGGTACGCGCGCTTGCGTGCGGCGAGTCCTGCCTCTGTCGCGTATTGCCGGGCGACCGCCTCGGGGTCGTCGATCTTCACCGCTCGATGATCGGGCGGCCCGGGGCGCCCTTGCCCGGATGCTTCGCGCCGAGCCACGCACACACGGTCGCGCCGACGTCGCTGAACTCACCGTCCTCGTGGATTCTCCCGGCCGCGTTCTTTCCCGCCGCGTAGGCGAGCAGCAGGGCGTGCTCTCGCGAATGGTCGGTCGACGGCGTCGTCGGGTCGCAGCCGTGGTCGGAAGTGAGGATCAGCAGGTCGTCCTCACGCAACGCCTCGAGGATGTCGTTCAGGCGCCGGTCGAAGTCCTGCAGGCAGCGGTGGAAGTTGACCGGGTCGTTGCGGTGGCCCCAGAGCTGGTCGGTCTCGACGAGGTTCGTGAAGACGAGCCCCGAGTCGATGTTCTCGAGCAGCTCGATCGTGCGGTTGATGCCCTCCACGTTCGACTTCGTCGGAAACGACTCGTCGATGTCGCAACCGGCAAAGATGTCCGAGATCTTCCCCACGCCGTACGTCGTCAGACCCGCATCGCGGATCGCAGTCAGGTAGTTCGGGCGACGGGGCTCGAGAGAGAAGTCGTGCCGGTTCGGCGTGCGCTCGTACTGCCCGGGGCCGCCGAGGAAAGGGCGGGCGATCACCCGGCCCACCGCGTGCTTTCCCGTGAGGATCTCGCGGGCGACCCGACACCCTGCATAGAGCTCCTCGAGCGGAATCGTTTCTTCGTGCGCCGCGAGCTGGAAGACGGAGTCCGCCGAGGTGTACACGATCCACTTACCGGTGCGCTGGTGCTCCTCGCCGAGCTCCTGGATGATCTCGGTGCCCGACGCAGGCTTGTTGCCGAGCACACCGCGGCCCGTCCGGTTCATGAACGGGTCGATCACGTCGTCCGGGAACCCGTACGGATACGTCGGGAAGGCCGTCGGTGTGACGACGCCCATCAGCTCCCAGTGGCCGGCGGTCGTGTCCTTTCCCTTCGAGCGCTCGACGAGGCGACCCGCGACTGCAGGCGCGTACGGTTGGGGCGGGCAGCCCTCCAGCGGCTCGACGTTTCCGAGGCCGAGCGCCTCGAGATTCGGAAGATCGAGCCCCCCGACGGCGCGCGACACGTTGCCGAGCGTGTCCGAGCCCTCGTCACCCCAGTCTGCGGCGTCGGGCAGCTCGCCGGCTCCGACGGCATCGAGAACGATCACGCAGGCTCGTGGCATCGGGCTATCCTAGTCGGGCAGTGGATACGGTCATCAGCATCATCGAGCTCGTCCTCTACATCGCCGCGATCCTTGCCCTGTCGATGGCAATGACGTACGCGGTCATCAGGATCTCGCCCTCCGAGAGCGCCAAGGAGGTCGAGGAGAAGGCCGAGAGCTCCAAGGCCTGACGCCCGGAGGGGCTCGGCGTCAGGCGGCGTACTCGCCCGTCAAGCAAGCCGAGCGTCTGGGCGCGCGCGCGACCGCCTGGCATCGACGGGCTGCTCTCTCAGACGAGCGCGCGCTCGGCGTCCGAAAGCTCTGTGTACGTCATGCCGTGGGCGTCGGCGACAGCCGCGTACGTGAGCTTGCCCGCGAGCGTGTTGACGCCCTTCGCGAGTGCGGGGTCCTCGACGATCGCGCGCGAGAGCCCCTTGTCTGCGATCGCCTCCACGTAGGGCAGCGTGACGTTCGTCAGCGCTTTCGTCGACGTGATCGGCACGGCGCCGGGCATGTTCGCCACGCAGTAATGGGTGATCCCGTCCACATGGAAGACCGGGTCGTCGTGGGTCGTCGCGTGGGACGTCTCGAAGCAGCCACCCTGGTCGATCGCGACGTCCACGAGCGCCGCCCCCGGCTTCATCAGACCGAGCATCTCGCGGGTCACGAGCTTCGGCGCGAGCGCGCCGGGAACGAGGACCGCGCCGATCACCATGTCGGCGTCGACGAGCACTTCCTCGATCTGGAGCCGGTTCGACATCGCGAGCGTGACGCGTCCGTCGAGCGCGATCTCGAGGTCTCGCATGCGGTCGACCGACTTGTCGAGCACCCAGACGTCGGCCTGCATCCCGAGGGCGATGATCGCGGCGTTCAGCCCCACGACACCACCGCCCAGGACGACGACCTTCGCGGGCGGCACGCCGGGGACCCCGCCGAGCAGGATCCCTCGCCCACCGTGCGCTTTCTCGAGCGCCCAGGCGCCCATCTGAGGCGCGAGACGACCTGCCACCTCGCTCATCGGCGCGAGCAGGGGCAGCCGTCGATCGGGCGTCTCGACCGTCTCGTAGGCGACCGACGTAACGCCCGAGTCGAGGAGCGCACGCGTGAGCGGCTCGTCGGCGGCGATGTGGAGGTACGTGAAGAGCGTCTGGCCTTCGCGGAGCCGGGGGTACTCCGGTGCGATCGGCTCCTTGACCTTGAGCAGCAGGTCGGCCTGCGCCCAGACCTCCTCGACGTCGGCCAGCCGTGCGCCGACCGTGGCGTATGCCTCGTCGGTGAATCCCGAGCCGATTCCGGCGCCGTTCTCCACGACGACGTCGTGGCCGCGCTGGACGAGCTCGAGGGCCCCTGCCGGCGTCAGCGCGACGCGGTACTCCTGCGCCTTGATCTCCCTGGCCACCCCGATCCGCACGGCGCGCGGGACGATACAGGAGGGTCATCGACGTCGTACGTCACGAGCCGGCGAGCCGACCGGCGGCGAACGCGGCAGCGAAGAACCACGGGTCATCGGCCGCGTCCCGCCCCATGTGCGAAAGCGGAAGCGACGCACAGGCGGCCTCCCAGCCGGTCACGTCGACCTCGACGACGTCGATTCCGTCAGGTCGATCGAGGCCGCGCGGCCACGCCACCTGCACCGCATCGAGGCAGAGCGCGAGCGCCGACCGCGTGTGATGCGACAGCCCGCGATGCCGCGGGCGGGGATCGCCGAACGAGACCCGTGGCGCGACGACCGGCCGTGCCCCGAGTGCGGCCGCGACGTTGGCGGCGTCCGCGACCGCGAGCCCCCCGTGCCCCCATCGCGAGCCCGTTCCGACGATGCCCGGGCCGATCCCGCACACCACGATTTCCGCCCCGCGGGCTGCGGCGTGGGTCAGCGCTCCGGCGACGGTGACGCACTGCAGATCCCCGTCGACACACGGTGAGACGGCGATCGCCGTGTCGAGGAGCATCCGCGCCTTGAGAGCACGGACGTTGTCCGACAACGAGACGGGCAACGCCCCGCCACCGAGCTGAACGTACGCCACGCGACGCCCCGCGAGCGCAGCGCAGGCCGGCGTCAGCTGGCTGTGGAGACCGAGGCATACGACCGGCAGGTCGTCGATCCGCTCCGGCGCACCGTCCTCCTCCTCCGCGAACCAGGTCGCGAGCTGGGCGGGGGCATACGGGAGCGACATGACGTGGGCCCCGTCCTCAGCGGGCAGGTTGAGACCGCGGGTCAGGTTCGCGTACAGCACGTCGAACCCGCCCGAGCCGAGCCCGAGCTCCACCGCACGCGTGTTCACCAGCACCGTGTCCCCCTCCTCGACGGGTCCCGTCAGGCGCGGGTACGCGACACACGGCTCGCCGTCGACATCGAGCCGAATCAGCGTGTCGAGGCGCTCGCGGATCGCGGACACCGTCCCCCAGCGGAGCCCGATCGGCATCAGGGGGCCTGCGCCGTGGTCCGAGCGACGTCCACGAGCGCGAGCGTCACGTCGACCATCCGCTCGAGGTCCTCTACGGCAATGTGCTCGTCCGGCGTGTGGATGTCGGTCATGCCGTTGGCGAGGTTGACGCACGGCAAGCCCCGTGTGGTGAAGACGTTCGCGTCGGCAGCGCCCCCCGACAGCGCGAGGCGCGGCTCGAAGCCCGAGCGCTCGAGGGCCTCGCAGGCGATGCGCACAGCGACGTCGTCCGATCGGTGTCGATACCCGCGGTACTTCGGCTCGATCCGTGTCTCGAGCGTGCAGTCGGACACTGCGGCTGCGAACGACGCCGCGTCGACGAGCTGCTGAACGACCTCGCCGACACGCTCGAAGTCGTGCGATCGGACCTCCGCCTCGAGCTCGCACCATTCCGGGACGACGTTACGCGCGGTCCCTCCCCGGACGAGCCCGACGTTCGCGCTCGTCAGCTCGTCGATCCGGCCGAGCGGCATGTCCATGATGGCGCGCGAAGCGGCGAGGATCGCCGAGCGCCCTTCCTCTGGATACATCCCCGCATGCGCGGGCCGCCCGTGAAAGCGGAGGGCGAGCTCCTGCGCGCTCGGCGCGCCGAGGATCACCTCGCCGATGGGCGCTGCCTGGTCGTAGACGTAGCCGACACGCGCCTCGAGGCCGTCGATGTCGAAGGCCGTGGCGCCGACGAGGCCGATCTCTTCCATCGGCGTGAAGAGCAGCTCCACTCCGGCGTGCGACCGCCGTTCGTCGACGATGCGCCGCGCAGCCTCGACCATCACGGCAACCGCGGATTTGTTGTCAGCCCCGAGGATCGTGCCGCCGGCGTTGCGGACGACGCTGTCCTCGCCGACGACGGGCTCGAGCTCGCCCTCGAGCGGCACGGTGTCGAAGTGGGCACAGAGGAAGATCGGCACGCCTTCGCCCGAGCGTCCCGGGAGACGACAGACGACGTTCCCGGCGCTGGAGCCGATCGCGGGGCCGACGTCGTCCTCCTCCCACGCGAGCCCGATCGCATCGAGCTCACGCGTCACGCGATCGGCGACGGCGCGCTCGTCGCCGGGCGGGCTCGGGATCGCGCAGAGCTCGAGGAAGAGCTCGGTGAGGCGCGAGGTCAGCTGCTGCTGCACGGCGTGATCCTACGAGCAGCGCTCGACGCCGGCCGCCTGTCCTCCCGAAGGAACCGGCCTGCGGAGGCGGTCGCTACGCGACGGTCGCGCGGGCGCCCGTCCGACCTCTGCTTCGCTCGAGCGCGGCCGCCACGAACTCGCGGAAGAGCGGGGCCGGACGGGTCGGGCGCGACTTGAACTCCGGGTGGAACTGGCTCGCGACGAACCACGGGTGATCGGGCAGCTCGACGATCTCCACGAGGCGGCCCTGCTGGAACGTCCCGGAGACGACGAGGCCCTGCTCGACGAGCTGCTCGCGATACTGGTTGTTGACCTCGTAGCGGTGCCGGTGCCGCTCGTGGACGACGACCTCGTCGTAGATCTCCCGTGCTCGGGTCCCGTCCGCGACCTCGACCGCCTGGGCGCCGAGCCGCATCGTCCCACCGAGGTCCTCGATCTCCTTCTGCTCGGGTAGGAGGTCGATCACCGGGTAGGGGGTCTCGGGATCCATCTCGGTCGAGTTGGCGCCGTCCAGACCCGCGACGTGGCGCGCGAACTCCGAGACCGCCACGTGCATCCCGAGGCAGATGCCGAGGTAGGGAATCTCACGCTCGCGGGCGACGCGACAGGCGAGGATCTTGCCCTCCCAGCCGCGCGCGCCGAAGCCACCCGGGACGAGCACGCCGTCGACCTGCTCGAGCTCCTCGACCGCTTCGTCGTAGGACATGTCCTCCGCGTCCACCCAGCGGACGCGCACACGGGTCCCGGCGGCGACGCCCGCGTGCTTGAGAGCCTCGTGCACCGAGAGGTACGCGTCGTGGAGCTTCACGTACTTGCCGACGAGGGCGATCTCGACCTCCTCGCGGCGCTCTCCGATCCGGTCGGTGAGCTCCCGCCACTCGGCGAGATCGGCGGTAGGCGCCACGAGGCCGAGGCGCTCGCAGACGAAGGCGTCGAGCTGCTCGTTCATCAGGTGCTCGGGGACGAGGTAGACGTCGGAGACGTCCGGGGACGAGAACACTGCGCCGGGGTCGACGTCGGCGAACAGCGCGATCTTGTCGCGGATCTCCTCGGAGAGCGGGTCGCGGGAGCGGCAGACGATGGCATCCGGATGGATCCCGATCCGTCGGAGCTCGTTCACGGAGTGCTGCGTCGGCTTCGTCTTGAGCTCGCCCGCCGCCTCGATGAACGGGACGAGCGTGACGTGCAGGTACAGCACGTTCTCCTGCCCGACCTCGCGCCGGAATTGCCGGATGGCCTCGAGAAACGGCAGTGACTCGATGTCGCCCACGGTGCCGCCGATCTCCGAGATGACGACATCCGCCGGGTCAGCCTTCGTCGCGCGCCGGATCCGGCTCTTGATCTCGTTCGTGATGTGAGGGATCACCTGCACCGTCGCGCCGAGGAACTCTCCCTTCCGCTCCTTCCGCAGCACCGTGTCCCAGATCGCGCCCGCGGAGTGGCTCGCGTTGCGGGAGAGGTTCTCGTCGATGAACCGCTCGTAGTGGCCCAGGTCGAGGTCGGTCTCGGCGCCGTCCTCGGTCACGAACACCTCGCCGTGCTGGAACGGGCTCATCGTCCCGGGATCGACGTTCAGGTACGGATCGAACTTCTGCGCCCGGACGCGAAGCCCACGGGCCTTCAGCAGCCGGCCGAGGGATGCGGCGACGATGCCCTTGCCGAGTGCCGAGACGACCCCGCCCGTGACGAACACGTAGCGGGTTCCCGGCGCGTCGCTCACGGATACCTTCCGAGTGCATCCAGGGTCTTGAGCCCCGGTGTCGTCTCGATCAGGGCGCCGAGGGACCGGCGCTCCCCGACAAGGGTGACGGCTGCGAGCGCTGCAATCGCGCTGGCTCTCCGCAGGCCGGTCAGCCGCCTCACGGACTCCAAACCTAGCACGGCGCCGAGCGCGTTCGATCCTGCGTCTCCGAGCATCGCCATCTCTCGATGATCGTAGGGAGCCAGGAGGACGGCCACGACGAGGGCGCTGCGCGGCCTGCCACCGAGCGCGAGCGAGCCGAGCAGGAAGGCCTTGAGCGCGCGGCCGGGTCGGGTGTCGAGCTGGTTCGCGAGGTTCGCCGCGAGCCCCACGAGCACGGCGCCGGAGGGCGAGCGGGTCTTCCAGAGCGCCCAGAGCGGGATCCCGATGAGCTTCAGCGTTCCCGTCGTCGCACCTGCTCGCACATGGGCGCGAAAGCCGCGCTCCGGTCCGCTCCACAGGTCGTCCGCCAGCCCGAGTGCTGCGACGGGCGCGACGGACGGCGCGAAGAGCGCGACCACCGACCCGACGAGTGGAAGCCGCAGGCCGCGAAAGTTCTGCGCGAGCGGCCCGCACGCGAGCGTCAGATCCACCAGCTGCCGGCCCCGGTGGACGAAGCCGCGAAGGTCACGTCCGGTGGAACGGTGCTCCAGGTCGAGCTCCACCTCCCGTACCTCGAGCCCGTCGCGCACCGCGTCGATGGTCATGCGAGTCTCGACTCCGAAGCCGGCCGCAACGGGGAACAGCGCGTTGCGCGCGACGGTCGAGAGGCGACGCTGGCCCGAGAGCGGCTCCCGCACGCGTCGGCCGGATCGGCTCTCGATCAGCGTTCGTGCAACGGTCTTCGCGATGCCGAGGCCGCCCCCCGAGCGCCGCTCGAAGACTGCGATCGCGAGGTGGTCCCCGCCGTCGAGCAGCGGCCGCAGGTCGCCGCGCAGGTCCGCGTCGCAGAGCAGGAGCGGCCCGTCGGCGCACGTCCGCTCGGCGAGCGTGAGCGCCTGCCCCTTGCCGCGACGCGGAAGACGTACGACCCGTGCGCCCGCGCCCTCCGCCCGCGCCGCGGTCGCATCGCGCGAGCCGTCGTCTGCGACGACGATCTCCGCGTCGGGGAACGCCTCACGCAGCGCCGCAACCGTTCCGCCGATCCGCTCCTCCTCGTCACGCGCGGCCACGAGCACGGTGAGCCGGTCGCTCACTCCTCGGTCGGCGTGGGCAGGGGCGGCGGATCGGGCAGGATGCCGTCGACTGCTCCTGCCCCCGTCCCGTAGCTTCCCGGCCGCGCACCGCCGAGCAGGTACACGAGAGCGACCTGCCCGGTGGCGGTGTCGATCGTGTCCACCGTCGAGAGCCCGCGGCGACGGAAGATCGGGAGCGCGCTCCGCCGGGCACCCTGCACGTCGACGCCGACCGACGGGATCGACGTGGACGCGAGACCGCCGTAGAGACCCGTGAGGAAGTCCTGCGTCTCTCCTTGCTGGGGCCGGGCCGGGCGGGCGACGACAAGGGCGTCGAGCCCGGACGGTGAGCTCCCGGACTGCTCCTCGACGACGGTCGCGGCAAGCCGCTGCAGGATCGGGCTGGGTCCCCCGCCGACGACCTCGCGCGCGAGCTCTCGCCCGAGCTGCTCCCGGCGATCCGCTCCGGCGAGATCGCGGAGCTCCGGATCGCCACGCAGCGCCTCGTCCACGGCGTCCGTGTCGAGCGGGACGCGCAGCGCGCGGATCAGCGCCAGACGGCCGCCAGCGTCCGCGACGGCGCGCCGAATCGTGCCCGCCACGCCCTGATCGACGGAGCCGGCGAACACGACCCCGACGGTCTTGCCGTCGAGCCTGTCCCGCACCAGGTCGGGATACGTCGTCGCCGCGAAGTCGTCGAGCGCCTCGCCTCGCACGTCGGCATCGATGGCCCGCTCGACCGCCGTGTCGCGCTCCGCGCGCAGCTCGTCGATCCGTGACTGCAGGTTGGCTCGCTCGGCGTCGTTGACGAACCCCTTGCCCGAGAGCCCCACACCGACGAAGATCCCGATCGCGAGCGCGACGAAGACCGCCGCCAGCGACGCGACGTGGTAGCGCAGGTCGAACACGTCCGCAGTCTCGCAGAGCGCTACAACCCGAGCCCGTTCGCGATCGCGCGCGAGATGGACTCGAACACGTTCCGCAGCGCCGGGGACGCGAGAACGGAGACGACGATCGCCGCAACGCCCGTCGCCGCGAAGACCGCGACCGGCCAGATGCCGACGCGTCGGCTCACGAGCCGCGACACACCCTTCGCGTCGACGAGTGCCTCGCCCACCTTGAGCCGCGTGACGAAGGTCGAGGCCATGCCCTCGCGGTTCCGCTCGAGGAACTCGACGAGATTGAAGTGCGTCCCGACCGCGACGATGAGCGTCGCGCCTTTCTGGTGCGCGAGCTGGAGCGCGAGGTCCTCGCTGATACCCGGCGCGGACACGGTCTCGAAGCGGAGGCCGAGCCGACGGAGCCGCCCGGCGCCCGGCGCCTCGCCGTCCGGATACCCGTGGACGACGAGCTCTGCGCCCGCGCGCAGCGCCTCGTCGGAGACGGAGTCGAAGTCCCCGACGATCACGTCTGCCGCGAGCCCCACCTCGCGGAGCGCATCGGCGCCACCGTCGACCGCGACGAGCACCGGGCGGAAGTCCCTGATGTACGGCCGCACCATCCGCAGGTCGGACTTGTAGCCGGGCCCGCGCGCGACGACGAGCGCGTGACGGTCGCGGAATCGCGTGCGGAGGGCGGGTAGCTCCATGCCCCGTGCGAGGGCGCCCGCCTCCTCGCGAAGGTGGAGGAGCGTGTTCTCCGCGAATGCCTCCAGGGCGTGTGAGACACGTCCCTGCTGCTCTGCGAGCGCGGTCTCGAGCGAGGCGGCGTCGAGCACGGTCCCGGCGGCGACGAGCGTGCCGTTCCGCCAGACCTCGCCGCCCTCGACGCGGAGCAGGTCGCCGTCCGAGACCACCTCGAACAGCGCGGTATCCGGGGCATCGATCAACCTGACCCCCGCGCGCACGAGCTCCAGCGGGCCGGGGTTCGGGAACCGGCCGGTCGTGGACGGTGCGACGTTGACGACCGCGCGGACTCCCGTCTCCGCGAGCTCCTCGGCAGAGACGCGGTCGAGGTCCGCGTGGTCCACGATCGCGATCTCGTCGGGGCGCAAATGCTTGACGAGGTCCTTCGTGCGCCGCCCGAGGCGCGCTCTCCCGGTCAGCTCTCCGTTCACGGCCGGAGAATACGTCCGGAAAGGACGTCCTCCGGTCTCGAGCTCAGCTCTTGCCGCAGCTGAAGGTGCCCGTCACGTCGAGAACGAGAGTGCCGATGGTCGGACGGCCATCGAGGTCACGGGCCGTCGTCGTGCTGCGCGACGCCGACATTGGCCAGGAACGCCTCGCCGCCGAGCATCCGCTCGAGCTCGTCCCGGCGCTCCGCGTCGTCGAGCTCGGTGATCCGCGTATGGGTCGGGTCACCGGGCACCTTCTCGACCCGCAGGTGCTGGTCGGCGACGCTCGCGATCTGGGGAAGATGTGTGACGGTGAGCACCTGCGCGCGCCCTGCCAGGCGGCGCAGCACATCGGCGACGCGATGCGCGGTCACACCTCCGACGCCTGCGTCGACCTCGTCGAGGACGACGGTCTCTCCGCCCGCGACCGCGGCGATCGCGAGGGCGATGCGGGACAGCTCGCCACCCGACGCCGTCTGCGCGACGGGTGCGAGCGGAAGCCCGGCGTTCGGGCGGACGAGGAAGACCGCCTCGTCGGTTCCCGTCGGTCCCGCCTCACGTGAGCGCAGCTCGACGTGGAACTCGCCGTCGCCCATGCCGAGGTCCGCAAGCTCGCCGGCAACGGCGATCGCAAACGGGCCCGCGGCGTCTTGCCGCGCGTGTGCGAGGGCATCGGCTGCCGCGCCGTATCGGGCGTTCGCGGCGTCCCGATCCCCTCGCGCGCGCTCGAGCGGATCGCCACCGGCGCCGACGTCCTCGAGCTCGGCGAGCGCGACGGCCCGCCGCTCGAGGACCTCCTCGAGCGTCGTCGCGCGATAGCGCCTGCGCACGTCCGCGATCCGGTCGAGGCGCTCCTCGACCGCGGCGAGACGTGCGGGATCGGCGTCGAGCGAGTCAAGGAAGCGATGGACGTCGCTCGCGACCTCGCCGAGCCGGAGGACGACATCGCGAAGCTCCGAGGCCGCCGTCTCGAGCTCGGGCGCCAGACGCTCGAGCGGCGCCAGCGCGCGCTCCGCTGCAGCGACGAGCGCGCGTGAGCCGTCACCCTCTTCCGGGTCGAGCGCTGCGAGTGCCGTCGCTGCGCCCTCTCCGAGCTCGGCGACATGCCTGATCCGCTCGCGCTCTCCCCGCAGCTGGTCCTCCTCCCCGGCATCGAGCCCCTCGGTGTCCTCGACGAGCGCCTCGAGCTCGGCCAGTCGGGCCCGCTCGGCGCCTGCTCCGTGCTCCAGCTCGTCGAGACGTCGCGACGCGGCCTGCAGCGCGCGCCAGGCCTCACGCGCCTCGGCCCGCCGCGCCTGTTGCTCGGGGCCGACGAACGCGTCGAGGAGCTCCAGCTGGTACGTCTGACGCGCGAGCCGCCGCTGCGCGAACTGGCCCGACAGCGCAAGCAGACGCTCGGTCGCCGCAACGACGTCCTCGCGCGCGACGCTTCTCCCCCAGGCGTACGCCCGGGAGCGACCGTCGGCCGTGACGCGGCGTGCGACCACCAGGCCCGGCTCGTCCGCGGGGCGCAGCTCGCGGAGTGCCTCCAGGCCGTCCTCGTCGAAGAAGCCTTCCGGAACGTCGAGCTCTGCCTCGACGTACGCCTCGCTCCCGTCCGCTCCCACGGCCGCCGCATCGGCCTTCGCGCCGAGCAGCAACCCGATCGCCTGGGTCACGATCGTCTTCCCTGCGCCCGTCTCGCCGGTCAGGGCGATCAACCCGGGCGCGAGGTCGAGCTCGGCCTCGCGGATCAGGACGAGGTTCTCGATGCGCAGTCGACGCAGCACGGGGTGATCGTAGACGGGCGCTCCGTGCCTGGCATCTGTCCGAGCGGGCCGTGTCCCGCCATTCTTCAGGTCGAGAAGCTCTGGCGGTACCGGCTCACGAACGTCGCCTCCGGGAGCGTCGCGAGGAGCGTGCGGGCCGTGCCGAGCGTGATGCTCACGTGGCTCTCCGGGGCCGGCATCGCCGACTCGGTGCCCGTCGACGATCACCACCACCGGCACGTCGGCGGTTCGGTTCCAGACGACGACGTCCTTCCCGCGCGGGACGACGAGCGGCCGCGCGTGGAGCGAGTGCGGCGCGACGAACGTCGTCGCAAGCGCATCGAGCCCCCACATCAGTACCGGCCCGCCGTTCGAGAGGTTGTACGCGGTCGAGCCGGATGGCGTCGAGCAGATCAGGCCGTCGCACGGAACGCGGCCGAGGTCCTCGCCCCCGACGGCCCACTCGAGCTCGACCATCCGCCCGAGCTCGCCCGATGTCACGACCACGTCGTTCACCGCCACGTGCGGCGCGCCGCCGTTCACGACCTCGAGCGTCGGCAGCTCCACGACGACGAGCTCGCCTGCGAGCGCACGGCCCACGCCCGCTTCGAGGTCGTCCCTCTGCATCGCGCTCAGGAACCCGACGCGACCGAAGTTCACGCCGAGCACCGGCACGCCCGTGCCGAGGAACATGCGGAGCGCCCGGAGCATCGTCCCGTCGCCGCCGAGAACGACGGCGAGGTCGGCCTCGGACGTCTGACCGTGCTCCTCGAGCCCGTGACGAGCCGCCTCGTCGGCCGAGACCACGAGCTCGACGCCCGCCGCCTTTGCCACGGCCGCGAGGCGCTCGACCCCGGACTCGATCTGCTCGGCCCTGCCGTGCGTGACGAGCGCGACGCGCGTCACCGGCCGCCGCACGCCCTCAGCGGACGGCTGCGTCGATCCAGCGTTGGACGTCATCGGGGTCCGAAGGCTCTTCGCTCGCGATCAGGTGGACGACGAACTCCCGGTTCCCCTTCGGCCCCGGGTGGCCCGAGTCTACGACGCCCGCGACGCGTCCGCCCCAGCCAGCAGCTGTGTCGCAGAACTCGCGCAGCACGCGGTGGTGCACCGTCGGGTCGCGCACCACGCCCTTCGGTGCGTCCGCGCGTCCTGCTTCGAACTGTGGCTTGACCAGCACGAGCGCCTGCCAGCCGGGCGCCGCCAGCGCGAGCGCGGGCGGCAGGACACGGGTCGCGGAAATGAACGAGACGTCGCAGGTGACGAGCTCGGGCGGGAACGGCAGCGACTCGAGGTGGCGCGCGTTGGTCCGCTCGAGGACGACGACCCGGTCGTCCGACCGGAGCCGCGGGTGGAGCTGGCCGTAGCCCACGTCGAGCGCGATCACTCTCGCGGCGCCGAGCTGCAGCAGGCAATCGGTGAAGCCGCCCGGTCGACGCGCCGAGGTCGAGACAGTCGCTTCCGGCCGGGTCGACGCCCAGGACGTCGAGCGCGTGCGCGAGCTTCTCGCCCCCGCGGGAGACGAAGCGCGGCGGCCGCTCGACCTCCAGCGGGACGTTGTCGGCGACCTGCTGACCCGGCTTGTCGTAGCCCGGCACGAGACCCGCCAGGACGAGAGCCTGGGCCTGCGTGCGACTCTCTGCGAGCCCGCGCTCCACGAGCACGACGTCGAGGCGCTTCCTCATGGCCTGAGGGTAGAGGGCACGCGAGCGAGCTTCACCGGGTGATGTTGCACGTTGTGGAGCGATTGGCACCGACTTGGCACGGAGTCGTCACACATCTCGGTATCGATCGCAATTAGGATCGGCAGCGGGTGGTGGGTTGGGGTGCCCCGGAGGACGCACCGAACGGTCATGGCCGATCTCGACGAGTGGCGCCTCCCGGCCCCGGCCGCCCACCGGCGGATCGCCCGCGTTCCGCGGTCACGGTGACCCGCACCGTCGTCCAGGAGATCGCGGTCGGCGCAATCCGGGTCGCGCTCGAGCGCCCTGAGGACGCCGAGTCGTTGATCGACGAGCAGCGCTTCGAAGACGACGAGTTCCTGCCGTACTGGGCCGAGCAGTGGCCGAGCGGCCTCGCTCTGGCGGACCACCTCTCGAGGCTGCCTGTCCGGGGCGCTCGCATCCTCGAGCTGGGCTGCGGGCTGGGGCTCCCGTCGCTCGCCGGAGCGAAACGTGGCGCGATCGTCGTTGCAACGGACTGGTCGGGCGACGCCCTGGCGCTGCTCGCAACAAACGCGGCGCGCAACGACATCGCCATCGAGACGCGGGAGGCCGACTGGCGACGCCCGGAGGCGTTCGCGGCGCTGGGTCGCTTCGACCTCGTCCTCGCAGCGGACGTCCTCTACGAGGAGCGGAGTATCGCGCCGATCGTCGAGCTCCTTCGTCGCCTCCGCACGCCGGCGCTCGTCGCGGACCCCGGCCGTCGCCACACCGGGACGTTCCTCGACGCCGTCCGCCTGCAGGGGTGGGCGGTCACGACCGCCGTGCACGCACAGGTCCCTCGCGGCGGCATCCACCGCCTCGAGCCGAGCGAGCTCAGACCGTCCTGACGGCGAGCTCGTCGACGAGCTCGGCGAGCATCGACGTGTCTGCGTCGAGCGCGGCCAGGCGCCCGTGCGCACGTCGCGCAGCGTCGGCCGCGACGCCGCGCGCGCCATCGGCCCCAAGCTCCGCCGCGTAGCCGTCGCCGTCGATCACGTCGTCGATCGCCTGAAAGAGCACTCCCAGCTCCTCTCCGAACGCGCGCCAGGGCGCCTGCTCGGTAGCCGACACGTCCGCGGCCCATAGCCCGAGCCCGACGGCAGCGGCGAAGAGCCTGCCGGTCTTCAACCGGTGGAGGTCCTCGAGCGCCACATCGGCGCTCGTGATGTCGAGGTACTGGCCGCCGATCATTCCGAGCGCGGCGTCGACCAGCTCGCGCGCCGGGTCGGGCCGCTCGTAGCGCAGCACGAGGCCGAACGCCGCGGCGAGGAGAGCGTCACCGGCGAGGAGGGCGGCGCCCTCTCCGAACGCGATGTGCGTACTCGGCCGTCCGCGTCGTTCGTCGTCGTCGTCCATCGCGGGAAGATCGTCGTGGACGAGTGAGAAGGTGTGAACCAGCTCGAGGGCGAGCGCGGCCGGGAGCGCCGACTCCGCGCGGCCCCCAGCGGCCTCGGTCGTCGCCAGGCAGAGCACCGGCCGGATCCTCTTGCCGCCGCCGCCGAGCGCGTATCTCATCGACGAGCCGAGCTCGCCCAGCTCGTCGTGGAGCGCCAGGTCCTCGAGCGAGCTCTCGACGAGCTCGCGCAGCTCGTCAGGCGCCCGCATCGGCAGCCTGACGCGCGCGCTGAACTTCGGACTCGATCTGCTTCGCCAGCTCTGCGATCTCGGCCAGGCCGTCGACGGCCTGGTCCAGATCTGCCCCTGTCTCGGCGCTCGCTTCGAGGGCTTCGACGCGCATGCGCATCCGCTCGAGGAGCTCTTCCGCGCGCTGCAGCGACGCGTCGGACCCTTCGCTCACACCGAGTCCCGCTGGATGCTCCCGAGGATCCCGTTGACGAGCCGTGCCGCCTCGTCCGTCGCATACCGCTTCGCGAGCAGGACGGCCTCGTTGATCGCCACCTCTGACGGCACCGCTCCCTCCTCGAGCTCGTGGATGCCGATCCGCAGGATATTCCGCTCGAGCGTACCCAGCCGATCGGCGGGCCAGTCGACGGACGTCGCCGAGATCCGCTCGTCCAGTGACGGAGCCTCGGCCGCGACGGCGCTCGCGAGCTGTGCCGCGAAGGCATCGGGCTCCCCGTCGAAGAGCGTGGCAAGCGGCTGCTCGGTGAGATCCCACTGGTAGAGGAGGAACAGCGCCTGGCGGCGCGCCTGCCTGCGGCCGACGGGCTTCGCCGTCTCGCGGCTCATGTGGGGCGGAGCGAGGGCAGATGCGCTTCCATCTCGTCAAGGTAGCCGGTCGAGTAGTCGCCCGATGCGAACCCGTCCGAGCGCAGGACCTCGAGGGCGAGCTCGCGCGTTGTCGGGATTCCGTCGACGTGGAGCTCCTCGAGGGCGCGCACAGCGCGGCGGAGCGCCGAGCGCCGATCCTCGTCGTGCACGATCACCTTCGCGATCAGCGAGTCGTAGTACGGCGGGATCTCGGCGCCGTCCTCCACCGCCGTGTCCACGCGGATGCCGGGACCAAGCGGCGCACGGAACGTCGTGACGACGCCCGGTGCGGGCGCGAACCCCCGCGTGGTGTCCTCCGCGTTGATCCGGATCTCGATCGCGTGTCCGCGCCTCGGCGCACGCCCCGTCAGAGCCAGGCGCTCCCCGGCGGCGATCCGCAGCTGCTCGCGAACGACGTCGATGCCGGTGACGAGCTCCGAGACCGGGTGCTCGACCTGGAGACGGCAGTTGACCTCGATGAAGTAGGGCTCGCCTTCCGGGCCGAGCAGGAACTCGAAGGTGCCGGCGCCGAGGTAGCCGACGGCGGCGCAGGCACGGGCGACCGAGGCTTCGAGCTCGTCCCGCGTGTCGGGACCGAGCGCAGGCGACGGCGACTCCTCGATCAGCTTCTGATGGCGTCGTTGGATGGAGCACTCCCGCTCGCCGAGCGTGAGCACGCTTCCCGCGTCGTCGCAGAGGACTTGGACCTCGACGTGGCGCGCGGGAGCGACGACCTTCTCGAGGTACAGCGAGCCGTCGCCGAACGCGGCCTCGGATTCGGTCGTTGCGGCGACGAATGCGTCCGCGAGCTCGTCGGCCCGCTCGACGAGCCGCATGCCTTTCCCGCCTCCCCCCGACGTCGCCTTCAGCAGGACCGGGAACCCGACAGCCGCCGCGGCATCCTGGAGGTCGGCGAGCGACCCTGCCTCGTGCGTACCCGGCACGAGCGGGACGCCGGCGGCGCGCATCTCACGCTTGGCCGCGCCCTTGTCGCCGAGCCGCTCCAGCACGTCGGGCGAGGGCCCGACGAAGACGAGGTCGTTCTCGAAGCACGCGCGGGCGAACGCCGGGTTCTCGGCGAGAAAGCCGTATCCGGGATGGACGGCCTGGCAGCCGGTGGTGACTGCAGCGGCGACCACGCTCGGGATGCGGAGGTAGCTCGCCGCGGCCGCCGGCGGCCCGAGGCACACGGTGTCGTCGGCGAGCCGGACGTGCATCGCGTCGCGGTCGGCGGTCGAGTACACGGCGACGGCCTCCATCCCGAGCTCGTGCGCCGCCCGGATCACGCGAACCGCGATCTCGCCCCGGTTGGCCACGAGGACGCGCGAGAACATGCCCGGATGCCCTAGACGACGGGCGGGCCGACGACGGGATCGAGCTCGAAGAGAAGCGTCCCGAACTCCACCGGCTTCCCGTTCTCGACGAGGATCGCGCGCACGCGTCCGTCGACCTCCGCCTTGAGCTCGTTGAAGAGCTTCATCGCCTCGAGCGTGCAGAGCGTCTGCCCGACCGTGACGACGTCTCCGACCTCCACGAACGGCGGCGCTCCCGGCTGCGGCGCGCGGTAGAAGACGCCGGGCATCGGCGACTCGACGCGAATCGCCTCGGCAGCGGCGGACAGCTCGACCGCTTCGTCGTCCTCGGCGACTGCGACCGCCCCGAGCGCCGGCACCGGAGCCACGCCCGGCTCGTCCGCGCGACGCACCGAGACCCGCATCCCCTCGTCCTCGATCTCGATCTCGCCGACACCCGATTCCTGGACGATCTTCACGAGCTCCCGGATCCGCTCGGCGCGCTGCGCGTCGACATCGCCGCCGAGCAGCGTCGCCTCGCGAGAGTGCCGCTGTCGGATCGTCGTGAGCAAGGTCTCCGCCTCGTCGCCGAACATCGCGAGCAGGACGAGGTCCTCCTCGGAGGACGCGATACCGTCGGCCGCCTCGCGAACGTCCTCCGCGCTGGGCGGGTCGTCGTCCAACGACGGCGCGTCCCCGGCGAGGAGCTCCAACGCTCTCCGTACACCGGGCTCGATCGGGGCAGGTGGTGTGCCGTACGCGCCGGTGACGAGCAGCCGGAACTCATCGAGGACCGTCCCGTAGCGCCGGGCCGAGAGGACATTGAGGAGCGCCTGCGAGCCGAGGATCTGGCCGATGGGCGCCGCGAGCGGCGGCCATCCGGCCTCCTCACGGATGCGGACGACCTCCACGAGGGTGTCGAGCAGACGATCGCCCGCGGCATGCGCGCGCAAGTGCGTGTCGAGCGCTGCGACGAGCCCTGCCGGGAGGTCGTACTCGGCAGCGCGCACCGCGATGCGGGGCGCGAGCGGCGCCAGCGGCTCGTCCCCGATGTGCTCGTCGACGACGTCTGACGCCTCCCAGAGCCTGTCGACCTCCACACCGGTGTCGCGACCGAGGCCGGCGAGGGCCTCGACGAGCGACTCCCCGGCGATCCGGTGGAGCGCCAGCGCCAATGGATAGACGGCGGTTGCGACGAGGTCGGCGCCGACCCTCGTCGCGACGAGGGCGTTGGCGAGCGCGGTGCCCCCTGCGGCCTGCACGAAGAGGCCGACGGGCAAGCCGCTCGCCTCGCCGAGGCGCTCGACGAGGTCCTGCGTGACGTGCGGGAGCAGTGCCCCCGTTGGATCGTTGAGAAGCACACGCGAGGCGCCGAGCTCGCCCAGCCGCCCCGCTTGCTCCACGAGCGCGTCCGCCTCGCCGGTGCGGCCCGGGCTGTAGACGAGCCCGACGTGGAGCTCGCGGCCCGCGCCGACGATCGCCTCCCCGGCCTCACGCAGGTTCGAGACGTCGTTCAGGGGATCGTGGAGACGGAAGACGACGATCCCGTTCTCGGCGGCGCAGGCGACGAAGCGGCGGACGATGTCGGGTGAGACTGGCTTGGAGCCGACGAGGAATCGCCCTCGCAGGGCGATCCCGAGCGGTGTCGTCGTGCGCGCGTCGATCGCGCGGATCCGCTCCCAGGGGCTCTCGACGCCGCGCCGCACGGAGGCGTCGAACACGCCGCCGCCCGACACCTCGAGGCACGCGAACCCCGCGCGGTCGAGGATCTCGGCGATCTTCAACACCTCGCCCGTCGGGACCCGTCCGGCGAGCGGCTCCTGCGAGAGCAGGCGGACCGTGGTGTCGACGAGCCTGGGCACGACGCCGCACCTTACCGCGGGGACAGACCCCGAGACTGCTACGCCCTGGAGATGTAGCGCGCCTCGCGGGGGTCGACCTTGATGCGCTCCCCGATGTTCACGAAGAGCGGCACCTGGACGACGGCTCCCGTCTCGAGCGTCGCCGGCTTCGTCACGTTCGAGACCGTGTCGCCCTTCACGCCGGGCTCGGTCTGCGAGACGGCGAGCTCGACCGACGCCGGCATCTGGATCCCCGACGGCTTCCCGTTCACTTGGAGGATCTGCACGGTCGACGACGGGAGCATGTACGCGAGCTCGGAGGAGATGTCCGTGCGCGGCAGGCCGAACTGCTCGTACGTCTCCTCGTCCATGAAGTGCGCCTCGGCGCCGTCGTCGTAGAGGAACTGGACGTTCTTGACCTCGGTGTGGACACGCGCGAACTTCTCCCCCGCGCGGAACGTGTCGTCGACCACCGCGCCGGTCTCGAGGTTCTTGAGCTTCGTGCGGACGAACGCGCCGCCCTTGCCGGGCTTGACGTGCTGAAACTCGACGATCCGCCACACCGCGCCGCGATGCTCGATGTGCATCCCGTTGCGGAACTGGTTCGTGTTGACGATGTCCGCCATCTGAGCGCGCCAGCGTAGCGTCAGCCGACGAGCACGGGCTCCTTCGTGACGGTCGTGAGCCGCTCGCACCCGTCCTCGGTGACGACGACCATGTCCTCGATCCGGACGCCTACGTCGCCGGGCACGTAGATCCCCGGCTCCACCGTGACGACGTTCCCGGGAGCGAGGACGGCGTCTGACTCCGGCCGCATGTTGGGCTCCTCGTGGACGTCGAGGCCCACGCCGTGCCCGAGCCCGTGCCCGTACAGCTCGCCCATGCCGGCCTCCACGATCGGAGCGCGCGAGACGGCGTCGACGTCCCGTCCGACGGCGCCGGGCCGCACCGCGGCGAGCGCGTCGAGCTGGGCGGTGAGGCACAGGTCGTACAGCTCCCGGAGGCGCCCCTCCGGCTCGCCTGTGAAGAAGGTGCGCGTGCAGTCGGAGCGGTAGCCGTCGACGGCGCAGCCGGCGTCGACCACGACGAGCGTCCCCTCGGGGATCGGCTCGTCGCGCAGCTTCGCGTGCGGCCGTGCGCCGTTCTCGCCGAACGCGACGATCGCGTCGAACGCGGGGCCGTCGGCGCCCGCCTCGTGCCACGCCTGCTCGAGCCACCACGCGAGCTCCGTCTCGGTGCGCCCCACGAAGCGCTGGCGGCCGAGCTCCTCGTAGACGCGGTCGGAGATCGCGGCCGCGCGGCGCAGCGCGTCGAGCTCACCGGGCTCCTTGACGGCGCGCAAGGACTCGACGAGCCCGGCCGTCGACACGATCTCGACGCCGCCCGCGCGGAGCGTGTCGGCGTCGGCGAGCGAGACGTGCCTCGCCTCGACGGCGATCCGGCGGCCTGCGAGCCTCTCCGACAGGGCCGTGACGACGTTCCGTGGCGTCTGCTCGAACGTCACGTGAGGAATTGCGCGCGCGGCCTCCGCGTAACGGAAGTCCGTGTAGAGCGTCGCGTCGGCGGCGGGATCGACGAGCAGCGCGGTGTTCGAGCTCTCGAACCCCGTGAGGTACCTCACGTTGACGAGCCCGGTGACGAGGAGCGCTTCGTCCAGCGTCGCCGCGAGGCGCTCGATCCGATTCATGCGTCCCTCCGTTCCGCGAGCAGCTCGAGCGCCCGCCGATAGCCTTCGACTCCCTGTCCGGTGATCCGCTCCGTCGCCAGGCCCTCGAGCACGCTGTGACGGCGCCATTCCTCGCGGGCGTCCACGTCGGAGATGTGCACCTCGATGACCGCGCCGGCGAACGGCTCGAGCGCGTCGCGGATCGCCCAGCTGTAGTGCGTCCAGGAGCCGGGATTGACGACGAGCGCGTCCGCGTTGCCGATGGCCGCGTGGAGAAACTCGACGTACTCGCCCTCGTGGTTCGTCTGGCGGCAGCGCACCTGCAGCGAGAGCGAGCGTGCCCAGGCGTAGACCTGGGTCTCGAGGTCCTGGAGCGACCCGTACCCGTACTGCGTCGGGTCACGTCGGCCGAGCATGTCGAGGTTCACACCGTTGAGGACATCGATCCGCACGCGGGGGACTCTAGACGGCTCTCGATCAGGCGATCAGCTCGTCGAGCGCGCGCCGGACGTCCGCCTCGGGCAGCTCGACGCCCCACCGCGGCACCCCCGGCGCGTCGAGGAGGACGAGCCGCGGCGTGCCCCGCTCCGCCTTCTTGTCCCGCGCGAGCGCGGCCCACGCGGTCTCGCGGTCGACCCGAGCCGGCTCGGGTGCGAGCACCTCCTGCACCGTCCGCGCCTCGTCGGCGAGCCCCGTCAGGCGGAGCGCGGCGAGCAACCCCAGCGCGACGGCGCGGCCGTGCGGGAGCTCGTATCCGGCCGCCGTCTCGAGCGCGTGCGCGAAGGTGTGGCCGAGATTGAGCTGCATCCGCGGCCCGCGGTCCTGCGGGTCGGCAAGGCAGACCCCCGACTTGAAGGCCGCGCAGGAGCGCACCTGCTCGGGCTCGGGAAGCTCCCAGAGCGGCGCTCCCGCGAGCAGCCCGGTCTTGACGACCTCAGCGAGGCCGTTCAGCCGCTCCGCCTCCGGCAGCGTCGTCAACAGCGACGGGTCGCACACCACGCGATCCGGCCAGTGGAACGCCCCGACCGCGTTCTTCGCACCCGGAAGGTCGATCGCGGTCTTGCCGCCGATTCCGGCGTCGACCTGGCCGACGAGGGTCGTGGGCACAGCCGTCCAGGCAACGCCGCGCATGAAGGTCGCCGCGGCGAGCCCGGCGACGTCGGTGGTCGAGCCGCCGCCCAGCGCGACGACCGTGCCGTCGCGGCCGATCGTGAATCCGCCCCACAGGCGCTCGAGCACGGCGGCGGTCTTCGCAGGCTCGCCGGCGGGAACCTCGTGGAGCGCGACATCGCGTGCGCCGAGCGCGACCTGGGCTCGGATGCCGTGGATCCCGGACACATGCGCGTCGGCGACGAGCTCGACCGGCGCGTCGCCCGGAACGAGGTCGCCGAGCTCGTCGATCGCGCCGGACTCCACGTGCACACCGGCGGCGGCCAGGAGGATCCCGTCGACGTCGCGCGCACGCGCGTCGGACGCGTCCTCGTAGAGCGGCTGCCGGTTGCGGTGCAGCGCGTGAAACGCCTCCTCGTCCTGCGCAAGTGGACGATCCGAGCCGCTGACGCGCTCCCAGGCCGTCTCCGGCTCGACGTCGAGCAGGACCGTGAAGGCGCGCGTAGCAAGCTCGGAGCGCGTCCGCTCCGACAGCACAGCGCCGCCGCCGAGCGCGATCACCAGCGGATCGGCCTCGTGCAGGACCTCACGCGCCATCGACTCCTCGACGGCCCTGAAGCCGGCCTCACCGCGGGTCACGAACAGCTCGGCGACCGTGGAGCCGGTGCGGGCCTCGATCCGCCGGTCGAGGTCGACGAAGCTCCGTCCCAGGCGCTGCGCGAGCTTCTCCCCCGCGCGTGTCTTCCCCGAGCCCATGAACCCCGCCAGCGCGAGGTGGCGCCCGAGCGCGTTCAGGTGCGCCACCGTTCGCCGATCCGGGCGAGGTAGGCGTCGCGCGCTGCGAGCACGTCGACGAGCGCGTCGCCGCCGAGCTTGTCGAGGGCGGCCCTGGCCAGCTCGAAAGCGACGACTGCCTCGGCGACGACGGCCAGCGCCTCGACGGCCTGGACGTCCGAGCGCTCCACGAGCGCGCTCGCCTGCTCGCCCGTCGCCAGATCGACCGAGTCGAGCGGACGCATCAGCGTCGGCAGCGGCTTCATCGCGGCGCGGACGACGATCGGCTCGCCGTTCGACATGCCCGCCTCGAGACCGCCTGCACGGTTCGTCCGCCGCGTGAGACCTGGATCGATCTCGTCGTGCGCCTCACTCCCGCGTCGCCGTGCGAGCGCGAACCCGTCGCCGACCTCCACGCCCTTCACGGCCTGGATCCCCATCAGGGCGAACGCAAGCCGCGCGTCGAGGCGATCAGCCTTCTCCGCGTACGAGCCGAGACCGGGCGGCACACCCGTCGCGACGACTTCGACAATGCCGCCGAGCGTGTCGCGGTCACTGCGGGCGGCGTCGGTCGCGTCCTTCATGCCGTGGCCGGTCGTCTCGCCGCCGACCTCCACCGGCCTCCCCTCGACGGCGATCCCCAGCTCCGCGAGCAGGGCCTTCGCGACGGCGCCGGCGGCAACGTGGACCGCGGTGTGTCGTGCGGAGGCTCGCTCGAGCGCGTTCCGGACGTCGTCGTGGCCGTACTTGAGAGCGCCGGCGAGGTCTGCGTGCCCCGGGCGGGGCAGTGTCACGGCCTTCGTTCCCTTACCCGACGGCTCGCCCTCGGGGGGCCACGGGCTCATCCCCCACGTCCAGTTCGCGTGATCGCGGTTGCGAACGACGAGCGTCAGCGGTGTGCCGAGGGTGACGCCGTGCCTGAGGCCGGACAGCACCTCGACGACGTCGGACTCGAGCTTCTGCCGAGGGCTGCGACCGTATCCCTGCTGTCGGCGTCGCAGATCGGCGTCGATCGCAGCTCTGTCGAGCCGAAGCCCCGCAGGCAGCCCGGTGACGATCGCCGCGAGCGCCGGTCCGTGCGATTCTCCCGCGGTGACGAGCCCGAGCGCCATGGCGCGATCCTAGAGGCCTGATGTGGGGTAGGCGTGCGTGTCGGGGAGGGCATGCACCAAGCAGCGTGGTCGGCTCGATCGACGTGCAGGCTTGACTGCCTGGATGTCGATCGAGACGGCCGCGCTGCGCCGTGTGCAGGCCCGCCGTGCGTGCGCCTACCCACATCAGGCCTCAAGTAGGCTTCCTGGCGCGCACTCCCGCGCCGACCGGAGGAGGTGAGTTGCGAGATGTCCAGTCCGAAGACCGTCGCGCAGCGCTCCACCGGCCGCAGCAGCGGCTGACGACCCGCGATGCGCGACGGCTGCTCGCGGCCCCGCCGCGAGCTCACGCCATCGATACCAGGAGAGTCACATGACCGAGTACGACGGCGAGCACGGCGCTCGCCATGTTCGTCTTGCCGACCTGCCGCAGGCGGAGATCGGCGACCACATCTGGCACCCGGTGCGGCGCGCGCTCGGCGCCACGGGCTTCGGCGTCGGCGCGTACAGCGCCGCGCGAGCAGGTGACGTCCTCGTGGGGACGCACGACGAGACGGGGCTCGGCTCGAACCGCCACGAGGAGCTGTACGTGGTCCTGCGGGGGCGAGCGCTGTTCGAGATCGACGGCGAGGAGCTCGAGCTCGGGCCGGAGGAGCTCCTCCTCGTCGATCCCGCGACGAGGCGTGGTGCGCGGGCGCTGTCCGACGGGACCAGCGTCCTCGTCATCGGCGGCGCTCCGGGAGCGGTGGCCCCAGCGCCCTACGAGCACTGGTACATGGCGCTGACGGCCGACGACCCGCGCGCCGCCGCGGAGATCGCAGCCGACGGGCTGGCGCAGTTCCCGGACCACGGCCAGCTCAACTACCAGCTCGCATGCTTCCGGGCGCTCGCGGGCGAGCTCGACGTGGCCGCACGTCACCTCCGCCGCGCGGTCGCCACGGACGAGCGCGCGTGGGACTGGCTCGAGGACGACGCGGATCTCGACGCGTTGCGTGCGGTGCCCGGCGCCGTGCCGACGAGGGCTCGGGTCGGGCCGATCCACGTCGAGCGAGCCGGGACGGGCGCGTCGGTCGTGCTCATCCACGCAGGGATCGCGGATCGGAGGATGTGGGACCGCGAGTGGGTCGAATGGGCGTCGAGCCTCGACGTCATTCGTCTCGACCTCCGCGGCTTCGGCCTCTCCGATCCCCAGACCGGCTCGTTCTCGCAGGCGGCCGACGTTCTCGCCGTACTCGACGACCTCGGAGTCGAGCGCGCGGTCCTCGTCGGGGCGTCATACGGAGGCCGTGTCGCCATCGACCTGGCTGCGTCACATCCTGATCGCGTCGTGGGTCTCGTGCTCGCGGGGGCGGGACTGCCCGACCACGAGTGGTCGGCGGAGATCGAAGCGTTCGGCGCGGCGGAGGACGAGGCGCTCGAGGCTGGCGACCTCGATCGCGCGACCGAGGTGAACATCGACTTCTGGCTCCCGAGCGCCTCGGAGGCCGTTCGGGAGGCGGTGCGGGTGCAGCAGCGACGGGCGTTCGAGCTCGACGTCGACGACGAGGCGGACGAAGCCCTTCTCACCGATGACCTGCCGACGCGACTCCCGGCGCTCGACGTCCCGGCGCTCGTGCTCACGGGAAAGGACGACTACGCCGACTTCCAGGGAATCGCCGACCACCTCGCCGCGACACTCCCGAATGCCCGGCGCGAGACGATCCCGGGCGCAGGCCATGTCCCGAGCCTCGAGCAGCCCGCGGCCTTCGACGCCCTCGTGTTGCCGTTCGTGGCCTCGGTCTCGTAGGCCGTGGAGGGGGCGCGGCGTCAGCCGCGCTCCCTCAGGCCTCGCGCAGCGCCTGTCGCATCGCCAGGAGCGGCGCGGCGTCCCCTGTCCAGCGCTCGAACGAGGCGGCGCCCTGCGCGAGCAGGACATCGAGGCCGTCGACGCAGGGGTGGCAGTCGAGCTCACGCGCAGCCTCGACGAGGGCCGTCGGGCGTCCGTCCGGGTGGTACGCGAGGTCGACGACCTGCATGCCGGGATGAGGAGCGACGAGAAGCTCGTCCTTGACGGGCGTCGCGTTGACGATGATGTCGAACCCGTCGGCCGCGGGCGGCCAGCCTGCGTCGCGGCGGCCGCGAACCGCCACGTCCGCGCCCGCCTCCTCCAGCGCGCTCGCGACCGCCTTCGAGGCGCCGCCCGTTCCGAGGACGAGCGCCCGCAGTCCGGCCGGGTCGACCTGCGATGCGACGGCGAGCCCGTCGGTGGACGATCCGAGCACGCGACCGTCGCGGATCACGAGCGTGTTGACGGAGCCGGCCCGTCGCGCGACGTCGTCGACCTCGTCGCAGAGGGGGATCACGGCCTCCTTGTGCGGGATCGTCACGTTCGCGCCCGCGAAGCCCATGGCGACGAGCCCGCGCACGGCGTCGCCGAGCCGCTCGGGCGGCGTCGGGAGCGGCACGTAGGCCCAGTCGAGCTCGAGCGAGGCAAACCCGGCGTTCTGCATCGTCGGGGACAGCGAATGGGACGTCGGCCAGCCGAGCAGGCCGACGAGCGTCGTCGTGCCGCGGATCTCGATCACGCGACGACCGGCCGCGGCCGCTCGTCGAGGAACGCGTCGAGCACCGGTACATGGGCAGGGCCGATGTCGAGGTCGCGAACCTCGCCGAAGGGGACGAAACGAAGCTCCAGAGACTCGTGACTGATCCGCGGCTCCCCCGCTTCGACCTCGACCTCGAACGCCAGCGTCAACAGGCGGTAGACGTTGCCGTCCTGGTACGCGACGATCCGCGTGGGATCGGAGAAGACTCCGACGAGCCGTGCGGAGACCGCTACGAGACCGGTTTCCTCGTGAACCTCGCGAGCGATGCCCTCCTCGACCGTTTCATCCTCGTCCAGCGCACCTCCGGGAACGCCCCAGGTGCCGAAATCGGCCCTGCGTTCCATGAGCAACGTTTCGTCGCGGCGAATGAACGCGACGACGCCGATGCGACGCGGGTTGTTCGGGGCGGGCGCTTCAGGATTGCGGTAGAAGCTGGCCACCGGCGGAGTATCCCCGCAACGAGACTGGCTGGACGTCGAGCCGGGCGCCAGGGCCGGGGCCGGCCCGAACGGCGCCTGTCCCCTGCGAGGCTCCGCTACTTCGCCGCGTTCGGCAGGGACGCACCCCCTGGGCACTCCGAGCCTCTCAGTCGCAGGCGTAGCCGAACTCGCAGACCTTGCGGAGGAAGTCGCTCTCGCTCGCCGTGAAGTAGTGGGCCTTCGAGCTCGGCTTGCGGACGTAGTAGAGGTAGTCCACGCCGCGGGCAGGGTTCGCGGCGGCCCGGATCGATGCGAGACCCGGGTTGGCGATCGGCGTCGGGGGCAGGCCCGGACGGAGCCGCGTGTTGTACGGCGAGTCGCTCCGCAGCGCTTCCTTCGTCAGCGACTCGGTGCCCGGGATGTCGAGGCCGTAGCGGACCGTAGCGTCGATCCCGAGGGGCATCCGGTTTCGGAGGCGGTTGTAGATCACGGCCGACACCAGTCGGCGCTCGCGTGGGACGGCCGTTTCCTTCTCGATCATCGACGCGATGATCAGGACGTCGTAGGCAGTGAGGTTCTTCGAGCGCGCGTACGAGAGGTCGACGCTGCGAAACCGCTGCCGGAACGCCCGCAGCTGGTCGGCGACGAGCGCACGCGCAGTCGTCCGTTGCGTGAACTCGTAGGACGCGGGGAACAGGAACCCCTCGAGCGAGTCCCGTGTCATGTCCTTGCGGAAGCGTGCGGGCGCTCGCGCGTTGTCGACCGCGCGGAGGTACCCGGCGCGCGTGAGCCGCGGGGTCACGCCACGCTTGGCGATCGCGATCTGGCGGACCGCAGCGACACGGTCTGCCATCTCCCCGATGGCGAAGCCCTCCGGGAAGATGATCCGCAGCCGGGCCAGCGGCGCCGGCGCGGTCGTGGCGGGCGGCGGCGTCTCCCCGTCCTTCCCGGCCACCCACGCCGCTGCCGCGAACGCGCCAACTGCGACGACCAGGACGGCCGCCGCGAGCGACAACCAGCGCGTCATCGCGCCCGCTCCAGCCACCCCTGGAGCAGATGGGCGGCCGCGACGGCATCCTCGGGCGCCCGCGCGCCACTCTGGATCGCCAGCGCCGTGGTGAACCGCTCGTCGTACATCTCGACGGGAATCGAGAGCCGTGCTCGAAGGGCCTCGACGAACAGCTCCGTCGCCTGTGCCTGCTCGCCGTGATCGCCGCGCAACGTGAGCGGCAGGCCGACGACAACCCGCTCTGCGTCGTGCTCGGCGACGAGCTCCTCGAGCCGCTCGAGCCCTGCGTCGCTTCCGGCGCGCTCGACGATCCCCACGGGCCGCGCCAACGTCCCGGTCGCGTCGGAAACCGCCACGCCGGTTCGCGCAGCGCCGAAGTCGAGCGCGAGGACCTTCATCGGGCCACCACGACTAGAGAGCGGCGCGAATCAGCCGCTCGGCCTCGGCGAGCGCGTCCGGCAGGCGCTCGGCGTCCTTGCCGCCCGCTCTGGCCATCGTCGGGCGTCCGCCGCCGCCGCCGCCGACGAGCGGCGCAGCGCGCTTGATCACGTCCGAGGCGCTGATCCGCTCCGCGACGGCCGCGTCGAAGTTCGCCACGAGGCTGACGCCTCCCTCACCGGCGGAGCCGAGCACGACCGCGGCCGGGGCGTGACGCTGCTTGAAGCGGTCGGACAGCTCCAGCAAAGCGTCCCCCTCGTAGCCGTCGACCGCCTGGACGACCATGTTCACGCCGTCCATGGCAACCACGCGCGCGTCGGGGTCCGCCGTCCGGGCAGCATCTTCGGGCCGCCGCTTGCGTTCCTTGCGGGCGGTCTCGAGCTCGACGCGAAGCGCGACGGCCTCACCCGCGTGAGCGTGGAGCGTGGCCCATGCCTCGCCGGAAGTGACGGCCTCGATGCGCCGCGCTCCACCCCCGACCGATCCCTCCGAGAGGATCGCAAACCCGCCGATCTCTGCGGTCGAGCGCACGTGCGTGCCGCCGCAGAGCTCTGTGGACGTCCCCGGGACCTCGACGACGCGGACGACCTCGCCATACTTCTCTCCGAACAGCGCCATCGCACCCAGCCGGCGCGCCTCGTCGAGCGTCGTCTCGAACGTGTGCACCGGAGAGTTCGCGAACACCGCGTGGTTCACACGCTCCTCGATGGCACCCCGCTCCTCGACGCTCAGCTGCGAGGGGTGGGTGAAGTCGAAGCGCAGCTTGTCGGGTCGCACCGCCGACCCCGCCTGCTTGACGTGCTCGCCCAGGACCTCACGGAGGGCCGCCTGGAGCAGATGCGTCGCGGTGTGATTCGCCATCGTCGGGAACCGGACGCTCCACGGCACGACGGCGCGGATCCGGTCCCCTGCCGAGAACCCTTCGCCGCGAAAGACGAGCACCTGGTCGCCGTCGAACCGGAAGGCCTCGACGAGCTCGGCTCGGACCGACGCATCGCCGTCGCGCTCGATCCAGCCGTGGTCGGTCACCTGGCCGCCTCCCGCCGGGTAGAACGGCGTCTCGCGGAGCTTCGCCAGGAAGGTGCCGTCGCCCAGATCCTCGAGCGCTCCGAGCTGGGTCAGGACGTCGAGCTTCGTGTAACCGACGAACTCCGAGGCGAACCCCGCATCGCGTGCGAAGTCGGCCGCCCGCTGCGCCAGTCCGGGCGCGCCGGTCCCGCGGGAGATCTCCTTGTGCCGCTCCATCTCGACGCGATATCCGTCGACGTCGACCTGCTGGCCGCGCTCGCGGGCAAGCTCGACCGTCAGCTCGATCGGAAAGCCGTACGTCGCTGCGAGCCGGAAGGCGTCCTCGGCCCCGATGTCGTCTGTCGCCAGCTCGTCGAACTCGCGCATGCCGCGATCGAGCGTCTCGCGAAACCGCTCCTCCTCGGCGCGAACGACCCGCTCGATCTCGTCCGCGTTCTCGACGACCTCGGGGTACCACGGCCCGACCTGCTCGACGACGACCCGCGGGAGGTGATGGACGGCCGGCAGGCCGATCCGCCTGGCCTGGACGACGGAGCGCCGGATCAGCCGCCGGAGGACATAGCCACGGCCCTCGTTCGAGGGTGTGATGCCCTCCGCGACGAGGAAGGTCATGCCCCGCCCGTGGTCGGAGAGGACGCGGTGTGCTTTCGTCGCCTCGGGTGAGGCGTCGTAGTGGACGCCCGACTCGCGCTCGATCCAGTCCATGATCAGCCGGAACCCGTCGGTGTCGAAGATCGAGCCGGCCTCCTGGACGAGCATCGCGCAGCGCTCGAGCCCCATCCCCGTGTCGATGTTCTGCTTCGGCAGCGGGGTCACCGAGCCGTCGGCGGCGAGGTCGAACTCCATGAAGACGAGGTTCCAGAACTCGATGTACCGGTCGCAACGCTCGCAGTTCGGCCCGCAGTCGGCCTGGCCGCAACCGTGCTCGGCGCCGCGGTCGTAGTGCAGCTCGGAGCACGGGCCGCACGGGCCCGTCTCGCCGGCCGGCCCCCAGAAGTTCTCCGAGCGGGGGAACGGCACGATCCGCTCGCGCGGGAGGCCCTTCCGCATCCAGGCCGCCACGGCGACCTCGTCCTCCCCGATCCCGAGGCCCGGGTCGCCGGCGAAAACGCTCGCCCACAACCGATCCGCCTCGAACCGCAGGTGCTCGGTCACGAACTCCCAGGCGTAGTCGACGGCGCCGTCCTTGAAGTAGTCGCCGAACGAGAAGTTCCCGAGCATCTCGAACATCGACGCGTGCCGCGCGGTGAGCCCGACCTCGTCGAGATCGGTGTCCTTCCCACCTGCCCGCAGGCATTTCTGGACGGTGGTGAAACGTGGCGCCGGCGGCTTCTTCGTGCCCGAGAAGTACGGCTTCAGCGGCTGCATCCCCGCCGAGATGAACAACGTCGACGGGTCCTCGGGCGGCGGGATCAGCGAGAACGACGGGAACCGCAGGTGCTCCCGAGTCTCGAAGAACGAGAGGAATCCCTCGCGCAGCTCGGCAGTCGTCCGCATCCGCCGATCGTAGCGCCGGGCTACGGCGACACCGGGTACGGCAACGCCCGAGTGCGGCAGCCCGTGGCCGGTGTGCTCAGGGAAGCTCGTCCGGCGGGACGGGCGCGGGGTCGGGCTTCGGCGTCGGCGGCGGCTGCGGCCACGGATCCGGCTTGGGCTCGGGGGTCGGCGTCGGGGTGGGTGTCGGCCGCTCCGCGGAGGGCGGCGTGCGGCCGGCGACCCGCAGGTCGTCCGCGAGGTCCTGTTCGCGGCGCCGCGCCGCATCCTTCGCCGCGTCCTTCGCCTCCGAGAAGCTGCGGTTCTTGCGGAGCGACGCGAAGCCGTGGGCGATCCCCGCTGCGGCGCCCGAGACCTTCTGGACCGGTGTCGTGACCGCGGTGGAGACCGCGCGAACCGCTGTATCCGCGCTGTCGGCCATCGAGACCGCGCTGTCGGTCACCGTGTCGAGCTTGTCGAGCTGGTAGTTGACGCGATCGACGGTTCCGCCGGTCTTGACGACGACCGGAAGCAGGTCGCGCTCGCTGCCCGAGACCAGCGAGGAGACGCGGCCGAAGAGCTGCCCCAGCTTGAAGAGCGCGAAGATCGAGCCGACACCGAGCAAGACGAGGAAGATCGCCAGGCCCCAGTAGGCAGCGTCTCCGGCGGAGAAGGCGACCGTCATCGCGCGGGATCCTACCCCGTCGCGCCGGCGATCACTCCTGCACCGACAATGACGCCGCGGTCGTAGAGCACGGCGACCTGACCGGGCGCGACAGCCTCGACCGGCTCGGCGAGCTCGAGGGCGAAGCCGCCCTCCGTCGCCGTGACGCGTGCAGCCGTCGGGTCGCTGCGGTAACGGAGCTTGGCCTCGGCCTCGACGACCGGAACGTAGAGACGCCCGCGTGCCTCCACGTGGCGGACGCCCAGCGAGCTGCGCGGTCCCACGACGAGCGTGCTCGCGGCCGCGTCGGAGCGAACGGCGTAGACGGGCTCGGACGAGACGACCCGGAGCCCACGTCTCTGCCCGGGGGTGAACCGCCACACGCCGTCGTGTCGGCCGACGACCGCCCCCGACTCGTCGACGATCGGGCCGGGCGACGCAGCGACGCCGTGTCGTTCGAGGAAGGGGCGATAGTCTCCGCCCGCGAGGAAGCAGGCCTCCTGGCTCTCCGCTCGATGCGCGGCGTCCAGCCCTGCTGCGGCCGCCTCGGCGCGGATCTCGCTCTTGGTGGCTTCGCCGAGCGGGAACGCGACCCGGGCAAGGAGCTCGGGGTCAACGGTGGCCAGCATGTACGACTGGTCCTTCCGCGGATCCGCAGCGCTCGCGACGAGCCGCAGGCCGTCGCGCTCGACGATTCGCGCGTAGTGCCCTGTCCACAGCACTGCGGCACCGGCGCGCTCTGCAAACGCCACGAGCGCCGCGAAGCGAAAGACTCCGTTGCAGCGCATACACGGATTCGGCGTCAAGCCCGCCGCGTAACCATCGACGAAAGACCCGACCACGACGTTCCGAAACTCGTCGCGGAGATCGAGGGTGACGTGCGGCAGCCCGAGCGCATGACAGGTTCGACGCGCGCGGATGACGGCGTCCGGTGAGCAGCAGGCACGCTCCGTGTCGGGCCCGGCGGGGTCGAGCCAGAGCCGAAGTGTGATACCGATCGCGTCGGGTCTCGCACGGAGGAGCGCGACCGCGCTGTCGACGCCGCCGCTCATCGCGACGGCGACGCGGCCCGGCATTGGCCCGGCCCGGAAGACCTGGGAGATCGCGTTTGCGACGGCGTCCGCGGCGAGAGTCTCGCCGGGCACGGCAGCGGCCTCGAGAAGGGTGAGCCCTCTGAGCGAGCGCTCCATTCCCGGGGCGTCCGCGTCCACGATCCGGTCTCCGTCGACCACGAGCCGCGCGGCGGCGTACGCCTCGCCGCGCGCGGAGTCCCCGATGACCTCGATGGGCATGGCCCCACGGTAGCGCCCGGTCCCGCCGCTTGAGATGCGCGGCCAGGTCGGGTGCAGCCGCCGTCGGCACGTGGTCGCCGATCCGAGCTAGGTCAGCGCGCAGGAAGTCCGGGTGAAGCGCAGCACGCCCCGAACATGGAGCCCAACGACGCCGGCCCACCACTTCTCCACAACCACCCCCAGGGGACTCCCGTGTCCCTGTCAGTTAGCTGTCGTCTCGAGGCAGAAGTGTCACGGGCGCCGGTGATCCGGACCCGCAGGGTGCGGCCCGCGTCAGCGGTGACGAGCGTGCAGGTGCTCTGCGTCGCCGGTCGTCACGACGGCCTGGGATCACACGCTACGCGACGCCCCGGAAGGCTGCGACCGACCCGCTCAGGCAACGAGCTCGACGCGATTCCCCCACGGGTCGTGGACGTGGAACCGTGTCGTGCCGGGTATCTCGGCGGGGTCGGCCCATTCGACCTCGAGCCCGTACTCCCGAAGTCGCGCCGCGAGGTTCTCCAACTCCTCGACGGTATCGACACGCAGCGCAGGATGCGCCTTCGTGGCCGCGTGAAAGTCATCTGCAACGCCCACGTGGAGCGCGTGGTCACCGGCCCGGAACCACACCCCGCCGCGCGCCCTGAGCACCTCCGGCTTCGGGACCTCCTCGAGCCCGAGCAGCTCGCCGTAGAAGCGCCTTGCGTCGTCCTCGCAACCGGGCGGTCCGGCCACCTGCACATGGTCGAGTCCGACGATCACGTCGCTCCGCGAGAGCTCGGCGTCCCGCGTGACCCCGGGCCGGAAAAGCGAACCCGCTCCTCCAGGTGGGTGCCCTGCCGGCCTTCGGCAACGCCTTCGGCCGGACCCGAGCTCCCCTCGTGTGATTGTTGGTTCACGTTGAGAGCCCGGGGCCACGCGCGACGCCGAGCTGCACGCAGTCTAGTCGGTCGCGCGCCGGCCACTACTCCGTCGTCGCGTAGCGCCACTCGACCTGCTGCGTCCCGTCGAGACCGACGAGCTGTGCGAGCGCCGGCGTCAGCTCGAACTGGCGGCCGGAGGCCTGCAGCTCGTTGTCGATCACCTCGGTGAAGATCGTCTCGCCGCCGTAGCGGACGAGGAGCTTCGCGCCGCACGGAAGCGCCGGATGGGTCAGGCCGAGGGAACGAGCGGTGAGGGTCAACCCGCAGCTCGTCCGCTCCGCGTCGCCGCCCGGCGGCCTCGGCGCTGCGAGGGCGTCGTACCATCCTCCGCCCGCGGCGACCGCGCCCTGCGGAGCACCGGGCGCCTCCTCCTCACGATGCTCGACGACCGCCACGGCCACAAGGCCCGCGAGAAGCGCGACCGCCGCGAGCGAGAGCAGGCGGACGACGACTCGAGAGCTCAGCTCGCGGCCTCCTCGGCGACGATCTCGAGCCCCAGCTCGTCGAGTTGCTCCGGGGTGATCGCGGACGGCGCGCCGGACATCGGGTCGAGCCCCGCCTGGTTCTTGGGGAACGCGATCACGTCTCGCAGGTTCGGCTCGCCCGCGAGAACCATCGTCATCCGGTCGATGCCGAGCGCGATGCCCCCGTGCGGAGGCGCGCCCATGGCCAGCGCGTCGAGCAGGAAGCCGAACTGCGAGCGCTGCTGCTCCGCCGACAGCGCGAGCAGGTCGAATACTTGCGCCTGGATGTCGGGCTCGTGGATCCGGAACGACCCCCCACCGAGCTCGTTCCCGTTGACGATGATGTCGTAGGCGTGCGCGAGCGCCGCGGCAGGCTGCTCGGCGAACCGGTCCTTCCACTCGTTGGTCGGACGGGTAAAGGGGTGGTGCTTCGCGCCCCATCGACTCTCGTCGGCGTCCCATTCGAACATCGGGAAGTCCGTCACCCAGAGGAACGTGAACGCGTCCTCGTCGATCAGCCCGAGCTCGCGGGCGAGGTGCAACCGAAGGAACCCGAGGACCCTCGACGTGGCGTCCCAACCGTCCGCCGCGAACAGGAGCGTCTCCCCCGCTGACGGGGCGAGCGCCTCGATCTCGCGCTCCGAGAGGAACTTCGCGATCGGAGAGCGGAGCTCCCCGTTCTCGGCGTCGCGCATGAGGTACGCGAGACCCTTTGCGCCGCGCTCTTTCGCAAGGCCCTCGAGCGCCGTGATCTCCGCCCTCGAGAAGGTCCTGGGCACGCGGAGGAAGCGGACAGTCTCGGCGGCGGAGAAGACACCGAATCCGGACTCGCGCGTGATCGCGGTCGCGTCCTCGAGCTCGAGGCCGAAGCGCGTGTCCGGCTTGTCGGAGCCGAAACGACGGTCGGCCTCCTCGTACGTCATCCGCGGCCACGGCGTCGGGATCTCGACACCGAGGCAGTCGCGCCAGATGGCAGCAAACATCCGCTCCATCAGCGCGAAGAGCGCTTCCTGGTCGGGGAAGCTCATCTCGACGTCGAGCTGGGTGAGCTCCTGGACGCGGTCGGCACGCAGGTCCTCGTCTCGGAAGCAGATTGCGATCTGGTAGTAGCGGTCGAAGCCCGCGATCATCGTCAGCTGCTTGAGGATCTGCGGGCTCTGCGGCAGCGCGAAGAAGCGTCCCTTGTGGAGACGGCTCGGCACGACGAAGTCGCGTGCGCCTTCGGGCGTCGACTTGTAGAGGATCGGCGTCTGGATGTCGAGAAAGCCCGCCTCCTCCATGTGCCTCCGGATGATCCCCACCATCTGCGCGCGCAGGCCGAGGTTGCGCTGCAGCTTCTCGCGTCGCAGGTCGAGCCACCGGTAGCGGAGCCGAAGCGTCTCGTCGACGTTCTCCTCGTCGAGCTGGAAGGGGAGCGGCGTCGAGCGAGACACGATCTGAAGCTCTTCGACGGCGAGCTCGACCTCACCCGTCGTCATCTTCGGGTTGACGGTCTCGGGTGAGCGGGCGACGACCTCGCCGCGCGCCTGGAGCACGAACTCGTTGCGAATCTCACCGGCGAGCTCTGCGGCGGCGGGTGCATGCTCGGGGTTGATCACGAGCTGCGTGACGCCGGTGCGATCCCGGAGGTCGACGAACACGAGGCCGCCGTGATCACGGCGGCGGGCGACCCAGCCGGCCAGGCTCAGCGTCCGACCGACGTGCTCGGTCCGCGGCTCGCCGCACATGAGGTCTCGCCAGCTCACGGCGAGAGCCTAGAGACGATCTCGTCGTGCGCGAGGGTCTCGTCGGCGCGACCCGGTGTGCGAAGCGTCGCCGTCTCGGGCCCGACGACGACCGTCGCCGCGGCGTCGAGCCGTCGTGACTGCGTGAGCTGTCCCTTGAGCGAGCGCCGTGCGTAGTCCGTCTCTGCCGCGACCCCTACCCGTCGGAGCTCGGCGAGCCAGCGCGCGACAGCGCTCCGTGGCGCGCCGTCCTCGAGCGCGAGGAACACGTCGATGCCAGCTGCCTCGGGCTCCGCGACACCCTCCTCCTCCATTGCGATCAGCAGCCGCTCGATCCCTGCGCCGAAGCCGATCCCGGGTGTCGGGGGGCCGCCGATCTCCTCGATGAGGTAGTCGTAGCGGCCACCGCCCGTGATGGTCGAGTTCTGATTCTCGAGCGGACCGACGAACTCGAAGGTCGTGCGGGTGTAGTAATCGAGCCCCCGAACGAGCGTCGGCACGAGCTCGTAGGCGACGCCCGTTGCGTCGAGGTCCGCCCGTACAGCGTCGAAGTGCGTCATGCAGGCTTCGCACAGCGACTCACCGATCTTGGGCGCCTCGGAGAGCGCCTCGCGAACACCGGACGGCTTCGCGAGGTAGTTGTCGAACACACGGAGTGGGCTGACGTCGACCTTCGCGCGCGTCTCGTCGTCCAGGCGCTCCGCGTTCTCGGCGAGCCAGGCGCGGAGCCGCTCCAGGTAGGCGGGACGACACTGGCGGCACCCGATCGAGTTGAGCTCCAGGTGGTAGCGGGTCACGCCGAGGCGCGCGAGGAGCGTGTCGTACAGCTGGATCAGCTCCGCGTCGACCGACGGGTCGTCCGTGCCGATCGCCTCGACCGAAGCCTGCCAATGCTCGCGGTAGCGCCCGCGGCCTGGAGCGCCGTAGCGGTACATCGGGGCGAGTGTGTAGACCTTCACGGGCTGCGGGTCGCGATGCATCCCGTGCTCGACGTACGCGCGACAGATCGGCGCGGTTCCTTCCGGGCGCAGCGTCAACGAGCGATCCGAGCGGTCCGAGAAGGTGTACATCTCCTTCTGCACGACGTCCGAGCCCGCCCCCGACGTGCGTGCGAAGAGCGCCGTGTCCTCGAAGCCCGGGGTCAGGATCTTCCGGTAGCCGTAGAGGGCGCAGAGCCGCTCGATCTCTCCGGTGACGTGCTGCCAGAGCGGCATCTCGGTCGGGACGACGTCGTGGGTGCCGCGCGGCCGCTCGATCCGTGCCCGCTCGCTCACCCGGCGGCCTCCTCGCGCTCGCGCCGCAGGTCGGCGAGGTACGGATTTCGCGCCAACTCGTCACCGAGAGTCGTCGCAGGGCCGTGGCCGGGATAGACGACCGTCTCGCCGGCGTACCCGTCGACAAGTGTTCGCAGGGACCCGAGCAGCGTGTCCCAGTCGCCTCCTGGGAGGTCGGTGCGGCCGACGGAGCCGGCGAAGAGGACGTCGCCGGAGAGCAACGCGCCCTCGATCGCGTACGCGAGGTGGCCCGGCGAGTGACCGGGCACCGAGAGGACGTCGAACCGGACGCCCGCGAGCTCGAGCGTCTCGCCGCCCTCGAGCAGGACGTCAGGCGTCCACGGACGCGTAGCGAGCCCCGGGGGTGCGAAAGCGTTTGGATTCTCGAGCAGCGCTCGCTCGGTCGTCGGCGCGTACACGGGGGCTTCGGTCCCTTCCGCAAGGTCGGCCAAGCCGAGCACGTGGTCGAAATGGCCGTGCGTGACGAGGATCGCGGTGCAGCGAGCGCCGAGCGACGCGAGCTGGAGACGGAGCTCGGTCGCCGAGCCGCTCGGGTCGACGACGACGGCCGCGGACGCCGATCGGTCGGCACGTACGACGTAGCAGTTCGTCGCGAACGGGCCGTACGTGAACTGTTCGACGACCGGAGCCACGCTCGCGAGTGTAGGGCGCTCCACGGCGCCGCCGCCGTTGCAGGCGCGATACGGTGCACGCGTGCAGGCCTGGGATCTCAGGGCGATCGAGGCGCCGGGAGGCACGGTCGACCCGGCCGTCCTGATGACGGACGACGGGGCGCGCGCGATCATGCTCCGCCTCGAGGCGGGCCAGGAGCTCAGCGACCACCAGGTTCGCGAGCGCGCATGGCTCGTCGTGGTCGAGGGGGAGGCCGAGATCCGGTGCGGCGACGACGTCGTGCGCGGCGGCGTCGGGACGCTGGCGACGTTCGACCCTGCCGAGCGGCACGCCGTCTCGAGCGCATCCGGCGCCCGCTTGCTGCTCCTCCTCGCCCCCTGGCCGGGGGACGGGCACTACCTGGAGGGCGAGACTCCCCGGTAGCGCCCGGGGGCTGCGTCGCGGACAGCTCGCCGGGGCCGTCGGCGGAGAGCGTCGATTCCATCGACGGCCGACGCTGTTCCGCGCGGGAACCGAGAGCGGTGAGAGGAGAACGGGGGCGCTGGCTCAGCGGCCGGCATTCTTGAGGCGTCGCTTCTCGTGCGCGCGCCACACGAGCCGATCCATGAAGTAGCTGAAGGGGACGAACACCGCGAGCAGGAACAGGGTCTGCACGACCGCCCCCGCGAAGCTCAGGCGGTCGCCGGCCAGCAACAGGACGGTCGCGAGGAAGATCGGAGCGAAGATCGCGCCCCGCTTGAGCACACGACGCCACGACGGCGGTTGGGCGACGCCACGCGCCTGCTTGGGCTTCGAGGCGCCTCGCGCCTCGCTGTTCTTGGCCGTGCTCTTCTGCGGCGACTCCGACTTGAGCTCGGTGGCGCTGAGGACGGTCTCGTTCCCCTCGGCGTCGATCTCGACCAGGTCGTACGTGTGCCGCTTCTCCTTCGCCCGCCGGCGTCGTTGCTTCTGTGTCGCCATCGACGTGATTATGCCCGCGACACGACCACCCGTCCCTCGCGAATCACCGTGTGGACGAGGTCGCCCGCGAGGTGGTACGCGAGGTGACGCCAGTCCGGCGCGTCGAGGAGGACGATGTCTGCCCGCAACCCGGGAGTGAGCCGACCGCGGTCCGAGAGGCCGAGCACGTGGGCGGCATTGACCGTGCAGGCGGCGAGGGCCTCCTCCGGCGAGAGCCCGAGCTGCGTGCACGCGAGCGTGCAGACAACCGGCAGGCTCTCGCAGTACGCGCTCCCTGGGTTGAAGTCGGTTGCCAGGGCCACGATCGCCCCCGCATCGACGAGCGCCCGAGCGGGCGGCATCGGCCGGGCGAGATAGAGCGCAGCGACCGGCAACAGGACGGCGGCGACGTCGCTCGCCCCCAGGGCTGCCACCCCTGGACGGCCGGTGGCCTCCAGGTGGTCGATGGAGCGCGCCCCGAGCTCGACCGCCAGCGGGACGGCGCCGATCTCCGAGAGCTGGTCGCCATGGAGTCGGAGTGCGAGCCCCCGAGCGCGGCAGGCGAGCAGGTAGCGGCGGGCCTGCTCGACGTCGAACGTGCCTCGCTCGACGAACACGTCCGCAGCGACGGCGATCCTGGCCGCGTCGGGGAGCACGTCCGCGATGAGCCAGTCGACGTACGCGTCTGCATCGGGGTGCTCGGGCGGCACCGCGTGGGCGCCGAGCCAGGTGGGCACGCCTCCCGCCGAACGGACCGCGTCGAGCTGCTCAAGCTCGGTGTCGTGGTCGAGTCCGTAGCCGCTCTTTCCCTCGAACGTCGTGGTGCCGTTCGCGAGCATGGCGTCTCGGTGACGCTCGACGATCTCCCGCAACGCGTCGGCGCCCGCCGCCCGTGTCGCGCGGGTCGTCGAGAGGATCCCACCGCCGGCGGCAAGCAGCTCCTCGTAGGTCGCGCCGGACGCCCGCAGGGCGAACTCGTGCGCGCGGTCACCGGCGAAGGCGGGGTGCGTGTGGCAGTCGACGAGCCCCGGGATCGCCGCGAGCCCCCGACCGTCGATCTCCGCGACGTCGTCGCCGTAGCCGTCGACTCGAAGGCGGCGCATCGCGCCGACCGACTCTACGAGGCCGTCGCGCACGAGCACGTAGGCGTCCTCGATCACCTCGAGCTCGCCGAGCGCGCGACCTCGGAGCGGAGACTCCGCGCCGCGCGGGGTAACGACCTGGCTCAGGTCACGGATGAGCAGCCTGCCCATCAGCCGGGGCTCACGACGTGATGCCCGGCAGATCGATCGCGCCCGCGCGTGCGGCGTCGATCGCGTCCTCGTAGCCGGCATCGGCGTGACGCATCACACCCGTGCCGGGGTCGGCCGTGAGGACTCGCTCGAGCCGCTCGTCCGCGTCGTGGCTGCCGTCTGCGACGACGACCATGCCGGCGTGAATCGAGTTGCCGATGCCGACCCCGCCGCCATGATGGACGCTGACCCAGGTGGCGCCCGCGGCCGTGTTCAGGAGCGCGTTCAGGATCGGCCAGTCGGCGATCGCGTCGGACCCGTCGCGCATCGACTCGGTCTCGCGATACGGGGATGCAACCGAGCCCGAATCGAGATGATCACGCCCGATCACCACGGGCGCCGACACCACGCCGGAGCGGACGAGCCCGTTGATCGCAAGCCCTGCTCGCGCGCGGTCGCCGTAGCCGAGCCAGCAAATCCGGGCGGGAAGGCCCTGGAACGCCACCCGCTCGGGTGCCAACTCGAGCCAGCGTTGAAGAAGCACGTCGCCGGGGAACAGCCTCTTCAACTCGCCGTCGATGGCTGCGATGTCGGCCGGGTCGCCGGAGAGTGCGGCCCAGCGGAACGGCCCGATCCCTCGACAGAAGAGCGGCCGGATATAGGCCGGGACGAAGCCCGGGTATGTGAAGGCGTCGCTCAGCCCCGCTCGATAGGCCTCCCCTCGCAGGTTGTTGCCATAGTCGAAAACGTAGCACCCCATCCGGACGAACTCGACCATCGCCCGGACGTGCGCCACGATCGACACGGACGCGAGCCTCAGGTACTCGTCCGGGTCGCGCTCGCGGAGCGCGGCCGCCTCCTCGAACGGCACCTCGGCCGGCACGTATCCCGTGAGCGGATCGTGCGCCGCTGTCTGGTCCGTGACGAGATCGAACGCCTCACCGCGCGCGACGAGCTCGGGGAACACGTCCGCCGCGTTACCGCGGAGCGCGACCGACAGCGCGCGACCCGCGGCGGCCGCCTCGCGAACGCGCGCGATCGCCTCGTCGAGCGACGGCGCCTGCTCGTCGAGGTACCGCGTCTCGAGCCGGCGGTCGATCGAGCGCTGGTCGACGTCGATGCAGAGGATCGCGGCGCCGGCCATCGTCGCGGCGAGCGGCTGAGCGCCGCCCATCCCCCCGAGCCCGGCCGTGAGCACGGTCCTCCCCGCCAGGTCCGGCGATCCGAAATGCGCCTCCCCGGCAGCGCAGAACGTCTGGTATGTCCCCTGCAGGATCCCCTGTGTCCCGATGTAGATCCAGGACCCGGCCGTCATCTGACCGAACATCGTCAGCCCCGCGGCCTCCAGACGGCGGAACTCGTCCCACGTCGCCCAGGCCGGCACGAGGAGCGAGTTGGCAATCAGGACGCGTGGCGCACCGGGATGTGTCCTGAAAACGCCGACCGGCTTGCCCGACTGTACGAGGAGAGTCTCGTCCTCTTCCAGACGCAGAAGTGCGCGCACGAGGCCGCGGAGCGCGTCGTGAGAGCGCGCGGCTCGACCCGACCCCCCGTAGACGACGAGCGCCTCGGGATGCTCGGCGACCTCGGGATCGAGGTTGTTCAGCAGCATCCGGAGCGGCGCCTCGGTATGCCACGAGCGCGCGTGGAGCGTGGTGCCGCGCGGCGCCCGGATCGATGACAGATCGCCGACGAGCCGCTCGACGATGTCGCTCACGCCTCGCCACCGCCGTCGCTTCCGCCCGACTGGGAGGCCGGCCGCGATTGCCTCTGTCGGAAGCGGAACCAGGTCCACCCCGTCGCGACCACGAAGTACCCCACGGCGACCAGCAGCGCCTTCGTCAGGTCGCCGCCCGTGATTGCGGCGAAGATCATGATCACCACGGCGAGGCCGGCGTTGAAGAGCGCCGCGGCCCGATACGGCTGCCGCGGCGGAGGCAAGTCGCTCATGCCCCGTCCTCGGCGACCTCGGCCGCTACGGCGGCGAGCAGGCGCCCGTCCCTGACCGCGGACGCGACGCGCTCGATGTCAGCCGAGAGTGGTCGATCCTCGCGAACCCGCTCCGAGAGGGAACGGACGAACGTCCGCGCGGCCTGCACGCCGATCCCCGGCTCGAGCGGCGCGAGAAACTCCACGGCCTGGGCCCCCGCGAGCAGCTCGATCGCAAGCACCCGCTCTGCGTTTGCGACGACCTGCAGCGCCTTGAGACCGGCGCCGTTCCCCATGGACACATGGTCTTCCTGGCCGGCACTCGTCGGGATCGAGTCGACCGAGGCCGGATGACAGAGCGACTTGTTCTCGGAGACGAGCGCCGCGGCGACGTACTGCGGGATCATGAAGCCCGAGTTCAGGCCTTCCTCCCGCGCCACCAGGAACGGCGGGAGCCCGTCCGACAACGACGGGTTGACGAGTCGCTCAGTCCGTCGCTCGCTGATGTTCGCGAGCTCCGCACACGCGATCGCGAGACAGTCGAGCGCCATCGCGACCGGCTGTCCGTGGAAGTTCCCGTTGGAGACGATCAGCTGCTCGTCGAGAAGGACGAGCGGGTTGTCGGTGGCGGCGTTCAGCTCCACCGTGACCGTGCGCTCGACGTAGTCGAGTAGATCGCGGCTCGCGCCGTGCACCTGCGGGGCACATCGCAGCGAGTACGCGTCCTGCACCTTGTCGCACCATCGGTGAGACTCCACGATCGCCGACCCGGCGAGAAGCGCCCGCAGGCGAGCGGCGCTCCGTACCTGACCGGGAAGCGGTCGAGCCGCGTGGATCGCGGCGTGAAAGCTCGTCGGTGTTCCCTGGAGAGCTTCCAGCGACATGGCGCACGCGACATCCGCCGCCTCGGCGAGCCGCTCGGCCCGAATCAACGCAAGCGACGCCATCGCGGTCATGAACTGCGTGCCGTTGATCAGCGAGAGACCTTCCTTCGCGGCGAGGGTGATCGGCTCTCGGCCGATCGCCTGCAGCGCCGCCGCGCCGGGCAGCAGCGTGCCGTTGACGGTCGCCTCACCTTCACCGACGAGAGGGAGCGCCAAATGCGCGAGCGGCGCAAGATCTCCGCTGGCGCCGACCGAGCCGCGCGATGGCACTCGCGGCACGAGCCCGGCGACGAGAGCCGCGACGAGCAGCGCGACCGTCTCGACCCGCGCGCCGGAGTACCCCTTCGCGAGCGCGTTGGCGCGGAGCAGCATCGCCGCGCGAACGACCTCGTCGGGATACGGGTCACCCACTCCACACGCGTGGCTTCGGAGCAGGCGCAGCTGGAGCTCCGCGGCCTGCTCGGGTGGGATGGACTCGGAGACGAACCGGCCGAAGCCGGTGTTGACGCCGTAGGTGTGGTCTCCGACCTCGGACTCGAGGAACGCGCGGGCGGCCGCAACACGCTCGCGTCCGCGAGCCGCCAACTCGACCGAACGTCCGTCGACCGCGACGTCCCAGACGTCCGCGATGGTCAGATCGTCGCCCGTCAGCTCGACCGGAGCCGGCACGGGGCGAGTCTAGTCCGGTGCGCGGACGCCCGCCGATCGTCGGGTCGTCGTACCTTCCCGTCCTCGACCGGTCGCTCGCGCGACACAAGCGCGCCCGACGCCCACGGCGTCGCCCGATCCCCACAGCCGGACAGTGACGAGGCGCTGACGGTGCGCAGCGACGGCACCGAGGGCAGCGTCGACGAACCGGCTCCGCACGCGCCCCCGGCATGGGGGAGCAAGGCTCCCTGGAATCACGCTATCCGCAGAAGCGTCACGGCTGTGCGTCGTCTTCGTGCCGTGTCTGTGACTTCGCATGCGCTGACCGTCGAGTGGGACGGCGGCGGGAAGCCACCCCGAGCGACCTTTCAAGCGTCGGGCGCTCCCTGCAGATGCCACTCGAGGATGCGATCGGCGTCGAGCTCCTCGAGGTGCAAGGCCCGAGCGGCCGCGTCCAGCGCAGCCTCGGTCGGCAGGCCGTTCGCTCCGAGGGGCGAGCGCACCGAAGCAGCCGAGGCAGCCGCCGCCACGGAGGCGCCTCGGGAGCAGCCCGACGAGCTCGCCGCGACCAACGCGCGCGCCCCGCGCCGCCGCCTCGTCCACGATTCGCCGCACCATCGCGTGCGGCGCAGTGGCGTCGAGGTCGATGACGTTCGTCGACACCTGCACCGTCCCGTCGGGAAGCCGCAGGCCGAGCGCCTGGACCCCGGGCAAGCCGCCGGACGAGTGACGGACCGCCGCTGCGATCTCGCGCGCCACGCTCAGCGTCCCGTGGAGCTCCAGGTTGAAGGCGAGGAGCGGCCTCCGGACGCCGACCAGCACGGCCCCGGCACGCGAATCGAGCCGCGCCGGCCCGTACGCCGGGCTGAGCTCCCCCGCATCGATGCGCCGCTGGAGCTCGTCAGGCCCGCCCCGGCGGAAGAACGCCGGCCGCAACCCTTCTCCGAGCGACCCGTAGAGGAATACCGGCAGCTCCAGCTCCTCCCCCACGCGGCGCGCAACCGCACGTGCGACCGCCGCCGCCCTGTCGACGTCACCGCTGTCGAGCGGCACGACCGGCACGACGTCGGCGGCGCCCACGCGTGGGTGCACACCGTCGTGCGCTCGCAGGTCGACGACACGGCGCGCGGCCTCGACGCCCGCCACGAGCCCATCCTCGAGCGCCCGATCGTCGCCGACCAGCGTGAACACCGAGCGGTGGTGGTCGGGGTCGACGTGCGTGTCGAGGAGTCGCGCGCCGCTCCCCGCGAACGCCGCGCCCAGCGACGCGACGACCGTGAGATCGCGCCCCTCGGACACGTTCGGGACCGACTCGAGCGGCAACATCCGCCCTACTCTAGGAACGATGCGCGAACCAACCGCACCGGTGTACTACGACCGCCGGGCGCCCGAGTACGACGACTGGTATCTCGGCACCGGCGCGTTCGTCGATCGGGACCGACCCGGTTTCGACGCCGAGCTCGCGGAGGCCGTCGACATCCTCGCCACGCTCGAGCCGAAGAGCACGCTCGACGTCGCGTGCGGCACCGGGTTCCTGACGCGCCACCTCCGCGGACCGGTCACCGGGCTCGACGCGAGCGCGCGGATGCTCGCCATCGCATCCCGGCGTATTCCTGCGGGAACCTTCGTGCAGGGCGACGCGCTCGCACTGCCGTTCCCCGACGACAGCTTCGACCGCGTCTCGAGCGGTCACTTCTACGGCCACCTCGACGAGCGTCAGCGCGTCGCCTTCCTGCGCGAGGCGCGTCGCGTCGCTCCGGAGCTGGTCCTCGTCGACGCTTCGCTGGAGCACTCCGACGTCACGGACGAATGGGCGGTGCGCAACCTGCGCGACGGATCGTCCTGGGAGGTCTACAAGCGCTACTTCTCGCCTACCGGGCTCCTCGAGGAGCTCGGCGGCGGCGAGGTTCTCCACGCGGGCCACTGGTTCGTCGTCGTGCGCTCGCATCGGTGAGCGGCCACCGCTCGCTCACGATGTTGCAGCGCGACAACGCCCGTTGCCGGCGATGTCTCGACGCCGGGTACCCGATCGATCCCCGGCCGGTGTTCGCCGGGACACACGCCCAGCGCGCCTACCTCTACGGGCTCGCGCCGGGCCGGGTCGAGGCGGACACCGGGCTCCCGTGGCAGGGGCGCGCCGGCCGCACGCTCCGCCGCTGGCTTCGGCTCGACGAGGACGAATTCTTCCGCCGCTTCTACTGCGCTTCGGTCACACGGTGCTTTCCAGGGGCCAGCCCGAGCGGGCGTGGCGACAGGGCGGCGACCGCTGCCGAGCGGGCCCTGTGCGCCGATTGGCGAGCGGACGAGCTTCGGCTGCTGCGGCCGGCGCTCATCGTCACGGTCGGGCTCGCGCCGGCGACCGCCCTGCTCGGGATTCGCCGTCTCACGGCGGCGATCGGCAAGAGCTATACGTACGGTGACGCAGTCGCGATCCCGCTCCCGCACCCGTCGGGTGCGAGCAGCTGGCTCAACGACGAGACGAATCGCGCACGCCTCGGCAAGGCGCTCACGCACGTTCGCCGCGAGCTCGCGCGGATCGCGACCCTCGACCCGGTCGAATAGGATCGCGAGGTGAGCATCGGAGCCGTCCTGGACGAGGCGTGGACACTCTTCACGCGCTTCTTCCTGCGCTTCTTCGTCATCGGGCTCGTCGTCTTCGCGGTCGTGAACCTGCTCTATGCCCTGGTGGTCGCGGCGCTCGACGACGACAACGCTGGCACGGCGTTTTGGCTCGCGATCGTCGGTTTCGCCGCGTCCGTGATCGGCGTCACGTGGCTGCAGGGCGCATTCGTCTACGCCGTCAAGGACGCGCGCGACGGGAGCATGGACGCCAGTCTCGGCGAGGTGTTCTCGCGCGTCTCGTCATCGATCGTCCCGCTCCTCATCGCCGGGTTCCTCGCAGGGATCGGGATCGCCGTCGGTCTCGTGCTGCTGATCGTCCCCGGGCTGTTCCTGATGACCATCTGGGCCGTGATCGCGCCCGTGATCGTGCTCGAGAAGCGACCGCCGTTCGGCGCGTTCGGGCGCTCGCGCGAGCTCGTCCGCGGGCATGGCTGGACGGTCTTCGCGATCGTGCTCATCACCGGCCTGCTCACCGGCATCGCGAGCGGGATCCTCCAGGCGGCTTTCTCCTTCCTCCCGCGCTTCCTCGAGATCCTCGTCGGCGGCACGATTGCTCAGGCCGTCGTCGCGCCTTTCGGCGCGATCGCGCTTGCGATCACCTACTTCCGGCTCCGCGACGCGCACGGCGGCGAGCCGGCCGCGCCGGCGGACGCGTGACGCTCGACCCCGAGACCGAGCAACGCATCGAGGAGCCGGCGTCCGACACCGCCGTCCGCGAGGCACGGCTCACGCCTGCAGAGGCAGTCGAGCACATGCGGATCCGGCTGCCCGAGCGAGGCAACCGCACCCTGCGCCGTGTCCTCGAGCGCGCGAACGCGGACGTCCAGCTCAAGGGCTGGTGGCACGTCTCGAACGTCAACGCCGTCGTGCGCCTCCAGATCAACGACCACTCCTGGGTACACATCCAGATCGTCGCCAACATCGCACTGAAACTCCTCCGCCAGCTGATGAAGCACGGCATCGAGCCCTCCGTCGTTCGCGACTACGGCATGCAGAACGACGACGCCGAGGTGGTCGTCGTCCTCTCCGCGCTGACCCATTGCGTCGGGATGTCAGTGCATCGCCGCGGGCACGAGGACTGGAGCCTCTTTCTCGCCGAGCCCAAGCTCCGCGAGCTCCTCGAGGGGATCTACGAGGAGCCCGACCTGACCGTCGTCGTCTGCGAGGTGCTGCAGGCGATCACGAGCCACCGCGCGGACGGCGAGCCGCTCTCCCTCGAGGCCGGGATCCTGCGCGTCGGCGACGCCCTCGACATGGCGAAGGGCCGCTCCCGCATTCCGTTCGAAAAGGGGCAGGTGTCGATGCACTCGCTCTCTGCGGCCGCCGTCGAGGAGGTCGTGATCGGGGACGGCGAGACGAAGCCCGTGCGGATCGAGATCGTCATGAACAACTCTTCGGGCCTCTACCAGGTCGACGGGCTCCTCAAGGCGAAGCTCCGTGGCTCCGGGCTGGAGCCGCACGTCGAGGTGATCGCGCACATCGACACCGCCGACGAAAAGCGCCTCGTGCCCGAGTACCGGCTCGAGATCTGAGGTCCGGCGCGCGACGACGACCTGCTCCTCGCCTTCCGGCGCGACGATGCAGTCGACCCGATGCAGGGCGAGTCATCGACATAGGCGCCAGCAGCTCGCTCACGGGCATCAGATCTCCTCGTCCAGCGCGGTCAGCTGGCCGCCCGCGTCACCGGTGTTCGACGTTCCACGGGGCTCGATGAGGAGGACGTGTGCCTCCTCGTCCGCCTTCGGGCAGTGCTCGACCCCACGAGGAACGACGAAGAGCTCGCCCGTCTCGAGCTCGACGTCGCGGTCGCGTAGCTGGATCGTGAGCCGTCCGTGGAGCACGAGGAAGAAGTCGTCGGTTTCGTCGTGCCGGTGCCAGACGAACTCGCCCTTCACCTTGACGAGCTGGAGCTTGTTGTCGTTGAGGTATCCGACCGTCTTCGGGCTGAAGCGATCGGAGAACAACGCGAGCTTGTCCGCGAGGTTGACGCTGTCGTGCATGGGGTCCCTTCCGTCGTTTCGCGGCCGTCGGCGAGCGGCACTTGCGGCGGTACAATCGAACCCTCCCTGCGGGATCGTCTAATGGTAGGACGCCGGATTCTGGCTCCGGAAGTTGGGGTTCGAGTCCCTGTCCCGCAGCCTCGAAACGCCCCGAAAGGGGCGTTTCGCGTTTGACGTACCGGCAACGCTCGTGACATCTGCTGTGAAGCTTTCGTAAGTGATCGCGCGCGACATTGTGATGCGCGGCTACGCTCGTTCGTAGCGTTTCGACACGATCGGCACGCGCCGGGCTTCGCTTCTGCGGCCCGACTGCGGCGCGCGCCACGCTCCTGTCCCCCACGCGGAGGTCATCTCCTGAAAGCCCTCGTCACGGGCCTGTGCGCCCTCGTACTCTGCGCCACGCCGGTCGCCGCTCATGCGGGCTCGTCGTCGGATCTGGGCGTCCAGCTCACGCGGCACCTGAAGACGATGCAGAAGGACACCTCGGTGATCCAGTTCTTCGACAAGCATCGTTGGCTCCTCTCCCACCCGCGCTTCGCAAGCGAGGCGAGGCTCCGCCTCGGCACTGCGCAGCGACATCTCGCGGCCACGAAGGCCAAGGCCGCTCGGGCGCGAGCCACGCTTGTCCGACGCAAGCGCGAGAGCGAGCGTCGGCAGCTCGCGGCAAGGCTGTCGAGCTCGCCGACGGAGGCGATCTGCCACGTCTTCGGTAGTTACTGCGACCAGGCGCTCCAGGTCGCAAACTGCGAGTCCGGCTACCGGGCGACCGCGCAGAACGGGCAGTACCTCGGCCTCTTCCAGATGGGCTCGAACGAGCGCCGGCTGTACGGGCACGGCGGAACAGCGCTCGAGCAGGCGCGCGCGGCGTACCGCTACTTCGTCGCCTCGGGCAGCGACTGGAGCCCGTGGTCCTGCAAGCCGTGGAGTTGAGCGTCTGCGACGTTTCGTGCGCAAAGTGCGGCACCGGCCTCCGAGGGCGGGTTCCCACGGCGCGCGATCGCTGGTAGTTAGAGCGTCGTGCCCTTCTGGCGGAAGGTCGACCGCCTCAGGCCTCTCGATGAGGCAGCCGCCTACGCGCGCTGCCACGGCGACCGCGACGACTCCGTCCGTGTCGTGAAGCTGCCGCCCCGCCGCGCGCGGTACGACCTGCTCGCCACGGGGGAGGAGATCCGCCGTCGGTTCGAGGAGCGGATCGACGCCCGCGAGCCCGACCCTCCCCTAGCAACGACGCCGCCGGCCGCCGCCTGACACGCCCGGTCCGGCCCGTCCAGCGAACCGAAGATCCCGGCCGCTGACGCTCGAGCGGTGCACCGGGGACGCCGAGACCGTTCGCTACACTAGGCCGTCGCCACGGCCCATTCGTCTAGTGGCCTAGGACACCGCCCTCTCACGGCGGCGGCACGGGTTCGAATCCCGTATGGGCCTTTTCGGGGTTGTGGCTATTAGTGATTTGGCTCAACCATGCGGTTTCTGGGGACGGGAAAGTGCGGGTCGGCGCAAGGCGTGGTGCCTGGGTGGTGCCTGGGATAGCGCCGCGGGAGTCTCCAGACCGGGGCTGGTGATCCTGCCGGTCCTGCCCGGTAGCGGGGTTGGTGGTACCGCCGGTACCGCGTACTGCGCCCACGCCCGGCCCGGTGCGTACTACGTTTCGGCGGTCAGGCCAGGCATGACCGCACGAGGCGGAGGGAGCACATGGACAACCAACACACGCACCATGTGACCACCACCGACGGTGTCACCATCGGTGGGACCGTGCACGGCCAGGGGCCTCCGCTGGTGTTCGTCCACGGGATGATGGCCGATGGGGACACCGATTGGCAGGCGCTGCTGCCGCACCTGACCGGCCGGTTCACCTGTTATCTGCCGAGCTACCGTGGTCGTGGCCTCAGCGGTGATCACCCCGACCTCAGCCCCGGTCGGATGGTTGACGACATCCTCGTTTACGTCGACAGCATCGACGCACCGACCGGACTGGTGGGTTGGTCCAGCGGCGCCTACCTGGCAGTCGCCGCGGCCGCGGCACAGTCCGACGCGGTGGACGCGGTGGCCCCCTTCGAGCCGGGGGTGCTGAGCTTGATGGACGAGCAGGAGCAAGCGGTTTTTGGCGATGCCGCGGCCCGCATGGGCGAGCTGGCCGCCGAAGGCAGGTTGGCGGCTGCGGTTCGCGCGTTCGCTGGCTGGCCCTTCAACGACGAAGAGATCGCCATGGCCGAGGACGCGGGCTACTTCGAGGCCGCAGGTCGCTACGCCCCGAACCTGCTCAACCTCCTCCAGCAATGGGGGGAATACGAAGGCCCAACCCCTGATGATCCGGACGTGCTGGGCGCGATCTCAGCTCGGGTACTGGTGCTACACGGGGCGGACACCAAGCCTTTCTTGGCCGCAAGCGCGCGGTTCGTGGCCGACCGCGTCCCCAACGCACGGGTGCACGAGATCCCCGGCGCCGGGCACACCGCCCCTCTGACCCATCCCGAGGCGCTCGCCGAGGCACTCGCCGAGTTCTTCGCACCAGCCCAGAAGTCGGCCTGACCTGCTCGTCTGCGCAAGCCGTTCAGGACGATGCGCTGCGACGGTCACGAAGTCACCGGCGCGGCGCCCAACATCGAGGCTCTGAGCGGCTGATAGGCGCGGGCGCAGGCGCAGGCCGACGTCGGCAGAGTGTTCTCCCAGGTGACGGCCGCATACGACCCCAGATCGGCCGCCACCTGGGCAGCGCCCGAGGCGGCCCCGGTTCCAGGGTATGGGCCACGGCCGCTCCGGTCGCTTCACGCAACGGCCAGCCAAGGCGAGATGCCCCACCGTTACAGCCACCCTACGCCTCGATCCGATGTAAAGCGAGGGCACAAACGTTGCTCGCCGACGCTCAGGCGATGATCGGCGAGCACAACGACACGCCGCGCTGACGCTGGAAGGTTGCCGTCCGCGTGTCCGAGTCGCCTTTCTACTTGACGAGGTTCTGAACCTCGAAGACCTCTGGTTCCGCCGAGAACTCGATCCCGATGTCGGTGAGGATGGGCATGAGCTTCTCACCGTAAGCCTGGAACTCCTCGCGCGAACTCCAGATCTCGCTCACGGTCAGGTTGTCCTCGGAGCCGAAGAGGACGTGGACCTCAAGACCGGGCGGATCGGGCCAGATTCCTGCCTGCTCCATGCGGCGCAGGCTTTCGTCGTACCTCTCCTTCGTGACGTTCGTGGGGTGAAAGCGCACAACGATGCTCATAGGGCCGCCTCCGTACTTGGGGTACCGGCGACCCTAACCGGTAGACGATGCGGAAGTCGTAGCCTTGCCTTCGCGCTCTCATCGCCGTGCCGATAGGCGCGGGTGAGTGGATCGCAACAACTCCCATGTCAGCCTCTTAGTGCCGACCAAGATGCGCGAGGCGATCGAGCGCTCGGCCGCCGAGAACGACCGCAGCTCTCCGCCGAGGTTCGGGTCGCCCTTCGCGCATACACGTCGGCGCCCTCGGGTGCGTCTCCACCCGTCTCGACGCGCGTCCGAGGGGGGCGGACAAGTGAGCGCCGCCTCCCGAGCGGAGACGGCGGCGAATGACGCGGTCCGGGCTGTGGTCCTCGCGAAGGAGGCCGCGCAGGAGGCGCAGGAGGCCGCCCAGACCGTCGAGCAGCTCGTTCCGAACGAGCGGCAGCAGATCGTCGTCGAGATGGCGGCCGACGAGCGCGCGGCCCTGCTCCGTGTCGGGCCGAAGCGAAACCGCTGGTCGGAGCTGCAACGCTACGACGAGCAACTGGCCGAGTTCGAGCAGCGGCGCGAACAGCTCGGCCGTGAGATCGGCGAACTACGGGTCGCCCGCAACAACGAGCCGGAGCATCTCGCGATGGCGATCGACGCCTGGATCGTCGGCGGCTGCGTCGGCGACCGGCCACAGTCACAAGTCGTTGCGCTCGACCAGCGGATCGCCGACCCGGGAGGCCGAGCACGCGGCGGCCGGGTTGGCTACGAGCGGCTGTTGCGCGAGCGGGCCGAGCACGTCGCGAAGAACCGGCGGAAGATGCTCGGCGACATGCGCGATGAGGTCGAGGCCGCAGCCTCCGAGTACCGCGCGCTCGTCGACCAGCTCGAAGTGACACGCCGCGAGCTGCTCGAACTCCGATCCCGCTGCCGCTGAGCGCGCCCGCGAGGTCGCCCTCGAACAGGTATCGCTCGGTCGTGTCGGTCGCCAGCGCGAACTTCACGGCGTCTTACGGCGGGAAGCTCGTGCGGACGACCTACGGGCACCCCGACGCTGCCATCGCCCGCGACCGGGTGCGTGAGGCGTTCCGGCAGGCGCCGACGGCGCCGATACCCCTCGCTGCGACTGCGAGCTGAAGGAGACGAACGAGGTACTTGGTGATCAGCGCTTCTACCTCGCTCACCATCGGCGGTGCGTCGTCTCCCGACACCCACTTGACGAAGTTGTTCTTGTCGAGCCGTCGCTGCCAGTGATAGACCTTGAAGCCGGCTGTCGCCATGGCGGACGACTTCACGGTCAGGGCGCTCACGCCGGAGACGTGGGACGCGTTCGCGGCGCTCGTGGAGAAGCACAACGGCATCTTCGGCGGCTGCTGGTGCATCGGTCCCATCCGGACGGACCCGAACGCGGGCAGGGAGACGAGGGCAACCTACGTCTCAAGCGCACGTACGTCGAGCAGGGCCGTGCCCATGCAGCGCTGGTCTTCGACGGCGACCAGGCGGTGGCGTGGTGCGAGTACGGCACGCCGGAGGAGCTGCCGAACATCCATCACCGCAAGGACTACGAGTCCGCCGGCGACCCGCCACCCGACTACCGGCTGACGTGCATCTTCACCGACCGCGACTACCGCAGGAAGGGTTTGACCTCGATCGCCCTCCACGGCGCCCTCGACCTCATCGCGCAGGCCGGCGGCGGGGTGGTCGAGGGCTACCCCCAGGACCTCTCCGACGGCCGCCGGGTCGGCAACTCGTTCCTCTACAACAGCACCCGCGCCCTCTACGAACGTGCCGGCTTCAGCTACGTCCGACCGAAGGGCAAGAACCACACCGTGATGCGTCGGACAGTCGACGCGGGTTGAGGTGGACCTGGCGTCGTAGCCGTGGCGGGCCGACCGTCAGACGAGCGTCGTGCCGACGTACGTCGTGACCGCCGCGGTGATCCCGGTCGTCGCGAGAAGAAGGGCAACCGTCGTGGCCACTCCGAAGGCGCGGCGGAGGGGCGTGCTGAGTCACGGTCCGTGTCACGACCCCCGATTTGCAGGGTCGAGAATCAGGGCGGCGCGCCGGCCACGAGCCGGCCCGCCTCACGAGGCTGGTTGGCCCCGAACGAGGGCCGGAGCCGACTGAGGAGTCGCCTATTCCCCCGCGTTGCCCCTGCAGAGACCGAGCTTGCCCGGCGCGCCCTTCGGAAGGCCTAGTGCGTCCACGAGTCCGCCGCAGTCTGAACCTGCGACTCGACCTGGCCATCTTCCGTGTCGTAATCATCAGCCCGCTCGCAACTCCCACGAACAGGGCAACAGAAACCATCGCCACGCTAGTCGCCGCAGGCCATCCCCTCTCGTAACGACGCCCCCCTTGGCCGTCTAGGTCGCCCACCGTGCTCCTACGGAGTGGGGATCACAACTTTGCGCGCGGCGGCAGGGTGTGTGGTGACGAGCGCCTACCAGGATCGAGTCGGGCCGACATGTCAGGACTCCCCGCGCATCGAACGAGGTAGCCATTGGTGCGGGACGGCCTATCCGGTTGATCGGTGTCGCCGCCGCCGGGCCGGTGAAATCCTGCGGGCGTACGGGGGAGTGGCGCCCACGGGCCCGGCCGGCGTTAGCACCTTGGAGCACGAACCCTTACCCCCATGGGGGTTCGTGCGAAATGCGTGCCGCGCCCGAGCCGGGCCCGGCCCGGCGCCGATCACGAGCGGCCGACGTTACGCAGCGGTCCGGGCTTGTGTTGCTCGCCGTGACCAGAGACAATGGGTTGTGCGTGGGGGCGCGGCTGTACCCGTTGCAGGTGGCGTTATCGGGGGACTCCTCTTTTGCTCCTTGGCGCTGGCCCGCGCCTCCACGTCCAGCCAAGGCATGCGCCGATCATCGGATGCGCTGCTGTCTACCGCCGAAGCATGCGCCGTCCTCAGTCGCGAGCATGAGCCTCAGGCGACGACCTTCTCCGCTGCCCGCTCGAGCTCGTCGATGTCGATCTTCTTCATCTCGAGCATCGCGGCCATGACACGCTGCGCCTTCTCGGTGTCAGGTCCCCTATCGCCCATCAAGGCTGTCGGCGTGATCTGCCAGGACAGGCCAAACCTGGCCTTGAGCCAACCGCATGGCCTTCGCGTCGCCCTCGGCGATCTTGTCCCAGTACGAGTCGACCTCCTCCTGGGTCTCGCAGAACACGTAGAACGAGACGGCTTCGCTGAAAGTAGAATCGGGACCACCGTTCAGCGCGACGAACGGCTGGCCATCGAGCTCGAACCAACCGTCATCACGGTACCCCTCGGCGCGAGGCCCTGCGGAGCCATAGTCGTGATCTTGCCGATCTTCGATTTGGGAAGATGGACGTGTAACACCTCGCTGCCTCCGGTCTAACTATGGTGCCGCGCTGGCAGTCCGCACAACGCGTTCAGGCACCCGTCGACGAGCGCCTGCAGGTCGCTTCTGCCGCCAGGACGTTGAAGAAGTCCCGCGTGGCCCGAGATCTGACCGCCTGAGGCGAGCGTGACGCCCGCTCGGGCGGCCGAGACGACGAGCCCCGTCGCGAGAAGCGGGAGCAGCGAGGCGACGACGAGCACGGCGAGCCTTCATGGGAGCACCTCCGTCCGACGTGTCGTGCGCCCGATCGAAGCACCGGAGTGTGAGGAATCCGTGTGCGCTGCGTAAGCCGAGCGCAACGCCGCGGGACGCCTAGCGTGCCGTCCAACCGCCGTCCATCACGAGCGGCGCTCCCGTGAACAGCGCCCCACCCGGCCCGAGGAGGTAGGCGACAGCGTCGGCAACCTCGGACGGCTCGAGGAGTCGTTTGAGCGCCTGCGGGGCGAGGAGAACGTCCTCGAGCACCCGCTCTTCCGGAATCCCATGCGCGCGAGCCTGGTCGGCGATCTGCCTCTCGACGATCTGCGTGCGGACATAGCCGGGGCAGACCGCGCTCGCCCGAATCCCATCTGCGGCGCCCTCCAGCGCGAGCGACTTCACGAGCCCGAGCACACCGTGCTTCGCCGCCACGTACCCGGCCTTGAACGGGGACGCGACGAGCCCGTGCACCGACGCGACGACCACGATCCGCCCGTTCCCGGACGCCCGCAACGCAGGCCAGGCGTAGCGCGCGAGCAGGAACGGGCTGGTGAGAAGCAGCGCGACGAGCGCGTCCCAGCGATCCTCCTCGAAGTCCTCGACCGGCGAGACGTGCTGGAAGCCCGCGTTCGGGACGACGGCGTCGAGCCGTCCGAATCGCTCGAGCGCGGCGTCGACCGCCGCCCGGTTGCCGTCGCGGGTCGTGAGATCGGCCTCGAACGGCTCGCCCGGCCCGTCCGCGGCCGGGGCCACGTCGACGGAGAGCACCTTCCAGCCGTCGCCGACGAGCCGCTCCGCGATCGCGCGGCCGATGCCTCCGGCCGCGCCCGTGACGAGCGCGACCTCGCTCAACGGGCTGCGCGCGTCACGGGCCGCCGCGGACGTAGATCACCTGGCCGGTGACGTACACGGCGTCGTCGGAGCAGAGGAACGCGATCACGCCGGCGATGTCTTCGGGCTGGCCGATGTGCTTGAGCGGCGTCAGCTCCGCGGCGGCCTTCTGGAAGTCGTCGAACGGCACGCCCACGCGCTCCGCCGTCTGGGCCGTCATCGCCGTCGCGACGAATCCCGGCGCCACACAGTTGACGCGGATCGAAAAGCGCCCGAGCTCGATCGCGAGCGTCTTCGCGAGGCCCTGGATTCCCGCCTTCGCGGCTGCGTAGTTCGCCTGACCGCGGTTCCCGAGCGCCGAGGTCGACGAGATGAGCACCATCGCGCCACCGCCCTGCTCGACCATGTGCGCCTGCGCGGACTGAGCGGCGAGGAACGACCCGCGCAGGTGCGTCGCGATCACGGTCTCCCAGTCGTCGTCGGAGAGCTTGTGGATCAGGTTGTCGCGGATGATCCCGGCGCACGTCACGAGCGCGTCGAGCCGACCGGACTCAGCAGCGGCTGCGACCGCAGCCTCGACGTCGGCCCGCGACGTGACGTCGCATCGAACCGCGCGTCCGCCGATCCGTTCCGCAGTCTCGTTCGCGGCGGCCTCGTCGAAGTCCGCGACGACGACGTGGGCGCCCTCGGCGGCGAGCCGCTCCGCGGTCGCCGCGCCGATCCCCTTCGCGCCCCCGGTGACGAGGGCCGTCTTCCCCTCGAAGCGCTTCATCGGATCAGCCGCGAGACGAGCTCTGCGACGCACACCGGCTTCTCGCCGCCCTCGCGTTCGACGATCCCGAGGATGACGGCTTGCTCTCCCCCGGGCACCTCCTCCACCGACTGCACGGTGAACGTGGCGCGAACCCGCGACCCCGACGGAAGCGGCGCTGGGAAGCGCACCCTGTTGACGCCGTAGTTGATCCCCATCGTGTAGCCGGTCAGCTGAAGCGTCTGCGACATCAGCGGAACACAGAGCGACAGCGTCAGGAACCCGTGCGCAATCGTCGTGCCGAACGGGCCCTCGGCCGCGCGAGCCGGATCGACGTGGATCCATTGCGGGTCGTCGGTCGCCCGCGCGAACTCCTCGATGCGAGCCTGGTCGACCTCGAACCACTCCGTCGGCCCGAGCTCTTTGCCGATCAAATCCGTGAGTGCGCTCATTCGCGTGTGGTCTCCTTCGTCGTATCCGCGCGTTCGCCGCGCCCCAGCGTACGGTGCTCGCCGCCCAGGTGTAGCGGGTACCGGCTGCGACGAGAATCGCGGGAATGCCTCCGCACCTCGCTTGCGCTATGGCCCGGTCGAGCTCGGACGTCGCGCGGCGAGTGAGGGCGCGGGAGGCTATGGCGGCGACGTCTCCTACTGGCAGCGGACGGCACTGCCCGTCGCGTGCTCGGACACGACACGACGGATTGAGCATCGCGCTCAAGATCAGGCTGGGATGCCGGCGAGGAAGGCCGCGATCCTCTGCGTGAGGACGCGGGCGCCGTCGCCGAACACGAAGGTGAGGTGGTTGCCGACGCCGTCCTCGAGGCGTCCGTCAGGCATGAGCGCGACGGTGCGCTCTGCGTCGGCGCGCGAGAGGATCGGCGGCGAGCCGGGCGGGCCGAAGTTCCCGGGCGCGCGCAGAAGCAGCAGCGGCTGACCGATCCGGGCGACGGTCGCCGGCCAGTCGACCTCGAGCGTGCCCTCGACCGCGGCCTGGATGTGCTCCGGGCGCGAGCGCGCCTGCACCGCGCCGTCCTCGAGGATCCGCACGTCGGCTCGGTAGAACTGCTCGATCTCGGGCGACCAGCCTCCCTCGTCGAAGTACGGCATCGCGCGCACGAACGCGAGGTACTCGTTCCACGACGAGTAGACCTGGCCCAGACGGGCGAGCGAAGGCCGGATTTGCTCGACGACGCCCGGCTCCACCTCCGCGGGAGCGTCGAGGACGACGCAGCCCTCGACCCGCTCGGGGTGGTTCGCGGCCAGCCAGTAGGTGAGGAGCCCTCCGAAGGAGTGTCCTCCCATCACGATCGTATCGAGCCCGAGCTCGTCGAGGAGGCCGAGCACGTCCTGCGCGTGATCCTCCATGCGATAGCTCTTGTCCGGCTGGTCGCTCTCGCCGCGGCCCCGCAGATCGAGGGCGAGGACGTGGGCGACATCCGTGAGACCCGCCGCCACGAGCCCGTCGAAGGAGTGCGCGTTCGCCGTCAGACCGGGCGCGAGCACGAGCGTCGGCCCAGGCCCCGCATGGTCGAGGTAATGGAGCCGAATCCCGTTGGTCTCGACGTAGCGATCGCTCACGCGCGTTCTCCGTTCTGTTGCAGGTACGTCTCTCTGATCTCCCGCCGAAGCGTCTTCCCCGCCACGTTGCGAGGGAACGCTTCGAGCACGAGAACGTCGGCGAGCTTCTGATAGCGGGCGTCGACGCGCTTGTTGACCCAGTGCTTGAGCTCCTCTGCGCCGGCGCTTGCGCCCGGGCGCAGCGTGACCGCTGCGACGGGGGTCTCGCCCCACCGCTCGTCCGAGATGCCGAAGACCGCGGCCTCGGCCACGGCGTCGTGCCGGACGACGACCTCCTCGATGTCGTGCGGATACACGTTGACCCCGCCCGAGATGATCAGGTCCTTCTTGCGGTCGACGAGGTACAGGAAGCCGTCCTCGTCCACGTAGCCGAGGTCTCCGGTGAAGATCCATCCGTCCCGGATCGTCTCGGCGGTGAGGTCGGGGCGCTCGTAGTACCCGGGCATTGTGATCGGCCCTCGTCCGACGATCTCGCCCACCTCGCCCGCGGGAAGGTCGGAGCCTGCCGAGTCGACGATCCGCATCTCGAAGAGCGGCGGCGGGACGCCGACCGAGCCGGGCTTGCGCGGGTAGTCGTCGCGGTCGAGGATCGTCACGAAGCCCTCTGTGAGCCCGTACAGCTCGTGGAAGCGGCCCGGCAGCCGTCGCTCCAGCTCCTGCTTGTGCTCGAGGTGGAGTGGCGCCCCCAACGAGCAGATCATCTCGAGCGATCCGCATCGCTCCTCCGCGAAGTCGTCGCGCTCGAGGAGTCCGACGATCTGGGAGGGGACGAGCATGACGTGCGTGACACGCTCGCGGGCGACGGCGTCGACCATCTTCTCGGCGGCGAAGGCGCGCATGAGGACGTAGGTGCAGCCGAGGTAGAAGGCGGGCATGAGCGACAGGAACGCGCCGTTGAAGACAAGCGAGCCGGAATGCAGGACGACGCTCTCCGGGCGGATGCGATAGCTCGCCGAGAACCCGGTGCAGTACGCCTCGCGGATCGCGTGGGTGTGGACGATGCCCTTCGGCAGTCCGGTCGTCCCCGACGAGTAGATGATGTTGAAGGGGTCGTCGCGGTCGATCGTGACGCGCGGAGGCGGTGTCTCGGGCGCCGCGTCGGAGAGCGCTTGGTAGGAGCGGTATCCGGGTGCGGCGCCGTCGACGACGAGGAACCGGTCGGCCGGCACGCCGTCAAGATCGCCACGGACCGCATCGAGGTCCGGCACCAGGGCGGCGTTCGTGACGAGTGCCCGAGCGTCCGAGTCGTTCACGAGATTCGTGAGGCCGCCGCCGCGAAGGAGCGGGGAGAGCGGGACGACCACGAGACCGGTCCTGGCAGCTGCCTGATAGAGCTCGATCACCTCGACGCAGTTCTCGAGCAACGTCGCGACCTTGTCCCCCTTGCGCAGACCGAGTGCGAGCAGCGCGTTCGCGACCCGGTTCACTCGCAGCTCGAGCTCCGCGAACGTGATCCGCTCGCCCTCGAAGACGACGGCCGTATGCCGCGGCCGATAGCGCGCGTGGCGGGAGAGGAGCGTGTCGAGCGGCATCAGCGGCCGCTACCCCAACGCACCACGCTGGCCGCCCAGGTGTAGCCCGTGCCAGCCGCGAGCAGGAGCACGGTGTCGCCGTCGGCGAGCGCGCCGGAGCGCGAGGCACGATCGAGGCCGATGAGCGGGTCCGCGCCGCTCACATGGCCGGTGTCGTCGAGGTACGCCGCGCGCTCCAGGGGGACGCCGAGCGCTGCGCAGATGGCCTCGTGCATCGAGCGCTTCATGTGCATGCCGCACATGAAGAGGTCGCCGTTGGGGCTGCCCCCCGAGCGCTCTAGGGCGCCTCGAGCGACCTCCACGAAGTTCGGAAGCGAGTGGACGTCGAGCGTGCGCTTCATTGCCTCGGGATCGGCGACGTCGAGGAAGTGGCGCCGCTCGGCGATCGAACTGGCCGAGGCAGGCTCCGCGGACCCGCCGGCCGGGACCTTCACCTGGAGGGAGAGCGAGCCGTCGGTGATCGCATGGGAGCCGAGGACGACGTTCGCGTCCCCGTCCGCGACGAGCAGCGCCGCTGCCGCGCCGTCTCCGAAGTTGAACATGAAGCGTGAGCGCCGGTTCTCGTAGTCGAGAAGGTACGACTCGCGAGACGCGGCCACGAGCAGCACGGTTCTCCATGCGGGCTCGTCCGCGAGCAGGGCGCGCGCCACGCGCATTGCCGCGGGGGTTCCCATCGAGACGTTGTCGTATTCGATCGCGTAGGCGTGAGCGCAGCCGAGCCGGTGGGCAATCCAGGGCGCCGCCTGCCAGACGGAGTAGTCCTTCCAGCACGAGCCGCAGTAGAGGACGACGTCGATCTCCGCGGGGTCGACGCCGGCCTCGTCGAGCAGGCGCTCGCCGGCCGCGAGGGCGAGATCGCTCACGTGCTCGTCGGGCGCCGCGACGTGCTTCCCGCGCAGGCCGAACTTCTCGAGGAGCACGGGCTCCGGGATGCCGCTCGCCGCGGCGATCTCGGCTGCGCTCATCCAACGGTCGGGCAGATACGAGGCGGTTGCGGCGACGGAGACGGATCGCGTCACGGCGTCGCTCCGTCGAGCGTCGCGCGGAGGATCCGCTCGAACTCCTCGGCGACGTGCGCCGGAAGATCGTCCTTCGACTCCCACAGGATCCAGCGCATGCCGATGAGCTCGCCCATCCCCATGAGCGCCCACGCGAGCACCTCCGGATCGACGTCGCGAATCTCACCCTCGTCGATCGCTCGCGTGAGCCCGGCGACGTAGCCCTCCGAGAGGAGGTCGTAGTGGCGGTGCAACGTCTCCGGCGAGACGAACTCCGCCTGGCGGATGATCCGGTAGAGGGCGGGATGCTCGGCCGTGAAGCGGAAGAACGCGCGGAACCCGAGGAGCTCCTGCTCGATGCGCGAGGAGGCGTCGGCCGTCGCCTCCGCGATCGCGCGCCGGACGCGGTGGTTGAGGTCGAGGACGAGCTCGTCGAAGATCTCCTTCTTTCCGCGGAAGTAGAGGTAGAAGGTGCCCTGGCCGACCCCCGCGGCCTCGGTGATCTTGACGATCGAGGCGTCGTGGTAGCCGAGGTCGGCGAAGACCTGCTCCGCCGCCTCGAGGAGGCGCTTGCGCGTCCGCTCACCGCGCCGGGAGAGCGGGCGGCCGCTGACGCCGATCGCCGGCTCGCTCATCTCGTCGCCTCCTCCCGCGTACTCGGAAGCTCGCCCTTGAGCACCTTGCCGACGCCGGAGCGGGGGAGCGCCGCGAGGAAGTGGACGCCGCGGGGAACCTTGAAGCGCGCGAGCCGGCCCGTACACCAATCGACGAGCTCCCGCTCGGACGCCGTCGCCCCAGGCCGCAGAGCGACGTACGCGAGGCCGACCTCGCCCCAGCGCTCGTCGGGGATCCCGACCACCGCCGCCTCCGCCACGGCGGGATGCGCATGGAGGACCTCCTCGATCTCCGCCGGGTACACGTTCTCGCCGCCAGAGATGATGAGCTCCTTGAGCCGGCCGGCGATCCGATAGGTCCCCTCCGAGTCGCACTCTGCGATGTCTCCCGTGAGGAGCCACCCGTCAGCGAAAGCCGCCGCGGTCGCTTCGGGATTGCGCCAGTAGCCGGGGAAGACGTTCGGTCCGCGGACGACGAGCTCGCCTGTCGCGGCGCCTTCGAGCATCGCTCCGGTCCCGGGGTCGCGCAGCGCGACATCGACGTGCGGGTACGGCCTGCCGGCGAAGCCGAGCTTCCTCGAGGCATCCTCGGGCGGCAGGCAGAGGACGTTGGGCGCCGCCTCGGTCAGACCGTAGCCCTGCACGATCTCGACCCCGCGCTCCTTCCACGTCTCGAGAAGGCTCTCCGGCATGGGGGCGCCGCCGACGACCGCGAGGGCGAGGCTCGAGAGGTCGACGCTTGCGAACGACGGCTCCTCGGCCATAAACAGGTACGTCGCCGGGACCCCCATCATCGTCGTCACTCGCTTCTGCTCGATCAGTCGAAGCGCGCGCTCGGGATCGAAGGCCGGCTCGAGGACGACCGTCGCACCCGACCACCAGGCGAGTAGCGCCTGTACGTTCCAGCCGCCGATGTGGTACTGCGGCAGGACCTGGAGGACGACGTCACGGTCGCCGACGGGACACGTTCGACCGAACGACAGGTTCGTCCAGAACGTGTTCGCGTGCGTGAGGACGGCGCCCTTCGGCCGCCCGGTCGACCCGGACGTGTAGATCACGAAGAGCGCGTCGTCGTCGCGCACGTTGACCGGAGGCGCGGAGCCGTCTCGGTCGAGCGCGCCGAAGGCGACGCGGGGCACGGAGCCGCCGGCGGCCTCTGCGAGGTGCGCGTGCTCGTCGGAGACGACGAGAAGCGCCGGTTCAGCGTCGTCGAGCTGAAACCGAATCTCGACCGGTGCGAGCCGCCAGCCGACCGGCAGCAGCGCCGCTCCCATCTTCGCGCACGCGAAGAGAAGGGCGACCTGCGCCGGGTGGTTGCCGGTCAGCGAGGCGACGCGGTCGCCACGCGCGATTCCCGCCTCCGCGAGCTGCGCTGCTGCACGATCCGACCACGCGTCGATGTCCTGGTACGTGACCCGAGCGCCCTGGAAGTCGATCGCGACGCGAGTGGGCGTCGCGCGTGCGCGGTCGCGGATCCAACGTCCGACGGTGAGGTCGCCGTTCACGACAGGAAGTCTTCGATCGTGCGGGCGAAGAGCTCCGGCGCATCCCACCAGAACATGTGCCCGAGGCCCTCGAAGACCTGGGAGCGCGCCCCCGGGATCCGCTCGGCCAGCAGCGCTGCGCTCCGGACGTCCACGGCGTTGTCGGCCGAGCCGTGCAGGACGAGCGTCGGAGCGTGGATCTCACCGAGCCGCGCCGACCCGTCGAAGCCGGCGCCCGCGGCGATCTGCGCTGCCCAGGCGGCGACGTCCTGAGGGTTCTCGAGGCGCAGGCGCGCGATCTCCTGCACGAGCGCCTCGGGCGCCCCGGGCGCGAGCGCGTTGCGGGTGAACAGCGTGATCGCGCTCTCGCGGTCGAGCGAGGGTGCCTTCTCGAGCAGCCGCAACGTCGGCTCCGGGACGGGAAACGCATCGCTCCCGCCCGGCGTGGTGCAGGCGAGCACGAGGCGGTCTACGCGCGCCGGATGCTCGACGGCGACGTGCTGGGCGACCATGCCCCCGAGGCTCGCACCGAGCACGTGGGCGCGCTCGACGGCCGCCTCGTCCAGCACCTGGACGGCGTCCGCGGCCAGCATCGCGACCGTGTAGGGGCCTGGCGGCGCGTCGCTGTCACCGATCCCGCGGTTGTCGTACAGGAGCACCTCGAAGCGCTCGGCCAGAAGGTCGACGCATGGCCCCCAACCCCAGCGGCCGAGCCCGACGCCCTGCACGAGTAGCAGGGGCGGGCCCTCGCCGCGGCGCTCCCAGGCGATCGTGATGCTCACGCGGCGACCTCGACCTCGACGTCCATCCGTTTCGCGCGTCGCAGCCCGCGTAGGCGGGCAGGCAGGCTCACGAGGCCTCCGGGCACGAAGAACACGACCGCGATGAAGAGCGATCCGAGCAGGAAGAGCGGCTCGGAGAGGGGGATGCGAAGGGCATCCGGAAGGTCCTGGATCTGCTCGGAGGAGGCGAGCGAGCCGAGCCGCTGATCGAGCAGCGTGTATACGAAGCCTCCGATCAGGGCGCCGTACTTCGTCCCCGCGCCGCCGAGAACGACCATCACGAGGAGGGTCAGCGTGAAGAAGGCGCCGGTCACCTCGATCGAGGCGCCGCCGATCAGGAGCAGCCAGACGACCCCGCCCGCCGTCGCGAGCGAGCAGGCGAGCACGAAGGAGAGGAGCCGGTAGGGATACGGGCTCAGGCCGATCACCTGCACGCGGGTGGGGTTCTCGCGGATCGCCTCCCAGACGTGACCGGGCGACGACCCAATCGCGGCCCTCACGATCAGGAACACCAGGACGGCGTAGGCGAGCGCGAGCCAGTACAGGTTCTTCGTGTTGAAGACGCCGACCAAGAAGTCCGGGAGCGGGTCGACGTTCAGCCCGAACCCTTCCTCGCCGCCGGTCCAGCCCTCGTGGTTCTTGAGGACGAGCACGTTGCCGGCCTGTGCGAACGCGAGCGTGACCATCGCGAAAGCGATGCCCGCCACGCGAAGCGAGACGGCGCCGATGACCAGGGGGAGGATCACGGCGACGCCCGCGGTGAGCAGCAGCGACTCCGCGAGCCCCCACTCCCACCTCGTCATGGCGATGGCCGGGACGTAGACGCCGACTGCGAAGAAGAGGGCGTGCCCGAACGACATGAGCCCCGTGAAGCCGAAGAGCAGGTCGTACGTCAGCGCCACCCCGGCGAAGACGAGCCCCAGCGCGAGCAGCTGCAGCGTTCCCGGCGAGTCGAGCGGCCCCGAGAAGACGACGGGGATGTCGAGGGGCACGTACGGGAGCACCGCGAGGAGCGCCACGACGGCGAGGGGGACGAGCACGCGGAGCCAGCGCCTCAATGCGTCACCTTCGGGGCGAGGCCGTGCGGGCGGAGCAGCAGCGTGGCCGCGAGCAGGGCGACGACGGCCATGTCCCCGGCGCCGGTGGTGCCGTAGAAGTTCGCGTAGTTCTGGAGCAGCGCCACGGCCACGGCAGCGAGGGCTGCGCCTCCGATCGAGCCGAAGCCGCCGATCACCACGACGATGAACGCGTAGATGAGCAGCTGTGTGCCCCGGCCCGGATCGACCGAGGCGAAGTAGATGCTCGCGAGCACGCCGGCGAGCGCGGCCAGCGCACCGCCGAGCGCGAAGACGAAGGTGAAGGCGCGCTGGACGTCGATCCCGAGCGCCGAGACCATCGCCCGGTTCTCGACTCCAGCCCGGATGACGACGCCGTAGCGCGTGTACCGCAGGAACCCGACGAGCCCCACGAGCACCACCGCAGCGACCGCGATCTCCACGAAGCGGTCGTTCGGGACGGGCTCGCCGAACACCGTCGTCGTGTCGATCATCCAGTCGGGCACGACCATCGCCTTCGTCTCCGGACCGAAGATCCCCTGGACGAGCGCGCCGAGCGCGAGCGCCAGGCCGACAGTAACCAGGATCTGCTCGAGCGGCCTCAGGTACAGACGCCGGATGAAGACGACCTCCATGACGATCGCGACCGCCGCGCCGAAGGCGATCGCGAACGCCGCGCCCGCGAGCAGCCGGAGCTCCGGCCCGCCGGAGATCTTCCCGGTGAGCCACCAGCCGGTGTACGCGCCGATCGTGATCAGGGCCCCGTGGGCGAAGTTGAGCACGCCCATCAGCCCGTAGATGAGCGACAGGCCAGAGGCCACGAGGAAGTAGACCGCGCCGAGGCCGAGGCCCGCGATCGTGAGGAGGACGAAGGTGCTCAATGCCCGCCTCCGTGGACGCCCAGAAACCGCCGTACGCGCTCGGGGTCGTCCAGCAGCCCGCCGCCGGGCCTTCGTGGACGACACGCCCGCCGTCGAGCACGACGACGTGGCTCGCCACGCGCTGCAGCGCGGCGACGTTCTGCTCGACGAGCACGATCGTGGTCAGCTCGCGAATCCGCTCCAGGACGCCCGCGACCTGCGAGACGAGGGCGGGCGCGAGCCCCTTTGTGGGCTCGTCGACGAGAAGGAGCAAGTTCGGGTTGAGCAGCGCCCGCGCGATCGCGACCATCTGCTGCTCGCCGCCCGAGAGCGTGCCCGCGCGCTGGCTGCCGCGCTCGCGCAGGACCGGGAAGAGCTCGTACACGAGCTCGTACCGGGTCGAGGGCCCCCGCACCGCGAGCCGCAGGTTCTCGTCGACCGTGAGCCCTGCGAAAACGTCGCGGTCCTCGGGCACGTAGCCGACTCCGAGCCGGACGATCTTGTGCGTCGGCATGGAGCTCACGTCCCGCCCGTCCAGCTCCACCGTGCCGCGAGAGCGCGGGGCCAGCCCGAGCAGAGCTCGCAGGGTGGTCGTCTTCCCGACGCCGTTCCGCCCGATGAGCGCGGTCACGCCGCCCTCGGGGACCGTGAAGGAGACGCCCTGGAGGATGTGGGACTCCCCAAGGTAGACATGCAGGTCGCGGACAGCCAGCGCGCTCACAACGGCTCTCCGATGTAGGCGGCCTGCACCGTCTCGTTCTCCATCACGGCAGCGGGCTCGTCGAACGCGAGCAGCCGCCGTGGTGGAGGACGGCGATCCGCTCGGCGAGACCCACCACCACCTCCATCCGGTGCTCGACGAGCAGGACGGTCTTGCTCTCGTCACGATGGACGAGCCCGATCAGCTCGGAGAGACCGTCGACGTCCTCCGCGGCGACACCCGCCATCGGCTCGTCGAGGAGGATCACCTCCGGGTCATTCGCCAGCACCATCGCGAGCTCGAGCTTTCGTTTGTCCCCGTGGGCGAGCACGCCGGCGGGCCAGGTCTTCCTGTGACCGAGCCCGACTCGCTCGATCGCCCATGCGGCCCGGTCGAGAGCCGGTCGGAAGCCCGCTGCCCGGCGCCAGATCCTGAGCGTCCCGCCCTGGGCGGCCTCGGCCGCGAGGCGCACGTTCTCCAGGGCGCTGAGTCGCGGGAAGACACTCGAGACCTGGAACGTGCGCCCGAGGCCGGCCTTGGCGCGACGGTTCGGCGAATGCGACGTGATGTCCACTCCGTCGAGCTCCACCCTCCCGGCGGTGGGGCGGACGAGACCCGAGAGCAGGTTGAAGAGCGACGTCTTCCCCGCCCCGTTCGGGCCGATGATCCCGACGAGCTCGCCACGCCGGGCCTCGAGCGTCACGTCCTCGACGATGCGCGCACCGCCGATGTGCAGCCCGAGGCCGCGGGTCGCGAGAATCGGCGTCCCGTCCACGATGAACCGATGCTGTCGTCGTTACTTCTTCTCGGGAGGCGCGATGTACCTGGCCTTGATCGTCTTCGTCGGAACGGCGACCCACCTCTCGCCCTGCCGCACGAGCTTCGCGTGGAAGTACGGCTGGATCATGGCGTGGTCGGACGCGCGGATGAGCACTTGCCCCTTGGGACCGAGGAAGCTCCACCCTTCGAGCGCCGAGATCATCTTGCCCACGTCGCCCGTCGAGGCCTGGAGCGCTCGCACGATCATCTGCCCGGCCACGAAGCCGTCGGGCGTGAAGAGGTCCGGAACCTGGCCGCGACGCTTCATCTGCGCGACGAGCCAGTCGTTGACCTTGTTCTTCGGCGCGTTGTAGAGGTAGCTCGAGACGAGCGCGAGCTTCGACGCCGGCGCGCCGTAGAGTGTGTACGTCGAGCGCTCGGCAAGCCCCAGCACGACCTTGTCGACCGAGTTGAAGATCCCGCCCTGGTCGAGCGCCTGGAACATCGCCGGCGTGGTCGTTCCCGCCCACGCGATGAACAGGAGGTCGGGGTTCTTCTGCTTGAGCTGCTGGACGAACGGCGTGAAGTCCGTGGCCGTGAACGGGACGACCACGCGGTCGACGCTCTGGCCGCCCAGATCGCCCATCACGCTCTTGACGGCGAGATAGTTACCGTTGCCGAAGACCGTGTCCTGGGCGAAGACGGCGACCTTCTTGCCGACCCCGTAGCCGAGGTGCGCGCTCGCGGCCTTCACGTCCTGGTACGTCTGCACTCCGGAGCGGAAGGTGTTCTTGTTCATGCCGGTCACGGCGTCGGCCTTCGCAGGCCCCGAGATGAAGAGGATGTTGTTCTGGCCGGCGAGGGGTGCCATCTGCACCGCGACGCCCGAGGAGATCGAGCCGGCGAGGATCTTGTAGCCCTGCCCGATGAGGTCCTTCGCGGCAGAAACGGCCTTCGCCGGATCGCCCGCGTCGTCGACGAGCGTCAGCTCGATGCGTTGTTGCCGACCTTGTTCGTGCCCTTGGTCGCGTAGCTGCAATCCCCACTTGAGGCCCGAGAGGTACTGCGCGCCGTACGCCGTGAACGCGCCGCTGCGCGAATAGACGATTCCGACCTTGATCGTCGCGGTGCTGGCCTGCGGCCCGCTCGACCGCGCTCCTGCATCCGTCGCGAGCGCCGAAACTGCCGTGACCGTGGCCAGGAGCGCCGCGAGGAGACCCCAACGTGCACGCTTCATGTTCCCTCCTTGCTGGTGCCGACACCGGCACCTGAGACCCGATTCAGGTAGTGGAAGCTACAACTGGGGCGCGCACCATGTCAAGGTCCGGTGAACGCCACTGCTCTGACGATCGATCGTCGGCGGCGGTTAGAGAAGAGGCGCAGCAACCTCCGCTCGCAGGTCGATGCGCCCTGGAATTCCCCGTCGAAATGCCGATTCCAGTCCATCGCGTCGTCCGGGCGGACGATCAAGCCGTCCGGCGAAGCCGGGCGGCGCCCGACGTCAGTAGGGGAGTGGCTCTACATGCCTTGCTTCGGCGCCTGTTGTGTCGGCGCTCCGCAATCGTCGCGGAGCACGTCCAGAGGACGCGGTTCTCGACTCGGCACGAGCGCCACGACATGATGCGGCCTACGAGGCTCTGGCTCAGGCATATCCGGCAGCGGCCGGCGACACCCGGCCCGGCGCGACGCGCCGAGTTGCAAGTGCCGTTGTTTCTCGCGCGGCTCGCGAAGCTCGGCGGGCTCATCTGCCTGCTCCTGCTCGTCGGAACGCTCGGCTTCGCCGCGCTCGAGGAGACGTCGATCTGGGACGGTTTTGTCTGGTCGCTCGACACCATCGCGACCGTCGGCTCGATTCCGTCACCGGAGACGACCGGAGGGCAGGTTCTCAAGGTTCTGCTGATCGTCCTCGGCGTCGGTACGCTCTTCTACGCGCTCGTCGCGGTGACGGAATTCTTCGTCGCCGGACATGTCACCGGCCTTCTCGAGGAGCGCAGGAGGCAGCGACAGGTGGACGCCCTCTCGGACCACTACCTCGTCTGCGGCTTCGGCCGGGTCGGACGTCAGGTCGTGCGAGACCTACGGGCAGCCGGAGCCAGGTACGTCGTCATCGACCGCAACCCGGAGAGCCTGGAAGCGGCTGCCGAGATCGGCGCGCCCTACCTGGAGGGAGAGGCGTCGGACGACGAGCTTCTGCGGCAGGCCGGGATAGCCCGGGCCCGCGCGCTCGTCGCCTGCGTCGACTCCGACGCGGAGAACGTCTTCATCACACTCACCGCCCGCGAGCTCCGGCCCGACATGACCATCGTCGCCCGGGCGAGCGGCGAGGAAGCCGAGCAGAAGCTGCAGCGCGCCGGCGCGCAGCGAGTTGTCTCGCCGTACAAGTCGAGCGGCACGGAAATGGCCCGACTGGCGCTGCATCCTCAGGTCGCGGGCGTCGTGGATGTGGCACCGGAGTACCGGATGGAGGAGATCGAGGTCACACCCGGCTGCCCTGCCGCCGGACGACCTCTCGCCGATCTCGCCGGCTCCGCCATCATCGCGGCGCTGCGCAGGCCCGACGGGGGACTCGAGCCACAGCCCTCGGGAGAGACGGTGCTCGAGCCCGGCGACATGGTCGTCGCGATGGGCACGACGGGAGCGATGGACCGCCTCGAGGCCCTCTTCACGCCTGACGGCGCGCAGGCCGAGCGACATCGTAGGGGGTGAGGGAGCCGCCGATCGCGGCGCGTGCCACGTTGGCTCGTCTCGTCTTCGACCGGCGGAGGTGCGCAGTTGAGGCGATTGCGTCCGTGCTGCCCGGATGCCCCGCATCATCGCCGCCGTAGGTTTGTCGCTGTTGGTATGCGCACGTGAAGGTCTTCCCCGGGAGGAGGTCCGATGAACAAGACAGCCGCATCAGTTCTGGGCAACGAGAGGGTGGCGGTCACCGGTGTCTCCAGGCAGGATACGGGCACGAAAGCAACGTCGTTTACAAGCGCCTACGCGAGCGGGGCTACGAGGTTGCAGGTCAATCCAAACGCAGACGAGGTCGAGGGCGCAACGTTCCGAGAGAGGTTGACGGGAGCTGACGGGCCAGGGCATGTTCGACATCCTCGGCTCCGCCCATCTGGGCATCGCCAACTCGCCGACGGTGTGGGACCTGGCCGTGGACTACCTCCTCGAGCCGCTTCCGGGGCCGAACAACGGCGACAGCTGAGCGCCAAGCGCCTGACAACGCTTGTTGTGATTCACCACAAGCGTTGTCACGGCCGGTGATTGCCCGGCCGATGGGTGATCAGCCGCGGTGTCTCGCCCAGGGGACGAGGAGGCGCTCGATGAGCGCGATCGCATAGAAGAGCACGACGCTGACGACCGCGAGGATCACCATCGCTGCGAAGGCAAGCGACGTGTTGACGTTCGCGCCGGAGTTGACGATCACCCACCCGAGCCCTTCGGACGCGCCGACGAACTCGCCGATCACGGCACCGATCACCGCGAGGGAGATGGCGACCTTCAGACCGATGAAGATCTCGGGCAGCGCGCTCGGGAAGCGAAACCTCCGGAACGTCTGCCATTGCGACGCGCAGAGCGAGCGCGCGAGCTCGACGAGCTCGGCGGGCGTCTGCTTGAGACCGGTGGCAGTGGCGATCACGATCGGGAACACGCAGAGCAGGAAGCTGACGAGGATCTTCGGCCCAGGCCCGAAGCCCATCCACAGGAGCAAGATCGGAGCGATCGCGATCTTCGGGACAGCGTTGAGGCCGAGCAGGAGCGGGTAAACGGTCAGCTCCATGAAGCGCGAATAGGCGATCAGGCCCCCGACCGGGATGCCGATTGCGATCGCGAGCGCGAATCCCGCCAGCGACTCCCAGAGCGTGACCCACGTGTGCTCGGGAAGCAGGTCGCGGTACTCCCAGAGCGCGTCTGCCACGTCGCGTGGCGGCGGAACGAGCCACGGCTCCCAGTCGAAGATTCGTGTCGCGAGATCCCAGAGGACGACGAGCACGACGAACGTCGCGACCGGAGCGAGCCACCGGACCACGCGGCGCATCACGCCGCCTCGCGGTGGAACAGCGGCTCGCGGACGGCTTCGGCCACAGCGGCGTAGCCCTCCATCCCGACCGTGCGCGGTCGTGGCAGCTCGACGCGCACGATGCGGGCGATGCGCCCCGGACGAGGGGTCATCACGACGATGCGATCCGAGAGGAGCACAGCCTCGTCGATCGAGTGGGTGACAAAGACGATTGTCTTGCGCCGCTCCTGCCAGAGGCGCTGCAGTTCGAGCGACAACTCCTCCCGCGTGAGCGCGTCGAGCGCCGCGAACGGCTCGTCCATCAGCAGGACACGCGGCCGTGAGATGAGCGCACGGCACAGCGCGGCCCGTTGCTGCATGCCGCCTGAAAGCTCGTACGGGCGCGCGCGCTCGAATCCCGTGAGCCCGGTCAGCTCGATGAGCTCGTGGGCGTCGCGCCGAGCCGCAGTCCGGTCGCCGTTCGCCACGTCGATCGGTAGCAGGACGTTGTCGAGCACGTTGCGCCACGGGAGGAGCGCCGAGCGCTGGAACATGAGCGCGACATCGCGTCTCGGGCCCTCGACGCGCTCCCCCGCGATCGACACGGAGCCCTCCGTGGCAGGCACGAGCCCGGCGGCGATGCGGAGCAGCGTCGACTTCCCGCAGCCCGAGCGGCCGACGACGGTCACGAGCTCCCCGTCGGCGACCTGGACGTCGACCTCGCCGATCGCCTCGACGACGCCCGAGCGGGTCTCGAAGCGCTTCGAGACCCGCTCGATGTCGATGAGAGCTTCCGCTATCGCGATGCCCTACGGACGTTGACCGCGACGGGCGACCAGGTATCTGCTGCGTTCAGACGGCCGGAGAGCTTGAACCCGTTGCGGATCACGCTCGCCGTCGCGTTGAACTTCTGGACGTCGATGTACCCCAACCCGTTGGCCTGCTGGCGCGTCAGCCGGTTCTGGACGAAGAACTTCATGATCCGAAGCTCCTGCGCCGCGACGATCGGGTCGGCCAGAGGTTGGTGCTTCTTCAGGATGTATCCGGCCTCGCCCGGGTTGTCGATCGCGTATCGGAGTCCGCGAAGCAGGGCGCGTGTGAAAGCGCGCACCTCACCGGGGCTGGTCCGGATCTTCTCGTCCGAGGCGACGATTCCGATCCCGAGCAGGCCGGGCAACACCTTCGAGTACTTGAACGAGCGGACGGTCCTGCCACCGGCCGCCTTCGAGACGAGCGGCACTCCGACGCTGAACTGACCGATCCCGTCGACCTGTCCAGCGGCGAGAAGCGCCGGAAGCGCGGGAGGCGCCGCATCGCGCCACGTGACCTTCGACACGTCGATCCCGGCCTTCTTGGCGTACAGCGGGAACAGAACGCGCACGGTCGACGCCGGAGAGTCGGCGAGCGTCCTGCCTTCGAGGCCCTTTGGCGTCGCGACGTTCTTCTCGGCGAGCGTGAAGACGGCCGACATCGTGTTCTGGTGGACGACGGCGACAGTGCGCACGGGGAGCCCCTCGTTCGCCCGCGTCACCATGAGCGCGCCGATGTCGACGGGCGTGTAGTCGAGCCGCCCCGCCGCGACGAGCTTGATGTTGTCGACCGATCCGGTCCCGGACGTCACCTTCACGTCGAACCCGGCCTGCTCGAAGTACCCCTTCTCGATTGCGACGTAGACATAGGCGTCGCGGCCGAAGTTCCCGAAGGAGGTCGCGTAGTCGACGCCGATCGTCGTCGCCTGCCGCGCAGCCGTCCCGGCCGTCGCCCCGACGAGCGCCGCGACGAGCGTCATGGCGGCCGCGAGGACGATCAGCGAACGTCGTCTCACCATCGAAAGACCTCCCTGTCTGTCATGTCTGATTATCCCGGAAGCGCTCACACGCGGCCCCATTCGACGTCGAGTCGCTCGAGGCCGCGGGCGAAGAAGATCGGCTCCCACGCGAGGGGGCCTCCGGCCAGGCGAAGCCCGGGCAGACGTTCGAGCAGCAGCGGCAGAGCGATGCAGAGCTCGAGGCGGGCGAGCGGCGCCCCGATACAGAAGTGGACGCCCTTCCCGAACGCGAGGTGCTTGCCGAGGCTCTCGCGCCGCGGGTCGTAGTCGGCGGGGCAGGCGAAGACACGCTCGTCGCGATTCGCCGAGCCGTAGTGGACCATCAGCCTTGCTCCCGGCAGGCAGGTCGACGTCCCCCAGGGTGACTGCGCGCGTCGTCACCCGGAACAGGCCCTGGGCCGGCGACTCCAGCCGCAAGATCTCCTCCACCGCCGCGGGTACGAGCGTGGGATCCTCCCGCAGCTGCTCGGCGCGCGCCGGCTCCCCGAGCAGGAGAACCAGTGCGTTCCCGATCGCCCGCGTGACCGTGACATGCCCGGCGACGACGAGGTCCAGAGGAACACCCATCACCGCCTCGCGCGCGAGCGGCGGCTCCAGCTCGCGTGCTGCGGCCAGGAGCGCCGAGGTGAGGTCGTCGCGGGGCTGGCGGTCGCGCTCGTCGAGGAGCTCCATGAAGTAGCGCTGGAGCTCGACCGTGCTCCTCGCCCACCCGAGTTGCTGCTCGAGCGTCGCCCCGGGCTGTTTCAACCGAAGCCAGTGCACGCTCCACTCGTGCAGCCGCGAGAGATCGTCGCGCGGGACGCCGAGCATGTCGCCGACGACCGTCAGCGGGAGCGGCCAGGCAAACCGAGCAACGATGTCGGCGCTGCCGTCGGCCGCGATCTCGTCGATCAGCTCCGTCGCGACAGCCTCGATTGTCGGGGCCATATCCGCCACGCGACGTGGCGTGAACGCCTTCGTGACCAGGCCGCGGATCCGCGTGTGGAGAGGAGCGTCCGTGTCGATGATCACGGGCATCTCGGGCCAGCCCTCGTCGAGCACTGCCTGCACCTCGGGGGGCAGGTCGACGGGTGACGACGTGAGCGCGTTCTGCGAGCTGTACGTCTCCCCGTCCTTCAGGACCGCGAGCACGTCCTCGTATCGCGTGACGACCCAGAAGCCGTACCGGTCCGCGTAGAACACGGGCGTGGTGTCACGAGCGCTCGCGTAGACCGCGTAGGGGCTCTCGCGTTGCTCCGGGGAGAGCGGGTCGAACTCGATTGTCGCCACTCGCGAGATCATGCCGCTGACATGACAAAGCGCGACGCCTCCGCGCTGCGAACGGTCGACTCTGCTTCGCGAGTGGTCGGAGGGTGCCCGCGAAAGGCCGTCGGCCTAGAGCCCGAGTGCCGCCCGGAGCGCAGCAACCCGGCGACGCGACACGGCGACCGACGCGCCGCCGTCCGTCACGACCCAGACACCGCCCTTGAAAGACGGGGCGATCTCACGGACGCGGTGGAGGTTCACGATCGCGGTCCGACTCACCCGCAGGAACCCGGCGGGCGCGAGCCGGGCCTCGAGGGTGTCGAGGCTGCGGACAGCTGCCCGCAAGCGACCGTCCGACGTCCCCAGCCAGACGAGGCCGTCCTCGAGCTCCACGACATGGACCGCCTCGACCTGCAGGACGATCGTCCGTCCCGCGCGCTGTCCGACGATGCGACCCGGGACGACGGGGGCGCGAGGAGCGGTGGCGCCTCAGCCGTGGTGTCGTGGGCGAGCGCGGCCGCACGTCGACCGAGGCGTCGTTCGACGCCCGAGCCGGCTTCACGGAGCCACGCCCCGGCGCGCTCGGGGAGCGGCCTCCCCCACACCGAGATCCCCACGACACCGACGGGCCGTCCGTCGGGGCTCCTGACGGCGACCGCTGCGCAGCTCCAGTCGTGGAACGCCGCGCACCAGTGCTCGAACCGCCGGACCGCGACGGGGCCGCGCGCAACGAGGGCCGTGCCGACGCCGGTCGTCCCGGTCGACGGCTCCGCCCAGGAGTAGAGCGGGCCAAGGTTCTGCTCCCGCCCGCGCCGCTCCGCCCGCTCGTCGCCCCACGCCGAGAGCATCCTGCCCCTGCCGTCGGCGACGACCACGACGCCACCGAGCTCGGCGAGGTCGGGCGCGATCGTCATGGCGGCTGCACCGAGCTCGGCAGCGACGACGGACTCCTCGGGCGCGAGGCCCGGGTGGGGATCCGCCACGAGGGCGCGATCCCGGCTCGTCTCGATCCCGAAGTCGTCCCGACAGCGCGCCCACGAGTCGACGATCTCCGGCCGGACGCCCTCGACGACATCTCCGCCGCCGACGAACGCCTCCCACGCCCGGGCCGTGACCCGCTCCGCGGGGGCGAGGCGAGCGCCTCTCGCGCCGCTCACCGGCCCTCCCCTACCGCTCGTCGCTCCACTCGTGCCGCTCCTCGTCGTCGACCTGGACGGGACACCGGGCGCAGTCGATGATAGACGGGTCGATGCCTGGCGTAGCGATCGTCACGGGCGCCGCGAAGGGCCTCGGCCGCTCGTATGCGCTGACCCTGGCCGAGGACGGGTGGTCCGTCGTCGCGGCGGACGTCCTCGACCTCGAGCCGGTCGCGGAGGAGATCGTCGCAGGCGGCGGCGCAGTGCTCGCCGTGCCCACCGACGTCTCCGACGAGGCCGCCACCGAGGCGCTCGCGGACGCAGCGCTCGAACGTTTCGGGCGGATCGACGTGCTCGTGAACAACGCCGCGATCTTCACGAGCATCGAGAAGAAGCCGTTCGACGAGCTCACGGTCGAGGAGTGGGACCGCATGTTCGCGGTCAACGTCCGCGGCACCTGGCTCTGCTGCAGGGCAGTGACGCCGGTGATGAAGGAGCACCGCGCGGGAAGGATCGTCAACGTCTCCTCGATGACCGTGCCCGGCGGCATCCCGCTGTTCCTGCATTACGTCGCATCGAAGGCCGCGATCGTCGGCCTGACGCGCGCTCTCGCCCGAGAGCTCGGCGAGTGGGGCATCTGCGTCAACGCGATCGCGCCCGACTACGTGCCGCACGACGCGGACTACGCCGCGCAGCAGCCCGAGATGGCCGCAACGCTCGCGAGACAGCGCTGCTTCCGACGCGACATGACCCCGGACGACCTGACCGGGACACTGCGCTACCTCGTCGGCCCGGGCTCGGAGTTCGTCACGGGGCAGACGCTGTACGTCAACGGCGGCCGGCTCTTCTCCGGCGTCTGACGGCCGCCCGCGCGGCCCCCCGGCGCGCGGGCCGGAGTCATCGATTCAGCGCGGGCAGGGCCCGGGGAGGATCGGTGTCTTCCCCTGGAAGGCGGCGAAGCTCGCCCCGTACTCGTCGAACGGACTCGGAGAAGCTCGCCCAGCCGTCACGGCCGTTCTCCGCGCGGAAGCCGGTCGGGATCGACATCGGCACGCTGGAGACGACGCCCGGGCCGCGGGCCCTCCAGCGCGACCTCGGTGCTCTACGCGGCCGACGTCAGCTCGGCGACGAGCGGCTCCGTGTCGAGTGGCTCGAAGTCGAGCCTCCGGGCGATCTCCTCGGTCGTCGGCCGGGTGCCCTCGCGGAAGAGGTCGCGGAGCAGGTCACCGGTCCCAGCCTCACGCCACCAGGCCTCCCCCACCTCCGCCCGGAGATGGGCGCGGAGCTGTGCAGAGCGGATCCACGCGCGCAGGTAGTCGGCGGAGTAGAAGCCGGCGTCCATGTCGGCCAGGTGGTTCGCGGAGGGGTAGCGGATCCCGGTCGCGGCCGTGAGCCGCTCCTCGTAGCCGTCGGGCGTGCCGTGGTCGGCCGGGAAGCGCGTCCAGAAGTCGAGCTCGAAGCCGAGCTTCGCGGAGTAGCGGCGGAACAGGAGGTTGTTCGCAAAGCGCGCGCCTTCGGCGTTCTCGCGCGCCTCCGCGTCGGTGAGCCCGAAGTGCTCCGCGTGCCAGCCCGGCTCGTGCGAGACGGAGTCGAGCAGGAACGAGTAGATCTCCGTGAGGGCATGGTCACGGGCGAGGCGCCGGAAGGACAGAGGAAGCTCCGGGTCGCAGCCGGCGTAGTGGAGCGCGTGCCCCGCCTCGTGGAGGAACGCCTCGTAGTCGTGGAGCCCACCCTGGGCGCGCGTGATCAGGTGGACGACGCGCGGCGGATCGACCGCGATCACGCACGCACGGGGTGACTTCTGTGGCCGGTCCTCGAGGTCCGGACGGATCCCCGACTCGGACTCGAGGTCGAAGCCCATGCCCTGCAGCGTCGCAAGGCAGACCGCGACGCTCCGCTCCTTCGTGTACGTCGCCTCGAGCGGGGAGAGCCGCCGGATCCACGCGACGTGGGCGTGACTGGGCGTCGTGTCACGCTCGGAGCCGAGGAGCCGGTCGAGCCAGTGCTCGCGCGACGGTGTGAACGAGGGCGTGCTCTCGACCCGCGCCCGGTCCACCGCGTCGAGGATCGGGCGGAGCGAGACGCCCTTCTCGTTCTCGTTGCGCACAACCGGATCGACGATCCCGGTTACGTCCGACTCGAGCTCGTGGCGGTCGACGAGCAGCGCCCGCCGCTCGTCGTTGAAGCCCGACGAGACGTCCAGGACGGCGCGTCCGAGCGCGTCCCGGTGCGCGTAGTCGGGCTCGACCGCGAGTCGGGCCTGCGCGGAGCGGAGCGGCAGATCGTCCCCGTCCCAGGCGACCCGCGCCGCGAGCAGCGCGTTCTCGAGCGCGTCCTCGCGCTCCGCCAGCTCCCGCGTGACGATGCCCTCCTGACAGGTCAGGCGAAGGCGCGCCACGACCTCCCGGTCGGCGCCGTCCGCGGCGTCCTCGGCCTCCTCGAGCGCCGCAAGCTGCCCTCGCGTGAAGAGGTCGGCATAGCGCGCAACGATGGCCGCCTGCTCCGACGTGTCCTTCTCTCCGACGCGGACGGCGCGGGCCTCCTCGGAGCGCTCCTGCAGGAACCCGTCGAGCCGCCGCTCGAATGCGTCCGGTGCGAGCGCGCTCACGCCACGACCCCTGCCCCGCGGCGAATCCGCTCCAGCGTCTGCTCGCGGCCGAGGAGCTCGAGGCTCTCGTAGAGCCCGGGCGAGATCTTCGAGCCGGTGACCGCCGCCCGGATCGGGCCGAAGACCGTGCGCGGCTTCTCGCCGCGTGTCTCGCAAAGGGCCTTGAGCGCACGCTCGATCTCCTCCGCGGACCAGCCCGTCACGCCCGCGAGCGCCTCCTCGGCCGCTGACAGAACGCCGGGATCGAGGAGCGCGGGATCCGGTGCCACGTCGTGGAAGAGGAAACCGGCGAAAGCGGGGAACTCGTCGAAGCGCCCGATCTTCTCCTGCACGATCGCCGCCGCATCGTGAACGCGCTCGGCAGGCCAGTCGAGTCCTTGCTCGCCGACCCAGAGCACGAGGCGGTCCGCGTAGTCCTTCGGCTCGAGCGCTCGGAGGTGGACGCCGTTCATCCAGTCGAGCTTCGCGTAGTCGAACGTCCCGGGGCTGGCGCTCACCGACGCCAGGTCGAACCGCTCGACGATCTCGCTCCGCGTCATGATCGTCGTCTCGCCGTCGGGCGCCCAGCCGATCAGGGCGAGGAAGTTGACGACGGCGTCCGGGATGTAGCCCGCGGCGCGAAATTCGTCGACGGAGACCGCGCCGTGGCGCTTCGAGAGCTTCTTCCCGTCGGTGCCGAGGATGTTCCCGACGTGGGCGTAGACGGGTGGCTCGTGGCCGAGGGCGCGCAGGATCTGCAGCTGCTTCGGGGTGTTCGAGATGTGATCGTCGCCGCGGATCACGTGAGTGATCACGTCGTCCATGTCCTCGACCGGCGAGGCGAAGTTGTAGGTCGGGCGGCCGTCCGAGCGGACCAGCACCACGTCCTCGAGCTGCTCGTTCGGGAACTCGATGCGGCCGCGGATCGCGTCCTCCCAGCCTGTCGCACCCTCGTCCGGCATCCGGAAGCGAATGGCGCCTTCGTCCTCGTAGGCCGTTCCCTCGTCGACGAGCCTCGCCGCGAGCTCGCGGCAGCGGTCCATCGCGTCGAGCTGGAACGTGATGGGGCCGTCCCAGTCGATCCCGAGCCAGGAGAGCGATCGCTGGATCTGCTCGACCGCCTCCGCCACCTCGCGGCTCGTGTCGGTGTTCTCGATCCGGAGCAGGCACTCGCCCTCGCGACCGCGCGCGAACAGCCAGTTGAAGAGAAACGTGTGCGCCGATCCGATGTGGAGGAGGCCCGTCGGAGACGGCGCCATGCGGACGCGGACGCTCACTGCGAAGCAATCGTAGTCAGGCGCCGGCGGAGGCCGGTCGCTCAGATGGCTGCCGGATCGCCCACACGGACGGCAGAGCGAGGATCGCGGCCCACGAGGCCCACATCACGGCGACCGAGATCCAGAGAGTCGTCGCGATCCCGATCGCGTCGGCGACAGGGGCGACGATCGCCACGCCGACGGGGATCAGGACGAACGACCCCAGCGTGTCGTAGGAGGCGACGCGGGACTGAACGCGCTCGGGGATCTCACGCTGAAAGACCGTGAACCAGAGCGTCAGATGGATGGAGAGGCCGAGCCCCGCGACGAATGCCGCGGCACCGACGACCCAGGCCGGCATCTCGAGCGCGAGGGAAAGCGTCTGGAGCGAGAGAGGGACGGCGGCGAGCACACAGGCGACGAGCGGCCTGCGAGGCCGCACCCTGATGGCAACAAGGCTGCCGAGGATGGCGCCGACGCCGGCCGCCGTCAGGATCGCGGCCCACGGCCCGGCCCCGCCGAGCTCGGCATCGGCGATCGCCGGGCCGAGCACGATCCAGCCCGCGAACACGAAGTTCCCGATCCCGAAGAAGAGGACCGATGCCCAGAGCCAGGTGCGAGCGGTGAACTCGCGCCACCCCTCACGCAGCTCCGAGACGAATCCCGGCGCATCGCCCGCGGCGCGAGCGGCAATCCGGATCCGCGAGAGAAGCATTGCGCAGACGAAGAACGTGACCGAGTCGACGGCGAGGGCGACGCCCGGGCTCGCCGCGACGACGATGACACCACCGATCGCCGGGCCCAGGACGCCGACGAGGTTCCGCGTCAGGCTCTGGAGCGCGTTCGCCTGCTGGAGCCGCTCGTCGCTCACGGTCTGGGGGACGAGGCCGACCTCTGCCGGGATGACGAGCCCGAGCCCGAGGCCGTAGACGGCCTGCAAGACGACGATCGCAGCCACCCCGCCCACGCCGCCGAGCACGCACGCGGCGGTAGCGGCCTGAGCGGCCCCCTGCACGACAGACGCTCCGACGAGCACGAGATTCCGCGGCAGGCGATCGGAGAGGACGCCGCCTCCGACGACGACGAGCGCCTCCATCCCCTGTCGGGCGGCGAACACGAGCCCGAGCGCGGTCGCCGAGCCGATGTCCAGTACCGCGAACGCAAGCGCGATACCCGCGAGTCGGTCGCCCAGCGTCGTGATCGACGTCGCCGCGAAGAGCAGCCGGAAATTGCGCTCGTGGAGCGCGCCGAGACGCCGGTGGAGCGGGACCGACATCGCGGGAGCGTAGAGACCGGAGGCGCTGGTCGAGCTGGACGACCCCGACGCGAGCCGCCGGTAGCGTTGCCCTGTGCTCTACGGCGCCCATGTCTCATCGGCCGGGGGCATCTCGAACGCGATCGACCGCGCAGATGAGCTCGGCTGCGACGCCGTCCAGGTGTTCACGCAGAGCCCGCGGATGTGGCGTCCCACCGAGCATGCTCCCGACCAGGTCGAGCGATTCCGGGCTCGTCGCGAGGAGGCCCGCATCGCCTCCGTTGTGTGCCATGCGCTCTACCTCGTCAACCTGGCGACGTCGGACCGCACGATGCGCAAGAAGTCCGTTACGGCTATGCGCGCGTCGCTCGAGACCGCCGCCGCGATCGGCGCCGACGGAGTCGTCTTCCACGTCGGCTCGCACCTCGGCGACGGCATCGCGAGAGGCATGAAGCGCGCAGTGCCACCGCTCCGTGATCTCCTCGAGCTCACGGACGACCGGCTCTGGCTGATCCTGGAGAACTCCGCAGGCGCGGGCGGCACGATGGGCCGTTCGGTCGCCGAGCTCGCCTCGATCGTCGAGGCGCTCGACGCACACCCGCGGCTCGGGATCTGCCTCGACTCGTGCCACTGGTGGGTGTCCGGCGTGGACATCACCGACCCCGAGTCGCTCGACGCCGCCCTCGACGAGCTCGACGGAACGATCGGCCTCGATCGGCTCCGCTGCCTGCACATCAACGACGCGGACGCGGAGCTCGGCTCGAACCGCGACCGCCACGCGACGATGCGCGCCGGTCAGATCGGGGACGGGCTTGCGACGTTCCTCGCGCATCCCGCCTTCCAGGAGCTCCCGGCGATCCTCGAGACGGCCGGGCCGGACGGTTACGCGGAGGAGCTGAAGCTGCTTCGCCAGCTGCACAAGCAAGGTCGGCGGCGGCGCCCGAAGCGCTGGCGGTAGACGGGCGTTGCACCAGGTCAGACCCTCGAGCGAGGCCAACGCTCGTGGGAGACAGACCCCTTCGGGGTCAGTCCCCTAGGTGCACTACTCGACGACGGCGAAGACGCGGAAGCTCGGCCTCGCGAGCGGCAACTCGAAGAACTCCGGGTTGCGGCAGCCGACGTCGTCGACTCGATGCTCGTAGCACGACGAGATCTCCGCGTGGCACATCGGCAGCGGGGTTCGCCGCGCCCTGACGGCGCCGAAGCCCTCGCGGCCGGCCTCGAGCTCGCCGAGCAGGTCGACGTCGATCTCCACGTCGAAGACCTTCTGCATGCAGCCCATGTACGTGTGCCCCCAGGCCTCGTACGCATAGGCGAACGGGCAGCCGCGCGCGATGCAGGCCGCGGGATAGACGACCCGGTCGCAATGCACCTCGCAGCGCCGGCACTCGACCTCGTCCTGGGGCCGAAGCGGGATCTCTGTGGGCGCCACCGTGACCGGAGCTATGTCGCTCATACCGGGATGGTGGCCCTTTCGAAGGGGGTACCGCAAGACTTGACGCGAACGCCGGAAACGGGTAGCGCGCGCGTCGGAAGAGGGGTGGCGGACACTTGTCGGCACTGCCTCGTGACGAGGGTAGGGTTGGCACCCGTGGTGCGCCGAGTCCTCTTTGCCTGTCTTCTGATCGGGCCGCTCACGATCGCGCTCCACTACCTGGCGGACCTCGACGAGACGGTCGAGTTCGTGCTGGCCGCCATCGCGCTGATCCCCCTCGCGTGGCTGATCGGTGAGGCGACCGAGCACGCTGCGGAGCACACGGGACCCGGCATCGGAGGCTTCCTCAACGCGACGTTTGGCAACGCTCCCGAGCTGATCATCGCGCTCCTCGCCGTGAACCAAGGGCTGACCGAGGTCGTGCGCGGCTCGCTGACCGGCTCGGTGGTCGGCAACCTTCTGCTCGTCCTCGGCTTCTCGCTCGTCGCGGGGCCGCGCGGCGAGATCGATCGCTGGTCGAGCTTCATGTCGTTCGGCGCGATCGCCCTGGCGATCCTTCTCTTCCTCATTCCCGCCGTGCCCTCGTGGGACGGCGACCCGGACCGCGACCTGATCGTCAACCTCTCGGTGCCGGTCTCGATCGCGCTGCTGCTCGTCTACCTCGTTGCGACCTACGTCTCCCTCAAGCGGCACAGCAGGATGCACATCGCGGGCGACGAGGCGCTCGGCGCCTGGAGCCTGCGGGCGTCGCTCGCTGTGCTGGCCGCTGCGACCCTCGTGACCGCCCTCGTCGCCGAGATCCTCGTCGGCTCCCTGGAGGTGTTCGCAGAGGAGGTCGGGCTCAGCGAGTTCTTCGTCGCGGCGGTGATCGTCGCCATCGTCGGCAACGCGGCCGAGCACGGCGGGGCTGTCGTGGTCGCCTACCGCGGCAAGGTGAAGCTGGCGGCCGAGATCGCGCTGGCGTCCGCCGCGCAGGTCGCGGTGTTCCTCATCCCCGCGGTCGTGCTCCTCTCGTGGTTGATCGATCCCCTGGCGCTCGGCTTCCGCCAGGTCGAGATCGCGGCCCTGGCCTTCGGCCTCGCCGTGACGGTGGTCACGCTCTGGGGCGGGTATGCGTCGAAAGCACGCGGCGTGATCCTGCTCGTTGCGTACGTCGTCGTCGCCGTCGCGTTCTACGCGGCGGGCGACCGGGACGGGGAGGCAGAATCGGCCTCGCCGAACGCCGCCGGCGCCCGCGTGAGCGGGTACGTGGCGACGTAGAGCTTGACGGGCGCTCCGTCGTCGTCCCGGACGACGCGGAGAAGCTCGCCGAGCTCGCGCCCTTCGACGATGCGCCACGTGTCGTCGCCTTCGGCCCGGAGCCACGACACATCCCGTCCCTCGGGATACGCGAGCGCCTGGAGGCGGAGGCGACCTTCGCGCCAGGCGAGCACGAGCTCGGACCCCTCCGACCACCAGCGCCCGAGCATCGGCGCGACGTCGACGGGTGCGCCGTCGTCGGGCCGCCAGGGCGCCGCGGTTCGCGTGAGCTCGGCCAGCGCCGCCTCGGCGAGATCGAGCGCGAGCGTGTCCGGGTCCGCCCCGGCGCTCGTGTTGCAGAGCACGGCAGCGCCGGTTCGCTCGGGACGGTGCACCTGGACGGACGCCAGGAACCCGGGCATCGCGCCGCCGTGGCCCGCGTACACGCGGTCGCCGCGCCGGTAGAGGCCGAGCCCGAGCCCCCACCCGGACGACCACCGCGTCTCGTCGACCATTGTCCGGACGCGCGCCATCTCGTCGAGGGTCTCGCGCGGGAGCACGCCGTCGTTGCCCGTTGCGAGGAAGTCGCCCCAAGCGGCGAGATCGTCGACGGTCGACCACAGCCAGCCGATCGCCGCGGTCGGCCCCTCGCCGACCGGATCGGGCTCCACGCTGGCCCGGTCGGAGAAGGGATCCACGAAGTAGCCGGTCGCGCGCGGGCCGGGCGGGTCGAAGCCCGTGCGCCCGAGCCCGAGCGGCTCGAGGACGCGCGTCCGGAGAGCATCTTCGTATCCATGCTCGCTCCGGCGCATGACCACCTCGCCGAGCAGCCCGAAGGCGAGGTTGGAGTAGTGCCACGCTTCGCCTGGGCGAAGCACCCGCTCGGCGTCCTCCAGCCCGGCGAGGAGCTCCTCACGCGACGGCGGCGTCATCGTCTCCCAGATCTCGCCGGGCGGCTCGCGCTGGAGGCCGCTCAGGTGCGAGAGCGCATCCCGCACCGTGAGGCCCACCGGCGCCTCCGGGATGTGCGTGCGAAGCGGATCGTCCAGCTCGAGCACCATCGAGTCGCGCAGCTGCAGGATGCAGACGGCGGTGAACGTCTTCGTGATCGAGCCGATCCGGTAGGCGTGCTCCGGCGTCGCGGCCTCGTCCCGCTCGACGTCCGCGGCGCCGAGCGCTCTCCGCCATGCGACCTCGCCGTCGCGGAACACCGCCGCGCTGACCGACGGGATGCGCTGCTCGGCCTGCGCCGCCGCGACAAGACCGTCGAGACGCTCGACGAGCGCGTCAGGCAGCGGCACGGAGGCCCAAAGCCCTCGGCACGAGCTCGATTGCCTGGTCGACGTCGTCGTCGGCGAGATCGAGGTGCGTCACCGCGCGGAGCACGGTCGGGTGGATCGTCGAGGAGAGCCCGACGCCCGCGTCGCGCAGCCGGGCGAGCGCCTCGTCCCGGCCGAGGCCGAGCGCGCCGACGTCGAGCTGCACGAAGTTCGTCTGGACCTGCTCGAGGTCGACCGGCAGCCCGGCCGCGTGCCAGCCGTCCCCGAGACGGCGTGCTTGCGAGTGGTCGTCCGCCAGTCGGTCGACGTGGTGATCGAGGGCGTATACGCCGGCTGCCGCGACGATCCCCGCCTGACGCATGGCGCCGCCGAACAGGTGCTTCTCGCGCCAGGCCCGCTCGATCGCGTCGATCGATCCGGCGAGCAGCGCGCCGAGCGGGCAGCCGAGACCTTTCGAGAGACAGAGCGTGACCGTGTCGAAGAGGCTCCCGATCCGGGACGCCGGGACGCCGGTCGCGACCGCGGCGTTGAGAAGCCGTGCGCCGTCGAGGTGAGTCGCGAGACCGCGCTCCCGCGCCGCGCCCGTGACGGCCTCGAGCTCCTCGAGCGGCCAGCAGCGACCGCCGGAGGAGTTGTGCGTGTTCTCCACCGCGAGAACCGCCGCTCGCTGGTCGGCGGACTTCGTGCTGGGAATCGTGACGGCCGCGAGTTGCTCGACCGTGAAGCGGCCGTCACGACCGTCGAGCGCCTCGATCATCAACCCGGCGTGCGCGGCTGCGCCGCCGTACTCGTAGATCACGACGTGCGCGAACCGGTCGGCGACGAGCACGTCGCCGGGACGCGAATTGAGCTTGAGCGCGATCTGGTTGGCCATCGTCGCCGTCGGGAGGAAAAGGGCGGCCTCGTGACCGAGGAGCGCAGCGGCGCGATTCTGGAGTGCCGTGACCGTCGGATCCTCACGGCGCTGCTCGTCACCGACCTCGGCCGCGGCAATGGCGGCTCGCATGCCCTCGGTCGGGCGTGTTGCGGTGTCGGAACGCAGGTCGATCACGGCCGCATTGAACCGCATCACACCCGCGGGCAGGTCTACATACGGCTCGGCTGGCCGACCGCGGGACGGTCGACTACGCCTCCGAAGTGGATGCCCACTTCGAGCTCGTACGTGCTCGTCACCGTCGCGCCGACGTCGTGCGCGGCGACCGTTCGGGCACTCGAGGCGCTCACGCGGCTCCGTTCCATCGTGTCGAGCGACTCCCAGAGCGTCATCGTGACCGCGTGGATCCCGTCCTTCTCGACGAGGAAGTAGCCGTCGACGAATCCCTCCAGCTCGCTGATGCGAGCGACGGCGGGCTCGAACACGGAAATCGACTCAGAAGCACGCCCCTCTGCGAGCTCGTACGTGGTCACACGCGCGAACATTCGACCTCCTCTTCCGACCTGCAGGACGAGTCAGTGCTGACCCGAGGGTACCGTGGACACGTGGATTTCAAACTCGTCGAGCGCCATGTCGAAAACCTCGGGGAGCCGAGCTATCGGGCGCGCCAGGTCTGGGAATGGACGGCGCGGGGTGCGGAGGGATACGAGGCGATGACGAACCTCCCCCGGTCGTTACGCGATTCGCTGACGGCCGAGGTCCCGTTCTCGACGCTCTCCACCGAGGCCGAGCAACGGGCGCGAGACGGCACCGTCAAGACGCTCTTCCGAACCGCGGACGGACATCCTGTCGAGGCCGTCCTGATGCGCTACCGGGATGGGCGGCGCTCGGTCTGCGTGTCCTCGCAGTCGGGCTGCCCGCTCACCTGCACCTTCTGTGCGACCGGGCAGATGCCGTTCGGCCGGAACCTGACGGCCTGGGAGATTCTCGACCAGGTGCTGCACTTCCGCCGCACCGAGCCCGTGAATCACCTGGTGTTCATGGGGATGGGCGAGCCGTTCATGAACGTCGACGCCGTGCTCGAGGCGGCGCGTCGCCTGCCTGAGCTCGGCGTCACCCACCGCCGCACGACGATCTCCACCGTCGGCTGGCTGCCCGGCCTGACGCGGTTCGTCGATGAGGTGTCCGAGCCCATCCGCCTGGCGCTCTCGCTACACGCCGCCGACCCCGAGCTCCGGAGCGAGCTGATGCCGGTCAACGACCGCTATCCGCTGCCCGACGTGCTCGAGCTCTGCCGTCGCCACTGGCAGCAGACGAACCGCCGTGTGTTCGTCGAGTACGTGATGCTCGCGGGGGTGAACGACTCGCCGGCGCAGGGCCGGCTCCTCGCCACGCTGCTCGGCCGGGGCGCGTTCAAGGTGAACCTGATCCCCTACAACCCGACGGGGTCCGAGTACCTGGGATCGTCGCGCGACGCGATCGCCGCGTTCAAGGCAGAGCTCGAGCGAAGCGGCGTCCCGGCGACGATACGACTGACCCGCGGTCGCGACATCGCGGCTGCCTGCGGTCAGCTCGCTGCGCCGGCTCGCCGGCGGGCAGCAGCTGCGCGCGTCTGACTCGGTTGGCTTACAGCTTCCGGACGGCGTCGCCGACGCGCACCGTGCCGGCCTGAACGATCCGTGTGTTGATCCCGCGCAGGTTGAGCGCGCGACCCTCGGGCGAGTTCACGAACATGAGCGCCTCGAGCCCGAAGCGGGCGCTGAACTTCTTACAGCCTGTATGCGGGTCGTCCGTCACCTCGAGCACCGCCGTCCCGATCGCGAGCTGCGCGCCGGGCGGGAGATGCTCGCCGCTCAGATCGAGATCGACGTAGAGCTGGTCGCCTGCGAGCGGCCAGCGGTCCCGGTCGCCCGCCACGAGTGCGGTCGACCTCGCGTTCATGACCGTGATCTGCGCGTTGGTGTTCGAGGGACGACCCCCCGAACGGCCGCGCGACCGCCAGCTGTCGCCCACGAGCCCGTCCTCGAGGTCGAGCTCGGCCTCGTCGACGACCTCTCGCTCGTCGACCGCCGGCCGGCGCACGATCAGCTCAACGACACCCTCGCCCCGCGGGGCCGCGCGCAGGTGGTCGAGCCCTGCCTCGAGCTCCTGGGGTGACGCGTACGTCGTCATCAGTCGGCCACCGTCGCGTGTCGGCGCACGATCTGCCAGCGGGACTCCCGCCGTGTCCAGATGTCGGTCACGTGCATTCGATGCGTGAGGTCGCGCCCGTCGAAACGCGCCACCTGGTTGTAGCGCGACACGAGCACGGCGGTGTTGCCGTAGATCTCCGGATCGATCTGCTCGTACGAGAACTCGTCGATCTCGTACGGCCCGGCCGCTGCCTCCAGGAACGCGTCGCGATCGAGTTGGCCGGCAGCTCCCTGGAGCGTGAACTCGGCCGCGAGCAGGTCTTCGAGCCGATCGACGTCGTGCTCCGAGACCGCGCGCGCGAGATCGTGGGCGAGCTCGACCAGCTCGTGAGCGACGGTAACGGTCATCCGGCTTCGATCCTATCGGGCGTGCCCGACTCGTCGAAGGAGTAGCGGACGACCGGCTGCTTGGCCGCCTTCACCTCGTCGAGACGCCGAACAGGCCGCGTGAGCGGGGCGGCCTTCAGCGTCTCGGGCTCGGTCGCCGCCTCGGACGCGATCGAGCGCATCGCGTCGACGAACTCGTCGAGCCGCTCCTTCGTCTCGGTCTCGGTCGGCTCGATCATCAGCGCCTCCGAGACGACGAGCGGGAAGTAGATCGTGGGCGGGTGGATGCCGTGGTCCATGAGGCGCTTCGCGACGTCCAGCGCGGTGATGCCGTGCTCGCGCTTCAGCGTGCGGGCGGAGAGCACGAACTCGTGCATGCAGTGCCGGTCGTAGGGCAGGTCGTAGACGTCCTTGAGGCGCGCCATCACGTAGTTGGCGTTCAGCACGGCGACCTCCGACATGTCCTTGAGCGCCGGGCCGTACGCGCGCATGAACGCGTACGAGCGGACGAACACGCCGAACGGGCCGGAGTACCCGCGCACGCGCCCGATCGACTTCGGGCGGTCGTGATCGAGCCGGAAGGTGTCGCCGTCGCGGACGACCGTCGGCGACGGGAGGAACGGCTCGAGCTCCGCGCGAACGGCGACCGGCCCTCCTCCCGGCCCCCCGCCGCCGTGCGGCTGGGAGAAGGTCTTGTGGAGGTTGTAATGGACGATGTCGAAGCCCATGTCGCCCGGCCGCGACAGCCCGACGACCGCGTTCAGGTTCGCGCCGTCGTAGTAGAGGAGCCCGCCGCGCTCGTGGAAGATGGCCGCGACTTCCTCGATCCCCTCGTCGAAGAGGCCGAGCGTCGAGGGATTCGTGAGCATCAGCCCGGCCGTGCGCTCGTCGACCTTCGCGCGCAGGTCCTCGATGTCCAGGTTGCCTCGGTCGGTCGTCGCAACCTTGGCGAGCTCGAAGCCGGCCATCGTCACGCTCGCGGGGTTCGTGCCGTGCGCCGTGTCGGCCGTGATGATCACGTTCCGCCCCGGCTCGCCCCGGTCGGCGAACGCGGCCCGCATGATCATCAGCCCCGTCAGCTCTCCCTGCGAGCCGGCGGCGGGCTGGAGCGTCACGGCCGGGAGCCCTGCGACCTCGGCGAGGATCTCCTGGAGCTCCCATTCGAGCTCGAGCGCGCCCTGGATCCCGTCCTCCTCCTGCAGCGGATGCAGGTCGCGGAAGCCGGGCAGTCCGACCACCCGCTCGTTGACGCGCGGGTTGTGCTTCATCGTGCAGCTGCCGAGAGGGTAGAAGCCGGTGTCGATCCCGAAGTTCCGGTCGGCGAGCGCGGTGAAGTGGCGCACGATCTCGTTCTCGGGCACCTCCGGAAGCCGCGGCGGTCGCTCGCGCCGGAGATCGGCCGGCATTTCCGGGACGGGAAGCCCGTAGGAGGGGACGCGCCCTGCGCGGCGCCCCGGCTTCGACTGCTCGAAGATGAGCTCCACTACGCCGTCACCTCTGCCAGCACCTCGGCGAGGCGGTCGACATCTGCCGGAGTGCGCTTCTCCGTGAGCGCGACGAGCAGGACGTCGTCGAGACCGGGATAGTCACGGCCGAGCGGGTACCCGGGATGCACACCGAGCTCGCGGGCGCGCGTCACGACTTCGCGGGCCGGGATCGGTGTCCGGAACGCGACCTCCTTGAAGCTGGGGCGCTCGAAGGCGAGCGGCAGCCCGATGCGCTCCTTCGCGTACGCCGCGAGCGCGGCGCACGTCTCGCCGAGCTCGCGGAGCCCTTCCGGGCCGAGCCAGCAGAGCGTGATGAGGCCGCCGAGGGCGAGCAGCGTCTGGTTCGTCGTGATGTTCGAAGTCGCCTTCTCGCGGCGGATGTGCTGCTCGCGCGTCTGGAGCGTGAGCACGAACCCTCGCCGCCCTTCGAGGTCGGTCGTCTCACCGACGATCCGCCCGGGCATGCGGCGGATGAACTCGTTTCGCGCGGCGAGGAAGCCGTAGTGCGGGCCGCCGTAGGACTGGTAGTTGCCGATCGACTGGCCCTCGCCGATCGCCATCGCGCACCCGTAGTTCCCGGGCGCCTCGAGGAGCCCCAGCGACGCGAGGTCGACGTGTGCGACCGGAAGCGCTCCTCCTTCGCCGGCTGCGGCGGCCAGCTCGGGCGCGGGCTCCAGGCAGCCGAACGCGTTCGGCTGCTGGAAGATCACCGCCGCCGCGTCTTGCGACGCTGCGGCCAGAAGAGCCGGATCTGTCGTTCCGCCCGTATGCGGGACTTCGACGACCTCCATGCCGAACCCGGGCGCATACGTCTTCACGACCTGCCTGACCTGTGGGTTGAGCGTCTCCGTCGAGCACGACCTTCGAGCGGCCCGTGTGCATGCGGGCGACGAAGCACGCATCCGCTGCCACCGTCGTACCGTCGTAGCCGGACGCATTCGACACGTCCATCGCGGTCAGCTCGCAGATGACCGTCTGGTACTCGAAGATCGCCTGGAGGATCCCCTGGCTCATCTCGGGCTGGTAGGGCGTGTACGCCGTGAGAAGCTCGCCGCGCGACAGGAAGGCATCGACGATCGCGGGGACGTAGTGGTCGTAGATCCCCATCCCGAGGAAGCTCAGCTCACGGGTCGTATCGGTGTTCCGCGCGGCGAGCTCCTCCAGGTGGCGGACGAGTGCCGCTTCCGGCAGCGCCCCGGGGACGTCGAGCTCGCGGCCGAACCGGACGCCCTCCGGGATCTGCGCGAACAGCTCGTCGAGTGAGGCGACACCGATCGCCTCGAGCATGGCCTCGCGGTCGGCGTCGGTGAGAGAGAGGTAGCCGGCGGTGCTCACGCCTACTGCTCGGCCACGTGCGCCTTGTAGGCCTCGACGTCCAGCAGGCGGTCGACCTCGTCCGGGGCCGAGAGCCGGATCCGGACGAGCCACCCCTCGCCGTACGGGTCCTCGTTGATCGTCTCGGGCTCCTCGACGGCCTTCTGGTTGACCTCGAGCACCTCGCCCGAGAGCGGAGCGATCACGTCCGACACGGCCTTGACGGACTCGACCTCGGCATACGCCTGATCCTTGGTGAGCGTCGCGCCCGCCTCGGGCGCCTCGAAGTGGACGAGCTCGCCGAGCGCGTCCTGCGCGTACCACGTGATGCCGAGGACGGCCTCGTCGCCCTCCACTCGCGCCCAGTCGTGCTCGGGGTGGTAGCGGAGATCGTCGGGGTAGCTCTCGCTCGCCACTATTGCTCCTTCCGGTAGATCGGTTTCGCGACCACGGTGGCGCGCTTTGGTCTCCCGCGGACGTCGATCTCGAGCGCGGCGCCTGCTGCAGCGTGGTCGGTTGGGACGTACCCCATCCCGATGCCGACGTCGAGCGACGGGGAGTGGGTGCCCGAGGTGACCTCCCCACCGCCCGCGATGGGCATCCCCTGTCGAGGGATCGCCTTCTCGTCCATCGTGAACGCGACGAGCCGCTGCTCCGGCCCCGCCTCCTTGATCCGCCGCAGCGCCTCGGCGCCGATGAACTCCGTCTCGAGCGCGCAGACCCACCCGAGGCCAGCTGAGATCGCGTCCGTCTCCGTCGTGATGTCGTTTCCGTGCAGCGGGTAGCAGACCTCGAGTCGAAGCGTGTCGCGCGCGCCGAGACCGCACGGCGTGACACCCCGTTCCAGCACGGCGCCCCACAACGTCGCGCCGTCCTCGGCGGGGCACATCAGCTCGACCCCCGTCTCACCCGTGTACCCGGTTCGGCAGATCATCGCCTCGACTCCGGCGACGTCTCCCATCGCGTGCGTGAACGGCTTGGCGTCCGGCAGCCCCAGCTTCTCCAGCGACGCCGGCCCCTGGACCGCGACGAGCGCATAGTCGTCAGATGCATCGCGCACCTCCGTGCCGCGAGCCTCGCGCTCCTTCAGCCACTCGTACGCATCGTCTCTGTTTCCCGCGTTGACAACAAGAAGGTAATGACCATGTGAGATGCGATATGCGATCAGGTCGTCGACGATCCCGCCGGCCTCGTTCGTCAGCAGCGTGTACTGCGCGTCGCCGTCCTCGAGCTTGTCGACGTCGTTGGAGAGCATCGTCTGAAGAAATGCGCCCGCTGCCGGCCCCTCGACGTGGAGCTGGCCCATGTGGGAGACGTCGAACGCGCCTGCGTCGGTTCGCACGGCGACGTGCTCGGGGATCACGCCCTCGTACTGCACCGGCATCTCCCAGCCGGCGAACGGGACCATCCGCGCGCCCGCTGCTACGTGCCGGTCGAAGAGAGGCGTTCTCCGGAGCGTCGCGTTCACGCGCGCGACTCTAGCGCCGCCGCTTTGCGGCGGCGGCGCTAATCCCTGAGGAAGCTCGGAACGTCGATCTCGGAGTCGTCGTCCCGCGGGCGCGGGTCGTAGCGCGGTGCTGCCGACTCGGAGGAGCTCGACACCGCCGCCGAGGGCTGCTCGAGCCGCCGCCGCCTCGGGCGACCGCCGAAGCCGGTCGCGATCACCGTGACGCGCACGTCCTGGCCGAGAGACTCGTCGATCACGGCACCGAAGATGACGTTCGCGTTCGCATCGGCATGGCCGGTAACGACCTCCGCGGCCTCGTTGACCTCGAAGAGCCCGATGTCGCCAGGCCCCGTGATGTTGAGCAGCACGCCCGTCGCGCCGTCCAGCGTCGTCTCGAGCAGCGGGCTGGAGACGGCCGCATTCGCGGCCGCGGTAGCGCGGCCTTCGCCGCGCGCGGTGCCGATGCCCATCAGGGCCGAGCCGGCGTCGCGCATGATCGTGCGCACGTCGGCAAAGTCGAGATTGACGAGCCCGGGGACGGTGATCAGATCGGTGATGCCCTGCACGCCCTGGCGCAGGATGTCGTCCGCCATCCGGAACGACTCGAGGATCGGGGTCGTCTTCTCCACGACCTGCAGCAGCCGGTCGTTCTCGATCACGATCAGCGTGTCGACGCGCTCGCGGAGGCTCTGGATCCCGACCTCGGCCTGCTCGGCGCGACGACGACCCTCGAACCCGAATGGCTTCGTCACGACGCCGACGGTCAGCGCTTCGAGCTCGCGGCCGAGCTCGGCCACGACGGGCGCCGCCCCCGTGCCTGTCCCGCCGCCTTCACCGGCGGTCACGAAGATCATGTCAGCGCCCTTCAGCGCTTCCTTGAGCTCGTCGCGGCTCTCGGTCGCCGCTGCGAGGCCGACTTCCGGGTTCGCGCCGGCGCCGAGCCCGCGCGTCGCCTTCGAGCCGATGTGAATCTTGACGTCGGCGTCGGTGTCGAGCAGGGCCTGCGCGTCGGTGTTGACCGCGATGAACTCGACCCCGGTCAGACCGGATTCGACCATGCGGTTGACCGCGTTCGTGCCGCCGCCGCCGACGCCGACGACCTTGATCACTGCGAGGTAGTTGCCGTTCTGGGTGCTCATCTCGACCTGCCTGACAGTCAAGCTCTCATCGAGCTAAGGGGTTGGCCGAATCCCTTGTTCGGAGCCAGCGTACGCACTCCTTGTCGGCATTGTCAACGAAACCCTCAAGCGGTGCTGGAGGTCAAACTCTCGACCTCCACCTGAGAGTCGAGGGTATGCGGCCCGGCAACAGGCCGACCGGGGACGCTGAGGTCGAGGTAGCCGGAGCCGACCGGGAGGAGCGGCAGGACGCGGCGGGCGACGGCAAGCTTGAGACCGACGTTCGTCGGCTCGCCGAGCCGGAGCTCGACGCCGGAGAGCAGCCGCAGCGTCAGCTGCTCGCCTTCGGTGGCGACGGACACGACCCTCCCGGGGAACTGCGAGCCGGCGAGCGGGGCCACCGCGCTCACTGCCGTCCGGAGGTCGCCGTCGACGATCGTCCCCGGTTGGAGCGGGACGTCGTGCCCGAACCAGATGCGCGCGAGGTCGGGACGCTTCGTGCGCGGCGCCTTCGCGATCACCCGACCGCGCTCGGAGACGACGAAGGCCGAAGCGCCCTGGCGTACGACGGCGACCGGCCGCTCGGGGGTGACGGTGACGCGAAGGGTGTGCGGATACGCCCGGTCGAAGTCGACCGCCGCCACCGTCGGCAGCGTGACGACGTCCGCCTGGACGGCATCGAGATCGAGAGCGACGAGACTCTCGCCCCGATGGGTCGCGAGGACCTTCTCGACCTGCCGCTGCACGCCGGGCGGCGCGCCCGTGACCGCGATCGAGCGGACGCCGAAGAGCGGTGTCTCGCGCGCAAGTACGAGCGCGAGCAGAACGCCACCGAGGATGCCGAACCCGACGAGGAGAGAGCGGCCGGAGGGGACGAGCCGGCCGAGATCGAGGCGATCGCCGGAAATCGTGCTCGGAAACGGGACAACGACACTCGCCGTGCGCGCACGCGGCCGTGACTCGCGTCCAGCTCGTCCCCGTTCGGCCACGCGACGATGTTCGTCGCGGGGCTGCGTTCTCCTAGCGGACTGATCCCCGCAGCGGTCTGGCCACCGTGACGCTTCGCCGAGGCCTCGGCGTCGCGGGGTCAGTCCGCTTCGGGGACGGGCCCCAGAAACACCACTTCCTTCTCGAGCTCCACGCCGAACTGCTCGCGCGCCCTTCGACGCGCCTCCGCGATCAAGGCGACGCAGTCGGCGGTCGTCGCGCCGTCGGCGTTCTCGATGAAGTTCGCGTGCCGCGGCGAGATCATGGCGCCGCCGATCCGGTGCCCCTTCAGGCCGCAGCGCTCGAGCATGCGCCCGGCGCCGATCTCACCCGGTGGGTTCTTGAAGACCGAGCCGAACGTCCTCTTGTTCGTCGGCTGCGTCGCCTTGCGCCGGGCGACGAGCTCGGTGACGTCCGCCTTGATCTCTGCCGCAGGTCGGGGCGTCAACCGGTACTCGACTCGGGCGACGACGTCAGCGGACGCGAGGGACGAGCGCCGGTACGAGAGCCCGAGCTCGTCGACCGACAACCAGCCGCTCCCGTTGCTGGTGACGACGAGCGCTCGTTCGAGGATCGCTGCCCAGTCCGAGCCGTACGCTCCGGCGTTCATTCGCACGCCACCGCCCGCCGTCCCCGGGATCGCGCACGCGAACTCCAGCCCGCCGAGCCCGGCGCTCCGTGCGCGGTGCAGGCAGACGGCGTTCGTCGCGCCTCCTCCGGCTCGCAGGAGGCGCCCGTCGACCTCGACGGCCGCCAGATCCTCCTCGAGCCGCAGCACCAAGGCGTCGACACCCTCGTCGGCTGCGAGAACGTTCGAGCCGAGCCCGACGGTCACGACGTCGAGATCGCGCTCGGTGGCCCGCGCGACGGCCTCCTCGAGCTCCGCGAGCGACCTCGGCCGAGCCAGCAGGGTCGCTGCTCCACCCGTACCGATCGTCGTCAACCTGGAGAGCCTGGCGCCCTCTTCGATCGCGAGCGTCATTCGGGGAGTCCCTCCGCGATCGCCCGTGCGGCCCGCCACGGCTCCCCGACGCCGAGCGTCACGACGAGGTCGCCTGGGCGGACGATGAGCAAGGCAAGACGCGACGCGTCGTCGAGCGACGGCGCCCAGACGCGGCGCACGGGGTCCGGGACGGCGTCGAGCACCATCCGGGCCGAGACATCCTCGCGCGGCGCATCGCGACGCCCGACGAAGTCGGTGACGACCGCCACGTCTGCGAGCGCCAGCGCCCGGCCCAGCTCCTGGTGCAGGTGGCGTGTCCGCTCGACGACGTGGGGAACGTAGACGGCCACGAGCCTCCCCCTGGTTCGTTTCCTGGCCGTCTCGAGCGTGGCCTCGATCTCGGTCGGGTTGTGCGCGTAGTCGTCCACCACGGTCACTCCGCCGCGCTCGCCGACCAGCTGGAAACGTCGGTCCGCCCCGGCGAAAGAGGCAAGAGCGGCCTCAGCCGCGTCGGCAGCGACGCCGACGCGGATCAGCGCAGCGCGCGCCGCGGCGGCGTTCCGCCGATTGTGGTCTCCCGGAACGTCAAGGCGGAACGTCACCGGTTCCAGCTCCCAGCCGCGAACGACGTCCGGAATCGTGGCCAGCCAGGCCTCGATCGACTCCTCGAGCTCGGTGACAGAGCCGTACGCGGCGTGGTGGTCGAGCTCGACGTTCGTGACGACCGCGAGGCGAGGTCGAAGCTCGAACACGGAGCGGTCGGACTCGTCACCTTCGACCACGAGCCAGCCGGCCCCGGTCCCTGCATTGCCCCCGAGCTGCGGGACGACACCCCCGATGATCCACGCGGGGTCGTTCCCGGCCTCACGCAAAGCGTGGGCGATCATCGCCGCAGTCGTCGTCTTACCGTGCGCGCCCGTGACGACGATCGAAGGTCGCAGGGCAACGAGCTCCGCGAGGAACGCTGCGCGCGGCGTGCCGGCGATGCGGTCCCGATGCGCTGTCGAGACCACGACCTCGAAGCCCTCGGGCGGCCGCGGCTCGGCCCCGAGATCCACCTCGATCTCGCCCAGGGTCTCCGTGAAGATCGTCTCTCGGGCGTCCCACCCGCGCACGTCGGCGCCCCAGGCCCGGGCGATGTTCGCGTAGGCGGACATCCCCGAGCCGCCGATCCCGACGAAATAGAGGCGGCGCCCATCGAGGGGGTTGTGGTGATTCACCACAGGCTCACCCGCCGCCTTGCGCGAGCGCGATCAGCTCGTCCGCGATAACCTCGGCGGCGTCCGGCCGGGCGAGGGAGAGCATCGCCTCGCGCATGGCGCCCAGCCGAGCGGGGTCACCGAGGAGCTCGTCGACGAGCGCCGGGACGCTGTCGATCTGCGCGTCCTGAACGACCGTCGCGCCTCCGCCGCGCTCGAAGTGTCGAGCGTTGAGCGTCTGGTGGTCCGCGGTGGCGTGCGGATAGGGGACGAGGATCGCAGGCGTCCCCGCCGCCGCGAGCTCCCAGACCGTCCCGCCGGCTCGCGAGACAGCGACGTCGACGGCCGAGAGGGCGGCGCCGAAGTCGTCGGTATTCGCGAGGAGGACGTACCCGGGCCGACCGACCCGCGCGCGGAGCGCTTCGTGGTCGCGCTCACCCGAGATGTGGAGGACATCGGGCCCTTTTTCGCTCCACGCTCGGACGGCAAGCTCGTTCAACGACTGTGCGCCCGCGTACGCGCCGAAGACTCCCACCACCTGCGCATCCGGCTCGAACCCGAACCGCGCCCGTCCTTCGGCGCGCGCAACGCCCATGTGGACGGCGGGGATCGGGCGTCCCACCACGCGGATCTTTCTGCCGTCACGCCCGGGAATCGCGTACGCGAGGAAGATGCGCTTCGCGAACGGCGCCGCGAGTCGGTTTGCGAGCCCGAGGTGGGCGTCCGCTTCGGTGAGCGCCGCGGGGATGCCGCGCAGCCTCGCGGCGAGCACCATCGGTCCGGCGACGTAGCCACCGCCGCCGAGGACGACGTCGGGGCGACGCCGGGTGAGAATCCGGAAGCACTGCGCGGGGGCCGCCGACGCGCGCCACGCTGCGCGCACCTGGGCGGCACTGGGACGCCGCGGGAGGCCCGAGACGCGGAAGGTGTCGAGCTCGAAGCCCGCCTCAGGCACCAGCCGCGACTCGACGCGGTCGGGCGTCCCTGCGAACGTCACGGTCACTCCGCGGGCGCGAAGCGCTTCCCCCACTGCGAGCGCGGGACGAACGTGACCGGCTGTTCCCCCGGCCGCGATCACGCACGCGAGCTTCGACGACGCGTTCATTCACCGCGATGTTAAGGAGCACCCCGACGCCGCAGAGCAGCACCAGGAGCGACGAGCCGCCGTAGGAGACGAACGGCAGGGGGATCCCGGTGAGCGGGGCGAGGCCGAGGACGGCGGCAAGGTTGATCGCCGCCTGCGCGCTGACGAGCGTCGTGATGCCCGCTGCGAGCCGCTTCCCGAAGGGGTCACGGCAACGAAGCGCCACGCGGTACCCGGCCCAGGCAAACACCGCGAAGGCGGCGATCACGAGCGCAGCGCCCAGCAACCCGAGCTCCTCGCCGACGACGGCGAAGATCATGTCCGTGTGCGCCTCGGGAAGGAAGTTGACCTTCTGGATGCCCTGCCCCAGCCCCTCGCCGGTGAGTCCTCCCGAGCCGATCCCGATGATCGCCTGGACGTTCTGGAACCCGGCGCCCTCGGCGTCTTTCCAGGGGTCGAGGAAGCTGAACACGCGCTCGCGGCGATACGGCTCCATCCAGATCGCGAGGAGCCCCGCCCCGACGGCGAAGCTCGACGCCATGACGAAGAGGCGCAGCGGGACACCGGAGACGAGCAGGATCCCGGCGACCATCGCGACGAGCGAGATCGTCGTGCCGAGGTCGGGCTCGACGACGATCACCGCGGCGAACGCACAGACCACGAGCCCCACGGGCTTCATCAGCTCGGACATCGTCGTCGGAACGGGCCGACGCGCGAGCACGGCGCAGACCCAGACGCAAACAGCCAGCTTCGCGAGCTCCGCCGGCTGGAAGCTGACAGGGCCGAAGAGGAACCACCGGTGCGCCCCGTTGATCGAAGGGCCGATGACGAGCACAGCGACGCACGCGACGAACGTGCCCACGAGCAGGATCGGCGCGAGCGGCCGCAACGCGTGGTAGTCGACGCGCGAGAGCCCCGCGAGGAGGATCAGGCCCGCGACGGCGTAGAGGCCCTGCTTGACCAGGAACCGCATCGGGTCGCCCTCGCCGAGGGTCGCGGAGGCGGAGGTCGCGCTGAAGACCATCACGAGCCCGAAGGCGACGAGCCCGAGCGTGACGAGGATGAGCAACTTCTGCTCGAGCTGACCTCGGTCCGCGCGTCGACTCCGGGTCACTCGGTGAGCTTCTGCACGAGGCGGCGGAACTCCTCCCCGCGGTGCTCGAAGCTCGTGAACTGGTCGAACGAGGCGCAGGCCGGCGAGAGGAGCACGACGTCCCCGTGCGCGGCCGCTGACGCGGCTGCCTCCAGCGCTCGTTCGAGCGTTCGGGAAACCGTGGACGGCACGCCGGCCTTGCGAAGGGCGGGCGCGAGCTCGGAGGCGGCCTCGCCGATGAGGTACGCGTGGTCGCCTTCCGTGAAGGCGGCTGCGAGCGCGTCGTACGGCTCGGCCTTGCCGCGGCCACCGAGGATGACGTGCTTCCGCCGGTCCGGGAACGACGCGAGCGCGCGGAGCGCGGCCGCGGCGTTCGTCGCCTTCGAGTCGTTCACGAAGAGCACCCCGCCGATCGTCGCGACCTCTTCGATCCTGTGCTCGACGCCGGGGAACGCTCGGAGCGCGCGCGCGATGGCGTCGTCGTCGACGCCGATTGCGCGGGCAGCCGCGGTCGCGGCGGCGGCGTTCTCTCGGTTGTGCGCGCCCGGGATCCGCGGCTCGGCCGGCAGGGCATCGTCCGCAGCGAACTCGATCCGACGGGCCTTCCCCGGCACGCTCCGGAAGCCGCGCGGGACGACCGCGACGTCATCGGCGCGTTGCAGCTCGAAGACGCGGAGCTTCGCCGCCTCGTACTCCTCCAGGCCGCCGTGCCGGTCGAGGTGGTCCGGCTCGAGGTTCGTCAGCACGGCAACGCGGGGACGCAGCGTCTCGACGTCCTCGAGCTGAAACGAGGAGAGCTCGCACACGATCCAGGTTTCCGGAGTGACGCGGCCGACGAGCGAGCTCAGCGGACGTCCGATGTTCCCGGCGACCTCGACGGCGACCTGCCCCGCATCGAGGATCGCGCCGAGCAACGCGGTAGTCGTCGTCTTCCCGTTCGTGCCGGTGACGCCGACGAGCGGGTTCTGCAGGAGGCGCGCCGCCAGCTCGATCTCCGAGACGACGTGCGTCTTCCGTGCCCTCGCCGACAGCACCGGCGGCGCCTCCGACGGCACACCGGGGCTCTTGACGACGAGCTCCACCCCGTCCAGGAGCCGCTCGTCCCACGCTCCGAGCGCGACCTGGGCGTCCACCCCCGCGACGTCCACGCCGTCGTCCACGTCGTAGGCCACGACCTCGTCGCCCTGACTGCGAAGCGCCGCGACCGCCGCTCGTCCCGACCGCGCGAGCCCCACGACGAGCACCCTGGTCACGCGTCAAGCGTATGCGCCCGGGGAGCTCGCGCCACGGAGACCCGAGTCCCCAACCTCCCCCAGGGGCACTCCCGTGTCCCTGCTGGCACGTTATCGGCGATTTCCGCGCACGTGTGTCACGGCTTCGTGCCGACTTTGTGACACTGCGGCGCCCTGCGGGCGCCCTACGCCCCTAGCCCGATTTGGAGACGGAACGGGTGGCGACCCCGGCAGGAGGGCCGGCGGCCGACGGGACTTGAAGGCCCAGGTCATCGGGATTGCGACCCGAGCCACGCTCAGCGGGATGCCGCCGACTGCGCTGTACCGGCCGGGAAACGACGCTGCCCGGGCCGATGCGCGGCGGGATGCGGGCGGAGGCCCGCATTCCCGGCCCGGAACCGAAGCCACCTCGGCCAATGCGGATCGGATTGGTATGACGCCGGCGGGGACCTGGGTTCCCCACCCTGCTACAGCTGGAACCGCAGGTAGTAGCGGTAGTAGAGAACGAAGCCGATTGCGCAAAGGATCGCGCCGACGATCCAGAAGCGCACCATGATCTTCGTCTCCGACCACGCCTTCAGCTCGAAGTGATGGTGGATCGGCACCATCAGGAAGACGCGCTTGCCGGTCCGCTTGAAGCTCGCGATCTGGATCATCCACGTCAGCGCCTCGATCACGAACACACCGCCGATGAAGACGAGCAGCACCTCCGTCTCGGTGAGGATCGCGAGCGTCGCGATCGCGCCGCCGAGCGCCATCGAGCCGGTGTCGCCCATGAAGAGCTCGGCCGGGAAGGAGTTGAACCAGAGGAACCCGATCACCCCACCGATCAGCGCGGCGGCGACGATTGCGATGTCGAGGTACTCCTCGCTGCGGCCGCTGACCGTGTCGGCCGAGCGGACCCAGTCGATGGAGGCGATCGCGAGGAGGGTGATGATCGAGATCGCGCACGTGCCGGCCGCGAGCCCGTCGACGCCGTCCGTCAGGTTGACGCCGTTCGAGGTGCCGGCGATCACGAGGAAGAGGAACGGGTAGTACGCCCACCCGAGGTCGATGTTGACGTCGACGAGCGGGAAGTAGATCTCGGTGTCCATGTAGCCGATCCGCGTCGTCGCCCACGCGACGCCGGCCGTGATCAGCACAAGCCCGAGCATCTTCCAGCGCCCGCTCAGGCCGAGCGAGCGACGCCGGCGCACCTTGAGGAAGTCGTCCGAGAACCCGATCAGCGCGCAGGCGAGCGTCGCGAGCAGGATCGTAACGCCGGGGATCGTGTACAGCGAGACGGCGAGCGCCGGCACGAGCGCGGCGACGAGGATCAGCAGACCTCCCATGGTCGGCGTGCCCTGCTTGGTCTGGTGCCCTGCGGGGCCCTCCTCGCGAATGTGCTGGCCGATCGACTGCCGCCGCAGCCACTCGATGAACTGAGGCCCGACCGCGACGGCGATCACCATCGCGACGAGCCCCGCGATGAGGACCCTCACCATTCCCGGGAGTGTTTCTCGATCAGCGCCGGGATGCCTTCGAGCCCGACGGCTCGCGACGCCTTGACAAGGATCGCGTCGCCCGGTCGAAGGGCTTCGGTGATCTCGTCGACGCCGGCTGCGTCCACCACGAAGTGCGTCTCGGCTCCGTCATCGAGGTACGCGCGCGCGTCGTCGCCGACGGCAACGACCACCTCGATTCCGAGCTCGCCGAGCAGCCCGCGGATCTCGTCGTGGTAGCGGGCGCTCTCGGCCCCGAGCTCCGCCATCCCTCCGAGAACGGCAACGCGCCGGCGGCCGGCCGCCCGCTCAGCGAGGTCGACGAGCGCGGCGCGCATGGAGACGGGGTTTGCGTTGTACGCGTCGTTGACGACGAACCCGCCGCCGGGAAGCTCGTGCACCTCGCCTCGCCACCGACTGAGCGAGATCGCCTCGGCGCCCTCATGGGCGCGCTCGAGAGGAAGCCCGAGCGCGTCGTAGGCCGTGAGCGCGGCCAGCACGTTCTCGGCCAGGTGGCGCTGCGTGAACGGCAGCCGAAGCGCCAGCTCCCGCCCGGCGACGTCGAACTGCCATCCACCGTTCTCCCGGGCCATACCGGTCCGATCGAAGCGGCGGACATCGAGGTCGGCTCGCAGGAACGGCTCGAGCCGCGGCTCGTCCGACGGCACGACGGCGATCCCGCCAGACGGCAAGGCCTCGAGCGCCTCTGCGTTGGCCCGGGCGACGTCCTCGACCGTCCCGACGAGCTCGAGGTGCTCGGGCCCGATGGACGTCACGAGGGCGACGGTCGGCCGTGCGATCGCGCATAGCTCGGCCACCTGCCCGAGGCCACGCATGCCCATCTCCGTCACGAGGACGCGCGTCTCGGGCTCGAGCCGGAGCACCGTCAGTGGAAGGCCGAGCTCGTTGTTGCGGCTCGCCTCGGCCGCGATCGTCGGCGTGACCGCCGCGCAGAGCGCACCGAGCGCGTCCTTCGTCGTCGTCTTCCCCGTCGACCCGACCACGGCGACGACCTGTGCCTCCGACCGATCGCGAACGAGCCGCGCAAGCGCGGCAAGGGCGGCCTCCTGGTTTGTCGGCACGAGAGTCGCGGCGCCGCGAGCTCGCGCCTCGGCGACGAACCGGACGCCCGTGTTGAGTGCGATGAACAGGTCGCCCGGCCGCGCGGCACGCGAGTCGTCGTGGACGCGGCGAATCAAGCCGTCGCTCGGCGCGTCCGCGAGCTCTCCGAGCGCGAGCGCCTCGATCTCGTCCCAGGCGAGGGGAATCACCCCGCCCTCCGTTCCGCGAGACAACGAGCGTCGTGATTCACCGCACGTGTTGTCACCCGGGGGTCCTCAGCTTCCGTAGTGCGTCACGAGCGACCTCCCGGTCGTCGAAGGGCTGCACGACGCCCGCGACCTCCTGGCCCTGCTCGTGGCCCTTGCCCGCGATGACGACGACGTCACCGGGATCGGCCCGGTCGATGGCCGTCTCGATCGCCGATCTCCGGTCGGGATCGACCTCGACGTCGGTGCCCGTCCCGTCGAGAACCTCGCCGATGATCGCGAGTGGGTCCTCCGAGCGCGGATTGTCGCTCGTCACGATCACCGAGTCGGCGAGCTGACGCGCAACCCGCCCCATCTCCGAGCGCTTCGTCCGATCGCGGTCGCCGCCGGCGCCGAACACGACCGTGAGGCGGCCGTCACCGAGCGGGCGCGCGGCACGCAGGACCGCCGCGAGCGCATCCGGCTTGTGGGCGTAGTCGACGACGACCGCGAACTCCTGGCCCTCGTCGACCGACTCGAAGCGTCCGGGAACACCGGCGACGCCGCTGACCCCCTCGACGATCGCATCCTCGTCGACGTCGAGCAGGAGCGCCGCCGCGACGGCCCCGATGACGTTCTCGACGTTGAAGATGCCGGGCAGGCGCGTTGCGAGCGGGATCCCTGCCGCGGTGAACGTCGACCCGTGTGGACCGAGCTCGAGGTCGTCTGCGCGAACCTCCGCCTCCGGCCGGAGGCCGAACGTCACGAGTGGCGCGCGGTGGGCGCCGCCGAGCTCGTCCGCCAGCCGCCGTCCGTACGGATCGCCGACGTTGACCGCCGCCGGAGGAGGCGTGAGACCGGTGAACAGCCGCCGCTTGGCCTGGAAGTACTCCTCCATGTCGCCGTGGAGGTCGAGATGCTCCTGCGTGAGGTTCGTGAACACGAGGGCGTCGAACCGCACACGGTCGAGCCGTCGGTAGTGAGAGCCGTGAGACGACGCTTCGAGAGCGACGGCGTCGTCGCCCGCGTCGAGCATCTCGCGGAAGAGCCGTTGCAGGTCGATCGCCTCCGGTGTGGTGTGCGGGGCGGCGCGTTCCGTGCCGCCTATGACCCATTCGACCGTTCCCACCAGACCCGTCCGACGCCCGGCGGCGTTGAGGATCGAGCGCAACAGGAAGGCAGTGGTCGTCTTTCCGTTGGTGCCGGTCGCGCCGGCCACCGTCAAACGCTCGGTCGGCGCCCCGAAGAACGCGTCCGCGGCCACCGCCATCGCTGCCCGGGTGCTCTCGACGACGAGCTGCGGGACGGCGACGTCCACCGGCCGCTCGCCCACGATCGCCACGGCGCCGGCGGCGACGGCGTCCGCGGCCAGGTCGTGCCCGTCCCGGCTCGCGCCCGGCACACAGAAGAACAGCGCTCCGCCGTGAACGTGTCGGGTGTCGTACGCGAGGTCGAGGATCTCGACCGGCCGCGCGCCGACGACGTCACCGGGCGCGAGCGCGCGGATCAGCGCGTCGAGCTCCACGGGGCGATTGTAGGGACGAGGTCCGCGCCGCCCGCTGTGCGACGGGACGCGCCTCGCCCCTACGGTGTGAGCGCCGACGTCGCGAGCAAGGAGGACGCGCGCTTCGACTCGGGCGCGTCGGGCGGCACTTCGAGGTACTGCAGCGCGAAGCGCGCGATGTCGCGGAAGATCGGCGCTGCGACCACACCGCCGAAGATCTGGCCGCGCGGCTCGTCCACCATCACGAGGATCGCCAGCCGCGGCTTCCGCGCAGGCACGAGTCCGACGAACGACGCGACGTACTTCTGCACGTAGCGGCCGTTCTCGGCCTTGTTCGCAGTTCCCGTCTTGCCGGCCACCGTGTAGCCCGGGATCGCGGCCTCGGTGCCGGTGCCCTCCACGACGACGTCGCGGAACATCGCCGTCATCCGGTCGGCGGTGTGCTGTGAGACGACGCGCCGCCCCTTGCCGTGGCGAACCTTCTTGCCGCCGATCTTGGCGACGACGTGCGCCGGAGGCATCACGCCGCCGTTCCCGATCGCGGCGTACGCGCTCACCATCTGGAGCGGAGTGACAGCGATGCCCTGTCCGATGGGCACGGTGCCGATTGTCGAACCCGACCAGTCCGGGTACGCGAGCACCATCCCAGGGCTCTCACCTGGGAAGTCCGTGCCGGCACGCTTGCCGAACCCGAAGCGGTCGATCCACGAGGCGAGCCCGGGGCCTCCGAGCTTCTGCGCGATCGTGATCGTCCCGACGTTGGAGGACTCGGAGAGGATCTGCCGACGGTCATGGACTCGGTGCCGCGCGTGTGCGCCTCCCGGATCGTCCGGTCGGCGACGTCGATCGTCGGCGCGAGCCGGAAGGTGGTGTCCGGCGCGACGACGTTGTCCTCCAGGGCGGCTGCAACCGTGACGATCTTGAACGTCGAGCCCGGCTCGTACAGGTCGGTGACGGCGCGGTTGCGACGTGCCTCCGCGGGCGCGGACGTGAACGCGTTCGCGTCGAACGTCGGCGCATTCGCCATCGCGAGGATCGCGCCCGTTCTCGGGTCCATGACGATCGCCGTGGCGCCGCGGGCGCCCCAGCGGGCGACCGCGTTCGCCAGAACCTGCTCGGCGCTCGCCTGGAGCTGGTGGTCGAGCGTGAGCACGACGTTGCGGCCGGCGCGCTCGCGCCGTGACCGCACGACGTCGATGGCGCGCCCGCTGGGGTCGCGGACGACGATCTCGTAGCCGGGCTTGCCGGCGAGCGACTTGTCGAGCGAGCGTTCCAGGCCGTCCAGGCCCGCGTTGTCGGTGCCCGCGTACCCGAGCACGTGCGCCGCGACCCGTCCCTGCGGGTAGCTGCGACGCTCCTCGGGATAGAAGCCGATCCCCGCGACGCCCAGGCGCTCGAGCGCCTTGGCCCTGGCAGGGTCGGCCTTGCGGTCGAGGAAGACGAACCGCTTCGTGCGGTCGCGCAGGCTCGGGTAGAGCTTGTCTGCGTCGAGACCGAGCGCGTCGGCGACCTTCACCGCCGCCCGTCTCGGGGCGACGACGTTCCGAGGATCGGCGTAGACCGTCGTGGCGAGCTCGCCGATCGCGAGGGGCTCACCGGTGCGGTCGTAGATCGTCCCGCGTCCGGCCGGGATCTCGATCGTCTCCCGATGCTGCCGCGAGGCCATCCGCTCGTAGCGTCCTCCCTCGACGATCTGCACCCAGGCCGCGCGTCCGAGCGCGACCGTGAAGACGAGCGCGAACGCCAGCACCAGGAAGCGAATGCGTGCGTTGGCGCGCTTTTCGCTCACGACCCGCCTCTCACCGCTCGTCGAGCCGGAGATGTGTCGTCGCATTGGGGTCGGCCTCGACGAGGCCGAGCTTCCTTGCCGCCTCGCTCTCGATCCGTGCCTTCGCCGAGGCGCTGGAGAGCTGCGCCCGCGTCGTCGCAATGTCGGCCTTGAGCTCGGCACGTGTCCGTCGGAGATCGTCGAGCTCGACGTTGAGGGACAGCACGAGGACGTTGATGGCGACGACTCCCGCGAGCAGTGCGCCGATCCCGACGATCCAGAGCACGCCTCCCGTGAAGGCCCCCCTGCCGACGCGAACCCTGCGCGGCGCCGCTTGCGCGATCGTCGACATCAGGCGTTCCTCACCGCGGCCCGAAGCCGCGCCGACGCGGCTCGCGGGTTGGCCTCGACCTCACCCTGCGTCGGCCGCAAGGGCTTCTTCGTCAGCGGCCGGAGCGTCGGCGCCTTGCCACAGACGCACACGGGGAAGTCCGGAGGGCACGTGCAGCCCTTCGCCTGTTCCGCGACGAACCGCTTCACGATCCGGTCCTCGAGCGAGTGGAAGGAGATCACCGCCAGCCGGCCGCCCGGCCGAAGCATCTCGAGCGCCGCGGGCAGCGCCGCCTGGAGCGCTCCCAGCTCGTCGTTCACGGCGATGCGGAGCGCCTGAAAGACCCGCTTCGCCGGGTGGCCCTCACCGAACCGGGCGGGCGTCGGGATGGCAAGCTTGATCACGTCGACGAGCTCGCCGGTGCGCGTGAACGGCACCTCCGCCCGCCGACGGCCGATCGCCCGTGCGATCGGGGCGGCGAAGCGCTCTTCGCCGTAGCGCCGGAAGATCGTGACGAGCTCGCGCTCGTCCCAGGTGTTCACGATCGCGGCCGCGGTCAGCTCGGCGGACGGATCCATGCGCATGTCGAGCGGCGCGTCGGTCGCGTACGAGAACCCGCGCTCCGGTCGGTCGATCTGCATGGACGAAATTCCCAGGTCGAGCAGGATCGCATCGGCCTTCACGTCATTCGCAGCGAGCTGGGAGAGGACGAGCGCGAAGTCGCCGCGCAGGAAGCGGACGTCCACGCCGGCACGCGCCTTGAAGCGGTCGAAGTACGACTTCGCTCCCGGGTCGCGATCGATCGCGACGAGCTTGCCGCTGCCGGCGAGATCCTCGGCGAGCAGGCTCGCGTGGCCGCCGGCGCCGAACGTCGCGTCGACGACGGTCTCTCCGGGTCGCACGGCGAGGAGCTCGCGCACCTGCTCCGCGAGGACGGGGATGTGGTCAGCTTCCGTGTGCGGCAAGACGTTCGGCAGCATGCTCGACGCTCCCTTCGACGGCGTTCAGGTGCTTCTCCCACGCGGGCGGGTTCCACAGCTCCAGGTGGTCGTAGTTCCCCGTCACGACGACCTCGCGCTCGAGCCCGGCGTGCCGGGCGAGCGTCGCGGGCACGAGGATGCGCCCGGAGCGGTCGACGTCCGCCTCCGCCGCGCCGGAGAAGAAGAAGCGGCGCAGGTCGCGCGCCTCGCGCGAGAGCGGGTCGAGCACGGAGATGCGCGCCTCGACGGTCATCTGCCACGTCTCGCGCGGGTAGACGGCGACGTTGCCGTCGAGACCTCGAGCAAGGACGACTCCCTCGCCCAACGCGTCGCGGAATCGGACCGGCAAGGTGAGCCGGCTCTTCTCGTCGATCGTGTGCTCGTAGGTTCCGATGAACATCGCGGGCGTGCGTTGGCGATCCGATTCGTGATCTCCACGCTGCCCCACTTTACGCCACTATCACCCACTTGGCAAGCGAGTTCGTGCTCGAGTTCGTCGTGACGTAGATTCGACCCGCATGCGCCGAATCGTGGCCGGGGCCTCGGCGGCCGCCGCTCTCCTCGCGGCCGTCACCGTGACGGCGGCCGCGTTACGCGCGGAGGACGACACGTCGCGGCTCGGTGGCGCGCTCGATGCCCTCGTGGCGGCGGGCATGCCGGGCGCGCTCGCGCGCGTCCGCGACGGCGACCAGACGCTCGAGCTCGCCCGGGGTGAGGCGACGCCCCGCATCCGCTTCCGGGTCGGCAGCGTGACGAAGACGTTCGTCGCCGTCCTCGCGCTGCGCCTGGCCGACCGGGGCGTGATCTCCCTCGACGATCCCGTGGCCGCACATCTCCCGGCGCTGCTGCGCGACGGGGACCAGGTGACGATCCGTGCCCTGCTGAATCACACGGCGGGCCTGTTCGACTACACGTCGGATCCCGCGTTGCTGCGCGACGACCTCGCGCCCCGTGTGCTCGTCGGGATCGCGGACCGTCGCGAGCGATCCACGGGGTACGCGTACTCGAGCACGAACTACCTGGCGCTCGGGCTCGTGCTCGAGGAAGCGACGAAGACGACGCTCGACGAGCTGCTCCGCCGCCATGTCTTCCTCCCGTTCGGCCTCCGGGAGACGACCTTCGAGCCGGGCATCGTCGCCGGTGAGTCCCTCCGGGGACACTCGGTCGCCGAGCGAGACGGTGTCGCCACGGGATCGCCGCGCGAGACAAGCGGGCGGACAGCTGCCTCTGCTTGGGCTGCGGCCGCGATCGTCTCGACCGCTGCCGATCTCGATCGGTTCTTCACCCGGCTCGGGAAGAGCGGTCTCGCGCGACGGATGGCGCCCGCAGAGGGCGAGCGCTACGGGCTCGGGCTCGGGCGTGGTGAATCGCAGTGCGGCGCGTTCCTCGGCCACACGGGAAATCTGCTGGGCACGGTGACCGTTGTGCGGATGCACGGCGATCGTCTCACGATCGTCGCCGGAAACGCGTACCCGTTCACGCGTGACGTCGGAAAGCGCTTCGCCGACCTGCTCGACCGGGCGACCTGCGGTTGAGCCGTCCCAGGACGGTCAGCGGAGCGGCACGTGACGCGGCGACACACCCCGCCCCGTCAGGGCGGCAGCGCCGCAGCGGGCCGCGAGCTCGATCGCCTCGGATGCGTCGAGCCCGGCGCCGAGCCCGTACGTGAGGCCTGCGGCGAAGCTGTCACCGGCGCCGTACGTGTCGACGACGTCCCCCGGCGGCGCCGCGGCCGTGAACGGGCCACCGGGGCGTGCCCAGCCGCCCAGCGCGCCCGAGGTCGTGACGACGAGCCGCGGCGGAGGATCGAGCTCGCCGAGCAGGTAGCGCTCCGCCTCGTCCTCGCCGCTGCCGATGAGCGCGTCGAGCTGGACGCCGCCGGACTTGAGGACGTCGAGCTCCCGGGTCGTCGCCGTCAGGACGCGCGCACGCCGCGCGTGCACCAGCGCGTCGACGTCGCCGGCGACGAAGAAGACGGCGTCCATCGACGCGAGCTCGTGCCACGGCAGCCGGTCGTCGTGCCCCCTGGGACGGAGCTTCGGGCCGACGGTGGTGATCGTCCGCTCGCCGCGGTCGTCGACGTGAGTGAAAGCCCAGCGCTGCGGACGGTCGCCCTGCGCCGCCTCGTGGACGACGACGCCTCGGGACTCGAGCTCGGCGCGCGAGCGCTTCCCGAGCTCGTCGTCGCCGAGCGCCGTGAAGAGATGCGCCTCGTCCGCCAGCATCGCGAGCTGGACGGCCGCCACCCCACCTCCACCACCGGCCGCCTCCCAGTCCTCGAAGGAGTGCACGATGTCCCCCGAGGCCGGGACGCGCTCGACGCGCGCGAAGCGGATCCACTCGACGTGCCCGACCACGGCGACGCGCATGACGGGAGTCTGACGCCTCCTCACACAGCTGTCTCACAGGCGCGTCCCCTCCGGCGTTTCCAACCATGATGGATGCCGTGACGATCCCGCCGTTCGAGACCTTCTACGCCGAGCACTCCGGAGAGGTACTTCGCCTCCTCCGCCGGAAGCTCGGCCGGGACCGTGCGGAGGACGCGTTCCAGGAGACGTTCCTCCGGGCGCTCCGGGCATACGACCGGCTGAAGCACGGCGAGCATCTCCGCGCGTGGGTGCTGACGATCGCCACGCGCGTGACGATCGACACGTATCGCAGAGCAGGCGAGACGGTGGACGAGCTGCCCGAGGTGCCGGTGGACGACGGCCGACCCGCGTACGAGGAGCTCGCGTTCCTCACCGACTCGTTGCCGCCCAAGGAGCGCGCCGCCGTCGTCCTCCGCTACGGCTACGACCTCGACTACGAACAGATCGCCTCCGCACTCGACTCGAGCCCCGACGCCGCCCGTCAGGCGACGTCCTCGGGCGTGCGGCGGCTGCGAAGGAGGGTCACATGACCGTTCCCACCGACCTCGACCGCCGCTTCCGCGACGCCGCCGTTCAGGCGGGGCTGCTCGACGCGGCCTACGACGTGATCGAGAGCGAGGTCGGCCCGCTGCTCGCGGCGGTGACCGACCGCGGTCTCGCGCGAATCACGTACGACCCCGATCCCGACCTGGAGCTCGAGCGTCTCGCGCGACTCGCGGGGCCACGCGTGCTGCGTGCTCCACGTGCACTCGACGAGACGCGTCGCGAGCTCGACGACTACTTCGCCGGCCGGCGGAAGGCGTTCGACCTCGAGCTCGACCTCCGTGGCCAGGCGACGTTCGCCGTTGCCGTCCTCGGAGAGCTCGCCAAGGTCCCGTACGGCCACACGGCGACGTACGGCGAGCTCGCGAATCGGGCGGGCAGCCCGCGCGCGGCTCGCGCGGTGGGGATGGTGATGAATCGCAACCCGGTCCCGATCGTCCTGCCCTGCCACCGAATCGTCGGCGCATCGGGCAGCCTCGTCGGCTACGGCGGCGGGCTCGAGCGGAAGGAGCATCTGCTTCGGCTCGAGGGCGCGATCCTGTAGCCCCTCGCGCGGATGAGGATCTGGGAGCCGATCGGCAGGGCTGACGCGTTTGGGCATTGGGAGGGCACCAGAACCGGCAGCGAGCGAGCTCAAGCGACATCGCCGAATCGAGCAGCGCGCGTCGGAATCCGAGCCAGGCGGGCGGACGTAAGACCCGCGTGATGTCCGTCACCAATGGAAGCGATCACCGCTGGAAAGCGGTCGGACGTTTTCAGCGCACCGACCAAAGGAGCCGCCCAATGACGGAGAAGAGTCTGTACGAAAGGCTCGGTGGCGCATTCGCCATCGCGGCCGTCGTCGACCACTTCAGCGACGCGATCGTAAAGAACCCGATCGTCGGCCAGACATCGGAGAACCCTGCTCTCCGGGAATGGCACACCGACAATCTGGGAAGACTTCCGGGCCTCAAGTTCATGCGCACCCTGTGGGTGTGCGAGGTCGCCGGTGGCCCCCAGCACTATGCGGCCACGAAACCCGGCAGCACCACCCTTGGCCTGGAAGAAGCCCACCGGGAACTGAAGATCTCCCCGGCCGAGTTCGACGAGGTCGCGGCGGAGCTCGCGCGAACACTCGACTTCTTCACGGTGCCCGGGCGGGAGAAGGAGGAGGTTCTGGCTGCATTTGCCGCACACAAGGGCGAGGTGACCGAGGGGTACTCCGAGTAGGTCCCGGCGTCTGTCGAGTCCGGCAGTGGATGCACAGTCCTACGAGCACCTCGCGTCCGACAGCGAGGACTACCTCCGGAGCGATTGGATTAGCTACGACAACTCTGCGGGGGCGACACCGGGAGCCACCCCCGCAACGCGACGCTCCTAGCTCTTCGCGAACTCCTCGGCCGCCCGCGTCTCGAACTCGAAGCCCACGAAGGCCTCGTCACCGACCACCCATGCATCGTGACCGGGTTCGATCACGTACGCCTCGCCTGGCCCGATCTCTCCCTCGGCCCCGTCTTCGTGGGTGACGTGCATCCGGCCGGACTGCGCGAACCCGACATGTCGCACCTGGCAGCTTTCGGTCCCCACGACCGGCTTCAAGCACTCCGACCACTTCCATCCGGGTTCGAGCTTGATGCGGGCTGCGCTATTTGCTCCCATCCGGATCATGTCTACGTGGGTCTTGTCAGGTGTTCGGGTTTCATCCGGTGAATCGAACCCACGCACTTCAAGACCGGCCATGTTGATCTCCTATCGTCCGTTCATCGCCAGCGGTCGAGCGGACCATACGCCGGTGGACGCTGCGTCGCTTGAGGTTTGGGCACTGAGTCGGCACCGGACCCGACAAGCCCGCGGATTCGAGCCAACATCGTCAACGCTGGCACCGACGGCCTCGAGCTTCCGGCACACATTTGACGGAGCCCCAAGCTCGTATGGAGCGGCGTTCAGCTAGCCACCCGGCCCCTTACGTGGCATCGTCTGTGGCGATCTTGGAGGGTCTCACCGTCCACGACGAGGGAGGCAGGCATGTATGCGGTGGTCGCCAGGAGCACGATTCAGGACTTCGACCAGGCAAGGAAGTTCTTGAGGGAAGAGGGGATCCCCCGCCTCACGCAGATGCCGGGCTTCATCAGCGGTCATTGGGTGAGGCTTGGGGAGAACTCCGGTGCCTCGATGGTCCTCTTCGAGACGGAAGAGGCGGCAAAGGCGGCGAAAGAGCGGTTCGAGACGAGCCCGCCACCCTCCGTAACGCCGATCAGCATCGAGGTTGGCGAGGTGCAAGAGCACACGTGAGTTGCCGAGCACCTGCTCTTGCTGGCCTGGCGTTTGGGCACTGAGTAGGCACCGAAACCACCATTCGGCGCGGTTTCAGCCGATGTAGCCAACGACTGGGGCCTCGGCACCGACGGCCTCGAGCTTCCGGGGAGCCGCGAGGCGTGGGCACCGACGGTCCGGATCCGGTTGAGAGGGCCGTCAATATCCCAACAGCGAGCCACTGGGCATCCCCGACTGGTCACCGCCAGACGAACATCGTAGGCCCAGGCAGGGAATGAACCGGCGTGGAACCCGCGGCACCCGTAGCCTGATTGGCGGCGCTCCTCGCGCGCCTTACTTCAGGTCCAGAAAGCTCGACCGCGATCCGCTACGCGAGCAGTCGGTACCCCACGCCCCAGTCGTTGACGACCACGCCGTCGGCGCCCACCGCCTCGAGCTTGCGCCGCAGGCGCGAGGCGTGGGAATCGACAGTCCGTGTTCGGATCCCGTTCGTCCGAATCCCCCAGACGTCCCGCAGCAGCTCGTTCTTCGTGAAGACCCGTCGCGGGTCGCTCGCGAGCTTCGCTGCGAGCTCGAACTCACGGCCCGAGAGCCGGACGGCGATGTCGCCGACCCGCACCTGCCTCGCGCGATGGTCCACGACGAGCGGGCCGGCTTCGACGACGTCCGCCTGGCCGAGCGTCGAGCGGCGAAGAAGCGCGCGAACCCGTGCGAGCAGCTCGAGGTACACGTCGCGCGGAACCGCGTCGTCCGCCCCGCTCTCGAGGGCGCGCACGCGAACGATCGGGTCCGCACCCGGCTCGGTGAGAACGATCACCGGGACGTTGCGATCCCACGTCCTCCCCGGCTCGCCCGATCGCAGGCGACGACACAGATCGGGCTCGCTCGCGATGACCACGTCCGGGAGCAAGCGCTCCGCCAGGTCGAGCGCACGCGCCGTCCACGCCGCCTCGAACACCGTGAACCCGTCCTCGCGCAGCTGGCGCTCCAGGTACTCCCTCGAGCCCTGCTCAAGCTCTGCGAGGAGGACGGCGTTGGCGGCCACGCTCCGACGCTAGAGGCTCGGACCGCGCGTGACCAGATGTCCATTGCGCCAGCTGTGTGACGATTCGCTCACATGCGTCCGGATGGGCCAGCGATCGAAGAGCTCACCCTCACGGCCAACGGCATCCGCTTCCACGCGCTCGCCGCCGGCCCCGAGGACGGTCAGCTCGTCCTCTTCCTGCACGGTTTCCCGGAGCTTTCTCGATCCTGGCGCCATCAGCTGCCGGCGCTCGCCGCGGCCGGCTACCGGGCCGTCGCGCCGGACATGCGAGGCTACGGCGACACGGAGCTTCGAGGGCCGTACGACGTCGGCACCCTCATCCGCGACGTCACGGGCCTGATCGCAACCCTCGGGCGCGAGCGCGCCGTTCTCGTCGGTCACGACTGGGGCGGCGCGGTCGCCTGGGCGACGGCAATGCACGCCCCTGCGGTCGTCGAGAGGCTCGTCGCCATCAACTGCCCGCCGGCGTCAGCGCTCTTCGACGCGATGCGTCGCACGCGGTCGCAGCTCCGGAAGTCGTGGTACATCCTCTTCTTCCAGCTTCCGTGGTGGCCCGAGCGGCGCATGGCGGCCGACGGCGCATCAGTCGTCGCGCGGGCGCTCGTGGGCGGCTCCTACCGCCGCGACGCATGGCCGAGCGAGGAGCTCGACGCGTATCGCGCAGCGTTCGCGCGCCCGGGGAGAGCGAAGGCGGCAATCGACTGGTACCGCGCGGCGTTCCGCCGCGGGCTCCGGCCGCGGCGGTCGCGCGGGACATCCCGGCGTGTGGTCGCGCCGACATTGATCCTGTGGGGCGTCGAGGATCGGTTCCTCGATCGCGAGCTCGTCGGGCCGGAGGTCTTGCGGCGCGTGCTCGCAGACGGCAACCTTCCGGAGGTGGTGTGGATCGAGGACGCAGGGCACTTCGTCCAGAACGAGTCGCCGGAGCGCGTCAACGCCGAGCTCCTGCGCTGGCTCGGGCCACAGCGATGACTGCGCTGGCCGCCATCGCGACGGTGGCCGCAGCGTGGGTCTCCGGCTCGCCGCTCGAGGAGCCGCGCACCGAGGTGGCCGTGGCGCCTCTGCAGGGACGGATCGTCGTGGTCGGCGGATTCCTCGCGAGCGGCGGCAACTCGAGGCGCGTCGATTCGTACGACCCCGCGCGCGACACCTGGGCACGGCTGCCCGACCTCCCGGTGTCGGTCGACCATGCGGCAGCGGCCTCCTGGCGCGGACGGATCGTCGTAGTCGGTGGGTACGGTGCCGATCGCGCGCCGCTGAGGGCTGCGTTCCTGTACGACGGCCGGCGCTGGCGGCGCCTGCCCGCACCACCGGAGGAGCGAGCGGCCGCAGCGGCAGCCGCAACGTCGGACGGCCGCGTGTGGGTGGTCGGCGGTCGAACGAGCTCGGGGCTCGCGACGCGCACGCTGTCGCTCGACCTGCGGACACTCCGCTGGCGCGTCGTCCGCGGCCCGCGGCCCCGCGAGCATCTCGCCGCGACAGCGATGGGCGGCCGTGTCTACGCCGTCGGGGGACGCCTTGCCGGATACGACACCAACCTCGGCACGGTCGAGGCGTACGAGCCGCGCTCCAATCGGTGGGCGCAACTCCCCGACCTTCCCGATCCGCGCGGCGGCACCGGCGCGGCGGCCATTGCGGGAAGGATCGTCTCGGTCGGCGGTGAGTCGCCGTCGGGCACGAATCGCACGGTGTGGTCGCTCCGGCCCGGTGCGAGCCGATGGGCGTCGCTTCCCGATCTCCCGACGCCGCGTCACGGCCTGGGCGTCGTGGCGTTCCGCGGGCGCGTCTGGGCGATCGCGGGGGGCCCGCAGCCAGGCCTGACCGTCAGCGGGGCCGTGGAGTCGCTGACCCTGCCCTGAGCGTCCCGCGGTTTCGCCGGGCCTGACCCGGACACGCTTCTGACACGAAGACGCACCGTGTGTGCGCCCGCCTTGGCACGACGTACCGCCCGCACGGATACGCAGCCCCGCACGGACATGTTTCCGCCCCGGGACGGACACGACGCCGGTACGACCGCGCTCCCGGCGCGGACACATTTCCGGCAGGGACACGCCGCCCGCTACGGACACACTTCCGGCACGAAGTCGGCGCACTTCCGGCACAGAATCGTCGATAGCGTGGAACCAGGGCACCGGGGGTGCCCCTGGGGGTGGTTGTTCGTGGTGGGCGGCGGGTGGCGGCGGCGGCAAAGGACCACCGGCCGTCTCGTCAGAGCCGTCCGCTGCGCATGACGCCCCAGAGCAGCCAGACGCCGAACGCGCCCGAGATGACGAACCCGACGACGGACAGGAGATGGAGCCCGAGCACATGCGGGCCGTCCTCCGCGAGCACGCCGATCACCGACGAGCCGAGAAGACCTCCGAGGATCACGAGCGCGACCGCAATCCGGTTGACCGACACGTCGATGTGATGGGCGAGGTCGTCGACGCCGGGGTTCGAGATCTTGATCGACATCTCTCCGTCACGCAGCTCGTTCAGCACGTCGTGCACCTGCCGGGGGACCTCGAGGGCAATCTCGCCGAGCTCCTGCACTTCCCGCTGGGCACGGAGCGCGAGGCGCCGAGGAGAGAAGCGGTCGGCGATCAGCTGCTTGGCGTACGGGCGCGCCACCTCGAAGACGTTGAAGTCGGGGTACACCTCGACCGCGACGGAGCCGAGTGTCGCAAGCGCCTTGTCCAGGATCACGAACCGCGTCGGCAGGCGAAGGTTCATCGAGTAGATGAGCGCGAGCCCCTCGCGGATCGCCTCGATCGGGTCGATCTCCGACAGCCGAGCCCCGTAGTAGCGGTAGTAGAGCTCCTCGAGACGAGAGCGGAGCTCGTCCTCGCGCTCCCGGTCGTACCGGACGCCGAGATCGGCGAGCCGCCGCGGCAGCGCGCCGACGTTCTCTGTGGCCGCGTCGACGAAGAGGCGTGTCAACCGCGCCATGTCGGCGTCCGTGAGGCGTCCCGCGAGCCCGAAGTCGACGAGCCCGAGTCGGCCGTCGTCGAGATGGAGGATGTTCGCGGGATGCGGGTCGCCGTGGAAGAAGGCGTGACGGAAGATCATGGTCATCCAGGCGTCCGTCATGCGGTGCGCGAGGTCGCGTCGGTCGTCGTCCGGCCACGACTCGAGGTCGAGATCGCGGACGTGCGTCCCCTCGAGGCGCTCGAGGGTCAGGAGCCGGTTGGTCGTGTATCGCCACCACACCCGGGGCACTGCGACACGGGCGTTGCCGGCGAAGTTGCGGCGAAAGGCCTCGGCGTTTCGCGCCTCCTGCTGGTAGTCGAGCTCCTGCCGGATCGAGCGACCGAATTCGTCCACGAGCTCGCTGGAGTCGAGGAAGTCGAGCTGCCGCACTCGCTCGCGCACGACCCGGGCGGCCGAGGCCATCAGACGAAGGTCTGACTCGATCTGCCGTGGCGCCGTCGGGCGCTGCACCTTGACGACGACATCGGCGCCGGTGGGCAGCGTCGCGCGGTGAACCTGGCCGATCGACGCGGCGGCGATTGGCCGCTCGTCGAAGTCGAGAAACGCGCGCTCGATGGAGAGGCCGAGCTCCTCCTCGACGACGCGCTCGACCTCCGTCATCGGGAACGGCGAGACGTCGTCCTGGAGCTTCCTGAGCTCGATGATCACGTCGGGCGGCACGACGTCGGGCCGGGTAGAGAGAAGCTGGCCGAACTTGACGAAGGTGGGACCGAGCTCGTCCAGCATCTCGCGGAGGCGGCGGCCGCGGTCCGCATCGGGAGCTTCCTCGGAGGCGCGACGACGGTCGAGCAGGTATCCGAAGCCATGGCGGGTCGCAACGCGCCCGATCTCCGTCATCCGGCCGAGGCTGCGCTGCGACTCGCCGGCCACGGAGAGGTGTTAGTGCGTGACCTTGGTGGGGTCTTGCTCAAGCAGGCGGATCCGGTGCTCGAGCTGTGCGACGCGAAGCGCCAGGTCGTCGATCTCCTCACGGCGGACGAGGCCGGCCTTCGCAAGCGCGCGCTCGACCGCCTCGTCTCGTCGCGCGCCGAGCCGCTCGGCCTCGGCCCGCCACGCCTCGAGCGTGTCGCGCACGGCGGCCCGCATCGCGTCGCGATCGACCCCGACGCGCTTCGCGAGGTCGTCGGAGATCTCGTCTGCGGCCTCCAGACCGAGCGTCGCGAAGCCGACTCCGGCAAGCAGAAGCTCGGAGACGGACCGCGGCTCGTCGGTGCCCTGCGCGCTCATTGCCGCCATTCTAGGGGCGGCGACGGGCGACTACCGAGCGCGGCCGTGTGGGCGCCGGGTGCTACGGCGCTGACGCCGCCGCTCCCGGCTTGCAGAATCGGGCGCCGAGACCTCGGCCGGAGCCGGCGGCACGGTGGTGGGGGTTGCGGCCACAACTGCAGCCGGCGCCTCAGCCGCGGCAGGCGCTGGCGTCTCGAGCAACGCTCCGCCGACAGACACGTCCCCGATCACGTGCTCGTCGTCTCGTCGTCGCGCGTACTCCGGCTCCCGCTCCTTCAGGATCGCGAGCAACGGGGCGCCGATGAAGATCGAGGAGTAGGCACCAGCCCCGATCCCGACCAGCAGCGCGAACGCGAAGTCCTTCAGCGTGTCGCCGCCGAACAGCCAGAGCGACGCGATCGGGACGAGGGTGATGAAGGTCGTCGCGAGCGAGCGCGGGATGGTCTCCCAGAGCGACACGTTGCCGATCACGCGGAACGACGCGCGCTTCATGAGCGGGATGTTCTCGCGGATGCGGTCGAAGATGATGATGGTGTCGTAGATCGAGTAGCCGAGCACCGTCAGCAGCGCAGCGACCGTCGCGGTCGTCACCTCCCGGCCGAGCAGCGCGTAGATCCCGATCGTGATCAGCACGTCGTGCGCGAGCGCGACCAGCACCGGCACCGCGAACTTCCACTGGAACCGCAGCGAGATGTAGCCGACGATCAGGAGGAGCGAGACGAGGATCGCGAGGATCGCGCCGCGCGCGATCTGGCGGCCGAAGCTCGCCGAGACGTTCTTCACCTCGCCCGCTTCTGCGTCCACCGACGCAGCGAGGCCCGCCTGGAGTGACCTCACCTCGGTAGTCGAGAGCGCCTCCGTGCTGACGATGAACTCTCGGTAGGACTGGCCGTCGGGGCCGGATGCGGTTCCCCGACCCTGAACCTGGGCGTTCGCTTGCCCGATGCTCGCTGCCTGCTCGCGCACTTCGTCGAGCGCGACCGGCCGCGGCGTCTCGAAGGTGACCCGCGTCCCGCCCTCGAAGTCGATCCCGAGGTTGAGGCCCTTGACCGCGATCGCCCCGACCGAGAGAACCAGCACGACGCCCGAGATCGCGAACCACGTGTTGCGACGTCCGATGTAGTCGAGCTTCAGCCAGCGGGGAATGCCGCCACCGGACGCTCCCATCAGGCGTGGGTGGTCGAGCAGCTTCAGACCTGCGAGCACGGCGAGAAGCGCACGGGTCGCGAGGACTGCGGTCAGCATCGAGATCGCGGTGCCGACGAGCAGCATCAACGCGAATCCCCGGACGCTCGCGGTCGCGACGGCGAACAGCACCATTGCCGTGATCGCAGTCACGACATTCGCATCCACGATGGTCGCGAAGCCCTTCGTGTATCCGGTGTGAATCGCTGCGCGCACGGAGCGCCCCGCGCGCACCTCTTCCTTGATCCGTTCGAAGATGACGATGTTCGCGTCGGCGGCGACGCCGAGCGTCAGGACGAGGCCGGCGATGCCCGGGAGCGTGAGCGTCACGTTGAAGATGAGGATCGCGGCGTACAGGATCGCCGCGTAGATGCCGAGCCCGATGACGGCGACGAGCCCGAGGAAGCGGTAGAAGACGAGCAGGAAGATCGCGACGGCGATGAGGCCGACGACGGCGGCCGTCTTCGCCTCCTCGAGCGAGTCCTTGCCCAGCGTCGCCGAGATCGCGGTCTGATCGAGCGTCCGGAACTCCACCGGCAAGGCGCCCGTCTGGAGCACGAGCGCCAGGTCCTTCGCCTCGCCGATGTCGCCGAGCCCCGAGATCTGTGCTCCGTTGGAGCCCGAGATGCCGCCCGGGTACTCCTCGAAGTCGATCGTCGGCCAGGACTTCATCTCGCGGTCGAGCACGATCGCGAAGTGCTGGAGCCAGTTCTGGTAATCGCCCTGGCCGCCACCGACCGAGTTGAAGAGGAGCTTGCCGCGGGTCGCGACGTCGCGCGTGATGTCCTCGAACGTCTCCGCTCCCGAGTCCGTGAAGTCCATGAGCACGATCGGCTCGCCGGTGCGCGTGTCGAAGTCCTGGCGGGTTCCTGCGAGGTCGAGGTCGTCGCCCGTCATCTCGGGAACGTCCGGCGGCGTGAACCGGAGGAGGTACCAGGAGTCACGGGTCGGCTGGACCTCGGCGACGCCGGGGCACACCTCCTCGCCGATCCCACAGCTGACGACGACGGTGTTCGGCGGCACTGCGAAGAGCTTGTGTCCGGGCGGGAGCTTGCCGTCCCACCTGGCGAGCGCAGCCTCCTTCGACTGCACAGGTCCACGAACGAGCTTCTTTCCCTTCGTCCGGAACACGTAGTACGACTCGGGGTTGCCCTTCGCGGCGAGCGCCTGCTGGCCGGCCAGGAGGTCGTAGAGCTTCGGCGTCGCGATCGGCTGCTTCGTGCGGGCGTCGATCGACGGGGCCACGAGGTTCTTCTCGAGATCGAACAGCTCGAGCTGGGCGGTCTTCCCGATGATCTCCGCTGCAGCAGCCGGGTCCTTGACGCCGGGCAGCTGGATCGAGATCTGGTCGTCGCCCTGGGTGCGAATCTCGGGCTCGGCGACGCCGAGCTTGTCGACGCGGTCGCGCATGATCGACACGGAGCGGCTGAGGTCTTCCTCCGTCAGCTCGCGGTCTCGTGGGGGTACCGCCTGCAGCGTCACCTCGAGCCCGCCCTGAAGGTCGAGGCCGAGCGTCGGTCGCTGCTCGAGCGGCGACCCGGGGATGGCGAGCAGCCCGACCCCGACGAGGGCCGCGAGGACGAGTGCGACGACGAAAGAGGCTGCGCGGCGGGTCATCTGCGGCCGCTCAGGTTAGCGGCGGTCGAGCGCTGCTGAGTCCTCCGGGACCTCCGCGCTCACGAAATCCTCGGAGTCGGCAACACGACCTTCATCTTCGGCCTCGTCCAGCGCTTCGTCGGCGTCCTCGCTTTCGTCCTCCGGCTTCACGACGCCGCCGATCGCACGCCTCGCGATCCGCACCTGGATGCCGTCCGCGATCTCGACGATCAGGTCGTCTTCCTCGTCGATGTCGCGGACGATCCCGTAGAGGCCGCCCGACGGTCAGCACCTCGTCACCGGGCTCGATCGACGTGAGCAGGTTTTGCTGCTTCAGCTGGCGCTGGCGCTGGGGGCGGATCAACAGCACCCACAGCAGGACGAACATCGCGAGGAGCAGAATCAGGCTTGCCAAGGTTCCTCCTTCGGGCCCGCCGTGAGCGAGGCGAGCACGTCGCGCCGGTACGTGTCGAACGCGCCGCGCGTGATCGCATCCCGCGCACCGGCGGTCAGTCTCAACGTGAACCACAAATTATGCAGGGTGAGGAGCCGCAGGCCGAGAAGCTCCTGCTGATTGACGAGATGCCGGACGAAGGCACGGCTGAACCGCGCGCACGTCGGGCAGCCGCACCCGTCTTCGAGCGGGCGCGGATCGCGCGCGAATCGGGCGTTCCGGAGGTTGATGCGGCCGCGCGCGGTGAGCGCCGAGCCGGTTCTGGCCGTGCGGGTCGGCAGCACGCAGTCGAACATGTCGATGCCGCGGGCGATGACCTCCAGGATGCCCTCCGCGTCGCCGAGGCCCATGAAGTACCGCGGACGGTCGGGTGGCAGCGCCGGCGCCGCCCACCCGACGGTGTCGAGCATCTCGTCGCGGCTCTCCCCCACCGCCAGGCCGCCCAGTGCGAAGCCGTCGAAGGGCAGGGCCGAGATGCCGGCGATGGAGCGCGTCCGGAGCTCGGGGTCCGTGCCGCCCTGGGCGATGCCGAAGCGCAGCTGACCCCGGGCTCGCGGCGCTTCGACCTGGCGTTCCGCCCACAGCTGCGTCCGCCGGACTGCCGCCTCGTGGTCGCGGATCGTGGCGTCGGCGGGCGGGCAAATGTCGAGGCACATTGCGATATCGGAGCCGAGCCGCTGCTGGATCGCAGCGACGCTCTCGGGCGTGAGGCGCTCCGCGGCCCCGTCGTAGACGGAGCGGAAGGTGACGCCCTCGTCGTCGACGGAGAGCAGGGTGTCGCGCAGCGAGAAGACCTGGAAGCCTCCCGAGTCGGTGAGGATCGGTCCGCTCCAGCCCGAGAAGGCGTGGAGCCCGCCGAGCTCCTCGATCACGTCCTCGCCCGGACGCAGGTGGAGGTGGTACGTGTTGCCGAGGATGACGTGCGCGCCGAGCTCGCGAACCTCGTCGGGGTGGAGCGTCTTGACCGTCGCCTTCGTCCCGACCGGCATGAACGCAGGGGTAGGGATCTCGCCGTGCGCGGTGGACACGACCCCTGCCCGCGCCAGGCCGTCGGTTGCTTCGACCCGGAAGCAGCTCACGCGCGCGGACGGTAGTCGAACGCTCGCTCGGCGGACCTGCGGTGTCAGCCGCTACGTGCCAGGCACGTGGACACGTTCCACGACCGACACGTCGTCAGAGGACGAGCATCGCGTCGCCGAACGAGTAGAAGCGGTAGCGCTCGCGGATCGCGAGGGCGTACAGCCGGCGCGTCTCGTCGATCCCTGCGAACGCCATCACGAGCGCGAGCAGCGTCGTTCGAGGCAGGTGGAAGTTCGTCAGGAGCGCGTCGACACGCCGGAAGTCGAAGCCGGGCGTCACGAAGAGCTCGGTGCGGCCGACGAGTGGCCCGCCGCGTGCGAGGGTCTCCAGCACCCTCGTTGTCGTCGTCCCGACCGCGAGCACGCGCTCGGCAGCCGCGATCCTCCCCCAGGCGCCCTCCTCGACGCGGTAGCGCTCGCCGTGGATCGCGTGGTCCTCGACGGTGTCCGTCGTGAGCGGCCGGAACGTGTCGAGCCCGACGTGCAACGTGATCCGTTCGTGATCGATCGAGGCCAACAGCTCGGGGGTGAAATGGAGGCCGGCGGTCGGCGCCGCAGCGGACCCCGGATCCCGGGCGTAGACGGTCTGGTAGCGCTCCGGATCGGCTGGGCTCTCGCGCACGTATGGCGGCAGCGGCAGCTCGCCCCCGGGCTCGCCCTCGACCCGCACCGTCCATCGTCCTTCCCCCAGCGCCTCGACGAGCTCGACGAACGACGAGTCCGTTCCCGGGTCACGGGCGGCGAGCCGCTCCCCCACACGGAGGCGGCGCGAGGGGCGGGCGAGCACTTCCCAGAGACCGTCCTCCAGGCGCTCGAGCAGCAGCACCTCCACCCCACCTCCCGTCTCACGTCGAAGCGTGAGCCGGGCGTGGACGACGCGCGTGTCGTTGACGACGGTCAGGTATCCCTCGAGCTCGTCGGGCAGCTCGGCGAACGTCCGGTGTCGAGTGGCGCCCGTCTTGCGGTCGTAGACGAGCAACCGGGAGGCGTCGCGTTGGTCGGCCGGTCGCTGGGCGATGAGGTCCGGCGGCAGCTCGTAGTCGAGGTCGGTGGATCTCATCCGGCATCGAGGGTAGCCTTGCGCCCCATGGACGAACAGGCACTCGAACGAGCACGGAAACGGATCGGGGAAGCGCGTACGGAAGGTGTGAGTGGAGCAAGGCTCGACGCGGCGCTCGAGCGGGCACGCGCGGAGGTAATGCGCCTCGCCAAGGTCGCCGACGAGCTCGAGGGATCACTCCCGAAGCAGGTCTCCACGGCGGTCAGGGACGGAGTGGCGCGAGAGGTCCTCCCCGTGAGCCGAAGCCTCGCCGAGATCCGCGGCGGGCTGAACCAGGCGCTGCGGCGCCTCGAGCGGCTCGAGCAAGAGCTTCTCGCGGAGCGGAACTCGCGGATCGAGGACCTCGCGATCCTCGTCGACCTCGTGTCGTCGGGCTGGAGCGGTGTCGATCAGCGGCTTCGCACGCTCGAGGCGGGAATCGCCGGGGCCGTGGTGCCGCTCCGAGCCGAACGGGACGAGACGGCGCTCCCGGACTCGGCCGCGGACGCCGCGTAGGCACTCACCCGACGGCGAGAACGACCGCGCACGTCGCCGCCCAGGCGGCGACGGTTGCGAGCAATGGCAGATCCTCGACGAGGAGCGCGTCGGGCTCCTCCCCGAGCCCGCGGCGGTGGAGCAGAAGCAGATAGCGGAAGAGGCCGTAGACGACGAACGGCACCGTCGCGACCAGCCACCGCGAGTCGTGCGCGGTGATCGCGTACGCCGTGTAGGCGGCGATCGTCGCGGCCGCGACGATCGCGAGAAGCTGATCGATGAGCCCCGGCGCGTACCCGTCGAGCGCCGGCCGCGCCCTGACGCCGTCGAGCGCGAGCTCCGCCCGCCGCTTGCCGAGCGCGAGGAAGAGCGCGAGCAGGAACGTGCAGACCAACAGCCAGTTGGAGATCCGCACGTCCACCGCGATCGCGCCGGCCGCCGCGCGGAGGACGAACAGGCCCGCGATCGCAAGGACATCGAGGAGCTCGATCGACTTCAGCCACAGCGAGTACGCACCCTGAAGTGCGAGAAACGCGGCGAGGCACGCGAGCGAGGGAGCGCCGAGCAGCGCCGCCAGCGTCGCCGCGGCCACTGTCAGGGCGACCGCGAGCCACAGCGCGGTCTGCGGCCGGAGCTCACCCCGGGCAATCGGACGGGTGCGCTTGACGGGGTGCAGCCGATCGGAGGCCACATCGCGGACGTCGTTCACGAGGTACGCGGCGCTCGAGGCAGCGCAGTACGCGACGAAGGCGGTCACGGCTGCGACCCAGCGGCTGGGGTCACCGAGCTCGGCGGCGAAGACGATCCCGGCGAAGAGCAGCAGGTTCTTCGTCCACTGGCGCGGCCGGAGCGCTGCGAACGCCGCGGCCGGGCCCGAGCGCCGCGCGGGCAGCTCCACGACCGTCGCGCGCGCCGGCTCGACCACGGGGTGACTCTAGAGCGGTCTCGTCTCGAACGCGGGCGCAGCAGCGGGCTATGTCGTCCGGGCCGGCAGCACCAGACGGAAGCGGCTGCCGCTACCGGGCTGGCTGTCGAGCTCGATGCGGCCGCCGAGGGCGCCTGCGAGCTCCTGCGCGATGGGCAGTCCGAGGCCCGTGCCTTGCGTGTCGTGTGAGACGAACGGGCTGAAGATCCGCTGTGCCTCGTCGCGCGGGATTCCCGGGCCGGTGTCCGTGACGTCGACCCGGACTGTTCCGTTCGATGCATCGAGGGCGAGGCCGATCGCGCCGCCGTCCGGCGTCCAGCGGAACGCGTTCTTCAGCAGGTTCGTGATCACCTGCAGGACGCGATCGCCGTCGGTGATGATCGTCGGCGCGTCGTCTGCGCCGCCGATCGTGTACGCGATCTCCCGCCGTCGCGCCTCGTCGCCGAACGACCCGTACGCCTGCTCCACGAGGCGGCCCATGTCGACCTCCTCGGTGTGCACCGTGAACCGGTGGGCGCGGAGCTTCGCGAGGTCGAGCACGTCCCCCACGAGCCGCTCGAGCCTCGTCGCCTCGTTCGCGACGACGTCCAGCGACGCGGTGACCAGCTCCGGATCGTCGATCAGGCCGTCCCGCAGTGCGTCCACGTGACCCTTGATCGCGGTCAAAGGGGTGCGAAGCTCGTGGGAGACCGACATCAGGAACTGCCGCTCGCGCTCCTCCGTCGCGGCGAGGCGGGCGGCCATCTCGTTGAAGCGCTCCGAGAGGTGCGAGACCTCGCTTCCGCCGCGTCCGACCGGAACCTGAACGGCGTAGTTCCCCGATGCGATCTCGTCAGAGGCGCGCGCCAGGTCCTGCACCGGGCCGCTGATCCGCCGCGAGAGCCACAGACCGAGGAGCCAGGCGAGCAGGCCGCCGATGGCGATCGCAGCGGCGAGCCGACCAATGAGCGGCACCCACTGCTCCCGCACGACGTCACGCGGCTTGGCGACGACGATCGCACCGAGCGCCTGGCCGCCGGACTCGAGCCGGAGCGGCTGGGAGACGGCGAGGTAGGTCTGCCGCTCCCCCGGTGGCCGGAACTCGAATTCGAGCGCCTTGCTCGCCGCTGCCACCTCGGCCGGAACGGTCGACTCGGGCAGGCTCTGAAGGCCTGACTCCTGGCCGGGGAACGCCGGGGCGCCGACGTAGAAGAGCTTGTCGCCGGTTGCGAGCTCGAGAGCCTCGGGAGCGAAGTCCGGCGCAGGTGTCCCCTCCTCGGCCGCCCGCAGCGCGGCGTCTCCGTAGAGCCGCGCGATGCCACGCGCCTCGCGACCGAGCTCCTCGTACGAGGAGTCGCGCGTATACCCCTGAAAGAGCTGGACGGCGATCACCGCCGAGACGACCCCGGCAATCACGATCCCGAGCAGGAACAGGGCCGGCAGGCGAATGCGCAGCGAGCCGGGCATGGACACAAAGGGTACGCCGTGGGTCAGGTCGCGGCGTGAAGGCGACGCACCTCGCGGAGCGAGCCCGGGCCCCCGTTCGGCCCGTGTGCGTCGCACGACCGGCTAGAGGCTTGATGCGAAATCGGAGTGCGTGCGGGGATGGCCTGCATCAAGCAGCGTGGTCGGGTCGATCGGCGTGCAGGCTGGTTGCCTGGATGTCGAGCGAGCCGGCCGCGATGCGCCGTGTGCAGGCCACCATCCGTGCGTGCTCGGATTTCGCATCAAGCCTCTAGGCCGCGGGCGCCGGCGCGCGGTCCGAGGCCACCTTGTAGCCAACGCCCCAGACGGTGACGATCGGGGACGCATCCCCGAGCTTGCGGCGGATCTGGCGCACGTGGACGTCGACCGTGCGCGTGTCGCCCGCGAACGTGTAGCCCCACACCCGCTCGAGCAGCTGGTCGCGGGTCAGCACGATCCCGCGATGGTCGAGCAGCTCCCAGAGGAGGTCGAACTCCTTCGGCGCGAGCTGGATCTCGTCGTCGCCGACCAGGACCTCGCGTCGGCCCGAGTGGATCAGGAGGTCTCCGTGACGGAGCTCGTTCCCCTCGTCGATCCGACGATCGGACGTCGCGCGCCGCAGGACGCTCTTGACCCGGGCGACGAGCTCGCGCGGGTTGAACGGCTTCGTGAGGTAGTCGTCGGCGCCGACCTCGAGGCCGATGATCTTGTCCACGTCCTCGTCCCGAGCGGTGAGCATCAGGATCGGCACGTCCGAGTTCTTCCGGATCCGCCGGCAGATCTCGATGCCGTCCATGTCGGGGAGGTTGAGATCGAGCACGATCAGCGACGGCATCTCTGCCGCGACGGCGTTCAACGCGCCTCCGCCTGTCCCGACCGCGCGAACCGAGTACCCGGCGTTCTTCAGGTAGAGCGAGACGAACGAGGCGATCGACTGCTCATCCTCGACGACGAGGATCGACTGCGGTGAGCTGGTGGTCACGACCCCCCCGCCTTGATCGCCGGCGGTGCACCGAACTGAATGCTCTCGGGCGCCTCCGGGAGCGGCACCGGCGCGACGTCGCCGACCGCGTAGGTCCCGGTCGTGCCGGTGGGATCTGCGGTGCCGTCGAGCGTCGCCGTCCCCTGGCCACGTGCCGAGATCGAGAAGCCCTCGCCGCGCACCGAGATGCGGTACCGCCCGCCCGGCACGTAGAAGTTCACGTCCTTGCCCCGCAGCCACACCGTCCGCCCGCGGGGCACGCCGTTCACGCGCGGGCTCCACTGGTCGAGCGGCGACAGATCGACGATCTGCACCTCACCCCGTTCGAGCCGGCCGATCACGATGCCCTTCCCGCGTACCACGACGCTGCCCCGCCCGTCCTCGACCGAGAACGAGCCGGGGGATCGCGTGGCAGCCTCCCCGACAGGGATGGCGATCGCGAGCACGGCAAGGACGATGGCGACACGCATGAGTGCACGCAGTATCGGGACGCGGCATGGGTTGAGGGTGAGTCTCGCGTAAGGAAAGTGTAAGTCGCCGATCGGCGGACGGCCATGCAAAGACCGGCTGCGGGCGATCACCAGCGTGCCGACCGTGCAAGATCGCTCCGTGGACGACGTCAGCGAGTTCGCAAAGGTCATCCTCGTCGTCTGCGGCGGGCTGTCGCTCGCCATCGGCGTTCGGGTGGTCGCGGGACGGCTGGCGATCCCCACCGCGGGTCTCTTGCTTGTGGCCGCCGCCGTGGCCTCGGACCTCGTCGATCGGCTGACGACGATCCTCACGTTCGAGGACGTGCAGCGCGTCGCCACCCTCGCGCTGGTGGTGATCCTCTTCGAGGGCGGGCAGAAGATCGGGCTGCGCAGATTCCGCCGCTCGGCGGCTCCGATCCTCGCGCTCGGTGTGCTCGGCACGTTCGCCACCGCGGGGCTCCTCACCGTCGCAGCCCACGTCCTGTTCGACCTCTCGTGGACGGTGTCCGGCCTGATCGGCGCGGCGCTCGCGCCGACGGACCCGGCGGTCACGTTCTCGGTGCTCGCCGGCAAGGAGGTCGAAGGGCGGTCGGGCACGATCCTCGAGGGCGAGTCCGGCTTCAACGACCCCGTCGGGATCGCGCTCATGATCGGGATGGTCGAGCTCGCGACGAGCGGCGGCTCCTTCGGGTCGGAGGTCGTGGGCGAGTTCCTCGTCGAGATGGGTGTGGGCCTCGTGGTCGGGATCGCAGGGGCGCTCGCGATCGTCGGCCTTCTCCGCTACGCGCCTCTCTCCGACCGGACGCTGTACCCGATCGCGGTGATGCTCGCCGCCGGCGCCGTCTACGGGCTGGCGGGCGTCCTCCACGGCTCCGGCTTCCTCGCCGTGTTCGTCGCCGGGATCCTCGTGGGCGACCTGCGCTACCCGGCGCGCAGAGCGGTCCGGACGTTCAACTCGGCGCTCGCGGACCTCGGGGAGCTCGCCGCGTTCGTCGCCCTCGGGCTGACGGTCGATCTCACCTTCATCGCAGACGAGGGCCTCTGGTGGCGCGGTCTCGTACTCGCGGTCCTGCTCGGGTTCGTGGTGAGGCCGTTGGTCGTCGGGCCGCTCGTGGCTCTCACGCAGCTGACGTGGGGAGAGCGCGGTTTCATCGTGTGGAGCGGGCTCAAGGGCGCAGTGCCGATTCTGCTCGCCTCGCTCGCCGTCGTCGGCGGCACGGACTACGCGGCCGAGATCTACGGCGTCGTCTTCGTCGTCGTGCTCTTCTCGGTCGTGGTCCAGGGAACGCTCGTGCCGACCGTCGGCGCACGCCTCGGAGTGCCGATGAGCTCCGACCGCTCGTCTACTGGCGATTCGCAGTCCGGCTGACCGGATTTCTGGGTACACGAGTAGCGCGTCCCGTCCTCGACGAACGAGACGGTGCTGATCGCGACGGTGCGACCAGCAGGTCCGGCGATGCCTACGCGGCGGCGCGGAGCTGGCTCGTCCGGAGGCGCAGCAGCTCGGTGACGTCGAGCGTCACCCGGAAGGGGTCTGAGACGACCTCGCCACCGGCGGCGGCCACGGCCGCCACGATCTCGCCCTCGACCTCCGCGACGACGAGCGGTCCGACCGGAAGACGCCGGTCGGCGAGCTCGGCCAGCCGCCCCAGCGCGAGATCGTCGGTCGGCAGAGCCCGACGGATCGAGATCGGGCCTCGCCCGCCCACCGCGGACGCAACGGCCGGCGGCAGGCGCGCTCTCATCCGAGGTAGTGCCGGCGCCGGTCTCGCTCGTCGATCCGCGAGTCGCGCGCCCCGAGGAGCGCAAGCGGTCCGATGAGGAGCAGGAAGACGATGAGTGCGATTTCCATGCCCGGATCATCGCTGAGCGGGTACTATTAGGGCAAGTCGAGGTTTTCATGCAAACGATCATCAAACCTGATCAATGGCTGGGTGTCGAGGTTCGCCACTTCGCGGCTCTCGACGCCGTCGCGCGCGAGGGGTCGTTCGGTCGGGCGGCGGATCGGCTCGGCTACACGCAGTCCGCTGTCAGCCAGCAGATCGCGACGCTCGAGAAGATCGTGGGCGAGACGCTCGTCGAGCGCCCCGGCGGCCCACGCGCGGTGTCGCTGACCGACGCGGGCGAGGTGCTGCTCCGTCATGCGGAGGCGATCGTCGCGCGGCTCGACGCGGCTCGCGCCGACATCGCCGCGCTCCGCGCCGGCGAGACGGGCGCGCTGCGCGTCGGCACGTACCAGTCGATCGGTGCGCGCGTCCTGCCCGGCGTCATGCGTCGCTTCCTGACCGACTGGCCGGGAATCGAGCTCGGCCTCTCCGAGCCGGCCACCGATCCCGAGCTCTACGGGCTCATCGAATCCGGCGAGCTCGATCTCGCGTTCTGCAGCCCTCCCCTCCCCGACGGCCCGTTCGAGATGCTCGAGCTGATGAGCGACCCGTACGTGCTGCTCGTGCCCGCCGAGAGCCCGCTGGCGACACGCACGTCAGCGTCGCTCGACGACCTCGGCGACCAGGTTCTGATCGGGTCGAACACGTGCGCCAGCGGCCTCGTTGTCGAGGACGAGCTGAGCGAGCGTGGGTACGACGTCGACTATGCGTTCCGTTCCGACGACAACGGGACCGTGCAGGGGCTGGTGGCGGCGGGCTTCGGCGTCGCGCTGGTGCCGCTCCTCGCGATCGCGCCGGGAGACGCGCGCGTCAAGGCTCTCCGCCTGGTGCCCAAGGTGCCGCGCCGTAGGGTTGCCGTCGTCTGGCATCGCGACCGCCACCGCTCGCCGGCCGCCCGCGCCTTCATCGACATCGCCCGGAACGTCAGCGCCGACGTCGAGCGCGAGCTCCTCGAGCCGTAGGCCACCGCGGGCTCAGCTCTCGCGCTCGAGCTCGAGGTCATCCACGAGCTCGCAGGCCGTCCGAGCCACGTCGTCGCGAGGGCGGCCCGCGGGGCGGCCGCCCATCGCGTCGACCTCGACTCCCGCCTACTTCACCACGGCGATCGCCTCCGCGTACGTGGACGGGATCGCGATCGCGTCCCCGCTCTCGAGCCGGTCGTAGCGCTCCGCAAGGGCGACGAGATCGTCACCGAGCGCCCGCCGGGACTGCGGATCCTCGAGCGCTCCGAACGCCTTCAGCGTCGGCCCGTACCACGTGCGGAAGAACTCGACGAACTCGTCCGCGGAGCGGTAGCGGAACGTGAACGTCCGTTCCACGACCTCGAGCGACTCGATCGCGTCGTCGAACAGCTCGGTCAGGTGCGCCTCGGTTCCCCAGAGCATCGGCGAGGGGACGCCGGCCGGGGGCGGCACGTGGGCGGCGACCGTGCGGAAGAGCTCGCCGATGAACCCGTCCGGCGTCCAGCTCGCGAGCGCGATCGTCCCGCCTGGACGGCAGACGCGAACGAGCTCCGATGCCGACTGCCGATGGTCGGGCGCGAACATCGCGCCGAACACCGACGTCACGGCATCGAACGAGCGGTCGGGGAACGGCAGGGTCTCGGCGTCGCCCTCCAGGAGCGTCACGTCGAGGGCTTCTGCGGCCGCTCGCTCGCGGCCGCGCTCGAGCAGCGCGGGGACGTAGTCGATGCCGACGACCTCGCAGCCGAGGCGTGCCGCGGCGATCGCGGCGTTGCCGCTACCCGTGGCGACGTCGAGGACGCGCCAGCCTGCGTGCAGGTCCGCGCTGTCGACGAGTTGCTCGGCGACGAGCACGATCCGGGCGGCGACGGCGTGGAAGTCGCCGCTCGCCCACGCTGCCTGCTGGCGCTGCTTGACGGCGACCAGGTCGGGCGCCGGGGATTCGATGGTGCTTGTCATCTCGCTTCTCCCTCTCGTCTGTCTGGTCTACGGGTAGATGGGCCGGTCAGCTGCCGGTCGCCTTCCAGAAGGCGTAGACAGCCGTGTAGGGCACCTCGTCGACGGCGCCGACCGTCCCCGCGTTGCACGTCTCGGGCGGCGCGGCGAGCCCGCCGGTCGTCCCAACGCGCTGGATGAAGGTCGTCCCCGCCAGGCGGTCGCCGTCAGCGCCCGCGGCCGCGTACGTGACGCGGAGAAGGAGCCAGTCGACCGCGGTCGGATCGACGGTGACACGCCGCTCGAGCGCTGCCTTCACCAGGCTGCCGTCCTTCGCCTGCCAGCTCGGGCCGCCGAAGTGCGTGCCCAGGAAGCTGCCGTTTCTGTCGAAGAGATCCGCTCGCGGTGCGACGAGGTTCCATCGGTAGCCGCCGCCGGCCGCCGCGCAGGTGTAGATCTGGAACCCGACCGCGTCCGCGACGAGGAACGGCTTGTGGCCTTCCTCGACGGCGATCGTGCTCGGCACCTCGGGAGACGCCGGGGCGGCGTGCACCGTCTGGGTCAGGGAGAGGGCCGCCAAAGTCGCGACAGCTGCTGCGACGAGGAGGCGGTCGAATCGAACGTGGTGCTTCATGTCGTGAACCTCCGTTGTTGTTCGGGTTGCGGGCGACCGGGATCGCCTTCGCTTGTGCCTGGGGATCGGTGATCGGGCCGGGCTGCCGTCGCGAGCACGCGCTCGAACGGAACCGCTGCTCGTGTGGCCGCCTCGCGGGCCGTTTCCACGGTGTCGGCCTCGACCAGCAGGAAGCAGGTCTCGTCCTCCGGGACGAAGATCGTCCGCACGAGCCGGACCGGCCGTCCCTCCGCTGACAGCGCCGCGGCGGCGCGACGCGCACGCCGCGCCTCGCGCCCGACGGCGTCGCCATCGTCACGGGACACGTACAGCTCGACAAGGAACTCGGCCACGCGTTCGACGGTAGGGCGCCCGTCGCCGAGCCGAAACCGCGGAAACCCCGAGTCTTTCGGGTCTACGACCCCAGGTCTTCGGGGTCGGCAACCCCCGGCCCGAGGCGCGCAGCGAGCTGCCCGCGCGAGCGGATGCCGAGCTTCGCGTACGTCCGCGACAGGTGGTACTCCACGGTGCTCACGGTCACGACGAGGGCCTGGGCGATCTCCTTGTTCGCGAGGCCGCTCGCCGCCAGCTCGGCGACGCGCCGCTCGGCCGCGCTCAGTTCACCCTCGCGAGACGGCCGGCGTGCACCGACGCGCTCGACGTCCCCCCGTGTCAGCGCCGCCCAGCCGGGCGAGCCCAGCCGGTCGAAAGCATCAACTGCGGCGAGCAGCGTCGTTCGAGCCGCGCCCCACTTCCGGTGGCGGCGTTGCGCGCGCCCGAGCGCCAGCTGCGACCTGGCGGCGTCGAATGGAAGCCCGAGACTCACGTACTCGTGGGCGGCGTCCTGGAGCTCCTTCACGGCCCGTTCGTCGTAGTCCTCCGCCAGCCGGACGACCGCACGCGAGCGCCGGGCAGTGACCAGCCCCCAGGGGTGGGACTGTGCCTCCGCGAGCTCCCCGAGGCGGCGGGTGACCTCTGCGGCCTCCTCGAGCTCACCCAGGTCGACCAGTGCTTCGACGAGCTCGGGCGCCACGGGGAAGGCGCCGGGATCGTTCACCCCCTCTTGCGACGTGTGCTCCCAGACGGAGCGGAGCGTCTCGGCCGCACGATCGGGGCTCTGCGTGAGGAGGTGCGCGACCCCCAGCGCTCGGAGGGTCTCGAGATGGTCCCAGCGACATCCCGTCTGCTTGGCGCGGGCGATCGCCTCGTCGGCCCAGCGGAACGCATCGGTCGGACTCGCCGCGGCCGGCCGCGAGTAGTGCCCGGCACCGCTCGTACATCGGCCACAGGAGCAGGACTCGGTCCGAGGACTCCGACCACTCGTCGAGAAAGCGCGCCGCCGCGTCCCACCCGCCTGCGCGCAGCTCGAGCTCGCACAGGTGCAGTCGCTGCAGCGCGTACGACGACGGCTCGCCGCGCTCGTCTGCCATGTCGAGGAGACTGGTCAGCGCGTCGCGCGCCTCGCCTATGCAGCCGCGCCAGACGAGCCGCTGTGCCGCGACCCGCTCGGGCGACGGCGCCATGTAGAAGGCGCTCTCCTCTGTCAGCTCGCGGAAGCGCTCGCAGAGATCGTCGACCGGACGTCCACCGAGGCTGCGCGCCCACGCGAGCGCGTACAGCACCTGACGCTCGACGTCGTCGCCGACGCGACGCGCGAGCGCGAGCGCTTCCTCCGCCCAGGCCGCGGTCATCTCGATCCGTTCGACGCGCACCGCGGCGACGTTGGCGGCGAGCTCTGCCAGCACCGCCGCACGCAAACGCGGGTCCTCGCGGCTCTCGGCGAGCGCCCGCTCGAAGAGATCGAGGATCTCGCGGTTGCTCTGGACATCGCCCCCCGTCAGGAGGAACCAGGCACGGCCGCGCGCGACCCCGGGAGGCAGCGAATCGACCACGGGGGCGAGCAGGGCGTTGAGGCGTTGCTTCTCCCCGGCGACCTCGAGGTAGCCGCCGAGCTCGAGCAGCCGGTCCACGCGGGCCGGATCGTCGGAGGGCGTGAGCCGCAGGGCGTGGTCAGCGAGCTCGGCGGCAGCCTGGGCCGCGCCCCGCCGCGCCGCGGCGGCGGCCCCGGCCGAGACCGTCGCCGCGAGCGCGGCATCCGGCTGCTCGGCGGCGAGGGCGAGGTGGCGGATGCGGAGCTCACCGTCCGGGACGGCGTCGGCGACGACGCGGTGGAGCCTGCGCCGCTCGGCGGCGGGGTAGTCCCGGACCGCGGCGGCGGCGATCAGCGGGTGCGACGCGCGCAGGTGAGAGCCGTCGACGACGATCACGCCGGCTTCGACGGCCGCCTCGAGCGCGCCGTCGTCGGCCAGCTCCGCCAGCCGGTCGAGACGAAGGTCGGGGCTCAGGGCGACGGCGTGAGCAACCTGCGCGCAGGGCCCGGCAGAGCGGCGACGCGGGGCCCGAGCAGCTCCTCGACCCGCTCGGGGACGGGAAGCTCGAGTCCCGATCGGCGGCACGCCGTCGACGACGAGCGTGCGTCCCACCTCGAGCGCGAAGAGCGGATTGCCCAGCGTCGACTCGAAGATCCGCCGCATCACCGGACGGGAGAGGCTGAGCCCGAGACGCTCGAGGAGGAGTCGGCGCAGTCCCTCCCAGGCTCAGGCCGCCGAGCTCGAGGCGCACGGTTCCCCTGGGCTCGAGTGCCTGCTCGAGCGCAGCTCGCCGCGGCCGGGCGCCGCGCGAGGAGGAACCGCACCCGGTCACCCTCCAGCCGCCGTGCTGCGAAGGCGAGGGCCGAGGCGGAGGCGGCGTCGAGCCACTGGATGTCGTCGAGCGCCACGAGCACGCGTTCTCGCTCGGAGAGCGCCCGAAGCGCGTTCAGGAGCCCCACCGCGACGGCGTTCGCCGGTGCGGGACCGCCGGTCGCCGCGCGGCGGAGGAGCGCGACCTCGAGCGCCTCGAGCTGCGGCGCCGGAAGTGCGTCCAGCTCACCGGCCCCGACGGGGTCGAGGACGTCGATCAACGCTCCGAAGACGAGCCTCGCCTCGGCGTCGCTCGGCCGCGCGGAGAGCACGCGTAGACCGTCGCGACGCGCCGCGTCGACGCCGGCCTCCCAGAGCGTCGTCTTGCCGATTCCCGGCCAGCCCGTCAGCACGAGCGTGCCGTCGGTACCGCCCTCCAGGAATGCCTGAACCGTTGTGAGCTCTCGCTCGCGGCCGACGACGCCCGAGCCCGAGGGCGCGTCGGGGGTCGAGCTCAGAGCCGTTCGACGACGGCCGCGATCGCCTGTCCCTGGCCGATGCACATCGAGGCGATGCCGTAGCGCGCGTCGCGGCGGTCGAGCTCCGAGAGCAGCGTCGCGGTGATCCGCGCGCCGGTCGCGCCGAGCGGGTGGCCGAGGGAGATGCCGCTGCCGTTCGGGTTCACGTCACCGGCCTCCCAGCGCTCGTGCAGACCGGTGTCCTTCAGGAATTGCAGCACGACCGACGCGAAGGCTTCGTTGACCTCGATCACGGCCATGTCGTCCCAGGTCAGCCCGGCCTTCGCGAGCGCGCGCTCGCAGGCGAGCGGGTTGCCGTGCAGCATCCGATACGGGTCGACGCCCGAGAGCCCGAACGAGAGGAACCGCGCGCGCGGCTCGAGCCCGAGCCTGCCGGCCGCGGCTTCGCTCGTCACGAGCATGGCCGCGGCGCCGTCGACGATCGCGCTCGAGTTGCCCGCCGTGATCTTTCCGTCCTCCTTGAACGCAGGCTTGAGCGAGGCGAGCTTCTCGCGCGACGTGTCGCGGCGCGGGTTCTCGTCGATCCCGACGAGCACGGCTGCGCCTCCAGCTCCGACCTCGACCGGGACGATCTCGCGCTCGAAGCGCCCTTCGTCGATCGCCGCGATCGCGCGTCGATGTGACTCGTACGAGTACTCGTCGAGGTCCTCGCGCGACAGATCCCATTCATCGGCGATCACCTCGGCCGAGATCCCCTGCGGTACGACCTCCCAGCGCTCGTAGAGCTTCGAGGAGAACCCCTCGAAGCCGTTCACCGTCAGGTTGGAGCCCATCGGCACTCGCGACATCGACTCGACACCGGAGGCGACGACGACGTCGAGATGCCCGGCCTGGATCGCGGCGGCCGCGTTGAACGCCGCCTGCATCGACGACCCGCATTGGCGATCGACCGTCGAGCCGCACACCGTCTCCGGCCAGCCCGCGACGAGCGCCGACATGCGTGCGACGTTGAGCGCCTGCTCGCCCACCTGGCTGACGCAGCCCATCTGCACGTCCTCGATCTCGCCCGCGTCGACGTCGAGTCGAGACACGAGCCCGTTGAGGACCTGGGCGGCGAGCTCCTCGGCGCGAACCCCTGCGAGCGCGCCGTTGCGGCGGCCGATCGGTGTGCGAACAGCGTCGACGATCAAGGCGTCTGTCATGGCGCTCACGGTACCACTGCGTAGACTCGCGACATGGCCATCGCGACGGCCGACCGGAAGCTCCTGCTCGACGGAGATTGGATCGAGACCGGCGCCTGGATCGAGGTCGTGTCGCCGTACGACGGCTCGACGGTCGCCAGGGTGGCGAAGGCAGGCGCCGCCGAGACGCGCGCGGCGGTCGACGCGGCCGAGCGCGCGATGCGCGACCCGTTGCCCGCGCACAAGCGGGCGGAGATCCTCGTACGCGTCGCGGGGGCGCTCGGCAAGCGCGCCGACGAGATCGCGCGGCAGATCAGCGCCGAGGCCGGCAAGCCGCTCAAGGCCGCGCGTGTCGAGGTTGCGCGCGCGATGTCGACGTACACGATGTCCGCGGTCGAGGCACGGAAGCTTGCCGGCGAGATGGTGCCGATGGACGCTTCCCAGGCCGGCGAGGGGAAGCTCGCGTTCACCCAGCGCGTGCCGATCGGCGTCGTCGGCGCGATCAGCCCGTTCAACTTCCCCCTGAACCTCGTTGCGCACAAGATCGCCCCGGCCCTCGCGGCCGGCTGCGCCGTCGTCCTCAAGCCGGCCTCGCAGACGCCGCTCTCGGCACTGCTGCTCGCCGAGCTCGAGCACGACGCCGGGCTCCCCGCAGGCTGGCTCAACGTGCTCGTCGGCCCCGCCTCCGAGATCGGAGACGTGCTCGTCGACGACGACCGCGTGAAGCTCATCACCTTCACCGGCTCGGCCGGTGTGGGCTGGAAGCTCCGCGAGCGCGCGCCCCGGAAGCGAGTCAACCTCGAGCTCGGGAACGCGACGCCGGTGATCGTCGAGCCTGACGCCGACATCGAGGACGCGGCCACGCGCTGTGCGGCAAACGCCTTCTCCTTCGCCGGCCAGAGCTGCATCTCGGTGCAGCGGATCCTCGTGCACGAGGACGTCTACGACGCGTTCCGTGCGGAGTTCCTCCCCCGAGTGGAGGCGCTCGTGGTCGGTGATCCAGCGGACGAGGCCACCGATGTCGGGCCGCTCATCTCGGAGGGTGAGCGCGATCGTGTCGTCGCCTGGATCGAGGAGGCGCGCGAGGAAGGCGCCACGATCCTCACCGGCGGCCGGGTCGACGACGACCTCCTGCTCCCGACGGTCGTCGAGCGCCCCGGGCCGGAGACGAAGCTCGCGTGTGACGAGGCCTTCGGCCCGGTCTGCACGCTGCAGCCGTACGCGACGCTGGAGGAGGCCATCGCGATCGCGAACGCGACGCGATACGGCCTTCAGGCGGGGATCTTCACGGCGAGCATCAGGACGGCGCTCGAGGCGAGTCGAGCGCTCGAGTTCGGCGGCGTCACGGTCAACGAGGCGCCGACCTTCCGCGCCGACCAGATGCCCTACGGCGGCGTGAAGGACTCCGGCAACACGCGTGAAGGCCCGGCCTGGGCCGTCCGCGAGATGACCGAGGAGCGCCTGGTCGTCATCCAGCTCTGACGCCGGTCGTAGCCTGCGAGCGCTTTCGAGCCGAGCGCGTCCGGAGCTGACGTATCCTGGCGCGCGATGGCGCTGTTCCAACGGAAGCCGCCGGCGCCCGCGGCGAGCGAGCTCCGCCGGGAGCGACGGGCGCTCCTCTACCTACGGGAGGATCGTCTGCGCGACCTGGGCGGGCTGACCCTCGAGATGTACCGGCGGGACCAGTTCAACGAGGCGCTCGTCGTCGAACGCTGCGCCGAGCTCGTCGCCATCGAGGCGCGCGTCTCGGAGATCGACGCCCTCGTCTCGGGCGCGGGCCTGCGGAGACGGCAGCGCGCGGTCTGCGAGTGCGGCGCCCCGCTCCTGATCGGCGCGCGCTACTGCCCGAGCTGCGGAAGATCGCTCGACGACGAGACGCCGGGAGAGGACACCGCGGAGTGAGCGTCGCCGTGGGGACCATCTGTCCCCGATGCGGCAGCGCGGTCGCCGCGGCGCAGGAGTACTGCCTGACCTGCGGACTGCGCCTGCCAGGCCGGTCGCGGGTTGGCCCCTCCCCCGCGGAGACGAGGAACCTCCGCTTGCGCGTCGCAGGGCTCGCGGCCATCGCGGCCGCGGGCGCGGCGATCGCCGTCGCAGCCGTCAGTGACGACAGTGGCCCCGAGGAGGTCGTGACGGCGACCGGCGGTAGCGTCGCGCTCCCGTCACCCGGTGGGTCGCGCGCCCGCCTGGCTACCTGGCCGCGAACTGCACGTGGCTGGACGATCGTGCTCGTGTCGGTGCCGAAGACGAAGGGCCGCGACGAGGCGGTCGCGGTCGCGCAGCAGGCCCGGACCCGCGGCCTTCGGGGCGTCGGCGTCCTCGACTCGTCGCGCTTCGCGAGCCTTCGCCCCGGCTACTGGATGACGTTCACCGGCCGGTATCCGAGCGAAGCGGATGCGACCGGATCGCTGCGGCGGGCACGGGTGGTTGTCAAAGGCGCCCGCGTGCAGAAGGTCGACCCGTGAAACGATGCTTCTCGAGCCAGATCTCTTTGTCTGCAGAGACAACGATCGTAACTAAGTTTGTAACACAGGTCGGAACAGGGTAGACTCGCCCTCGTACGGCGCACGGCCCCGCTTTCGAGCCGGTGGCCGACGCGAACGACGGACGGGAGACGAATCCGCATGGATGCCAACCTCGCGCAATTGCAGTCGTGCATGTATCAGTACTCGCGGGCGATCTACCGCTCGATCAAGGACCAGATCGACCCCTATGTCGATCGACCGACCCGCCTCGAGTATCGCCGTGCCGTGCTGTGCGAGTGCGAGGAGACGATGACCCGTCTGGCGCAGGATCCGCACTACTTCTCGCGACCCGATCGCGCGCTGTTCCAGGACATTCGCCGGTACTTTCCGATCACGGCACAGGCACACGTCGCATGGGTCGTCCGTCAGGGCGTCTCGGCGGCGGTCGACGTTCATCGAGGCACAGCTCGAAGCCGGGCTGCTCGACGGCGGCGTGTCGCGCTGCAAGGCCACGACCCGCAAGGGCAAGGCGTGCCAGCGGACGCCGCTCCCCGGCCGCGACTACTGCCCGTCGCACCAGCACCTCGAGCGGACCACGCTGCCCGCACGCGCCGCCGCCGTGGCGTAGGGCACGCCCGATCGCTTCGCGACCGGACGCCTCTGACTGCTCTTCAGAGGCACTTTCGCGCCTGCGCGAAAGTGCCCGGCCGAGTGTCCCGGCGGTAGGGTAGGCCACCGATGTCGCACGACGCCGACAAGCTCATCCGCCAGCTCTCGCTCGTTGCATTCCTCATGGCGGAGCGTCGCCCGCTGACGGCACGCGACGTGAAGGGCAACGTCGAGGGCTACTCGGAGATGTCGGACGAGGCGTTCGCGCGGCGGTTCTACTCGGATCGCGCCGAGCTCACCGCGCTCGGGATCCCACTCACCTCGCAACGCGACGAGTTCACCGGCGAAGAGCTCTACACGCTTCGCTCCGAGCACTACTTCCTCGACGAGCTCGAGCTCGACGAGGACGAGCTCGCAGCGCTTCAGACCGCGCTCTACACATTGGAGGGGAAGTTCGCGTACGCCGAGCCGTTGCGCCTCGCGCTCCAGAACCTGGCCCTCGGCCGCCCCGGCTTCCACCACGCTCCGACGGCGACCGCCGAGCGCGTTCGTGTGACCGCGCCGGACTACTCACCCGAGCTCGCGGCCCGTCTCTCGAAGCTCGAGGCGGCGATCTCGAAGCAGCGCACGATCCAGTTTCGCTACTGGTCGCCGAGTCGCGACCGGGAGACGGAGCGGCGCGTGAACCCGTACGCGCTCCGTCTGGACGAAGGGGTCTGGTACGTCGTCGGCCACGACCTCGGTCGCGACGCGATCCGGACGTTCAGGGTGTCGCGCATCCGGTCGGACATCCGCTTTGCGACGCGCCGCGAGCGCGACTTCCGTCAGCCCGAGGAGTTCGACGTCGAGGCGCATCGGGTCGCCCGGCCGTGGCAGATCGGCACGTCGGCAGGGACAGCCCGGATCGAGGTGCAGGCCGATACGGCGTGGTGGGTGCTTCGGACGTTCGCGGACGCCGGCACCGTCGAGGACGGCGTCTTCGAGACGACGTACGCCACGCTGGGGCCGCTCGTCTCCTGGATTCTCCGCCAGAACGGCCGGGCGATCCCGCTCGAGCCGGCCGAGCTCCGCGACGACGTCGCCGATGCCCTGCGGACGCTGCGCGCCCGGCACACCGGCGCCGCGCCCGAGCCCGCACGCGAGCGCCGCGTCGAAGCGCGCGTCGCCGCCGAGCGCCAACCGGCGGGTCCCGTCGCGCCGGAGCGCTTCGGCGTGCTCCAGGCGCTCCTCGCGCACCTGCTCGCCGCCTGCGGCGACGAGCGGACGGCCGATCTCGACGCCGACGAGCTCGCGGAGCGGTTCTCGATCCCGCGCGAGGAGCTCCAGCAGACGCTCTCGCTCCTCAACCTCGTCAACTTCGGCGGAGGCTGCTACACGGTCTATGCGGAGGTGAACGAGGAGACGGGCCGCGTTCGGGTCGACAAGGAGCTGTACGGCGACGTGTTCCGAAAGGCGCCGAAGCTCACCCCTCTCGAGGCGCGCGCGATCCGCCTCGCGATCGAGTACGTCGGTCCGACGATCGCAGCCGATGCACACACGCCGCTGGAGCGCGTCCGACGGAAGCTCGACGAGACGTTCGGCCAGTTCGAGCTCGCCGCCCCGGCAACGACCCGCGCCTCGACCGATGAGGAGGCGCTCGTGAAGACGCTCTCGACGGGGGCGGACAAGCGCCGCCTCGTCGAGCTGGAGTATCTGAAGGACGGTGAGGACGAGCCGACGACGCGCCTGGTCGAGCCGTACACGATCGAGCGCGAGCTTCCGTTCTGGCGGGTACACACCTGGGACCGGACCGTCGACGGGCCCCGCACCTACCGCCTCGACCGGATGCGGTCTGCCCGCCTCACGACCGAGAGGTTCGAGCCGCGCGAAGGCTTCGACCCGAATTACCTCTCGGAGCCGGCCATCGCCCGTCTCTGGCATGCGCCGCCGATCGCGCGCTGGAAGCTCGAGCGTGGCGCGCGCCAGCTCACCGACAAGGCGGCAGTATCGGACGTCACGTTCAAGACCGAGGAGTGGCTCCTCTCCGAGGTGCTCGCCGACCGCGGCGAGACCGTCGTGCTCGAGCCGACCACGATGCGGCGCGCTGTCGCCGACCGGGCTCGCTCGCTCCAGGCGGAGCTCGGGCTCAGCGCGCGACGGAAGCGGACGGCAGGGCGAGCCTGAACCGCGTCCCGGCGCGCGAGTCCTCGACGAGCTCGAGCGAGCCGCCGTGCGCCTCCGCGATCGCGCGGCTCAGCCAGAGGCCGTAACCTGTCGAGCCCGCCGTCCCGGCGCCCCGGGCAAACGGATCGAGCGCCGCGTCGACCCCCGGCCCGTCGTCCGAAACGTCGATCACTGCGCGCCCGCCGCTCTCCGTGACGTCGACGACGACGAGCGTTCCGTGACGCAGGCCGTTCGCGACGAGGTTCCCGAGGGCCTGTCGAAGCCGTGTGGGATCGCCCTCGACCCTGGCCTCGCCGCCGGCCCGGATCTCGACGGTGGCGCGAGCCGAACCCCGCGGCCAGCTCGACGACGTCGACAGGCTCGAGCCTGAGGGAGACGTGCTCGGGGTCGGTGAGCAGCCGCTCGATGTCGCGTGCAGCCGCGATCCCGAGCTCGACGAGCCGGGATCGTCGTCCGAGGTCGTGATCCCCTTCCGCGGCGGCAGCCAGAGCGGTCAGCGCCGCTACGGGGCTTCGGAGCTCGTGGGCGAGGATGCGGAGCCGCTCGGAGATCGCGTCCGGGTCCCTCACGTGCGTGCGACCCGTGCGAGCGCCCGCGCGGCCGTCGTGCGCAGCGCGGGCTCCGGGTCGTCCGTGTAGCGCCCAAGCACCGGGACGTCCTCCTGGTCGCCGACGTTGCCGAGCGCGACGAGAGCATTCCGCCGCAGCCAGCGCGCCTCGTTCTTCGGGACGTAGAGCCGCTCGAGCTCGTCCACGAGGTCCGTCTCCTCTCGGGTCAGCCAGTCGACGAGCGAGACGGTCGGCTGCGCGTCGTCGCTGCAGCTCCGCGCCCGACCTGCGCTTCTCGATGCCACGGTTCCAGGGACACACGTCCTGGCAGATGTCGCAGCCGTAGACACGGTCCTCGAGCGCCTCCATCACCTCGTGGGGCATCTCCCCCGGTGTCTGGGTCCAGTACGCCAGGCATCGCGTCGAATCGAGGACGCCCGGCTCGTCCAGCGCGTCCGTCGGGCAGGCGTCGATGCAGAGCGTGCAGCTGCCGCATCCGGGCGGGACCGGCGGCGTCGCCTCGAGCTCGACGTCGGTGACGAGCGTCCCGAGCACGACCCATGACCCGTGCGTTCGCGTGATGAGCATCGTGTTCTTGCCGATGAAGCCCACACCGGCACGCTCCGCGCCTGCGCGGTCGACGTGGTGGTTCGCGTCGACGAGCACGCGATAGGCGCCGCCCAGGCGACGGCCGAGTGCGTCGAGGCGATCGCGGAGGACGGCATAGTGGTCGCGCCAGGCGTAGCGCGGCATGCGGCCTTCGCCCACTCCCGGCTCGGGGCCTGGCGCGTAGTAGCAGAGCGCCGCCGAGATCACCGTCCGCGCGCCCTCGAGCAGCGACTCCGGATGGCAGGAGACCTCGGGTCGCGCCATGGTGAAGCGCATCGACCCGAACAGGCCGCGTTCACGACGTTCGCGGATGTAGCGCTCCGTGTCCGCGTACGGCGCGGCCGGGGCCGCGCCGACGACGTCCAGCCCGAGCTCGTCCGCGGCGCGCCCGAGCTCCTCGGCGGTCACGGTCGTCGGCATGAGAGGATCGTGCCATGCTCGCGGCGCGGATCCACGAGGACGGAGGCCCCGAGGTCCTGCGCGTCGAGGACGCGCCGGATCCCGTTCCGGGCCCGGGTCAGGTGCTCGTTCGGCTCCATGCGGCGTCGCTCAACCACCTCGACATCTGGGTGCGCAAGGGCCTCCCCTCCGTCCCCAAGCCACGGATCCTGGGCGCGGACGGCGCCGGCGTCGTCGTGTCGGGCGACGGGGTCGGCGGCCTCGAGGCAGGCCAGCGGGTCGTTCTCAATCC
>CAWIVU010000012.1:0-261158 GCA_963839755.1 uncultured Actinomycetes bacterium
CGTCTTCACGGCGGCGGCGATCTCGGCCGGCCCGGGGAGCATCGCCGCCTCGAGATCCTTCTGGTACGGGATCGGGTGGGAGGCGGCGCCGACCCGGACGACGGGGCCGTCGAGGTCCCAGAAGCAGTGCTCGGCGACGTGCGCCGCGATCTCGGAGCCGAAGCCGAGGAACCGCGTCGCCTCGTGGGCGACGACGAGCTTGCCCGTCTTCGCCACCGACCTGGCGATCAGGTCGGTGTCGAGCGGCGCTAGCGTCCGCGGGTCGACGATCTCGGCGCTGATCCCCTCACCCTCGAGGTCGCGGGCCGCGCGGAGCGCGTGCGGCACGAGCGCGCCGAGGGCGACGACCGTCACGTCCGTTCCCTCGCGGACGACGCGTCCCACGCCGAGCTCGATGCCGTACCGCTCCTCCGGCACGGGGCGGGCTCGGCGAAGAAGAGCTGCTTCTGCTCGAGGAAGATCACCGGGTTGTCGCCCTGGATCGCCGCCGAGAGAAGGCCCTTCGCGTCGTAGGGGTTCGAGGGCATCACGACGACGAGGCCCGGGAGATGCGCGAAGAGCGCTTCGAGGCTCTGCGAGTGCTGCGCGCCAAGGCGGACGCCGCCGCCCGAGACCATCCGGATGACGAGCGGGATGCTCGGCGTCCCGCCCATCATGAACCGGAGCTTGGCCGCCTGGTTCATGATCTGGTCGAAGGCGACGCCGGCGAAGTCCGAGAACTGCAGCTCGACGACCGGCCGCAGGCCCGTCAGCGCTGCGCCGATCCCGCAGCCGACGAAGCCGCTCTCGGAGAGCGGCGTGTCGCGGACGCGCTCGGGGCCGAACCGCTCCTGGAGGCCTTCGGTGGCGCGGAAGATCCCGCCGACGGTGCCGATGTCCTCGCCCATCAGGATCACGTCCGGGTCGGCCTCGAGCTCGAGCTCGAGCGCCTCGCGCACGGCGGCGACGAAGCCGAGCGTGCGCTCCGTCTCGACCTCAGGCTCCGGATGGCTCCGCTGCGGCGCGAGCGCGGCGGGGAGGAGGTCGTCGGGATCTGCGTCCGGGTCGGCGAGCGCGGTCTCGATCGCGGTCTCGACCTCGCGCTCGACGTCGCTGCTCGATCGCCCGGAGCCGCTCGTCGTCCAGCTCGCCGCGCTCGCGCAAGCAGGCCCTCGAGGCGGGGGAGCGGATCCTTCGCCTCCCACTCGGCGACGAGCGCCGCGTCGCGGGTGTCGGGCAGGTTCGCCCGCATGGAGTGCTGCATGCGCCGGAAGGTCTTCATCTCCAGGAACGTCGGGCCGTGGCCGTCGCGTGCGCGCGCGAGCGCGCGGGCGACCGCGTCCTCGACGGCGACCAGGTCGTTCCCGTCGACGACCTCGCCGGGCATCCCGTAGCCGGCGGCGCGCTCGGCGAGGTCCTCGACGGCCCGCTGCGTCCGCCAGTGGGCGGTGAGCGCGAACTGGTTGTTCTCGCAGACGAAGACGACCGGCAGCGACCACGTGGCCGCGAGGTTCATCGCCTCGTGCGCCGCGCCCTGGCCGGCGGCGCCGTCGCCGAAGAACGCGACCACGGCCTGGCCGGTGTCGCGCAGCTTGCGCGGTGAGCGCGGCGCCCGTCGCGTGCGGCAGGCCCGCGCCGACGATCCCGTTGCAGCCGAGGATCTGCAGCTACAGGTCGGCGATGTGCATCGAGCCGCCGAGCCCCTTGCAGTAGCCCGTCTGCTTCCCGAACATCTCGGCCATCATCCGGCGGAGGTCGGCGCCGGCCGCGATCAGGTGGCCGTGCGAGCGGTGGTGGCCGACGAGGTAGTCGGTCTCGCGCATGACCCCGGCGGCGCCGACGGCGATCGCCTCCTGCCCGACGCAGCTGTGCGCGGTCCCGAAGATGACGCCCTCGCGGAAGAGCTCCGCGGCGCGATCCTCGAACCGGCGGATCAGCGCCATCAGCCGGTACTGCTCGACGAGGGAGGCCGGTCGGGCGGACGCGCGCGTCGGGCGGTCGTCTCGACGTCATCGGGTTAACGTACGCCCGCGGTGGGCGGGATGCTGGAGCAACGGGTCGTGCTCGTCACGGGCGCGGCGAGCGGGATCGGCCTCGCGATCGGCGAGCGCTTCGCGCGCGAGGGCGCGCGCGTCCTCGGCTTCGACCGTGCAGGCGACGTCGCGTTCCACGGCGACGTCCGCTCGCCGCGCCGACGTCGAGCGGGCCGTCGGCCGGCTGGTCGCGGACGAGGGGAGGCTCGACGTCCTCGTCAACAGCGCCGGCGTCCGCGAGATCGGGGACGTCTACACGATGCCCACCGACGAGTGGGACAACGTGATCGCCGTCAACCTGAGCGGCACGTTCTACTGCTGCCAGGCGGCGGCGCGGCACATGCGCGAGACGCGGCGGCGGCACGATCGTGAACATCTCCTCCGTCGGCGGCCTGATCGGCCTCGCCCGCCGACCGGCGTACACGGCGGCGAAGCACGGCGTCGTGGGGCTGACGAAGAGCCTCGCCCGCGACCTCGCCCCGGACGGCATCCGCGTGAACGCGATCTGTCCCGGGCCTGATCCGGACGCCGCTGACCGAGCAGTACTTCGCCGAGGACGCCTTCGAGGAGGGGCTGCGGACGGTCGTCCCGCAGGGCCGCGTCGGCGTCGCGGACGACGTCGCCGACGCTGCGCTCTACCTCGCGAGCGACCAGTCCGCGTACGTGAACGGGATCGCGCTGACCGTGGACGGCGGCTGGCTCGCGGAGAAGAGCTTCGCGGCGGGAGAGGCGGCCGCGTCGGCGTTTCTCGCCTCGAACGAGACGAGGCCCGACGCGGCCACCTCGCCGCCGGAGTAGGCCGACGCGTGATCAGCGTCGGCGGCTCGGCTGCGCGATCCGTCCGAACGCCCGCGCGCCGCCGTCGGAGCTCGTGAACGCCGAGAGCTGGATCGTCTCGCCGTCGAGCGTGAGCCCCGATCCGACGACGGTCTGGCCGCGGAGCCGCACGTCCTCGCCGAGCCCGGCGGACGGCCCGCGCGTGAGGCGTGCCTCACCAACCTCGGCGACGAAGGCCGAGATGCGCTCGACCGAGGTCGGACGCCCGTCGAGCCGCTCGAGCGCGTCGAGCAGGTAGCCGGCGCGGAGCTTCGGCCAGAGGAGCTCGAACGCGTCGGGCCGGGAGACGGCGTCGAGGCACAGATCGTCTCCGAGCCCGAGCAGGGCGCCGCACTGGCCCGGCGCGACCACGAACGCCTGCTCGAGCGCCCGCAACCGGGCGCCGTGGGCCTCGAACGTGTCGCGGTTCGCGGCGGTCTCCGAGCGGACTCCCATGCGCGACTGCTTCTCGCGGACCTCGTCCCAGACATCTCCCTGCGCGAGACCGAGCGCGAGCGGCTGCGCGGCGAGCGTCTCGGCCTTGCGGCGCCGGAGGTGGGAGTGCGAGATGTGCTTCGCGGAGCCGAACGCGTCGCTCCGCCGGCTCCAGCGCCCCTGCTCGACGCAGGAGACGGGGATCGGGAGCTTCGCGCCGGCGGCGACGAGCACGCTGACGTTGAGGATGCGGTTCTGCTTCGCGCCGACGAGCTCCTCGCCGTCGTAGAGCAGCACGGAGCTGTCGCTCGGGTTCTCGACGAAGAGCTCGGGCACCGAGCCCGAGTCCGACGTCTCCGTGATCCGGAGCCCGCGCGGCAGCGCCTCGTCGAGCGTGATGTAGGCCGCGACCGGGTCGCGGCGGGGGAAGAGCGGTGCGACGACGATCCCGCGGTGCTCCACGGGCTCGCCGAGCTGGAAGGCGTCGAGTGTCATGGCGGATCTCCTTTCGTGTTCCAAGGAGTCCGCCACCCGGGCACCCTTTCTTATCTTGTCGGCCGATCGAGGCGCCGTAAGATCGGACGGTGTCCGAGGCGACTCACCTCTCGATGCGAGATGCGCGCGATGCCGAGGACAAGCGACTGCTGGAGACGGGGGAGATCGATCTCCTGCTCGCCGGCTGGGTCGAGACGATCCGCGGGGTCGTGCGTCGCGAAGATGCGCGGCGCCGTGGGGGAGGATGTCGCACAGGCCGTGTGCGAGCGGCTCTGGAAGGAGCTCAAGGCCGGGAGGCACCGCGACGGCAAGCACCCGTTCCGCGTCATCGTCCATTCCGTGATCGGCTGGGTCTGCAGGGGCTGGTACGAGCCGGGCTGGCAGGAGAGCGAGCTCTTCGACCTCGACGGCGCCGCTCCGGACGAGGCGGACGTGGTCGTGATCGAAGTGACGCTCGAGCAGTTCGTCGCGACGCTCCCTCCAGGCGACGGCGCGATCGCGGAGCTGTACTACCTGGACGGCCTGGAGCCCGGCGAGATCGCCGAGCAGGTCGACAAGAACCCGAACGCCGTGTACCAGGCGATCAGCCGGAACAAGAACCGGCTCCGGGAGTGGCTCGAGGCATGAGGGTCGAGCTCGCGACCTTGCTCGACGAGCTCGCCCGCCGGCACGCACGCGGCGAGCCGCTCGACGTCGAAGGCCTGCTGGCCCAAGCCGGCGACCAATCGGACGAGCTTGCGCCGATGATCGAGGCGTTCCTCGTGCGCGCCCCGCGCCGTGTCGCGTCGCGCGCAGGCGCTCGCCTACGTGCGCACGCTCGACGACCCGCCGATCCTTCGCGCCCGTGTCGCGAAGGCGCTGCGCGTGGACGACGTCGTCGACGCGATCGTCACAGCGTGCAAGATCCAACCGGACGCTCGGCCGAAGGTCCGGCGCTACTACCAGCAGCTCGAGGGCGGCGTTCTCGATCCGGCTCCGGTGGCAGCGTCGGTCTGGGACGCGATCAGCGCGCTGCTCGGCCGTTCGCGCGCGTCGCTGACCGTGCCGCACGTCGGGATCGCGTCGAGCGCCGGCCCGATGTACCGGGCGGACAGGCTCTTCGAGCCGGGCGACATGCCGGCGCTCGTCGAGAGCTCGTCGGAGCCGGAGCCGCCCGATGAGGTCGACGCGCTCTTCCTCGGCGAGTCGTCCGGAGACCTGAGCGAACACGCCGAGCTCTCGTCACTCCTGGGACGCAACCAGGAGGTCGATCCGGTCGTGTCCGTCAGACCGGTTCAGCCACGAGCTCGTACCGCAAACGATCGGGTTCCTCGAGCGTGCCAAGGCGATCGAGGATGGCGAGCGCCTCCTTCGCGCTCGCCGTGGCCTCTAGGTCGTTACCCACGAGCCGTTTGGCGCGGCCCAGTGCTCCTAACGCGAGTCCGAGTTCGTTCTCGGAGCCGCTCGCTCGCAACGTCTCGATCGCTGCCTCGAGCCGGCGTACCGCCTCCTCGGCGTCGCCCTGAGCCAGGGCCACCTCTCCGAGGCACCGTCCGCTGGCGCCGAGGAAGAATTTCGCGTCGCGCCTCGCGGCCGCGTCGTGGATCTCCAGGAGCAGTCTGGTGCGCCCGCACGTAGTCGCCGGCGGTCAGGTACGCGTCGGCCAACCGCGGCGCGAGGAAGGTCCACGCCAACTCATGGCGTGCCGCCTTGGCCATCGGGACGATCTGCTCGAGGACGGGTAGGCCCTCATCAACAGCCCCCGTGTGACAGAGCGCCGGCGCCAGGAAGCCGAAGGCGAAACCGCGGAAGTACACGGTCGGGGCGGTCTCCTTCGCGGCGGTTGCCGTAGTCGATCGCGGTCGCCCAGTCCCGTTTCTCGACGCAGACCAGCTGCGCCGATCGCGTTGCAGAACGAGACGATGCCGGCGTCGGAACGCTCCGCGCCCGTCGCCACAGCTTCGTCGACCTCGCGCAGCGCGGCTTCCCAGCGCCCCGCCATCATGTAGGTGAGCGCGGCGCCGGATCGTGCGTACATGTACGCCATCGGCTCGAAGCTGACGGCGAGGTGCTCCAGCGACCGCTTCGCGTAGCGGTGGGCGCGCCCGTACTCGCCGAGCAGCATGTGCGCCCATTGCACCGTGCCGCACGCGAGTGCCGCGTACTCGTGGTTCCCGGACCGCTCGCAGAGCTCGAGTGCCCGGCGCGCGGTCTCTCTCGCCTGCTCGTATTCGCCGAAGACGATCTGACGGTGCGCCAGGCGTTGGTAGAACGCCCCGTGGAGGCCGGGATCGCTCTGCTCCAGCGCAAGCGGCTCGTGGCGGAGAAGCAGCTCGTGGTACTCCTCATGGCGATGGAGGTAGTGGAATCCACCTGTCTGGTCGAGGACGAGCGTGAGCCTGCGCCTGCGGTTGTCCTCGGAGTCGGGTAGTTCCTCGAGGATCGCGAGCGCCTCGTAGAAGTAGCCGAGCGCCTCCTCCATCGCATGCTGTGCCGAGGCCTTGCGATTGGCGAGCTCGAGGTAGTCCGCGGCCCGCCCCCGCTCGGAGCTCCGCGAGTAGTGGAACGCAAGGAGCTCGTACTTCTCGTGGAGTCTGTCCGCATAGGAGCGCTCGACCGCCGCGCCGGCGCGCGCGTGGAGAGACCGGCGACGCTCTTCCAGTAGGCCGTCGTAGGCAACGTCGCGGGTCAGCGCGTGCTTGAACACGAACGTCCGCTCGGTCCCTCCGTGCTGTTCATGCAAGAACTCGCGCCGCTTGAGCTCGTCCAGGGCCGGGAGCAGCGCTCCGTCACCGTCCCAGACACTCTCGATGAGGTCGAGCGAGAACTCGCGCCCGAGCACGGATGCAACTTGGACGGCGCTCTTGTCTCCGGCGTCGAGCTGGTCGATTCGTGCGGCCAGGACGTCCTGCACTGTCGTCGGGACTGAGCCGTCAGAGCGGCTGTCGGCGTGCTGTCGTGCGGCTCGAGCGAGTTCTTCGAGGAAGAAGGGGTTTCCCTCGCCCCGACCGACGATCCTCTCGGTCGCGTCGTTTGTCTCGCCGAGGATTGCTGCGACGATGCGTTCGCCGGCCTCCCGCGAGAGCGGCCGGAGGGCGATCTGGGTCACGTACGACTTGCCGAGCCATGGGGGGTTGTAACCAGGGCGGTAGGTCGCCAGCAGGAGAACCGGGACGGACGGCAGCTCGTCGACCAGCTCGGTCAGGAACTCCTCTGACGTGCGGTCGATCCAGTGCGCGTCTTCGATGACCAGTAGCAGCGATCGACTGGCTTTCGCGAGCAACAGCTTGCGCAGCGCCTCGAACGTTCGGCCCTTGATCGTGGCCGGATCGAGCGCGAGGAGCTGAGCGTCACCGGAGGTGACGTCCAGCGCGTGATGGAGGTACGGACCGAAATCCGGGTCCATACGCAGCTCCTCGAGCGTCGTGCCGATCTTCGCGGCAACGCTCTCACGGTCGTCGTCCGGCGCGATCCCGCACGCTTGCCGCACCAGATCGAGGATCGGGAGATAGGGAACTGCGGTCCCGAACGGCAAGCAACGACCTTGAAGCGCGACCGTGCCCACCTCCGCCGCGAGCTGCAGCTCGTAGGTCAGCCGCGACTTGCCGAGGCCGGGATCGCCGGAAACGCCGATGACCTGTCCTTGCGCGGCCGCGGAGCGAAGGGCCTCCCGCAGCGACTCGAGCTCCTCATCTCGTCCCGAGAAGGGAGTGAGCTGCTGGTGTGCCTCGTCGATCGGGGACGTGCGCGGGCCGCGCCCGATGACGCGCAACGTGTGGACGGTGCGCTCGTCGACCGTCACCGGCTCTGTCTCCTGAAGATCGAAGTAACCACGCAGGTAGGCCGCGGTCGCGGTACTCACCAGCACATCTCCGGGGCGAGCCGCCCCATGCAGACGAGCTGCGAGCACAGTCGTGTCACCGGAGGCGGTGTAGTCCATCCGAAGGTCGTCGCCGATGGCGCCCACGATGACCGAACCGGAGTTGATCCCGATCCGGACGTCGATCTCGGATCGCTCCTTCACCGCGAGCGCGGCAAGCGCGGCGCGGCGTGCGTGATCCTCGTGGGCGATCGGGGCGCCGAAGAGGGCCATGAAGCCGTCGCCGAGGAACTGGTTGACCGTGCCCTCGTAGCGGTGGACCTCGGCGAGGGCGAGTGCGAAGAAGCGGTCGACGACCCGGTGATATTCCTCCGGGCCAGCCTGCGCCGCCAGCTCGGGCGAGCGGACGATGTCGCAGAAGAGAACGCTCACCTGTTTCCGTTCGCCCTCGATCGCGCTGCGGATCGCGAGAATCTGCTCACTCAGATGGCGCGGCGTGTAGGTCGCCGGGGACGGGGTCGCCTCGACGGCATGCCCGCACTCCGGGCAGAACTTCGAGTATTGGGGCATGGTCGCTCCGCAGTCGTCGCACTTGCCGCCGACGAGCAAGGCGCCGGCGATGACGGGCGCGACCTTGCCGCGATCTCTCCGGGGCGGCTCGTCGTTCTTCGGCGGCGACTCAGGGCGGCGAGCGTCAGGTGCGAGGCCCTCGATCTCGGAGTCCGAGCTACCGGGCGAGTTGCGGAGGATCTCGAGATAGACGGCCTTGGATTCCGGCGAAGGGTAGGCGCCGAGCTCGTCGGCGAGGAAGCGCCGGCAGCGCTCGTACACGCGGAGTGCCTCGGCCGGGTTGCCGGCGGCGACGTGCGCCTGCATCAGCGCGCGGTAGCTGGTCTCGCGGAAGGGCTCGAGATCGGTGATCTCGGCCGCATATCGGACTGCGTTCCCGAACTCCCCCTCGGCAAGCGCCGCATCGCGTAGGCATTCGAGCGCACGCACGAGGACGTCACGGAGGTCGCGCCGCTGATCCTCGACCCACCGTCCGTCCTCGCCGGGCAGAAACACCCGCCGAGCAAGCTCGGCCGCCGTCGAGGCCTGCGCCCGAGCCTCGTCGAGCTCCCGCCCGGCGAGTGCCGCTTCTCCCCGCTCCAGCGCGGTCACCGCCGCGTCGAGATCGATCCAGGCATCGGCGGGCAGTGTGAGCTGGTAGCAGCCGAACGCGCTCCTCAACATGCTCGAGCCGTCGATGCCGCACTCCTCGAGCAGCGCGCGCAGCTTCGTCGTCAGCACCCTGAGTGCCTTCTCCCACGTCGCCGGAAGGTCCTCGCCCCATAACAGCTCGGCCAGCTCATCACGAGGGACAGACCGTCCGTGCTGGACCGCCAGGTATGCGAACAGAATCCGACCCTGCCGGCCCGGGAAGCGCTGCTCGTCCAGCCTCACGCCGTTCGCCTCGATGGCGAGACGGTCCGTCATCGAGATTCGAACGCTCAGCCCGCCTGCCTCCTCCCAACCCTCCCTAGCCGCGCAGTAGCAGTGCGCTAGCGCGGGTCTAGCCGCGTAGCCGGAGTATCGGCTGCGACATGTTCTGTGACAAGCCACGAGCGGCCGGCGGCGATCCATCCGTGGTCAGTGCGTGGGCGAGGAAAGGAGATCGAATGCGAACGCTACGTTTGCCGGTTGGGGCGCTTCTGGTCGCGCTGATGCTGGGCGCCGTTCTCGCGGTCGGCGCGTCGGCGACTCCGGTCGCGAAGACGGTGGCGACGGTGGCGTGTGAGGGCGCCTCCGCGACGCTGCTCATGCACCCCGGCGGGGGCGGAAAGGCGATCTGGGACATCTCGGTCGAGAGCGTTCAAAACGCTCCCAGCTACCTCATCAAGCGCGTCGAAGCAACCTTCTACGCCGGCGGAGTGGTGGTGGGAACGCTCGACAACTCGGTGGGACAGAAGACCGGTTTCGGCGAGCCGCTCACCTGTGCGTTCGAGGTGCACAAGGACGGCTTCGACGCGTACGGGACATTGCACCTTGTGCGGCTTCGCTGACCAGGCACTCCGCTGCGAATGCGGCTACGAGGTGCGAGCGTCCGACGAGGCGGCGCGCGTGGACGAGGTACGGCGACACGCCTCGGAGACGCACGGCATCGACCTCTCCGCCGACGTAGCGCTCGACGTCGTCCGCCGCGTTACGGCTCGTGCCGAGCAACGAACAGAGGAACGAGGCAACGCGACCCCATCCGGAGAGGAGTAGATCGATGATCAGAGGAAGTAGCGTGAGCAAGCGGGCCACGCTCATCGTCGGCACCGCGCTGTTGATCCTTGCGGCCGGCGCCGCGGTCAACGTCGTGCCGTCGGCAGCGGTGGACCCGCCGCCGCCGATCGCAGCCGAGCCGCTCACGGCACGCTCGGTCTTCCCCGACCTGATCGACATGAAGCTCAAGCTGAAGTCGCACGACGGGGGCACGACGGTGGTCAACGTCGACGACCCGTCCCGCACGGTCGACATCAGGTACACGGTGCAGCCGGGCGCCCGGTTCCCCTGGCACACCCACTACGGGCCGGTGATCGTGAACATCGTCTCCGGCTCTCTCACGTACGTCGAGGCGGGCACGTGCGACGAGACGACGTATTCGCCGGGACAGGCGTTCGTCGATGCCGGGCACGGTCACGTCCACAGCGCCTACAACCCCGGCACGGAGCCGGTGGTGTTCATCGCCACGTTCTTCGAGGCACCCGAAACCGGGGCGCTGCTGATCCCGGCAGACCCTGGTTGCTAGGCCAAGCCGGCGGAGCCATGCGGCAGGCCGGTGGGCCAGAGTCCACCGGCTCGCCGCGCGGCACTACCGAACACTGGGTCGTGCCGTCGCCCCGAGCAGCCTGATGAGGTGCCGCGCGTCCCTGGTACCGACCCAGAGGTCGGCGGTTCAGGTCGATCGTGGGACGCAACGAGGAGGTCGGCGAGCTCGGCGAACCGCCGAGCGGCTTCAATTGCTACTCGAGAGGACTGACGTTGTGGTTCAGCCTGAAGAAGTTGTCCGGATCCCATCGGCGCTTGAGATCTCGCAGCTTCCGCCATTTTTCCGAGAGCGATTCCGAGCTCATTGAGGCCACGACCCGCTGGTCGTCACCGTCGGCGCTGTCGAAGTTCAGGTATCCACCGCCGCTTGCCGTGCCCTCCCGCAAGGTCGTCCAGCCCGACCGCGCCCACGCGATGCTCTCCTCGAGCCCATCCTTCGTATCGGCCATCATGATGAAGCCGGCGAGGTGCTGGGCGTTGCGCATCCCAGCCGCACTGGACATGTCCTCCCGTTCCGCCAAGGCTCCGCCGAGCAGGCCGAGTTCGAAAAGACTCGAGCTGTTCGGAAGCCGAGTCATGTGATCCGCAATTCCGCCGATCGCGGAGTCCGTCAGGCGGGTGACCGCCTCGCTCTTCATGTAGGTCTGCATTCCTCGACGTGCTGAACCGCTGTCGTCCTGGATCTGCTGAAAATCGACGAGTCGCATCGCGCTGAGCTCGGAGACGATCGGTTTTCGTTCGGTCAGCATCGGAGCCAGTGCCCGTTCCGCCTCGGTGATCGATCGAGACGAGCACGCGAGCATCGAGACCACCAAGCAAGACGCTGCTTGCGTCGGCAGTCTCGCGTGGTACCGGGGCGAATAGGCCTCGATCGCGAGCCAGAGATTCACGTGATTGGGAAGTCCGGGAGCCCAGTTCGCGAAGAACCGAAGTAGCGCCTCGACGTCGTCGACGGAATTGGTCACGTGGTACGCCTCGGCAACGGTCAACAGATCGACGTCATGGGTCGCGAATGTGAACTCGGTGACGACGCCGAAGTTCCCACCGCCTCCTCGCAGACCCCACAGCAAGTCGGCGTTCTCGGTCTCGCTCGCCGTCACGATCTCCCCGCCGGCGGTGACGACTCGCGCCGAGACGAGGTTGTCGGATGTCAGGCCGTGCTCTCGAGAGAGCCAGCCGATGCCACCGCTGAGAGCCAGACCGCCGACCCCCGTCTCGGAGACGACGCCGAGCGGTACCGCGCGGCCGACAGAGCTGGTCGCCGCGTCGACGTCAAAGAGCGTGCATCCCCCTCCTACGCGAACCACGTCGTGTTCGACGTCGACGACGGCCGATCGCATCGCGCCGAGGTCGATGACGATTCCGCCGTCGCAGGTGCCGAAGCCGGCGACGTGGTGTCCTCCCCCGCGGATGGCGCATAGGCACATCCATTCGAGAGACGACGGCGATGGCGGCGGCGCAGTCGCTTGCGTCGAGGCAGCGGATGATCGCCATCGGCCTGGCGTCGTCGAACATTCCGTTCCAGACCGGACGATGCTGTTCGTACTCGGGGGTTCCGGGCGAGAGGACTTGGCCCCGAATCTTGCTGGTCAGCTCGTTGATCACGTCGCGCGTCTGCATCTGGCTGTGCCCTCGAGAGTGTCGTCGGCCTCTTTTAGGCCTCGGCCGACGGGTGGAAGTGACTGCCTGATCGGGGTCGCGTCAGGCGACGCTCGGATCGGCGTCGCCGGACGCGTGATTCTGCCTCGCTCGTCGTCGCAGCCGAACCAGTGCGCTCTACGAGGGCCGATCGCAACGGATCAGCTCGCTGGTTTGCTTGGAGTCTCCGAAACCGCGATCACTGATCTAACGGCCCCCACCGTCCGCGTGGCCCTTGACGCGAAAGGCGGTGACCTTTCCGCTAGGCCGTGCAGAAGCTCCCGGATGACACGAACCGAGCGGCGTGTCCTGCGCGTATCTCCGTAGATCAGATGTTGCAGATTGAGCCCATCGACCATCGCGAATACGACTGAAGCGAGGACAACGTCGTCCGGGAGGCCGAACCGAACGAGCGATTGCCGAACCGCATCGATATAGCCGTCGTAGCTCTCACGGACGTCATCGAGCAGTTCCTCCCGGCGAAATGCCTCGATCGCCAACTGGAACTGGAAGATCGCATCCTCGGGGCGCCGACTCATGAGATCAGGAAGATCCGCGGCGAAGTCGTCGAGATTGGTCGCGGTTTGCGCGAGACCGGCGTCGCTGATCGCATTTCTCGTTGCCCACGTAAGCGCCTCGTGAATCATCGCCTCGCGTGTTCCGAAGTGGTAAGAGGCGAGGCCGTGAGTGACGCCGGCCTCCGCGGCCACGGAACGGAACGTCACGCCATCGAAGCCGTCCCTAGCGGCGACACGGATCAGGGCACGGCAGAGTGCTTCACGACCCTCGCCCCTCGGGATGCGAGGCGTGCGCGACTTCGGGCGGTTGCCCTTCGCGTTGCGCAGTTGTGCAGTTCCTCGTGCCGGCTTGGCCACCCACGCAGTCTATGTAAGCCCTCGGAGAGTTCACGGGTCCATGGTTCACGGAACTAACTTGACAGACGTCCAGCAGACGGGCAGAGTCGCGGGTCTCATGAGCACCAAGACTGCTGCCTTGTACCCGCTCGATCCGCTCACGGTCGAGGAGATCGAACGGGTGGTGGCCGCGGCGCGAGCGGCGCTTTCCCAAGGGCTTCGTTTCGTCAGCGTCACACTGCGCGAGCCGTCGAAGGCTGCCTTGGCGAACTGGCCTGCATCGAGCATCACGCGCGAAGCAGAGGTTGTCGTGCTCTCGCCCAGCGAAGAGCAGGCCTATGAGCTGATCGTGGACCTCGCGGAAGACTCGGTCGTCGCCCTCACGTCACTCGACGGTCTTCAGCCGGCAATGGTCCCGGAGGAGTACACACAGCTCGAGCAGTTGATGCTCGCACATCCAGACTTCGTGGCCGCACTCGAGCGACGCGGCATCAACGATCACTCGCTCGTCTGCGTCGATCCGATTCCGGCCGGCGCGTGGGGCGACCACGCGTACGACGGGCGGCGCCTATGCCGCGCGCTGGCATGGGTGCGCGCGTCTCCGGACTCCAACCCGTACGCCCGTCCGATCGAGGGGGTCGTCGGATTGGTCGATCTGAATCGCGGTGAGGTCCTCGAGGTCTCCGACTACGGGGCCGTCCCGCTCCCGCCCGGCGACGGCGAGTATCGCGCGTCGAAGCTCGGCGTCCAGCGGTCGGATCTCAAGTCGATCGAGATCGTTCAGCCCGAGGGCACGAGCTTCGAGGTCGCGGGCAACCTCGTGGAGTGGCAGAAGTGGTCGTTGCGCGTCGGGTTCACGGCCCGTGAGGGTCTCGTCCTCCACCAGGTCGGATACGCCGACGGCGGCGTCGTGCGCCCGATTCTTCATCGGGCGTCGTACTCGGAAATGGCGGTTCCGTACGGCTATCCCAGCCCGGTCAGGTACCTCCAGTCGCCGTTCGACATCGGAGAGAACCTGGTGGGGACGCTCGCGAACTCGCTCGAGCTCGGCTGCGATTGCCTCGGTGAGATCCACTACTTCGACGCGATGGTGACCAACGGGAACGGCGAGCCCGTCGTCATCAAGAACGCCATCTGCATGCACGAGGAGGACTACGGAATCCTCTGGAAGCACTGGGACTTTCGGACGGGCGATACCGAGGTTCGGAGATCCCGGCGGCTCGTTGTCTCGTCCGTATCCACGATCGGCAACTATGAGTACGGGTTCTACTGGTACCTGTACCAAGACGGGACGATCGAGTCGGAGGTCAAGGCAACCGGCATCATCGCCACCGCCGCGATCGCGCAGGGTGAGACCCCGGTCTACGGCCAACTGGTGGCAGAGGGCGTCAACGGAATGATCCACCAGCACTTCTTCAACGTGCGCCTGGACCTCGACGTCGACGGGCAGCCAAACTCGGTCTACGAGGTTCACACCGAGTCTGCCCCGGCCGGCCCGGACAACCCCTTCGGCAACGGCTTCTACGCGGTTCGAAAGCTGCTGAGGACGGAGGACGAGTCGCCCCAGCTCATCGATCCGCTCCACGGCAGAACCTGGCTCATCGTGAACGAGACGTCGAGGAACGCCGTGGGCGAACCGGTCGGCTACCGACTCCTGCCGGGCGAGAACGTCGTCCCGTTCGCGCAACCCGGATCCGCATTCGAACGACGGGCAGGCTTCGCCTACAAGCACGTGTGGGTCACGCGACATGACGCCAGCGAGCGTTATGCGGCGGGCGAGTATCCGAATCAGAACCCGGGCGGCGATGGTCTCCCTGCGATGGTGGCGCAGGGCCGCTCGATCGAGAACGAGGACATCGTGCTCTGGTACACGTTCGGCCTGCACCACATTCCTCGCCCGGAGGACTGGCCGGTGATGCCGGTCCACTACATCGGATTCATGCTGAAGCCGTTCGGGTTCTTCGACGAGAACCCGGCGCTCGACGTCCCGCCGCCCGAACAGAACCACGGCGCGCACTGTGAGCACCACTCACACTGACCGACGAGTTGAACGCCTGCCCGCTACGACACTCGTCTAGAACCGAAGCTCGAGCCGACCGCGGATCATCTGGATCTCGGTGGCGAAGCAGTGGCCGAGTAGGTCCCACGTCGCGTCATCGACGTCGTCGGAGCGCCAGATCGTGAGCGTCACGACACAGGTCTCGGCTCGCCGACCGAGTGTCTCGCCTCGAATGACTCGGGCTTCGACGTGGTGGGCAAGCGAGTCAGGGGATCGACCGGTCTCGAAGTCGACTACCAATGTCTCGGGGCGCGGCACCACCCGAACGAAGAGCTCGCTGCCGTCAAAGAGGCTCGTACCCACGAAGATCCCGTCACCCAGTGATCGGCGATCCCAGCTTCCCAACGCCCAGTACGACTGATTCATGCCATCAGCAAGGAACTCGAACGCCGTCTCGGCGTCGACGGCGACCGAGGCGGTTACGCAGTGGGCGAGATGGCTGCCGCGTGTGTGGTCTGAAGTGGCGTCGACCGGGCGAGTGTCGGGAGCTGGCACGTTGGTCATCCTCCGAGAGTGCTGTCCGTTTGTCAAGGTTGCAGGCACCCCGAGTCGCAGGCGGAATGCATGGTCTCGTAGAAGCCGTGCGACAGCTCCTCGGTCTCGCCGGCAGACGTGTACGGCAACTCGACGGCGGCGGCGATGACGGCCTCGGCTGGGCCGTTGCGTCGCATGTCTCGCCGCCGAGCGTACGCGTGTCTCTCGCCGACACTGTCTCCGCTGTCGCGCGAGCGGAGCCCCGCGACGTCAGCGGGGACGCGTGACCTTGGGCCGTCCGTTCGCGAGCAGGTTGCGAAAGTCGTCGATCGCTCCCGAGGGCGCGAGTGCGAAGCTCGGGCCGCGACTCGGCTCGAGTCCGGTGAGCTCACGGACCCGGACCCACGCCTCGCTGGCCTTGAGCGTGACGGCAATGGAGTTGACGACGGGGGCATGTCCGACGGTCAGGCCTCGCTCGCCGCGCAGGAGAAGTGACGGAAGCGCGCCCGCGGGAACGATCACGTCGGCAGAGTCGTCGACGAGTGGCTCTGCCAGTGCGCGGAACCGAGCGACCATTCGGCCGAGGGCCTCGGTGTTGCCTGCGAACGAGGCGGCGAAGTCCTCCACGACGAGTCCGAGCCCGACGACGTGGGAGACGCGGCCGGAGAGACCGTAGAGGTCGGCCTGCTCCAGATGCCACCGCTCGAACACCGGATCGATCGTGACCACGCCGATGTTCCGCCCGATCTGCGCGGCCCAGTGGAGGGACGTCTCGCCGAGACCGACCACGGGGATCGCGAGCGCAGAGCGCGCCTCGTACAGCCCGGAGTCCTGAAAGTGCCCCATCACGAAGGCGTCGTAGCCGCTGGCAGAGGCGCCGAGCGCATTGTCGACTGCGAGCGCCGCACACCTGAGCTCCGTGAGCCTCCCGAAGGAGCGGTCGCCGGGAGTCATGCCGTGAACGTCGACGATGGTCTCGGGATCTGCGATCTCGTTCAGGTACTCACCCAGGCACGTGAGGTACGGCTCGTTCTGCGCGGGGTCGACGAAGCTCTGCCACCAGATCCGCATCACGCATCTCCACCCATTGCCGATCTGTCCCCGTCGCTCGAGCGGCGCGCCACCCTACGTTGCGCAGCCCAACCTCGTGCGCCCGCTTCGTGGCTAGAGCGCACGCGCGAGGTCTTCTGCCTCGTGCATGACGGCGAGCGTCGTACGGGGGGACCGCGCATCGCCCACCAGCCTCACGGTCTTGCCTTCGGAGCGCAACCCTTCGGAGAGCGTGTCCCGGGGCACGCGTCGAGTGGCGAGCACGATCGCGTCGACCTCCTCGATGACCGAGGCCGCTCCTCCCCAGATGTCATCGAGTACGACGCGTCGACCCTCGATCGAGCCGATGTCGCGCCAGATCGTCAGCTCGACTCCGAGGCGGCGCAGGCGCGGCATGACGTGCGGCAACTCCAGCTCGGCCGTGGCCTCCGCGCCGATCGTCGGTCCGGGTGTCACGACGTGCGTCCGGACGCCCGCAGTGGCGAGCACCTCGGCGAGCCCCAGCGGCGCGTAGCTGCCGGTCTCGTCAAGGATCACGACCCGCTGTCCGAACGATCGCGGATCGCGCCGGGCCAGCGCGAGTGCACCGCCCAGGCCGTGCACCCGCGCGCCGCGGACCCCGGGGATCTCCGTTCGCTCGGGCCGGCGCGCGCTCACTCCGGTCTCATCCCAGGTTGCGCCGGTTGCGACGACGAACGTGTCGGCCGCGAGTGAGAGAAGGCCGTCGACGTCCATCGCCACGCCAGTCTGGAGTCGCCCGCCCTGTCGATCGATGGCCGCGACGAGATCGTCCACCGCGCGGTACCAGCTTTCCCGGGTCGGCAGCCAGGCGAGCTCGCGCAGATGTCCCCCAGGGTCGCTCTCGCGCTCGAACACGACGACACGGTGGCCGCGGGTCGCCGCGGTTGCCGCGACACGGAGCCCGGCAGGGCCGGCCCCGATCACGACGATCCGCTTGGGGAGGTCCACGCGAGTCAGCGATCCTGCGCCCCACCGGTCTTCCCGTCCGGTCGCCGGGTTGACGACGCACGCGACCTCGACACCGCGGAGTGCGCGGCCGACGCAGACGTTCGCCCCGACACACCGGGTCGTCTCGGCGGCTCGCCCCTCTCGTGCCTTCCGGACGAGGTGGGGGTCGGCGAGATGCGCCCTCGTCATCGCGATCACGTCGGCGTCTCCGGCGGCGACTGCCCGTGCGGCCATGCGCAGATCGACGACGCGCCCGGCGACGAAGACCGCGGCTCGGTCGCCCACGACGCGCTTTGCGCGCCCTGCGGCTGCGAGGGCGTGGTTCTCCGGCACACTCATCGAGGCGATCGTCATGTGCCCGGAGTGCGACGCTCCGATCGAGAGGTCGAAGAAATCGAAGATCGCCGTATCCGCGAGTACTGCGAGTTGGGCCAACGTCTCGTCGATCGTGATGCCCGCGGCACCGATGCATTCGTCGTAGGTGAGTGCGAGGCCAACCGGGTAGTCCTGCCCGACCTCGGTGCGGATGGAAGCGCCGATCTCCAGCGCGAGGCGGCAGCGTGCTTCGACACTGCCGCCGTACGCGTCGTCGCGGACGTTGTAGAACGGGCTGAGAAACTGGCCGACGAGCCAACCGTGCGCACCGTGCACCTCGACGCCATGAACGCCGCCGGTTCGCATGTTGCGGGCGGAGCGCGCGAAGTCGCTCACGAGCCGATCGATCTCCTCGACGGCCAGCGGCTCGGGCATCTCCCCGCCGGGCGACGGCACGAGCGACGGTGCGCGTACGGGGGCCCAGTGATCGAGCCCCACGACGCTCGAGCCCTTTCCGCCCCCCGCCACGAGCTGCGCGAAGAGCCGGGTCGGATGGTCCGCCAGGGCGGCGGTGATCGCTTTGAAGCGCCCGACGTTGCTCTCGTCATATGCCGCAATCGCACGGGGGAACGCGGTCTCGCTCAGCGGACTTGCGCTCAGCTGCTCCGTGAACAGCAGGCCGGCACCGCCGAGCGCGCGCTCACGGTAGAAGGCAAGGTGTCGAGCCCCGAGGTGCCCGTCGCTGCTGCCGTACTGGAGTGTCGTGGCTGAGCACATGACCCGATTCGGCACGGTCTCGGCGCGCAGCTCGAGCGGCTGCCACAGCGCCTCGAGTCCGTCTGCGTCGTGCAGGTCAGGCACCGGCGACCGGCGGAGCCGCGGCCACAGTCGCGAGACCCGCAAGCGTCGGCGTGTCCGCGATCAGCTCGCGGGTGTACGGGTGCTCGGGGTCTCCGATGACGCGCTCCGTGGTGCCGCTCTCGACGACGTGACCCCCGTTGAGCACCATCACGCGATCGGCGATCGTCCGTACGAGTGCGAGGTTGTGGGTGACGAAGATGATCGCAAGTCCCTCCTCCCGGCGCAGGTCTTCGAGGAGCTGGATGATCGCCGCCTGGACCGAAACGTCGAGGGCCGAAGTGATCTCGTCGCAGATGAGCACTTCCGGCTCGCACGCGAGCGCGCGAGCCACCGCGACGCGCTGACGCTCGCCGCCTGAAAGCTCGTCCGGGAACGCGGCTGCGACCGATGCCGGAAGCGAGACACGTTCGAGTGCGCGTTGGACGCGTTCGGCGGTCGCTCGACGACGGAGTCCGAAGAAGTGTTCGATCGGGACTCCGACGATCTCGCCGATGGTGTGGCGCGGGTTGAGCGAGTTGTACGGGCTCTGAAAGATGTACTGGAGCCCACGGCGACTCGCTGCCGGTCGCCGGCGGACGTCCGCGCTCAACACGTCGCCTTTGAAGACGATCGCGCCGCCGCGCGGAACGTGGAGGCCCATGATCGCGCGCGCGAGCGTTGTCTTCCCCGAACCGGACTCACCGACGAGCGCGAGGCACTCGCGAGGCCTCAGCTCCAGGGACGCGTCGTTGACGACCTGCTGGTCCCCGTGGAAGGCGCTGAGCGTTCGAACGACGAGCACCGGTTCGGCCGGTGCCACGGCTGCACCGGGGACGATCGTGAGACTGAGATCTGTGCCGGTGATCTCCGCCGCGCGGAAGCAGGCCACGTCATGGTTCGGTTCGAGCTGGACGTACGGCGGCTCGGCTTCACGACAGCCCGCAAGAACGTGACCACAGCGTGGCGCGAAGACGCAGCCGTCCGGCCGTCGCCCTGGTGGAGGGACGTGGCCGGGAATCGCCTCGAGGGCAAGTCGGGCAGAGATGTCCGGGATCGCCTCGACGAGCCCGCGCGTGTACGGGTGACCAGGACGCGTGAAGAGGCGCTTCACCGGTCCGGCCTCGATCACCCTGCCCGCGTACATCACGAGCACGCGCTGCGCAAGCATCGAGACAGCCGCGAGGTCGTGGCTGACGTAGACCGCGCCGACGTTGTGCTCGCGACAGAGTTCGCGCACCGTTTCGAGAACGTGCGCCTGAGTGGTGACATCGAGACCGGTCGTCGGCTCGTCGAGGACGATCATCTTTGGTCTGAGCAGGAACGCCATGGCGACGCAGACGCGCTGCTGCTGGCCGCCGGAGAGCTGATGCGGATATCGGCGGAGAAACGCGGGATCGGTCGGGAGCGTGACCTCGCCGAGCGTCTCGCGGACGCGATCGCGGGCCTCGCCCGACGATGCCGACCGCCGGTGCGTCTCGATCACCTCGACCAGCTGCATCCCGATCGTCAGCGCGGGGTTGAGGGCGGCGGCCGGGTCCTGGGGAACGTAGGAGATGCTGCTCCCGCGGGCAGCGCGAACCTCGCCGGCCGATCTGCCGAGCATCTCGACCCCGTCGATGCGTACGGAGCCGCTCGAGATCCTTGTTCCCCGCTTGGCATGACCGAGAAGCGCGAGCGCGACGGTCGTCTTGCCGGAGCCCGACTCGCCGACGAGGCCGACAACCTCGCCGCGCTCGACCGAGAACGCGACCTCTTTCACGATCTCGTGGCCGCCAGGGTGCAGCTCGACTCGGAGCGCCGACACCTCGAGCGCGGTCACCGGGCACCGCCATCGCGGTCGACACCTGCGACGGCTCTGGCGATCCCCTCGGCGATGAAGTTCGTCCCGATGGCGAACAGCCCGATGCACACGGCCGGGGCGAGGATCGGCCACGGCTGGAGCGTGAGGATGTTTCGATTCTCGTTGATCATCAGGCCCCAGTCGGCGTTCGGCGGCTGGATGCCGAATCCCAGAAAACTGATCGCCGCGATCAGCGCGATCGACCACGTCAGGCGGAGCCCGTACTCGACCATGAGGGGCGTCGTGACGTTCGGGAGGATCTCGCGCGTCAGGATCCTCCACCGCGGGAGCCCGATCAGCTCGGCCGCCTCGACGTACTCCCGGTGAACGATGTCGGATGTGATGCCGCGCACCACCCGTGCCACCTGGGGAACCCAGGCGAGCGCGACCAGGACGACTATCAGCCCGAGCTTCGGACCGAGGAGCGAGACGAAAAGGAGCACGAAGACGATTTGGGGGAACGCGAGGATGACGTCCATGCCCCTCATCAGCACGTCGTCGGCGATCGTTCCCGCATAGGCGGCGAGCAGTCCGACCGCCGCGCCGACCGCAACCCCGAGCGTCGCGGCGGAGAACGACATCCAGAGCACGCTGCGCCCTCCCCACAGGACACGCGAGAGCACGTCGTGGCCGAGGTAGTCCGTGCCGAGGAGGAACTGACCCGACGGCCCCTGGGCCGGCAGACCCACGACGCCGTCGGGGTCGTGCGGCGCCACGAGAGGCCCGAGCAGCGCCAGCAAGATCACGAGCAGGAGCACTCCCAGTCCGAACCGGACCCTGCCGTACCGGAGCGACCGCCGTACCGTTCGCAGGCGCTTGCGGTGAGCGGTCGGCTGCCCGGGTTCGGCGACCACGTGAGCGGCGCTCATGCGCGTCGTGTCCTCAGGCGAGGGACGAGCAGGACGGTGAGCAGGTCCGCGACGAGGTTCACGACGACGTACACCGACGCCAGCAACAGGACGATGGCCTGAACGACCGGGAGATCGCGACCGGCGACAGCGGTCGTGAGGGCGCTGCCGAGGCCGGGATATGCGAAGAGGTACTCGATCGCGACGATGCCGCCGGTGAGGTAGATGAGCGTGAGCGCCGAGCCCTGGACGACGGGGACGAGCGAGTTGCGAAGCGCGTGCCGGCGTACGACGGTTCGCTCGGGGAGCCCTTTCAGACGTGCCATCTGGATGTAGTCGGACTCGAGCACGTCGATCATCGCGGCGCGCTGAAGACGCGTCAGGTACGGCAGGACCGCGAGCACGAGCGTGATGACCGGCAGCGCGAGTTCCTTCGGGTGAGTGAATGCGGCGCCCCCCGACGGGATCAGTGCGACCGGCGGCAGCACCGTTGACACCGTGGTGCCGAGAAGGATCAGGAGCCCGAGGCCGATCACGAATTCGGGTAGCGCCGTCAGGACGAGGAAGATGCCCTGGGTCGCGTGGTCGAGCGTGCGGTCGCGCCGCACGGCGGCCACGGAGCCCACGATGACGGCGACAGGTATGGCGATCAGGGCGGACGCGAGCACGAGCGCCAGTGACGCCAGCCCGCGATCGACAAGGAGCGTGCCGACGGACTGCGGCGACGTCAGCGACTGTCCGAGCGAGCCGGTCAGAACGTTTCCGAGCCAGGTGAGGTACTGGTCGATCAGAGACTGGTCGAGACCGAGCTGTTCGCGGAGTTCGTCGAGCTGCTCGGGCGTCGCCGTGTGTCCGAGGATCTGCACCGCAGGGTCGCCCGGGAGGGCCTGCGTCGCGACGAAGATCAGGATCGAAACGCCGAACAGCACGAGAAGGCTGAGCAGCGCACGCCGCAGGATCCACAGCAGCGTCGCCGCCCTAGGTGATCGGGCGCCTGAGGTTACGGGCCCCGGAGACTCGCCCAGCGTCTCCGGGGCAAGCAGCTGCTCTCCGCCGGCCACGCGTCCCGTCACCTACTGCGGTGTTCTACTTGAAGTACAGCTTGTGCAACTGGCAGCGGTTGAGTCCCCAGGCGGTCTTGTCGATCGGCTGGATCCCGCCCACCTTCCTGGAGTAGGCGTCGACGGAGTTCTGGAACGACCAGATGATGTAGCCGCCCCTGTCGTACTGGATCTTCTGCATCGCGTGCACGATTTCCGCGCGCTTGTTCTTGTCGAGGGTCCTCGATGCCTGTCCGTACAGCCTGTTGAAGGCAGGGTCGTTGAAGTGCGTCGTGTTGACGACGCTCGCGCCTGGGCCGTCGGCGATCGAGGCGACGACCAGGTACGGCAGGCCGACCCAGAAGTCGATCGCGAAGGGCCACTTGCCATATCGGGAGAAGTACGTGCCCGGATCGACCTTTCGCACAGTGATGTCGATCCCCGCGGCCTTCGCGTTCTGCGCGAGGACCTGACTGGCCTCGACGATGCCGGCCGCGATCGGCGAGGTGACCAGCTCGAGCTTCAGGTTCGTTCGTCCGGCCTGCCTGAGCAGACTCTTCGCCCTCTCGATGTCCTGATCGCGCTTGAAGGCCGCACTGAACGACGGGTCGAAGCGGCCGTAGGTGTCGGCCGCCGGCGCGCCCTGGCCATAGAGGGCCGTGGCGATCGCCTGCTTTCGATTCATGGCGAGCCGGATCGCCTGGCGCACCCGCACGTCGTTGAACGGAGCGACGTCGACCCGCATGGTGATCGGGTTCCAACCGCCCGTCGGAGAGATCGCGACCTGAATCCCGGATTGCCCCTTGAGTTGCGTGACGTTCGGGTAGGGACCTGGTTGATCACGTCGACCTGCCCTGAGATGAGCGCGTTCACGCGTGCCGTATCGTCCGGGAGCTCCGTCATGACGAGCTGGTCGGCGTACGCCGGCGTCCCGTGATAGTTCTCGAACCGCGTGAGCACGGTCTGACGAGCGGGCTGGAAGCTCTTGAAGCGCCAAGGCCCGGTACTGACCGGTCTCTTGGGGTCGTACCCGACGGGTACGAGGTAGACGATGTCGCTCAGCAGGTAGTCGAAGAAGGACTGCGGCGATTTGAGGACGAAGCGAACCGTCCGGTTGTCGAGCTTCCTCGTCCGCTTGAGATCGATGGCCGTGAGCTGACCGGCAGCGGTGGCACCGGACTTGGGGTTGAGCAGGCGCCTGATCGAGAAGAGCAGATCGTCGGCCGTCGCCGTCTTCCCGTTGTGGAACTCGACGCCCTGCTTGAGGCGAACCGTCCACACGTCCGCCGTTGCGTTCGGCTTGAACTCGTCGGCGAGGAAGTCGTTGTGCAGGCGAAACTGTCCGTCGAGAAACGTGACCGTCTCGTAGAACGCCTGGGCCCTCACCGTTGCGGACGGCCCGTTGATGTGGGCCATGTCGAAATCGTCCGTCGGCGAGCCACCGGCGATCCCGACGCGAAGCGTTCCACCCCGCTTGGCGCCTGCGGTGAGGTCGCGCGTGAGAGCCGCGCGTGCCGCGTCGCTGCCGAGGCTGCCCAGCAGCCCACCCGAACCGAGCAGCACGGCGCCCGTCGCACCGGCACGAACGAGTTCGCGTCGCGTGAGATCCGTCATCAGCATTCCTCCAGTGGTGAGTGGGCCTGACGCGAGTCGGCGACAGGGCAGGCGGGGCCTGTCACGGGGACATCAGCTCCCGGGGTCCCGTCCTCTGGATCACCGTCTTGTTCTCCTGAACCTCGTGCTGGGCCTCGGGCCCCATCTCCCGGCCGATTCCGCTCATCCCGTGTCCGCCGCCACCCGAGGCCGCGAAAGACCCCGGACCGCCGGCACCGGAGGGTGTCGTGCGCGCAAGTATCAGACTCTCCTGTGCATTTGTCAAAGGAACGGACGATGCGGCTGGCTGCCCCGCTTCGTTGTCGGCGGCCCGCCTGGACCGCCGCGGCTGTATCGTCGTCCCGTGGGCTGCTGCTGCTGTGGAGGCTCTCCTCGGTAGTGTCGACGCGCGCCGTCGAGGGCCGTGCCGGCATGGTCGACCGCTGGGAGCGGGGCATCGCCGCGTATGCGAGCCAGTTCGCGATCCCGGAGGACGGACGTCTGGGATCACCTTTGCGCCCTCGTCGGCGAGCGCATGGCGGAAGAGGCGATCGTCACGGCCGGCGCGGCATGGGTCGACGACTGCCTGAGCCTTCGCGACCGCAGTCTCATCGTCTCGCGGCACTGATCGCCCAGGGTGGCGTCGAAGCGCGGCTGCGCCCCCACGTGCGCTGGGCGCTCGAGCACGGCGCGACGCCCGACGAGCTCGAGGCACTCGCCGCACTGCTCGCCGTCTATACGGGGTTTCCGCGGGCGTCCGTCGGGATCGAGGTAATCCGTGACGAACTCGCCCGACTCGACTCTGCCAACGATTGAGCGAGGAGGACTCATGTCCGAGATCGAATCCGCTGCGCCACCTGCGCCTGTCGTTTCCGCGGACCCCGTCGAGATCGCGGAGGGTGTCTACGTCCTCCCGGACGGTCGGGTGCCGCTCGTGCCCAACGTCGGGATCGTGCTCGGCACGCGCGCCGCGCTCGTCGTCGACACGGGAATGGGCCCGGCGAACGGCGCGCGCGTGCTCGAGCATGCCCGCGCGCTCGCCGGCGACCGACCGCTGATCCTCACGCTGACGCACTTCCATCCCGAGCACGGGTTCGGTGCGCAGGTGTTCGAGAACGAGGCGCTGATCGTCTACAACGCCGCCCAGCGCGACGAGCTCGGAGAGAAGGGTGAGGCGTACATCGGGATGTTTCGCGGCTTCGGCGAGTCGGTCGCCGAGCAGCTCGTGGACGTCCGGCTCGTTCGACCCGCACGTCACCTATGACGGGCCTTCCGCCGAGATCGACCTCGGCGGACGCACCGGCGCGCTGCTCACGTGGGGGCTGGCCCATACGCGAGGGGACCAGGTCGTGCTCCTGCCCGACGAGTCGGTCGTGTTCGGCGGCGACCTGTTCGAGACGCGGATGTTCCCGATCGTGCCGTACTTCCCGCCGGACGACGCCGACGTGGACGGTGACCTGTGGATCGACGTGCTCGGCAGGGTGATCGATCTCGCACCTGCGATCGTCGTACCGGGCCACGGCGAGGTGACCGACGTCGGGGTGGTCGAGGCCGTGCGCGACTACCTCGTCACGATGCGGGACGAGACGGCGGCGCTGAAGCGCGACGGGCTCTCCGCCGACCAGGTCGTCGAAGGGCTCGCGCCGATCGTGCGCAAGCGGTACGACGACTGGGACAACCCGGAGTGGATCGACTTCGGGATCCGCTGCTTCTACGACCAGGCCGGGTAGCCGACCGACCGCGCTCAGCCGTCCGGCACCGGCTAGTGCAGCGGTGTGCGGGCAGTGCGGTCGAGCTCGAGCCTGAGCACGTCGAAGCGGTTGTAGTGGCCGACGATGTCGTGGAAGAGCCTTCCCTCCAGGATCGCGTTCAGGTCGCAGTCGGCGTAGACGATGCCGGGCTCGTCCACCAGCGGCGGGGTGACCCACTCGCCGTTCGGCCCGATCACGCCGGAGATGCAGTTGTACGTTCCCTCGGGGACGTCGAAGGCGAGCCCGAGCTCGGACGCGACCTCGGGGGTGCCGTACTCGGAGGAGCAGATCGAGAAGACCTTCCCCTCGTAGGCGTGGGGAGCGACGTGAAGAAAGAGCTCCTCGCGCGAGTGGCGGGCTCCTGCGACCGCAGCGGAGGGGAAGTTCGCAACGTGGATCCGCTCGCCCTGCGCGAGCAGGGCGTAGCGAGCGAGCGAGTTGAGGTTCTCGCCGCAGTTGAGCGTTCCGAGCGGCCCGAAGCGGCGTCGGGAACACGCCGAGGGTGGACCCGTCGCCGCCGGCCCAGACGACCCGCTCACCCCAGGTCGCGACGAGCTTGCGATGCTTCCCGAGCAGCCCGTCGGGCCCGACGACGACGTTCGTGTTGTAGAGCGTCCCCATCGAGCCCGGCTCCCGCTCGGTGACGCCGACGACCGCGATCACGCCGGCGCGCTTCGGCCGCGGCGACGAGTGCGTCGACCTCCGGGCCCGGCACCTCGACCGCCTGTTGGTGGAGACGCGCGTGCCACGCCGCGGTCTCGCCGAGCGGCTTCACGAAGACCCAGTACGGGAAGCCGGGGACGAAGCTCTCCGGCAGTGCGACGATGTCGGCGCCGCCGGCCCCGGCCTGCTCGATCAGCGCAGCACGCCTTCTCCGTCGACGCGGCCCGGTCGAGCCAGACCGAGGCGTCCTGCACTGCTGCCGCGCGAAACGTCGACGAGGGGTTGTCGCTCATCGCTGCTCCTTGTCTCGGTCGTGGCTTTTGATCAAATATCGCGCGGATGGCCGAGCACCTGAACGCCCCTCTGAACGCGCAACCTGCGTACGACGCGTCGCGTCGCGGGCACGATGGCGTCGAGTCGCCACCGAGGCGCTCCGAGAGCTGATCGTGATGGGGGAGATCCCGCCGGGCACGCCTCTGCGGCTCGAGGAGATCGCCGAGCGGCTCGGAATGAGCATCTCGCCGGTTCGCGAGGCCGTGCGGCAGCTCGAGGCGCTCGGCCTCGCGGAGCACGCTGCCGTACAAGGGAGCGCGGGTGACTCGGATCGACCCGGGCGAGATGCGCGACGTCTACGAGGCGCGGCTCGCGCTCGAGTCGATCGCCGTGCGACGCACTGCGCTCGGGTGGAACGACGACGCCGAGAGCGCTGCTCGGCGCCGCGCTCGAGAGCTCGACGTCGGCGTACCGGCGGGGCGAGCGCGCCGAGATCATCCGGGGCAACACGACATTCCATCTCGCGCTGGCCCAGGCGTCGGGGTCGCGTTGGATACCCAGGCTGCTGCGTCCGATGCTCGAGACCTCGGAGCGCTTCAGCGCCTTTGTCATCGGTGAGGACCAAGACGGGGTCTACGAGGTCGAGGAACGGGGTCACGGCGCCATCGTCGCCGCCTGCCGCGCGCGCGATCCCGAGGAGGCCGAGCGAATGCTGCGCGAGCACCTCGAGACGTTCACCGACATCTTCGTGCGGGATCTCGAAGCCGGCCCGACCGGTTAACGCCTGCGGGAAGCGCCATCCGTCTCACGATCCCAGGTCGTCTCGGAGACGCCTGCGTTCGCGGAGAACGTACTTGCGGATCTTCCCGTTCTCGGTGAGCGGCAGATCGGGGAGGTACTCGAGGTACCGCGGGACGGCGAAGTACGGCAGCCGGTCGTCGGCCCAGGCCGTCAGCTGCTCGGGCGACGGTACGGGGTCGTCGCACACGACGAACGCCATGACGTCGTCCTCCCCGAGAGGTGAGGGCACCGGGACGGCCGCGGCGGCCGCGACTCGCGGGTGGGAGGTCAGGACCTGCTCGACCTCCCAGGCGGAGACGTTCTCACCGCGACGGCGGATTGCGTCCTTGATGCGGTCGAGGAAGCGAAGCCATCCGTCCCCGTCCGAGACGACGCGATCCCCGGTGTGGAACCACATGTTGCGCCAGCTCTCGACCGTCGCCTCGGGGAGGCGCCAGTATCCGCTGGCGAAGGCGAACGGCTCGTCGGCGCGGACGACGAGCTCACCCGGCTGTGCCCGGCTCGACTTCGACGTCGTCGCCGTCGACGACCTTCGCCTGGAAACCGGGCATTGCACGGCCCATCCAGCCGGCGCGCTGCTCTCCGTCGCGAGGACCGACGGCCAGGTTCGTCTCGGTCATCCCGTGACCCTCGACGATCCGGATCCCGTAGCGATCGCGGAACACGTCCCACAGCGGCGGCGCGGTCGCGGGTGAGAGCGCAACCCGGACGCGATGCGCGCGATCGAAAGGACCGGGATCGCGGGCGGCGAGGATCGACGCCATCGCACCGAGGATGTAGGTCACCGATGCATCCGCGTCGCCGAGCCGTCTGCCAGAACCGGGAAGCGGAAAACCGGTCGCCGATCACGAGCTTCACGCCGTGAAAGAGTGCCTGCACGACAGTGTTCAGGGCGTTCGTGTGGAAGAGCGGGAGACACGTGAAAAGCACATCACCCTCGGTGATCCCCAGCGCCTCACCGGTGTTGTGGCCCCACCACCAGAACTGAGCGTGCGGGCAGATGACGCCCTTCGGCGGCCCGGTCGTCCCGGACGTGTAGAGGATCGCGAGCGGATCGCTCGGTCGTGACTCGCGGATCTCGAGGGATGCGGCCGAGCCGGGCGAAGGGACGGCGCTCCGCGCGGAGGGATCGCCCGCGACCCAGAGCGGGGTCGACCCGTTCTCGATGGACACCACGGACGCGAGCTCCTCGACGAACGCGGCGTCTGCGACGACGAGCTTCGGCTCGCAGTCGCCGATCACGTGCGCGAGCTGCGGGCCGCGGCTTGCCGTGTTCACCGGGACCAGCACTGCACCCGACCATGCGCAGGCGAGGAGGAGCTCGACGATCAGCGGACCGTTCGGCAGGAGCGCGACCACGCGGTCCCCGGGCTCTACTCCAGTCGCGCGCAGAGTGTCGGCCCGGCGTGCTGCGCGTTCGGCGGCGTCCGAGAAGCTCCAGGCCTCACCGGCCGCGAGAAGGAACGGCGCATCGGCCAGGTCTGCGGCCCGGTCGCGCAGCAACGCGGCCACGGTGCGCTCCGACGGGGACAAAGGAGGGCGCGATGACCCCAGCCGGACACGCGAGCACCGTACCAGCGTTTGATATTTGATCAAAACCCTTGACGTGGTACGGCGCAGTGTGATCGGATCCGCCCGAGGCGGCAGTCGCTGCGCGTACTGGGCGGGCAGGGCCGACGCCAGACTGAAGGAGGAGTCCATGCGGAGACCTTCATGGGTCACGACCGCCATCTGCGTGGCAGCCGCAGCCCTCGTCGTCTCGGTCGGCGGCGCTCTTGCCGCCGGTGTCCCGGGATATTCGGGGAAGGAAGGCACGGCCCCGTCGACGTTCGGCAACGTCAAGGCCAAGGCCGGCGTCAGCTGCAAGATCGGTCTGCAGAACCCGCTCGCCGCGAACGAGAGCCTCCAGTACATGCAGAAGGGCGCGGTCGCACAGGCGAAGGCACTCGGATGCAGGCTCATCACCCTCGACGACGCCCTGAGCGTCGACAAGCAGGTGAGCAACATGCAGCAGTTGCTCGCCCAGAAGGTCAACGCGATCATCTTCTATCCGCTCGATCCCAAGGCAGTGAACCCCGTGCTCGCACAGGCCAAGAAGCAGGGTGTTCCGGTCGTCGCGGAGGACGCAGGCTTCGGCAATCCAAAGGCGAAGGGCATCCCGGGCGTGTCGGCCGGGGTGTGGCAGGCCCGCGACATCCAGGCGTTCCTCCAGGTCCAGGCGCTCGCAAAGGCGAAGCCCGGCGCGAAGGTCGGGCTGATCGGGATCGGCGCGCCGGTCCCGGCACTCAAGTACCTGACCGCGCGTCAGGCGTTCTACGCCAAGAAGGCGGGCCTCACCGTGGTGGGCGTACAGGACAACGCGACCGATGACGTCACCGGCGGACAGAAGGCCGGCAACGCGCTCGTCCAGCGCTTCTCGGACATGGACGCCGTCATCGGCTACAACGACCCGAGCGCGATCGGCGCCGTGATCGCAGCGCGCTCCGTCGGCAAGAAGCTGACGGTTGTCGGGCTGAACGGCACGAGCGACGGCCTCGCCGCCGTGAAGGACGGGCGTCTCGTCGCGACCGTGCGGAGCGAGTCCGTCTCGATCGGGCAGGAGCTCGTCCGGGGCGCCTACCTGCTCGCGACGAAGCAGAAGCTGCCGGCGACCGTGGTCGTCGTGCGGCCCAACCTCGTCACCAAGGCGAACGTCAACAAGCTGCGGAGCTGGGACGCTCAGCTGAAGGCGATCAAGTAGGAGCTGTCTCACCGCCGGAGGGCCGGGCGACCAGTCCGAGGCCCTCCGGCGCATCCAACGAGGACGCGAGCCACTCTCTCCTCTTTACTGTCGCGCAGATGTCCGACCTTCGCTGTTCCCGGCTGGAGCCGTCGGCGTGCGAGTGGCTCGAGCGCCTCGGCCGGAGAGACATCTCGTCGGTCGAGTTGACGCAGCACGTGCTCGACCGACTCGACGGTGCGAAGCACCTCAACGCGGTCGTCAGCTCCGACGCAGACTCGGCGCTTGCCCATGCCGCGCGCGCCGACGTGGGAAGGACGTCCAGGGCCGACGGCATCCTGCTCGGGCTTCCCGTCACCGTCAAGGACTCGCTCGAGGCCGTTGGCCTGCCGTCGCTGAGCGGGTCTCTCGCCCGTGTCGGGCACCTCGTGCACCGAGACGCGACCGTCGTTCGCCGCCTGCGTGAGGCGGGCGCGGTCGTCGTGGCCAAGACGAACGTGCCCGAATACACATGGTCGTACGAGACGGACAACGTCGTCAGCGGGCGGACGGTGCATCCGCTCGATTCGACCCGCACGCCCGGTGGCTCGAGCGGCGGGGAGGCAGCGCTGCTGGGCGCCGACGCGTCGATCGTCGGGATCGGGACGGACGGGGGCGGCTCGATCCGCGTGCCTTCGCACTACTGTGGCACCGTCGGCCTGCGACCCACCGCCGGGCTCGTACCCGAGACGGGCTGCTGGCCTTCGACCCGCGACACGGGGATGCTCGACATGAGCGCGGTCGGCCCGATGACGCGATACGTCGAGGACGCCGCGTTGCTGCTTCCCGTCATCTCCGGGCCGGACGGCATCGACCCGTTCGTCGGACCGGCACCCCTCCTCGACCCGGGCGTCGCTGCGACCTCGCTCCATGTCGGGTTCTACACCCGCGACGGCGTTGCGACCCCCGACGCTGTCACCGTCGAGGCGGTCGCCTCGGCCGCCCGGGCGCTCGAGACGGCCGGGTGTCTCGTCGAGGAGGTCGCGCCACCGGACGTCTCGCAGGCGTCTGCGATCTTCTTCGGCATGATGGCCGCGGACGGCGGCGCACGCGCGCGGCAGGACCTCGCTCACGCCAACGGTCGTCACGTCGGCCAACTGAAGTCGCTGCTCGACGCGCTCGAGGGGCAGCGGCTCGACGCAGAGGGCTACTTCGCGCTCTTCCGGCGCTGGGCGCAGCTGCGCGCCACGATTCGTTCGTTCGTGGCGGCGTACGATGTCGTCCTTGCCCCCGTGGCCGTCGGCGCTGCCCCGCCCCACGGCTGCACACCAGGGACAAACGCGCCGCTCGAGACCTACGACGTCTTCAACTTCACGCACACCTTCAGCGTCGCCGGTCTCCCCGTTGCGGTCGTGCCGGTCGCCGAGGCGGCCGGCCTGCCTCTGGGCGTCCAGGTCGTCGCCAATCCGTTCCACGACCGTGTCGCCCTGTCGGCTGCGGCGCTCCTCGAGACCGCGCGGCAGGGGTCTGTCCTGACCGGCGCTCCCGCGACGCACCGTCCTTCCCGGCCATGACCGGCTCGCCCGACACCGCGCCCCTGCTGCTCGCCGAGGGGATGCACAAGCGCTACGGGGGCGTGCATGCCCTTCGCGGGGCGAGGCTCAGCGTCCGCCCTGCCGAGGTACACGCGCTCATGGGCGAGAACGGCTCGGGAAAGTCGACGATGCTGCGGATCCTGTCGGGCCAGCTGCAGCCGGACGCCGGATCGATCTCACTTCGCAGGTCGGCCGACGACGTTTCGTACACCGACGGATGCACTCCGCCAGGGCATCGCGACGGTGACGCAGGAAACCACGCTCGCGCCCGATCTCTCGATCGCCGAGAACATCTTTCTCGGACACCGGATGGCCAGACGCGCAGGACTCGTGGACTGGAAGACGACCCGGGCGCGGGCACGCGCCGCGATCGAGCGACTCGGACTCGACCTCGACCCATCCCTGCCCGTCCGCCGGCTCCGACCCGACCGGAAGCAGATGGTCGAGATCGCCCGTGCGCTCTCGATCGATGCGCGTGTCCTGATTCTCGACGAGCCGACCAGCTCACTGACCGACGACGAGGTCGAGTCGCTCTTCAACGTGGTGCGCACGCTCCGCGACGACGGTGTCTCCACGATCTTCGTCTCCCATCGGCTCGACGAGGTCTTCGAGCTGGCCGACCGCATCTCCGTGCTGCGAGACGGCCACAGCGTCGGCGAGAGCACGACTGCGGAGCTCAGCCGCACCAGCCTGATCCACATGATGGTCGGACGTGCGCTCGAAGAGGAGACGAAGGCCGAGGGGGATCGCGCGTCGACGACGACCCACCCGAGGCCTGTGCTCCGCGTGCGCGGACTGACCGCGCCGGGGATGTTCGCGGGTGTCGACCTCGATGTCGGCGCGGGGGAGATCGTCGGTCTCGCCGGGCTCGTCGGAGCGGGCCGGAGCGAGTTGCTCGAGACGATCTTCGGGCTGCGCTCGCCGAGCGAGGGGACGGTCGAGGTCGACGGCGACGGCCGCACCCTCCGCTCACCGCGGCACGCCATCCGCAACCGGATCGGCTTCGTGCCGGCCGACCGCAAGACTGAGGGCCTCGTCCTGGGGATGAGCGTCCGCGAGAACCTCGTCATGGCCACGACGTCACGCGTGCCAAGGCTGGCATACCCGCGGCCGGCGCGCGAGGCGGCGATCGTGAACGATGCGATGGCCTCGTTGCGGATCAGGGCTCACTCGCCGGGGGTTCCGGTCTCGACGCTCTCGGGCGGGAACCAGCAGAAGGTGGTGCTCGCCAAGTGGCTCGCGAGCGGACCGAAGGTACTGATGCTCGACGAGCCGACCCGTGGCGTCGATGTCGGTGCCAAGGCGGAGATCTACCGGCTCCTGGTCGCTGTCGCGCGAGACGGCGTCGGCGTGCTCATCTCCTCCTCCGAGACCCCGGAGTTGTGCCTGCTCTGCGATCGCATCGCCGTCATGTTCAGAGGGAGGATCGTGGCCTGGCTTTCGCGCGAAGACGCGACCGAGGCCCGCATCGCTCACATCGCCGGAGGGCACCAATGACGGATCCGACGAACATCGACCGCCGTAGACAGCGGGTTCTCGATCATGCCGCGGGCGCCTGGTCGGCGTCGAGTCGATACGCCGCGGTGCTGATCCTCCTCGTGTCGATCTTCGTGGTTCTCTCGCTGACCCAGGAGAACTTCTTCACCCGGCCGAACCTCGAGAACCTCCTCACGAGCGTCTCGATCCTCTTCGTCGTATCCATCGGGATGACGTTCGTCGTGCTCACCGCCGGGATCGATCTTTCGGTCGGGTCCACGCTCGCGCTGATGGGCATCCTCCTCTCCCACCTGCTCAACGACTTCGGGCTCCCGGCATGGCTCGCGGTCCTCGGCACCCTCGTCGCCGGGGCCCTCCTAGGCGGGCTGGTGAACGGCGTACTCATCGGGAAGGTCGGGCTCTCGTTCTTCGTGGTGACGCTCGGCACGCTGTCCCTGTACCAGGGCGTCGTCAACATCTGGTCGGGCACGGAGACGACCTACATCACGTCGCCGCTGATCGACTGGTTCGGGTTCGGCAAGGTCATCGGGATCCCGGCACCGATCTGGATCATGGTCGCCACCTACGTCATCGCGTTCTCCGTCCTCCGCTGGACGTACTTCGGGCGCGACGTGTACGCCGTGGGCGGCAACATCGAGGCCGCACGGCTCTCCGGGATCAACGTCGCCCGAACGCTCATCTTCGTCTATGCGATCTCCGGTCTCGCCGCGGCGCTCGGCGGGGTCATCCAGGCAGGACGCCTCGGCGCTGCAAGCCCGCTCGTCGGAACGTCGATCCCGCTCGACGCGGCCGCCGCCGTGCTGCTCGGCGGGACGAGCTTCCTCGGCGGTGTCGGTGGCGTGACCGGCACGGCGGTCGGTGTGCTCTTCATCGGCACCTTGCAGAACGGCCTCTCGATCGCCGGAGTCTCGAGCTTCTGGCAGCAGGTCGTGACCGGCGTGATCCTGATCGTCGCCGTCGCGATCGACCGCCTCCAGCAGAACCCGAGCGGTCGGCGGCTCCGGCGATTCGGACGCGGCACCCGGGCACGGGCCGGCGTCGATGGCCGAGAGTGAGTGACGGCAGCCCGAGCTAGCTGTCCTCGAGGATGCGCGATGCGGTGAGATGCGCCAGCGCCATGATCGCGATCATGGGGTTGACGCCGGGCGAATCTGGTAGCGCCGAGGCATCGCCGACCCAAACGCCCTGCACGTCGTGCAGACGGCCTCGACCATCGGCGACGGAGGTCTTCGGATCGGTGCCCATGCGTGCGCTGGACATCTGGTGCGCCGAGTAGGCGATTGCCTGCCGCCAGTCCACGTTTCGTAGTCGGTCGAGAAACCTTTCGAACGGCTCCTCGCCACGGACCCAGCGCAGCCCCGGCGGATCGAACGTGAAGATCGAGTGTGCCCCGGCAGCCTCGTGAAGGCGGGCTAGCTCGACGTTCGCGATCCTCGCCGTCTCGAGATCGCGGGGGTCATGGAGCTCCCACTGCACCACTGCGCCCCCACCCGAGCCTTGGACGACGCGACCGCTACCGCGATCACGCGTGACGGCATGCCACGAGGACGTCCTCGACAGTTCGAGCGCACGACGCTTGTGCGCCACGCCGTCCTCCCACGGCATGGCGGAGGCCCAGAACGCAAGGTTGAGGATCACGCACTCCGGCAAGAACCCACCGCCGTGCGGAAGCACTCGGAAGTCGAGCGATGTCACCGACTGGATCTGCCCTGTCCAGGCATCGAGGAGATCGCCGTGCACCCCGCCGGCGAACCACGCGGGATGGAGCTTCAGGTTGTCCCCGACCGCCGGTCCTCCGATGCCGGAGCGCAGGAGGAGCGCCGGTGACTCGATCCCCCCACCGGCGACGACGACGGTCTCGGCAAGGACAGTGACGTCACGAGCGGCGCCGTCCGCCCCCGTCCAGACCGCCTCGACACCGACTGCGCGACCGCCACGGACGAGGATCCGCTCCGCGCGGCACCCGACCATGAAGCGAGCACCCACGTCGGCCGCGTCCTGGAGGTACGTCACGAGCGTCGACTGCTTCTCGCCCTGCTGGCAGCCGCCATTGCAGTAGCCACAGAGTCTCGGATCATGTGGCCGAGCGTTCCGGTCGAGCAGGCGCCAGCCGCGCCCCGTCTGCTCCAGCGCCTTGGCCATGAGTCGGTTGCTGGCGTTGGGCACCGTGGCCTCGGAATTGACGCCGAGGCGCTGCCAGACGGTGTCCTGCGCGGCGTCGAACTCCGTCTCGTCGATGCCCAGCACCCCGTGGCGGGCCCACTCCTCGCGGACGTCGTCCGGCAGCCTGAAGCAGACGAGCGAGTTCACGAACGTTCCGCCACCGAGCGTGCCACCGGCGAGGACTCCCATCCGGCCGGTCTCGGACCAGATGATCCCACCGTTCAGGTACGTCCTCGCTCCGTCGTGCAGCTCTTCCTGCAGGAGGTCGGATTCGCTCGTGTAGCCGCCCTGCTCGAGGACGACGACCGACAGCCCCGCCTGCTGGAGTCGCGCCGCGATGACGGCGCCACCTGCGCCAGAGCCGATCACGCAGGCGTCGGCGGTGACCGTGTCCCCCTCCTCGACCGGGTCGAGCACGGGGATCCGCTTCGGGCGTTCCTCCGGGGTGGGCGGCGGTGTAGCCGGTCCTGGGTACCCGATCGCCGACCAGAGAGGGTTGTGTCCGTCCTCGGTCAGCCCGTAGGACAGGGCGACGACCTCGGCGCGTAGCCGGCGAAGCTCGTACGACGCCTGCTCGCCCGTGGCGACGCGGCTGTTCAGCCGAACCGTTCGATCCGCGAGCCCGAGGGAAGCGAAGTCGGCGCCGAGCAGATCGACGAGGACAGAGTCGGTCTCCGGCGACATTCGCTCTGGCACTCCGAGGTCAAGCGCCGAAACGCCCATCAGAGCGAGTGGGTCGCCTTCTACGCCGGGAACGACTGTCTCGCAGAACGCGTCAAGCGTCCCCGAGCGCACGTGCGACCTCCTCGATCACCGCTGCCTGGTGCGGCTGCAGGTCCTGGTAGTCGAATCCCTCGATGATCGGAAGGAAGGGATCGTCGACGCCGGTCGAGTACCCCGAGAGCTCCTCCAGCACCGCGAGGCCACAGAACGGCGCGTAGCCCGGCGCGTATCCGCCCTCGTGGCAGTAGACGAGCCGTCCGCTCGCGTGCCGGTCGGCGACGTCGAGCATCGCTTGCGTCAGCTCGCGGTACGCCGCGCTGTGGAGCATCAGCCGGGCGTGGGAATCCCACCCGCTCGAGTCGAAGCCGCAAGCGACGACGAGAAGCTCGGGGCGGTGGTCGTCCAGTGCTGGGATCACCACGCGTCGGAAAGCTGCCTCGTACGCGCCCGCTCCCGATCCCGGAGGCAGCGGGAGGTTGATGTTGGCACCGAAGGCCGCGCCCACGCCGATCTCATGCGCGGCACCCGAGTCGGGTGGGTAGCAGTTGGCCTGATGGAGCGAGATCGTGAGAACCGAGGGATCCGCGTAGAACACCTCCTGCGTTCCGTTGCCGTGGTGGGCATCCCAGTCGACGACGGCAACGCGTCCGACGCCAAGTGCCTCCTGCGCGTGCCTGACCGCGATCGCCACGTTGCCGAAGATGCAGCCTCCCATCCCCATTTCGGCGATCGCATGGTGGCCGGGCGGACGGACCAGCGCGTACGCGTTGTCGACGACCCCCTGGATCACGGCATCCACCGCAGTGATGCACGCTCCGGCAGACAGCATCGCGATCTCGTGGCTCGAGCGGTGAACGAATGCGTTGTCACCAGCATCTCCGCCAACCCCGTCGCTGAGCTCTTGCACGAGATCTACGTAGGCGGGCGTGTGCACACGGGCCACCTGCCGCCCGGTTGCGGCAGTCTGACGGAGGCGGTGGAGTTGCTCCCCCAGCCCGCTGACCTCTACAAGGCTGTTGATCCGCCGGATCCGCTCGGGAGACTCGGAGTGCGGCCCCGGTTCCACCATTCCCCCGGCCGGTATCACGGAAGCAGCAGAGCCCGCGTCATGCCACAGGAACCGCTCGTGGTAGACGAGCCCGGTTTGGCGCCGCACACTCATGTCGGTCTACCTTGCACCTCTACAACGTCGAGGAGGACGTGACCGGTTCCTCGACGCGTTGCAGCGTCACCGCGGGCTGCTCGCCTGACTTCGTGGAGGGTCGCGGGAAGCTATCTCCGCGGGAAGCTGTCTCCAGCGGGTGGTGGTGGGCTCGCTCAGGAACCCGGGGATCCAACCAGGTCGCCGTTTGCGAACGCGGCGATCGCGTCGTTGAACGCAGCCGTATCGGCTTCAAGGAACGGGTAGTGCGCGCTTTGCTCGAGCACGAGGGCGCGTCCGAGGGGCGCCGCCTGGGCGATGAAGTCGGCCAGCTCGGTGGGGTAGTAGGGGTCGTGCCGACAGTAAATCGCGAGCACCGGGATTTGGAGGGCGGTCAGGAGCGCGCGATGGTCGAGAGCGCTTTGTGCTCGGACGGTCTTCAGGACGACGTCGAGCGGCGTCTGCAGTGCAATGGAGTAGATCCAGTCGACAACGGGAGTGAGGGGATCATGGAAGGTGTCGCGTGTGAAGGCGTACTCGTCTTCGGGCCAGCGCTGCACGACCGCGTCCAGATACGACTTGAGCTCAGCCTCCGTCATTGTCCATGGGAAGTCGTCGGTCTGCGTCAACCGGATGGGCCCGTTGACGAGGGCGAGGCGCGCGACGCCGGCGCCGCTCTTGCGAAGGTACTCCAGCGAGACGGAGCAACCCATCGACCATCCGACCAGTGTGACGTCGGTGAGTCCAAGCTGGTCGATCACCTCGCCAAGATCGGCCGCGAGTTCGTCGAAGTCGTAGCGTGAACCGGGCTTGTCCGACTCTCCCATGCCTCGGAGGTCGAAGCTCACGACGCGATACCGGTCTTCGAGGGAGGCCACTGTGCGATCCCAAATCCGGTGCGACATCTTCCATCCGTGGACGAGGACGACGGCAGGGCCTGCGCCTCGGTCACTCGCGCGCAGCCGCGTCCCGTCGCGCGTCGTGACGAAACTCATCAGAGCACTCCGCCCGCTCGGATGAGCGCCTCGAGCGCGATCGCTTTCCCGGTCTCGACGTTTCGGCGCAGGGCGTCGCGGGCTGCTGCAAGGTCGTGTCGCTCGAACGCGTTGACGATGGCTTCGTGCTCCTCGGACGAGCCACCGGCCGCGGAAATGCCGAGCACGAGGATTGTTCGTTCCATCAGTTGGTGAAGGCAAAGGCGCCGATACATATCCGAGAGGAAGGAGTTTCCAGCCAGATCTACTTGGAACTCGTGAAACTCCTTGTTCGCGAGCATGTACCCCCGGGCGTTGAGAATTTCCCGTTCGCGCACCGCGGTCTGCGTGGTTGTCATGCGACTTCGGAATGCTTCGAGTTCGGCTGGCGAGACATGCTCGACCGTCAACTCCGCGGCGTGAAGCTCGAGCGCGAGTCGGGCCTCGTGCGCCTCGGTCATGAGTTCAGCCGTCAACGGGCGGACGTGAAATCCGCGCCGATCCGAGACGACGAGCCCGTCGGCGACGAGGCGGGTGAGCGCATGCGACACAGGGCTCCGCGAGACGCCGAGATCGTCAGCAAGAGCCTGGAGACCTAGCTTGGCGCCGCCTCCGAATTCCCGAGTCAATAGTCGCTCTTTGATCGACCGGTAGACCTGGTCGTTCAGCTCGTAGCGGATGATCGGCGTTGTTGCGCTCATGGAGGGGAGGCGACCGGCTCGAGGATCAGGGCGTGGCCGTTGGTTCTGTGGTCGCGGGCGCGTCCACCTCGGCAACTTTCGTCTCGAGGGCCGCGAGGACGTTGGCAACTTGCTGACGGACGATCGGCTGGAGCACCCGTTGCCCCATCGATCCGACGGGACCAGCTATGGCGACGTCGGCCTCCCAGGCCATGGCTGTTTGGCTGTCACGCCCCGTCAGCGTGAACGAGGTCGTCATGTTCAACAGCGCGCCAATGCCTCGGCCCTTCGCGCTCAATGCCGCAAACTCCGGAGCTCGCTCTTCGAGTCGCTCGAAACTGATCGTCATCCGCAGCCCGCCTAATCCGAGCGGCACCTTTACGTTCGCTTGCCAGTGACGATCGTCGAGGAGCTCAAAGCCTTCGACACCAGGCATGAGACCAGCCATTTGGGCCGGATCGTCAATCACGCTCCACACAACCTCACGTGGCGCTGCGAACTCCCTGACACCTTCAAGACGCATGGGATCTCCTGTCCGGTAAGCCCGGAGCGTCGCATGTTGCACGTGTCATGTCAAAGGAGTAGGGTCGCCGCCATGCCCCCACTTCCTCCTGGTGCGGGTGAGCGAGCGTGGGGTCGGGGCGCCGCCCCCACGCTCCCATCCTCGCCGTGCGGCTCGCCAGAACCGGCTGGTCCACGGGACGCAACCCTCTCTCCGCAGTCGGCGACGGCGCGGGATCCGATTGGGCGTGCGCTTCTGCGATGGGGTGAGGGACTGACGGCTGCTGTCTATTTCGGATTCGGCACGTTCCTGCTCTATTTGGTGCTGTTTGACCAGCGCCAGGTTGCGGATGTCGTCCTCGGCTCCGTACTGGGGCACCAGAATGTTCTTCACGAGTTCTTCCATGACGGGCGGCACCTTGCCAATGCTCCCTGTCACTAGCCCACAGCTGTCTCCCTCGGGGTGGCTACGGGTCGCCCTCGTGGCCGCGCTCGCCGGGGTCGTGCTCGTGCTCCCGTTCCAGCTGACGCTCGGTGAGCGTGCGCTCGATCGGGCAGTCGCCGCCGAGCATGCGATCGACCCACGGGGCTGGCGTGGCGGAGCTCTTCAGCCGCACAGAGCAGCGTGGTGGGCTGGTGACGGGCCAACTGCTGATTGGACTTGGCGTGGCGTTCGCGCTTGCAGGGGCGGCGTTTGTGCTCGCCGGCCGTCGCGGCGCACCGCACGCGGTGTGGGTTCGGGTCACCGTCGGAGCAGCCTGGGCGGTCGCGATCGTCCCCGCGGTCCTCCTGCCGCCGCTTCCGCCTGGCGTTGAGTCCGAGCTCGCGCTTGGGACGCGCCAGGCGCTCTATGTCGCGGCGATCGCGCTCGGTGTCGTGACCTACGCGTGTGCGACGACGCTTCTGGCGGCGCGCGGTACGGGCTGGCGCGGGTTCAGCGCCGCGTGTCTCCCGCTGGCGCTCGGATTGCTCGCCGCTGCGGTGCTCTTCCCGGATCAGGGTGGGTCAGGTGCACTCGCTGCGGCGGAGCTCGAGGAGTTCAGGTTTGTGTCGCTCGCCGGCCAATTGCTGTTCTGGGGCGGGATGGCGATCGCGGGATTCGCGGTGTTGCGGCCGGTTCGGATGAGGAGCGCTGTGTGAGCCGAAGGGCACACGACCTTGGCGGCGACCCAGCCTTCGGGCCTGTGCCGCGCGCGGGGAGCGATCGCGTGTTCAGCGAAGCCTGGCAGCGGCGGGTCTTTGGGCTGACGTTCGCGACCCTTGCACAAGGTGTCTACAACACCGACGAGAACCGCTTCGCGCGGGAGTCGATGGACGCGGCGGGATATCGAGCCTCGTCGTACTGGGAGCTCTGGTTCGCGGCGCTCGAAACGAATCTGATCGACAAGCAGATCGTTTCATTTGACGACATCGACTCACGAGCCGCGACGCTCGTCGACGAGTTCTCAAGCGACTTGTCCGATGTCCCTCGGCCCGAGCTCTTCGACGACACCGAACGCGCGATTCGCGGTGGTGTCTCATCTGCCAGAGTCGTGGATGACGCCCCCCGCTACACGCCCGGCGATCGTGTCCGCGCGCGCAAGCAGAACCCTGTCGGTCATACCCGGTTGCCGGCGTATGCGTTGGGCCGTGAGGGCTCGGTCACCCGGGTGTGCGGCGCGTACGTCTATCCGGATTCGAACGCCCATCTTCAGGGTGAGCGCCCCCACTACGTGTACACGGTCAGGTTCGATGCTCGGGAGCTTTGGGGTCCCCGTGCCGAGCCCAATGCTGTGGTGCACCTCGACCTGTGGGAGCCGTACCTCGAACCGGCGGCGCCAGCGGAGAGCGAGGTGTGATGGAGACCCTTCCGGAAGGCGCAGCTTCACCGACTGCCGGTCGCTATCCGGCATCCACGGCCGAGCTTGACCTGCGCGCGAGAGCGCTCGAGTCGCTGCTGATCGAGCGCGGGCTGCTCGGCACGGACACGATCGACCGGATCGTCGAGATCTACGAGTCGGATCTCGGCCCGTTGCTGGGTGCGCGGGTGATCGCGCGGGCATGGGTCGATCCCGCCTTCAAGCAGCGACTCCTCACCGATGCGACCGCGGCCTGCGCGGAACTCGGGATCGGTGGCTTGCAGGGCGAGAGCCTGGTCTGCGTCGAGAACACCGACTCAGTCCACAACGTCATGGTTTGCACGCTCTGCTCGTGCTACCCCTGGCCGGTGCTCGGGATTCCCCCGGCGTTCTACAAGAGCCAGGAATACCGCGCGCGCATGGTCGTCGAACCGCGACGTGTGCTCGAAGAGGATTTCGAGCTCGTCGTGCCGGAGGACGTCGAGGTTCGCGTCTACGACGTGACGGCCGAGGAACGCTACTTCGTTCTCCCCGAGCGCCCGGCGGGCACAAAGGGGATGACGGAGGCTGAGCTGGCGGCTCTGGTGACGCGTGACTCGATGATCGGCGTCGCACTGGCGGCGCCGGCTACCGCGGAGCGGTGCGTGAACGCCGTCTCTGCGACGCAGACGCTCGACGCCGAACTTGGAGGGGTGGCGCCGCTCCCGCGGAGCAACGGCGAGCTGGTGTTCGCCGAGCCCTGGGAAAGCCGTGCGTTCGGAATGGCCGTCGGGCTTCACAAGCAGGGCCTGTTCGCGTGGGACGAGTTCCGGCATGCGCTGATCGAGAGGATCCACGAGTGGGAAAGCTCCAACACGCGGGAGCGGTACGTCTATTACGAGCACTGGCTCGGCGCGCTGGAGGACGTGCTCACGCAGCTCCGGGCTCGTCCAGGCGCGGGACATCGAAGGCCGTCGACCGCCAGTCGGCACGTTCCCACGACGCCGACCACAGGCACGACGACGGTCACACACACCACGATCACGGCCACGAAGGGCCGACGACGTGAACGGGTTCCACACGCCCGCGTGCGCGCTGTTGGGAATCGACGTCCCGATCGTCGGCGCGGGGATGGGAGGGCTGGCCGGGGCCGAGCTCGCAGCGGCGATAAGCGACGCAGGCGCGCTGGGGGTGATCGGTGCGGGTGGCGACCCGACCGAGATGGTGCTCGCCCGCCTCCGCGACGCTCGGATCCGCAGCGAACGCCCGATCGGCGTCAATTTCGTCCTCGAGGTCGTTCCTGCCGAGCGGGTTCTTGCCGTGCTTGACGCGGGTGTCGACGCGCTTGTCACGGGCTGGGGCGATCCCGCTCCGTGGGTCGAGCCGTGCCATGCCCACGGGACGCTGCTCGTGCACCGAGTCGAGAACGCCGCACAGGCGGCACGAAGCGGCCGCCGCGGGAGTCGATGCGATCATCGCGCAGGGCTCGGACGCGGGTGGCCACACAGGGTCTGTGCCGACGATGGCGCTCGTTCCGTGCGTCGTCGACGCCGTTAACGGGCTGCCCGTTCTTGCCGCGGGCGGTATCGCTGACGGGCGCGGGCTCGTCGCGGCGCTCGCGCTGGGGGCCGACGGAGTCGTGCTCGGCACCCGCTTCGTTGCCGCCGCCGAGGCCTACGCGCATCCGGACTACCGGCGCCGCGTGATCGAGGCGACGGAGACCGACAGCATCCGGACCGACCTGTTCGAGCTTGGCTGGCCGGATCGCCCCCACCGTGTGCTCCGGAACTCGACCGTTGCGATCTGGGAACTCGAGACCGAGCCACGACGACGGCCGCGGGACAGATCCCCGGAGATCGTGCGCATCGACGACGCGGGGCTGAGGTCGAAAGCGTGCCGCGGTTCTGGGTCGACTCGCCCACAGCGGACGTGCTCGACGGCGCGGAGGCGATGGCGCTCTACGCAGGTCCGTCCGCCGGGCTCGTGCAAGAGCGTCGAGTCCGCCGGGACGATCGTCGCGAGCGATCATGGAGGAAGCAGAAGAGGCGCTTTGGCTCTGCGCGCCATGCGGTCGAGGACGGCGACATGAGCGGAGCTGCAAGCGCCACGCGAGTCAGAGCGCCGTTTTCGCCCGATCAGCCGTACGGGATCTTCGTGGACGGCGGCGAGCATCCGACGCCAGAGACCTTCGCGGCGATCGAGCCGAGCACCGGTCAAGAGTGGGCCTCGATCCCCCAGGCGACCACGGACGATGTCGATCGTGCCGTCGCCGCCGCGCGAGCGGCGTTCCAGGACTGGCGTCGCAGCACCCCATCGATGCGGCAGGCGCTGCTGCATGCGCTCGCGGATCGGATCGAGGCGACGCGGATCGGTGGGCGCTGTTGCTTGCGACCGAGAACGGCCGGCCGATCAGAGAGGCCCGGATCGGCGACGTTGTGCTCGCCGCCGGGATCTTCCGCTACTTCGCCGGGCTCGCGCGTGACCATCGCGGTGACACGATCCCAGTCGAGGACGTCGGGAGCCACGTCTACACCGTGCGCGAGCCGCTCGGGGTGATTGCCGCGCTGATCCCCTGGAACTCGCCGCTGATCACGCTCGCAAACAAGCTCGCGCCCGCGCTGGCCTGCCGGCAATACCGTCGTTCTCAAGCCATCGGAGCTCGCGTCGGCCAGCGTGCTCGAGTTCGCCCGCGCCACCGCCGACATCCTGCCCGCGGGTGTCGTCAATGTCGTCACCGGCCTGGGCCCTGCGACCGGTGCGGCGCTGGTCGCGCATCGCGACGTCGCAAAGATCAGCTTCACGGGCGGACCCAAGACCGCCGAGCACATCGCGGCTGCGGCGGCGGCCAACTTCACGCCCAGCCTGATGGAGCTCGGCGGAAAGAGCGCCTTCGTCGTCTGCGCGGACGCCGACATCGACGCGGCCGTCGCGGACGCCTTGACGGGGATCTTCCTCGGGAACGGCGAGGTGTGCTTCGCGTCGTCACGTCTGCTCGTGCACGAGGCGGTGCTCGACGCGTTCATTGACAGCTTCGTCGAGATCGCCGAAGCGATCATGGTCGGCGACGCGATCGACGACGCGACCCAGGTCGGGCCGCTTGTCTCGGTCGTCGCATCGCGACAGCGTGCTCGAACAGTGAACAGCGCCATCGACGAGGGCGCAGAGCTGCTCGTCGGAGGGCACGGTCCCTGAGCTCCACGACGGCGATCTTGCCGGCGGCGCGTACCTCCGACCGACGCTGCTCGGCGACGCCGCCGGCGCAAGCGCAGGCACGGGACGAGATGTTCGGCCCCGTCGCTGTGATCGAGTCGATGGAGCGACGAGGCGGACGTCGTCGAGCGGGCCAATGGCACTGACTACGGGCTGGCGGCCGGCGTCTGGACCATCGGATCTCGGCCGGGCGCACAGACTCGCTCGCGACTCGAGGCCGGGAATCGTCTGGGTCAACACGTGGTTCGAGACCCCACAGGGGCAGCCGCAGGGTGGCACGAAGCGGAGCGGGTACGGGCGCGAGCTCTCTCGCGAGACGCTGCTCGAGTACTCGGCCCCGAAGGCGGTGAACGTGCGGCTGACGACCGAACGGCCGCGGCTGTGGGGGTGACCGCCGAAAGCGTGGGGCGCGACGATGCTCGACCGCGCTCTGTGACACGCTCGTCCCGTCGCTCGCGAACCGGGAGCCGGGCGCGCGACGGCGCGCTGCTTGCGCGAGCCGCATCCGACGTCGGGCTGCGATCGACGTCGCGGAGTCGATCGTCGCCGACGCACCCGCAGTCGGCTCCGACCGAGAACTCGACGCCGTGCTCTGGACCGCCTGGACGGCCGCGGGCTTCCCAACGCTGCCGCGCGAGCGACGGGAGGCGTGCTTCTGCAGGCGGAGCTCGACTCACCGGCGCTTCAGGAGTTCGCCTACACCGTGCTCGCCCTGTTCTACGCGGCAAGCGACGAGAGCGGCCGCAACCCGAACTGGGACGCGATTGGCTATCCCGGGCCCGCTGACGGCGCCGCCCTCCCCGGACGAGGCGCCGAAGACGATCCCCGTCGAGCGGGATCTGCCGGGGAGCCACGCTCGACGGCCGATGTGTGCATCGTCGGCTCGGGCGCGGGCGGGTCGGTGGTGGCGGCGACGCTGCAGGCGGCCGGGCTATCGGTGATCGTCCTCGAACGCGGGGGGTACCGGAACGAAGCGGACTTTCGCCAGCTCGAGGACGTCGGCGCCGCGCGACCTCTTCATGCGCGGCGGGATGTTCTTCTCCAGTCGACGGCTCGCTCGGACTTCTTGCGGGCGCGACGCTCGGCGGCGGCACGGTGATCAACTCGATGGTCTGTCTCGCGCCACCGCCCGAGATCAGGAGCGCCTGGACGGCGAAGCGGCCTCGACGGGCTCGACGGGCCAGAGTTCGACGAACACCTCTCGCCGTCGCCGCCCGCATCGAGCGTCACGACGCGAGGCGACCCGTGCAGAAACCGGACGAGCAAGCTGCTTGCGAACGGCATCGAGAGGTTCGGCTTGACGTGGCAGACGATCGCCCGCAACGCCTGTCGCGGGACGACGACTCCGCACTACTGCGGCTACTGCCACAACGGCTGCCAACAGCGGCTGCAAGCAGTCGACGCTGAAGACCTACCTTCAGGACGCAGCGGACGCCGGCGCTCGGTTCGTCGTCGGGTGCACGTCCGCCGCATCGTACGCGCGACGATGGGCGGGCGGTCGGTGTCGTCGCGGAGGTCGCACAGCCAGGACGGGTCCGGTGACCGAGGTGACCGTCCACGCGCCGACGGTGGTGCTGGCCGCCGGTGGGATCGAGTCACCCGCGGTGCTTCTCCGATCAGGCATCGGGGGGCCGGCCGTCGGGCACCACCTGCGCGTCCATCCGACGTACTTCGTCGGGGGGCGTCTATCCGGAGCCGGTGCGCGGCTGGGAGGGGCAGGTGCAGTCGGTGGTCTCGCTCGATCGGACGACGGGCGTCGACGGGCGAGGGATACCTGATCGAGTGCACGACCCTGAGCCCGGGCATGTGGGCGGTGCTGACGCCCTGGCTCGGCGGCGAGGACCACAAGCGACGGATGCTCGAGCTTCGAGCACACGGCTCCGTTCCACGCCGTCTGCCACGACCACGGCGCCGGACGTGTCCGCCTCGACCGAGACGGTGAGCCGCTCGTCACTGGTCAGCTCGAGGATCCGGTCGACAGGCAGGTCGCGGCGCTTGGTCAGGTCGAGCTCGCGCAGATGCACCGGCTGGCCGGCGCCCGGACGATCGTGACAACTCACCGGGACGGCCCGGAGTGGCGCGATGGCGACGACTTCGAGCAGTTCACGAGCCGAAATCGGACCGACAGACCCGACACGCGCGCCTTCTCTGCGCACCAGATGGGCTCGTGCCGCATGGGTCGTGACCGGCGACATCGGTCGCAGACGGAAGCGGAGAGCTCCACGACGCGCCGGGCGTTTGGGTCGGCGACGCGTCTGCCTTCCCGACCGCGCCCGGCGTCAATCCGATGATCAGCATCATGGCGCTCGCGCGACAGGACGGCCACGCGCATCCTCGCCGAGGTCACAGGCATGACCGTCCGCTCACTGCTCGAGCTGCCGGCGGCAAACGGACGATTCCGCGCAGATGCTCGTCGCGCGAGCGCTCTGGGCGAAAGCCGTTCGTCATCAGCGCCGGTGGGGCCTGCACGTACGCAGAGGCGCCGAATCTCGCAGCCCGCTGGGCGGGGAGTCTCGCCGCCGCCGGCGTCCGACAGGGCGACCGAGTCGCCGTGATGGCCGCCAACCGCATCGAGTTCCTGGGCGCTCTGGTTCGGTTGCGCCTGGCTCGGTGCGGTGCTCGTCCCGGTCAACGTCGACCTTCGCGCGGCGCAGCTGCGCCACGTGCTCGAGAACTCCGGCGCGCGCCTGCTCGCGTCGACGGCGAGCGCGTCGCGCAGCTCCGGGAGCAGGCGAGGCACCCGAACCACGCTCGAGCGGTCTGGATCCTCGACGCCGACGTCCCGCCGACGGGAATCGAGACATCCTCTCCAGGTCCCGGGGAGCACGTGCCTGCTCACCCCTCCGCCCCCGGGGACACCTGCGCCGTCCTCTACACCTCGGGCACCACGGGTGCGCCCAAGGGCGTCTGCTGCCCACACGCGCAGAGCTTCTGGTGGGGCGTATCGGTCGCGGAGCTGCTGGGTGCAACGCCGATGACGTGCTCTACACGTGCCTGCCGCTGTTCCACACCAACGCGCTCAACGCACCATTCCATGCGCTGAGCGTCGGCGCCTCGTTCGTCGTCGGGGAGCGCTTCTCCGCGTCGCGTTTCTGGACGCGGCTTGCCGAAACCCGAGCGACGCTCACGTACCTCCTCGGCGTGATGGTGCAGATCCTCGCGGATCGGCCGCCTCACCCGCGGACGATCGCGCGCACGGCGTTCGTCGTGCGCTGGCACCCGGTGCCGCCGGCGGCGCTGCTGAGCCGTTTCAGGATCGGTTCGGAGTCGAGTCGCTCGACGCCTACGGGTCGACGGAGACAAACGCGGCGATCGGGCGCGACCGCGGTGCCCCAGCCGGGTCGATGGGTCGCGTGGCGCGCGGGTTCCAGGCCAAGGTCGTCGACGAGGGCGACGTCGAGGTGCCCGCCGGTACAGCCGGGTGAGCTGGTGCTCCGGGCCGATCGAGCCGTTCAGCTTCGCCAGCTGGCTACTACCGGAATCCCGAGGCGACGGTGGAGACGTGGCGGAACCTCTGGCACCACACGGGAGACCAGGTCGTCCGCGACGCGGACGGCTGGTTCACGTTCAAGCAGCGTCTCAACGATCGCATCAGGCGCCGGGGCGAGAACATCTCCGCGTGGGAGGTCGAGCAGGCGCTCGAGAGCCACGCAGATGTCGGGCTCGCAGCGGTGATCGGCGTTCCCTCCGAACTCGGTGAGGACGAGGTGATGGCCTTCGTCGTGCCGAGCGACGGCATGGCGCTCGACCCCTCGGAGCTCGTCGCGCCACTGCCGCGGAGCTGCTTGCTGCCTTTGCGCTGCCCCGGTTCGTCGAGATCGTCGACGAGCTTCCGTTGACGACCACGGGCAAAGTCGAGAAGTATCGGCTTCGCGCACACCGACCCGGTGCCTCGACGTGGGATCGAGAGCGCGTCCTGGAAGCCCGACCCGTCGGAGGCGAGTCGCGCCAATGAATCGCGAGCCCGTACACCCCAGGCACGACGACGCCTGTCGCCGGCCGGTCGTCCAGATGACGGCCATCTCGAAGCGCTATCCGGGCGTCACGCGCCCTCGACGCGCGTCTCGCTCGTCCTGTTCCCCGGCGAGATCCACGCGCTTGCAGGAGAGAACGGGTCGGGCAAGTCGACTCTCGCCAAGATCCTCTACGGGGCGGTGCGGGCCGATAGCGGGGCGGATCGAGATGGACGGCGTCGAGGTCAGCTCGGACCTCGCCCCGTCAAGCGCTCGAGAAGGGGATCGTCGGCATCAGCCAGGAACTCACTCTCGCCCCGACACTTTCTGTCGCGGAGAACGTCCTCATGGGGCGGCTGCCACTAACCCGACTCCGGTCGATCGATTGGCGTGCGGCCCGGCGGGCGGCGCGCGCAGTGCTCGACGAGCTCGACGTTCATGTCGATCCGCGGACGCGCGTCGGCGACCTGAGCGTCGAGCTCCAGCAGGAAGTGGAGATCGCACGCGCGATCTCGACCGAGTTCCGAGTGCTTGTCCTCGACGAGGCCACCAGCTCGCTGTCCGAGGCGGCAACCATCGAGGCTCCTCACCAAACTCGAGGAGCTGCGCCGCCGGGGCTCTGCGATCCTCTTCATCTCCCACCGGCTTCGCGAGCTCTACGAATGCGCCGACAAGGCGACGGTGCTGCGCGACGGTCGCCTCGTCGGGTGAGTTCCCGCTGCCACTCGTGCCCGAATCGGAGCTCGTCCGCAGCATGGTCGGGCGACCCATCAGCGACCTCTACCACAAGCGGAGAGTGCCGAAGGGCGACGTGCTCCTCTCCGTCTCGCGGCTCTCGGCACCCGGGCGAACGCTCACCGGTGCGACCTTCGATGTCCATCGAGGGGAGATCGTCGGCATCGCCGGGCTCGTCGGCTCGGGCAAGGCGGAGATCGGGCTCGCGCTCGGCGGGGCGATATCGGCAACGGGCGAGGTGACCGTCGCGGGCGGACCGTTCAGGCTCGACACGCCATGGCGCGCCCAGGCCGCAGGAGTCGGGTTTGTGCCCGACGACCGGAAGCGCGAGGCATTGCTCCCTACACGGACGGTGCAGCACAACATGTCCATCGCCTGGCTCGATCGCCTCGCGCGCGCGGGCGTCCTCAACTCGCGGACCGAGCGGCGCATGGCCCGCAACGCGGTGGAGCGCTTTGCGATTCGGACGCGCTCCCTCGACGCTCTCGTCACGCAGCTTTCGGGCGGGAACCAACAGAAGGTCGTCCTCAGCCGGTGGTTCGCGCTCGACCACGGCGTCTTGGTGCTGAGCGAGCCGACACGTGGGATCGACGTGGGCGCGAAGAGCGAGGTCTACGGCTTCATCCAGGACATGGCGGAGGAAGGGAGGGCGATCGTGATGATCTCGTCCGAGCTGCCCGAGCTCCTGGGCGTCGCAGATCGGATCCTCGTCATGTACCAGGGGCGCATCCGCGCCAGCTTCGAGACCTCGGTCGCGACCGAGGAGGAGATCGCCCATGTCGCGCTCACGGGTCGCACGGCGGTGGCCGCATGAGCGGCTCCGTCGTCGCTCGGCCTCCGTCGACCGTCCACGTGGAACGCGGCGGCTCGCGCTCGGTCGGTACGCCGGCGTCCTCGCCGGCCTCCTCATCGTCTGCATCTACCTGTCGCTTACCCAGGACGTGTTCCTCAGCGTCGAGAACTGGCAGAACATCTTCCGCTCGAACTCGGTCGTCTTGATTCTCGCTTTGGGGATGACGTTCGTGGTGATCACGGCCGGCATCGACCTCTCCGTCGCCTCTATGACCGTCGCATCAGGGATGATCTTCGGCCTCTCGATCAGCCATGGGGGGTCGTGGATCGTCGTCCGTGCTCGCGACGGTGGGGTTCGGGCTCGCGCTCGGCCTGGTCAACGGGATCCTGATCGGCGTCGCGCGAATCTCGTTCTTCGTCGTCACGCTGGGCACTCTCTCGATCTACGCGAGCATCGCGCTGCTCACGACCTCCGGCGACACGATCTCGCTCTACGACAAGGAGAGCTACTCGACGAGCGCCTCACTCGCGAACGGCAACGTTTTCGGGGTTCCCCGCGCGCTTGTCCTCTGCGGCGTGCTCTACGCGATCGGCGCCGCGGTGCTGAGGTACACGCGGTTCGGCCGGGCGGTGTACGCCGTCGGCTCGAACCCCGAGGCTGCTCGCCTGGCGGGCGTCAAGGTCGTGCTGTCCTCGTTTCGGTCTATGCGATCTCAGGGCTTTGCGCCGGGACCGGTGCGGTCGTCCAGACGGGGCGCCTCGCGGCGGCCGCGCCGCAGGTCGACCCGACGCTGATGCTGACCGTGGTCGCCGCCGTGCTCATCGGGGGGACGGCGTACACCGGGGGCGAGGGCGGGTTGCTCGGGACGGTGATCGGCGTGCTGTTCCTCGGCATCGTCCAGAACGGGCTCACCCTCAGCAGTGTCTCGTCTTTCTGGCAAGGCACGGTGAGCGGACTGATCCTCATCGTTGCCGTCGGACTCGGTGTGCTCCGCGAGCACGGCTGGTCGTTGCGCCGCCGCCGTGCCGCTGCCGCAGCACAGGACGACGAGTCCGACGAACGTGGTGTCGCCACTCTGACAACTGCCGTTCACGACGACGGTGGGCGGCAGCTTCGGTCCGAACTCGACACAGCACGCCAGCGCGTCGTGGATCTCGAGGCAGCGATTGCACGCCACGAAGGCGGCGAAGGAGGTGGCGGATCGCGAAACAGCTAGGACTGCGCGTTCGACGTTCACACCTGCGACGGAGAGGCATCAGATGACAACCAAGTTGGTTCCGTCCTCGCGGCGGAGCAAGGCTGTTCGACTCACGGTTCTGCTCGCGCTCGTCGTCGCGGCGGTCGCCGCGTTCGCCGGCGCGTCACTCGCGGCAAAGCCGAAGATCGTGATCGGCTCGGCCCATCCCATCCTCGCCGGCCAGCCCGATCAGCAGGCGCTGCTTCTCGGGCAACGGAAGGTGGCAAAGCTGCTCGGTTGGTCGGTGTCGCCGCTTGACGCTCAGCTCTCGACCGACAAGCAGATCGCGGACATCGACACGTTCACGACAAAGAAGGTGCAGGGCATCACGACGTTCTCGCTCGATCCGAAGGGCGCCGAGCCCGCGTTCAAGCGGGCGAAGTCAGCGGGCATCCCGGTGGTCGGTTTCAACTCGGCCGCACCGTCGGTGACCACGGTGATCAAGCAGAACATCTTCTGGACTTGCAAGCCCGGTGAGGACGCGGCGAAATTCATCGCGTCGCAGAAGCCGGGGGCCAAGGTGCTCGTCATGGGCGGCGCTCAGGTTCCGGTGCTGAACTTCGTCGTCGAGTGCTTCATCAAGGCGGCCAAGAAGGCTGGTCTGGAGGTGCTCGAGCGTCAGGACAACGTCAAGGACTCGACGGCGACCGCTCAGCCGATCGCCGTGGACCTGCTCACGAAGCACCCCGACGTGGACGCCTGGTGGGCGATGAACGACACGACCGCGGCTGGGATCGCGGCGGCGCTCACGTCTTCGGGGAAGAAGGTGCAGTCAAAGACAGGGAAGGGCGTCGTCCTGGTCGCGGGCTGTTGCGGAAGCCAGCTCGGGGCTGACGCGATCAAGGCAGGTCGCCTGAGCGCGGTCTACGACTCCGGCTCGGTCGAGTCCGGGGCCACCGCGATCCAGGCGCTTGCGCAGCATTACGTCAAGGGCAAGCCCGTCTCGAAGATGCCGAAGGTGGTCTGGGTCAACGCCAAGCGCTACGACTTCAACAACATCGGGACGTACGTCGCATACACGAAGCGCAATCTCTCGAAGTACGCGAAGTAGACACACGGGGTCGCCGTGGCCTCCGCTGCGGCGACCCTGATTTCTCGAGGAGGACCATGAGCGTCAACGATTTGCTGACACACCTCGTCCTGAACGTCGATGACGTAGCGCTCGAGCCCTGGCCAATCCCGCAGGGTGAGAACGGCGTCACGATCCACGGCACGCCGGAGTACAGCGGCGCGTTCTTGCACCGCTCTGACGACGGACGCACTTTGATCGGGATCGAGCGGCTCGGCCCCTGCACGCTGACAGGCACGCACGCGGGCGAAACCTTGTTCTTCCTCGAAGGGCTTGTCCGCTGCACACCTCAGGCCGGGGAGCCGTACACCCTTCGGAAGGGTGACTTCTGCTGGTTCCCGGTCGGGGTCGAGGACGTTTGGGAGATCGAGGAGACCTACGTCAAGCTGTTCTCGGTCACGGTGCCCGAGCACCTCGCCGGATGAAGCCCTCGCCGTTCGCCTACCACAGGCCGGACGATCTGGAGGGTGCGCTCGCCCTGCTCGCCGAGCACGGCTACGACGCAAGCGTGCTGGCCGGTGGGCAGAGTCTGGTTCCCGTCCTCAGCCTACGCGTCGCCCGACCGACGCACATCATCGATCTCAACCGCATCTCAGGGCTGGACGACCTTGGTCGTAGACGATGGGATGCTCGTCCTCGGGCCGATGGTGCGACAGCGCACGGCGCTTGAGTCAGAGCTCGTGCGCCGGGAGTGCCCGCTGCTCGCCGAGGCGCTCGAGCACGTCGGGCACCCCGAGACGCGTAACCGGGGCACAGTCGTCGGAAGCCTCGTTCACGCCGATCCGGCGGCGGAAATCGGGACGGTTGCCGTGGCATGCGACGCGGAACTCGTGCTCCGCTCGAGCGACGGCACCCGCACCGAGCGCGCGTCCGAGTTCCTGCTCGGGCCCTACATGACGACCAAGCGGCCCGATGAGCTCGTCGTCGGCTTGCGCCTGCCACGTGACGGCACCTGGTTGGGGCTGGGCGTTCGAGGAGATCGCTCGACGCCATCACGACTTCGCGATCGTCGCGTGTCGCGGTTGGGATCAAGCTCGAGCGATGACCGGATCGCGGAGGCCCGGATCGCGTATGCGGGCGCCGGCGGAACCGCGCTTCGCGCCCCTCGTGCGGAGGAGCTCTTGCGCGGAGACGAGCCTGCCGCCGAGGCGTTCCGAAACCGCCGCGTCCTGTGCGGCGACCGAGATCGACCCCCCGACGGACGTCTTGGCGTCCGGCGCATATCGCCGGCATGTCGCAACCGTACTCACCAAGCGCTCGCTGCAGATCGCGACGGCGCGGGCCAAAGGAGAGAAATGATCGAGCGGCTTCCGATTGGGATCATCGTCAATGGCACGCGACGGGAGGTGTTCGTCGAGCCCCGACGGACACTCGCGGATCTCATACGGCAGGACCTGCAGCTCACGGGAACCCATCTCGGATGCGAGCACGGCGTGTGCGGTGCCTGCACAGTCGTCCTTGACGGACAGGCGATCCGCTCGTGCCTGATGCTCGCCGTCCAGGCAGACGGGTCCGAGTTGCTGACGATCGAAGGGCTCGCAGCCGACGGCGAGCTCCACCCCCTCCAGCAGGCGTTCCGGGAGCGACACAGCTTCCAGTGCGGCTTCTGCACGCCCGGATTCATGATGTCGTCCTACGCGTTTCTGCAGGACAACCCCGATCCGACGCCAGAGGCGATCCGCGCCGCTGTCGGATCGAATCTCTGCCGCTGCACCGGCTACCAGAGCATCGTCGAGGGCGTGAGCCTGGCCGCGGCCAGGCTCGCCGGAAAGGAGACAGCATGACGACCGCGATGATTGGGAAGCTCGTCGGCGGCAGCGTCGAACGGGTCGAGGACGGGCGCATCCTGATCGGCCGCGGCCGCTACGTCGACGACGTCGTCCTGCCCGGGATGCTGCACGCCGCGTTCGTCCGGAGCCCGCTCCCACACGCGCGGATCGTGTCCGTCGACGTCGAGGCCGCGCGCGCCCTTCCGGGTGTGATCGCGCGTCTACACGGCTGCGGACCTCGACGGCCTCGCAAAGCCGCTCGACTTCAACTTCCGGATCGAGGGCCACCGCCCGCCGGTCCACGAGGCGCTCGCCCGCGACAAGGTTCGGTTCGTGGGAGACCCGATCGTCGCTCGTCGTCGCGGAGAGCCGTTATGTGGCTGAGGACGCCTGCGAGCTGGTCGATGGTCGACTACGACGAGCTGCCGGTCGTCACGACGGCTGAGCAGGCTCTCGCCTCGGACGCGCCGCTGCGTTTTCGACGAGCTCGGCGACAACGTGATCCATCGGGATCCGGAGGGCGCGTTCGTCTATCGGAGACGTCGAGGCGTCTTCGCGGCCGCCGACCGGGTCGATCTCGGCAACCTTGTCTCAGCATCGGCACGGACTCGTGCCGATGGAGTGCCGCGGCGGCGTCGCGCACTTCGATCGCGGGACGGGCGAGCTCACGTACCACGGCTCGACGCAGTCGCCGCATCTGTTGCGCATGTACCTCTCCCAACTCGTCGACGTGCCGCAGCACCGCACCCGCGTGCTCTGCAAGGACGTCGGCGGTGCCTTCGGATTCAAGTGGTCGATCTACCGCGAGGACATCGCGATCGCAGCGGCGTCGAAGCAGCTCGGGCTACCGGTCAAGTGGATCGAGGATCGGGCGGAGAACCTCACCGCGGGCGGGTCGGCCCGTGAAGAGGACCTCGAGGTCGAGTTCGCAGTCAACGAGGACGGGACGATCCTCGGCATCCGCGTGCGAATGACGATGAACCACGGTGCGTACCCGGCGATGCCACCCGTCTCCGGTGTTCGCAGCGCTCGTCCGCGCAACCCTGCTCTCCGCTCTGCGCGTGCGCGTCTACGCGTTCGAGACGACCGTGGTCGCGACGAACAAGAACCCCTACATCTCGTACCGCGGCCCCGGCGCGTCGGAGACGCTCGTTCGCGAGCGGATGATCGACCTGGTCGCGCGGGAACTGGGGCTCGACCCAGTCGAAGTGAGACGACGGAATCTGCTCAGGACCGACGAGCAGCCGTGGAAGATGCCGTCAGGCGCGACGGTGCTTCAGGGCTCCGGCGCGTGGAGACGCTCGACGCCGTGCTCGAGCGGTTCGACTACCCGGCTTTCCGGGAGGAACAACGGCGCGCGCGCGAGGACGGCCGGTATCTCGGGATCGGGTTCTCCAACTCCATCCAGCCCACTCCTGGTGGTCCCGGACTGGTGGGAGTCGATCGGCTTCCCGATGGAGAAGGATCCATCTCGCGTCCGCCTCGAGCCCGACGGGCGGGTCACGGTGATCACGTCTCAGATGCCGCACGGGCAGGGGCACGAGACGACGCTTGCGCAGGTGGCTGCGGACGAGCTGGGAGTGCCGTTCGACCACATCAGTGTCGTGACCGGCGACACCAGCTCACGAACTTCTACTTCTTCGGCACGGGCGCGAGCCGCGCGGCACACATGGCAAGCGGCTCCGTGCTCTTCACCACACGCGAGCTAAGCGCAAGATGCTCGAGCTTGCCGGCTCATATGTTCGAGGCCAACCCGGACGATCTTGAGATCGTGGATGGGGTTGTCCGCGCCAAGGACGCACCAACACGATCGGTACCACTGTCAGAGATTGCCGCGACCGCGTATCTGAACTCAGACTCCCTCCCCGAGGGCGCAGACCCGGTGCTCGACGTGACCAAGAGCTATCAACCCGACGAGCAGGGTGGTGGCTGGGCTGCGACCACGCACGTCTGCTTCGTCGAGGTCGACCCGGAAACCGGGGTCGTGACCATTCCGCGGTACCTCGTCGTGGAGGACTGCGGCAAGATGATCAACCCGGCCGTGGTCGAGGGGCAGATCCGTGGCGGAATCGCGCAGGGAATCGGCGGCATGCTCTTCGAACACGCGGCCTACGACGACGAGGGCCAATTCCTCGTCCGGAACGTTCATGACCTACCTCGTGCCTACCGCCATGGAGATTCCAGAGATCGAGATCCACCACCTTGGCCATCGAGACCGGACGCCGAAGTCGACTTCCGCGGGGTCGGGGAGGGCGGCGCCATCATCGCTCCCGCCGCCATCGCCAACGCAGTCGAAGATGCACTGACACCGTTTGGCGTGACAGTCGACACGTTCCCGTTGACACCCACACGAATCCTCGAGATGTGCGACCCGCGACGTCGCTCGACACCCGGCTGATCATCGGAATGCGTTTTTCGACGCCCGAGTGCGGGAGACCAATGTCCGCTGGTTGGTTGAACCTGGCGCTCATCGCCGATCGGCGCGCAGCGGACGTCGCTGGACGTGATCGCGAGCCGCCTGGAGTTGCGACTCGGCGCGTACGGTGGCGTCGTCGTCGCTCTGTCCGTGCGGGTCGACCTTCACGCCGTACACCTCATAGGCACGGGCGGGGCTGATCCACCCCTCGCGGACGTCGTGTTCGACTCGTCGTACGTCTCGCTCGTGTGGGGGCCCGTAGCCGCCGCCTCCGCAGGTGTGACCGACGATCGTCTCGCCGGGCTGCAGCGTCACGTGCGCGTAGGAGCCGAGCTCGTCCGTGCTCGCGCCGGTCGCGGTCGATCTTTCGCTGCGACGCGGTTTCTCCGGGTAGCCGCCACGCACACCCACGGAAGCGTTGTACGTGCCGTCGCTGAGATAGACGACGTCGAGCGAGCATCCGGCAATGGGGCCGAACACGACTCGTGCGCCCGGCGAGCCTCGGTAGCGTCCGGCGCCTTCGCTGTCGGGGACGATCCGCTGTTCGTGGACGACGATCGGGTACTTCATCTCGTCGATCTCGACGCTGTCGCGGTAGAGGAAGCCGGCGGCTCCGATGCCGAGGATCGTCAGCCAGCCGTCCGCCTGTGGGGCGCCTGCTCCCCCCGTGACCGCGAGGATGAGCTGGTTCACGAACGGCGTGTTCTCGTGGCGTGGATCGGTCCCTGAGATCACCGACATGGATGCCGGTTGCGCTCGTCCGATCTGGGCGAGGCCGAAGCCTTCGCCCAGGTCGCCGAGCGCCAGCGCGACGAGACTGCCGGTCAGCTCGGAGAGGTCCGTTGTCGCCGCCGAGCAGCTGACGGGGTGCTGTGGGATCCCGACGATGCAGTTGTCGCGGAGGTGAACCGTCAGGCGACGGAACGCGCCGGCATTGGGGGGCACGACGGTTCCCAGCCCGGTGAAGACGCCCATCATCGCGGCCGTTCTCGACGTTGCTTCGGTGAGGTTGAGGCCGCATGGCTGGCAGTCGATGTTGTCTCGCAGATCGACCTCGATCATCGCCTCGTGGGGATCGACCGTGAGGGTCGCCTTGACGGGGACTCCCTCGGGAAGGCCGGGGATCGGGTCGTGGCGTCCCTCGCGTGTGACGGTTCCGGCGGGCAGGCGCTTGATCGCCGCGATCATCCGTTGCTCGCTGTAGTCGAACCAGTCGCGCTCGTAGGTCCTCGAGCGATTCGCTGCCCATCTCGTCGAGTGAGTTCGAGCAGGCGGCGCTCGCCGATCCGGGCCGCGCCGAGGAGCGCCAGGTAGTCGCCGTGCCAGAGGTCGGGGACGCGGATGCGGACGCGGGCCATGCGCAGCACGTCGTCGCGGTCCCGATAGTCCTCCTGCACCTTGACGCAGGGGAAGATGAGAGCGCCCTCGTTGTAGACGTCGGTTGCGTCGGCCACGTACGTCGTCGGGACTGCGTTGCCGCAGTCGGCCAGGTGGGCTTTCGCGAGGACGGTGTAGCGATGGACGCCGTCGCCGTCGATGACGGGGATGACGACGCACCAGTCGGCGGCGTGCGAGTTGCCGTGGTACGGCGAGTTGTGGAGAAAGGCGTCGCCCGCATGGAGCGTCGGGTGGGTCTGCTTCATGTACCGGGCGATCAGGTCGGGCCCGCTCATGACATGGATGGGCAGGCTTTCGGCCATCGCCAGCATCTCGTCGCTCGGCGGTGAGGATGCAGCAGGAGAAGTCGCGTGCGGTGTTGAGGATCGCGGATCGTGCCGTGCGAAGCAGCGTGTTCATCATCGCGCGGGCGATCCCCTCGAAGCGGTTGCTGAGCAGGGCGAGAGTCAGCGGGGAGCTCGTTCTCGCCACGTCGGTCTGTTCGTGTGTCGGTCATCGCGCGCCCTGAGCGTTGCCCGCGGGGTCGCCGAGCAGCGGGTCGATGAGCAGCGACCCGTGTGGGCTGCGCTCGACAGCTGCGCGCTCGTCGAGCACGACGGTGGTGACTGGTGACTCGACGATCAGGGGACCGCGACAGGCGCTCGCCTTCAGTCAGCGTGTCGTGTGCTCGGACATCGACCTCGACGAGCCCGAGCCGTGGGAAGTAGGCGCGTCTGCGGGCTTCGAGGTCGCGCGGGGATGGTTCTGGCTGGACGCTTTCCAGTTGGTGCGTGCGAAGGCGGCAGCGGCCGGTGAGCGCGCCAGGTGACGAGCTCGACCGGGGAGGCGCTGTCGCGGACGGCGAAGAGCTCTTCGTGTGCCTGGTGGAAGTCCTCGCAGAGCGTCGTCCAGCGTGCTCGGGTGCGGCGAGTGCTCCATGACGGAGCGGGACTTCGATCTCCCAGACCTGATGCGGGTATCGAGCCTCGACCGCAAGCAGCACCTCGCCCTCCGTCCCGCCGCCGGTCTCCTCGAGGAAGCGCTCCACCTGATCGCGGAGGCCGGCGATGACCGCAGCCGGCGCGGGCGTGATCGAAGGCGGCGGTCGAGATCACGTCCGTGTGGGCGAACGTCGTCTGTAGATCGGAGATGAGCGCGCCGGTGGCGGAGAGCGCGGCTGCGGCCTCGGGGAGCACGACCTGCTTGATCGCCAAGCCGCCGGGCGATGCCGACGCTGTAGAGACCCGCGCCGCCGCCGCCGCCGATCATGACGGCGGCCGCCGGGTCGATCCCCTGGGAGAGCGTGATCCCCTCGATCGCGGTCACCATCCGCTCGGTGGCGAGTTCGAGGACGGCGGACGCCGCTTCATGCAGATCGAGCTCGAGCGGCTGTGACGACGTCTCGTTCGAGTGCGTCGCGGCGCGAGGTCGATCGAGACGGACATCTCCCCGCCGAGGAAGTAGTCCGGGTCGATGTAGCCGAGCACGAGGCAGGCGTCGGTGACGGTCGCGCGGTCGCCGCCGCGGCCGTAGCACGCCGGGCCCGGGTCCGCGCCGGCGCTGGCAGGCCCGACGTGCAGCAGGCCGCCCTCGTCGACCCATGCGATCGAGCCGCCTCCGGCGCCGATCGAGCGCACGTCGACGGACGGGAAGCCGGTGATGTAGCCGTAGGTCGGGTCGCCGACGAGCGTCTCGCGTGTCCAAGGGATTCGACCGCGGCGGACGAGGCTGACGTCATAGGTGGTTCCGCCGGCGTCGGTCACGAGCGCGGTGTCGGATCCGCTGTCAAGCCGTGCGTAGTGGCGGCCGGCGACCGGGGCGGCGGCCGGCCCGGAGCCGATCGAGTGGATCGGCTGCTCGGCGACCTCGCGCGCGTCGAGGACGCCGCCGGCGGAGGTCATGATCAGCAGCCGACCGCGGAAGCCGTGCTCTGCCATGGTCGCCTCCAGCTGCCGAAAGAAGCTGCTCATCAGCGGCTTGAGCGATGCGTCGATCGCCGCGGACGACGCGCGTCGGTACTCGCGCAGGCTCGGGTTCAGCGCGTGGGAGAGCGTGACCGGGATCTCCGGAACCTCCTGCGCAAGCAGCTCGCCGACCCGGAGCTCGTGCGCCGGATTCAGGATCGACCAGAGAAGGCAGACGGCGATCGCCTCCACCTCGAGCGCGCGCAGTCGTTCGGCCACCTCGCGGACTGTGTTTTCGTCGAGCTCCGTGTGGACCGAGCCGTCGGCGAGGATGCGTTCGGGGATCTCGAAGGTGAGCGACCGGGGGACGTACGGCGCCGGGTACTCCTGCGTGTAGTCGAAGAGGGTCGTCCGACCTCCGCCTTCTCGGAAGAGGAGCACGTCCGGATGGCCTTCCGTGCACAGGAGTGCCGTTCTGCGCGGTGCTGCCGGTCACGACGGCGTTCGTCGCTCGTGTGGTGCCGAAGACGAGGCTGTCGCCGCGTCCGATGAAGGTAGGCAGATCGTCGCCGTGGTCTGCGGCGGCCGCGGCGAAGACGTGCGAGCAACCCCTCGATCGGGTCGGCGGGCGTGGTGGAGCGCTTGTAGAAGCGCGGCGGCAGCCCGTTCCCGTCGACGACGAGATCGGTGAACGTTCCGCCCGTGTCCACCGCGAACTGCAGCATCAGCGATCGCGGCTCCCGGGCTGACGACGGAGTCGGACGCTGACCGTCACGTGTGGAAAGAATCCGCCATGAAGCGCGAGAGCATCGCCGTACTGACCGAGCCGCCGCCCCCGGTTCCGGATGCCCGCGTCGTGTACGGGCCGGAGCCTTTGCAGTTCGGTGACCTGCGGTTGCCGGCGGGCGCCGGTCCGCATCCGGTCGTGATGATGATCCACGGCGGCTACTGGCAGGCGATCTACAACCTGACCCATGCCGGTCACCTCTGCGTGGATCTCGCCGCGCACGGGATCGCGACGTGGAACGTGGAGTACCGGCGCATCGGCGACCCGGGCGGTGGTTGGCCGGGTGCGTTCGATGACGTCCGTCTCGCGCTCACGCACCTCTCGGTGCTGCGGGCGCAGTACCCGCTCGATCTGTCCCGCGTGGTCGTCATGGGCCATTCGGCGGGCGGCCACTTGGCGTTGTTGTGCGCCAGGGAGGCAGCGGTGCCGGTGCGAGCCGCTCGTTTCGCTTTCGGGGGTCGTGGATCTTCGCGCCACCGACCGACAGGGCGACGACAACGGGCTGATCACCCGCATGCTCGGCGGCGGACCGGAGGAAGTGGGCGAGATCTGGGACGAGGCCTCGCCGAGTGCACATTTGCCGCTCGGGTTCCGCTACGTCCTCGCGTGCGGGACGGAGGACATCCATTGGGAGCCGAACGAGGTGTTCGCCGCGCGGGCGCGGGAGGCCGGCGACGATGTGGAGCTGTTGCCGCTCCCGGGGGCGGGTCACTTCGAGCTCGTCGACCCGCTGGCTCCGGAGTGGGCGCTGATCCGAGACAAGCTCCACCAGCTTCTCCTATGACACCGTCATGACGTAGACGTCGGGACGAGCCAGCGCGAGCGTCGATCCCGGGAAGACGACGATCGTGGTCGACTCTTCCTCGACGACCGCAGGCCCCTCCACGACGTCGCCGACGCGGAGGGAGGCGGCGGCGAAGACGGGTGTCGGTCGATACTCGCCGTACTCGGCGAAACAGGCAGGCACGTGTGGCGTCAGCGTCGGGTCGTCGCGAGTCGGTCGGCCCGACGTCGGGTCGAGCGAGCTCTGGGCGAGCGACCGAAGACGCTGACCTCGACGTTGATGAGTTCGGCGACGTTGTCCGCGCTCGCAGTAGGTGTACAGCGCCTCGTGGCGTCGGTGGAACGCGTCCTCGATGTCGGCGATCGTGTCGCTGTCGATCGTGAAGAGCGGGATCTCGACCCGGCACTCGTGTACCTGGTCGACGTATTTCATCTCCACTGAGCGTTCGGCGTAGATGTCCGTCATCGGCGAACCCCTCGGCGTAGAGGTCCTCGCGCCCCTGGCGCTCGAGGTCGAGGAACATGTCGTCGAGCCTTTGCCGGGTCGAGCTCGGGCAGCCGCGACGGTGTAGGAGGCGAGATACGTGTGCTTGACGTCGGCGACCGCCTCGCCGAATGCGCACAGCCCGGACGCGACGCGCGGGAATCAGCACCGTCGCGGATCCCGAGCTCGGCAGCGAGCCGTCCCGCGTGCGCGGAGGTTGCGCCTCCGCCGGCGACCATGCTGAAGTCGCGCGGGTCGTGGCCCCGCTCGACTGACACCGACCGGATCCCGCCGATCATGTTCCCGTTCACGATGTCGAAGATGCCGAGCGCCGCTCGTTCCGGGCGTGAGCCCGAGCGGATCGGCGACGTTGGTCCTCGCAGTGCGGCTCGCGCCGAATCCGCGTCGATCGGCATGCGACCGCCGAGGAGCGCCGTCTGGTTCAGGTAGCCGAGCACCACGAGGGCGTCGGTCACGGTCGCCTCCGTACCGCCTCGCATGTAGCAGGCCGGGCCGGGGACGGCCTCGGCGCTCTGTGGCCCGACGTGGAGCAGTCCCTGCGCGTCGATCCAGGCGATCGAACCGCCGCCGGCGCCGATGCTGATCACGTTCACGAGCGGCACGCCGACGCGGTAGCGGTCGATGTCGACGTCCTTGACGAGATCGACCTTGCCGTCCTTGACCAGCGAGATGTCGCTGCTCGTGCCGCCGACGTCGACGCTCACGACGTCGCGTCTGGTCGAGGCTCGCGGCGTAGTGCAGCGCTGCGCTCGGCCCGGCGGCGGGGCCCGAGTTGAGAGCGCTGACGGCGCGCCGCGAGAACACCGCCCCGGAGGTGAGTCCGCCGTTCGACTGGAAGTAACGGATCGGGTTCGCGTAGCCGAGTTCGGTCAGCATCCTTTCGATCGACCCGACGTAGCGCGCGAGGCCGGGGGCGACGTACGCGTTCACCGCGACGGTGCTGGTGCGCGTGTACTCACGGATCTGCGGCAGCAGATCGACCGACAACGTCACGTGGACGCTCAGGCAGTTCCTCGCGAAGGATCTCGCCGACGCGACGCTCGTGGTCGGGGTGGAGAAACGACCAGAGGAACGAGACACCGACCGCCTGGACGCCTTCCCGCCGGAACGTCACGATCCCGCGGTAGACGTCCTCCTCGTCGAGCGGGAGACGTACGGAGCCGTCGCTCAGCACACGTTCGCTGACGGGAAGCCGCAGGCGCCTGGGCACGAGCATGGGCGCCGGCGGATAACGGAAGTCGTATCGGTGCCCGTCCTCCTTGTGACCGTTCCTGATCTCCAGAGAGTCCTCGTGCCCGCGGGTACAGAAGAGGCCGACCTTCGCACCGCGCAGCTGGAGGAGCGTGTTGAGCGCGACGGTCGTGCCGTGGATCACGAGGTCGCAAGCGCCGAGGAACTCGTTCACGCGAAGTTCCGAGCCGTTCGGTGATCGCCGTGAGCCCGTTGCGGATGGCAGCCGGTGGGTCGTCGGGCGTCGAAGGAGTCTTGAAGAGCTCGACCGTGCCGTCGCCGTCCAGCAGGACGAGGTCGGTGAAGGTGCCGCCCGTGTCGATCCCGAGGCGGTAGCCCATCAGCGCGAGCGACCCCGAAGTTCTCGTGTCGCCTCTTCGTCAACAGCGAGCGACGAGTCGAGGCTGACGCCGTACTCGATCGCGCGCAGCTTCAACCGACACGAAGCCCTCGATCACGTCGCGCGCGGACTCGTTCCGGGTCACGCTCGAAGCGGATCGCCGACCGCTCCGCCGCCGGCACTGCGTGTGACGAAGCGCTCGCCCGGTGCGAGGCTCAAGACGCAGTTGCGGGAGATCGCGCTCGGCCGTGCCGTCGTTTCGGATGATCTCGACCGTGCCGACCTTCGATTGAGGCGCGGGTGTGGCACCGCCACCGGAGACGCTGGATGCCGGGAACTTGCGCCCTTCACCCCAGACGACCGCGGTCATCGGGTGCTCGAGCGCCTCGACCTCGTGCACGAGACCGGATCCGCCGCGCCACTCGCCCGGATTGGCGGAGTCGGTCGCGAACCCGTAGCGGTGGACGAGCAGCGGGAACTGGTACTCGATCAGCTCCATGTCTCCGGCAGCCCCGCCGCCAAGTCCCGCCTGCGGACCGACGCCGTGCCAACCATCCATCACGCCGCCGACGGCTCCCGCGCCGCACATCAGGCACGAGACCATCATGTGGACGTACTCGTTGCCGTTGCGGGGATCCAGGCCCGCGCAGTTGACAGCCGAGCAGTGGCCCCAGCCCGCGACGGCGCGCTCGGGATAGGCGACGCTCAACGTGTCGCGGACGGCGTCGGTGATCGTCTCCGCCGGGACAGGTCGTGCAGGCCACGTGGGGCGGCCGGCTCAACGGCGTTCACGAGCGACCCGGCGGGGCCGTAGTCGATCTCGATCGGCCGGTACATGCCCTCGTTGAACGGCGGCTCCGGCTGGAGGAACATGATCAGCCCGAGGTAGACGGCGCTGGTCGTGTTCGCTCGGTAGGAGTTCGTGTAGAAGGGGATCTGCGGCGGCGCGGTCAGCGCGACCCGCATCGTGTCGCCGGTGATCGTCGCGGTCACACCGATCTCGAGGTCTCCAAGCCCGTGGCCGAGGTCCTCGACCAGCCTGCTGCCCGTGAACGTCCCGTCAGGCAGCTCGGACAGGCGTCGGCGCATCTGCTCCTCGGCGAGGTCGAGCAACGCCCGTGACGCACGCCTGCACCTCTTCCGCGCCGTACTTGGCGACCAGCGTGGTCAGGTGGGCCGCGCCGACGTCGACGGCGCCGAGTTGGGCGCGAAGGTCGCCCGCCTGGTTGCGTCGCGTTCGCGTGTTCGCGAGCAGCAGGTTCAGAACGTCGCTGCGCTCGCGGCCCTCCTCGTAGAGCTTGATCGGCGGGATGCGCAGGCCCTCGGCGAAAATCTCGCGTGCCTCGGGGTTGTAGCTCCCCGGGACCGGGCCGCCGGAGTCGGCCATGTGCCCTTTGCTGACCGTCCAGAAGAGCAGCTCGTCGTCGACGAAGACCGGCTTGTACATGCACCAGTCCGCGATGTGGCTTCCGTCCCAGGCGGGATCGTTGTGGAACATCACGTCACCCGGGCGGGTGTCGTCGGCGAAGAATGACGAGACCGCCTTCGTCGCGAGAATGAGCGACCCGAGGTGGATCGGCAGGTCCTGGCCCTGCACGATCATCTCTGGTGTCCAGTTGAAGATCGCGTTCGAGAAGTCACGCGAGACGGTGAGGACGCTCGACCGGCCCGTCCTTTCCATCGTCAGCGTCATCTCGCGTTGGGCTGTCTCGAGCGCACCCCGTACGACGGCGAGGGTGATCGGGTCGACCCGGTTCGCTGTTGCGACGGGATCGCCGTGAGTGGGCCGAAGCGGTGTCGTTCACGCGGATACCGAACTCCGGCTAGCGCATCACGATGCCGCCGTTGACGTCATATGTCGCCCCGGTCGTGAACCCGGCGTCGGGCGACGCGAGAAAGACCGCAAGTGCGGCGATCTCCTCCGGCCGACCTAGACGCCCGAGCGGGATGCCCTTGACGTACTCAGCGATCGTGTCGGCAGGCATCGCGGCGGCCGCCGGCCCGTCGATCGCTGCTGGCGCGATCGCGTTGACTGTCACTCCCTGCGGGGCGAACGCGGTCGCCGCGTAGCGAGTGATCGCGACGATGCCCGCCTTCGAGGCCGCGTAGTGCACGCCGGTGAGACCTCGTCCCCACTGCCCTGCTACGGACGCGAGGTTGATGATCGTGCCCGACCCGCGCTCGCACATGTGAACGCCCGCGACGCGACAGCCGAAGTAGGTGCCTCGCAGGTTGGTTGCGACGCACGTCGTCCCACTCGTCGGGGTCGATCTCGAGGAAGGGGCGCGCCACAGTGCGCGCAGCGTTGTTCACCCACACGTCCACGTGACCCCAGCGTTCCACGGCGACGCCCAGACACGTATCGACGGACTCGAGCCGTCGCACGTCGAGATCGACCGCGACCGACTGCTCACCGCCCGGGTCGCATGCCCGCGCCGTCTGCTGAACCAACTCGGTGTTGACGTCACCGAACACGACCTTGTAGCCCTCGCCCAAGAACCGCTTGGCGATTGCCTCGCCCAGGCCCTGCGCCGCCCCGGTGACGACCGCGACTCGATGCCCGTCGGCGCTCATTCGCCTGGTTCGGCGAAGAAGAGCGGACGTCCCAGGCGTGCCTCGATCTTGAGGTACTTCCACAGCCGCGCGTCGCCGACCTCGGTCTCGCGCAGGAGGTTGCAGACCTCGGCGGCGGCGGCGCGATCGGGTACCTCGGCGAGGATGTAGCACGTCCAGGGCCACGTCTCCCTGGCGCCGACCAGCAGCTCGTCGTCGTCCAGCGTCCCAAGGATGCGTACGCCGAAGCGTCGCTCCAGGTCGCGCGAAGCTCGACTTGAGCGCCTCCATGATCGCCGGGATCCTGGAACGGTCTTCGTTGAAGAAGTCCTGCGTCAGACCGAACGCGAACAGCGCCCGAAGCCCGCTCACGCTCGAGCGGTAGGGCTCGACCTCGACGTTGCTCACAGCACGCCTCCAGACGCCTCGATCATTGCGACTGCGATTCGCTGGCCGGTCTCGACGTTGGCGATGATCGCCATCCGTGCGGCGTCGAGATCGCCGGCCTCGTACGCGGCGACGATCGCCCGTGCTCCTCGGTCGAGTTGCCGGCCGTCCGCGTCGGGCCCGAGAAGAGCACGCGCTCCATCAGCTCGTGGAGGCTCAAGGAGCGGTAGGCGTAGAAGAGCGTCTCGTTGTCGGCGAGGTCGACCAGGAACTCGTGGAACGCCTTGTTGGCGAGCATGTACTCGTGCTTGTCGACGAGCTCGAGGTTCTCGACGCACACGATGGTGTCGTCGAGCAGGTGGCGAAGTACCCTGCAGCTGCTCGGCCGAGACCCGGCCAACCGTCTGCTCGGCGGCATACAGCTCGAGCGCACGACGGACACCGTGAGCCTCCTCGATGCGCTTCACGGTCACCGCGCGCACCCGGAAGCCACGGCTGTCGAGGTCCACGAGCCGCTGAGAGACGAGGCGCGTCAAGGCGTGGTGGACCGGAGTACGAGAAACGGACAGCTCGTCGGCGATCCCCTGCAGCGGCAGACGTGCATCGGGCCCAAGGTCTCCCGCAAGCACCCGGGCCTTGACCGTCTCATAGACCTGGTCCTGTAGGTCGACCCGATGGATCGCTCCGACGACGGACACTTAGCCGACCGTAACATGTTGCATTCCGACACGCAACGTGTTACATGTCACGCGTGTCGGGCCCCGCGGACGACCCGCCGCTTGTCGAGCTTCGGGACGTCGTCAAATTCTTTCCAGGCGTCGTGGCGTTGGCCGGGGTCGACTTCCGTGTCGCCGCCGGGGAAATCGTCGGGCTCGTCGGCAAGAACGGCGCCGGCAAGAGCAGCCTGATCAAGGTCGTAGCCGGGGTCGAGAAGCCGGATTCGGGCGAGCTGCTGTTCACGGGACGGCCACCTCCCGTTGGGTACGGGCCGCACCAGGCCACCAGCTCGGGCTCGCGTTCGTCCACCAGGAGCTGGGCAACTTCCCGGAGTTGACCGTCGCGGAGAACGTCGCTATCGGGTCGAGGTATCCGCGCTGGTTGGGGCCGCTCGTCTCGCCGGAAGGCGCTCAACGCGCGCGTCGGAGCCGTGCTCGAGGAGCTCGAGGCCGGGATCGACCCGGCGCGACCGATGACCGGCCTGACGGCAGTCCAGCAGCGCCTCGTGATGATCGCGCGCGCGCTCTACCACGACGCGCGCGTCCTCTTCCTCGACGAGCCGAGCGTCTCCCTCACGATCGAGGAGATCGCGCAGCTGCACCGGATCGCCCGGTCAACTGCGGGAACGAGGGCACTCGATCGTCTACGTCTCGCACCGGCTCAACGAGGTCGTCGCGCTCACCGACAGGGTCGTCGTGATGCAGGACGGCCGCGTCACGCTCGAGCGTGAGACGCACGAAATCACCGAGCGCTCGCTCGTCGACGCGATCGCCGGCTCGGCAGCGCTTGCCGATCGCGCCAGCGCTGCCGCCGAGGCGGCAGCAGGCAAGGCCACCTCTGCTGGCCGTCAAGGCGATCAGTCGCCCTCCGGCGGTGACCGACATCTCGTTCGAGCTGCATCCGGGCGAGATCCTCGGGCTCGCCGGACTCGTCGGTTCGGGGCGGACGGAGACGGCGCGGATGATCTGCGGCGCCGACAAGCCGTCGTCCGGGCTCGATCGAAGTCGACGGCCGCCGGTTCGGTTCCGCGACCCGGCCGACGCCGTGCACCGCGGGATCGCGCTTCTGCCCGAGGATCGTCGCCACGAAGGCCTCGTTCTCAACTTCGGTGTCCGCGAGAACATCACGCTCACGTCGCTCGAGTCGCACCGCTCGTGCGGCGTGCTTCCGTTTCCGCGGCGCTCGAGCGAGCGGCAGGCCGCCGCCGACATCGCGTCGCGCCTCGACATCACGCCCCCCGGGCTCGAGCGTGAGGTACGGCGACTATCCGGCGGCAACCAACAGAAGGTCGTGCTTGCCAAGTGGCTGCATCGGAGCGGCCGGATGCTGATCTTCGACGAACCCACGCAGGGAGTGGACGTCGGGGCGAAGCTGGAGATCTTCGCGTTGATCCGCGAGCTCGCCGCCGAGGGCAAAGGGATCATCGTCATCTGCTCCGACTTCGCCGAGCTCGAGGCCGTCTGCACGAGGATCGTGGTGATTCGCGAGGGAAGCGTCTCGGGTGAACTGGCAGCAGACGAGATCACCGAGGACGGCGTTGATCAGGCTCGCGTACCGGATCGCCGAGACGCCGGCGGAGGCAATCGCGTTCGACCGCGGAGCACTGTCCGATGACGGCTGAGCGGCCCGCCGACATGGCGCTCGCAGCGCAGCGGAAAGACCAGGCGTCACGGCGCGCCAGCCTGGCAAGGCAGGTGTCCCGTTACGGGGTTCCGCTGGCGATTGTCGCCACGTTCGTGGTGTTCAGCGTTCTCCGCCCGGACTCGTTCTTCACCGAGCTGACGATCAAAGGGATCCTGCGCGACTGCATACCGCTGATGATCATGGCGCTCGGCATCACCGTGGTGCTCGCCATGAACGACTACGACCTGTCGGTCGGTGGGCTCATAAGCCTCTGCGCCACCGTCGTCATCGTCTTGGTCTCGAGCGAATGGGTCGGGATGAACTGGGTCCTGGCGATCTTCGTGACGATCGGCCTTGGCGCGCTCCTGGGCTTGGCCAACGGAATCCTGATCGCCTACGTCCGGCTTCCATCGTTCATCCTCACGATCGCCAGCGGGACGGTGTTCGCCGGCTTGGCGTTGCAGATCGTCGACAGCCAGAGCGTCTACCTCGGCATTCCCGCGTCATTCGTCGAGCTCGGTAGCGGCACGTTCCTCGGATTCTCGAACCAGGTCTTCATCGGGCTCGCGCTTCTCGTTGCGGCCCATCTCTACATGCGTCACACCGAGCAAGGGCGCTACATGTACGCGATCGGGGGCAATCCGGAGGCCGCGAGGCTTGCCGGCGTCCGGGTTCAGCGGTTGAGAGCGACCGGGTTCGCGCTCGTCGGCGCTGCCGCCGCGATCGCCGGAATCCTCATCAACTCGGCTGCGGGTGCCGCCAACCCGAACACAGGAGTCGGACTGCTCCTCCCGGCATACGCTGCGGCGTTCCTCGGATCGAGCATGTTCCGAGTTGGCGTGTTCACGCCGCTCGGCACCGCGCTCGGCGCGCTCTATCTCCAGATCATCGGTACCGGGCTAACCATCCTCAACTTGGCAGGTCCCATCGTCCAGATGATCCAAGGCGGGATCCTCATCGCTGCCATCCTCGTGTCACGCCTCACGCGCGCCGAGGAGTATCGATGAGGCCGCGCTTCATCTACGGACGTCCCGCGCAGGAATCTCCGCACCGCCGGACGCGCAACGGGCGCCGTCGAAAGAGGTGGTGCCACCGACGTAGGTAATCACTGCGGCACCGACGACGCCGGCGAAGCGAGCACCGTCGCCGCAACCAGGGCCGTATGGAGATCGCACGTGCGCCATTGAGATCCGACACAGGAGGAAGTCAGAGCATGCGTACAGCGAACGATCGGTCCCGACGCGTGAGTGCGAAGGTCACGCTGTCGGCAGCTCTCGTTGCATCGACCGCGCTCGTCACCGCGCTCTTTGCGGGTTCGGGAATGGCCAGCCCTGCGCAGACACGAACGCGGTGGCCGTCGGTGGGTACATCTGGGCCGGAACGCCCGCACAGACAAGGGCAGCGCGGGCAGCAGGGAACCGCGACGCGAAGGCGCGGGTGGCCGTGCCGCGAGGCCGCACGATCGGCGTCATCCAGCTCTCGGCCACCTCGTCGCAGAGCATCGGCGTCCTGGCCACGGCGCGCCAGATCGCCAGGAACCTTTGGGTGGAAGGTCGCAGTCTGCGACCCGAACTTCGACCCGCAGAAGGTCGCCCAGTGCGCAACGTCCATCGTCGCGCAGAACCCGAGCGTCATCTTCTCGGTCAGCACGAACACCGGCGCGATGGGTTCCGGCTTCACGGACGCGGTCAACAAGGGCATTCCCTGGATCAGCGTCGTCAGCGGCGTCGTGCCCGCACGCGGGCTCTACGACTACGGCACGAACGGATTCGCACTCGCCAAGATCATCGACACCTATCTCATCAGGACGATGCGGGCGAAGGGCGGGACGAAGCCTCACAAGTTGTTCGCGATCGGCGCCCCGACGGTTGGAGTGGCGAGCGCAAACTCGAGCAAGCAGCTCGAACGTGACGTCGCGGCCGCCGGAGACGTTCGGCTCATCAACCACGACCTCGACCTCTCGAACGCCGTCCAGGACACTCTGAGCACGACCCGTCAGGCGCTTCAGCAGAACCCCGACCTCGCAGGCATGTGGACGCTGTGCGACTTCTGCTTGCCGCTCATGGCCCAGGAGGTTGGCAAGGGCACAGACCGGAACCCGCACGACCGTCGTGGCCGGTTTGTACGCGAACCCGCAGGCGATCGCAGGCATCCGCAACGGATCGATCGACGCCGTATCCGACCTTCCCTGGGTGTCGTCCGTTTGGATCGGGATGGATCAGGTCCTGCAAAACATCGCGCGTAAGACCCGCATCGCCAGCACCCAGGCCGTCTACGGCAGGTACCGGCTCGCCGTTCATGCGCCCGTACGTGATCGAGCGTCGGAACGTCGGCAACTTCGGAGCCGTCATTCCCGTCTACGGGCCTGACTACCAGACCTACTTCACGACCAAGTGGAAGAAAGAGTTCCGCACGAGATAGGGGTGCTCGCCGGGCCGGGCCGATGCCAAGGAGCATCGGCCCGGCCGACACGTAGGATCGCTCGAGTCGAGCAATGAGTGACTACCGCACGAAGACCAACGACGCGCTCCGAGTCCTCTTCTGTATCGGTGTGCAGCAAACGTTCTTCGAGGAAGAGGCGAGCCGCCTGCCGGAGGTCATTCCCGCGATCAAGGCCGCCTTCGATGACCTGGGCGGACGGTTCGGCCTGACCGTGATCGGCACGCTCGACGACGATCAGATCATGGTCGGCAACTCGCCCAACTGGCCCTGGACGGCCTACATCCTCGCCGACGCACCCGACCTCGATGCTGTCGCGGCGGTCTGCAACATCGTTCGCGAAACACCGATCGGCGAACACCGCCTATGGCGCTACCTGCGGATCGAGGCCCGCGTCGGGCGGGAGCTCTTCTTCGCAAACGCTTGAAAGTCGTCAGCACCTGAAGGTCGCCACGACGCGATGATCTCTCCCGACTCGATTCACGCGTTCAACCTGCGCCGGCCGTCGGGCCGTTCCACCGCGGCCGCGGGCGAACTTGAGCCACTCCCAAGCGGTGCTTGCGGGCATCGGCGAGACGCCGCTGCTTCGCAAGCCGCCCGAGGATCTCACGACCGCGCACGTCCTCGCTGCTGCCGCAAGAGACGCGCTCGAGGACGCCGGGATCGGTCCAGCTCAAGTGGATGGCCTCGGCGTCTCGTCTTTCTCGCTCACCCCTGACCGTGCCATCGACCTGTCCGTCCGGCTCGGTCTCCGCTGCTCCTGGCTCATGGACGGCGGCACCGGCGGTGCTTCCGCAATCGACATGCTCCAACACGCTCGTCGCGCCGTTGAGACAGGGGATGCTCACACGGTGTTGCTCGTTGCTGGCGATTGTTTCCAGCCGGGGTCTTTTTCGCAGCTCGTCGACGAGTACAACGTCGCCACTCGCGACCACCTGGCCACGATCCCGACCGGGGGACCCAACGCGATCTTCGCAATGCTCACCCGGCGACACATGCGTCAGCACAAGCTGACGCGTGCGGTATACGGCCACATCGCGGTCGTCACAGCGCGTGTGGGCTCGCGGCAACCCGAATGCTGCCTATCGAACGCCACTGACGCTCGAGGATTACCTCCTCGCTCCGATTGTCAGCGATCCACTCGGACGCTACGACTGCGTCCCGGTCGTCGCGGGTGCCGCCGCCGTACTCCTTTCATCTCGTCCCGGCGGACGTGGCGTCCGGATTCGTGCGCTGCTCGCCCGTCACGGAGTGACCAGCAAGACGACGGCCTTCGCACAGGGCTTGCCGACATAGCGCAATCGTTCTGGGATCAGGCCGGGCTGAGTCCGGCCGACGTATCGACGTCGCTTCCGTCTACGACGACTACCCGGTCATGGTGCTCGTCCAGCTCGCAGACCTCGGCTTCGCCCCGGATGGCGACCTGGAGGCTCTCGTAGAGCGGATCTCCGAACACAGCTGCCGGTCAACACGAGCGGCGGACAACTCTCCGCCGGACAGGCCGGAGCAGGCGGCGGCATGCTCGGATTCGTGGAAGTCATCCGTCAACTCAGCCGCGGTGGCGGCACCAGACAGGTGGAGGGTGCGAGATACGGACTCGTCACCGGCTACGGCATGATCACCTATCGCTTCGGTTCGAGCGCAAACGCCGCCGTGCTTGAGAGCCCGTGAACAGGCATCGTCATCGGGGAGTGTCCGTCTTGCGGAGCCCACCGGTTTCCGGTGCCCCTTTGGTGCGACGTCTGCGGGTCGTACAGCATCGAGGAGGTGTCGTGCCCCTTCGGGCTCGTCACGGAGATGACCATCGTTCGTCACATACCCGGGCGCTCGCTACCACCGGTGCGCCTTGCAACCGTTCGTCTCGATGGCGGCGCTGTGGTCGTAGCTCGACTCGAGGCCGCCCTAGGAGAGGGGAGTCGCGTTGAGGTCGTCGTCGATCGGGGCGCACCGACCGCGCGTTCGCGAACGTCTGAAGCACCCATGGGCAACGTCTCGTCGTAGCGACCCGGTGGTCTACCAGCCGTCTACCGGGAGATCCCGGACAGGACGGCGAGCAACGTCCTTAAGCGCACGAATCGATCGCGCCGGGCGGTGTCAAGACGAGCCTGGCGGAACTGAGGGAAGGAAATCCCTGCAAGGATCGGGCGACTGATCCGACCAAGCTGGAGCAACGCCCCGTGAGCGAGCGTGCTCTCGCTTGCCGTCCCTCGGACGACCGAACCCGACAACCGTGAACGTGCCACATGCGCGCCACAGCCCGTCACGTTGCAGGCGGCCCCGAGCGGTTTCGAGCGGCCCGCCGTCGCGACGACGTCCAAGGGGCGACGCGCCGCGAGGCCCATCGGGACGCCGGAATCGGCGTAACGGAGCGGCGCCGGAGTCGAACCGACCGAGCGTGGGGCTACCACACCGCACAGGTCTTGAAGACCTAAAGGACTGGCCGCAGGAGCACGGGCTGGCATGAGGGCTCGAGCGCGGCACCAATGGGGAGAATCACCTGGTCGGCGATTCACAAAATACCTGCAAATCGGTGTCTTTGCCCCCGTAGCTCAGTGGATAGCAGCGGCTCTATCGCATCGAGAACTAGGCTCCGCGATTGTCCTGGGGCAAGTGAGGTACGACCAAACGGCGGGCGGGCAGGTGCCGCGCCCGCTCAAAGGCGCGTCCTCTTGCTGCGCACGAATAGATGGGTCCCAGAGCCGTTACTCGCGCCTAATGTGACGTAAGGGTCCCTCATTCTCGGAGATTCCCGCGTCCGCGTCGTTCCCGAGGGCGACGGCGAAGAGTCTCCTCTGTGGAGAAGTGAGCCAACGCGAGCGCCGATAGACACGAGGGAGCGTCATCGCTTCCTCGGTCGCGGATCGTGGCTGATCGGTCCTCGCCTCTCGTCACCCCTAGGAGGCAACCATGAGGTCGGCAGCGGTTGCGCGCGGCAACGAGGTGTGTCAAGCCGTTACCGCTACGCCAGCCTTGGCAGAGGAGTCGATTGGCCCGGTCTCCAGCGGCGCACTGGTCGGCTGACCGGGCCGTAGTTTGCCTGGTGATTCGTGCGCACAAGCGAGTCTCCGTCGAGAGTTCGGGCGTACGATTCGCGACCCGGGTCCGGTGACGGCTCGGCCCTCGACATGGAGGAGGCGCGATGCCCACCGACCCGCACCTCGACGTGTCTGAGGCCGTGCGCGTACAGATCCTCGCGACCGAGCATTGGAGCCTGCTCGCGACGAGGAACATCACATACGGCGCGATCTACAGCCGGGCCACCATCTTCCTGACTGTCGTGTCCGCGGCCGTCGTTGCGTTGGCCCTTGCTGCCGAGGCGACCGAGTTCGGCGACCGTTTCTACGTGTTCGCACTCCTCGTTCTGCCGGTTGCGTTCTTCATCGGGGTGGGGACATACATCCGCCTCGTCGACGCCCGGATCGAGGACTTCTGGCTCCTGTCCGGCCTGAATCGTCTCCGTCACGCCTATCTCGAGATCGCGCCGGGGCTCGAGCCGTATTTCGTGACGGGCCACCACGACGACGAGCGAGGCCTGTCCGAGACGTACGGCCCAGGCACGGAGAACCGGGTCCTCCGCCTGATTGCCAGCACGTCCACGGTCGTCGGGGTGATCGACGCCGTTCTCGCCGGGGTCGTCGGGGGCCTCGTCGCAAAGGTCGTGGGCGCAGGATCCGAGCTGAGCGTGCTCATCGGTGCAGTGGTGACTTCAGTGGTCGTCGCGCTGCTTGTCCACGCCGACAGGCGCATCATTACGCGCGGGCGTCGCAGGCTCGAACCCCGCTTCGCCCGATCGGCGGAAGCCGGACGCATGCACGAACAGCAGGAGCCACCGTCCTCTCCGCGCGCCGACGTGCCCCAGAGCGTGCGTGCCCAGATCCTCGCGACCGAGCATTGGAGCCTGCTCGCGGCGAGGGACGTCACCTACCGCGCGGTCTTCAGTCGGGCCGCCATCTTTCTGACGGTCGTGTCCGCGACCGTCGTTGCGTTAGCCCTGGTCGCTCGTGCGACCGAGTTCGGCGACGGATTCACCGCGTTTGCACTCCTCGTTCTGCCGGTCGCTCTCTTCGTCGGGGTGGCGACATACATCCGCCTCATCGAAGCCCGGATCGACGACTTCTGGCTCCTGTCCGGCATGAATCGCCTCCGTCACGCCTATCTCGAGATCTCGCCGGGGCTCGAGCCGTATTTCGTTACGGGCCACCACGACGACGAGCAGGGTCTGTACGAGACGTACGGCCCAGGCACGGGGAGCCGGTTCTACCGCCTGATCGGCGAGACTTCCACGCTCGTCGCGGTGATCAACGCAGCTCTCGCCGGGGTCGTCGTGGGGCTCGTCGCAAACGCTGCGGGCACAGGATCCGAGCTGAGCCTCTTCATCGGTGCAGTCGTGACGACGGTGCTCGTCGTATCGCTGGTCAACACGAGCGGGCGCCTCATCGAACATGGGCGTCGGTTGCTCGAGCCCCGCTTCGCACGACAGGTCGAAACTGTACGGCGACACGGGTAGCTGGGCGTCGCGCGCGCTCGCGAACCAGCTCACCTCACGCCAAGCGGTCTCCATCCTCGAAGCGACGGACACGCGCGGCGAGTCTCACGCGATAACCTTCCACGCTGCTTGCGGCTCACGGCTCGGATCTCCAAAACCCAGGGAGGCGTAATGCCAACGGTAATCGCATACCACGACGTGAAGGACAAGGATCACTGGCTAGCGTCGCCGAAGCGCGAGGAGTTCTTCGGCCCACTCGGCGTGACGAACATCCGGACCTTCGTCGACCCGGAGAATCCAAGCAGGGTGGGGCTGGTGATGGACATTCCCGATCTGGACGCCGTTATGGGCGCGATGGAGACCGAGGCGGCCGCCGAGGCGATGGCTCACGACGGGGTCTTGCCCGAGACGCTCGTGATCCTCGTCGAGGCCTGACCGGCGGGGCTCGAAGCCGAGCGAGAGCGACTGAACGTACAGCGAGCCGATCGCCGAGTCGCCGGCGAGGACACCGGTGAACCGGCGAAAGGACGATCGCGTGGCGCCGCTGTAAGCGACTGGCGACTCGTCGCATTGCGCGCGCGATACAGATCCAGTCTGCCGGTGTCGGACTCGCGGAGCGCCAAATAGGCATTGCGACCCGCGGGCGCCCCAGGTGGTCGGCGGGTTCGAGGTGGATCGTGGGACGCAACCAGGAGGTCGATCCGGTCGTGTCCGTCAGACCGGTGCAGCCGCGAGCTCGTACCGCAAACGATCGGGTTCCTCGAGCGTGCCGAGGCGACCGAGGATGGCGAGCGCCTCCTTCGCGCTCGCGGTGGCCTCTACGTCGTCGCCCACGAGCCGTTTGGCGCGGCCCAGTGCTCCTAACGCGAGTCCGAGTTCGTTCTCGGAGCCGCTCGCGCGCAACGTCTCGATTGCTGCCTCGAGCCGGCGTACCGCCTCCTCGGCGTCGCCCTGAGCCAGGGCCACCTCTCCGAGGCACCGTCCGCTGGCGCCGAGGAAGAATTTCGCGTCGCGCCTCGTGGCCGCGTCGTGGATCTCCAGGAGCAGCTGGTGCGCCCGCACGTAGTCGCCGGCGGTCAGGTACGCGTCGGCCAACCGAGGCGAGAGGAAGGTCCACGCCAACTCATGGCGTGCCGCCTTGGCCATCGGGACGATTTCCTCGAGGACGGGTAGGCCCTCATCAACAGCCCCCGTGTGACAGAGCGCCGGCGCCAGAAAGCCGAAGGCGAAACCGCGGAAGTACACGGTCGGTGCGGTCTCCTTCGCGGCGGTGCCGTAGTCGATCGCGGTCGCCCAGTCCCGTTTCTCGACGCAGACCAGTGCGCCGATCGCGTTGCAGAACGAGACGATGCCGGCGTCGGAACGCTCCGCGCCTGTCGCCACAGCTTCGTCGACCTCGCGCAACGCGGCTTCCCAGCGCCCCGCCATCATGTAGGTGAGCGCGGCGCCGGATCGTGCGAACATGTACGCCATCGGCTCGAAGCCGACGGCGAGGTGCTCCAGCGACCGCTTCGTGTAGCGGTGGGCGCGCCCGTACTCGCCGAGCAGCATGTGCGCCCATTGCACCGTGCCGCACGAGAGTGCCGCGTACTCGTGGTTCCCGGACCGCTCGCAGAGCTCGAGTGCCCGGCCCGCGGTCTCTCTCGCCTGCTCGAATTCGCCGAAGACGATCTGACGGTGCGCGAGGCGTTGATAGAACGCCCCGTGGAGGCCGGGATCGCTCTGCTCCAGCGCAAGCGGCTCGTAGCGGAGAAGCAGCTGGTGGTACTCCTCATGGCGATGGAGATAGTGGAATCCACCTGTCTGGTCGAGGACGAGAGTGAGCCTGCGCCTGCGGTTGTCCTCGGAGTCGGGTAGTTCCTCGAGGATCGCGAGCGCCTCGTAGAAGTAGCCGAGCGCCTCCTCCATCGCATGCTGTGCCGAGGCCTTGCGATTTGCGAGCTCGAGGTAGTCCGCGGCCCGCCCCCGCTCGGAGCTCCGCGAGTAGTGGAATGCAAGGAGCTCGTACTTCTCGTGGAGCCTGCCCGCATAGGAGCGCTCGACCGCCGCGCCGGCGCGCGCGTGGAGAGACCGGCGACGCTCTTCCAGTAGGCCGTCGTAGGCAACGTCGCGGGTCAGTGCGTGCTTGAACACGAACGTCCGCTCGGTCCCTCCGTGCTGTTCATGCAGGAACTCGCGCCGCTTGAGCTCGTCCAGGGCCGGGAGCAGCGCTCCGTCACCGTCCCAGACACTCTCGATGAGGTCGAGCGAGAACTCGCGCCCGAGCACGGATGCAACTTGGACGGCGCTCTTGTCTCCGGCGTCGAGCTGGTCGATTCGTGCGGCCAGGACGTCCTGCACTGTCGTCGGGACTGAGCCGTCAGAGCGGCTGTCGGCGTGCTGTCGTGCGGCTCGAGCGAGTTCTTCGAGGAAGAAGGGGTTTCCCTCGCCCCGACCGACGATCCTCTCGGTCGCGTCGCTTGTCTCGCCGAGGATTGCTGCGACGATGCGTTCGCCGGCCTCCCGCGAGAGCGGCCGGAGGGCGACCTGGGTCACGTACGACTTGCCGAGCCATGGGGGGTTGTAACCAGGGCGGTAGGTCGCCAGCAGGAGAACCGGGACGGACGGCAGCTCGTCGACCAGCTCGGTCAGGAACTCCTCTGACGTGCGGTCGATCCAGTGCGCGTCTTCGATGACCAGTAGCAGCGATGGACTGGCTTTCGCGAGCAACAGCTTGCGCAGCGCCTCGAACGTTCGGCCCTTGATCGTGGCCGGATCGAGCGCGAGGAGCTGAGCGTCACCGGAGGTGACGTCCAGCGCGTGATGGAGGTACGGACCGAAATCCGGGTCCAAACGCGAGCTCCTCGAGCGTCGTGCCGATCTTCGCGGCAACGCTCTCACGGTCGTCGTCCGGCGCGATCCCGCACGCTTGCCGCACCAGATCGAGGATCGGGAGATAGGGAACTGCGGTCCCGAACGGCAAGCAACGACCTTGAAGCGCGACCGTGCCCACCTCCGCCCCGAGCTGCAGCTCGTAGGTCAGCCGCGACTTGCCGAGGCCGGGATCGCCGGAGACGCCGATGACCTGTCCTTGCGCCGCGGCCGCGGAGCGAAGTGCCTCCCGCAGCGACTCGAGCTCCTCATCTCGTCCCGAGAAGGGAGTGAGCTGCTGGTGTGCCGCGTCGATCGGGGACGTGCGCGGGCCGGGCCCGATGACGCGCAACGTGTGGACGGTGCGCTCGTCGACCGTCACCGGCTCTGTCTCCTGGAGATCGAAGTAACCACGCAGGTAGGCCGCGGTCGCGGTGCTCACCAGCACATCTCCGGGGCGAGCCGCCCCGTGCAGCCGGGCTGCAAGCACGGTCGTGTCACCGGAGGCGGTGTAGTCCATCCGAAGGTCGTCGCCGATGGCTCCCACGACTACCGAACCGGAGTTGATCCCGATCCGGACGTCGATCTCGGCTCGCTCCTTCACCGCGAGTGCGGCAAGCGCGGCGCGGCGTGCGTGGTCCTCGTGGGCGATCGGGGCGCCGAAGAGGGCCATGAAGCCGTCGCCGAGGAACTGGTTGACCATGCCCTCGTAGCGGTGGACCTCGGCGAGCGCGAGTGCGAAGAAGCGGTCGACGACCCGGTGATATTCCTCCGGGCCGGCCTGCGCCGCCAGCTCGGGCGAGCGGACGATGTCGCAGAAGAGAACGCTCACCTGTTTCCGTTCGCCCTCGATCGCGCTGCGGATCGCGAGAATCTGCTCACTCAGATGGCGCGGCGTGTAGGCCGCCGGGGACGGGGTCGCCTCGACGGCATGCCCGCACTCCGAGCAGAACTTCGAGTATTGGGGCATGGTCGCTCCGCAGTCGTCGCACTTGCCGCCGACGAGCATGGCGCCGGCGATGACGGGCGCGACCTTGCCGCGATCTCTCCGGGGCGGCTCGTCGTTCTTCGGAGGCGACTCAGGGCGTCGAGCGTCAGGTGCGAGGCCCTCGATCTCGGAGTCCGAGCTACCGGGCGAGTTGCGGAGGATCTCGAGATAGACGGCCTTGGATTCCGGCGAAGGGTAGGCGCCGAGCTCGTCGGCGAGGAAGCGCCGGCAGCGCTCGTACACGCGGAGTGCCTCCGCCGGGTTGCCGGCGGCGACGTGCGCCTGCATCAGCGCGCGGTAGCTGGTCTCGCGGAAGGGCTGGAGGTCGGTGATCTCGGCCGCGTACCGGACTGCGTTCCCGAACTCCCCCTCGGCAAGCGCCGCATCGCGTAGGCATTCGAGCGCACGCACGAGGACGTCACGGAGGTCGCGGCGCTGATCCTCGACCCACCGTCCGTCCTCGCCGGGCAGAAACACCCGCCGAGCAAGCTCGGCCGCCGCCGAGGCCTGCGTCCGAGCGTCGTCGAGCTCCCGCCCAGCGAGTGCCGCTTCTCCCCGCTCCAGCGCGGTCACCGCCGCGTCGAGGTCGATCCAGGCTATCGGCGGGCAGTGTGAGCTGGTAGCAGCCGAATGCGCTCCTCAACATGCTCGAGCCGTCGATGCCGCACTCCTCGAGCAGCGCGCGCAGCTTCGTCGTCAGCACCCTGAGCGCCTTCTCCCACGTCGCCGGAAGGTCCTCGCCCCATAACAGCTCGGCCAGCTCATCACGAGGGACAGACCGTCCGTGCTGGACCGCCAGATAGGCGAACAGAATCCGACCCTGCCGCCCCGGGAAGCGCTGCTCGTCCAGCCTCACGCCGTTCGCCTCGATGGCGAGACGCTCCGTCATGGAGATTCGAACACTCAGCTCGCCTGCCTCCTCCCAACCCTCCCTAGCCGCGCAGTAGCAGTGCGCTAGCGCGGGTCTAGCCGCGTAGCCGGAGTATCGGCTGCGACATGTTCGGTGACAAGCCACGAGCGGCCGGGGGCGATCCATCCGTGGTCAGTGCGTGGACGAGGAAAGGAGATCGAATGCGAACGCTACGTTTGTCGGTTGGGGGTTCTGGTCGCGCTGATGCTGAGCGCAGTTCTCGCGGTCGGCGCGTCGGCGACTCCGGTCGCCAAGACGGTGGCGATGGTGGAGTGTCAGGGCGCCTCCGCGACGCTGCTCATGCACCCCGGCGGGGGCGGAAAGGCGATCTGGGACATCTCGGTCGAGAGCGTCCAAAACGCTCCCAGCTACCTCATCAAGCGCGTCGAAGTGACCTTCTACGTCAGCGGAGAGGTGGTGGGAACGCTCGACAACTCGGTGGGACAGAAGACCGGCTTCGGCGAGCCGCTCACCTGTGCATTCGAGGTGCACAAGGACGGCTTGGACGCGTACGGGACATTGCACCTTGTGCAGCTTCGCTGACCAGGCACTCCGCTGCGAATGCGGCTACGAGGTGCGAGCGTCCGACGAGGCGGCGCGCGTGGACGAGGTACAGCGACACGCCTCGGAGACGCACGGCATCGACCTCTCCGCCGACGTAGCGCTCGACGTCGTCCGCCGCGTTGCGGCTCGTGCCGAGCAACGAACAGAGGAACGAGGCAACGCGACCCCATCCGGAGAGGAGTAGATCGATGATCAGAGGAAGTAGCGTGAGCAAGCGGGCCACGCTCATCGTCGGCACCGCGCTGTTGATCCTTGCGGCCGGCGCCGCGGTCAACGTCGTGCCGTCGGCAGCGGTGGACCCGCCGCCGCCGATCGCAGCCGAGCCGCTCACCGCACGCTCGGTCTTCCCCGACCTGATCGACATGAAGCTCAAGCTCAAGTCGCACGACGGGGGCACGACGGTGGTCAACGTAGACAACCCGTCCCGCACGGTCGACATCAGGTACACGGTGCAGCCGGGCGCCCGGTTCCCCTGGCACACGCACTACGGGCCGGTGATCGTGAACATCGTCTCCGGCTCTCTCACGTACGTCGAGGCGGGCACGTGCGACGAGACGACGTATGCGCCGGGACAGGCGTTCGTCGATGCCGGGCACGGTCACGTCCACAGCGCCTACAACCCCGGCACCGAGCCGGTGGTGTTCATCGCCACTTTCTTCGAGGCACCCGAAACCGGGGCGCTGCTGATCCCGGCAGACCCTGGTTGCTAGCCCAAGCCGGCGGAGCCATGCGGCAGGCCGGTGGGCCAGGAGTCCACCGGCTCGCCGCGCGGCACTACCGAACACTAGGTCGTGCCGTCGCCCCGAGCAGCCTGATGACCCGGACGTAACGACGGCTCCGGAGGAGGAGCTCGCATGAGCAGCACGAGCGCAGAACGCAGGCGTGGGGCGGTGTCCCTGGTACCGACCTAGGAGGTCGGCGGTTCGAGTCCGCCTAGCTCCATCCCTTTTGGTTCCGCCCGGTCGTCAGACGGCCGTGGCGTGCTGTGGCGCGGCGGCGGCATCGACTAGGGCGGTGACGAGCTTGGCTGCGTCCGGTCGCGTGATGCCGTTAGTCGTGAGTGAGTTCCAGGTCGAGAAGGCAAGCGTGTGGCGCAGCGCTGCGATGAGGAGGTGTCGTCTTCGGCCGCGGACGGGGCGGCCGACGGCAAGGATCTCGGCGGCTTCTTCGAGATACGCGTGGAGAGGGGCCACGGCGTCGCGGGCGAGGTCGACGAGCGCGGCGTCGCGGAGGACGTTGCCGAGCACCGGTTCGGTGCGCTCGTAGTAGGCGAAGAGCTCGTCGATGGCTCGCGCGAGTCGCACCTGCGGATCGTGGATCGCGCGCCATGAGCCGAGGTCGGGTCGGGGATTGGCGCTGAAGTACTGGGTCGAGCACGCCGCGAACAGGTCGGCCTCGGTGGGGAAGTGGCGGTACAGGGTGCGGCGCTCCACGCCCGCCCGCTTGGCGACCGCGCTCAACGTCGTTCGGGCAGGCCCGACCGTTCCATGCAGCTCGATCGCCGCCTCGGTGATCCGACGGTGTGTGCCGGCCATCTCCTCGGCGCGCTTCTTCAGCTCGTACTTGCGCTTGGGTGAATTTTCGCGACTCAGAATAGTGTCATCAATATTGACAGATCTTCACGAAAGAGCGTATGGTCGCCTTTCTGTAACTCACTAGTGTATACCTAAAGGAGATCACAGATGCCATAGCAACATCCACACCTGAGCAGGTGCTCGAGAGGATCGTCGACGGGATCAACACCGGAGACCTCGACTCCCTCATGCCTCTGTACGAGAGCGAGGCAGCATTCGCGACCGAGCCCGGGAACCTCGCCCACGGCTCACCCGGCGTCCGTGACGCACTTGCCGGATTCATCTCCATGAACGGCAAGCTCGACCTCGAGGTGACCCGGGTCCTCGAGGTGGACGACCTGGCCCTTGTGACCGGTGTCTGGTCATTCAACGGCACGGGCCGGGGAGGCGAGCCGGTGCGCCGACACGGCGAGGGCGACCGTCGCGACCCCGAGCTGGAGGACGCCTCGTGCCGAGGATCGTGGGCGCACCGCGACGAGAAGGAACGGGAACCCGACGAGCACCGTGAAGTAGAGGCCCCACCCGGCCTCGAGCACCTGCGGCCAGTCGGGGTCCCAGGTCACCGTCAGGTCGATCGCGCCGAATCCCGGAAAGACGATCCAGCCGACCGCGAACAGGGCGGCGAGCACACGAAGGACGATCCCGCGCATCGCCGAAGCATCTCGGATGTGCTCGCTTCGGCTCACGGAGACCGCTGCGAAAAACCTGTCCGTTCTCGCCAACCTTCCGCCGCCCGTGTCGTCTAACCCGGCATACGCCACCTCGGGCCTCTCCTCGGTTTGTCCCTGGGGCCGCTCCACGGCGACGCGCGATGCGTCGACGGGAGCCCGGTGGCGGCGCTCGTCCTCGATTCTCGACCAGGCTGCGTAGGCGGCGCGGCTCGTGATGGATGACACCTTTCGCCGCCAATGGGCGATCCAGATTGCGAAGGAGCGCGCCGACGAGGCGCGGATCCATGCGCGGTCAGTCGAGGCCGAGGCGGAGGTCGCGCGCCGGCCGCTCGAGCGCTCGCAGTGGCTCGGCCTGCAGGTCCGCTCGCTGCTCGCGCTGATCGCCGTGGCGGAGGAAGGGAGCTTCATCGCTGCTGCCACCCGGCTCGGGTACTCGCGCTCGACGATCAGTCACCAGATCGCGCAGCTGGAGGCCGCTGTCGGCGTCTCGCTGCTCGTGCGGGGGAGCGGATATCGCTCGGTCACGCTCACGGCGGCGGGCCGCATAGTCGTCACCCACGGGCGCGCGGTGCTTCGCGTGCTCGAGAACGCCGAGCACCAGGTGGGCGAGCTGAATCGCCAGGGACGCCGGCGCGGGCTCCCGGGCCTCGTTCGCTGGGACACGGGCACACCCCCGGCTGCTCCCGCGAGCTAGACCTGCGGGGCCCAGTCCCCGTACTTCACGACGCGGAGCTCTCCTAGGTCGCCGGTGAAGCCGGCGACCGAAACATCGAAGTTGTCGACGTTTCCTAGGAGCGCCGTCGTCGCTGATGTAAACAGCGAACGTCGTCAAGGAGTCGGGTCAATCCGGCCCGTCGCGTCCCTCGGGCCGGATTCCCGCTTCGCGCGAACACCAGATGAGCATCCAGGGGAACAGCCAAGGACTGAGCGGTCGCGGGCCCAGGACGGGTGCCCTCGGCGACGCCTGCGCGGGGCCGGCCTGACGTGGTCGCGTCGTCTGCGCGGCGTCGGCGGCGGCTCGTGTGGGCGGGTGTCGGCGTGGGGGTGTGTGCGGCTGTGGCGCTCGCACTCGTGTTCGGGCCGAACACGAACGCGCCCGAGGAGCGGTTCAGCTCGACCCCGGCACAGGAGCCGGCGCCGCAGGTCAAGGCACCGCTTCCGCAGGAGGCGCGCCGCGTCGCGGTGCGGTTCATCCAGACCGCCGTCGCGCGCGAGAACCTCGAGGAGGCGTGGACGCTCGTCGGCCCGACGCTCCGCGGCGGGCTCACGCGAAAGGAGTGGCTGACCGGGGACAACCCCGTCGTGCCGTTCCCCATCGACAAGCTGGAGGTCGCGCCGTACAAGGTCGACGAGTCGTACGAGACGAGCGCGCTGCTCGAGGTCGCGCTCCTCCCGCGCAAGGGATCCGGCGTGCGTGCCCAGGTGTTCTTCCTCGGCCTCACGAAGGTCGGCACGGGAACACAGGCGCGCTGGGTCGTCGACAACTGGGTGCCTCGCGCGTCGGCCCCCGTCCCGAGATGAGCAACCTCGCCGACAGCGCCGAGGCGGCGGCCAACGGGCGCGCTACCCCGTTCCTGCCGGGAATCCTCCCGGGCACTTCTGACGACCTGTTCCTCGAGGAGGACCTCGACGGGCCGGACGTGGAGGCCCGCGATTACTGGGCGGGCGTCTGGCTGAGGCTCAAGCGTGACAAGCTCGCGCTGGCGGGCGGAGTCTTCATCATCCTCCTCTTCTTCGTCGCCTTCGCCGGCGCCCCACTTGCCGAGCGCCTCCTCGGTCACGGCCCCAACGAGCCGTTCCTCGTCACCGGAGGGCTCGACGAGAATCAGCTTCCCGCCGGCCCGTGGACCTACGTCGGGAAGCTGACCGAGGACGGCGGCATCGAGGAGCAGCTGTTCGTCCTCGGCTCGGACTCGACGCTCGCCCGCGACGAGTTCCTGCGGCTCCTGTACGGCGCGCAGGTCTCGCTCGAGGTCGGCGTGGGGGCGACGCTGCTCTCCCTCTTCCTCGGGACGCTGCTGGGGGCGATCGCCGGCTTCTACCGCGGCTGGGCCGACACCGCGATCTCGCGGATGGTCGACCTGACGATGGCGTTCCCGTACCTCCTGTTCGTCATCACGCTCGCGGCGACGCTCGGGACGAGGCTGAACGGCGTCACGTTCGGCTTCCTCGGTGAGGGGGTCGTCACGCTGGTCCTCGTCTTTGGCCTGCTCGGCTGGTTCTACTCGGCGCGCGTGATGCGGAGCGTCGCGCTGTCGATCCGCGAGAAGGAGTTCGTCGAGGCCGCGCGCATGGTCGGCGCGAGCAACTGGCGCATCGTCCGCTCGCACGTCTTCCCGCATCTCCTCGGCCCGCTGATCGTGCTCGCGACGCTGAACGTCGCGGCGTTCATCCTCGCCGAGGCCGGGCTGTCGTTCCTCGGGCTCGGGATCCAGCTGCCCACCGCCAGCTGGGGGACGCTCCTCGCGGACGCTCCGAACTACTACACCTCGCGACCGCTGCTGATGGTCTGGCCCGGGCTCGCGCTGCTGTTCACGACTCTCGCTTTCAACCTCCTCGGCGACGGACTACGGGACGCGTTCGACCCCAGAGGCTCGCGATGAGCCCCTGGCTCACGACAAGGCACCGAAAGGAGCGTCAATGACCGGGAAACGCCCACTCGCGCTCGTACTCGCGGTCGCGAGCATCGCGTTGATCGCCGTCGCGGCGGCCTCGGCCGCGCCGGCGGCGAAGCGCGGCGGCACGTTCGTGTTCGAGATCTCGACGGACGTCGACTACATCGACCCGCAGCTCTCGTACTACGGCGAGACGTGGAAGATGGAGGCCGCGACCGCGTGCAAGCTCATGAACTGGCCGGACAAGGAAGGCGCGGCAGGGGCAGTCGCCACGCCAGAGGTGGCCGCCGGGCTCCCCGTCGTCTCCCGGAACGGGCGGACGTACACGTTCACGATCAAGCCCGGGTTCCGCTTCTCGAACGGGCAACCTGTCACCGCGAGAAGCTTCGTCGACGCGTTCAACCGGTTCGCGAACCCGCGGATGCAGTCGACGGGCGTCGCGTTCCTCGACATCGTTCAGGGTGCCAAGGCCGTGATCGACGGCAAGGCTCGCACGATCTCCGGCGTCCGCGCGCAGGGCAACAAGCTCGTCGTCCAGCTCACGAAGGCCTCGCCGGACTTCCTCGCGCGTCTGACGATGCCGTTCATGCAGGCGATCGACACGAACCTCGCCCGGCAGATCGACGCAAACGGGATCAACCAGTACGCGTCGTGTGGCCCGTACTACTTCTCGAGCCGGACGCCGGGACGCTCGATCACCCTCAAGCGGAACCCGCACTACAAGGGCGGCCGCACGGCCAACGTCGACACGATCCAGGTGAACGTCGGCAACGACATCGCGGTGCAGTTCCAGAACGTCGAGCGGGCGACCTCGGACTACGCCTCGTCCGGCATCCCGCCGACCGAGTGGAAGAACGTCGTCTCCAAGTACGGCCTGAACAGGAAGGACGGGCGCGTGCAGGTGCGCTCGCTGCTCGACATCCGCTACGTCGCGATGAACCACTCGCGGCCGATGTTCAAGGACAACCCGGGGCTCGCGAAGGCGGTCAACTGGACCGTCGACCGGCAGGCCTTCTCGGCACAGGGCGGGTACCTGTACGGGAAGCGGACGGGGCAGATCCTCCCGCCCGGCATGCTCGGGTACAAGCCGCAGGGGATCTATCCGCTGCGGGTGACCGCGAACACGATCAAGCAGGCGAAGAAGCTCGCCGAGGGGAACCTCCGCGGTGGTAAGGCCGTGCTCTGGTCGTCGAACTCGGGGATCGCCCCGCTCCAGGCGCAGCTGATCCAGTACAACCTGCGTCAGATCGGGCTCGACGCCGAGATCCGGCTGCTCCCGCGGGCGCAGCAGTTCACGAACGCCGGCAATCCGCAGACCGCCACCTTCGACATGACGATCGAGCGGTGGGGCTCGGACTACGCCGACCCGTACGACTTCGTGAACATCCTGCTCGACGGGAAGCAGGTCACCCAGTCGCAGCACAACAACTACTCGTACTTCAACGTCGCCAAGTACAACCGCCAGATGCTGGCCGCGTCGCTCCTCACGGGGCCGCGCCGCGGCTCGGCCTACGCCGCCCTCGACGGGGCCCTGATGCGGGAGAACCCGCCGTGGGCGCCGCTCGTCAACTCGAACGACCGGATCTTCATGTCGTCTCGCGTGGCGTGCGTCACCGTCAACGAGGCCCACGGCAGCGGTCCGCTGCTGAACGTGGTCTGCATGAAGTAACGACGACCGAGCGGGGAGGGGCGGCCCACGGCCGCCCCTCCCCTTCGAGAGACGAGACCGATGCTCCAGTACCTCACACGACGACTTCTCTGGGCGGGCGTGCTCTTCCTGGGCGTCACGATGATCACGTACGTCCTGTTCTTCCTCCTGCCGGCCGACCCGGCCCGGATGGCCGCGGGGAAGTCCGCGACGGAGGAGGACGTGGCGCGCGTCGCGCACCAGCTCGGCCTCGACCGGCCGGTGCACGAGCAGTACGGCCTGTTCCTGAAGCGGCTCGTCGTCGACCGGTCGCTCGGGCGCTCGTATGCGAACCGGCGTGAAGTCAACGAGATGATCGGCGAGGCGGTGCCGGTCACTGCGGCGCTCGTGCTCGGCGGCGCCGTCCTCTGGATGCTGATCGCGCTGCCGGTCGGGATCCTCTCCGCTCTGCGGCCGCGATCGCTGCTCGACAGGGGGGCGATGATCTTCATCCTCATCGGAATCTCTGCGCCCGTCGTCTGGATCGGGCTGCTCCTGCAGTACTTCGTCGGGTTCAAGTGGGGCCTCACCCCGAACGCGGGGTACTGCGACGTGATCGACCCGCCCGAGGGGGCATCGTGCGGCGGGCCGGGCGACTGGGCCTACCACATGATCCTTCCCTGGCTGACCTTCGCGATCCTCTTCGCGGCGAGCTACGCGCGAATGATCCGCTCGAACGTGATGGACACCCTCGGTGAGGACTACGTGCGCACCGCGCGTGCGAAAGGCGCTCCCGAGAACCTCGTGATCCGCAGGCACGTCCTGCGGAATGCACTGCTGCCGATCGTCACGATGCTGGGGCTCGACATCGGCGTGGCGCTCGGCGGGGCGATCTTCACGGAGGCGATCTTCAACCTGCCGGGGCTCGGCCGCCTGGCGCTGAACAGCGTCTTGAACCTCGACCTGCCGACGATGCAGGGCGTGATCGTGTTCGCGACGCTCGCGATCATCCTGATCAACCTCGTCGTCGACATCGTCTACGCGTACATCGACCCGAGGATCAGGCTCGCGTGACGGACGGCGCGGTGGCGACGATCGGGCCGACGGACGCGCGCGAGGCGCCGCTCCTCGACGTGCGCGACCTTCGGACCTACTTCAAGACCGACGACGGGACGGTGAAGGCCGTCGACGGCGTCTCGTTCAGCGTTCGCGCCGGTCAGACGGTGGGCGTGGTCGGCGAGTCCGGCTCGGGGAAGAGCGTGACGATGATGTCGCTGCTCGACCTGAACCCCAAGCCGGGTCGGCTGCAGCTGCGGGGCTCTTCTCCGCCGGGGGAGCAGATGGAGGCGTTCCTACGCGGCACGAAGAAGCACACGTCCATCTCGACCGGGCAGGCGCTGTTCCGCGGAGAGAACCTCCTGGAGGCCTCGAAGCGGCGGCTGCGCGCGCTGCGCGGGAGCGAGATCTCGATGATCTTCCAGGACCCGATGACGTCGCTGAACCCCGTGCTGTCGATCGGGGACCAGCTCGTCGAGGCCGTGATGCTGCACCGCGACATCTCGGCGCGGAAGGCGCGCGAGCTCGCGATCGCGGGCCTGGACGAGGTCGGGATCCCACGCGCCGAGCGGCGGATCGACGACTATCCGCACCAGTTCTCGGGCGGCATGCGCCAGCGCGTGATGATCGCGATGGCGCTCATCAACGACCCGGCCCTGCTGATCGCCGACGAGCCGACGACCGCGCTCGACGTGACGACGCAGGCGCAGATCCTCGGCCTCATCCGGGAGCTCCAGGCCGAGCACGGCACGGCCGTCGTTCTCATCACCCACGACCTCGGCGTCGTCGCCGAGACCGCGGACGACATCGTCGTGATGTACGCGGCGCGCGTGGTCGAGCAGGCGCCGGTTTTCTCGCTGTTCGAGCAGCCGCTGCACCCGTACACCTGGGGCCTTCTGGGCTCGCTGCCGCGCCTCGACGTCGAGCTCGAGCGGCTCACGCAGATCCGCGGCCAGCCGCCGTCGCTGCTCCGGCCGCCGGCCGGCTGCAGGTTCCGTCCGCGGTGCGCGTTCGCTTTCGACCGCTGCCGCCGCGAGCTGCCGGCCGCGACGCCGGCGAGCTTCGACCCCGAGCATCTCGACGCGTGCTTCCTCGACGAGACGCGCAAGCTCGACGAGTCGCGGCGGCTCGTCGCGGAGCTGGCACTCGCTCCGGAGGCCGCATGACGGACGCGCTGCTCGAGGTCGAGAACGTCACGAAGCACTTCCCGATCACCGAGGGCATCGTCTTCAAGCACGAGGTGGCCTCCGTCAAGGCACTCGACGGCGTGTCGCTGACGGTCCGGCGCGGGGAGACGCTCGGGATCGTCGGCGAGTCCGGGTGCGGGAAGTCGACGCTCGCCCGCGTGATCATGCGGCTCCTCGAGCCCACGAGCGGCACGGTCCGTTTCGAGGGCCACGACATCACGCGGCTCTCGGAGCGGGAGATGCGCATGTATCGGCGCGAGCTGATGATGATCTTCCAGGATCCGTACGCGTCGCTGAACCCGCGCAAGCGGGTCGGCTTCATCGTCGGCGAGCCGCTCGAGATCCACGGTCTCGGCACGGAGGCGGAGCGCAAGCGCCGCGTGCAGGAGCTGCTCGACGTGGTCGGCCTGAACCCGGAGCACTACAACCGGTTCCCGCACGAGTTCTCCGGCGGGCAGCGCCAGCGGATCGGCGTCGCCCGCGCGCTCGCCGTGAACCCGAAGCTGATCGTCGCCGACGAGCCGGTCTCGGCTCTCGACGTCTCGGTGCAGGCGCAGATCCTCAACCTGCTCAAGGACCTCCAGTCCGAGTTCGGGCTGACGTACGTCTTCATCGCACACGATCTGAGCGTCGTCCGCCACATCTCCGACCGGGTGGCCGTGATGTACCTCGGGAAGCTGGCCGAGCTCGCCGGCTCGCGCGATCTGTACGCGGCCCCGCGTCACCCGTACACCGGCGCGCTGCTCTCGGCGGTGCCCATCGCGAACCCGCGGCTCGGACGGGGGCGGAGCGCCTTCGTGCTCTCGGGCGACGTGCCGAACCCGATCAACCCACCGAGCGGATGTCGCTTCCATCCGCGCTGTCCCCGCGCGCACGAGTCGTGCTCGCAGAGCGACCCGCCGCTCGAGCGGCGGGCGGAAGGGCACGAGGCTGCGTGCTTCTTCCCTCTCGAAAAGTGGCCGCTGAGCGCTGACGAGATGCGGCAACGAGAACCGGAGCTGGAGCCGTCCGCGGTCACCCTGGAGCCGCGGGCGGAGCTCCGGTCGGCGACGTGATCGCGCGTGGCCTGCGGGACCTCGCGCTCGTCGTGCTCGCGATCTGCGCGCTCACGGCGATCGGGGCCCTGCTCCTCGGTGTCGCGGCAGGAATCCCGGCATCGCGCGCCCTCTCCAGCGGCTACCTGCTGGTCGGCTCGCTGCTCTTCATCGCGGGCGCGCTCGTCGGGCTCCGCGACCCGAGCCGCTCGCGCGAGCGGGAGCTGCAGACGAGGGGACGCACCGTCGCCGGTCGGCCGACGACGTGGACACAGGCCTTTCACCTCTCCGCAACCCTCGTCGGGATCGGGTTCGCGCTCGTGCTGCTCGGCGTGGCACTGCATCCGCGGGTGACGTTCTGACCGGGTGCGCGGAGACGCGGAGGCTCGCCTCTCTCGCGCTCGACGGCGCCGTCCACGACGACGCCCGGCTCGGCGCCCTCTGGGAGCATCTCGGATCCTGTCCGGCGTGCGCGCAGTTCGCGGCTCAGCTCGGCCTTGCGACCTCGCTCGTGAGGTCGGCGCCGCCGGAGCCGTTCTCCTGCGAGCTGACGACCCCCCGGCTGCGTCGCGCGCGCCTCGACGCGCAGCGCATGACGTGGACGAGCGCCGCAGTCGCCCTCGCGGCGGCAGTGCTCGTCGTGGTGCAGCTCCCGACCGCGCCCGCAGAGCCAGCGCCGCCACGACGACCATGCTCAGATCCCTGCTGCACCACCAAGGCTGCCGATCGGCCAACGTTCCGCCGCAGAGGATTTCGCGGCACCCGCCGACGTCCGGCGCGGCGCTCCCGGCCTCCGCTGACCGCGCGCCGCTGATAACTCGCCCGTTTGGACGGCGCGTGGCCGCGCCGTGGATGGCGTCGCGGATCGTGCACGGCGTCAACCCGCCGCCGAGGGCTCGGCGGCAAGAGGAGGAACGATGAAAGCTCTCGTCATCATCTGTCTCGTAGGACTGGCGATCGCGGCGTTCGCGCCCGCTGGATGGGCGGAGCGCGCCCCGTACCAACCATCGGCCATGGAGCGTCTGATCCGCCAGGAGCGCGCCAAGCGTCTCGACATCACGACGGTGCCAGTGACGCCCGCTCCCACGCCACCTGCGCTGCAGGTGGTCGTCGCCGACGGGTTCGACTGGCTCGACGCCCTGATCGGCGCGACGAGCGCGCTCGCATTGGTCGTGGTCGCCGGAGGGACGGCGACCCTCGTCTCTCGCACGCGCGCCGCCGGGGCGTAGGCTACGAGGCGGGAAGCGTGTTGGGGGAATGATGCGGCGAACGAGGCACGTCTCATGGGCGGCGGCGGTGGTGATCGCGGCGTCGCTGCTCGTCGCTCCTGCGGGCGACGGCGTGCCTCGTGTCGCTCCGAAGGATGGCGGCGTCCTCCGCGTCCTCCTCCGGACCGAGGACGTCGACTCGCTCGATCCGGCGATCGCGTACGCGACCGGAGCATGGGCGCTGCTCGACACGACCTGCGCGGTGCTCCTGCGCCGACAGGAATCGGGCCTCGTGCCGGAGGTAGCCGTTTCCCACCCGCGTGTCTCGCTCGACCGGAAGACCTACAGCTTCACGTTGCGGCCAGGCTTCCGGTTCAGCGACGGAGCTCCTGTCCGTGCGAGCGCCTTCAAGCGGGCGATCGAGCGCACGCTCGCCCCGCGAGTGAAGTCGCCATGGGCCGCGTACACGAAGGAGATCGTGGGCGGCCCGGCGGTGCTAGCGGGCAGGGCGCGCACCGCGGCGGGCGTCGTCGCACGGGGGAACACGCTTTCGATCCGCCTGAGGCGGCCCGTCCCGGCGTTCACGCACTGGACGACCTTCCTGTGCGCCGTCCCGCCGGAGCTTCCGTCCGCCCGCGAGGGGATCTCCGTGTTCCCGTCGGCCGGCCCGTACTACGTGGCGGAGCACCGCCCAGCCGAGACGGTCGTGATCCGGCGCAACCCGTACTACGGAGGTCGGCGCCCGCACCACGTCGACGGGTTCACCGCGGACCTGCGAGCCGGGTCCTTCGACGAGATCCTGAACCGCGTCGAGAGCGGCGACGTCGACTGGGGATGGGCGCTGCCCGAGGCACACTTCGACCCACGAAGGCGGCTCGCGGCGCGCTACGGCGTCAACAAGTCCCGCTTCTTCGTCCAGCCCGGCGCCGGATTCATGGGCTTCGTCTTCAACACGTCCCGCCCGCTCTTCCGTGACAACCCACAGCTGCGACGTGCCGTGAACTTCGCGATCGACCGCGCCGCGATCCAACGCGCCTCCGGAGGCACGCTCCAGAGCCGGCTCACCGACCAGTACCTCCTGCCGGGCATGCCCGGCTTCCGGGATGCCGACATCTACCCGCTCGACGGCCCCGACCTTCGCAAGGCTCGCGACCTTGCGCGAGGCAACACGCGGAGCGGGAAGGCGGTGCTCTTCACCGTGGACTCGCCCTTGCGGCTGGCCGCTGCACAACTGATCAAGCGGGACCTCGCGAGGATCGGGCTCGACATCGAGATCAAGGGGATTCCCTTGCCCGCCTACTTCGGCCGGCTGGGCGCGAACGGCGCCTACGACATCGGCTTTCGGCCCTGGGTGCTCGACTTCAACGACCCGTACTCGATGCTCAACGTGAACCTCGACGGTCGCTTCATCGGGGCGACCAACTGGGGTCGTCTCGACTCGCCTGCGATCAATCGGCTGCTCCGAAGCGCTGCGGGCCTCGTCGGCCCAGCGCGGTACAGGGCGTACGCCGAGCTCGATGCGCGGCTCGCCCGCGACCACGCGCCGATGCTGGCCGTCGAGGCGTCGAACGACGCGGTGCTCGTCTCGGCCAGAGTGGGATGTATCGGTCCTCGCTTCGAGCTCACGGCGATCTGCCTGCGGTAGGTCGCTCAGGGCGCCTGCACGGCGACCCAGACAACGCCTCGAGCGACCACGATTCCGGCGGCAGGGTTCCCCAGCTCGATCGTTCCGCGCACCTCCCGGCTGCTCGCGTCGATCCGCGAGACCGTGCCGTCGCCTTCGTTCGCTATCCAGACAACACCCTCCGCGACGTCCACCGCCGACGGTGCGTCACCGACGGGGATCGTGTGTGTCGCCCGCGTCGCGGCGTCGATGCGCGTCACCGTGTCGTCGCCCTGGTTCGCGACCCATACCGCGCCGTCACCGTACGCGAGGGCCGTTGGCCGCCGACCAACGGGGATCGTCCAGATCGGCCCCTCCTCGAACGTCGCCGGATGAAAGCGCTGGACCGTCGAGTCACCGGCGTTCGCGACCCAGACCGCACCGTCACCGACGACGACCGCAGCCGGCCGCGCGCCTGTAAGAGCCGTGCCCGAGACACGGAGGCTGCCGGGCTCGATCCCGGCGAGCGTCGAGTCGCCGTACGCCGCCCAGACGGCGCCCTCGCCGATCGCGACGCTCCCCGACGGCGCTGCGTAAGGCCTCGACGTCACGTCGATCGTCGTGGCCTCCCGGAACTGTGGCTCGACGCGGGAGAGCTCGCCGCTCGCGCCGTGCGCGACCCACACGACATGGCGGCTTGCCGCAATGCCCGTCGGCGTGCGGTTCTCGAGCGAAACCGACCCTCGTGGAATACGCGTTGCGGGATCGATCGCCGTGATGGTGCGGTCGTCGACGTTGCCGACCCAGACGTTCGTCGGGCTCGAGGCGAGCGGGCCCGGTCTGATCCCGACGGGTACGGCGCCGACGATGTCGTTCGTCGCCGGGTCGATGATCCCGACGTAGTTCGGGGGCACCTCGCGGAGGCCCGGGGAGTCGCGCATCGCCAGGGCGGCGACGACTGCGATGCTGGCGAGCACGAGGCCGACCGCGGCGGCGAGGAGGAGCGGCCGACGTCTGCCGGGAGGGGCATCCTCGTCCTCCGGTTGCGCGACGCGGAGCGAGGCGTCCTGGTTGAGGATTCGGCGCTCGAGCTCCCTGAGCTCGGGCCCGGGCTCGATGCCGAGCTCGTCGTTGAGGGCGGTGCGCGCCCGGCGGTACGCATCGAGCGCGTCGGCCTGGCGGCCCGAGCGATACAGCGCGAGCATCAGCTGCGCGCAGAGCCCCTCCCGCAGCGGGTGCTGCTGGACGAGCGTCTCCAGCTCGGGGATCAGAGCCCGGTGCCGCCCCAGGTCGATCTCGACTTCCATCCGGGCTTCGATCGCAGCAAGCCTGAGCTCCTCGAGGCGCGCGATCTCTCCCTGGGCGAACGGCTCGTAGGCGAACTGCGAGAGTGGAGGGCCACGCCAGAGCCCGAGAGCCTCGGTCAGGTGCTCGAGCTTCCCGCTTCCGATCGCACGTTCCAGTCGCGCACTGTCCAGCTCGCCGTCCTCGACCACGAGCAGGTAGCCCGGCGGCCGCGTGAGAAGTCGGTCGCCGAGCTCCTTCCGGAGCAGGGACACGTTGTTGCGCACGATCTTCGCGGCCGTGGGAGGCGGCGCCTCATTCCACAGCTCGTCGACGATGCGGTCCACGGAGACCGACTCGTTCGCATGGAGCAGGAGGAGCGCCACGAGTGCCAGTTGTCGGCCGCTCCCGAGCTGGAGGACGCGGCCGTTGTCCACCACCTCTAGTGGGCCGAGGACGCGGAACTCCATCAGGGAGCCCGGCCTCGAATACTCGTGGCTCGCACCGGTGCGGAGGTTGGATCCACAAGTGATCTTGTGCGGAACGCGTGTGCGTCGTCAATCGATCGCCGGCCTGCGTTGACGCGTTACGAGCGGTGCGCGAGAGTCGCCGGGGTGGAGACCGCGACCCAGGCGTTGCATCGGCTCACGTCCTACGACCCCGCGCGGGAGTGGACGGAGGCTCCCGACGACCCGCGCGCAGTGCGGAGCTTCGAGCCGAACGACCTCGATCGGCTGCCGTGGTTCTACAAGCGCTACGCGCCGTCGCTCCCGCGCGTCACGCTCCCTCGCGAGCTGCCCCGGACAACCGCCTCGACCGTCGCGGTGCTCGCGGGCATCGCCCACGTCCCGGGCATCGACCTCGACCTGCCGCAGCTTTCGCGCCTCCTCCACCTCTCAGCGGGCGTGGTTCGGACGACGGAGCGGCCGTACGCGACGTGGCTCTTCCGCGCTGCCGGGTCGGCGGGCGGGAGGTTCCCGCTCGAGCTGTACGTTGCCGTGCCCGAGGGGTCGCGGCTTCCGGCGGGCGTTCACTGGTACGACCCGTCCGAGCACGCCCTCGTGCAGGTCGGCCCGCCACCGGCAGGAGGTACTCCTGCGATCGTCGTCACCGGCGTGCCTTGGCGCACGGGCTGGCGCTACCGCGAGCGCGGGTACCGGCACGTCTACTGGGACGCCGGCACGATGCTCGCGCAGCTCCTGGCGTCGGCCGACTCAGCCGGCCTGACCGCCTCGCTCCTGACGCGTTTTCCCGACGCAACCGTCGCCGAGCTCGTCGGCGCCGACGGCGCCCACGAGTGGCCCCTGGCGGTCGTCTCGCTCGGCGACGGCGCGCCCCGGATCGAGGCGTCGGGACACGCGACCCGAGGTGACGTCGACGCCGCCCCGATCGAGTTTCCTCTCGTCACGGCAGCGCAGCGCGCGGGGGACGGGGACACCCTCGGGCCGCCCTGGGCTCGCGGCGCCCCGATCGAGGTGCCCCGTACGTCGGACGACCCGGTCGAGGCGGTCGTGCTCAGGCGCAGCTCGCAGCGGCGCATGGACCCGACGCAAAGCCTTCCGGCAAGCGTCCTCTCCTCCTGCATGAACGTGGCGCTCCGAGGCGTCGAGCTGCCGCATTTTGTGGTCGCCCACGCCGTGGATGGAATCGAGCCGGGCATTTATCGCTCGCCCGATCTTGCGGCACCGCTGCGCGCGGGAGCGCTACGAGACGAGCTCTATCGCATCTGTCTCGACCAGGGCCTGGGCCGCGATGCGGCGTTTGTCGTGATCGGCACGACGCACGTCGCGGCGCTCGACGATCGGGAGTACCGCGAGGCGCAGCTCGGCGCGGGCCTGGTCGAGGGTCGGCTGCACCTGCTTGCGTACGGGCTCGGCGCAAGCGCCTCCGGGATGACGTTCCTCGACAGCGAGATCCCGGCATTGCTCGGCGAGCCGCTGGACGCGCTGCTCTTCACCTGCGTCGGCACGCCGGAGTACGCACCCGCGGTCGGAGGCCCGCCGGGGGCGCCGACCGACATCCGCATGGTGACCCCGCGGCTCTGACCCCGGCGCCATTCACCCTCCGCTGATCGCGGCGATCACGTCGACGCGGGAGCCGCGCTCGAGGGCGGTGTCGAGCCCGGCTCGCTCGCGGTCGACGTAGACGTTGATGTGCGTTCGCAGCGCCGGGCCCGGCTCGCACAGCCGGTCGCGGAGGCCGGGCCAGCGCTCGTCGAGCCGGTCGATCGCCTCGTCCACCGTGGCGGCGTCGATCTCCAGCCGACGCGGGAGGTCGCTGAAGAACGACGGCAGCGTGGGGGGTAGGTGGACGTCGGCCATCTCTACGCTGCGACCGCGACCTCGACCGACGAGATCGCCGGCAGGTAGCTCGCGATCTCCGTCCACGTGTCGCCCTCGTCGGTGCTCGCGAACACCTGGCCGGTGCTCGTCCCGAAGTACAGGCCGGGCACGTCGAACGTGTCGATCGCGAGGCCTTCGCGGAGAACACCAACGTGCGCGTCTCGCTCGGGGAGCCCCTTGTCGAGGCGTTGCCAGCTCGACCCCGCGTCGCGCGTGCGCCACACTGCCGCCTGGCCCTCGGGCATGCAGCGCCCGTGGCCCGGGTCGAGCGGGATCACGTAGAACGTGTCGCGGTCGTGAGGGTGGACGGCTGCAGCAAAGCCGAACTCGGTCGGCAGGCCCTCGGTGATCTCCACCCACGACCCGCCCGCGTCGTCGCTCCGGTGCATGCCGACGTGGTTCTGCTGGAAGAAGCGGTCGTTGTCGACGGGGGACATCACGAGCTTGTGGACGCAGTAGCCGACCTCCGGGTCCTCGAGCGGCCAGTCGGCTCGCAGACCGCGGTTCCGAGGCGTCCACGAGGCGCCGTCGTCCGTCGTCTCGAAGATCCCGAAGCCCTGGACGATCGCCCAGAACCGCGACGCCTCGTCGGGGTGCGGCAGGATCGCCGGGAGGCCGAGATGGCCTGGAGGCTGGTTGGCAGGATCGTTCCACGCATCCCGGCCCGGCTGTCCGTCGAGCGTCGAGAGCAGCGACCATGTCGCGCCCCCGTCGCGGCTCTCGAACACCCCGGCGGCCTCGGCGCCGGCGAGGAGGCGTCCGTGCGCGGCCGTCAGCCCCGAGACCTTCGAGAGCTTCAACTCGCCGTTGTCGTACGAGAGCCCCTCGCTCGAGAGCGTCCAGCTCTCGCCGTTGTCGTCGCTCCGCCACACGCCCGCTCCGTGCCAGTCGCTCGCGGCAGCGGCGTAGTAGGCGCCGCTCGAGGGGTCATGAATCGCGTGGTAGACGGGCCAGCCGTCGCAGAACGGACCGCGGACGTTCCAGTCGCGCCGGTCCGCGTCCGCCTCCAGCAGGAAGCAGCCCTTCCGCGTGCCCACGAGGACAGTCACCGTTGCGGGCACCTACCTCACCTCCGGCATTCCGAGTGTCGTCGACGTACGCATACGTGCCTCCTCGAGTCGGTTCGCACGGCCAGTGCGGTGATAGGACGCTGCGGCCGACCGAAACTCATCGGTCGATTCTCAGGCCTTCGGCGGCAGCGTGCGCACGAAGGCGCTCGCGCGGTCGACCCAGCGACGCAAGGCGGCCCCGCGCAGCCCGTCCTGCGACACGTAGACCATCCCGGCCATCGGCTTGCCGGTGAAGTCCATCGGGCGCACGTGCGGCCGCGCGAGCGCCGTGTCGGCCCCGTCGACGCCCAACCGCAGCATCAGCTCGTCGCCGACGATGCCGCAGCACATGTGCCCCTCGAGCATGAACGCCAGCCCGCCGAACATCTTGCGCTCGCTGAGCCCGGGATCGCCCGCCAGGACGTCGCGGACGCGCCCGGCCAGGTTCTCGTCGTATGCCATCTCACCCTCCGTTCGTGATGGATGCGCCCGCGCCGACCGAGGCTGCGAGACGGTCGGCCAGCGCGCGGACGCTCTCCCGCAGCTCCGGCGGCTCGCGGACCGTGAACCTGCAGCCGAGCCGCGCGAGCACGCCGGCCATCCAGTCGAGCGACCCGACTCGCATGCGGAGCAACGTCCCGCCTTCGGCCTCGACGAGCTCCGCCACCGTGGCGGGGATCCGGTCGGCGGCCTCGTCGACCGTCAGGTCGAGAAGGACGACGACCTCCCAGCGCCATGGGACGTTCGCCAGCGAGCGGCTCACGTGCGCCACCGCGTCGAACCCCTTCGGCGGCGAGAGCCACGGTCCGTCGTTCAACGCGACCTTCCGCATGCGGTCGACACGGAACGTCCGCCGGTCGACGCGTCCGTGGTCGAACGCGGCGAGATACCAGCGGCCGGAGTGGACGACGAGACCGTGCGGGCTCACGTCGCGCGCCGTCTCCTCGCCGGTGAACGCGCGATAGGCGAACGCGAGACGTCTGCCTCGCCGGATCGCCTCTGCGACCAGGAGGGCGACATCGCTGTCCACCGGCGCGCCGGTCCGCTCCGCCGCCGTGAACCCGAGCGTCGTCTCGAGCGCCTCGACGCGGCGACGGAGCAGGTCGGGGAGCACACGGTGGATCTTGGCGAGCGCTCCCTCGACCGATCCCTCGCTCGACTCGAGGCCCTGACGGCGAGCGGCCAGGAGCCCCAGGACGACGACGACCGCCTCGTCTCCCGAGAGCATCAGCGGCGGGAGGCGGAAGCCGGGGCGCACGCGGTAGCCGCCGCCGACGCCACGCTGGCCTTCCACGGGGATCCCCATGTCCTGGAGCGCGGCGATGTACCGGCGCGCGGTGCGGGCGTCGACGTCGAGCGTGTCGGCGATCTCGCGCCCGGTTGTGAGCGGGCGCGTCTGCAGGAGCTCGAGGAGCTCGAGAAGTCGCGCGGTCGGCGTCTGCACTGCCCAAGTGAACCACGAATAGAGGGCGAGATACGCCCTATTTAGCGACTACCGTCCCAGGGGACGCAATCGAGGGAGGCCGAGATGAGCAACGTCCTGCAGCACGAGTCGACAGCGACCGACTTCGACTTCTTCTTCGGCGCCTGGAATGTCCACAACCGCCGGCTCGTCGAGAGGCTCACGGGCTCCGACGAGTGGGAGGAGTTCGCGGCCACGGTCGTCGCGAGGCCGCTGCTCGACGGCGCCGGGAACGAGGACGAGTTCCGTACGGACTATGCCGGCGGCTTCGTCGGCATGTCCTTCCGCTTCTTCGATCCGGAGCGGCGACGGTGGTCGATCTACTGGGCTGACAGTCGCCGGACAGGCGTGCTCGACCCTCCGGTCTTCGGCGCGTTTGCGGGAGACGTCGGCATCTTCGAGGGAGACGACACGCACGAGGGCAGGCCGATCCGGGTCCGGTTCACGTGGTCGGGGGTGACGACGCCGACCCCGCGCTGGGAGCAGGCGTTCTCCGTCGACGGGGGAACGACCTGGGAGACGAACTGGATCATGGAGTTCACGCCCGCGGACGGTGACGGATGAGCCTGCTCCGCGACAAGGACGCGGTCGGCCACGAGTACCGGCACTCGCTGAAGCTCGTGACACCGTTGTCGACCGTCGCCCTCGGTGACTCCGTCCTGAAGTGGTACGACATCGCCCCCGCAAGCGATCCGATGCCGGACCGGGTCCGGCAGCTCGCGCGGCGCGGGCTGGGCGATGCGGTTCGCCTCGGCGAGCTGCGACTCGGCGCGAGCCTGGGGTTCGTGATCCTCCACCGGTGCGGGGAAAGCTTCTACTTCCTGCTCGTCTCGACCTGGGAGAACGACAACGAGCTGTGGGAGACGGTCTGGGCGAAGGACGGCGAGGACGACCCGGAGTTCCACCCGTGGCCGCTCGACGGGACGCACCGGCCGACCTTCTGCGTCTGGGAGCTCGGCGCGGTGGCCCACGAGCGCCTCGCGTGGAGCGCCTACCTCCTCTCCGATCGGGATGACGCGGCGCGGCACGCGTACCTCCGCGACGCATTCGAGGGCGCGGTGTGAGCTCGTCGTGCTGCAACTCGAGAGCGCCTCCGGCCGACGACGTTGCTCGAAGGTGTGGTCAGCCGTACCACGTGACTGGCGGTACCCGTCTGGTGGCGAGAACCGGGAGCAGTGAGTCTCCGTCGTGTGTCGACAGGGAGGATTCGGATGACGAGAACGCTCGCCGAGCGTCGTAACGGCCGGCAGGAGGTCGCCGGCCTGATCCGCGAGATCCAGCAGCTCACTGCCGAGCGCAGGCGGCTCGAGTCGCGTCGTGCGAGCGACGCGGATCTCCACGCCAACGAGCGCGAGATCGACGAGCTGCGCTGGCTGCTCGCGGACGCGGCCAGACGCGCAGCGAGTGACGAGACGGTCTGGGCGGCATAGAGCCGCGACTGGGCTCCCTGATGTCTGACTCCAGTCAGACATCTGCTCGTGCAGTTCGGCGGCGCCGGCTGGAGGAGCGGGTGTCCGGCTGAAGCGAGACACCGAAGGGGGACACGGGTGACGCCGCCGCGGGCAAACTATCGCCATGCTCGAGCAGATCCCGGACACCGATCCCGTCGAGACGAAGGAATGGCTCCAGTCCGTCGACGCCGTCGTCGAGTCGGACGGCCGCGAGCGGATGGGACACCTCCTCGACACGGTCGTCGACTACGCGCAGGACCTCGGCGTCGCGGTCGGCGCAGGCGTCTCGACGCCGTACGTCAACACGATTCCCGTCGAGGACGAGCCGCCGCTCCCCGGCGACCCGGAGCTCGAGCGGCTCGCCACGGCCCTCGTGCGCTGGAATGCGATCGCGATCGTCCTCCAGGCGAACGCCGAGTCGACGGAGCTCGGCGGCCACATCGCGAGCTATCAGTCGGCCGAGACCCTCTACGAGGTCGGCTTCAACCATTTCTGGCGCGCGCGGTCGGAGGAGCACCTCGGCGACCTCGTCTACATCCAGGGCCACTCCTCGCCGGGGATCTACGCCCGCGCGTTCGTCGAGGGACGCCTCGACGAGGATCAGCTCCACCGGTTCCGGCAGGAGGTCGACGGCGGCGGCCTCTCCTCCTACCCGCACCCGTGGCTGATGCCCGACTTCTGGCAGTTCCCGACCGTGTCGATGGGGCTCGGGCCGTTGATGGCGATCTACCAGGCGCGCTTCATGAAGTACCTCTCGGCCCGTGGGATCGTGGACGCCGGCGACCGCAAGGTCTGGGCGTTCATGGGCGATGGCGAGATGGACGAGCCCGAGTCGATGGGCGCCATCTCGCTCGCCGGTCGGGAGCGGCTCGACAACCTCGTGTTCGTCGTCAACTGCAACCTCCAGCGTCTCGACGGCCCGGTACGCGGCAACGGGAAGATCATCCAGGAGCTGGAGACGAACTTCCGCGGCGCCGGCTGGAACGTGATCAAGGTGATCTGGGGCTCCAACTGGGACACGTTGCTGGACGCAGACGACGAGGGCTGGCTCCGGCGGCGGATGGAAGAGGCGGTCGACGGCGAGTACCAGACGTTCAAGGCGAACGACGGCGCGTACGTGCGCGAGCACTTCTTCGGCAAGTACCCGGAGACGCTCGCGATGGTGGCCGACTGGACGGACGAGGAGATCTGGGCGCTCCGGCGCGGCGGCCACGACCCGCAGAAGGTGTACGCGGCGTACCACGCCGCGGTCCGTCACACCGCTCAGCCGACCGTGATCCTCGCGAAGACGATCAAGGGCTACGGCATGGGCGTGGCGGGCGAGGGGCGCAACATCACGCACCAGCAGAAGGCAATGAACGAGGAGGCGCGCCTCGCGATTCGCGACCGGCTGGGCCTGCACCTCACGGACGAGGAGGCGACCGGCGCCTTCTTCCACCGGCCGGACGAGTCGAGCCCCGAGTTGCGCTACCTGATGGAGCGCCGGGCCGAGCTCGGCGGCAGCCTGCCCGCCCGACACGCCGACAGCGCGCCGCTGCCGACTCCGGAGCCGTTCACGAGCGTGCTCGAGGGAAGCGGCGAGCGGGAGAACTCCACGACGATGGCGTTCGTGCGCGTGCTCAACTCACTCGTGCGCGACAAGGTGCTCGGCCCTCGCGTCGTGCCGATCGTCCCCGACGAGTCGCGCACGTTCGGGATGGAGGGGATGTTCCGCCAGCTCGGGATCTACTCGAGCGTCGGCCAGCTCTACCAGCCCGAGGACGCTGGCGACTTCATGTACTACCACGAGGACGAGGACGGCCAGATCCTCCAGGAGGGGATCAACGAGCCCGGCGCGTTCTCGTCGTGGCTCGCCGCGGCGACGGCGTACGCCAACCACGGCGTGACGATGATCCCGTTCTACATCTTCTACTCGATGTTCGGCTTCCAGCGGGTCGGCGATCTCGCGTGGGCGGCCGGGGACAGCCGCGCGCGAGGGTTCCTGATCGGCGGCACCTCCGGGCGGACGACGCTGAACGGCGAAGGTCTTCAGCACGAGGACGGTCACTCGCACCTGCTCGCCGCCACGATCCCGAACTGCCGCGCATACGACCCGACCTACGCCTACGAGCTCGCGGTGATCGTGCGCGAAGGCCTTCGGCGGATGTGCAGCGAGCAGGAGGACGTCTTCTACTACCTGACGGTGATGAACGAGAACTACGTGCAGCCGCCGCTTCCGGAGGGCGTGGAGGACGGGATCCTGCGCGGCATGTACCTCCTCCGCGCGGGGGAGGGCGACGGGCCGCGCGTCCAGCTGCTCGGCTCCGGCTCGATCCTCCGGGAGGTGCTCGCCGGCGCCGACCTCCTGGCCAGCGACCACGGCGTCGTCGCCGACGTCTGGAGCGTGACGAGCTTCACGGAGCTCCGTCGCGACGGGATCGAGGTCGAGCGCTGGAACCGGCTGCATCCGACCGAGACCGCGCGCGTGCCGTTCGTCCGCGAGGCGTTCGGCGACCGTGCGGGGCCGTTTGTTGCCTCGACCGACTACATGCGCTCGTTCGCCGATCAGATCAGGGAGTGGGTGCCGGGGCGCTATGTCGCGCTCGGCACCGACGGGTTCGGGCGGAGCGACTACCGCGTCCAGCTACGGCGCTTCTTCGAGGTCGACCGGCACCACGTCACGGTGGCCGCCCTCGACGCCCTCGCCCGGGACGGCGCCGTCGAGCCGTCCGTCGTGCAGGGCTCGATCGAGCGTTACGGGATCGATACCGAGAGCGGCGCGCCCTGGACGCGCTAGCCGGCCGTTCCCCAGCTCTCGTCTGTGAGCTCGGAGCGGCGGGCGAATGCGCGAACAACGGGGAAGTCCTCGACGACAGCGTCGACGAGACCATGCGCCGCGAACATCGCGCGGACGTCCTCCGAGCCGAAGAACGCGTGGTAGGCCTCCTCGGAGGGGCACGTGTCGAAGATCACCAGGCCGTCCGGCGTGCGCGCGGCGGCATGGAGGAGGTGGTTCGCCTCCGGAATGCCGTCCATGAGCGCGCGATAGCCCCGCTCGAGTGCGTCCGGGTCTCCTGTGAACCGCCAGACGGAACAGTGCATCGGTCTCCTACCGCAATCGGTGGGCGCGCACTGTACGCGGCGGCGGCGCGGCCACGTCCCTCAAGATGACGAACCCGTCCCAGGAGGCACCGACATGACTGCAGCCGACCGGCGCTCGGCGTTCCGCGAGCTCCACGCCCGCGACGGGCTGTTCCTGATGCCGAACCCCTGGGACGTCGGCTCGGCGAAGCTCCTCGCGTCGCTCGCCTTCGAGGCACTTGCCACGACGAGCCAGGGCTTCGCGTGGGCGATCGGAAAGCTGGACCAGACGGTCACGCGCGACGAGCTGGTCGCACATGTCGCGGCCGTCGCCGAGGCGACGCCGCTGCCCCTCAACGTCGACAGCGAGCGGTTGTACCCGGACGATCCGGGCGGCATCGCCGAGACGGTGCGTCTCCTCGCGGAGGCGGGAGCGGCCGGCTGCTCCATCGAGGACTACGACCCGGCGACCGGGCGCGTGGACGACCTCGGCGCCGCGGCCGAGCGCGTCGCGATCGCCGCCGAGGCCGCCGCCGGGGACCTCGTGCTCACGGCGCGTTGCGAGAGCCACCTCTACGGCGCCGTCGACCTCGACGACACCATCGCGCGCCTGGTCGCCTACCGCGACGCAGGCGCCGATGCGGTGTACGCGCCGGGTCTCACGGACCTCGGTCAGATCGCGACCGTGGTCGAGGCCGTGGGCGTACCGGTGAACGTCCTCGCGCTGCCGAGCGGCCCCACGATCGCAGAGCTCGAGTCGGTGGGCGTGCGCCGCGTCTCGGTCGGGAGCCTGCTCGCGAGCGCTGCCTACGGCGCCCTCGTGGCAGGCGCCCGGGAGTTGCGCGACCAGGGCACCTCCCGGTACGCGGAGCAGCGCCTCGCGCGCGAGCTCGCGCAGCAGGCCTTCGGCTAGATCAGGCGCCGCGTGGCGCCTCGTCGTCGACGGTGAGTCGGACGAGGTCGCGGATCGAGATCATTCCGACGACCTTGGTGGCCTCGACGACCGGGAGGTGCCGGAAGCCGCCGTGGATCATCAGCGTCGCGGCCTGTGCGGCAGTCTCGTCCGTCTCGATCGTGTCGGGGGAGGCCGTCATCACCTCGCCTACGGAGCCGTCGACGCGGCCTTCCGCGACGGCACGCAACACGTCCCGCTCGGTCACAATCCCGACGAGTCGCTCGCCCTCGAGCACGACGAGCGCCCCAACACGCCGCTCGTGCATCCGGCCCGCCGCTTCCCGCAGGGTGGTCGCGGTGGCGACCGCCAGCACGTCGCCGCTCATGATCTCGCCGACGCTCGGCATTGCTCGATGGTAGAGCACGTGTCCGACTGAAGTCGGACACCGATCGGTGTCACCTGCCCTTGGCTCTCCCAGCCTCGCGGGCGAAAACCGAGATCGCCTTCCAGCGCTTGCGCTCCTCCGAGGCGGCGCGCTTGTCGAGCCGCCGCTCGAGGTGCGCCATCTCGCGTTGCAGCTTCAGGTAGCTCTCCCAGCGCCCCTCCGCCAACGTGCCGTCGGCGATCGCCGCCTTCACGGCGCAGCCCGGCTCGGACTCGTGGGCGCAGTCGTTGAACCGGCAGCGGCCGAACAGCTCCGTCACGTCCTCGAAGGCCTCCTCGAGCCCCTCGTCCGCGACCCACATCTGGATCTCGCGCATTCCCGGCGTGTCGATCACGAGCGCGCCACCCGGGAGCGCGATCAGCTCCCGGCGGGTCGTCGTGTGGCGCCCCTTGCCGTCGTCCCGGATCTCCCTCGTCGCGAGCAGCTCCTCTCCGAGGAGCGTGTTGACGAGCGTCGACTTTCCGACGCCGGACGATCCGAGCAGCGCGGCGGTGGTGCCCGGCCCGAGCTGCGAGCTGAGCTCGTCGAGGCCCTCACCCGTCACGTTCGAGATCGGGACCACCGGAACGCCGAACGCGATGCTCTCGACCTCGGAGACGGCGCCGGCCACGTCGTCGGCAAGGTCGGCCTTGGTCAGGACGAAGATCGGCTGTGCGCCACTCTCCCAGGCGAGCGTCAGGTAGCGCTCGAGTCGTCGCAGGTTGAGGTCCTCGTTGAGCGATGTAACGATCAGGACGACGTCGACATTCGCCGCGAGCACCTGCTCCTCGGCCGCCTGCCAGGCGGTCTTCCGCGAGAACTTCGTGCGACGGGGCAGGACGGCCTGCACCGTGCCGCTCTGCTCGTCGGGGCGGGCTGCGACCGCGACCCAGTCCCCGACAGCGGGGAGCTCGGCAGGTGACGAGGCGTCGTCGTAGAGGCGCCCTGCGACATCGCAGCGGAGCTCGCCGTGCTCGGTGAGGACGTCGTAGGCGCCGCGATGCTGCACGGCGACGCGGCCGGGGATCAGATCGGCGGCGGCGTGGGGCTCGAATTGCTCGGCGCGGGCGTCGTCCCAGCCGAGCTCGGTGAGGTGGGACAAGAGTGGTGGTCTCCTCTCGGACTACGGAATGCAGGACGCGAAGCGGCGCGCCCGTCGCGAGAGGCCCGTTCCGGCTGTCAGCAGCCGACGAGCCGCGCGGGGCGCGGCCAGGAGGAAGCAATCTCGGTCATCGTGGCGACCTCCTTCGTCGGGGACGCGTCCAGTATGCCCGACGAGGTGTCCTGCGTCATCTCCGTAGTTCGCCACATCTCGGTTCAGGTGTCCCGCGGACGCCGGTGCAGGGGGGCTGCATGACCCTTTCGGGGACATCGACGAACACGTCGCCGTGCGCGTGAACGAAGGGAAGCCACATGAGCAACGAGACAGGGCACGTCGTGATCGCAGGCGGAGGGGTCGCCGCGCTCGAAGCCGCGCTGACGTTGCGGGCGGTGGCCGACGGGCGCTTGTCCGTCGAGCTCGTCGCTCCCGAGCCGCACTTCTGGTACCGGCCGGTTGCGGTCGCGGAGCCGTTCGGGCTCGGCGAGGTACGCCGCTTCGAGCTCTCGCACCTGGCGTCCGACGCCGGCGCCACGTTCACGCCCGGTGCGCTGACGTCGGTTGACGTCGCCCGGCGAATCGCTTACCTGTCGAACGGCGCGACCGCCGGGTTCGACGCGCTGCTCGTAGCCTGCGGCGCCGACCCGACCCCGGCCGTCCCGGGCGCGCTCACGTTCCGCGGGCCGGCGGACACGGAGCTCATGAAGCACACGCTCGCGGAGATCGAGAGCGGCGCGGTCCGGCGCGTCGTGTTCGTCGTGCCGGCCGGGGCGGTCTGGAGCCTGCCGGCCTACGAGCTGGCGCTGATGACCGCTGCGTGGCTCGAGGTGCGCGGCATCGAGGGCGTGGAGCTGGCTCTCGTCAGCCCCGAGAGCGCGCCGCTCCACCTGTTCGGGCGCGAGGCGAGCGACGCCATACAGCAGCTGCTCGAACAACACGGAGTCGCCACGCACATGGGCGCGTTCGCGGCAGAGTGGCGGCGTAACGAGCTGCTCCTGGCCGGGGGCGGGATCGTCCCCTGCGATCGGGTCGTGGCGCTGCCGCGCCTCCAGGGGCGTCGCATCGCCGGCATCCCTCAGACGTTCGAGGGCTTCGTCCCGGTCGACGACCACGGAAGAGTGACGGGGATCGCGAGCGTCTACGCGGCCGGCGACGTGACGACCTTTCCCGTCAAGCAGGGCGGCATCGCCGCACAGCAGGCCGAGGCGGCGGCCGAAGCGATTGCCGCGGACGCGGGGCTCGGTGTCGAGGCCCGTCCGTTCCGCCCGGTTCTCCGGGGCATGCTCCTCACCGGATCAGAGCCTCGCTTTCTCCACGCCGAGCTCTCGGGTGGAGAGAGCACGGCCTCGTGGGCGAGCGTCGAGCCGCTCTGGTGGCCTCCGGCGAAGATCGTCGGTCGGTACCTCGGCCCGTTCCTCGCCGGAATCGCCGGTGGCGTCGAGGCGAGCGAGCGTTCGCCCGACGCGGGGGTGCGCGTGGAGGTCGAGCTCGAGCCCGCGGCGCTCGAGACGGGCCGCGGCCGGTTCGTCATCGACACGGTCGAGGGCGAGGAGTCGACGGCGCCTCGTGTGGGCGACGTCATGGCCGACGAGCCTCTCGTCGTCGCCCCCGAGGACACGCTTGCGGAGATCGCCGAGCGGATGAGCGACGGCGTCGTGGGCACCGCGCTCGTCGCCCACTACGGGAAGCTGATCGGGATCGTCACGTCACGGGACATGCTTCGCGCATTCGCCGCTCGGGTGCACCCGAGCGAGGCTCGCGTGCGCGCGTGGATGACCGCCGAGCCGATCACCGTGTCGAAGGACTCGACACTCGACGCCGCCGTCGTCCTGATGACGGAGCACGGGATCCATCATCTCCCGGTCGTCGACGGCGAGCGCCCGATCGGGCTCGTCCGGCTGCGTGACGTCGTTCGCGCGACCGGGTCCCTCTCTGGAGCTCACCAGCCGGTCGGCCTCGGCTTCTAGCGCTGCGCCGAGGGCGCTACGCGATTCCGTAGTTCTCCGCAGCAACTCCTGTGCCGCTTCCAGTCGGCTGCGAAGCCGGACGACCCCGCCGGCACAGTGACGAGGCAGCCGCGCTGAAGGACGAGACCGGTCAGCCCGTCGCCAACGACGCGCGGAACATCTGGGTCACGGAGACCGCGCTCACGACGGCGCTCAACATGAGCTACATGGCCGAGCAGCTCTCGGTCTTCGGCATCGTCATGGGCGTGGCCCTCCTCATCACGGGGATCGGGCTCGTGATCCTGGCCTTCGCCGTCTTCGGTCGCGCGCCACGCGAGGCGACGGCCACGACGAAGGTGACGTACGCAGCCACGACAACCTGATCCGGGCACCGGGGCCGGGTCAGGCAGAGCTCCGACCTCACGGGGCGGCAGAAGGGAGAGGCGGCGGGGGCCGCCTCTCCCATGTCTCGAGCGCTGCGCAGGCACGGCGGTCTTGCGGGAAAGCCGCAGGGCGATTAGGGGCGGCGCCTGATGTCGCCGGGCCGGCGCGCTCGTACCGTGCGCGAGGAGACCAAGAACACGCTCGAGGAGGAAAACGACCGTCATGAGCAGCTACCAGGCGACCCCGCCCTACCGATCGCGAAGGAACGACTCCGGGTCCGGTGCCTTCTTCAAGGTTCTCGCCCTCATGCTCGGCATCGCGGTGGGCGTTCTCTCGATCGCCGCGGTCGCGCTTGTCAAGACCGCCGACGATGCGCGAGACGAGCGCGAACGCGGCGGCAGTCCCGACCGACCACTCCGCCCATTCCACCGCCGAGAGCTCGGCGGTGAGCCTGCCGCTGGAGAGCTTCGCCGGCAAGACCGGGGAGGACGCCGAGGCGCTCGCCAAGGCGCATGCCGCGACCGACGCGTCGCTTCCGCCTGTCCCGCCGGGCGACCTCGTCAGGGTGCAGATGACCCTGAAGGACATGGTTGTCGAGATCGCGCCCGGCGTGAAGTACAACACCTGGGCCTTCGACGGCCACGGCGCTCCGGGCCCGATCATCAACGTCCGCGAGGGGCAGACCGTCGAGATGAAGCTCACGAACGGCGGCTCGATCCCGCACTCGATCGACTTCCATGCGGCCCGCATCGCTCCCGACAAGGCGTTCCGCGATGCCAAGCCCGGGGAGTCGCTCACCTTCCGCTTCACGGCAGGCGATCCGGGCGTCTACATGTACCACTGCGGCACGAAGCCGGTGCTCGCGCACATCGCCAACGGGATGTACGGCGCGATCATCGTCCAGCCGAAAGAAGGGCTGCCGAAAGCCGATAACGAGTACGTCCTCGTCGGCAGCGAGTGGTACCTGAACGGTGACGGGGTCGACGAGCCGGCGTCGCTCGACATGGCGAAGGCACGAGCGAGGCTGTCCGACTGGGTGACGTTCAACGGATACGCGAACCAGTACGTCACGCATCCGTTGACGGCGAAGCCGGGCGAGACGACGCGCTTCTGGGTCGTCGCCGCAGGCCCGACGAACAACGTCAACTTCCACGTCGTCGGCACGATCTTCGACCGTGTGTGGGCGAACTCCGACCTCACGAGTCCACCGCAGCGGGGCGTCCAGACGGCCGTCGTCCCGGCGGGTGGCGGTGCGGTCTTTGACGTGAAGGTCGACGACGAGGGGCTCTATCCCTTCGTCTCGCATGCCTTCGCGGACGTCGACCTCGGCCAGGTCGGGCTCCTCAAGGTCGGCAACCCCAAGGGGACGATGACGCACTGAGAGGGCGTCGGGCGAGGGCGCAGACGGAGGACGATGAACGAGATCCTCATCGCGACGGACGGGTCTCGGGGACGTCGTCGACGAGATCGTGGCATCACGCCGAGCGCCGCGAAGCGCGCGCCAGCTCTGCGGCGGTCTCGACGATCCGCTGCAGGAGCGCATCGAGCGACAGCTCGGAGCTGAGCGCGATGCCGGCGTCGACGAGGACCCGGAAGCGGTCGCGCTGACCCGTGGAGGAGTCCACGGGTCAGTTGTACCGCGGGGCCGACTCCGGCGCGCTAGCGAGCCTTCGGGCCGGTGTGCCAGAAGACGAGCGCCGCGGCCGCGGCCTCGGCGGCGAGGCTGAGCAGGGCGACGAGCTTGAGTGAGTTCGGAATGTGCCGCATATCCGCACTATCGGCGCAAACCTGCCATCGGTCGAGAGTGAATCGCGGCGTGGAGGGCAGGTGTCCGACCGAAGCCGGATACCCTGTTCCGCTCCGTTGTCCGACAAGACTACGGAGCAGAGGTCGTCCAATGGGGGCAGTACGATGGCCTTCCCGTGAGCGCCCCGTTCGTCCATCTGCACGTCCACTCCGAGTACTCGATCCTCGACGGGGCGTGCCGGATACCCGCGCTCGCGCGCAAGGCCGCGGAGCTCGAGATGCCGGCGGTATCGCTCACGGACCACGGCTCGCTGGCGGGCGCGATCGAGCTCTTCAAGGCCTCGAAGGCTCAGGGCGTCAAGCCGATCGTCGGCTGCGAGGTGTACGTCGTCGACGACCGGCTCAAGCAGCACAAGGGCCACGCGCACCTCACGCTCCTCGCCGCCGACAACGTCGGATACGGGAACCTGATCCGGCTCTGCTCGCTCGGCTACCTCGAGGGGTACTACTACAAGCCGCGCGTCGACTGGCAGCTCCTCGAGCAGCATGCGCCCGGGCTGATCGCGCTCTCCGGCTGCCTCTCCGGCCGCGTGTCGCGCGCGCTCGTCGAGAGCCGGCCGGCGGACGCCGAGGCGGAGCTCGACCGGCTCGTCCAGCTGTTCGGGCGGGACAACGTCTACGTCGAGCTGCAGAACGCGGGCCTCGACGTCCAGCAGCCGATCCTCCAGGCGCTCCCCGAGCTCGCGGCGAAGCGCGGTCTGCCGCTCGTGGCGACGGGGGACGTCCATTACCTCGACGCCTCCGATGCGTACGCGCACGAGGCGCTGCTCTGCATCCAGTCCGGCGACTCGCTCAAGAACCCGAACCGCTGGCGCTTCGAGACGAACGAGTTCTACTTCAAGTCGCCGGCCGAGATGGCGCTCGACTTCCCGGGCCACGAGGAGGCGATGCGCCGGACCCTCGAGATCGCCGAGCGGTGCAACGTCGATATCGAGCTCGGCCGGATCCTGCTCCCCAGGTTCCCGCTCCCCGAGGGACGCGACGCCTTCGACGAGCTGGTCGACCAGTGCGAGAAGGGGCTCGTCAAGCGGTACGGGTCGTCGACGCCGGAGCTCGACGAGAGGCTGCGCTTCGAGCTCAAGACGATCCGCGAGATGGGCTTCGCTGACTACTTCCTGATCGTCGGCGACTTCATCGGGTTCGCGAAGCGAGACGGCGTCTCGGTCGGCCCGGGCCGCGGCAGCGCCGCCGGCTCGCTCGCGGCGTACTGCCTCGAGATCACGGACATCGACCCGATGCGCTACGGCTTGCTGTTCGAGCGGTTCCTGAACCCCGCGCGCAAGGACATGCCGGACATGGACCTCGACTTTGCCGTCGAGGGACGTGAGCGGGTCATCAACTACGTGGCGGAGAAGTACGGCCGCGACCGCGTCGCGCAGATCATCACGTTCTCGACGATGGCGGCGCGCGCCGCGGTGCGCGACGCGGGCCGGGTACTCGAGATCCCCTACGGGGTCGTCGACCGCATCGCGAAGCTGATCCCGGAAGGTCCGGGACAGACGCTGGACGAGGCGCTCAAGCCGGGCGGGGAGCTCGCGAACGCGGTCAAGGACGACCCGGTCGCGCGGGAGATCGTCGAGCTCGCGCGCCCGCTCGAGGGCCTGACCCGGGCGGACTCGATCCACGCGGCCGGCGTCGTGATCGGCGCCCAGCCGCTGATCGAGGTCGTCCCGCTGCAGCAGAAGGGCGCCGACCAGGAGATCGTGACGCAGTTCTCGATGAAGAACGTCGAGGCTCTCGGCCTCCTCAAGATGGACTTCCTCGGGCTTCGCAACCTCGACGTGATCGACAAGGCCGTGCGGTTGATCGGGAACGGCCTCGACATCGGCGAGATCCCGCTGGACGACCGCAAGACGTACGAGATGCTGGCGCGGGCCGACGCGGCAGGCGTCTTCCAGTTCGAGTCGTCGGGGATGCGTGACGCCCTCCGCCAGGTGAAGCCGACGGAGTTCGAGGACATGATCGCGCTCGTCGCGCTCTACCGGCCCGGGCCGATGCAGTACATCCCCAGCTACGCCGCGCGGAAGAACGGGCGCGAGGCCGTCACCTACATCGACAGGCGGCTCGAGCCGATCACCGGCGACTCCTACGGGATCTGCATCTACCAGGAGCAGTACATGCAGATCGCGAAGCAGCTCGCGGGCTTCTCGCCCGCCGAGGCGGAGACCCTCCGGCGCGCGATCGGCAAGAAGATCCACGAGCTGATGGCGTCCCTCAAGGGGAAGTTCCTCGACGGCTGCGCCGCCAACGGCGTGACGCCCGGCGTCGCCGACCAGCTGTGGAAGGACATGGAGTCGTCGCAGGACTACTCGTTCAACAAGGCGCACTCCGCCTGTTACGCGCTCATCGCGTATCGCACCGCATGGCTCAAGGCCAACTACCCGTGCGAGTACATGGCAGCGCTCATCTCGAGCGTGATGAACACGAAGGACCGGGTGCCGTTCTACGTCAACGCCTGCGACGAGATGGGGATCGAGGTCCTGCCGCCGGACGTCAACTCGTCGGCCGTCGACTTCGCCGTCGTCGAGGGCAAGATCCGCTTCGGACTGAACGCGGTCAAGAACGTCGGCGAGTCCGCCGCGCAGCGGATCGTCGCCGCTCGCGCCGACGGCGGCCCCTTCGCCTCCCTCTGGGACTTCACCGAGCGCGTCGACCCGCAGGTCGTCAACAAGCGCTCCCTCGAATCGCTCGTCAAGTGCGGAGCGCTCGATTCGACAGGCGCCGCGCGGCTCGGGATGCTGGGCGTGCTCGAGCAGGCACTCGGGCACGGGCAGAAGCTCGCCCAGGACCGGCTGATGGGGCAGTCGTCGCTCTTCGACGGCGCTTTCGGCGATACCGAGAGCGCCTCCGAGCGCCACCACCCGCCGATCGCGTCCGACGAGTTCGAGAAACAGGAGCTCCTGCGGCTCGAGAAGGAGACGCTCGGCCTCTACGTCTCCGAGCACCCGCTGTCGGCCGTTCGCGAGCAGCTCCGCCGCAAGACGGACGCCACCCTGGCCGAGCTCGAGCGACGCCGCGACGGCGAGGTCGTGACCGTCGGAGGAATCGTCTCCGACATCAAGCAGCTGACGACCAAGCGCGGCGACCCCATGGTCTTCCTGACACTCGACGATCCGACGGGCTCTGCCGAGGTGGTCGTCTTCAACTCGTGCTACCAGGCCTCGCGCGAGCTGTGTGTGGCAGATCGGATCCTCGTCGTCAAGGGCCGGGTCGACCACAAGCAGCAGGGTGAGACCAAGCTCGTCGCGATCGAGGTCTCTGGGTTCGAGGCGGTGGCGGAGCGGCGCGAGGTCAGGTTCGCGCTCGACGCGCGCGAGGCGCCCGCCGGCGTGATCCGCGAGCTTGCCCGGCTCGTCAAGGAGTTCCCGGGCGAGTCGCCCGTCTACCTGTCGCTCGACACGTCGGAAGGGCCGAAGACGTACGCGCTCGGTCCGCAGTACCGCGTCCGCCCGGATGCCGATTTCCTCGCGGAGGCGCGGTCGCTGCTCGGCACAGCAGCGGTTCTCTAGGCCGCGGCTACAGCAGGATCTGGAGCGCCAGCTCGACCGTGCAGCCGCGCTCGAGGAGCGAGACGGCGCGGTGGAGATCGACCTCTGGCGAGGCGGCCAGCACAGCCGCGGACTCGACGTCGTACCCGGCGCGCTCGAGCGAATCGAGGCGCCACTGCTCGACGAGCTCGAGCTCGAGAACCGATTCCGTGACGTTGATCGCTGACATCCTTCTCTCTCCTTGAAACGCGGGGTCTCGTGCGGTTATTCGCACGACTCCCGGTTTCGGATGACCATGTTCTAGGCGATCAACGTGGGGGAATTGCGTTCCACGGGTGAAGGTGGTGTTAATCCTCGGATCGGGACGCTCGATCGGCCCGGACTTGCGGGCACCGGCCCGCGGTTCGTAGGATCGTTCCGTGCGGCTGCATCGTGACGCGAAGATCGACCTCCTGAGCGCGGTCCCGCTCTTCGCGACCTGCTCGAAAGCCGAGCTCCAGAAGATCGCGTCGCTCGCGGACGAGCTCGACCTCGGTGATGGCGCGACGCTGATCCGCGAGGGCGAGCGCGGTCGAGAGTTCATCGTGGTGGCCGAGGGAAGCGTGCGCGTGACCCGCAACGGGAAGCACCTGCGCGACCTCGGGTCGGGAGACTTCATCGGCGAGATCGCCCTGGTCGCGGACGTGCCGCGGACGGCGACGGTCACCGCCACGTCGCCCGTGCGGCTGCTCGTCGTGACCGATCGCGCCTTCCGCGCGCTACTCGAGGAGATGCCCTCGCTCTCGACGAAGGTCCTGCAGTCGCTCGGCGAGCGGCTGCACGCGGACGCGCTCTAGTCTCTGAGCCGAGCCGGTCGGGGAGGGCGGGGACGCGCGCCCTCCCTGCGTCGGCTGGCCTCAGATGGCGGCCGGGGCGACCTTCACGGCCTTGTACGTATGCGTGCGGGAGAAGCCGTCCCAGATCGACCAGCGCCACGTCCCGGCACGCGGGAACACGACACGGGCGCGGTAGACACCGGTCTTCGTCGTCGGCTTCGCGACGAACGCGCGGGCAATCGTGCCCTGAGCGATCCGCACCTCGGGGCTGATCCCGTCGAGGGGCGTGACGCCGTGCTGGAGGACCGTGAGGTTCACGACCCAGGGGACGCCCGCCTTCGACTTGGCCGGGGTCGAGCTGAGCTGCACCGTCGCCCAGCCACCGCCGAGCGCCACGGCCGGCAGCAGGAGGGCGAGGGCGCCGCATGTCACGACGAGCTTGCGCATCACGAGCTCCTTTCGGTCACCTGCTCTACACCACCGGGTACGACCCGGTTCCCGTGGCGGGTCCGTCTATCGTCGGGTCGTGACGCTCGTCGGCATCAACCACGTCGCGCTCGAGGTCGGCTCGATCGACGAGGCGCTCGCGTTCTGGGAGCGCGTGTTCGGTCCGCTGACGCTGCGCGGTCGGCTGTCGCGGATGGCGTTCGTCGACATGGGCGACCAGTTCGTGGCCCTCTCCGAGCCCCGCTCGCAGCCGACCGACGCCGCACGTCACGTGGGGATCGTCGTCGACGACAAGGAGGCCGTGCGCGCCGCGGCGCTGGCGGCCGGTGTCGAGGTCTCGGCGCCGCCGTCGCTCGACCTGCGGGATCCGTGGGGGAACCTCCTCCAGGTGGTCGACTACCGCGAGATCCAGTTCACGAAGACACCCGAGGTGCTCGCAGGGATGGGGCTCGACCGGCTCGAGAAGACGGAGGCTGCGCTCGCGGAGCTGCGCGCCAAGGGCATGGAGACGGGGTCTGTCCCCGGAGGGGACTGACCCCAGTGAGCCTCACGGGGGACAGACCCCTTCGGGGCGAGTCCCCATGGTGAGACACCACCGACGACAGCGGTGGGCCTTTCGCTTGGGTTCGGGCAGAATGCCCCGGCGGTGAGCCTTCTCGCGTCGATCCCCTCCCCGAGCTCGGGCACGCTCGATCTGGGGCCGTTCACCGTCCACATGTACGGTCTCACGCTGCTCGCGGCGATCGCGCTGTGCACGTATGTCACGGGGCGGCGCTGGGTTGCGCGGGGCGGCGACTGGGACCTCATCTTCCGCTGTGCGGTCTGGGGTGTGGCGGCCGGGATCGTCGGCGCGCGCCTCTACCACATCCTCACGAGCTGGGACGAGGTCCCGGACGAGTGGTGGGGCCCGTTCGCGATCTGGAAGGGCGGGCTCGGCGTGTGGGGCGGCATCGCCCTCGGGTGCCTCGTCGGCGGCATCGTCGCCAAGCGCGCGGGAGCGGACGTCTGGCTGCTCGCCGACTGCCTCGCGCCGGGGCTCCTCCTGGCGCAGGGGCTCGGCAGGCTCGGCAACTGGTGGAACCAGGAGCTCTTCGGGAAGCCGACCGACCTCCCGTGGGGGCTCGAGATCGACCCCGTCAACCGCCCGCTCGACCACCTCGAGCAGGCGACCTTCCATCCGACGTTCCTCTACGAGCTCGTCTGGGACTTCGCGGCTGCCGCGATCCTCGTCTTCGTGATCGAACGCCGGTTCAAGCCGCGGCCTCCCGGGCTGTTCGCGGCGTACATCGCGCTCTACTGCGTCGGGCGGTTCGTGATGGAGCTGATCCGCATCGATCCGGCGCACGAGATCCTCGGGCTCAGGCTCAACGCGTGGGTCTCGCTGGCCGGAATCGTCGTCGGGGTGACGTGGTACGTCCTCTCGCAGCGCCGCGGCCGGCCCGCTCGGCCGCGGCCGACCAAGCCCACGACGCCGAAACGGACGATGGCCGTCCCGGGCGAACGCGTCCGACCTCGCGGCTAGATTCGTCCCGTGGCGTCGGCGGTTCGCGACCTCGAGCTGGACCTCGACGCGTTCGAGGGTCCCTTCGACCTCCTGCTCACGCTCGTGCTCAGGGAGCACCTCGAGCCCGCGGAGATCGACATCGCGAACATCGTCGTCGCCTTCGTCGAGCATCTCGACGGCCCGCGACGAGATCGACCTCGACGCGTGCGGCGAGTTCCTCGTGCTGATCGCCGCGCTGCTCGAGATCAAGGCGCGCTACCTGTTCCCCGAGGAAGGCGCCGAGCTGTCCGAGCTCGAGCCCGAGGAGGCCGCCGAGGAGCTGGCGCGGCGGCTTGCCGAGTACCGGCGGATGAAGGAGGCGGCAGTGTGGCTCCGTGAGCGAATGGCGGGAGAGCGCGATCGGTTCTTCCGGCTCGGGCCGGCGCCGCTCGCTCCACGCTCCGAGCGCCGCCTGTCCCCCCAGGCGCCCGCAGCGCTGGCCGACGCGCTGAGAGGGTTGGCGGTCCCGCCGCCGAAGGTGTCTCTCTCGCACATGGCCCTCCGCTTCCCCCCCGTCGGGCAGTTCCTCGAGCGCTTCCGCGCTGTCCTGCGGCGGCGGCGCGTGTTCGACTTCGACGGCGAGGTGAGCGGCCTCTCGCGGGTGGAGCAGGCCGTCGCCTTCCTCGCGCTGCTCGAGCTCCGCAAGACCGGTGAGGTCGCGCTCGCGCAGACCGCGCCGTTCGCCCCCATCCGCGTCACCCGTCCCGAGAACGAAAGGACACTCGAGTGGACCGTTCGCTCCGCCTGATCTCGACCGACACGATCTCCCCGATCGACGCGCTCGCCCGGACGATCGAGGCGTTGCTCGTCGTCGCGTCACAGCCGCTCTCCGTCGACGAGCTGGCGGCAGCGGCGGCGGAGGATCCCGAGCGGATCGAGACGGCGCTCGGCCTCCTGCGCGAGCGCTACAGCGAGGGGCGGAGCGGGATCGTCCTCGAGCGCGTGTCCGGCGGGTACGCCTTCCGTGCTGCGCGTGAGGCTGCCGAGGCCTGCGGCCGCCTCTTCGAACGGCCCGTCGAGCGAGGCCTCTCGCAGGCGGCCCTCGAGACGCTCGCGATCGTCGCGTACCTCGGCCCGGTCTCGCGTCCGGAGGTCGCGCGCATCCGCGGCGTCGCCGCGGACTCGACCATCGCGTCACTCGTCGAGCGCGGTTTGATCGCCGAGGCCGGTCGCGAGACCGGCGCCGGTGGCGCCGTTCGGTACCGCGTCACGCCGCTGTTCGAGCGCGTCTTCGGCCTCGATACGCTCGCCGAGCTCCCGCGCCTGGACGACCTCGGCGGCGAGGCCGAAGCGATCCGCGAGCGCCTGCTCGAGGTCGCTGCAGCGCGCGCGTCGTAGGCTGTCTGCATGACGCGTATCGCCGTCGCCCTCTTCGACGGCGCAGAGGAGCTCGATTTCGCCGGCCCCTGGGAGGTGCTCGCCGCGTGGGCCTCGCAGTGGCCGGACGACGGCGTCGAGGTCTTCACAGTTGCCGACAGCGCCGAGGCGGTCAGGTGCGCGAAGGGCCTGCGGGTGCTCCCGGACCACAGCTGGGAGACCGCTCCGGGGATCGACGTCCTCGTCTACCCCGGCGGCATCGGGACGCGGCGCGAGCTCGCCGAGCCGGCGACGCTCGAGCGCCTTCGTGGTCTCCGAGAGGCGGGCACGCTCATGACGAGCGTCTGCACGGGCGCCCTCGTCTTCGCCGCGGCGGGCTTGCTCGAGGATCGCCCGGCCACGACCTGGTGGGGCAGCCTCGACACCCTGGCGGAGCTCGACCCGACGATCGACGTACGCCCCGACGACCGGTTCGTGGACAGCGGCGAGGTCGTCACCGCGGCCGGCGTGTCGGCGGGGATCGACATGGCTCTGCACCTCGTCGCGCGACTCCACTCCGTCGAGCGCGCCCGCGAGGTACGCCGCTACATCCAGTACGACCCCGAGCCGCCGGTGTAGGCGGCCGAGCCGAGCCCACGTCCCACAGCTAGATCTGCCAGGCGCCGCCGCGGAGCAGGGGCACGACGTCTCCGTCTCGCGTGAGCCCGTCGACGTCGAGCTCGGGCGAGCCGATCATGAAGTCGACGTGGATCTTGCTGACGTTGACGCGCTTCCGGTCCGCGTCGTCCTCGACCCCCAGCTCGTACCCGTTCCCGAGGGCGATGTGGCTCGCCGCGTTCTCGTCGAGCAGGGTCTCGAAGAACACCGTCCCGAGTGGCCCGATCCGACCCTCGCCGTCGACGAGGGCAAGCTCGCCGAGCCGCGATGCGCCGTCGTCCTGCGCGGCGAGCGAACGAAGCGTGTCCGCGCCGCGGTCGGCGTCGACGCGTGTCGCGCGGCCGTTCGCGAACTCGACGCGGATCCCGTCCATCATCGCGCCGTACACGTCGAGCGGTCGCGTCGCCGTCACATGGCCGTCGACCCGGTCGGGGTCGGGAGTCGTGAAGATCTCCTCGCTCGGAACGTTGGGGAAGTGCCGGAGCCCGTCGGCCGTGTGGAAGTCTGCCGCGTGCCAGATGGAGGACGGGAACAGGCCGACGGTCACGTCGGTGCCCGGGCCGTGGAGCCTGATCGCGTCGAAGCGCCGTTCGGTGAGGCGTGCCGCGAGCGTCTCGAGCGTGCGGGCACGCTCCCGCCACGCCGCCTCGGGATCGTCGGTGTCGAGCCGGCAGACGTGCGCGACCTGCGTCCACAGGCGGTCGTACGCCTCGTCCGCCTCGAGCTCGGGGAACACGAGCTCCGCCCAACCCGCGGTGGGGCACGGCGCCACCGTCCAGTTCGTCGTGAAACGGTTGATGACGTCGCCGGTGTTCGGCAGGTACGGGAGGACGTCCTTGCCCGAGCGCGCCGGATCGATCCCGTCGAGCGCGTCGGGCGACGCGTTGCCGGTCAGGCTGACGCGCGCGGCGTGCTCGGCGGAGAGCCACTCGAGCCTCTCGATCATCCACGGTGGGACGAAGTCGAGGGTCGACTCATCGGCGTGCGCAAGCCGCTCGCGCTTCACCCAGGGGTCGAACGTGACGACGTCGACCCAGCGTGCGCCCCGCTCGTACGACGCTCGGGTGATCTCGCGCGTGAGCTCCTCCTTGCCGGTGTAGGTCGAGATCCCCACGACCTGGCCCGGCTGCACATTCGCCCCGAAGCCGACGACGAGGTCGGCGAGGCGGCGCGTGAGGTCCGCGTAGTCGTGCACCGGGCGGCAGCCTAGCCATGTTTCGTCGCGGAGAATGCGAGCGTGCGCCTCAACGCCTACCTCGCGCGCGCCGGTGTGGCGTCGCGCCGCGGCTCTGACGAGCTGATCAAGGCGGGACGCGTCACGGTCAACGGCGCCCGGGGTGAGCTCAACACGTTCGTGTCGAACCAGGACTCGGTGCGGGTCGACGGGCGCGAGGTCGGCAAGCAGAAGCTCCGCTACGTTCTGCTCCACAAGCCGCGCGGGACGATCACGACGGCCCGCGACCCCCAGGGGCGACCGACCGTGGTCGATCTCGTGGGCGGCTCGATCCGCGTCGTGCCGGTCGGCCGACTCGATCGCGACACGACGGGCGTGTTGCTCCTGACGAACGACGGCGACCTCGCGCACCGGCTGGCGCATCCGCGGTACCGCGTGGAGAAGGTGTACGTCGTCGACGTCGCAGGGGACCTGCAGGACGAGACGATCGAGAAGCTCGCCGGCGGGGTGGAGCTGGAGGACGGCCCGACCGCGCCGGCGCGAGCGCGCCGACTCGGGCCCGCGCGGCTCGAGCTGACCCTCCACGAGGGGAGGAACCGGCAGGTCCGGAGGATGCTCGAGGCGGTCGGCCACCCCGTGCTGCGCCTGCGCCGGAGCCGCTACGCGGGTCTCGACGTCGGTCGGCTGCAGCGCGGCGCGTCGCGGGAGCTGACGCGCGACGAGGTCGCGCGGCTGCGCCGTCTCGTCGGCCTCTCGCGCTCGTAGGAGCTTCTAGCGCCCGGACGAGACGTTGAGCCGGACCGCGCTGCCCTGCTGGGCCTGGCCGCCGACGGGATTCTGCGCGACGACCACGCCGACCGGCTCGTCGGACGGCACCTCGATGACGTTGGCCTCGAGCCTCGCGTTGGAGAGCTCCGCCTCTGCCTGCCCTCGCGTGAGCCCGACGACGTTCGGAACCTCGACGAGGCCGGTGCCCTGCGAAACCTGGATCGTCACCGTCGAGCCTCGCTCCGCCTCGGCGCCGGCGCGTGGCGTCTGCGTGGCGACCGTCCCCGCCTCGCGCTCCGAGAAGACCTCGGTCGAATCGACCTCGAAGCCCGCGTCGACGAGGCGGTCGCGCGCCTCGGCCTCGGCCAGCCCCACGGCGTTGGGGACGGCGACCGTGTCCGGGCCGCCCGACACGCTGATGCTGACCGTCGAGCCCTCGTCCGCCTCGGCGCCGGCGGCCGGATCCTGCGCGAACACGGTGTTCTCGGGAGCGTCGCTCGGCTCTGTCGAGATGTCGACGTCGAACCCCTCGCTCTCGAGCCGGTCGACGGCCTGCTCGAGCTGCAGCCCTTCGACGCTCGGTACGGCCCTCGTGTCCTCCTGCGCGAGGAAGTACCACGCAACGGCGCCTGCGGCGAGGAGCAGCAGCAACACCGCCAGCGCGATCGCGATCGTGTCGCGCGGCCGCCGGTGGTGCTCCTCGACGCGGACGGTGTCGCGGTCGACCGTACCGTCCGCATGGCGCGTGACCCGCTCGGTCTCGCGGACGACCACGGCCTCGGCCTCGAGATCGCCCTCGTAGGGGTAGCCCTCCGGCTCGGGGATCCCGCGCTGCAGCTCGACGGTTTCCTCTTCGATCGTCCGCTCGGAGTCCGTCCTCTCGTCGTCGCGACGATCGTCGGCCATCACCGCGATCCTACCTCCGCCTCCGGCGCCTCAAACGGCGCCGAGCCTGACGAACCCCATGCGGGCGTACATCGACTCGAGCGTCGGCGTCGAGGCGGCACCCGCTCGCTCCGCGCCGAGCGCGAGCAGCCGGCGGAGCTCGGCCTCGTCCGCCCGGAGCTCGAGGTAGCGCTCCCGGACGGGCGTCAGGAGCTCGGCCACCGCGTCGCCGACGTCGCGCTTGAGATCCCCGTAGCCGACCCCGTCGTAGGCGCGTTCGATCTCCTCCGGAGGACGCTGCGTCGCGACGGCGAGGATGTCGACGAGGTTCGTGATGCCGGGCTTGTCCTCGGCGCGCCGGACCTCTCGACCGGAGTCGGTGACCGCCGAGCGGAACTTCTTGCGGATCGCGTCAGGCTCGTCGAGGAGCTTCACGGTGCCCTGCTCCGTGCCTCCGGTCGTCGACATCTTCTTCGTCGGCTCCTGGAGGTCCATGATCCGGGCGCCGATCTCCGGGTAGATGCCTCCCGGCACGACGAACGTTTGTCCGAAGCGCGAGTTGAAGCGCTCCGCGACGTCGCGCGCGAGCTCGAGGTGCTGTCGCTGGTCGTCGCCGATCGGCACCTTGTCGGCCTGGTAGAGGAGGATGTCGCCCGCCATCAGCACCGGGTAGGTGAACAGTCCCGCGGAGACGAACTCGCGGGTCTCGCCCTTCTCCTTGAACTGGGTCATCCTTCCGAGCTGCCCGTAGCTCGTGACGGCCGAGAGCAGCCAACTCGCCTCGGCGTGCGCCGCGACGTGGCTCTGAGCGAAGACCGTCGAACGGTCGGGGTCGAGCCCGGTCGCAACGAGCATCGCGAACAGGTCGAGCGTGCGGTCGTGGAGGTCGCGTGGGTCGTAGTCGACCGTGATCGAATGGAGGTCGACGATGCAGAAGAACGCCTCGCCGAGCTCCTGCGTCTGCGCGTACTGGCGGAAACCGCCGATGTAGTTGCCGAGGTGCTTGTCGCCCGTCGGCTGGATGCCCGAGAAGATCCTCACAGTGGTCCTTTCGCTCGCTTCGCGACCGAAAGGACTAGAAGACCAGCCTTCGGCCGCCGATGGTCGTGGGCGCGGAGGGGCGCCAGTAGAGCGAGAGGCGGTCGAGGCCCAGCATGCCGTTACTTCTAGCCGTTTTGGCGCGAAGCGTCAAAACGGCCCGGATACACTCGCCGCATGGCCGTGACCGAGCCCTGGACGCCGTCCTCGTGGCGGTCGCTGCCTGCCCTGCAGCAGCCCGACTGGCCTGACCCGGCAGCCGCGGATGCCGTGCGAGAGCGCCTCGGGCAGTTGCCGCCGCTCGTCTTCGCGGGCGAAGCCCGGGCGCTCCGCCGCGCGCTCGGTGAGGCCGTCGAGGGCCGCGCCTTCCTCCTGCAGGCCGGTGACTGCGCCGAGTCGTTCCGGCAGGTCTCGGCGGTGGCGATCCGCGAGCGCCTCAAGGTGCTCCTCCAGATGTCTGCCGTGCTCACGTACGGCGCCACGCTGCCGGTGGTCAAGGTGGGGCGGATCGCGGGGCAGTTCACGAAGCCGCGCTCGGCCCCGACCGAATACGTCGACGGCGTCGAGCTGCCGTCGTTCCGGGGTCACGCGGTGCACTCGGACGAAGCAACAGTCGAGGGGCGTGTCGCCGATCCCGAGCGCATGGTGCAGGCGTACTACCAGGCGGTCTCGACGCTCAACCTGCTGCGCGCGTTCACGAAGGGCGGCTTCGCCGACCTGACCCAGGTGCACACCTGGAACCAGGAGTTCGTCTCCAGCTCGCAGGAGGGCCGGCGCTACGAGGTGATCGCGAACGAGATCGGGCGCGCGCTCCGGTTCATGCAGGCGATCGGCATCGACCTCGGTGACGAGCGCGCGATCCACGAGGTCGACGTGTGGACGAGTCACGAGGCGCTGCTCCTCGACTACGAGGAGCCGCTCGTCCGCAAGGACTCGACGACCGGGGTCTGGTACGCATGCTCCGCGCATTTCCTCTGGGTCGGGGAGCGCACACGCCAGGTCGACGGCGCCCACGTCTCGTTCCTGGCCGGCGTGGACAACCCGATCGGCGTGAAGGTCGGCCCCACTGCGACACCGGACGAGCTCGTCGCGCTCGGCGAGCGTCTCAACCCGGAACAGGTCCCGGGCCGGCTGACCTTCGTCACGCGCCTCGGCGCCGACCGCGTCCGGGAGGTGCTGCCCCCGCTCGTCCGTGCCGTCCGCGAGGCAGGGATCCCGGTTCTCTGGGTGTGCGACCCGATGCACGCCAACACCTTCGTCACGCCGTCCGGCCACAAGACGCGCCGGTTCGACGACGTCATGGGCGAGATCGAGGGGTTCTTCGCCGCGCACCGCGAGGTCGGCACGTGGCCCGGCGGCGTCCACCTCGAGATCACGGCCGAGGACGTGACGGAGTGCCTCGGCGGCTCGGAGGAGGTCTTCGAGGAGCAGCTCGACCACCGCTACGAGACCCTCTGCGACCCGCGGCTCAACGCGCGCCAGTCGCTCGACCTCGCGTTCCGCGTCGCCGAGCTGATGCGTGAGGTGTGATCGCCTGCGGCGATCACACCTCTAGAAGAGCTGGATGACGACCTCTCTCGAGCGGCTGGCGATCGTCGGCACCGGCTTGATCGGGGCGTCGGTTGCGCTCGGAGCGCGGCGCGCCGGCGTCTCCTCGGTCACAGGGTGGGACCCCGACCCCGAGTTCCTCGCCGTCGCCGCCGAGCGAGGCGCCGTGAACCCTGCGGCGAGCCTCGACGAGGCGGTCTCCGCTGCGGACCTCGTCGTGATCGCAGCCCCCGTCGGAGAGCTCCCGCAGGCCCTCCGCGAGGTTCTCGACCGTGCGCCCGAAGGGTGCACGGTGACGGACGTCGGCTCCACGAAGCGGCCGGTGTGCGCTGCTGCGGGAAGCGATCGGCGTTTCGTCGGGGGCCACCCGATCTGCGGCGCGGAGACCAGGGGCCCGGAGCGGGCGACGGCGGAGCTGTTCGAAGGCGCCACGTGGTTCCTGACGCCGACGGCATCGACGGCGCCCGAGCGCCTGAGGCTCGTGCACGGCCTCGTGTCCTCGCTCGGCGCACGTCCCGTCGCGATCGGCCCCGATGCCCACGATCGGCTCGTCGCGGTCACGAGCCATCTCCCGCACGTCCTCGCGAACGTCCTCCTGACCCAGGCGGGCTCGACGAGGATCGACGGGCACGACCCGCTGCAGGCGGCCGGTGGGTCGCTCCGGGACATGACGCGCATCGGAGGCGCCAATCCGCGGATCTGGGTCGACATCTTCCTCGACAACCGCGAGGCGCTCCAGAGCGCCCTCGCGGACCAGCGACGGCACCTCGAGCAGATCGAGCACGCGCTCGCGGCCGGAGATGCGGGCTTCCTCGCCCGCTGGATCGGCGAGGCGAGCGGGCACCGGCGGCGGATGCTCGAGACGGCGTTCGTCGACCCGGGCACGCTCCTTCGCGTGCGCACGCACATCCCCGACCGGCCGGGTGTGCTCGCGGGCATCTTCCAGGCGCTCGGGGCGGAGCGGATCAACGTCGAGGACTTCGAGCTCGATCACGTGTCGACCGACCGCGGGGGGACGCTGACGATGCTCGTCTCGGGCGAGAGCGAGGCGGATCGGGCGGCCCAGCTCCTCGAGGCACAGGGCTACGGCGTCGTCGTCGCGCCGGTGATCGACGAGTGACGACCGTCGAGCCGATCCCGCGGCTCGTCGGCCACCTGGCCGTGCCCGGCGACAAGTCGATCTCGCACCGCGCGGTCCTGATCGGCGCGATCTGCGACGGCGAGACACGTGTCTCGGGCTTCGGCCGTTCCGCCGACACCGAGTCGACGATCGCCGCGGTCAGGGCACTCGGCGTCGACGTCTACGAGCACGGCGACGACACGCTGCGGATCTTCGGGCAAGGACTTCGCGGGCTCGCAGCTGCGGATGGGCCGATCGACTGCGGCAACGCAGGGACGCTTGTCCGCCTGCTGGCCGGCATCCTGGCGGGCCAGGGAGGGGAGTTCGAGCTCACGGGCGACGACTCGCTCTCGGCCCGGCCGATGGGGCGGATCGCGGAGCCGCTCGGGCGCATGGGCGCAACGGTCGAGACGACCGACGGGCACCTGCCAATGGGGATCATGGGTCGGCCGCTGCGTGCGATCGACTACGCGCTCCCCGTCGCCAGCGCGCAGGTGAAGTCGGCCGTCCTGCTCGCCGGGCTCTACGCGGACGGAGAGACGACGGTCGTCGAGCCGGCGCCGACCCGCGACCACACCGAGCGGATGCTCGCAGCGGCAGGCGCCCGCGTCGTGGTTCGCCCGACGAGCGTCACGGTGTCGCCCGCCGAGCGGCTCGCGCTCGACGAGATCGAGGTGCCGGGCGACTTCTCGTCGGCGGCGCCGTTCGTGGTCGCCGCGACGCTCGTCCCCGGTTCGGAGCTCCACGTCCACGGCGTCAACCTCAACCCGCGCCGCACGGGGCTCCTCGAGATCCTCGAGCGAATGGGCGCGAACGTGACGGTCTACAACCGCCGAGAGATCGGCGGGGAGCCCGGCGGCGACCTCGAGGTCCACTCGGCACCTCTCGTCGGAACGACGGTGCGCGGCAGCGAAGTGCCGCTCGCGATCGACGAGTTGCCTCTGTTCGCGCTTGCGGCTGCATTCGCGCGGGGCGAGAGCACGCTGACCGGCGCGGAGGAGCTGCGTGCGAAGGAGACGGACCGGATCGACGCGACCGTCGAGGGCCTGCGCGCTCTGGGCGTCCGTGCGCGCGCGCGGGACGACGGCCTGACGGTCACGGGCGTCCCGTCGCGGATCCGCGGCGGCAGGATGGCGAGTCGCGGCGACCACCGGCTCGCGATGCTCGGCGCCGTCGCGGGGCTCGCGTCGCGCGACGGCGTCCGGGTCGAGGGCGCGGAGGCGGTCGCAGTCAGCTTCCCGGGCTTCTTCGACATGGTGGACGAGCTCCGGCGCGAGTCCGTCGTCGTCGAGGACGAGCGGCGGTAAGCCTCACAGCAACTACCCTCCAGCGCGATGATCGTGGCGATCGACGGGCCCGCAGGGGCCGGAAAAAGCTCGGTCGCCCGCGCGCTCGCGAGCCGGCTCGGCTTTCGCTACCTCGACACGGGCGCCATGTACCGGGCACTGACGTGGCTGGCGCTCCACGACGGCGTCGCCCTCGACGACGGGCCGGCTCTCGAGGCGCTCGCGTCGGAGCACCCGGTCGCATTCGGAGCCGGCGGCCGGGTCGCGATCGCGGGCGAGGACGTGACGCAGCGGATCCGCGAGCCCGAGATCGATGCGGCGGTGCCGGTCGTCGCGCGGCACCCCGAGGTGCGAGAGGTGATGCGCGGTCGCCAGCGGGAGCTGGGACGCGCGGGCGACTCGGTGATCGAGGGCCGCGACATCGGCGTGGTCGTCGTTCCGGAGGCCGAGCTGAAGGTCTGGCTCGTCGCCGATCCCTCGGTCCGCGCGCATCGCAGGCATGCCGAGCGAGACGGGCTCGATGCCGACGAGCTCGCGGAGGAGCTCCGCCGCCGCGACGAGCGGGATTCCGTCAATACACACCGGGCGCTGGACGCAGTCGAGGTCGATACGACCCAGATGACGCTCGACGAGGTCATAGAGCACATCGTCGGGCTCGTCGGGAGCCGGCGGTGAACGCCCCGGACGTGGCATGGGCGATCGGCCGGCCGACGATCGGCCTCGCCGGCGCGCTCGCCTCGCGACTGAAGGTCTACGGGAAGGATCGGGTGCCGCCGACGGGCGGCTGCGTCGTGGCGTCGAACCACTTCTCGTGGCTCGACCCGGTTGTGCTCGGCTTCGCCAGCCCGCGGGTCCTCTACTACATGGCGAAGATCGAGGCGCACCGGATCCCCGGGCTCGGCGCGTTCATCAGGGCGTTCGGGTGCTTCCCGGTGCGGCGCGGCGAGTCCGATCGCGAGGCCGTGCGGACGATGCGGCGGATCGTGGCCGACGGCCACGCGCTGGGTCTCTTCGTCGAGGGCACCCGGCAGCGCTCGGGCATACCGGGGGAAGTCCAGGCCGGGGCGGCCATGGTTGCCTTGCAGGAAAACGCACCGATCGTCCCCGTCGCGATCCACGGCACGCACGGGTGGAAGCCCGGTAGCCGGCAGCCCGTGTCGATCGCCTGGGGGGAGCCGATGACCTTCGACGGGCTGCCGAAGGGCGGCAAGGGCTACAAGGAAGCTTCCGCGCTCGTCCAGGCCGAGATCCGCCGCCTCTGGGAATGGCTCGGGGACGCGGAGCGATTGGGGCGGCCCGCGGGCGTTCCGCCGACCGGCCAGCCGCTGGCCAAGCGTGGATAACGAGACCAGCTCATCCAGCGCTTCTGAGCCCGAAGCGGTCAGAAGCGCCGGCACGGTGGCGATCGTCGGCTTCCCCAACGTCGGGAAGTCGACGCTCGTCAATCGGCTGACGGAGAGTCGCGCCGCGGTCGTGCACGAGACGGCAGGCGTCACACGCGACCGCAAGGAGCTTCTCTGCGACTGGAACGGCGTCACGTTCAGGGTGATCGACACGGGCGGCGTGGACGAGGCGGACACCGGCCCGTTCGGGCGTCACATCGCAGCACAGGCGCGCGCTGCGGTCGCCGAGGCCGATCTCGTCCTGTTCGTCGTCGACGCCAGGGCCGGCGTGACGCCGGGTGACGAGGAGATCGCGGCGATCCTCCGCGTCGCCGCCAAGCCCGTGATCCTGCTCGTGAACAAGATCGACGATCCCCGACGCGATCTCGAGGCGCTCGAGTTCCACCGGCTCGGCCTGGGAGACCCTGTCCCGCTGTCCGCGTTGCACGGGCACGGCACCGGCGACCTCCTCGACGAGATCGTGGACCGCCTGCCGGGGCGTGACGAGCGGATCGTCGGCGACGAGGCGATCAGGGTCGCGATCCTCGGCCGGCCGAACGTCGGGAAGTCGTCGCTCCTGAACGCGCTCGTCGGCCAGGAGCGGGTGATCGTGTCCGACGTGCCGGGTACCACGCGCGACACGATCGACACCGTCCTCGTGCGCGGCGAGACGACGTTCGTGCTCGTCGACACGGCAGGTCTCCGGCGCAAGCGGCGCCAACGTCAGGGGGTGGAGTACTACTCGGAGCTTCGCGCGCTCGAGGCCGCAGAGCGTGCCGACGTCGCGCTCGTGCTCGTCGACGCCTCCGAAGGCGCCGTCGAGCAGGATCTCGCGGTCGCCGACGTCGCGAGGAAGGCCGGCTGCTCGACGCTCGTCGTCCTGTCCAAGTGGGACATCGGTGTCGTCGATCTGCAGGAGACGCGCGGCCTGCTCAACCGCCGACTGCGCCAGCGTCCGCCCGCGGTGGCCGTCTCGGCGGCGACAGGGCGCGGACTCGTGCGCGTGCTCGATCATGTCGAAGCGCTTTTCGCGAAGCACGTCGCCCGGATCCCGACCCCCGTGCTCAACCGCGCGCTCGGAGAGCTCAAGCAGGCGCGTCCCGGGCCGAGCGGGGAGCGGGGCCGCCGGCTGAAGCTTCTCTACGCCACCCAGACCGGGACGCGCCCGCCTCGGCTGCGGGTGTTCGTGAACGACCCGCGCCTCGTCACCCGCGACTACGCGTACTGGGTCGAGAACGAGCTGCGCGCCCGATTCGACCTCCAGGGGGTGCCGGTGTCGATCGACTTCCAGCGCTCGGAGTGAGACGGCTGATCGGCAATTAGCGCGAACCGGATGACGCCCCAGACACGGCGCCGGATCACCCCGTCCGGGCACGGCCCGTAGCACCAATCACGAACCGCACCCGGCCGGTGCGCCCGGCGTGGTCGGGGACGCCCCGGGACGTCACGCCAAGTACCGATCAACCATCTAGTCTCGCTCGGTGGACATCGTGGTGGTCGGCGGCGGCTCGTGGGGCACGGCGTTTGCCAACCTTCTCGTCGACAACGGGCACGACGTGACGCTTGCCTGTCGAGACCCCGAGCAGGCCGCGGCGATCCGGGACACCGGGCGTAACCCCCGGTATCTCACCGGTGTCGACCTCTCGCGCGTGAGCGCGACGACGATCGAGGCTGCGCCCTTCGGCGATGCGAACCTCGTGGTCGTCGCAGTGCCGAGCGCTGCATTCGGCTCGGTCGTCGCAGCGCTGCCCGGCAGCGCGCCGATCCTGAGCCTCACGAAAGGGCTCGACCCGGGGACCGGGGAGCGGCTCTCGCAGCTCGTGCGGGATCGCCCTGTTGCCGTCCTGTCCGGGCCGAACATCGCCGAGGAGATCGCGCGCGGGCTGCCCGCCGCGGCGGTCATAGCGTGCGAGAGCCTCGCGCTCGCCGTCCAGCTCCAGCTCGCGATCAACTCGATCGCCTTCCGCGTGTACGTCAACGACGACGTCGTCGGCGTCGAGCTGTGCGCAGCGGCGAAGAACGTGATCGCGCTCGCGGCCGGCGGGGCGGACGGCCTCTCGCTCGGGGACAACGCGAAGGCTGCTCTCGTCGCCCGCGGCCTCGCGGAGATGGGTCGGCTGGCCGAGGTCTCCGGTGCGCGGCCCGAGACGTTCGCCGGTCTCGCGGGGATGGGAGACCTGATCGTCACGTGCTGGTCGCCCGCCGGGCGGAACCGGCGTTGCGGCGAGCTCGTGGCCCAGGGCGCGACCCCTGCGGAGGCCGCACGGTCGATCGGCATGGTGGTGGAGGGGCTGACGACGGCCCCGGTGCTCCGGGATCTTGCCCGCCGCCTCGAGATCGAGATGCCGATCGCGGAAGGGGTGTGCGCCGTGCTCGACGGGACGCCCCTCGCCGAGCTGGTGGGGCAGCTGATGCGCCGCGAGCCGACCGTCGAGTAGCGCGCCCCACCGCGGGGCTATCTGTATAACCTTGCCTCTGACGTAAGGGTCACCTTACAAAGGAGGAGAGGATGGCAATACAGAACTGAGGATTCGGCGCAGGCAGACGCCCTGGTTCGTCGCGCGCACGAGCGTGCATACCGTTACCCGGCGTCGTTCGAGGGGTTTCGCGCCGAGCTCGTTTGGAGGACCGAGTCCGCCTCCGGCCACGGCTCCGTGGTCGCTCGCACCGGTCCCGAGGTCGACGTCGAGGTGGACGGCGGCGAGCAGGACCTCGCGTGGGTCACCCGTGAGCTGCGCTCGATCGTCGGGCACCGGCAGGCAAGCGACTACGACAGGGGCGACGGAGCGCACGAGAAGCGACTCGCGTCGTCCGCTCATGTGCTGGGCGAGCTCGTCGAGCTCGGCGACTCTCTCGAGTCGTCGTACCGCGTCAGAGGCGGCGAGATCTCGACCGTCACCCGGACGATGGGCGGGCAGCGGTTCACGATCGTCGTCCACGAGCGTCAGGAGCTCCCCCGCGGCCGGACCCTTCCGGTCGCGTTCACCGTGTTCTTCTGGGACTCGGAGACCGGGGCGCTGACCGCCACGGAGGCGTACCGCGACGTCGTCGTCGAGGTCGACCGGATCTTCCTCCCGGCCTCGCGGCGGGTCGTCCGCGGCGACTCGAGCGGCCTCTCCGTTCGCGAGCTCGAGCTCTCGGAGCACGCGGTCCTCGACGTTGCGGTGACACGGTGACGCGCGTGCGCGGAGCCTGGCTGCTCGCCGTGCTCGTCGCGTTCTCCCTGCTGGCCGGCGTCGGGACGGGGGGCGCGGCCAAGGCGCCGAAGCTCGCGACCGAGAAGACGCCCGTTCTCCCCGCGCGGGTGACGGACAACGAGGGCAAGCAGGTCGTCGTCCGTAACATCGGCCGGATCGTCGCGCTCAACGGCGACCTCGCCGAGACGGTGCACACGCTCGGTCTCGGGAAGAACGTCGTCGGGGTGGACAGCAGCGCGACGTACCCCTCGAAGTGGGTCGATGGGATCCAGAAGATCGGCTACCAGCGGACCCTGGCGGCCGAGGGAATCCTGGCGCTCCGCCCGACGCTCGTGATCGGCACCCCGACGGCGGGGCCTCCGCCGACGATCGCGCAGCTCCGGAGCGGAGGGGCGACCGTCGTGATCATCCCAGAGTTCAAGGGGCTCGACGGGGGCGCGCGCAAGCTCCGCGCCGTCGGACGCGCTCTCGGCGTCCCGAAGCGTGGTGAGAGGCTCGCGCGGCAGGTCGAGAGCCAGATCGCGGTCGCCAAGCGCGAAGTGACACGGGCGACTGCCAGGCCGAAGGTCGCCTTCCTCTACGTCCGCGGCACGCAGGTGCAGCAGATCGGCGGCAAGGGGTCGGGTGCCGACGCGATGATCGAGGCAGCCGGCGGCCGCGACGTCGGAGCCGCGAGCGGTATCGAGGGTTTCAAGCAGCTCACTGCCGAGTCGCTCGTCGGCGCACAGCCCGACGTCCTGCTGCTCCTGACTGCGGGGCTTCAGTCAGTGGGCGGCGTCGACGGGCTGCTCAAGCTCCCCGGCGTCGCACAGACGCCGGCCGGCCGCAACCGGCGCGTCGTCCACTTCGACGACCTGCTCCTCCTCGGGCTCGGGCCGCGGACGGGGAAGGCGCTCCGGCTCCTGATCCGAGGGCTGCATCCCGAGATCCGCTGAGACGTGTCCTCGATGACCACCGCAGCCGGCCGGCCAACGGTTACGGCGACCAGAAGAAGGACTGACGGCGCACTGCTCGCGCCGTCGGTCCTCCTCCTGGGAAGCGCCGGGCTCCTCGTGCTCGCGATCGTGCTCGGCGTCGGCATCGGCGCCTATTCGATCGCGCCGTGGGACACCGTCCGGATCCTGCTGTCGCATGCCGGGCTCCCCGTCGCCGTCGACCCGCAGCAGGACGCGATTCTCTGGGCGATCCGTCTCCCGCGCGTCCTGCTCGGGATTCTGGTCGGAGCCGCGCTCGCGGTCTCGGGAGCCGCTCTCCAGGGCGTCTTCCGGAATCCGCTCGCGGACCCGACGATCGTCGGCGTTGCCAGCGGCGCTTCTGTCGGCGCCGTCGCGGCGATACTGCTCGGGCTCTCCGGCGCGTTCTACGGGGGCATCCAGATAGCGGCGTTCTGCGGCGGGATCGTCGCCGTGCTGATCGTCTATGCGCTCGCGCGCTCCGAGGGTCGGACGGAGACCGTCACGCTCGTGCTCGTGGGTGTCGCCGTCACGGCCGTCGCGGGCGCCGCAGTGGGGCTGATGATCGCGAGCGCGGACGACGACGAGCTGCGTGACATCGTGTTCTGGTCGCTCGGGAGCCTCGGCGGCGCGACCTGGCAGCTCGTCGTCGCCACCGTTCCGTTTGTCGCGATCGGCGTGGCCGCGGCGCTCACGCAGACGCGTGCGCTCGACCTGCTCGCGCTCGGCGAGCGCGAGGCAGGTCATCTCGGCGTCGACGTCGAGCGCGTGCGCCTGCTGCTCGTCGTCGCGCTCGCCCTTGCGACGAGCGCGGCCGTCGCGGCCGCGGGGATCGTCGCGTTCGTCGGGCTGATCGTTCCCCATGTCGTGCGGCTCCTCGGCGGCCCCTCGAATCGCGTCGTGCTGCCGGTCAGCCTGCTCGCGGGTGGCGCGATCGTCGCCCTCGCCGATCTCCTCGCCCGCACGATCGTCGCCCCGGTCGAGCTGCCGCTCGGCGTCGTCACGGCACTCGCGGGCGGGCCGCTCTTCCTGTGGCTCATCCTCCGCACACGGCAGACCCACGGAGGGTGGGCGTGATCCTGCTGCGGGCCACCGCTCTCTCCCGTGAGCGCCGCGGGGCCCTGGTTCTGGACTCCGTCGACATCGAGCTCGAGACCGGCGAGCTGCTCGCCGTCGCCGGGCCGAACGGGGCGGGCAAGTCGACGCTGCTCAGGCTGCTGGGCGGGGACCTCGCGCCCACCCGGGGAGAGGTCGAGATCGGTGGCGACCCGATCGAACGGCTTCCCCGCGCAGAGCTCGCCCGTCGACGGGCGGTCATGCCCCAGCACACGTCGATCGGCTTCGGCTTCACGGTCCGCCAGGTCGTCGAGATGGGCTGCCACCCGCTGCGCGACGCGTACGACGGCCTTACGAGCGTCGTCGCCGACGCGCTCGACCGTGCCGGCATCGCCCACCTCGCGGACCGCACCTTCCGCACGCTCTCGGGGGAGAGCAGGCGCTCGCCACGTTCGCGCGCGTGCTCGTGCAGTGCACGCCGGTCCTGCTCCTCGACGAGCCGACCGCGTCGCTCGACCTCAATCACCAGGAGCGGGTGATGCGGATCGCCCGGAGCGTCGCCGACGGGGGCGGGGGCGTCCTCGTCGTCGCCCACGACCTGAACCTCGCCGCCGCCTACGCGGACCGGATCTGCCTCCTCGACCGCGGAAAGGTCGTGACGGTCGGGTCGCCCTGGTCGACGCTCCAGGAGGACCTGCTCGAGCGGGTGTACGGACAGCGGATGGTCGTCACCTCCAGCCCGTGCGACGACACGCCGCTCGTCGTCCCGGTCCGTCGTTGACGACGACCGGTCGGTAGGGTTCCGCCCGATGAGCGCCCGCACGTTCCAGTTCACGTCCGAGTCGGTGACCGAGGGTCATCCGGACAAGATCGCCGACCAGATCTCGGACGCCGTCCTCGACGCCGTCCTCTCGGACGACAAGAACGGTCGCGTGGCCTGCGAGACGCTCATCACGACCGGGCTCGTCGTCGTCGCGGGCGAGATCACGACGGAGACGTACGTCGACGTCCGGTCCATCGTCCGCGACACGATCAAGGACATCGGCTACACGCGCGCCAAGTACGGCTTCGACGCCGAGACGTGCGGCGTGATGGTCGCGATCGACGACCAGTCCCCGGACATCGCGCAGGGCGTCGACGAGTCGTTCGAGGCCCAGCACGGTGACAGCGACCCGATCGACAGGATCGGCGCCGGCGACCAGGGGATGATGTTCGGCTACGCCTCGAACGAGACCGAGGAGCTGATGCCGCTGCCGATCGTGCTGGCGCACAAGCTCACGAGGCGGCTCGCAGCGGTCCGCAAGGCCGACGTGCTGCCCTACCTCCGTCCCGACGGCAAGGCGCAGGTGACGATCCGCTACGAGGTCGACGACCACGGTCGCCAGCGTCCCGTCGCGATCGAGCGCGTGCTCATCTCCACGCAGCATCGGGACGGCCTCGACGCGGAGTCCCTCATCAAGCCGGACCTCCTCGAGCATGTCGTCGAGCCCGTCCTGCATGCGGACTACCGCGACCTCTACGACCCGGCTCGACTGGGCGCGCGCGACTTCCTGTACGTCAACCCGACGGGCAAGTTCGTGATCGGCGGGCCGATGGGCGACACGGGCCTGACGGGGCGAAAGATCATCGTCGACACCTACGGCGGCGCCGCCCCGCACGGCGGTGGCGCGTTCTCCGGCAAGGACCCGACGAAGGTCGACCGCTCGGCCGCATACGCCGTGCGGTACGTGGCGAAGAACGTTGTCGCGGCGGGCCTCGCCGAGCGCTGCCAGGTGCAGGTCGCCTACGCGATCGGGGTTGCGCACCCGATGAGCGTGCTCGTCGACTGCTTCGGCACCGAGGCAGAAGGTCTTACGACCGCGCGCGTCACCGAGCTCGTCCACGAGCACTTCGACCTCCGGCCCGGCGCGATCGTCCGCGATCTCGACCTCTGCCGGCCGATCTACCGCAAGACCGCGTCGTACGGCCACTTCGGCCGCGACGACGCGGACTTCACGTGGGAGCGCACCGACCGCGCGGACGCGCTTCGCGCCGCGGCCGGGCTCGCAGCTCCAGCTACCGCCTGAGCCCCGAGGGGGCCTCAGGTGCCTGGCTCGAGCCAGGCACCACCTGAGCGCCCTGTCTGCCCGCTACGCCGGTCGCGTGCCGAGCGTCACCTCGACCTCGACGCGCTCCCCGCCGCGGACGACGGTGACCGTCACCTTGGTCCCGGGCTCGCGCTCCTCGAGCTCCGCGCGAAGGTCGTCGCCGGAGCCGACGGGCTCTCCGTCGATCTCGACGATCTCGTCTCCGACCCGCAAGCCTGCCGAGGCGGCAGGGCTGCCGTCGCTGACGGCGGTGACCTGTGGCGCCTCGTCGCCGTCCTCCAGTGAGACTCCGAGATAGGCGTGACTCACCGTCTCGCCCGAGGCGAGCGCGGTGGCGACATCCTTCACGGTCCCGACGCCGATCGCGAAGCCGACGCCGTCGTTGCCGCCGGACTCGCTGGCGATCTGCGCGTTCACGCCGATCACGTCGCCCGCCGCGTCGAGCAGCGGGCCGCCGGAGTTCCCGTGGTTGATCGCCGCATCCGTCTGGATCGCGCCGTCGATCGCGTAGCCGTTCGGCGCCTCGATCGTCCGGTCGAGCGCGCTCACGATCCCGGCCGTGATGCTGCCCTCGAGCCCGAACGGGCTGCCGAGCGCGACGACAGCGTCGCCGACGTCGACCGACGACTCGTCCGCCAGCGACAGCGGCTCGAGCTCGGACGCGGGGACGTCGACGTCGACGACTGCGAGGTCGGTCGACGGGTCGGTGCCGACGAGGGTCGCCTTCACCTCGTCGCCGTCCGCGAACCTGACGGTGAGGGCCGCCGCCCCGTCGACGACGTGGGCGTTCGTGACGATGTGGCCCTCCGTGTCGAGCACGAAGCCCGAGCCGGTCGCCTCACCCTCCTGCCCGGGCCCGAATGGCCCCGCCGTCTCGTTCGTGACGCCGCCGGCGGTGATCTCGACGACGCCCTCGGACACCTTCTCGTAGATCTGGCCGACAGTGCGCGTCGACGACGCGGCGACCGGAGTCGCGCTGCTGGCCGCCTCGCTCGCGGAGTCGTCCGCGACCCGCACTGCCGCCACGGTCGCGCCGGTGCCGAGGCCGGCTCCGACGAGCAACGTTGCGGTCACCGCCGCCGCCTTCCCCCGTCTCCTGGTCGTTCCGTTGGTGCTCATCTCGCTCCTTCTGGATCGATCTCTTGTCTCCGACCAGTGGAGCCGCTGTGCCTCAGACGAGCCTCAACCGAAGTGAAGAGTTGACTAAGAACCCGAACGTGAGAGGGCCGACGCATGAGCGCCGGCCCTCGTGGGGTATCCCGGGTGTATGCGGGCGGTCACATCGTCATTCCGCCCGGGCCGGGCCCGAAGCCGGCCGGATGAGGGCCGCCTTCACCGCGCGGGCCGAAGCCCGTCCCTGAGACGAGGTCGTCGAGACGCTCCTCGAATCGCTCGAGCGCCTCGTCGCGCTGGGCGTCCGTCAGCCTCCCGGCCTGCACGGCCTCGTCGAGCTTCTCCGTCGCGGCCGCCAGCAGCGCGGACTCGAGACCGGCCACCGACTTGCCTTCCGCCTCGGCAACGTCCGCCAGCGACTTGCCGTCCTCGAGCTGCTCCCGCAGCTCCGCCTCTGTCACGCCGAGGAACGACGCGGCGGCTTCGAGGCTTGCGCCGGCGTGCAGGCCGTGGTGGTGCCCGGGCCCGCGTCCGCCGAAGAGCGGCAGCAACCCGCTCCTCAGGCGCTCCTTCATCTCGGACGCCTGTTCCTCGGTGAGCCGGCCCGCGGAGACGGCTTTGTCCAGCCGCTCGGCGAGCGCGTCCTCGAGCGCATTCTCGAGCGCCTCGGGCTCGACGCCGAGCGTCTTGGCGGCATCGTCGATGATCGCCTGCTGGTCATCGCTCGAGCCGAGGCCGCCTGCGGCGATTGCCCCGCCGGCGCCTGCCAGCGCCGCCACGGCGGCGGTGCCGGCTGCCAGCTTCTTCTTCGTCCTGTCCATCACGTTCGTCTCCTCTCGGTTGTCGATCGAACCGGACGAGACGCATCGCACCAGGGTCGTTTCAGAAGCGGCTGAGAGCGGGTTCGGAACTTTCGAAGAGGTCTTACGCGGCTCTGAAGCGTCACTGCGATCATCCGCGCCGTGTTGAGGCTGTTGATCGTCGAGGACGAGCCCGCGGTGCGGGACGCGCTGGTCCGCGCGCTCGAGACCGAGGGCTACGAGCTCGTCGTCGCCGAGGACGGCGCCCAGGCGCTCGCCACCATGGCGCAGTCGCCGGCCGACGCGCTCGTGCTCGACGTCATGCTCCCGGGTGTCGACGGTCTCGAGGTCGCACGACGGCTGCGGACACAGGGAAGTCAGGTCCCGATCCTGATGCTCACCGCCCGAGGCGCCGTGGGAGATCGCGTCGCGGGTCTCGACGCCGGTGCGGACGACTACCTCGTCAAGCCGTTCGCGCTCGACGAGCTGCTCGCGCGCATCCGCGCGCTCATGCGCCGAACGGGCCAGGCGGGCGAGCTCCGCTTCAGCGACCTGTCGCTCGATCCAGCCACGCGCGAGGTGCGCCGCGGCGACCGCAGGATCGAGCTGACCGTGACCGAGTTCAACCTGCTCGAGCTGTTCCTCCGGAACCCGCGCCAGGTGCTGCGTCGGTCGCTCATCTACGACCGCGTCTGGGGCTACGACTTCGGGCCCGACTCACATGCGCTCGACGTGTACATCGGCTACCTGCGACGCAAGCTCGAAGCGGACGGCGAGCAGCGCCTCATCCACACGGTGCGCGGCGTCGGCTACGCGCTGCGCGAGCCGTGAGCTTCCGCGCCCGGCTGACGATCGCGGCTGCCGCTGCCGTGGCGCTCGCGATCGCTCTCGCGTCCGGCCTCGTCTACGTCTTCGTCCGCGACGAGCTCCGCGGCGAGGTGGAGCGAACCCTCGAGCAGCGCGCCGAGCTCGTCACGCGGGGGCCGCTGAGCATCCGCACCGACCCCGGGAGCGGTGAGCTCATCCTCGACATTCCCCACCGTGGCTTCGATTCGCGCGGCGACGTGTTCCTCCAGGCCGTGAACGAGAACGGACAGATCGCCAAGCCGGACCCACGCCAGATCGACTTCCCCGTGGACGACGCCATTCGCCGCGCAGCGGCGGGCGAGGGAGAGGCTTTCTTCGCCGACGGCGAGATCGAGGGGACGCACGTCCGCCAGCTGGTCGTGCCCGTCGGCGAGGGGTACGCACTCCAGCTCATACGGCCGCTCGAGGAGGTGGACCGGCTGCTCGACCGGATCGGCCTGGCCCTCGTGCTCATCTCGCTCGGAGGAATCGCCGCGGCCGCCGCCTTCGGCGCGATCGTCGCGCAGACGGCGATGCGCCCGGTGAGGCGGTTGACGCGCGAGGCGGAGACGATCGCCGAGACCCGGGACCTCTCGCACCGCATCGGCCTCGAGGGCGGCGACGAGCTCGCCCGGCTCGGCGCCAGCTTCGACACGATGCTCGCCGCGCTCGACGAGTCGCAGCAGCAACAGCGGCAGCTCGTCGCCGACGCCTCGCACGAGCTCGGCACACCGCTCACGAGCATCCGGACGAACGTCGAGGTGCTCGCGCGCAGGGACGATCTCGCGCCGGCCGCCCGCGAAGCGCTGCTCGGCGACCTCGTCGGCCAGCTCGGTGAGATGAGCGGGCTCGTCACGGGCCTCGTGGAGCTCGCCAGCGAGCCGCCGACAGACCTCGAGATCACGGAGGTGCAGATCGACGCGCTCGTGGAGGAGGCGGTCGAGCGCGCCGCCAGGCTCGCCCCGCAGATCACATTCGAGACGACGCTCGAGCCGACCGTCGTCAACGGCGTCCCCGGACGGCTCGAGCGCGCCGTCACGAACGTGCTCGACAACGCGGTCAAGTGGAGCGAGCCGGGCGCAACCGTCGAGGTCGCGGTCGCTCGCGGCGAGGTCACGGTCCGCGACCATGGGCCGGGCATCGCCGACGAGGACGTCCCGCACGTCTTCGACCGCTTCTACCGCTCGGCGGAGGCGCGCGCGATGCCGGGGTCGGGCCTCGGGCTCGCGATCGTGAAGCGCGTCGTCGACGAGCACGGAGGCGTCGCGACCGTGGCACGCGCCGACGGTGGTGGCACCGTCGTCCGGCTGGCCTTCCCCGAGGCGCAGCCGGACGACGGCGACGAGCTGTCCTAGCGCCTTGCGGTGAAGGTGCGCTGCACGAGCCGCTCGACGCGGTCCGTGATCCGCTCGAGGATGTCGTCGGAGCGCTGCTGCGTCACCTGCTTGCCCGCGACCGCCTTGGCGAGCCGCGCCTTCACGGGCGCGAGCATCGCAGCGACGAGGCCGTCGACGGACTTGCCCTTCGCGCGCGCGATCTGGGCGAGCGACTGACCCTTGCGGAGCTCGGCTCGCAACTCTGCGCGCGTCAGGCCGAGGTACGTGGCGGCTGCGCCGCCGCGCTTCGCCTGCTTCGCGATCCGGTCGTTGAACGCCTTCCGCTTCTCGCCGAACGCCTTGCGAGCGCCGAGCCCGAGGCCCTGGGCATTGGCGATCCGCTCCTTGAGCTTCGCGCCCTGCTCCGGGGTCAACCGACCCGCGGCTACCGCCGCGTCGACGCGCGCTGCGAACGTTGCCCTGAACGCGGCGCGAAGCTGGTCGGGGGAGACGCCGAGCCTGGCCGCGACCTGATCGACGAGGGATGGCCGCTCCGCGGCGAGCGCGCTCGTGGCGCCGGCGCCGAGGGCGAGCGCCGCGAGCGCTGCGGCGAGGACGATGGTCATGCGCATGTGTCGGTCTCCTCAATCGTGGTGGCTGCGAGCGAATCGAAGCGGGCTGCTGTGTGACGGCGGTGAGCACAGCGTAAGCCGCATGTAAGCGGGTCGCGTGCGGTCATTCGTCGCCGAAGCCGATCCGGTAGTCGATCGTGAAGCGATGGACGAGCGCGTTGCCCGCTTCGATCCAATAGACGTGCTCTCGACCCTCGACGGTTCTCACGAACATGGCCGCCGTGCCGCCCACCTCACGAGGCGTCCAGCCGGCGGCCTTCATCCGCTCGCTGTACCAGGAGAACAGCGTGGCGCGGGGGACGGGCTCGAGCAGGCGCATGCGGCGAGACAGCTCCGCGGTGCTACTCAGGTCGATCCCGTCGACCGAGACGTCGTGATCCTCTGGCCTCCACGTCCGCCCGGCCTCGGTCGCGCCGGGATAGCTGAGCTCCACTTCCTTCAGGATGTCGTCTCGGGACGGGCCGTCGCTGCCCGTGCATCCGGCCGCGAGCGCCAGCACCGCGAGGCACACGAGGAAGGCCGGCGCGCGCCGGATCATCGCTCAGGCGGCGAGGCGTACGTACAGGCCCTGCGCTGCCTTCTCGGCGATCGCGCGCTCGCCCTCGTCGAGGACGACCTTGAGCTGGCCGGCCGCGGGCTGCGCCTCGCGCATCTCCACCTTCGAGCCGGGGACGTAGCCCTCGTCGTAGAACCAGTGCAGGAGGTCGCCGTCGTGCTCTGCGAGGCGCACGATCTCGCCGGCCTGACCGGGCTCGAGCTCCGCGAGCGCGACGAGGCCCTGGTTCTCCTTCTGCTCCACCTCGGTCGAGACGGGCCAGCCGTGTGGGCAGCGATCGGGCCTGCCCAGCCGCTCGTACATCCGGTCGACCATCTCGTCCGTGAACGTGTCGCCGAGCTCGTCCGCGTGGACGTGCGACTCGGAGGCCGTGTAGCCCATGAAGTCGGTCAGGAACCGCTCGATGATGCGGTGCTTGCGGACGACCTTCTCGGCGCGCTCGATGCCGGTTTCGGTGAGGATCGCTTCCTTCTGCTCGCCGCGCTCCACGAGGCCCTCCGCCTCGAGGCGCTTGAGCATCTCTCCGGCGGACGCGCGCGACACGCCCAGCATCTCGGCGACACGCGACGCGATCGCGCTCTCGCCCGCCGGCCGGTACTCGCCGATCGGGAACGCGAGGAAGTAGATCACCTCGAGGTACTCGTCGGTCGAATGTCCGTGGCCGGCCACTGCGGGAAGGATCCTACCCGGCCGCGCCGAGCGGACTGAGCCCACGTCCCGGGGCCGGAGTACGCTCGCCCGGATGCCGCTCGCGTCCGTCTACCCGCTCGTCTCGACGCGGTCGCTCGCACGGCCGTTCACGTACGAGGTCCCGGACGGCATGGGCAAGGGGGCGGTCGTCTCGGTGCAACTGGGGCGTCGCTCCGTCCGCGGCGTCGTCGCCGACGTCGGCGTGAGCGCCCCGCCCGGGGTCGATCCCATCGCGGTCGGCTCGGTGCTGGACGAGATTCCTGCGCCGCTCGTCGACCTTGCGCTGTGGGTGGCGGACTACTACGGCTCCACGCCCGCCCGGGCGCTCGAGCTCGTCGCGCCGACCCGTCGAAGCCCGCGCGGCGAGCGGCCGTCGCCGTCGATTCGCGACTCGTTGGCCGGCGAGCCCGAGCCCGGTGAGCTCACCCCCGATCAGCGGGCCGCGGTGGAGCGGATCGTCGCAGCCCTGGACGAAGGCGTCGGAGAGCATGTGTTGCTGGACGGCCCAACCGGGAGCGGCAAGACGGAGGTCTACCTCCAGGCATGCGCTGCGGCCCTCGACCGCGGGCTCGGGACGATCGTGCTCGTCCCGGAGATCGCCCTTGCCCCGCAGACCGTAGGGCGGTTCCGTCAGCGCTTCGGCGACATCGTCGCGATTCTCCACTCGTCGCTCGGCGACGCCGAGCGACGTGACGAGCGGGACAGGATCGCCCGAGGCGAAGCCCGCATCGTGGTGGGCGCGCGCTCAGCGGTCTTCGCGGCGATGCGCGGCGTCGGGCTGATCGTCGTCGACGAGGAGCACGACCCGGCGTACAAGCAGGAGTCCGACCCGCGCTACGACGCCCGGACAGTGGCGGCGAAGCGCGCAGCGCTCGAGGGCGCGGTCGCCGTCTACGGGTCGGCGACGCCGCGACCGGAGAGCTGGGCACGTCTGCGTCGGTCATCGCTTTCCTCGCGCATCGGCGCGCCGCTGCCCCGCGTCCGGCTCGTCGATCTCCGTCGTGAGGGCGGGTACCCGCTCTCCGCGCCCTTGCTGCAGGCGCTCGGGGGCCTCGTCGAGGACGGTGGTCGCGCGATTCTCCTCCTCAACCGCCGCGGCGTCGCTCCGGCCGTGCACTGTCGAGCGTGCGGCGTCTCGCGCCGCTGCGACCTCTGCGACGTCGCTCTGACACTGCACGCCGACGAGGTCCTCCACTGCCATCACTGTGGCCATTCGGCGCCGGTTCCGCGACAGTGCCCCGCGTGTGGCTCGGTCGAGCTCGCCAGGATCGGGGCGGGGACGCAGCGGCTCGAGTCGGAGCTCGCTCGTCGCCTGCCCGAGCTCGAGCGGATCCGGCTCGACGCGGATGTCTCGAGCCGACCGGGCGCGCTGCGCGAGACCATCGAGCGCTTTCGCCAGGCCGACCGCACGGTGCTGCTCGGCACGCAGATCGTGGCCAAGGGGCATCACTTCCCCGGCGTCGCTCTTGCGGCCGTCATCGACGCTGACACGGGGCTCTCGCTGCCGGACTTCCGCGCCGAGGAGCGAACGTTCCAGCTCGTCACGCAGCTCGCCGGGCGAAGCGGCCGTGACGCGCCCGGTCGCGTGCTCGTGCAGACGTTCCAGCCCGACGCCACTCCGCTCCGGCACGCCGTGAACCACGACGTCGCAGGCTTTCTGGCCGGGGAGCTCGAGCGGCGCGAGGTGCTCGGCTACCCGCCGTTTCGACACCTCGTCTCCATCCTCGTCTCCGGCCCCGAGCAGGAGGCGCCGCTTGCGGCGCTCCGCGAGGTGCGTGCCCGACTCGACGGCGTCGAGGCGGAGCTGCTCGGGCCTGCGCCGGTCCTGCGCCTGCGCGGCCGCCATCGGGCCCAGCTGCTCGCGAAGACGACGCAGCCGCGGTCGGTCGCCCGGCAGGCGTCGGCGCTGCTCGCCGCGGCCGCGCCGACGATGCGCCGCGACGGCCTCACCGTCGTCGTCGACGTCGATCCGCAGTCCCTGTAGAAACGCAGGATGGACGAGGACCTCACCCGGACGATCCGCGAAGCGATGCCACTCACCGGCCTGCTCGGCGTCGAGGGGGTCGAAGGCGGCAGGGAGGCCGTCGTCCTGCGAGGCGCATGGGCCCCGGAGCGCTGTACCGCTGCCGGCGTCCTCCACGGCGGCTACCTGATGACTCTCGCCGACGCGGCAGCGGCGATGCTCGCCTTCCTCAACCTCCCGGCGGGCGCGACGACCGCGACGATCGAGGCGAAGACGAACTTCCTCGCCGCCGTGCGCGAGGGCGCCGTGACGGCGCGGGCAGAGGTCGTCCACGCCGGTCGCCGCACGATCGTCGTGCAGGTGGACGTCACCGACGACGCGGGGAAGCTCGTCTCGCGGACGCTCCAGACCCAGGCCGTGATCGAGGGCTGAAGGGGTCGACTACACTCGCGCCGTGGCACACGACGAGCACGACCACGATCACGACCACGATCACGACCACGACGGGCACGACCACGAGCACGACGACGACCGCGAGCTGACGGACGCCGAGGCTCGCGCGGAGGCCGAACGGCTGATCCGGCGCGACGTCGCGTTCGCCCAGATCCGGCAGTACGGGGACCCCGTGCTCCGCATGCGCGGCGAGGAGGTCGAGGCCTTCGACGACGAGCTGCGGCGCGTGACCGAGCGGATGATCGGTCTCATGCACGACGCGGAGGGCGTCGGCCTCGCGGCCACGCAGGTCGGGATCCTGCGGCGGTTCTTCGTCTGCACCCTGGCCGCCGAGGATCGGGTTCTCGTGAACCCGGTCGTGACGCCGATCTCCGACGACACCGAGATGGACACCGAGGGGTGCCTGTCGCTCGGTCCCATCCGACTTCCGGTCGAGCGCGCGGCGCGCGTCAGGGTCGAGGCCCGCGACGCTGCCGGCGAGCCGGTCTCGTTCGAGCTCGAAGGCGTCGACGCGCGGGTCGTCCAGCACGAGCTCGATCACCTCGACGGCACGCTGATCATCGATCGCACCGACCCGGAAGCGCGCCGCGACGCGCTCAGGCAGCTGCGCCCGCGGCTCGTTCTGGCGTAGTCCGCATGGCCCGCATCGCCGTCGCCGCGACGGCGCCGTTCGGGGCGGACGTTCTCGAGCGGCTCGCGGGGCGGCATGACGTCGCCGCGCTTCTGACCCGGCCGGACGCGGCCGCTGGGCGGGGACGGAAGGTCACGGCGCCTCCGGCGAAGGTCGTCGCCGAGCGTCTCGGGATCCCCGTACTCCAGCCCGAGCGCCCGGCCAAGGGGCTCGAGCTCGACGCGCCGACCGTCGTCGTCTGCGCGTACGGCCTGCTCGTCCCCGAGGCGCTGCTCGCCGAGCGCGCATGGCTGAACGTGCACCCGTCGCTTCTCCCACGCTGGCGTGGAGCGGCGCCGGTGGAGCGCGCGATCATGGCGGGCGACGACGAGACCGGCGTCACGATCCACGAGACCGTCGCCGAGCTCGACGCCGGGCCCGTGGCTGCCCAGGAGAGCTTCCCCGTAGACGCCGAGGACGACGCGGGCGCCGTCTACGCGAGAGCCGCCGAGGTCGCCGCGCGCCTGCTCGACGGCGTCCTGGGCGATCCGGCGCCACGCTTCACGCCCCAGGCCGGCGAGGCGACGTACGCCGACAAGATCGGGACGGGCGACCGGCAACTCGACCTCTCGCGCAACGCCGACGAGCTGGTGCGGGTCGTTCGGGCCCTCAGCCCGCACATCGGCGCCCGGGCCGAGCTCGAGGGGAGGCCCGTCACGGTCTGGCGCGCCCGCGTCGCCGACGACGGAGCGTTCGAGCCGCTCGAGGTGCAGCCCGACGGAGGCCGCCGCATGACGGCAGAGGCGTGGCGCCGCGGCCTCAGATGAGCACCATCTCTCCCGCCCGACGGGTCGCGTTCACCGTCCTGCGCCGCGTCTTCGAGGACGGCGCGTACGCGGACCGCGCCCTGCGCTCCGAGGCGGCGGCGCTCGACGACCGCGATCGGGCGCTCGCCCGACGGCTGGCCTACGGCGCCGTCCAGCGCTCCCGCACGCTCGACCACGCCATCGAGACGCTCGGGAAGCGTCCCGTGCGGAAGCTCGATCCGCCGGTCCGGGCCGCTCTGCAGCTCGGCGCCTACCAGCTCGCCTTCATGGACGGCGTCCCGCGCTACGCCGCAGTCAACGAGTCCGTAGAGCTCGTCCGCCACGCGCGACTGGAGCGGGCCGTGCCGTTCGCGAACGCCGTCCTCCGCCGGCTGGCCGACGGCGCTCGCGTCCTGTGCGAGTCCCTCCCCGAGGAGACCGCGCACGAGGCGGCGCTGCGCCACTCGTACCCGGACTGGGTCGCCGAGACGTGGTGGGAGGAGCTCGGGCCCGACGGCGCGCGGGCGCTGATGGCCGCACAGAACGAGGAGCCCGAGACCGCCGTGCGGCTCGTGCGTGGAGAGATCGAAGGGCACGAGGATCCGGTGATCCCCGGCGCCTGGGTCGTCGACCGCGTCGACGAGGACGCGCTCGCCGAGGGGCGGATCTGGCCTCAGAGCCGGGGCTCGCAGCTCGTCGGCCACGTCGTGGGGTCGAAGCCGGGGGAGCGGACGCTCGACCTGTGCGCGGCGCCGGGCGGCAAGGCCACGATGCTCGCCGGCGACATCGTGGCGGTCGAGGTCGACGAAGCTCGCGCGGAGCAGCTCGAGCAGAACGCGCGGCGGCTCGGCGCGACGGGAGTGCGCGTCGTGAGGGCGGACGGCCGCCACCTCCCGCCCGATCTCCAGGGCTTCGACCGGGCGCTCGTCGACGCGCCGTGCTCCGGGCTGGGCGTCCTCGCGTCGCGCCCCGACCTCCGCTGGCGCGCCATGCCGCTGCCGGAGCTCCAGCGCGAGCTGCTCCGGACGGCGATCGCGCGAACCCGTCAGGGCGGCACGGTCGTCTACTCGACGTGCACGATCAACCGCGAGGAGAACGAGGACATCGTGGACGCGGTCGTCGCAGACAGCCTGGCCGAGATCGACGGCACGCTCGGCGAGGAATGGCCGGCCTTTCGCCACGCCGGGCGCCCAGAGCTTCTGCAGACGCTGCCGCACGTCCACGGGACGAGCGGCTTCTTCGTCGCGCGGCTCCGCGTCACACACGGCCCCGAGGCTTAGGATCGCTGCGCGTGGGATGGAGCGACTGGATCCGGGGCGGGGCGGAGGTCGAGCCGTCGCTCTACGCCGCCGATTTCCGGCGCCTCGGCGAGCAGGTCGACGATCTCCTGGCGGCCGGTTGCCGCGTTTTCCACTTCGACTGTGGTGACGGCCATTTCGTGCCACCGGTGACGATCGGCCCGGTCGTCGTGCGGTCGATCGCGCCCGGCATCCACGCAGCCGGTGGGGTGCTCGACTGCCATCTGATGGTCGACGACCCGGCGCACCACTTCGAGGAGTTCGCGTCGTCCGGCGCCGACTCGGTGACCTTCCACGTCGAGGCAGCCGCCGATCCTGGCGCGCTGGCCGATCGAGCGAGGTCGCACGGGCTCTCCGTCGGCATCGCCTTCAACCCGGGAACGAGGCCCCGCGACGCAGCCGTCGCGGCGCACGAGGCGCACGCCGAGATCGTCCTCTGCATGAGCATCGTCCCCGGGTACTCGGGACAGGCGTTCATGCCGGAGGCGTTCGAGCGGGTCGCGGAGCTCGCGTCGCTCGTCGACGTTCCGATCCAGGTGGACGGCGGCATCGGCGAGGAGAACATCCACGCCGTCCGCGAAGCGGGCGCGTCGCTGTTCGTGGCCGGAAGCGCGGTCTTCGCAGATCCCGCTCCCGCGGACGCCTATCGGCGGCTCGCCGCCGCCGTGGCATGAGCCTCGAACGGGCCGTCGCGCTCGTCGATGCCGCGCCGCGACGCGGGTATCCGAACCCGACGGTGGGCGCGGTCGTCGTCGATCCTGGAGGCGCGATCGTCGGCGAGGGAATCTCGGAGCCCGCGGGTGGGCCGCACGCCGAGATCGTCGCCCTGGAAGCGGCCGGCGATGCCGCTCGGGGCGCAACGCTCTACGTGACGATGGAGCCGTGCGCTCATCACGGGCGCACGCCCCCGTGCGTCGACGCGATCGTCGCCGCCGGCGTCGCCCGCGTCGTGGCGGGCTGCGCGGATCCCAACCCGGAGGCGGGCGGCGGGGCGAACGCGCTTCGCGCGGCGGGCCTGGACGTCGAACTGCTCGACGTGCGCGAGGCCAGGCTGCAGAACGAGGCCTGGCGGACGTGGGCTTCTCGCGCGCGGCCGCACGTCCTGCTCAAGCTGGCGGTGTCGCTCGACGGCCGCGCGGTCGTGCCTGGCCGACGCTGGGTGACGGGTAAAGCGTCGCGTCGGCGTGTCCACGAGCTCCGGGCCGAGGTCGACGCCGTCGCGGTGGGGATGGGCACGGTCCGGGCGGATTCCCCCTCACTCGACGCCCGGGACGTCGATGCCGAGCGGCAGCCGCGAAGGCTCGCGTTCGGTGGCGGCCCGCTCCCGAAGGGATCCGAGCTCGAGCTGCGGAGCGGGCCTCTGGCCGACGAGTTGCCGGCGCTGGCGCGCGAGGGCGTGCAGTCGCTGCTTCTCGAGGGCGGCCCGACGATCGCAAGCGCGTTCCTCGCCGCCGGCCTCGTCGACCGGCTGCTTGTGTTCGTCGCGCCGGTTCTCGCCGGTGGGGGCCCTCAGATGCTCGCCTCGCTGCCCGAGCCGATCGACCTGGGCACGCCAACGGTCGAGCGCTTCGGTGACGACGTCCTCTTCGACGTGACACTGCAGGAGGCCTGAGGAGCAGGTGCCTGGCTGAAGCCAGGCACCGCGCGCGGGTAGCCTCGACGGCATGTTCACGGGCATCGTGCGCGAGCTCGGGCGGGTGGTCGACGTGGGCGGGAGCGACGCCGGTCTCACCCTGGCGGTCGCCGCCCCGGCGACGGCCGCGACGACGACGGTCGGCGACTCCGTCGCGATCGGCGGCGTGTGCCTCACTGCCGAGGTCGTCGAGGAGGGGGCGATGCGGTTCCACGCCGTTCCCGAGACACTCGACCGGACGACGCTCGGAGGGGTTTCCGCCGGAGACGCGGTCAACGTCGAGCCCGCCCTGAGGGCAGGCGATCCGCTCGGCGGCCATCTCGTGCAGGGGCACGTCGACGGAGTCGGCGCCGTGCGCTCGGTCGAGCGGGACGGGGACGGCGCGCGCGTCGCCTTCGAGGCCCCGCCCGACATCCTCCGCTACTGCGTCGAGAAGGGCTCGATCACGGTCGACGGCGTGTCGCTCACGGTTGCAGCGCTCGACGACGACACGTTCTCCGTCGCACTCGTCCCGCACACGCTCTCGGCGACGACGCTCGGCGCAGTCGCAACGGGCGACGCCGTGAACCTCGAGGTCGACGTGCTGGCGAAGTACGTCGAGAGGCTCCTCATGCCAGGGCTACGATGACCCGGTGACCGCCGTGTCAGAGCCTGAGACGAGCCCGTTCGCTTCCATCGAGGAGGCGATCGACGAGATCCGCGCAGGGCGCTTCGTCGTCGTCGTGGACGATGAGGACCGCGAGAACGAGGGTGATCTGACGATCGCCGCCCAGTTCGTCACGCCCGATGCCGTGAACTTCATGGCGACGCACGCTCGCGGCCTGATCTGCCTGTGCCTCACGCCGGAGCGCTGCGACGAGCTCGGCCTCCGTCAGATGACCGACCAGAACGAGGCACAGTTCGGGACGGCGTTCACCGTCACGATCGAGGCCCGCGACGGTGTCTCGACGGGCATCTCGGCCGCCGATCGGGCCCACACGATCCAGGTTGCTGTCGACCCGACCTCGACGCCGCACGACCTCGTCCATCCCGGGCACGTGTTTCCGCTCCGGGCACGGGAGGGTGGTGTCCTCAAGCGGTCGGGTCAGACCGAGGCGGCGGTCGATCTCGCCCGCCTCGCCGGGCTCCAGCCCGCGGGTGTCGTCTGCGAGATCATGAAGGAGGACGGCACGATGGCCCGTGTCCCGGACCTCGTTCCGTTCTGCGAGCGGCACGGCCTCAAGCTCGTGACCGTCGCCGACCTGATCGAGTACCGCAAGCGGACCGAGAAGCTCGTCGAGCGGGTTGTGTCCGTCCGTCTGCCGACCGATTACGGGGAGTTCGAGGCGGTCGCCTACCGCGAGACGCTGACCGGCAAGCAGCACGTCGCGCTCGTGAAAGGCGACGTGGCCGGGGCCGAAGACGTGCTCGTGCGAGTTCACTCGGAGTGCCTCACGGGCGACGTCTTCCACTCGCGCCGATGCGACTGCGGGGAGCAGCTCGAGCGGGCGCTCGCGCGGATCGAGTCCGAAGGGCTCGGCGTGCTGCTCTATCTGGCGCAGGAAGGGCGCGGGATCGGGCTCCTCAACAAGCTGCGCGCCTACGAGCTCCAGGAGCAGGGCCGCGACACCGTGGAGGCGAACCTCGAGCTCGGCTTCAAGGCCGACCCTCGCGAGTACGGCATCGGCTCGCAGATCCTTGCCGATCTCGGGCTGACGACGATTCGGGTGCTGACCAACAATCCACGCAAGATCTCGGGCATCAGCGGCTTCGGGCTCACCGCCGTCTCCCAGGAGCCGATCGAGGTCGAGCCGAACGACGAGAACCGCGAATATCTCGAGACGAAGCGGGACAAGCTGGGCCATACGATCGGTCCGGTGCACCACCAGGGCGAGCGGTACGGTTCCGACGATCTCTAGAAAGGTGGGTGGATGAGCGGGACCGACGAGCCCGAGGGGCGCGCCTCGGAGCGCGAGGCCGTGGATGACCTGGAGCGTGCGACGGAGAACGTCCTCGAAGGCTGGCCCAGCGTGTCGCCGGACGACGAGTACGGCGAGCTCGCCGCCGAGCCCTCGGACGACGAGTCCCAGGACGACGAGCCTCAGGACGATCGCGTCGAGGTGACCGCCACCCCGACCGACGCCGCCACCGCGATCGAGGATTCGTCTCCGACGTCAGCCTCGTTCACGGACGACGGCGCGGCTGCGGTCGTGGCCGAGCCCGACTCCGTCGTGGAGACGAGCTCGGAGCACGCCCCCGGCGAGCTGACCCTCCCACCCGGCTACTCCGTCCTCGAAGGCCAGGCACGGGGCGGGCGCCGCGCTGTCGGGCATCGTGGTCAGCCGGTTCAACGGTGAGGTCACGGGACGTCTCCTCACCTCCGCGCTCGACGAGCTCGACGCCCACGAGGTCGGCATGGACTCGATCACGATCATGCCCGTCCCGGGCGCATTCGAGCTGCCGATCGCCGCGATGGCGCTCGCCAAGACCCGGCGCTTCGCCTGCGTCGTCGCGCTGGGCTGCGTGATTCGCGGGGATACCCCGCACTTCGACTACGTCGCGAGCGAGGCTGCCTCGGGGCTCCAGCTGGCCGCCATCGAGACCGGCGTCCCCGTGGCCTTCGGCGTCCTGACGCTCGACCGGCCGGACCAGGCCGCCCCGCGCTTCGACAAGGGCGCGGAGGCCGTGCGCACCGCGCTCGAGATGGCGGATCTCTTCGCCAATCTCCGCGCTGCCGCCGCGGCCCGCTAGGAGCTGCGGGGCAGGTTCGTCCCCTCTGGGTCTGACCCCCGTGTCGCTCCCGCCATGGCGACGCGTCACGGGGGACAGAGCACCTGCGGTGCAAGTCCACGTTGCTACACTCCGCGGCCGCATGTCCAGGGTTTGCGCCATCTGCGGGAAGAAGCCGTCGGCCGGGAACAGCCGGTCGCACTCCATGGTCGCCACGAAGCGGCGCTTCAACCCGAACCTCCAGCGCGTGAGGCTCGTCCTCGACGGCAAGCCGACCCGAGACTACGTCTGCACGCGCTGTCTGAAGGCCGGCAAGGTCACCAAGGCGATCTGACGCCCGGACTCGGCCTTCGGCCGCGTCGGGCGTAGTGGTGCGCAGAGCTGCGTCAGGGACTCGCGGCTAGAGCGACGTCCCATACACTCGCGCCCGTGAAGAAGGGGACGGTGCTCCTCGCAGAGAGCGACCTCGGCCGAGTGGTGATGACGACCGACGCGATCGCGTCGGTGGCCGGTCGCGCAGTCGACGAGTCGTTCGGTGTCGTCGACCAGGCCGGCCGCCGCGGGCCGCTTCGGCTGCTTCGCCGTGGGCGAAGCTCCGGGATCCGGGTCCGCGAGACCGACGACGGGATCGCGCTCGAGCTGCACGTGGTCGTCGACTACGGGATCAACCTGGGCGAGGTGAGCGCGATGGTGCAGTCGCGGGTCGCCTACGAGGTCGAGCGCCACACGGGCCTCACGGTCACCGCCGTCGACGTCCACGTGGACAGCGCGCGGAGGGCGGAATGAACCTCGCGCTCGTCCGCTCGCTCGCGGCCACCTCGCTCGAGAACATCGAGCTCCACCGGCGACGCGTCAACGCCCTCAACGTCTATCCCGTGCCCGACGGGGACACCGGCACGAACCTCACACTGACGATGCAGGGCATCGTCGCGGCGCTGCAAGCGTCGAAGGCGACGACCTCCGTCGAGCTGGCGGCGGACATCCAGCGGGCCGCGACGATGGAGGCGAAGGGCAACTCGGGCGTGATCCTGAGCACGATCGTGCGCGGGATGGCACGGGTGATCGGAGAGCACGACCAGGTGGACGGCGAGATCCTGTCGCAGGCGATGCGCGCGGGCGCAACGAGTGCGTACCAGGCGGTCAAGGTGCCGGTCGAGGGGACGATGCTCACGGTCATCCGGGAGATGGCGGAGGAGTCCGAGCTCCCGGACGTGCGATCGCTTCCGGTCGCGGACGCTCTCGCCAGGGCGATCGCTCGCGGCGAGGACGCAGTCGAGCGAACACCGGAGCTCCTCGACAAGCTGCGTGAGTCGGGAGTCGTCGACGCAGGCGGCGTCGGCGTCGTCGAGCTGTTCCGCGGGATCCTCCACGGGCTGACGGGAGAGCCGCTGCCGGAGGCGCCGAGCGTCACGGAGGAGCTCGCAGAGGAGTCGATCCACCACGAGGAATCCGAGTTCCGGTATTGCACGGTGTTCGTCGTCGAGGGCGCCGAGCTCGACCTCGAGGACATGCACGCGAGCCTCGAGCCCCTCGGCGATTCGCTGCTCGTGACCGGGGACGAGTCCGTGGCGAAGGTCCACGTGCACACCGACGAGCCGGAGCGCGCGCTCGACGTGGGCCGGGCGGTGGGGGTGGTTGACGGGGCACGGGTCGAGATCGGCGACATGCACAGCCAGGCAGCGGAGCGCGAGCGATGGCTCGCCCAGCTCCACGTCGCGGCACAGGCGCCGATCGTCTCGAGCGCGCTCGTCGCGGTCGCGCAGGGCGCCGGCAACCGCGACATCCTCCGCAGCGAGGGAGCGATCGTCGTGATCGAGGGCGGCCAGACGATGAATCCTTCGGTGGGGCAGATCCTCGAGGGGATCACCGCCGCCAACGCCGACAACGTGATCGTGCTGCCGAACAACGCGAATGTGCGGCTTGCTGCCGAGAATGCCGCGCGCGAGTCGACGAAGGACGTGCGCGTGATCGACACCGGCTCGGTGCCGGAGGGCATCGCCGCGGCTTTCGCGTTCGACCCGAACGCCGCGATCGACGGGAACGAGGCCGCGATGCGCGACGCCCTCTCGTCCGTCGTCGCCGCGGAGGTGACGATCGCCTCCCGCGACGCGAGGGTGGACGGAGTCGCCGCCACCGCGGGGGACTACCTCGCCATGCTCGACGGTCGCGCGTTCGCAGCCGCACCTGACCTCTGGATCGTCGTCGATGCGCTTCTCCAGCGCTTCGCCGACGACGGGCTCTCGTTCGTGACGGTGTTCCGAGGCGAAGGTGCACCCGAGGAGGACGAGATCAGCGCGCGGGTCGAGGCACGCGGGCTCGAAGCCGCAGTGATGTGGGGCGGGCAGCCTCACTACCCGCTCCTCCTCTCCGCGGAGTGAGATGAGCGTTCGCGTCCTGCTCGTCGAGGACAACGACGTCTACCGCGAGTCGCTCGAGTTGCTCCTCGCGATGCAGCCGACCCTCGAGGTCGTGGGGTCGGTCGGTGCCGGAGACGCGGCCGCCGCGGCGGCGACCGAGTTGACGCCGGACGTCGTCGTCATGGACTTTCGCCTTCCCGGGCTCGACGGCGCGCAGGCCACCCGGGCGGTGATCGCCGCGACGTCCGCGTCCGTCGTCTGCCTGACGGCCGAGGCGAGCCCCGAGGAGCGTGAGGAGATCCTGCGCGCCGGGGCATCGGCCCTCGTCGAGAAGGGCGGCTCGATCGAAGGACTTGCCGAGGCGATTCGCGGCGCAGCCCGTTAGGGTCCGCTCGATGGACCTGACGCGCGAGAACACCGCGATCGTCCTCGACTCAACCTCCGACTTCTTCGACGCGCGCGAGCGGCACGCGAACATGCGGATCGTCCCGCTCTACGTGCTCTTCGACGGTGAATCGCTCAGGGATCACGTCGACATCGGGCCTGAACAGTTCTACGAGCGGCTCGCGGCCTCGAAGACCCTTCCCACGACCTCGCAGCCGACGCCGGCCGACTTCCTCGCGTGTTACGAGGAGCTCCGCGCCGCGGGCTTCGCGCGCATCTGGTCGCTCCACGTCACCTCGAAGCTGTCGGGGACGTACGAGTCGGCGCTGCGGGCGGCGGAGCAACTCGGCGGCGACGTCGTGCGCGTCGCCGACACGGAAACCGCTTCGCTCGTCTGCGCGCTTCTCGCCGAGGCGATCGACCGGAGGCTCGCCCGTGGGACGAGCGACGGTGAGGTCGAGGAGCTCATCGAGCGGTTCAAGCGCGACAACCGCGTCGTCTTCACCGTGGACACGCTCGAGTACCTCCAGAAGGGCGGACGGATCGGCAAGGCGCAGGCGCTCGCCGGCTCGCTCCTCCACATCAAGCCGATCCTCTCCGTTCGCGACGGTGTCATCGAGCCGGTCGGCCGCGTCCGCGGCCGCCAGAAAGCGCTGGAGGAGTTCGCACGGCTGTTCGAGGCGGGCAGCGAGGACCGTGAGGGGCTCCGCGTCGCCATCGCCCACGCGAACGCGCCTGAATGGGTCGACGTCCTGACGGACATGGCCAACCGCGTGCGTCCCAAATCGACGCTCGAGATGGTCGAGACCCTCGGCGCCGTCGTCGGCACGCACACCGGCCCCGGCGCCGTCGGCTTCTTCTGGTTCCAGGACTGACACCGGTGTCGACTTCAGTCCGACGCCGGCGGAAGCGCGCAGGGCAGATGTCCGGCTGAAGTCGGACATCATCTGAGCGGCCGGCCCGGCCGGGTCTGCTCGTAGACTCGATTCGGTGCGCGTTGCGACACCTCGAGACCGGCAGCAGGTCGGATTCGGCGGCCAGGACCCGCCCGCGAGCTGGCCGCGAAGCCGCGCGATTCCTCGCCCGGAGGCGCTCGAGCTGCCGGTCGAGACGCTGCAGGGCGTCGGCCCGGCCGTCCGCCGGAAGCTCGGTCGCCTCGGCATCGCCACGGTTGGAGACCTTCTCGCGCATCGGCCGCGGCGCTACGAGTCGGCTGCCGACGAGCGGACGATCGCATTGTTGTTCGGCGACGAGGAAGCCGTGCTCGACGTGGTCGTCCGACGGGCGTCGGCTCGTCGGCGCGGCAGGCTCCATATCCTGACCGCGCACGTCATCGACGCCACCGGCGAGATCCGCGCGACGTGGTTCAACCAGCCGTGGCTCGAACCGAAGCTCACCCCGGGAACCCGCCTGCGCCTTCGCGGCAGGCAGAATCGGTTCGGCTTCCAGGTGTCGTCGTTCGATCTCGGGGAGGCGGTGGAGACGGCGGACTTCGCGCCCGTGTACCCGTCGACCGCGGACCTCGCGCAGAAGACCCTCCGCACGCTGACCGAAGGAGTGCTGTCGTTCGCCCGCGACGCCGGGGAGCCGCTCCCCGCGACCGTCCGGTCCCGTGATGCCCTGCCGCTGCGTGCGGACGCGTACGTCGGAATCCATCGACCGCGCTCGGACGACGACGCCGAGCGCGCCCGCCGGCGCCTCGCCCTCGACGAGCTGCTCACGCTGCAACTCGCGCTCCGCCGACGCGCGTCGGAGCGGGAGGCGCTGGTGGCCGAGCCGCTGCCGGCGCCCGCCGAGCTCGCCGCGCGCTACCGGAGCGTTCTCCCGTTCACGCTCACCGAGGCGCAGGAGCGGGCGATCGCAGAGATCGACGACGACCTCGCGCGGTCGACGCCGATGCAGCGGCTTCTGCAGGGCGACGTCGGATCGGGGAAGACGGCCGTCGCGCTCTACGTCGTCCTGCGCGCCGTCGAGGCGGGACGCCAGGGGGCGCTGATGGCCCCGACCGAGACGCTCGCCGAGCAGCATTTCCTCACGATCGAGGGCGTCTGCGCCGAGCTCGGTGTGCGCGTCGCGCTGCTCACGTCCAGCCTCACCGCACGCGAGCGGCGCGCCTCACACCAGCTCGTCGCCTCCGGGGATGTCGGAATCGCGGTCGGGACGCACGCCCTCATCCAGCGCGACGTCGACTTCGCCGACCTTGCCGTCGCGGTGGTCGACGAGCAGCACCGGTTCGGCGTCGAGCAGCGGGCCGCGCTCGCCGAGGGCCGGAGCCCACATGTCCTCCACATGACCGCGACTCCCATCCCACGGACGCTCGCGCTCACCGTCTACGGCGATCTCGCGGTGTCGGAGATCTCTGCGCCACCCGCCAACCGGAAGCCGATCAAGACTGCGTGGGTCACCGAGGAGCGGAGCTCGGAGGCGTACAGCCGCCTCCGTACGCATCTCGACGACGGGCGACAGGCATACGTCGTCTGCCCGCTCGTCGAGGGCTCGGAGACGCGGCTCGCTCGCGCGGCCGAGGACGAAGCCGAGCGCCTGCGCGCAAACGAGCTGCGCGGCTACCGGGTCGGGTGCGTGCACGGTCGGCTCAAGACCGCCGATCGGCGTTCGGTGATGGCCGCATTCAAGGCGCGCGAGCTCGACGTGCTCGTCGCGACGACCGTGATCGAGGTCGGCGTCGACGTCCCGAACGCCACGATCATGATCGTCCAGGAGGCCGACCGGTTCGGCCTCGCACAGCTCCATCAGCTCCGTGGCCGGGTCGGCCGTGCGGCGGAGCAGTCGTACTGCCTCCTCGTGTCGCGCCACCGCGACGAGCTCTCGGAGTCCGCGATCGAGCGCCTCGAGGCGATGGTCGCGACGACGGACGGCTTCGAGCTGGCGGAGCGCGACCTCGAGATCCGGGGCGAGGGCCAGCTCGTCGGCGCACGCCAGTCGGGGCTCACCGATCTCCGCTTCACACGGCTCCGCGCCGACCGCGACCTGCTGCAACGGGCGAAGGAGCTCGCGGACGAGGGCGCCGGGGCGGCGTTCCTCGACGACGCGGTCGAGCGGCTGCTCGGCGAGGCCGAGCACGTCGGCGAGTCATAGCCGTGCGCATCATCGCGGGCACGCATCGAGGACGGCGGATCGCGGCGCCGCGCGGAGAGGCGACGCGTCCGACCGGGGACAGGGTGCGCGAGGCGCTCTTCAACCTGATCGGCCCGGTGGACGACGCGGCGGTGCTCGACCTCTACGCCGGCTCGGGAGCGCTCGGGCTCGAAGCGCTCTCCCGGGGCGCACGCCGATGCGTGTTCGTCGAGACCGACGGCGAGGCGTGCCGCGTGATTCGACAGAACCTCGAGGCGCTCGGGCTTACCGGCGCGCTCGTCCTCCAGCGAGACGCAGCCGCGGTGCTCCGCGCGGAGCAGGCCGCCGAGCGCCGCTACGAGCTGGTGCTCCTCGACCCGCCGTACGGGAGCTGGGGGACGCTCGAGCCCGTGCTCGCGCCTCTCCTGGCCGGCACTGTCGCCGAGGGCGGGCTCGTCGCGGTGGAGACGGACGCGAAGACAGACCCCGCGGTACCTCTCGACCTGGTGACGACGCGGCGGTACGGTTCCGCGCGGCTCTCCCTCTTCGCACCATGACAGACCGCTCGCCCATCGTCGCGATCAGCCCCGGCACGTTCGACCCCGTCACGCTCGGGCACGTCGACGTCATCCGGCGCGCGGCCGCAATCTTCGACCAGGTCGTCGTCGGCGTCGTCCGCGACCCGACCCACAAGGAGACGTTGTTCAGCGTCGAGGAGCGCGTCGCGTTCCTCGAGGACGCCCTCGGCGAGCTCGACAACGTCGTCGTCGACGTGTTCAGCGAGCTCGTGGTCGACTTCGCCCGGAAGCACGGCGCGCGCACGATGGTGAAAGGGCTCCGGGTGATCGCCGACTTCGAGTGGGAGTTCCAGATGAACCGGCTCAACCACCGCCTCGCACCCGAGGTCGAGCAGATGTACGTCATGTCGAGCCCGGAGTTCGCGTTCGTCTCGTCGAGCGGCGTCAAGGAGATCGCGTCGTTCGGGGGCGACGTCGAAGGGCTCGTCACGACCGCCGTGGCGCGCCGCTTCCGCGAGCTGTACCCGGACGGCCGCCCCGGCGCGCCGCTCAGCCCACAGGAGTAGACGGCGGGGAGCACCGCGCATCCGGGGTCACAAGTACCATCCGCGGCATGGACGTCCTCGTACTCATCGACAAGCTCGACGATCTCGTGCACAACGCCAAGGCGGTGCCACTCACCGACCAGGTTCGCATCGACCGCGAGGAGATCTACGACATCCTCGACCAGATGCGCGCGACGATCCCCGAGGAGATCAAGCAGGCGCGTTGGATCGTGAAGGAACGGCAGGAGATGCTCGCGGAGGCGAAGCGCGAGTGCGACCGGTTGATCGGCGAGGCGCGGGAGCAGGCGGTCCGCGAAGCCTCCCAGACGGAGATCGTGAAGCTCGCCGAGCGCCAGGCGCAGGACATCGTCGAGGAGGCTCGGCGGAACGCGCGGGAGACGCGCCTCGAGATGGAGGACTGGGCGGACGGGATCCTCTCCACGCTCGAGGTCAACCTCGACAAGTTCCTCGGCGCCGTGCGTCGCGGGCGCGAGCGGCTCCACGAGCGCTCGCAGGAGACCGTGGTCGCGGGCATCGGCCCGGTCGAGCGCGACGGCAACCTCGTGGACGTCGAGAGTTACCAGTAGACGGCTGCGAGGCTGCGCCTCGCAGTGAAGCGACCCGTGGCGCGGCTCTGCTGTTGCGGCGGGATCCCGTTGGGGATCCCGCCGCAGAAGCTCGCTACTGCGCGAGCGGAACCTGCACCAGCCGCGTGCCGGCGACGCCGGCGAGCACCGGGTCGCCCTGGCGGTATGCCTTGACGTAGAACTGCAGGTTGTAGTCGTTCGAGAGCGCGGGGAAGTCGCGCTCCGGCGTGACCGTCAGCGCCAGCCAGCCGTCCTGACCCGTCCGCTGATCCTGCGCGTTCCGGGTGACGAGCGGCGTCGACCGGAAGAAGACGAGGGCATCGCGGACGACGAAGCCGCGCGAGTCCTCGACCTTGATCCGCACCTGGAAGGGCGCCGTGCGCGATCGCACCGGGTTGGTGGAGAACACCGTCTGGTCGACGACGAGGCTCACGTCCGGCGGCACGCTCGTGACGGGGATCGACTTCTCGCCGTTCGGGAGCGTGATGACGCCTTCGGGGCCCTGCGGGCCGCTGACGGCAGCCGTCTGAGCGGTGAGACGGCTCGCTTCACCGCGACTGTTCCGCGCGTTCACGCGGGCTCGCATCGTCTTGCCGATGTCGCCCTCGCGGACGACGTACGCATCGTCGTTGAAGCCGGGCTGCTGGATGCAGTTGTTCCCCGCCGGATCGCAGCGGAGCCAGTTGAACGTGAACGTGATCGGCTGGCGGCCGTTCCACGTCCCCGGAGAAACGCGGAGCGTCTGACCCTGCGCAGGCGTCCCGGAGATCGTCGGCGGTTGCGCGTTCACCGGCCGGCCGGCGCCGGGATCGGTGATCCGCGCCGTCGCGTTCGACGCAGCGGTCGCACTGCCCTCGGCGTTGGCAGCCGTGACGCGCACCCGCAGCCGTCGGTCGACATCGGCGGTCGACACGACGTAGCTCGTCGTCGTCGCGCCGCCGATCGTCGCGCAGTCGGCGCCGGTCGGGAGACCGCCCGAGCGCGGGCAGCGCACCCACTGGTACGAGAAGCTCGTCGGCGCGTTCGCCCACGAGCCCTGGGTCGCGTTGAGAGTCGAGCCGACCGTTGCCGCTCCCGTGATCCGCGGCTCGGCCGTGTTGTCCGGCCGCGCCTGCGTGACGGCCGATCCTCCGGCCGGAAGAGCGAGGACGGTCGCGAGCGACGCGAGCGCCGCCGCGAGGAGCGTCCAGACGATCGAGGTCCTGCGTGTCGTGCGCATCGCGTGAGTCCTTTCGTCGGATGACACGACAACGGTGTAACCCGGATCTCGGGAAACAGACGGCCTTCTTACGGAAGCTTCACCCGCCTTACGGAACGCTCACGTGCTGCTGACCCGGCCCTCACGAACGCATTACGCAGACCGCGAAGAGCCTTGCGCTAGCAGGCCGGCTTCTGCTTCTCCGCGGACGACATCAGGGGCGGCTGACGACCGCTCGGGTACCGTGCCGGGTCGTCTGCGAAGGAGGAGCGGATGCTCACATCATGCGGATGCGTCCCCGCCGGCACCGCATACTCCTGCACGCGCAAGGCGTTGGCGGCAGCGGCGCCGGCGACCAGAGAGACGGCCGAGTCCGGCTCGGACCGGCTCATCGTCGTGCGCGGCTGACCGCCGTGTAGCGCAAGTCGCAGGGCTCGCGTAAGGAACTCGGCTCTGCCGGGTTGTCCAGGCACGGATCTCGTCCACGACAACCCGAAGGAGGAGCCATGAAGATCCGCAACCTCAACCCGGCGACCGTCATCGCCACCATCGCACTGCTGTTCGCCCTGTCCGGCACCGCCGTCGCGGCGGGCATGGTCACGGGCGCCAACATCCTCAACGGGTCGATCCGGAGCATCGACGTGATGAACGAGACGCTCCGCACGGTCGACGTCAAGAACGGCACGCTGCTCCCCGAGGACTTCAAGGGGAAGAAGCTTCCCGAAGGGACCGCAGGGCGACCAGGGCCCGCAAGGCCCGGCCGGCCCGCAGGGTCCCGCAGGTCCCGCCGGTCCCGCAGGGCAGCAGGGGCAGGCCGGGCTCAGCCAGGTCACGGTCGTGACGGCCGAGTCGGCGAGCGACTCGGACGGCAGCAAGTACGTCGACGCCCACTGCCCCGCCGGCAAGCGCATCATCGGCGGCGGCGTGACGCTCGTCGGCGCATACGGAGACATCGCGGTCGACGAGGACACGCCGCTCAACGCCACGACGTGGCGGGCGATGGGGTTCGAGGTCAACGCGACCGGCGCCAACTGGTCGGTGCGTGCGCACGCGATCTGCGCGGTGGTTGCCGCGTAGTGGGGGAGGAGCCGGAGGGCGCGGCGCGGCGGCCGCCGCGCCCTCACGGCTGATCGCGGCTCAGCGCTCCGCGTCCTCGCGGGGGCGCCGCAGCTCGTCGGAGATGACGCGGTACTCGCTCGCGGCGAGCAGGTCCTTCGGGCGGCCCGCCGCCTCCTTCATCGCGATCAGGTGATCGAGCGAGGCTACGCGGATTCGGAAGCCCTCGACGTCCAGTGGTTCGCCGGCATCCTCGCGGAGAATCGCGTAGGACGGCGCTCCGTCTGGATCGGTGAGGATGTCGAGCGGCCCGAAGCGGGTGTCGAACGTGAAGTTGGCGCCGTTCTCGAGCGCCTTTGCGTCGAGGATGAACGGCAGGCTGGGCGGCGCGCCGCGGAGCGTGACGTCGAGCTCTCGCAGCGCCTCGGCGAGCCGCTCGAGGTTCCGTCTGCTGCGCTCGTACGCGACGTCGAGGTCGAGGGTGACGAACGCGGAGCCACGGGCCGTGCCGGCCATGCCGCCGATCAGGACGAAGTCGACGTCATGGCGGACGAGCGTCTCGAGCAGCAAACGCGGCTGGAAGGACTCAGCCACCCGTGCCGGCCCGCCGCAGATCGCGCGTGAAGTCGGCGTATGCCGCCGAGCCGGTCCAGGCGCTGCGCGACGGTCAGCGAGAGATTCGTGCGGTTCAGCGTGACGTCGTGGCCCCAGTCGACCTCGCGTGCGTCGAGGACGAGCTCCTCGTTCATCAGCCGTAGGAGCTCGGCGAGCGTCGAGACCGATGGTGAGACGAGGTCGCGCTCGATGCGCGAGACCGCGGCCTGCGAGGTGCGTGCCCGGATCGCGAGCTGGCGCTGCGTGAGGCCGTGCTTGCGTCGGGTGGCGCGGAGGAGCTCGCCTGCCGTCATTGTCAGAATGATATCAGAACAGATATATTCGAGATGCCGAGTGCCGCCCACCGGTTCGGAAGAGCAGGTGTCGGCCTGAGGTCCGACGCCAAGAGCAAGGTGCCTGGCTCGAGCACGGGCTCCGCGAGCGCCCTTGGGAAGGGCGTGCGCCGCGGTACGCTCGAGTCGTGGCCAGGTTCCCGCTCCGCACGCTGCGACTCCGTCCGGGGGAGGAGCATCGCGAGGTCGTCCAGCTCGGGATCGAGCCCTTCTCGCTCGGCGGCGAGCGGTACGAGGTGGCGCCCGCCGAGGTGCCTGCCGAGCTCGTCGTCCAGCGCGCTGCGACCGGAGACGTCTTCGGGCTGCTTTTCACGACGACGGTGGAGGGACCGTGCATGCGCTGCCTCGCGCCCGCGACCGCGCGCGTCGACGTCGTCGCGCAGGAGTACCACGCGTCCGAGACCGGCGCCGACGACGAGCTGCGCTCCGAGTATGTCGTCGAGGGCGATCTCGCACCTCGACGCGTGGGCGCGTGACCAGGTGGCGCTGAGCCTGCCCGATCAGATTCTCTGCCGCCCGGACTGCGCGGGCCTCTGCCCCGTCTGCGGGAAGGACCTGAACCTCGAGCCGCACGCCCACGAGGAGGCGACCGTCGACCCCCGCTGGGCCGCGCTCGAGGCGCTTCGCTCGGAGCCCGACGGCGAGTAGCGGACGAGATCGGTAGCCTGGGCGGCGCGCTTCGGCGCGCGCCCATGACGGACTGACCGACCGCCCATCGCCTCGCAGCGGAGCTCCAGTTGGAGCCGCTGCCGTCGTCCCGGTCAGGAGGGTCCCGCGCATGCGCGCACAGCTCGTCGGCGTCACAAGATCTCACGGAGCGAACGTCGTCCTCGAAGAGGCGTCCCTCGCCGTCGGCCCGCGCGCGCGGATCGGGCTCGTCGGCCCGAACGGCGTCGGGAAGTCGACCGTCCTCCGGCTGCTCGCGGGTGAGGAGGAGCCGGATCGGGGGGTCGTGCGGTTCGACCCGCCCGGCGCGACGGTCGCGCACCTCCCGCAGGCACCGGACGCCTTGCCCACCGAGACGCTTCGCGCGCGACTCGCGCGGCGGACCGGCGTCGCGGCCGCCGAGCGCGAGCTCGAAGACGCGTCGGCCGCGCTGGCGTCCGGCGCAGGCGACGCTTGTGGTGAATCACCACAGGCGTTGTCGGATCGCTACGAGCTGGCGCTGGCACGGTTTCTGGCGCTCGGCGGCGGCGACCTCGACGCGCGGGCGGGCGTGGTCTGTGCGGAGCTCGGGCTGGGCGTCGAGCTCGAACGCCGTCTCGCGGGTCTCTCGGGCGGCGAGGCTGCGCGCGCCTCACTCGCCGCGGTGCTGCTCGCGCAGGCCGATCTGCTTCTGCTCGACGAGCCGACGAACGACCTCGACGCAGACGGGCTCGCCCGCCTGACGCGCTTCGTCGACGGCTTCCAGGGCGCGATCGTGGTCGTCTCCCACGATCGAGCCTTCCTCGACGCAACGGTGACTCGGATCGCCGAGATCGATCCGCGGTCGCATCGGATCGTGGAATGGGCAGGTGGCTGGTCGGAGTACGAGCGCCGGCGTGACGAAGCGCGCCGGTCCGCGTACGCGCACTATGCGGACGCCCAGGATCGCCGACGCGAGCTCACGTCGCTCCTCTCGCGCCGCAGAACCGAGGCGCGATCGCAGGGTGCGGGGCTCGGCGAGCGGTCGGGCGGCGCCGACCGACGCGGCACGAACGCTCTCCGGACGAAGGTTCGTCAGACCGAGCGGCTCCTCGAGCGGAACCCGCTGCCCGAGAAGCCGTTCGAGCCCTGGGAGTTGCAGCTCGCGCTCCGCGCCGAAGGGCGCGTCGGATCGCCGGTCGTCCGGCTTTCCGGCGCGGTCGTCTCCCGGGAGTCGTTCCGGCTCGGCCCGGTCGACGTCGAGGTGCTTCCCGGTGAGCGCCTCGCGGTGACGGGCGCGAACGGATCGGGGAAGTCGACGCTGCTCCGTGCCATGCTCGGTGAGCTTCCGCTCGTCGCGGGTGCGCACGAGCTCGGGCGCGGCGTCGTGCCCGGCGTCATCGACCAGGACCGGGGCGCCTACGACTCGCCCGTCGCGCTGCTGGAGAGATTCACGGAGCGGACGGGCGCCGTCGCGGTCGAGGCAAGGACACTGCTGGCGAAGTTCGGCCTCGGCGCCGAGCACGTCTCGAGATCGAGCGCGACGCTCTCGCCTGGCGAGCGGACGCGAGCGCACCTGGCGGAGCTGCAGGCGCGGGGTGTCAACCTGCTCGTCCTCGACGAGCCGACCAACCACCTCGACCTCGAGGCCGTCGAGCAGCTCGAGCAGGCGCTCGCAGGCTACGACGGGACGCTCGTCGTCGTGTCGCACGACCGGCGCTTCCTCGAAGCCGTCGCGCCGACGAGGGAGCTCTCGCTGGACTGAGTCGACGCCCCGTTCGCTACTATTCGCGACCGCTCATGGCCGTTCCGAAGCGAAAGACCTCCAAGTCGCGCCGCGACAAGCGTCGCGCCCAGCACGGCATCTCCGCTCCGCGCGTCGCCACGTGCGAGAACTGCGGATCGCCGAAGCGGGCGCACCACGTCTGCCCGACGTGCAAGACGTATCGCGGTCGCGAGGTCGCACCGCTTCGGGCGCCCGCCCCGTAGCCGGACCGATGCCCGTTCGCGTCGCGGTCGACGCCCTCGGGGGAGACCACGGTCCCGAAGAGGTCGTCGCCGGCGCGGCCGCGGCGGCTTCCGACTCGCTCACGCCGATCCTGTACGGGCCTGCGGGGCTCGACGAGCAGGGGCTCGAGCTCGTCCCGTGCACCGAGGTGATCTCGATGACCGACAAGCCCGCCGAGGCGGTTCGCGCCAGGCCCGACTCGTCGCTCGTGCGGGCAGTTCGCGCGGTCGGTGACGGCGACGCGGCTGCCGTTATCTCAGCAGGCAACACCGGCGCTGTGCTCGCCGCGTCGCTCCTCCACGTCCGCCGACTGCCGGGCGTTCACCGACCGGGCATCGCGATCGTGATCCCGTCACGGAAGGGACCGACCGTCTTGATCGACGCCGGCGCGAACGCAGACGCGCGCCCGGAGCACCTCGTCCAGTTCGCACATATGGGCGTGGTCTTCGCGCAGGAGGTCCTCGACCTCCCCGATCCCGCCGTCCGTCTCCTCTCTATCGGCGAGGAGCCGGAGAAGGGCAACCAGTTGACGCTCGAGGCGCACGCGCTCCTGGAGGACGCGGAACTTCGGTTCGAGGGCAACACCGAGGGTCGCGCACTGCTCGAAGGTGACGCCGACGTCGTGGTCTGCGACGGCTTCACCGGCAACGTCGCGCTGAAGACGCTCGAGGGGACGATTCGCAGTGTGCTCGGCGCGCTGCGTGACGAGATCCACGCGTCGAGCCGGGCGCGTCTCGGCGGCCTCCTGATCCGTCCCGCTGCGCGCGGGCTCCGCTCGCGTCTCGACCCCGACACGTACGGCGGGGGGTACCTGCTCGGCCTCCGCGGGCTGGTCGTGATCGCGCACGGCTCGAGCTCGCGAATCGCAATCGCGAACGCCACGCGCATGGCCGCGCGCGGCGTCGAGCACCGCCTGGTGGAGCACCTCGCCGCGCGGCTTCCGTCAACGCGCTCAGAGGCCCGTGCCACCGCCCGAGATGGTTGTTAGAGTCGTCCGCTCAATCCACCCCGTAAGGCGACCAGTGAGGTTCTGAAGTGGCCCTTTCCCGCGATGAGGTCTACGAGCGCGTCAAGTCGGCGCTCGGCGAGCAGCTCGGCGTCGAAGAGAGCGAGATCACGAACGAGGCGTCGTTCCAGGACGACCTCGACGCCGACTCGCTCGACCTCGTCGAGCTGATCATGGAGCTCGAAGACCAGTTCGGGATCAAGATCCCGGACGAGGACGCCCAGAAGCTGACAACTGTCGGCCAGGCGGTCGACTACGTCGTCGCTCATCAGTGAGGTGCGCGAGGGGAAGGGCGGCGAGGCGCTCGCGCGCCTGATAGACGCCCTTCCCCCCGGCCGCCGCGAGCAGGTCTTTACGCACACCTCCTGGGCGCCGGATCGGTCGTCGTCGTACGAGCGCCTCGAGTTCCTCGGCGACTCGGTGCTCGAGCTCGCGATCGCGCGAGCGCTCTACGACCGGTTTCCCGAGGCGTCGGAGGGGAGGCTCGCGAAGATCCGCGCCCACGTCGTCTCCCGTCAGAGCTGCGCGGCGGTCGCCCGCGGGCTCGGGCTCGGCGACACGCTCGCCACCCGTGCCCAGGACGTCCCGCAGCCCGAGCTGCATCGCATTTCCCTCAGCAGGAACGTTCTGGCGGCACTGCTCGAGGCTGCGATCGCCGCGGTTTACCTCGAGGACGGGTTCGAGGCCGTCGAGCCCGCGATCGTGGAGGCTTTCGACGACAGGATCGAGTACGCGCGCACGGGGCACGTCGACTCGAAGACCGAGCTTCAGGAGGCGCTCGCGCGCACGGGGCGCGCTGTCCAGTACGACGTTCTCCTGGTCGAGGGGCCGGCGCACGAGCGTCGCTTCGTGTGCGCGGCGCTGATCGACGGCATCCAGCTCGGAACGGGGCGCGGCTCCACGAAGAAGGCGGCCGAGCAGGAGGCAGCCGCGCAGGCCATCGAAGCGCTGGGGTCGGCCGAGTCTGTCGTCTGAGGTCTGCCGGCGCGCGCCGCCGGGAGGCCGTCCGTTCCCAACGCGATACTCCCTTGCCGGTGCACTTGCGCTCTATCAAGCTGCGCGGCTTCAAGTCGTTCCCCGACCCGGTCGAGGTGTCACTCGAGCCCGGCGTCGCGGTCGTCGTCGGCCCGAACGGCTCCGGGAAGTCGAACGTGTCCGATGCGATCGTCTGGGCGGCGGGCTCGCTGACGCCGTCGGAGCTTCGAGCGGAGAAGCCGGACGACGTCCTCTTCAGCGGCTCCGCGACGCGGTCGGCGGCCGACCACTGCGAGGTCGAGCTGGTGTTCGACAACGAGGACGGCGGTTTCGGTGAGGAGCTGGACTTCAGCGAGCTTTCGATCACGCGGCGGCTCGCACGGGGCGGCGAAGGCCAGTACCTCGTCAACCGCGCCCCGGTGCGTCGCACCGATCTCGTCGAGCTGCTCGCGGACGTCGGCCTCAGCGGCTCGATGCACTCGATCGTCTCCCAGGGGAAGGTCGACGCGGTCCTCGCATCGAAGCCGGAGGACCGACGCGCGCTCGTCGAAGAGGCTGCCGGTCTCGGAAAGTTCAAGCGTCGACGTCATCGGGCCGAGCTCAAGCTTGCTCGCGTCGCCGTCCAGGTCGAACGCGCCCGCGACGTCGAAGAGGAGGTCCGGAAGAGGCTGCGGCCCCTTGCCCTGCAGGCGACGGCGGCCGAGCGCGCGGAGAAGCTGGCCGGCGAGATCGTCGCCCTTCGGGCCCGGATCGCCCGGCTCGACCTCGCCGCGCTCGACGAGCGCCGCGTCGAGGCGGAGGAGCGCCGGAGCGCGGCCTCGCTCGCCCGTCGCGCGTCGCAGGAGAGGCTCGCGTCCGTCCTCGGCGACCGCGAGCGTGCCGAGGTCGAGCTGTCGGACGCCGCTGGCGCGCGCGAGGCCGCGGTCGGCGCGCTCTATCGCCTCCAGGGCGCCGGTGAGAGGCTCGCAGTCCGGGCAGAGTCGGCAGGCGGTCTCGCGACCCGGCTGCGTGACGACCTCGAGGAGGCGGAGCGGGCGCAGGGCGCGCCGACGGACGACGCGCTCCGTCTCCTCGAGCAGACCGCCCGAGACGCGGGCGCCGCGGCGCGCGATGCGGCGGCCGAGAGCGGGCAGGCGGTCGAGCGGGCACGTCACGCCCACGCCGTCCTCGCGGCGGTCGAGCGGGCGGCGGCCGAGCAATCGGAGGAGCGGCTCCAGGCGATCCGTGGCGAACGGGAGGAGGTCGACCGGGAGCTCGCAGAGCTCACGACCGGCGTCGGAGAGCCGAACCGGGCGCTCGTGGCGCTCGGCGCCGCACGGGAACGGCTCGGCGCTCGCTGCGAGAGCATCTCCGAGCTCGTAGGCCGCCTCCGCGACGAGCTCGACGTTGCCCGAGCACACGCGCGCAGCGGCGCCGCGGCTCCTGCCGAGCTCGAGAGCCGCGCGGACGCTGCGCGCGCGGCCGCGCGCGCGGCCGCGACCGAACGCGACGACGTGGCGGAGCGCGCGCGCTCCGCACGGGACAGGCTTGCGGCGCTCGAGCGCTCGCTCGAGGAGCGGGAAGGTGTCGCCCCAGCCGCTCGCGCCCTCGCGGCCGAAGGGGAGCGTCTCGCCCTCGCCGAGCTCGAGGTCGAGCCGGGGCTCGAAAAGGCTGTCGCGGCCGCGCTCGCGTGGCGCGCGTCGGCGCTTCTGGCCACGGACGCACGTCACGCACTCGACCTACTCGACCGCGCCAGAGCAGGTGGTCTCGGTCGCCTTTCCGTCGTTCTCGGTCGCGCCACGCCTACCGACGAGCACCCTCCGTTTCCCGGCGCCCGCAGCCTCACGTCCCTCGCGGAGGGTCCGGCGGAGGTCCTCAGCCTGCTCGACGGCGTCTGGCTCGTGGACTCAGACCGGCTCCTCGACATCCCACGCGGGACGGCGATCACCGAGGACGGCTACGGGTACGACGCGGATCGCGGTGAGCTGTGGTTCGCCGGCGAAGCCGGCGAGGCGGTGCTGCTCGAGCTCGACGCGCGGCGCCGCGCGCTCGCCGACGAGGCCGAGGAGCTCGGCGCGCGAGCCACGGCCGCCGCCCGCGAGGCCGAAGAGGCGGCCGAGACGGCCGCAGCCGCGGAGACCGCATACGCCGATGTCGCACACCTGCGTGGGACGCCCCTGGACGCCGCGCTGGTCGGCCGACTCGCCGCGATTGGCACCTCGCTCTCGGAGTTGACGACGCGCGCGCACGACGCGATCGGCAGCGTCGAGGCGCCCGTCAATGCTCGCCTCGCCGGCGCGCAGCGCCGCTCCGCCGAGCTCCGGAGCGAGTTGCAGAGGCTTGCGGGGCTGGAGGCAACGGCACGTGGCGACGCCGCGGATGCGAGCCGACGCGCCGCCGACGTGGAAGTCGTCCTCGCCCGGCTTGGAGGCGTCCCCGCGCAGTCCGTCGCTGTCGGTGGGCTGGACCGAGCCGAGCGCGCCGCGGCTGCCGCGACGGCCCTCGCGGACGCAGACGAAGCAGCGGCTCGGGCGCGCGCCGCGGCCGACGCGGCCCACGCCGCAGACGCCGCGCTCGTCGAGCGTGCGCCGCGGCGAAGCCGGCTCGACGTCGACCTGCTCGGTCGTCTCGTCGACGTGACGGACACGCTCGGTGCGTCGCTCGTGCGCGCCGCGGCGACCGCGACGCGCTTCGAGGCCCCGGTCCGCGCCCGCGTCGACAGCGGCGCCGCCCGCGCCTCCCAGCTCGGCGCAGAGTTGCGCCGCCTCGGCGCGGCCGAGGTCGAGCTCCGGCAGGCTGCCGACGAAGCATCCGAGCGAGTCACGGTGGTCGAGGTCGAGGTCGCGCGACTCGAGGGCGAGGCTTCCGAAGCGCGGAGACGCCTGGACGACGCCGTTGCCGCCGGTGCGGGCGCGGACGAGGCGCAGGAGGACGAGACCGAGGATCGCGACGCGCTCGCGGAGCGGGCCACCCGCCTCGAGGCTCGGCGCGAGGCGCTGGGGCGGGTCAACCCGCTCGCGAAGGAGGAGTACGACGAAGAGAAGGCGCGTCTCGAGGAGCTCGCCACGCAGCGCGCCGATCTCGAGGCGTCGCTGACCGAGCTCGAGTCGCTCCGCGACGAGCTCACCGAGACCGTCAACAGGCGCTTCGACGAGACGTTCACGGCAGTCGCCGCGAACTTCGAGGAGGTCGCCGCGACGCTCTTCCCCGGCGGGGAGGGGCGGCTGCGGCTGGTCGAGCCGGGCGAGGAGGACGAGGGCGAGGGTGGCGTGGAGGTCGAGCTTCGGCCGGCCGGGAAGAAGATCACACGCCTGACGCTTCTCTCGGGCGGCGAGAAGGCTCTGGGTGCGATCTCGTTCCTCTTCGCGCTGTTCCTCGCGAAGCCATGCCCGTTCTACCTCCTCGACGAGGTGGAGGCAGCGCTCGACGACACGAACATTGCGAGGTTCGTCGAGCTTCTGCGTCGCTACGCCGACCGCGCGCAGTTCGTCGTGATCACGCACCAGAAGCGCACGATGGAGGCCGCCGACGTCCTCTACGGCGTGACGATGGGCGGCGACGGCATCTCCGAGATCGTCTCGCGCCGTCTGCCGCGCGACGAGCAGGCTGCGGCGACCGCGTAGCCGTTCCCGACGCCGCTAGCGTTCTCGCGATGTCACGGACCTGGGCAGAGCTCCTCGGCGACGCCGAGCAGGGCGAGCGCGAGGAGCAGGAGCGGACAGGATTCTTCGGGCGCCTCCGGGACTCGCTCTCGAAGAGCCGTCGCGCGCTCGTCGCGGAGCTCGGGGCGTCGTTCGACCCGGCGGACGAGGAGGCGTGGGAACGTCTGGAGGAGGCGCTCCTCCGAGCCGACGTCGGCGTCCCTGCGACGGCCGAGCTCGTGCGGCGTCTCGAAGCGCGCGGCGACCTGCCCGACCTCGCCGCGGCGCTCGCCGACGAGGTGGAGACGCTCTTCGGAGAGCCGCCCGTGCTGGCGGCCGCTCCCGACAAGCCGACGGTCGTCCTCGTTGTCGGGGTCAACGGGACGGGAAAGACGACGACGATCGGGAAGCTCGCGCGGAAGCTCTCGGAGCACGGCCGGAGCGTTCTCGTCGGCGCCGCCGACACGTTCCGCGCGGCCGCCGAGGAGCAGCTCGAGATCTGGGCCGAGCGCGCAGACGCCGACTTCGTCGGCGGATCGCGTGGGGCTGACCCGGCAGCCGTCGCGTTCGATGCGGTCGAGGCCGGCCGCGCGCGCGGCCGAGATGTGGTCATCGTCGACACCGCAGGCCGACTTCACACGCAGGGCAACCTCATGGAGGAGCTCGCGAAGGTGCGCCGGGTGATCTCGGGACGCCTCGACGGGGCGCCGCACGAGACGCTGCTCGTCGTCGACGCGACGACGGGGCAGAACGGCCTGCAGCAGGCGCGCTTGTTCTCCGAAGCGGCGGGCGTGACGGGCGTCGCGCTCACGAAGCTCGACGGATCGGCGAAGGGCGGCGTCGCCGTCGCGATCGCTCACGAGCTCGGTATTCCGGTGAAGCTCGTCGGCGTGGGGGAAGGCGTTGACGACCTGCGGCCGTTCGATGCGCAGGACTACGCGCGTGCGCTCGTCGGCGCGTAGTCCCTCGTTTGCGGGATTCTCCCTGACCCTCTTGCGGTACCCCACCCGGGGTGACTACCCTCAGACGAGTGATCGCCGCCGTGTACCTGTAAACAGAAGGAGAGGCCGCCGCCATGGCCGTCGCAGTCATCGCTCGGTATCCGGAGCTCGACCCCCGGACGTACGACAGCGTCATCGCGTCGCTGGAGCTCGACGTGAACCCGCCGGCGGGCGCCATCCTTCACGTCGCAGGCGAGGCCGAGGGCGGGATCGTCGTCTCGGAGATCTGGCAGACGGAGCAGACGTTCCGCGCCTATCTCGACTATCGCCTCAGGCCCGCGCTCAGGATGCACGGCGTCCACGGGGACCCGATCGTCGAGGTCGCGCCGCTGCACAACGTCCATGCCGTCGAGATGGACACGATCGAGCGGCTCGGGGCTGTGTCGCTCCCTGCCCACTCCGCGGGTGCGGCGCTCTACTAGACGCGCCGCACCGTCGCCGCAGTTGACCGCTAGTTGTCGTCGTCGAGGTAGACGATGATGTCGCTGATCGGGTTCCTCCCCTCAATGCCGACGCCGACGATCTTGAACCGGAGCGTCAGCGGCCCACCAAGTGTGTTCCGCTCGTCCTCGGACTTCGAGGCCATGGCCCTCTCGTAGGCGTCCTTGATGGCCTCGTCGAGCGTCAACTCCTCCTGGGACACCCGGCGCGAGGCACGCCCGATGTATTTCCCCACCTTGTGCTTCTCCATTTTTCACCTCCTCTGGACTCGGGATCGTACGACGGCCGACGCCGGATAGGAAGGTCACGCGGCAGATTCGCCGGCCGCCTCCGCGATCCGCATGGCTGCCACATTCCCTTTGAGCACATACAGCGCACGGGCCTCCTCGAGGCTTGCCAGGCCTTCCGCGCGCTTGCCGGCATCCTGCAAGACGTTGCCCAGGGCGACAAGCGTGCCGGCCCGGAGGTCGAGGAAGTCGGTCTTTCCGCCGAGCTCTACCGCTTCTCGGGCCAGCGCCTCTGCCGATTCGTGATCGCCGCGCCGCGAAGTCGTTCGCGCGAGCGCGCTTCTCCAGAGGACCTGCGGCACGACGTCCGTCCGAGCGGCGGTTTCTCTGGCGATGTCGACGAACCGCTCCGCATCGACCTCGTGCTCCTGCGACGAGAGCACTTCGGCGAGGAAGCCCGCCAATGTCGACCGCGCCCCACGCTCGCCAATCTCCTCGAGGATGGAGTAGCCGAGCCGTAGCTCGCGCTCCGCCGCGGGGAGGTCGCCAGCGAGGGTCTCGATCTGGGCGCCGACGATCGAGCGGACCGCGCGCCGGAAGCGCAGGCCGAACTCCTCGTAAACAGCGACTGAGTCGGCATACAGCTCGCGAGCTTCGGCGAAACGGCCCTCCATCGCGCGAAGCCCGGCGAGCATCGTCTCAATGCCGGCCCCGAAGGTCGGCGCCCCCCGGGCGTCGGCGAGAAGGTCCGAGCAAGCACGCACTGCTTTCGAGACCGGCGTCGGGCCGAGGTAGAGGGCTTGGGCGTACAGGGCGAGGAGACCACGAAGCTGGGCTTCGTCTGGGGACTGGCGTGCATGCAGAATCGCCTTCTCGAGAGCCTCTGCTCGCGCCGCCCACCGACACGCAATCGCGTGCTCCTCGCTGAGAAGCCACCATGCCTTCGCAAGCCCGAAATGGTCGTCGATCTCTTCCAGTTCGGGGATCACAGCCTCGGCGACGCGCCGATTCTCCTCTGTGGCCATTGCAGGCTCGGTGTACGAGCGCTGCAACTGCAGCTCGATCGTTGCCCGGAGCTCTGACTGGCGGTCTCCCACGCGTACCGACGACGTGATCGCTTCTTCGAGCTGCGCCCGAGCGCGTTCCCACTCGCCCGCCCGGATAGCCGCGCCTCCAAGCTCCGTCAGAAGAGCGCCGCGACGTGCGATCGTCGTCGGGCAGAAGCGCAAGGGAACGCTCGAGCAACCCAACGGCGGCAGGCATGTCCTCGCGTCCGAGCGCCCGGCGCGCGGCGGACGCGAGCACGGTTCCCGCCTCCTCGGCGAGCGCCCGGCCCGACTCGTCGGCCGGGACGAGCTCGGTGCGATAGCGATACGCCTGCTCGAGGTGGTAGCCGAGGATCTCGTCGTGCTCGCCGAAGCCCTTGCCGTCCCGAGCCTGCGACTGGAGCCACCGTGCGAAGCGCTCGTGGAGCTCCGCGCGTACCGCCTTGGGCATGCCCGCGTACGCCTCGTCGCAGATCAACGAGTGACGGAAGCGATAGGCGTCCTCGCCTGGCAGCTCGGAGCGCGCCGGCTTCACGAGACCCTTGCGGACGAGGCTCATGAGTTGGCCCGTCACGTGGGGCTGGTCTGCGTGCGTGGACAGGTCGACGATGGCGCGCGGCCAGAACTCCTTCCCGACGATCGACGCGCGCTCGAGTGTGCGTCGCTCGGCCGGGTCGAGGCTGTCGATGCGCGCAGCAAGCAGCGCGTGAATCGAGGCGGGAAGCTCGACCGCGTCGCCGGGATTCGAATCGGCGATCATCGCCGCGAGCTGTTCGGCGAAGAGCGGATTCCCTTCGGAAGTCGACGTGATGCGCTCGAGCAGATCTGCGTCGTCGATCCCGAGCGCCTCCACGAGCTCCTCGATCTCGGCGTCCGAGAGCTGCTCGAGCTCGAGACGGACGGCGGCGAGTGTGGGCCGGGTCTCGAGGAGCTCGGGCCGTGAGATGCACAGGAGCGCGATCGGCCCTCTCGCGAAGGCGGCGATGTACTCGACGAGATCGAGCATCGTCGGCTCGGCCCAGTGGAGGTCCTCGAAGACGACGAGGAGGGGCCGACGCTCCGCGACCCGCTCGAGGAGTCGCCGCACCGCCCAGAACACCTCCGTGCTGGGCGCCGCTCCCTCGGCGGCGCCCGTCGCGGCGCGTAGACGCTCGAGCACGACGTCGCCGTCTTCGGTCTCGGCGAGGAAAGCGGCGACGGCCTCGATGCCGCCGAGGTCCGTAACGAGCTGCTGAAGCGGCCAGAACGTGACGCCGGTCCCGTAGGGGAGGCAGCGCCCGGTGGCGACGTCCGCGACGTCTTCGAGCCCCGAGGCGAGCTCCCGTGCGAGCCTGGATTTCCCGACCCCCGCGGTCCCGAGCAGCATGACGACGCGGCAGCGACGCTCCTCGAACGCCTTATCGACCAGCGAGCGAAGTGACTCGAGCTCCTCGGCCCGACCGACGAGCGGCGCGTCGAGCCGTCGGGCATAGCCGGACGCGGCGGTGTCGACCTCGTCGAGCCGGAACCGTGCCACGCCCTCCTCCTTGCCCTTCGCCGTGAACCGCTCACGCGGGCCGACCTTCACCGCGTCCTTCACGAGCGGGTACGTGGCCGTGCCGATCAGGATCGTCCCGGGCTCGGCGGCCTGCTCGAGCCGCTTTGCGAGGTTCACCGCGTCGCCGGTGACGAACGTCTCGCGCGTTGTAGGATCGCCGGCCACGACCTCCCCCGTGTTGATGCCGATCCGACAGGTCAGCTCGACACCCCAGGCCTCGAGCAGTTCCGCGTTCAGGTGGGCGAGGCGACGTTGCATCTCCGTCGCGGCGCGCACTGCTCGCAGCGCGTCGTCCTCGTGCGCCGTCGGGACTCCGAAGACGGCCATCACCTCGTCGCCGCGGAACCGCTCGACCGTTCCGCCGTGTTGATGCACGACCTCCGCCATCGCTTCGGCGTACCGGGTCATGACCCGACGTGTCGTCTCGGGATCGGTCGCTTCCCCGAGGGTCGTCGACCCGACGACGTCGCAGAAGAGGATCGTGACGGTCTTCCTGACCTCGAGGCCTTCCCGAACGCGATCCGGAAGCGGAGCGCCACACGAGCTGCAGAAGCGAGCGCCGTCGGCGTTCGGTTTGCCGCAATTGTCACACTCGGACACCGGTCGAGTCTAGGCGCCTGGGCCGTGGCCGAAAAGGCCGTAGGGTCGGCGGGTACGCTGACAGGCCGTGTTCGACACGCTCGCCAACCGCCTCCAGGACGCCCTCGGCGACCTCGGACGCAAGTCCCGTCTCGACGAGGAGACGGTCACCCGCGCGACTCGTGAGATCCGCCTCGCACTGCTCGAGGCCGACGTCGACTTCGAGGTCGTCAAGCAGTTCGTCACTTCGGTGCGGGAGCGCGCGCTCGGCCAGGACGTCCTGAAGGGGCTCGAGCCTGGGCAGCAGGTCGTGAAGATCGTCCACGAGGAGCTCACCGAGCTCATGGGCGCCTCCGACTCGAAGCTGGTCTTCGGACGCCCGCCGGTCGTCGTCCTCCTGTGCGGACTCCAGGGATCGGGCAAGACGACGACTGCGGCGAAGCTCGCGCTCCACCTGCGCAAGCACGAGAAGAAGACCCCGGGCCTCGTCGCTGCCGACCTCCAGCGGCCGGCCGCGATCGACCAGCTCGAGCAGCTGGGGCGTCAGCTGCAGGTGCCGGTCTACCGCACCGAGACGCAGGACGCGGTCGTCGCGGCGCGGGAAGGCCTCGAGCGGGCGACTGCGGACGGTTGCGACGTCGTGATCGTCGACACCGCGGGCCGGCTTCAGATCGACGACGCGCTGATGGAGGAGCTCGTGCGCGTCCGGGACGCCGTGAAGCCGCTCAACGTCCTCCTCGTTCTCGACGCCATGACCGGGCAGGAGGCCGTGGGGGTCGCTCGTGCCTTCCAGGAGCGGATTGCGTTCGACGGCCTCGTCCTCACGAAGCTCGACGGTGACGCGAGAGGCGGCGCCGCGCTCTCGGTCAAGGCGGTCACCGGCGTCCCCGTGAAGTTCGCCTCGGTCGGCGAGAAGCTCGACCAGCTCGACGTGTTCCACCCGGAGCGGATGGCGTCGCGGATCCTCGGCATGGGCGACGTCCTCACCCTGATCGAGAAGGCCGAGCAGGCGGTCGAGGAGGACGAGCAGGCCGAGATGGAGCGGCGACTGATGACAGGGCAGTTCACCTTCGACGACTTCCTGGCGTCCTCGCGCATGCTCAAGAAGATGGGCCCACTGCAGGGCGTGATGAAGCTCGTCCCCGGCATGGGACGTCAGCTCGACGGCCTGGAGATCGACGACCGCCAGATGGCGCGCGTCGAGGCGATCGTCCTCTCGATGACCCCGCACGAGCGACGGACACCCCATCTGATCAACGGCCCACGCCGGCGCCGGATCGCGGCCGGCAGCGGCACGACGATCGAGGACGTCAACCGCCTCCTCCAGGCGCGCAAGCAGATGGAGAAGATGATGAAGGCGATGGGGAAGGGCAAGATGCCGGCCCTGCCGCCGGAGCTGACTGGAGGCGTCGGCCGCGCTCCGCGCGGACGACGCTAGAAGCGCACGTTTCCGGCACAATTCGCCGTCGCACTCACAACGAAGGGATTCAACGGAATGGCAGTTCGTATGAGATTGACGCGCGTCGGGTCGAAGAAGAACCCGATCTACCGCGTCGTCGTGGCCGACTCGCGCTCGCCGCGCGACGGCCGGTTCATCGAGATCGTGGGGCGGTACAACCCGCAGACCGACCCGTCGACGATCGACCTCGACGCCGACAAGGTGAAGGACTGGCTGGCGAAGGGCGCTCAGCCCTCCGAGCCCGTCGCGCGCCTGATCAAGGCCGCCGGCATCCAGTAGGCGGGTGGACGAGCTCCTCGCCTGGATCGCGCGCGGGCTCGTCGACGAGCCCGACGCCGTGCGGGTCGAGCGCGTCGACGAAGGGGACGTCGTCGTCCTCCGGCTGAGCGTCGCGCCCGACGACGTCGGCAAGGTGATCGGCAGGCAGGGACGTGTCGCGCGAGCGCTGCGCACCGTCGTCCGGTCGGCAGGCGCCAGGAGCGACCGGCGCCTCCTGCTCGAGATCGCAGACTAGGGCCGTACGGTGGCGGAGCCCGAGCGGCTCGTGCCGATCGGCAGGGTCGGCCGCCCGCATGGCACCGACGGCGCCTTCGTCGTCGAGCAGGCGAGCGCCGACGAGAGCCGCTGGACGGTCGGAGCGACCGTTCTCGTCGACGGCTCGCCGGCGGAGATAACACTCATGCGGCGCGTCGGTGGCGGCCGCCCGGCGATCCGACTCGACCGTCCGGTGCCGCGCGGAGCCGAGCTCGCCGTGCGGCTCGCCGATCTGCCGCCGCTCGAGGAGGACACCTACTACGCCTTCGAGCTCGTCGGGCTGGCAGTCGTGGATGATGCGGGAACGGCGTTGGGCACCGTCGCCGACGTGATACCGGGCGTCGCCAACGACAACCTCACGCTCGACGACGGGACGCTCGTGCCGATGATCGAGGACGCGATCCGCGAGATCGACCTGCCGGGTCGGCGGATCGTCGTCGTCCAGGGGTTTCTCCCCTGACGCCGGTACCCTGGGTCGCCCGTGCGCATCGACGTCTTCACGCAGGTCCCGCATGCCTTCGGCTGGCTGACGGAGCAGAAGCCACTCGCGAGCGTGCTCGGTGACCAGCTCGAGCTCCGGCTTCTCAATTACCGCGACACCACTCCCTTGCGGTCGGGCCAGGTGGACGACAGCCCGTACGGCGGGGGGGCGGGAATGGTGCTGCGTGTCGACGTCGTCGACGCCGCCCTCACGGCTGCGTACGGGGACGACCGCCCGTCGCGCATCGTCGGGCTGACGCCGCAGGGCAGGCAGCTCGACCAGGCACTCGTCGAGGAGCTTGCCGGCGAAGCCCACATCGCGTTGCTCTCGTCCCGTTTCGAGGGCTTCGACGAGAGGATCGTCACGAACCTCTGCTCGGACGCCGTATCCATCGGCCCGTACGTCCTCTCGGGCGGCGAGCTCCCGGCGATGATCGTGCTCGACGCCGTCGCGCGCCGGCTTCCGGGCGCCCTCGCTGAGGGCTCCGGCGAGCTCGAGAGCTTCTCCGTGGAGCTCGACGGCGGTCTCGAGTACCCGCACTACACGCGGCCGGCCGAGTACCGTGGCTGGGACGTCCCCGACGTGCTCCTCTCGGGCGATCATGCGCGAATCGAGCGCTGGCGGCGAGACCAGAGCGAGGTCAGGAGCGTGACGTGAGCGGCGTCGACGAGCGCGACCCACCCTTCGGCACGACGCCTTCTTCGGAGCGCGAGGTCGTTCAGGCACAGCCCGACGCGCTCGAGTCGGCCCCTGAAGTCGCGTCGCCGTCGGCTGACGGCGTCGGCGCCGGCTGGCCGACGACCCCGGCGGAGATCCCGCTCGTTGCTCCCGCCGAGCACGACGAGCAGCCTCCCGCGGCTCCGGCTCCACGACCGCATCGCCACTCTCGAAACCCGGTCGACCGACTGACGCGAGGACTGCCCGACCCGATCCGCGTGATCGTCGACTGGATCGTCACGATCGTCGGTGCCGTTGCGATCGTGCTCCTGGTCAAGGCCTACGTCGTCAACCCGTACCGCATCCCGTCGTCGTCAATGGAGCCGACGCTTCACTGCGCGCAACCGGCCTCGGGATGCGAGGCGCGGTTCTCGGACCGGGTGCTCGCCAACCGGTTCATCTACCACCTGCGCGATCCCGATCGGGGCGAGATCGTCGTCTTCGACACGCCGGAGGCCGCCCGGCTCAAGTGCGGGGCCGGTGGCACGTTCGTCAAGCGCCTGATCGGCCTGCCGGGCGAGACGGTCGAGGTGCGGCTCGAGCGCGGTGACGGCTACGTGTTCGTGAACGGGCGAAAGCTCGACGAGCCGTACATCGGGGAAGGTCGCCGGTCGGGCGAGGAGTTCGGGCCGGTCAAGGTGCCGGAGAACGCCTACTTCATGATGGGCGACAACCGCTCGCAGTCCTGCGACTCGCGCGAGTGGGGCTCCGTCCCGCGCGACAACCTGATCGGCAAGGTGTTCGCCACGTACTGGCCGCCGAACAGGATCTCGATCCGGTAGTCAGGCCGCTGCACCCGCTCGGCGAGTGCAGCGAGAAGCACGGCGTCGGACGTGCCGAAGTGCCCGGTTTCCAGCGCCGGGAGACGCGAAGCGGCTCATGCCGCCTGCTATCATCCGCGACCGGCCGTCGGCCGACCCTTCGCCATGAGCACGATCATCGAGAGCATCGAGCGCCGGCAGCTGCGCGAGGTCCCCGACTTCAAGGCGGGTGACACGGTTCGCGTGCACTTCAAGGTGATCGAAGGAAGCCGCCAGCGTCTCCAGGTCTTCGAGGGCATCTGCATCAAGCGCCAGGGCTCCGGCGCCCGCGAGACGTTCACGGTGCGCAAGAACTCCTTCGGTGTCGGGGTGGAGCGGACGTTCCCGCTGCACTCGCCGAAGATCGAGAAGCTCGAGGTCGCCATGATCGGCGACGTCAGCCGGGCGAAGCTCTATTACCTCCGTGGTCGCGTCGGCAAGAAGGCGCGGATCCGCGAGCTTCGTCAGTCGTAATCGCGCCTCGCGCGATACGACTAGGTTCACCTCGTGCGTTTCGTGTTGATCGTCGGTTGCTGTGCTGCCTTCATGACGGGATGTGGCGGGACGGAGGACGCGACGCAGCGGTTCGCTCGTGAGGCGACCGAGTCGCGCCTCGCTGCGAATCCCGCGTACGACACGGACGAGGTCCACTGCACCGGGAACCCGCGACCCTGGTTCGTCGAGCGGCAGGCCCGCGTCGTGATCTGCGCAGTGCGGCGGACGGAAGGCGGCTGCGACTGGTTTCGCGTGGAGCTGGTACCGCTCACCACGCGCGTGACGACCAAGATTCGCCTCGACTCGCCGAACGCCGGCTGCGTGCTGCCTGCCTAGCGGGAGAAGCGCTTCCTGGGGGAACCTCCCGGTCCCCCTCCCTGGTCCGCTGCGCGGACAGGCGGCCGTCGACACGAAGGCGGCACAGTCCCGTCCGAAGGCGGGGGATATCCTCGGTGCGTGCCGCTCTCGTCCGGCCAGCGCCTGCTTCGACACGACCGGCGCCTCGATGCCCGGTTCGTCGCGGGTGCGGACGAGGCGGGTCGTGGATCGCTCGCCGGGCCGCTCGTCGTGGCCGGCGTGTTGCTCGACTACGCGGAGCTCCGCGGTCACCGCGTGCGGTCACTCGCGTTCCTGAACGACTCGAAGCAGGTCGAGCCCGTCGAGCGCGAGCGCCTGTACCACGCCGTCCTCGCAGCGGCGAGCCGCATCTCGGTTCGTGTGATCCCGTCGACCGTCATCGATCGCGCCGGGCTCCACCGCTCCAACCTCCTCGGCCTCCGCACCGTGCTGGCCGAGCTCCACCCGCCGGCGGAGGCGTGCCTCGTGGACGGTTTCCGGCTCGGGCCGTTGGCGCCGCCCCACACCGCTGTCGTCGACGGCGACACGAAGAGCGCCGCGATCGCGGCGGCGTCGATCGTCGCGAAGGTGACGCGCGACCGTCTCATGCGTCGACTCGACGCGCTGTACCCGAGGTACGGGTTCTCGTCCCACGTCGGCTACATCACGCCCGAGCACACGCAGGCCGTTCTCGCGCACGGCCCCTGTCCGCAGCATCGCCGGTCCTTCGCTGCCCGCGCCTACGCCGTGCTGTGAACCGCGGCGAGCGGATCGCCGCGCGGCACTATCGCCTTCGCGGCTACCGGATCCTCGGCGCGAACGTCCGTGCCGGACGCCACGAGCTCGACCTCGTCGTTCGACGAGGGTCGCGTCTCGTCTTCGTCGAGGTCAAGGAGAGAACGCGGGACGGCTTCGGAGGCCCGATCGCCGCGGTCAACCACGAGAAGCGTCGTCGCGTGAGGCGAGCGGCAGCGGCCTGGCTTCAGGCGCATCCCGAGTCGGGCGCGCTCGAGATCGGCTTCGAGGTGGCCGCCGTCAGCGGCCGCCGCCTCGAGCGTCTCGAGTTCGATTGAGATCGTCTTGCGGGGAATGACGGGATCAGGCTCGCCGTTACAGTGAGAACAGAAAGCCGGGGGGCACTATCCCCCAACGGACGCGCTCGTCAACACGGACGTGCGATGGCGACATCGCGAGTACCCGGGCGCGTCGGCCTCGAGAGGGGCGGGAGAAACCTCCGGCTGACAGGAACGACACGTCAGCCGGAAAGGACACGACACACCTCATGACAACGCGTATGCGCACCTGGATCCTGCTCGCCGGGCTCTCGGCGCTCTTCGTCGCCGTCGGCGGCCTGGTCGGAGGCACGAGCGGGATCGCCGTCTTCCTCGTGATCGCCGTCGGGTTCAACCTCGCCATGTTCTGGTTCTCCGACCGTCTCGCGCTCCGCATGAGCCGAGCGCGGCCGCTCGAGCCGGGCGAGGCCCCGGACCTCGTCGCGGACGTCGAAGACCTCGCCGCCCGGGCGCGGATTCCCGTTCCGCGCCTCTACCTCATCCCGTCGCAGCAGCCGAACGCCTTCGCCACCGGCCGGAGCCCGCGCCATTCCGCCGTCGCGGTGACCGAGGGGCTGCTCGCTCTGATGCCGCGCGACCAGGTTCGCGGCGTCGTCGCCCACGAGTTGGCGCACATCCGAAACCGCGACGTCCTCGTGACGACGATCGCGGCGATGATCGGCGCGGCCATCTCGGCGGTCGCGCACTTCCTCCAGTTCCAGTGGCTGTTCGGCGGCGACGACGAGAGCCCGCTCGGGCTCGTCGGCACGATCGCGGCGATCGTGATCGCCCCGATCGCGGCGATGCTGCTCCAGTTCGCGGTCTCCCGTCAGCGGGAGTTCCTCGCGGACGCGACGGCCGCCGAGCTGCTGGGAAGCGGACGACCGCTCGCCGACGCGCTCGGCACGTTGCAGCGCGGCGTCGAGGTGCTGCCGATGGAGGTCAACCCCGCCACGGCGTCCCTCTACATCGCAAGCCCTCTCTCGGGCCGCGGGATGTCGGCGCTCTTCTCGACGCACCCACCCATCCCGGTGCGCATCGAGCGGCTCGTGGCTTTCGACGCTGCCCGCGGGTTGTAAGCCGCCCGCCTCGATAGCTCGCTGACGAGGACCGCCGCCCTGGGCGCCGAATAGGCGCCCATGGCGGCCACGCAGGAGGCGCTCTACGGCCGGCTGGACCTCGCGCTGTCGTGGTCGGAGTCCCAGCTTCCCGAGCGGGAGCGGACGAAGCACGTCCATCGGCTGCATCCCTATCTCGGAAAGTTCGTCCCGCAGCTCGTCGAGGCGCTGCTCGAGCGATACGTCGCTCCGGGCGGCCGGGTGCTCGACCCGTTCGCCGGCTCCGGAACGACGCTCGTCCAGTGCCTCGAGTCCGGGCACGACGCCGTCGGCGTCGACGTGGCGGCCTTCAACTGCCTGCTCATGCGCGTCAAGACTCGCCGCCACAACCTCGATGCGATCAGGCGCGACCTGATCTGGGCACACGAGCGGGCCGCGGCGTTCGAGCCCGACGACCGGGTGCCGGCCGACGCTTCCCCGTACGTGCGGGCCTGGTACGCGCCTCGGGCGGCCTCCGAGCTTCTCCACTTCAGGTCGCTCGCCGAAGAGATCGCGTCGGCCGACGTCCTGCGCGTCGTCTTGGCGCGGGCCGCCCGCTCGGCCCGCCGCACGACCCACTTCGACCTCGAGTTCCCGCGCGCGCCGCAGCTCGAGCCCTACTGGTGTCACAAGCACCGGCGGACGTGTCGGCCTGTCGAGGAGGCGCGCCGCTTTCTCCTGCGGTACACCCTCGACACCCTCGACCGGATCGAGAGCTTCGCCGCTACGCGTGTCGACGGAGTTGGTGCCTCCGTGCATCACGGCGATGCGCGGCAGCTCGAGCTCGGAGGGCCGTTCGATGCCGTCGTCACGTCGCCGCCGTACCCCGGCCTGATCGACTACCACGAGCAGCATCGCTATGCCTACGAGTTGCTCGGCCTGCACGAGCGGAGTGCAGACGAGCTCGGTCGCCCTGCCCGCGGAGTCGGCCGCGAGGCGATCCACGCATACGTGGAGGGTGTTGCAGACGTCCTCGCGAACGCCCGCAGCCGTCTCGCGCCGGAGGCGCCGGTGTGCGTCGTGGTCAACGATCGAAGAGACCTGTACCCGCAGATCCTCGCGCGAGCGAACCTGCGCCTCGAGGAGCGCCTCGAACGCCACGTCAACCGCCGGACAGGGCGCCGCGCCGGGGAGTATTTCGAGTCGGTTCTCGTCTGTCGGGCCGCCTGAGCGCTGCGGCCACTCCTTTCAGGATGCTCACACCGCTGATTCATGCTTGGCGCCGAGCTGTTGTCGAACAGGAGGTCACATGAAGACACTGTTTCGCCACAGGCCGTCACCGGCAATGGTCGTCGCGTGCATCGCATTGCTCGTCGCGCTGACCGGGACGAGCGTCGCGGCCGTGAACGCGTTGGCGCCGAACTCCGTGGGAACTCCGCAGCTCCGCGCGAGTGCGGTGACGACCGCGAAGATCAAGAACCGCAACGTGACCGGCGCCAAGATCGCGTCGAATGCCGTCACCGGGCCGATCGTCCGCAACGGCACCCTGACCCGGAGCGACTTCGCGCCGAACTCGATTCCCGCCGGCCCCGCGGGCCCTCCCGGCCCGGCCGGAGTCATCGGTGCGATCACCGTTCGGCAGGCTGGCATCGTCGTGCCGCCCGGCGGCACCGGCGGCACGGCGCAGAACGGCGCGTACGACACGGAGTCCGTGGCGGTCAACTGCAACGCCAACGAGAAGGCGATCTCGGCCGGCACCGGCTGGAGCGACGATGCAATCGATCGCGAGTTGTGGACCCAGCGGATAACACCGGTCGTCACGAACAACAACGTGACCGGGTTCCGGGCCACCGGCGGCAACGACAGCGGTAACGCGAGCACGTTCACGCTCTACGTGCTCTGTTACGTCGGCTGAGCATCGACGCCACTCCGTCCTGAGCTGGGGCGCCAGGCTGGAAGCCGGGCGCCCCGCTCCGCCCACGGTCACACTTCCGGCACGAACGCGGCACGCTTCCGTGTCAGGTTCGTCCGTAGCTTCGAGGTGTGCTGGGCCGCGCGGTCACGTTCGCGCTCGTCGGCCTCGAGCCGCGCCGCGTCGAGGTCGAGGCCCACCTGCGCTCGACCGACCTGCCGTCGTTCTCGATCGTCGGGCTCGCCGACCGCGCCTGCCAGGAGGCGAAGCATCGGGTGCGGAGCGGCGTCGACTCGGCGCTCCTCACCTGGCCGAAGCGCGCGATCACCGTCAACCTCGCTCCGGCATCGCTCCGCAAGGAAGGAACCGGTTTCGACCTCGCGATCGCGCTCACGGTCCTCGCCGCCTCGGCGCAGGTCCCTGCCGCACGGCTCGAAGAGCACGCGTGCATCGGCGAGCTGGGGCTCGACGGTCGCGTACGGCCGGTGGCCGGCACGATCGCCGCAGCGGAGGGTGCCGCACGTGCCGGACTGAGTCGGGTGATCTGTGCGGTCGACTCGTCTCCGGAGGCGGCACTGGCCGGAATCGAGGCCGTCGGCGTCCGTCACCTCGCCGAGGCGGTCGGCTATCTGCTGGGACACGACAAGATCACGCCTGCGTCCCCTCGGGAACGCTCGAACGGCTCTTATCCGCCGCTGCCCGACCTCGCGGAGGTACGCGGGCAGGAGCGGGGGAGGCGCGCGCTGGAGATCGCGGCCACGGGAGCTCACAACCTCCTTCTCGCCGGCCCGCCGGGAACCGGCAAGACGATGCTCGCGCGTCGCATGCCGTCGATCCTGCCTCCTCTCAGCCACGAAGAGGCTCTCGAGGTGACGCGGATCCATTCCGTCGCAGGGACGCTGGCTGCATCGGGAGGCCTCGTTGCCGCGCCACCCTTTCGCGCGCCGCACCACGGCGCTTCGGCTGCGGCGGTCGTGGGCGGCGGCGCGATCCCGAGACCGGGGGAGGTGAGCCTCGCCCATCGCGGTGTTCTGCTGCTCGACGAGCTTCCGGAGTTCCCTCGCCCGGTGCTCGAGGCGCTCCGGCAGCCGCTCGAGGACGGCGTCGTCTCCGTGGCACGCGTCGGTGGGCGGTCGCTGTTTCCCGCTCGCTTCCGGCTCGTGGCGACCATGAACCTGTGCCCGTGCGGCGGCCGTGGCGACCCGAGGCTCGAATGCGCCTGTACGCCCGCCCGCGTCGCCGCCTACCGCGACAAGGTCTCGCGCGCCCTGATCGACCGCTTCGACCTCGTTGTCGCGATGCCCCGTCCACAGGCGGAGGAGCTCGCAGCCGGACCGTCGGAGCCGTCGTCGTCCGTCCGCGCACGCGTCGAAAGCGGGTCGGTGCGGCTCGCGCTCGAGACTCCACGCCGCACACCGGCCGCCTCGGAGCTTCTCGATCGTGCCGTCGATCGGCTGCCGCTTTCCGGACGCGGCCGCGCCCGTGTCGCGCGAGTGTCGCGGACCATCGCGGCGCTCGCAGGATCGACGGACGTCCTGCCAGAGCACGTCGCGGAGGCGCTCTCCTATCGCTCACCGGCGGAGCTCTCGCTCCCGTGACGATCCGGCGACTGCGCCGTGGAGAGCGCGGATTCCCGACACTCCTGAGCCAGATACCCGACCCTCCCGGCCTTCTCTGGCTCCGGGGCGACGCGGATGCCGAGCTCCTCTCCGAACCGGCTGTCGCGATCGTCGGCGCGCGTGCCTGCTCCGGGTACGGACGTGCGGTCGCGCGCATGCTGGCGACCGACGCGGCCGCGGCGGGGGTCGTGGTCGTCAGCGGTCTCGCGCGTGGGATCGACGGCGAGGCGCATCGGGGCGCCGTCGCTGCCGGTGGCCGGACGGTCGCCGTGCTCGGATGTGGGGTCGACCGCGACTACCCGGCCGCCCACGCGGAGCTCGCGCGTTCGATCGTCGAGAAGGGCGGGCTGGTGGTGTCCGAGTACGAGCCCGGGGTCGAGCCGGCGCCATGGCGTTTCCCGGCGCGGAACCGGATCATCGCCGGGCTCGCGCTCGCGACTGTCGTGGTGGAGGCGCGCGAGCGCTCGGGCGCGTTGATCACGGCCGACTTCGCGCTCGAGGACGGGCGTGAGGTCCTCGCGGTGCCCGGCGAGATCACGAGCTCGCTGAGCACCGGCACGAACGCGCTGCTCCGTCTCGGGGCGACGCCGGTGACCTGTGCGGCCGACGTTCTGGAGGCGATCGGCGTCGAAGGCCCGACCCCTGAGCCGCACGTGCCGGACGACCCGGCTGGCGTCGCCGTCTTCGAGGCGCTGGCCTCCGGCGCAGGGACACTCGACGAGCTCGCGCGGGCGACGGCGCTGCCGGTCGGGGAGGTCGCGGCCGCGCTGGCCCTCCTCGAGCTGGGCGGGACCGTCTCGATCGACGAGGGAGTGGTGCGCAGTACGATCGCGCGATGACGCCGTACTGGCTCGCCGAGCCCGCTCCAGCGCTGCCGGCGGGCGCGGGCACGGGGCCTGTGGATGTCGGCATCGTGGGTGCGGGGATCACCGGCTGCGCGTGCGCCCTCGCGCTCGCAACGGCCGGCCTGCGCGTCCGGATCGTCGACGAGCGTCGCGTGGCGGAGGGTGCCAGCGGGCGGAACGGGGGCTTCGCGCTCCGGGGCACGGCGGCCTCGTACGACGAGGTCGTCGGCTCCCTCGGTCGCGATCGAGCGCTCGCGCTCTGGCGCTGGACCGAAGGAGAGCTCGACGCGATGGGCGCGGTCGGAGGCGACGCCTTCAGGAAGGTCGGCAGCCTGCGGCTGGCCGTCGACGGAGAGGAGCGCGAGGACCTGCGGGACGAGGTCGAGGCGCTGTGGGCCGACGGCCTCGAGGCCGAGTGGATCGATGTGCCGGAAGGGCGCCTGGAGGGAAGGTTCAGCGCTGCGATCCGCCACCCGACGGATGCGGTGCTTCAGCCGGCTCGTCTCGTTCGCAGGCTGGCTGAGAAGGCGGCTGAGGCGGGCGCCGAGATCGTCGAGGGTCGACGGGTGATGGATCGCGCGGAGCTCGAGGCGGAGACCGTGGTCATCGCTACGGACGGGTATCCGAGCGGCCTCCTGGGCGAGCTCGAGGGCCTGATCGTCCCAACCCGTGGCCAGGTGATCGCCACAGAGCCGCTCGCGGAGCGGCTCTTCGACGTGCCGCACTACGGACGGCACGGGTTCGACTACTGGCACCAGGCCGTGGACGGCCGGATCGTCGCAGGAGGCTTCCGCGATGTCTCGCTCGACCGCGAGTTCACGGCGGAGGAGAGCCTGACCGACGACGTCCAGCACGCGCTCTCGACGTTCGTGAACGAGCTCGTCGGACGCCAACTGCGCGTCGACTACCGCTGGGCGGGCATCTTCGGCCTCGTCCTCGACTTCCTTCCCGTCGCCGGCCCGGTCCCCGGCCTGCCGGGCACGTGGGTGACGGGCGGATACTCGGGACACGGGAACGTGCTCGGCTTTGCCTGCGGGCGCCTGGTCGCCCGCGCGATCCTCGGCGATCGCGATCCGCTGCTCGACCTGTTCGAGCCGGCTCGGCTGCTGAACGAGTAGCCAGCCGGCGCGCGCGAGAGGTGTGGGACGCGGCTAGAAGCCACGTCCCAGGGCGAACGTGCCTCGCCTGCCCTCAGAGCGTGACACGGGGCAGATCGAGCTCGTCGGCCTTCGACAGGGCGGCCTTCGCGATCGCGAGATCCTGGATCGCAAGCCCCGTCGAGTCGAACAGCGTCACCTCGTCGGCGCCTCGGCGACCGAGGCCCGGATCGCTCAACACTGCGCCGAGATCGGTGACGTCGTCGCGACCCACGAGACCGGCCTCTATCGCGGCGGCGAGCTCGCCACCGTGGCTCGCCTGCTCCCATTCGTCGCAGAAGAGCCGCCCTCGAGCGAGCTCCGCGGCCGCGATCTCGGCCTTTCCGGGGCCGTCCGCCCCCATCAACGAGACGTGCTGCCCCGGACGGAGCGAGCCCTCGCCGTACAGCGCCTCACGTCCCGGTGTGACGGTGATCACGACGTCCGCGGCGAGCGCCTCCTCGAGGCTCGCGGCTGGACGGACACCCAGGCGCTCCGCGGCCGCCGCCAACCGCTCGCGATCCACGTCCCACACGATCGGCGCCGAGCCGCGTGCGTCCAGCATCCGTGCCGTCTCTGCGCCGTTCACGCCGCAGCCGACGACCGCTGCTGACCTCGCATCCGGCCGCGCAAGAACGTCCGCGGCGATCACTCCCGCCGCGGCCGTTCGCAGCGCTGTGACCGCGGCGGCGTCGAGCACGGCTTCCAGCTGGCCCGTCTCCGCGTTCGAGAGCAGCACGAGGCCGGTGACCGTCGGGAGCCCGCGCGCCGGATTCCCCGGGAAGGACGTGACCCACTTGAGCAGCGCATGGCCACCGCCGAGTGCGGGCATCGCGCGGAAGTCGCCGACCGGGTAGTTCGTCACGTAGAGCTTCGGCTGCATCGTCCACTCGCCGCGCGCGTGGGAGACGAACGCCTCCCGCACGGCGTCGTAGGCTTCGACCGGCGAGACCGCCTCCATCACGGCTGCGCCCGAGAAGATCGGGACGACGCTCACGCCGACTTGACGGCGCCGATCAGCTTGACGACCGAGTCCTTCGCGTCGCCGAACAGCATCGTCGTCCGCGGATCGAGGTAGAGCTCGTTGTCGATCCCGGCGAAGCCAGGGTTCATGCTGCGCTTCATCACGATCACGCTCGTCGCCTTGTCGACGTCGAGGATCGGCATGCCGTAGATCGGACTGGACGTGTCGCTGCGGGCTGCGGGATTCGTCACGTCGTTGGCGCCGATCACGAGCGCGACGTCCGTCTGCGCGAAGTCGGGGTTGATCTCGTCCATCTCCTTGAGCTGGTCGTAGGGCACGTTGGCCTCCGCCAGCAGGACGTTCATGTGGCCGGGCATGCGGCCCGCGACCGGGTGGATCGCGTAGGCCACGTCCACGCCCTTGTCCTCGAGGAGCTCCGCCAGTTGCCGCACGTCGTGCTGCGCCTGGGCCACCGCCATCCCGTACCCGGGCACGACGATCACCTTGCGGGCGAACGACAGCTGAACGGCAACGTCGTCGGGGGTCGTCGCGCGGACGGTGCGACCGTCGTCCTCGCGCGGCCCGCCCGCGCCGCCCGCCTGCACCTGGCCGAACGCGCCGAAGAGGACGTTCGCGACCGACCGGTTCATCGCCTTCGCCATCATCAGCGTCAGGAGCGTGCCGGACGCCCCGACGAGCATCCCCGCGACGATCAGGACCGTCGAGTCGAGCACGAAGCCGGTCGCCGACGCGGCAAGACCCGTGAACGCATTCAGCAGCGAGATCACGACCGGCATGTCCGCGCCGCCGATCGGGAGCACGAACATGACGCCGAACACGACCGCGAGCAGGATCAGCGCGACGAGCGCCCACTGCTCCTCGAGCCCCGCGACAAGCGCTGCCCCGAGCCCGAGCGCGCCCAGGAGGATGGCCGAGTTCACGATGTTCTGGCCGCGGAACACGATCGGTCGGCCCGAGACGAGCTCCTGAAGCTTCGCGAACGCGACGAGCGAGCCCGAGAAAGAGATCGAGCCGATGAGCGCCGAAAGCACGATCGAGACCGTCTCGTCCTCGACGAGGTCACCCGCGTCCACGTGGAACTCGGCCAGTGCGATCAGAGCCGCGGCGCCGCCGCCCACTCCGTTGAAGAGGGCGACCATCTGGGGCATCGCGGTCATCTTCACCGTCCGTGCGCCGACCACTCCGACGACGCTGCCGATCGCCGCAGCCACGCCGATCAGGCCCCAGTTGCCGATCCCGTCCAGCGCGAGGGTCGTCCCGATCGCGACGAGCATTCCGATGCCGCCGACCCAGTTCCCCTTCCGGGCGTGCTTCGGAGACGAGAGGAATCGCAGCGCGACGATGAAGCAGACGATCGCGACGAGGTAGAGGAGCCCGATGACGTCCGGGTCCGAGATCACTTCTCGTCCGTCCTCCGTGGCCCGGTCGGCCGGCGCTTGAACATCTCGAGCATTCGATCCGTGACGAACCAACCGCCCACGACGTTCGCGGTCGCGAGCACCATCGCCGTGAAGCCGATGGCCTTCGTCACGCCGTCGTCGGCGTAGCCGAGCACGACGATCGCGCCGACGATCACGATCCCGTGGATGAAGTTGGTCCCCGACATCAGCGGGGTGTGGAGCATCGTCGGCACCTTCGAGATCACCTCGAAGCCGAGGAAGACCGAGAGGACGAGGATCGTGAGCTCGACGACGAGCCCGAGATCGGTCATGCAGCGACCTCGGCAGGCTGACCGGTGACGCAGGCGCCGGCAGTGATCTCGTCCTCGAAGTCGAGCGTGAGCGTTCCGCCGGGTGCGAGGTGCTCGAGCAGCGCGGAGACGTTCCGCGCGTACAGGCGGCTTGCGTCGGTGGCCATCAGTGACGGCACGTTCGTGAAGCCGACGATCGTCACCCCGCTGTGCGCGATCTCGTGGCCGGGTGACGTCAGCTCGCAATTTCCCCCGGTCTCGGCCGCGAGGTCGACGATCACCGAGCCGGGGCGCATGGACTCCACCGAGGCGGTCGGGATCAAGCGCGGGGCGGGGCGTCCGGGAACAGCAGCGGTCGTGACGACTACGTCGAACTCGGGGATGCGCTCCTCGAGAGCTCCCTGCTGCGCACGCTGCTGCTCCTCCGTCAGCTCCTGTGCGTAGCCGCCCGCGGTCTCCTCGCCCCGCACGCCGAGGTCGAGAAATGTCGCGCCGATCGACTCCACCTGCTCCGCGACGGCCGGGCGCACGTCGAACGCGGAGACAACTGCCCCGAGCCGCCGCGCCGTCGCGATCGCCTGGAGGCCCGCGACACCGGCACCGAGGACGAGGACCCGGGCGGGCGCGATTGTCCCCGCCGCGGTCATCAGCAGCGGGAAGAGCTTCGGGCTCCGGTCGGCCGCAAGCAGGACGGCCTTGTACCCGGCGATCGTCGCCTGCGACGAGAGCGCGTCCATCGCCTGCGCGCGGGTGATCCGCGGGATCGACTCCATCGCGAACGCCACGACACCCTGCTCGCGGAGGCGCGTGATCCCTTCGTGATCGGTGAGGGGTTGCAGGAACCCGACGAGGACCGTTCCTCGTCCGTACGCCGCGACCTCGTCGCCGGGCGGCCCGCTGACACGGATGACCGCACCGACGTCGTCGAGCATGCGAGGCGTGTCTGCGAGACGCGCGCCGACCTCCGCGTAACGCTCGTCCGGGAACCCGGCGAGGACGCCTGCGCCTCGCTCGACGACGACCTCGAATCCCGCCGCGCCGAGCTTCGTGACCGCCTCCGGCGTGAGAGCCACGCGATGCTCACCGGGTCTGGACTCCCTCGGGACGCAGATCCGCATCGCTCGCGGAATCTACGGGAAGGGTTCCGGCAGCGGGGAGGGAACCTGACAGCCCGTGGTCCGTCTCGCTGCCTTCTCGACCGCAATGGAGGTTTGTGATCCTGCGCTTGGCGCTCATGCGGCGCGCGTCTCCGCGAATGCCGAGGCGGTCGCGGTTCGGCTCGGCTGGTCGGACGCCCGGCTCGAGGCGCTCCGCCTCGGCGCGGCGCTCCACGACGTCGGCAAGGTGAACGTGCGCCCCGAGGTCCTGACGAAGCCCGGACGGCTCGACGCGTTGGAGCTGGCAGAGATCCGCGCCCACCCCGTCGAGGGCACCTGGCTCCTCGCCGGGGTCCCGTCGCTCGCACCTGCGCTGCCGTACGTCCTCTTCCACCACGAGCGCTGGGACGGGTTCGGCTATCCAACGCGACGCTCCGGCGAGCTGATTCCGCTCGAAGGAAGGATCCTTGCGGTCGTCGACGCATTCGACGCCATGACGTCGGCGCGGCCCTATCGACCTTCACGCTCGCCGGCCGAGGCGGCGGACGAGGTCAGGCGCTGCGCTGGGACCCAGTTCGACCCGGTGGTCGCTCGTGCATTCCTCGAAGCGCTGGAGGCCGACGAGATCGCCTGCGGGGAAACGGCGGTCGCGGCCTGATCGCCTCGGTGCGACGGCGCAGCGTCGCGCCTACAGCGAGGCCCAGACCTCGAGCTTCGTCTGGGTCCGCCGAATCACCTCGTCCGTAAACGCCGTCGTGCCGTGGTGGCCGCCGAGGTCGGCGGTGCGGATTCCCTCGGCGACTGCCTCCAGGGTGCCTTCCCGGATCGCACGGCCGGCGTTCTCGCAGTCCTCGTCCTCCGTGTGGGAGAGAAGCGCGGCCGCCGCGAGGATCATCGCCATCGGGTTCGCCACGTCCTTGCCCTCGAGGGCCGGCGCAGTCCCGTGAGCGGCCTCGGCCATCAGCGCTGTCGGCCGGTCGACGTCGTCGTCCCCGAACGCGACGAGCAGTGACTCCGAGCCGGCGATCGAGCCGAAAAGCGGCAGGACGAGGTCGGACAGGATATCGCCGTCGCGATTGAGCGCGGGGATCACCATCGGCGCGCCGCTCGACGAGATCAAGAGTGCGAACGTCGCGTCGATCAACTGGGGCTCGTACGGGACCTCCGGGTGGCGCTCCGCGGCCGCGTCCATCTCTTCCTTGAGCATCCCCTCGTACACCGGGCTGACCGTGTACTTCGGCCCGCCGAACACCTTTGCGCCGGTTCGCTCGGCCTGCCGGAATGCAAACTCGGCGACCGCACGGCACACGCTTCGCTCGATGCGCTCGGTGCGGAACGCCACCTCGTCGACACCCGAGCCTTCGCGCCACTCTTTCGCCCCGTACGCGTCACCCACGGCCATGCGGACGACCGAAATCGGCGAATGCACTCCTCCCACGGGAAGCACGCCTGGAATTCGGCGTCCGGTGCGCACGATCACCTTGCCTCCGATTTCCTCGCGGAGGATGCGGTTGGGTGAGCCGACGTCGTCACGTCCCTCGGGCGTGATCGTGGCGGCTTTCAACCCGAGTCCGTGCGTCGCAATGGCACGGGCGGCCTCGTGCACGATCTGGTTCTCGGTCTCGCGGCGCTTACCGAGCGACAGGTCGTATCGGGGAAGAGCCAACTCCACCCCGATCACCTCGGGATGAAGCACACGAACGGCAGATTCGAGAAGCTCCTGCCCTGTCTGATCGCCCTCCATCACGACGATGGTTCGTGTGTCCACGATGGAGCAGTCTAGTTGTGGATCTGCTACGCAGCTCCACTAGAAAAACTCGATCGTGAATGCATATGATTCGCGATGTAGAGATGTGTTCATCTAATGGAAATCGCATCAGCGATTTCCATCATTGGAGGAAAACGTGGCTAGAAAGACTGTTCTCGTTTGCGATTCGTGCGGGACCGAAGTCGGCGAAGGAAAGGGCGCTGTTCTTCGCGTGACGTTCAACGACGCGCGACGTGGGGCAAAGCAGGCGGATCTCTGTGATTCCTGCGCAGGCGGGATGCCCGGTGCTGCGGTCGCGCGCCGTGGGCGAAGGCCGAAGTCCCTGGCCTGAGCTCGGCTCTCACGACGGCGGGGCGGGATATGTCAGTGCCCTACGCTCGTAGCGACTTTTCTCGGTGTTTCCGTCCCGGCCGTAAGGCCGGGACAGAAACACCCCGGACTACCATGCACCGGTGGGTCTCACTCTCGTCGTCGGTCCTGCGCACGCAGGCAAGGTCGCGTCGCTGCTCGATCGCTATGTCGAGACGATCGACCGCGACCCCTGGCTGATCGTCCCGAACCGCACCGACGTAGAGCACGTCGAGCGCGAGCTCGTTCGACTCCAGGGCGGCTTGCTCGCCGGCACGGTCGCGACGTTCGACACGCTGTTCGAGTCGCTCGCGCGGGGGGATGGAGGAGGGCTGAGGGTTCTCGGAGACTCCGAGCGAGCGGTGGTGGTGCGACACGCGGTCGAAAGCGCGTCGGCGGGGGCGGCGCGCTACCCGGGCTTCGCGGACGCACTCGGGCGTGCCCTTGCCGAGCTGGACGGCGCCCTGCTGGCGCCGGACGATCTCGACGAGCCGCTCGGCTCGTACGCACGGGTGTACGGGGAGGAACTCGATCGGCTCGGGGCCTGGGACCGAGGTCGGTTGCGACGTCGGGCGGTGGAACGCCTCACGAGCGAGATCGCGTCGTGGCGAGACGCTCCTGTTCTGGTGCACGGCTTCGAGGATCTGACCGGCGCCGAGTGGCGTCTCCTCGAGGCGCTCGCGGCCCGCACGGACGTCGTCGTCTCGTTGCCGTACGAGCCGGCAAGAGCGGCGTATGCATCGCTCGCCCGAACGGCCGGAGACCTCGCCGCGCTCGCGGGGGGCTCGATTGTCGAGCTTCCGTCACGCGCGTTCGACTACCTTCCTCCGGCTCTCGCGCATCTGGAGCGGCGGTTGTTCGAGCCCACGACCGGGAGGTCACCGCTCGACGGCGCGATCCGCTTTCTCGAGGGCGCCGGCACGCGCGGGACCCTCGAGCTCGTCGCAGAGGAGGCGCTTGCCGCGATCCGTGGCGGGACACCGCCCGAGGAGATCGCGGTCGTCTGCCCGTCGCTCGACGCGGTGCGCGTTCCGCTCGAGTCCGCCTTCGCGGGGCTCGGCGTCCCGGTCGCGTTCGAGGGGCGAATCGCGCTCCGAGCAACGTCCTTCGGCCATTCGCTGCTGTCCCTGCTTCGTTTCGCGTGGCTCGGAGGCGAGCGGCCGGAGCTGTATGCGCATCTGCGCTCGCCGTACTCGGGCATCCCGCGGCGCGAGGTCGACTGGGTCGAGGGCAAGCTTCGCGGTCGCGGAATCCTGCGAGGCGACCGCGCGGTGGAAGTGACCGCCGAGCTCAGGGGCGGGCGGACCTTGCCGCTTCTCGATCTGGCCCGCGGCGACCGTCCACGACCCCTCGACGTCGTGCGCGACGTCACGGCGGCCATGCTGCGCAACGCTCACGGCACCGGCGCACCGCCGCTCGGGCCCCGCTCGCGGGCCGATCTCCAGGCACACGACGCGGCAGCGCGCGCCGTCGACGAGCTCGAGACCCTCGCGGCGGGCGGTTGGCGAATCGGTCGCCGCGACCTCCTCGCGGCGCTCGAGAGCGCGACCGCACGGGGTGAGCGGCCCGGTACGCCGGGCCGGGTCGCGGTCATCGACCTGCTGCGTGCACGGACGCGACGATTCGACACGGTCTTCGTCCTGGGGCTGGAGCAGGGAACGCTGCCGCGCCGTCCGCGCACCGAGCCATTTCTCGCCGAGGAAACACGCCGAACGCTCGAGCAGCACAAGGGCGCACGCCTCGAACGGCCCGACACCGCGAGCCGCGACCGCTACCTCTTCGCGACAGCATGCACGCGACCCCGACGCCGGCTCGTCCTCGTTCGACAGGCCGTCGGCGACGAGGGAACACCGCGCGAGCCGAGCCCGTTCTGGGAGGCCGTCCGGGAGCTCTTCGACGTGGACGACCTCCGTCACCACACCGTGCGCCGACCGCTCTCTGCGCTCACCCGTGAGCTCGAGGCGGCGCCGACCGAGCGCGAGCGGCTCCGCGCCCTCGCGCGCCTTGCCGCATCCGACCCCGCCGGGGCATCCGCGCTCGCCCTCCAGAACGGTTGGGATCGACGACTCCGCCGCGCGACGCACGCCTTCGACCGTCGGACGGACGTGAGGCACGAGCGCGCCCTGCTCCTCCTGGGTAGTCGCGACGCGTACTCGGTCTCCGACCTCGAGCGGATGGCCTCGTGCTCGTCCGCGTGGTTCGTGGAGCGCTACCTGCGTCCCGGCACCATCGACAAGGAGGTCGATCGCATGCTGCGGGGGTCGATCCTCCACAGCGCGCTGCAGCGCTTCTACCAGCAGCTCCCGAGCGCGATTCCCGGCGCAGACCGTGTGACCGAGGAGAACGTCGAGGAGGCCGTCGGACTCATGCGGGATTGCGTTGCGCAGGCCGTCGAGACGGGGCTCCGCATCGAGGCGGGAGATCTCGATCGTCGCGAGCTCGAGCAAGGGCTGCAGCGGGATCTCGAGCAGCTGGTGCGAGACGAAGCGACCGCGAAGTCCACGTTCCTTCCGCGCGATCTCGAGGTGTCGTTCCGCTCGTTCGAGCTCGAGCCGGGTGTCGTGGTGAGCGGGAAGATCGATCGGATCGATCGCGACCCGATGGGTGCGCGAGGGATCGTCGTCGACTACAAGTCGGGCGCCGCCTCGTCTGCGACCGACATTCGCGACAAGGATCTGCTCCAGATCCCGCTGTACATGCTCGTCCTCCGCGACCAGCTCGGGCTCGAGCCTGTCGGCGGCGTCTACGTCCCGGTGGGTGGCGGGCGGCGGCCGCGCGGGATGCTCCGCGCAGGCCCGGACGCGGTTCCCGGTTTCAGCTCGCGGGACTACCTGGAGTCCGACGAGTTCGACGACGCCGTCGCGACTGCGCGCTCGACTGCGGTCGGGCTCGTCGAGCGGATCCGCGCCGGCGATGTCCGTCACGACCCGCATGGAGGAACCTGCCCCCACTGGTGCGACCTCTGGCGCATGTGCCGAAAGGAACGGCCTTGAGTCGACCCGCGCCGAACGCCCAGCAGCGGGCCGCGATCGACGCACGCGGAACGGTGTTCGTCGCCGCCGGCGCGGGCACGGGGAAGACCGCGGTCCTCGTCGAGCGGTTCGTGAGCGCCGTCGTCGACGACGGGCTCGACGTCGACTCGCTGCTCGTGATCACGTACACCGAGCGAGCGGCTGGGGAGCTTCGCGGGAGGATCCGCGCCCGGCTGATCGAGCGAGGTCGGCCTGATCTCGCTCTCGAGCTCGACGGGGCCTGGGTGTCGACGATCCACGGTTTCTGTCGACGGCTCCTGAGCGCGCACCCGCTCGCGGCGGGCATCGACCCCGGCTTTCGCGTGCTCGACGAGCCGCAGGCACTCGTCCTGCAGGCCGAGGCGTTCACGTCGGCACTCGAGTCGTTTTGCGGCGCGGACGAGCCGGATCGGTGGCAGCTGCTCGCGACCTATGGCGCTGACGGCCTCCGGCGGATGCTCGTGGAGGTCTACGCCACGCTGCGCTCGGCCGGTCGAGACCTCATCCTCGAGCGTGGCGCCCGAGCGCAGCTCGACGAGCGGGTCGACGAGCTCCGCGAAGCCGCGACCTGCCTGATCGACGACGACCGCGCAACGGAGCTCCAGAGGGCGGCCGCCGGTGCGGCCCTCGAGGCGCTGGCCGTCTCGACGCTGCCCGAGCGACTGCTGGCGATCGGGGACCTGAAGGCACGTGGGCCCCGCGCCGCGACCTTCGGCGAGGCGCGGGACGCGGTCGTTGCAGCCGCGCTCGAGGAGCTCGCATCGCGAGACCGCGAGCTCCTCCAGGAGCTGCTCTCGACGTTCGCGCTCGCGTATGCAGACGCGAAGGATCGCGAGTCCGCCCTCGACTTCGAGGACCTCCAGCTTCGCGCGCGCGACCTTCTCCGTCACGACGAGACCATTCGCGACCGGGAGCGGCAGCGGTTCCGCTCGATCATGGTCGACGAGTTCCAGGACACGAACCGCCTGCAGACCGAGCTGCTCGACCTCCTATCGCCCGACGGCGGCGGCGATCTGTTCGTCGTGGGCGACGAGTTCCAGTCGATCTACGGCTTCCGCCACGCCGACGTCGCGGTCTTTCGTGAGCGCCGCGCGGCCGCGCCGACGGTCCTCCCGCTGACGCAGAACCACCGGTCCAGGCCCGAGGTGCTCGAAGCGGTGAACGAGCTCTTCGCCGCCGAGTTCGGCGACGAGTTCCAGCGCCTCGAGCCGGCGACCGGCGAGGGCCAGCCGGCCCTCCGGAACGCGGTCGAGTTGCTCGTCACGGACAAGGCTGCGGCGGGTGAGGGAGGTATCCATTGGCGCCGCTCCGAGGCGCGGCACGTCGCGCGTCGTGTCCGCGAGCTCGTCGACGCCGGCGTCGCGTCGCCCGGGGAGATCGTCCTCCTCTTCGCGGCAGGCACCGATGCGGAATGGTTCGAGGAGGAGCTCCGCGCGCTCGATCTTCCGACCTACCGAGCGGCAGGGCGCAGCTACTTCGGCCAACAGCAGGTCGTCGACCTGCTCGCGTATCTGCGGCTCCTCCACAACCGCTACGACGACGAGGCCCTCCTGACCGTGCTCGCATCGCCGTTCGTGGGTGTCTCGAACGACGCTCTCGTCCTGATCCGGGCGGACGCCCATCGCCAACCGATCTTCCGCGGCATCGAGCGAGGACTGCCCGCCGATCTCGCGGACGACGATCGCCGCATGCTGCTCGCGTTCCGGCAGCGGTACGACCGCCTGCTCGAGCTCGCGTCCCACGCCACCCTCGAGCTCCTCTGCGAGCGAGTGCTCAGCGAGCACGACTACGACCTCGCGGTGCTCGCGCGAACCGATGGGAAGCGACGGTACGCAAATCTCCGCAAGCTCGCGCGCCTGGCGCGATCGTACGAGGAGTTGCGCGGCTCGGATCTCGAGGGGTTCGTTCGCTTCGTCGCCGGGCAGGAGGCCGTTGGTGCGAAGGAGTCGGACGCCGTCTCGGAGGAGGAGGGGGCCGACGCCGTGCGCCTGCTGACGATCCACGCGGCGAAAGGGCTCGAGTTCGACGTCGTGGTCGTTGCCGATGCCGGCCGTCTCAGGCCTCCGGTCTCCGACATCCTTGCCCTTTCCGATGGACGGTTCGGCTTCAAGGTCGCCCATCCCGCGACGGGCACGCGAGTGGGCACGGAGTCCTACCGCGACGTCAAGGAGCAACGAGACGCGGCCGAGCAGTCGGAGCGACTGCGCCTGTACTACGTCGCGATGACGCGTGCACGGGAGCGGTTGATCGTGTCCGGGTCGGTCGGCCCGCCCGGTGAGCCCGGCGAGGAGACGCCGATCGCATGGGTGCTGGATCGACTCGGGCTGGAGGAGGAGGCGCGCCGGCAGGACGCCGACAGGCCCTACGAGGTCGAGTGTGGGGCCGCGACGATCGTGCTCAGAGTCGACCGGGGGCAGCCCGAGCCTGAGCGGCTGCCCCCTGCCGAGCTGACGGCGCCCGAGACCGAGGCGGGTCAGCTGGCTCTATTCGAGGGCGTTGGAGAGGCGCTCCCGCCGGCGGCGCCGCGCCTGCGCGAGCTGACGGTCGTGCCCGAGCCTCCGTCGCATCACGTTGCGCGCCTGTCGTTCAGCGCCCTTTCGCTCTTCGAGCGGTGCTCGTACCGCTACTACGCGGAGCGCGTCGTCGGAATGCGGGCGACATCGTGGGGCGACGGCGAAGGAGAGACGGGGTCCGGGTTGCATCCGACCGAGATCGGCGACGCCGTGCACCGGCTCCTCGAGCAGGTCGACCTCACCCGCCCGCAGCCGCCCGACGGTCTCGCCGATCTCGTTCGCACCTGGTACCCGACCGTCGGCGAATCGGAGCTCGCGCATGTGGCCCGGCACGTCGATGCGTACTGCGGCTCGTCGCTTGCGGCCCGGCTCGCCGCCCTCGGTGACGTCCGCGTCGAGCGTCCCTTCGCATTCGAGCTGGACGGCGTGCTGCTCAACGGTCGCCTCGACGTGCTCTGGCGCGCGGGCGGAGATGCGCTGGTCGTCGACTACAAGACGAACACGCTCGACGAGCGCGAGCCCCAGGAGGTCGTCGATTCCGAGTACCGGGGTCAGAGGATCGTCTACGCGCTCGCATGCCTCCGCGCAGGGGCCGAGCGCGTCGAGGTCGTCTACCAGTTTCTCGAAGCGCCTGAGGAGCTCGTCTCTGCGACCTTCTCGCGTGCAGACGTCGACGACCTCGAACGTGAGCTCGGCGCCGCTATCGCGCGGATCCGTGAAGGCGACTTCAGACCGACGCCGAGTCCGTTCGCATGCTCCGGGTGTCCGGCCCTCGACCGTGTGTGCGCAGGACCCGGGCTGGGCGCGCAACCCGATGGGCGGCCGCTTCCCGAGCTGACCTCGGCGGGGTAGCGTCCCCGCGATGCGCGTCGCGGCGCTCTACGACATCCACGGCAACCTGCCGGCGCTCGAGGCAGTGCTGGCCGACGCGCGGTGTGCTGCGGCCGACGTGCTCGTCTGCGGCGGGGATCTCGTTGCAGGGCCGCTGCCGGTCGAGTGCCTCGATCGGCTCGAGGCGGAGGGCGAGCGTGTTCGTTTCATCACGGGGAACGGCGACCGGGAGACCGTTGATCCGCCCGACGACGGCGCGCTCGCCGAGATCGGGCGCTGGGCCGCAGAACGCCTCGGTCCCGAGCGACTTCTACGCATCGGAAGCTGGCCGTTGACGATCGGGCTCGACGTCGACGGCCTGGGGCGTGTGTTGTTCTGCCATGCGACGCCGACGTCCGACACCGAGATCCTCACTGCGGCGACACCCGACGAGGACGTCGCGGCGGCTCTCGACGGGGTCGACGCACGCGTCGTCGTCTGCGGGCATACGCACGTCCAGTACGACCGTCTCGTCGGTGATCGACGCCTCGTCAACGCCGGCAGCGTCGGCATGCCGTACGAGGGCTCGCCCGACGCGCGTTGGGCGATCCTCGGCAACGGTGCCGTCTCGCTCGTCTCTACGGCATACGACGCCGACGCTGCGCTCACCGACCTCGCAGGGACCGGCTTCCCGTACTACGACGACTGGTATCGCGACGTCTTCCTTGGAGAAGTCACCGCCGAGAAGGCGACGGCGATCTTCGAGAGCCGCCGCCGTGGCACGTAGCTACGTCGGCGAGGCGCGGCGTCGAGGGCTCGGCTCGCGTCGCGAGCGGATCCGGCCGATCGTGGAGCGGCTCGCCACGGAGCACGCCGACGCGACGATCGCCCTCCGCTTTCGAAGCGATGTCGAGCTGCTCATCTCCGTCATGTTGTCTGCACAGACGACAGACGTGAACGTCAACCGGGTCACCGAGACACTCTTCGAGAAGTACCGGCGGCCGGAGGATTACCTGGCGGTTCCCGTCGAGGAGCTCGAGCAGGACGTCTACACGACGGGCTTCTATCGGCAGAAGTCGAAGGCGATCCGCGGCGCGATGCGTGTCCTGCTCGAGGACTTCGACGGGAAGGTCCCGAGGAAGCTCGACGAGTTGCTGCGGCTTCCCGGCGTGGCCCGCAAGACTGCGAACGTCGTCGCGGCCGAGCTGGGCCATGCGCAGGGCATCGTGGTCGACACGCACGTTCGTCGGCTCTCGCAGCGGCTCGGCCTGACCCGGAACGAGGATCCGGTCAAGATCGAGCGAGACCTCCAGCGCGTCGTGCCACGCCCGGACTGGGCACGCTTCCCGCACCTCTTGATCTGGCACGGACGGCGCATCTGCGACGCCCGCCGGCCGCTCTGCGAGGAGTGCGTGCTGCTCGATCTCTGTCCCGCGGCACGTGTGGGGTCTGTTCCCGCGGGGGGAACTGACCCCTAGCGCGGGCGGACCCAGCGCTGCACGACGAGACCGCTCCCTGCAGGTTCTTGCGACAGCAACGCGTAGCGCGGCGGTGAGACGACGGCGCGCGCCGCCGTCGTGGCCTCCGACGGGTCGCCTGCGACGACGACAACGACCTCGTCGCCGCGCCCCGCCAGGCTCGTCCGGAGCTCGGGCGCGTAATAGCCGAATGCGGCTCGCGCCCGCTCGGGCAGCACGACGACCGTCCCGCGCGGCGTGGCCTCGCGGCGAACGAGCTCGATTGCGCTGCGCCAGTCCTCGGGACTGTTGCGCAGCGCGCCGGCCGTCAGCGTGGCGACCGCGACGACAACGGTCGCCACGGCGGCGGCGATCCGATGGCTTCGGTCCGGGATTGCCATGAGACCAATGCCCGCCGCCAGCGCCGCACCGCCTGCGCAGACTGCGAGTGCCTCGCGCGGGTAGACGGGCAAGGCGACTCCACCGACGAGCACTGCGAGGAGCGGGACGAGCGCCAGGCCGGCGACGAGCACGGGCTTCCAGCGCCCGGCATCGCGCGAGGTGCTCCGATACAGCGTCACGATGCCCCATACGGCGAGCCCGGCGACGAGCACGTTCCAGCCGACCCCGCGCGCGAGCCCGACGCCGAGGTCCACGAGCTCCAGCGGTCCCGCGCCGTCGGCCGCGTCGGCCCGATCGAGCACACCAGCGGCGAGGAAGAGACCCGATTCGAGGACAGCGACGCCTGCCGCCGGCAGGGCGAGTCGAAGGTCGACTTCACGTCGCGCGACCGCCAGCGCCGCGAGCTGCGCGACGAGCGCGCTGGCTGCGATCGGATGCGTCAGCGGCAGCAGCGCGGCGCTCACCGCGTACACCGCCCACCAGATCACGTTCCCGCGCTCGACTGCACGTGCGAAGAGGGCGCTCGACAGGAGCATCGCCGCAAGCGCGAGCGCGAGCGGCCCAACCGACCGCGACAGCTCGACGACTCCGACGGAGCTCGCAAGGATGACCGACGCGGCCGCGCCTGCTCGACGTCCCGCGAGACGACGGCCGAGCCGATACACGGCGACGGCGGCCACCACGGCAGCCAAGACCGACGGCAGCCGTACCCAGATCTCCGCGTCGTTTCCTTGCACGACGGGTTGGAGCAGGGCGAGATACCCGGCACGAGCCGGGTCGTCGGACAGGGCGCGCTCGACGACGTCGGAGAACGAGCCCTGCGCAGCCGCGACGGCCGCCGCCTCGCCGACGTCGAGCGACCGGTGACCGAGCGCGACGAGCCCGAGGACGAGCGCCAGTCCGGGGCCGAGCAGTGGCAGCACGCGGTCGAGCACGGCGTATGCGCGCGCTTCGACGGCGATCGACTCGCCCGTCGGGGAGGGGGTGTGGGCCGGAGCGCTCACCCGGACCGAGGGTAGCTGTGGAGTCGGCCGATGCTAGAGGCTTGATGCGAAATCCGAGCACGCACGGATGGTGGCCTGCACACGGCGCATCGCGGCCGTCTCGCTCGACATCCAGGCAACCAGCCTGCACGCCGATCGAGCCGACCACGCTGCTTGGTGCAGGCCATCCCCGCACGCACTCCGATTTCGCATCAAGCCTCTAGATCCAGCGGCGCCACCGGAACAGGGCGACCTGCACCAGCGTCGTCGCCACGATCAGCCCGAGCGAGAAGCCGACGCTCCAGTACGCCTCGCGGAACTCGTCAGCGAAGTTCTGCCCATAGAACCCGACGATGAGGCTCGGCACGAGCACGAGCGAGGCAATCACGGTGAGCTTCTTCGACACGTCGTTCTGCTGCTCGGTGATCTTGGCCTGGTAGTAGTCGCGGACGCCCCCGAGCAGGTCGCGCGCGATGTCGAGCTCCTCGGTCACGCGCACGAGTGTCTCGTAGGTGTCGACGAACAGGGCTTCGACGTCGTCCGGGAAGAGCTCGGCGCGTCCGACGTCGATCCGCCCGTCGACGATGCGCCGGGCAATGCCGCGCGTCGCACTCGCGAAACGGCGTGCGAGCAGTAGCTCGTGGCGCAAGTCGGCGAGTCGCCGTCGAACGTCCGCTCCGGGAAGGCGCTCGACGTGACTCTCGAGATCGTCGATCTCCTCGTACAGGCCGTCGAGAAGCTCGAGGAAGGCGTCTGCCGAGTCGTCGACCGCTGCGTGGAACATCGCGCCCGGTCGAGCTCCGGCGTCGACTCGCGCCGCGAGGCCGTCGATCGCGACGAGCTCCCCCCGCGGTCCGGACTTGCGGATCGTCACGACCTGGGCCGGCGTCGCGACCACGTCGAGCTCCAGGTACTCGACCCGATCGTCCCGGGTGAGCGCCCGCGGGTACGAGAGCACACCGAGGACGTAGCTGCCGTGACTCTCGAGCATCGGCCGTGCCGCGCGCCCATCGCCCGCGGGCGAGGCGAGCATCTCGATCGCCTCCGGGTCGAGCGGAGTGGCGAGCACCCGGAGGATCTCGTCCGGCGTCGGGTCGACGAGGTCGATCCACAGCTCGGCCACGGCAACCGAGGCTAGAGGACGGGTCGGCGGTCGACCCGGGCTACGGCGCGGTGGCGGCGACGGTCAACGCGGCGTGGTGCTGCTCGCTGAGCCACCGCTCGGAGTCGAGCGCTGCGGCGCAGCCGGACCCCGCTGCCGTCACTGCCTGGCGGTACACGTGATCCTGGACGTCACCCGCCGCGAAGACACCCGGGATGTTCGTTGCCGTCGTCTTTCCGCGCGTCACGAGGTAGCCCGTCCCCGGCTCGTGGTCGAGCTGATCGAGGAAGAGGGCGGTGTTCGGGTCGTGGCCGATCGCGACGAAGAGCCCGTCCGTCTCGAGCACGCTCTGCTCGCCGGTCACGGTGTCCGAGAGGCGGACGCCGGTGACCGAGGGATCACCGATGACCTCGACGACCAGCTTGTTCAGGACGAACTCGATCTTCTCGCTGGCACGCGCCCGGTCGACCATGATCGGCGAGGCGCGGAACTCCTCGCGCCGGTGGACGAGGTAGACCTTGCTCGCGAACCGCGAGATGAAGAGGGCCTCCTCCATCGCGGAGTCGCCGCCGCCGACCACAACGACGACCTTGTCGCGGAAGAACGCCGCGTCGCAGGTCGCGCAGTACGACACGCCTCGTCCCTGGAGCCGCGTCTCGGACTCCAGGCCGAGTTGCCGTGCCGAGGCGCCCGTCGCGACGATCACCGACTCCGCCCGGTACTCGTCGTCGCCGACCCAGACCCGGAACGGCCGGGACGAGAAGTCGACCTTCGTCACGTCGTCCGTCACGAACTCCGCGCCGAAGCGCTCGGCCTGGCGGCGGAAGTCCTGCATCATCGCCGGCCCGAGCACGCCGTCGGCGTAGCCGGGGTAGTTCTCGACGTCCGAGGTGATCATCAGCTGCCCACCCCAGTTGAATCCTTCGATCACGAGCGGCTCGAGGTTCGCGCGCGCGGCATACAGCGCCGCGGTGTAGCCCGCCGGCCCACCGCCGATCACGATCACGTTGCGGACGTCGCTCATCGACTTAGTGTGCTCCTCGCTGCGTGGTAGGGGAGAGCTCGCGGTCCATCCGCTGCCTCCTATTGTTCCAACGCTGTCGCCCGCGCTGGTGTTCCCGGCTCACGCGGCGTCGGCGCTCTTCGGAACGACCTCGAGCTGGAGCGGCTGCAGCTGCGACGACGCGTGCTCGGTCAGCGGCGGCAAGTCGTCGAGCGTCTCACGTGTCGTGGCCAGGCTCTCGAGCCGACGTGCCGAGACGAGCACTCGGGACCCATAGGAGCCCACCGCCTTGTTGTACGCGCCGACGGCGGAGTCGAGGCCGCGCCCGACCTTCGCAAGATGCTCGGCCATCGTGGTCAGACGCTCGTGGAGCTCGGTCGCGACCTTGAGCACGGCTTCGGCGTGCTCGGACGCGTTCTCGTTCTGCCACGCGACCCGGATCGTGCGCAGCATCACGACGATCGTGCGGGGAGTCGCGAGGAGCACGCCGCGCTCGTACGCAAAGCTGAACAGCTCGGAGTCCTGCTCCTCTGCGGCGGCGAGGTACGCGTCCCCCGGGAGAAACATGAAGGTGAAGTCGGGCGACGGCGTCACGTGCGCCCAGTACCCCTTGCGGCCGAGCTCGGAGACATGGTGGCGGACCTTGCGCGCGAACGCCGTGAGCGCGGCTCCACGCTCCTCCTCGCTCCTCGCCTGCGCAGCACGCTCGAACTCGTCGAAGGGTGCTTTGGAGTCGATGACGACGTTCTTTCCGCCTGGGAGGTGCACGACCACGTCCGGACGGCCTCCGTGCTTGCCCGTCTGGCACGAGTAGTCGACTCCCTGCTCCATTCCGACGAACTCGAGGATCCGCTCGAGCTGGATCTCGCCCCAGCGGCCCCGCGTCTGCGCGCTCCCGAGGGCGACGGCGAGCGACCGCGTTCCGGCCGAGAGAAGCTCCAGCTGCGCAGTGAGCCGTCCGCCGTCCTCGAGCCGACGCGCCTCGGTCTCGTCGACGAGCTTCCGGAGATCTCCGAGACGCTGCTGCACCGGCATGAGCGTCTTCTCGACGCGCTCGCCGGCCTGTACGAGAAACGCGTCACGCGATGCGGCGAGCGTCTCTTGCGAGATGCTGCGCACGGTCTCGGGCAGCTTCTCCTCCAGCGTCGAGAGCCTCGTGGCGGCGGCGATGGCGCCAGCGCGGGCCTCGACGACGTCTCCGCGCGCGACATCGAGCTCCGCATCTCGTCGCGCAAGCTCCTCTCGGAACACGACCTCGCGGCGATCGAGCTCCGCCCGCAGCTGCCGGCGCTCCGCGAGGGCAGGTCGGAGCGCGAGCCAGCAGGCAACAGCGCCGACGAGCCCTGTGGCGATGGAGGCGAGGACGGTCATGAGGACCAAGCAACGTAGCGTCGAGATCGGACGGAGCGATCGGCGGCCCCGTTCGCGAAGTGCGTCGAAGAGCGGGTGTCGGACTGAAGTCCGACACTGGGCGGCGTTCGACTTCCGTCGGCACCGCACTCCTCACCCACACCGGTATCTTTCCGCCTCCATGCCGCCCAAACCGCGTCCGCACGGCAAGCCGAAGCCCCCGCCTCCGGGGCAGTCTCGAGGGCTCGACCGCCGTCTGCTCACGATCCTCGCGGTGGTCGGCGCCGTGCTCGTCGCAGCGGTCGCGATCGCGCTTGCCGTCGGCGTAGGCGGCGACGACGGCGCGGCCGATCCGACCGCGGCGCTCGAGGCCGCCGGCTGCACGATGACGACCGTCGAGGCTCTCCCCGGAGTGCACTCCGTCGCAACGCCGGAGGGGACGTCGAAGGACTGGAACACCGTTCCGCCGACGAGCGGCCCGCACAACGAGGTTCCGGTCATCTGGGGCTCGTACGACGAGCCGGTCAATCAGGCGCAGCTCGTCCACAACCTCGAGCACGGCGGCATCGCGATCCAGTTCGGCGACGAGGTTCCCGCCGGGACCGTCGCGCAGCTCGAGAGCTTCGCGCAGGACAACTCGCGCGGCACCGTCCTCGCGCCGTATTCGGCGCTCGGCAACCAGATCGCGCTCGGCGCCTGGGTCACCGAGGACGCCTCGAAGCCGGAGGAAGGCACCGCATATCTCGCGAAGTGCGAGGGGTTCGACCAGGCTGCCTTCGACGCGTTCTTCGACGCCTTCCAGTTCAAGGGCCCCGAGCGCTTCCCGGCTGACTCGCTCCTTCCGGGCCGAACGTAGCGCTCACGCTGTCGCCCGCCCGCGGTGCCAGGTGCCGGGGGAGGGACTCGAACCCCCATGTCCCGAGGGACAGCCGGGTTTAAGCCGGCCGCGTCTGACCAGTTTCGCCACCCCGGCGCGTGGCTCAGCGTACCGCCGGGTCCGCGAGCTAGGGCCAGTCACCGGCTGTGCGCGGGATACACTCAGCGGCCCATGGCGAGCACCGAGCACGTCCCGTCGTTCGCCCACCTCGAGTTCGACACGCCGCTCTACAGGACGGCGATTGCGCAGTTCGACCAGGCGGTTCCGCATGCCCAGGTCGACGACGGCGTCGCCGAGCGGCTTCGGCACCCGGAGCGGTCGATCATCGTCGCCTGCCCGATCAAGCTCGACGACGGGCGGCGGGTCGTGTTCCCCGGCTACCGGGTGCAGCACTCGAGCGTGCTGGGGCCGACGAAGGGCGGGATCCGGTACGACCCGGAGGTCTCGCTCGGAGAGTGCGCTGCCCTGGCGGTGTGGATGACCTGGAAGTGCGCGCTGCTCCGGCTGCCCTACGGGGGCGCCAAGGGCGGCGTGCGCTGCAACCCGCGCGAGATGTCTCGGGTCGAGATCGAACGGCTCACGCGCCGTTTCACGTCCGAGCTCCTGCCGTTCATCGGCCCGCAGGAGGACATTCCCGCGCCCGACATGGCGACGAACGAGCAGACGATGGCCTGGATGATGGACACCTACTCGATGCAGCGCGGGCACGCAGTCCCGGAGATCGTGACCGGCAAGCCGATCTCGATCGGCGGCTCCGTGTTCCGGCACGAGGCGACGGGCGCCGGCGTCGTGATGGTCGTCGCGCGTGCGTGCGAGCGGCTCGGCTGGAAGCTATCCGAGCAGCGCTGCGTCGTCCAGGGGTTCGGCAACGTCGGCGGTATCGCAGCCCAGGAGCTCGTCGACCGCGGAGCGACCGTGGTCGCGGTCTCCGACATCTCAGGGGGCATCTACGACCCTGCAGGACTCGACATCCCCACCATGAGCGCGCACGCGATCGAGCACGGCTCGCTCGAAGACTGGGCGACGGGGTCGCGCATCACGAACGAGGAGCTTCTCGAGCTCGAGTGCGACATCCTCGTCCTCGCAGCCCGCGAGGACCAGATTCACGAGGACAATGCCCGGCGCCTCCGGTGCAGGCTCATCGCGGAGGGCGCCAACGGCCCGACGTCGCTCGACGCCGACGCGGTCCTGAGCGAGCGAGGCATCCCGATCCTCCCGGACATCCTCACCAACGCCGGCGGCGTGACGGTCTCGTACTTCGAGTGGGTCCAGGATCTCGGGCGCCTGTTCTGGGGACGCGACGAGATTCGCGCAAAGCTCGCGGAGAAGCTGAACGACGCCTTCGATCGGGTATGGGAGATCTCGCACGAGCGCGGCATCACGATGCGGACGGCGGCGCTCGTGGCCGGGATCCGCGACGTCTCCCAGGCGCTCGAGGCGCGCGGGCTCTATCCGTAGATGACGGTCGGTGAGGCAAATGGCGAGTGACGCGGTCGACCGCGTCCGCGACGCGATGATCGCCGAGCCGCGGTCCCTCCCGACGACGGCGACCGCGCGCGAGGCAGGAGAGGTTCTGACGCCCTCCGAGGTGCGTGCCGTGTACGTCGTCGACGAGGACGGCGCGCTCGTCGGCGTGGTCACGCGCAAGACGCTCGTGGCGCGCGTCGTCGCCGAGGGGCGGGATCCCGAGGCGACGCAGCTCGCGGCCCTGGCCGAGCCCCCGTACTACACGATCGAGGCCGACACACCGCTCGACGAGGCGTTCCGGTTCATCGAGGAGCGTGACGCGGAGCGGGTGCCCGTTGTCGACGGCGGCCGTCTCGTGGGCGTCATCTCGCGAGCCGTCCTCCAGCGGCGCCTGGCGGAGGACGAGGAGCCCTCACCCGACGAGGGCGCTGCGTAGGTGACACTTGCCGGAAAGGTCGCCGCGGTCACCGGCGCCGGCTCGGGGATCGGACGCGGGATCGCGGCCGCCCTCGCGGCCGCTGGCGCGGACGTCGTCGCCAACGACGTCGCGCCGGAGGGACTCGACGAGACACTCGGGCTCGTGCGCGACGCGGGGGCGCAAGGTGTCTCGTGCGTGGGCGACGTGCGCAGCCGCGACGACGTCCAGCGGATCGTCGACGACGCGAGCTCGGCGTTCGGCGGCCTCGACATCATGGTCGCGAACGCGGCCGTGGGCCTCTACGCCGATCTCGCCGAGATGGCGGAGGACGATGTCGACCGGATCCTCGACATCAATCTCAAGGGCGCTCTGACCTGCGCGCAACTCGCGATCCCGGCGCTCCGAACACGGAGTGGAGGGAACATCGTCTTCGTCACGTCCGTCCAGGCATACGCGACGCTTCGCGGCTGCGTCGTCTACGGCGCCGCCAAGGCGGGTCTCGTTGCGGCCGCGCGGGCGCTGGCCGTCGAGCTCGGCGAGGACGGGATCCGGGTCAACGCGGTCGCGCCCGGCACGATCGACACGCCGATGCTCGAACGGGACCTCTCCGGGATGAACACCGCCGACGCCGGGAGCTTCCTCGAGCGGGTGCGCGGAGCGAACGCGCTCGGACGGATCGGCACGGTGGACGAGGTCGCGGACGTCGTCGTCTTCCTCGTGTCGGACGCGGCTCGCTACGTCACGGGAGCGACGATCGTCGCCGACGGCGGGTTCCTGGCCGTCAAGAGCTTCTGACCGTGCTCCGCCTCGCCGAGATCCTCCTCGAGGCCAGGCCCGCGCCCTCGTGGGCGCAGCTCCGCCAGATCGGTGTCGAGGAGGCCGTCGGCGTGCTCCCCCGCGCAACGACCGACTGGCGCGGCCATGCGCCCGAGGCGCCCTGGGCATACGGGCCGCTCGCGCTGCTGCGGCAGGAGGTCGAGGACGCCGGCCTGCGTCTCACCGTGATCGAGGACAACCCGCCGATGGACCGCCTCCGTCTCGGCCTTCCAGGCAGGGAGGAGGAGCTCGAGCACATCCTCGAGCTGCTTCGCACGATGGGACGGCTCGGGATCGAGGTGCTCTGTTACAACTGGATGGCAGTCGTCCCGTGGTCTCGGACGTCGAGTGCCGATCCCGACGCGCGGCGGCGCCCAGGCGACCGGCTTCGACCTCGCGACATGGTCGACCGCGCCGGACGCCCCGTCGGCGCCCGTCGAGGAGGAGCGGCTGTGGGAGAGCCTCGCGTGGTTCCTCGAGCGCGCCGTCCCGGTTGCCGAGGAGGCCGGCGTACGGCTTGCTCTGCATCCGGACGACCCGCCGCTCTCACCGCTCCGCGGCATCGGTCGGATCATCCGCACGCTCGACGCCTACGACCGGGTATTCGACCTCCAGCCGAGCGAGACCAACGGCATGACCATGTGCCAGGGCAACTTCGCATTGATGACGGACGACCTCCCGTCCGCGATTCGCAGGTTCGGCTCGCAGGGACGGATTCACTTCGTCCACTTCCGCGATGTCCGCGGGACTCCCGAGCGATTCGTCGAGACGTTCGTGGACGACGGCCCGACCGACATGGCCGCCTGCATCCGCGCGTATCTCGACTGCGGGGTGGACGCGCCGCTCCGAACCGACCATTCACCCGCGCTCACGGGCGACAGCTGGACCGTCGCCGGATACCCGACACTCGCCAGGCTCCACGCCGTGGGGTACGTCCAGGGCCTTCTCGCCGGCACCGGGGGCGGTCAGCAGCAGGTGTAGGCGCCGGGTGGGGCGGGCCCCTCCTCCGGCTCGGGGAGCTTCGCTGCTTCGAGCGCCACCCCGTGGAGCAGATCCCGCTCGCTCACCGTGACCCCGTCGAGGGTGTAGCGGGCGAGGATCTCGTTGAGCACCACGAGCCCTGCGACGATCACGGGCGCCCGTTCCGGCGCCAGCCCTCGAACCCGGCGTCGCCGCTCGAGCGGTAGCTCCGCGAGCCGGTTCAGGGTCTCCACGACCGACTCGCGGGTCAGGAAATGGCCGTGGACGCCGTTCGTGCCGCCGAGCTCGATCGAGGCAGCGGTCGTGATCGTCCCGGCAACGCCGATCGCGCGGTCGATCGCGAGCTGCGGCAGCAGGGTGCGGACGTGCGCCTCGCACATCGCCAGCTCTTCGCCGCGCGGCGGGTCGGAAGCGAGAAACCTCTCGGTGAGTCGAACGCTTCCCGCCTCGGTGCTCACCGTCGACTCGACACCGTCGCTCCCGACGCCGACGAGCTCGGTCGAGCCGCCGCCGATGTCGATCACGAGCGTCCGCGGCGCGAGGGGCTCACCGCTCGTCACGCCGGCGAGCGTCAGCTCGGCCTCCTCGCCGCCCGTCAGGAGGCGGGTCGTGAAGCCGTAGCTCCATTCGACCTCGCCCAGGAACGCCTCCCCGTTGTCCGCGTCGCGGACGGCGCTCGTCCCGACAGCGAGCACGCGCTCGGCGCCGAGGCCCTCCGCTTCGCGCCGGTAGTCGACGAGCACGTTCCGCACGCGGGTGATCGCGGTCGGCAGGAGGATGCGCCGGCGGTCGACACGCTCGCCCAGACGGGTGATCTCCTCGTGGCGAACCACCTCCTCGAGACGCCCGTCGTCGACGTCTGCGACCAGGAGGCGCGTCGTGTTCGTTCCGAGGTCGACGGCGGCGACCCTCATCCGTCGCACCGTAAGCGGTGCGGCGGACTCTTGTCGACCCGGGCTCAGGCGCCGGGCATGAACCAGAGCAAGCGTCGCAGCACGTATCGCGCTTCGCGCATCGCCTGGATCTGCACGTCGAGCCTCGCTCGCGAGACGCCAAGCCTGATCGAGGCCTCGCGAAGTCGTGCCTGGGAGGCGCTCGCCCGGTCGAGATGCATCTGGATCCCGGCGGTGGAATCCGCGATCCGAGCCGTCTCCGCGCCGAAGCTTCCGTTCGTCCGTTTCAGCTGCCGCCAGAGGGCGAGCCCACTGAGAACTGCGTAAACGAGCCCGCCGACGACCCCGACGACGAGCACGGCGAGCGCGATCCAGAAGCCCACGATTGCGCTACCATAGTGGTGCGACGCGGGGTGGAGCAGTCAGGTAGCTCGCCGGGCTCATAACCCGGAGGTCGCAGGTTCAAATCCTGCCCCCGCTACTGGAGAGGCTCTGGAAGCACGGGGCTTCGGCTTCTCTCGTCTCAGGGTGGCGAAGCACGCGGAACTTGCTTCCTGTTTGCTACCCGGCGTGCCCCGAGCATGCAGGCCTCGGGGACGAGTAGCAGCGCTCCCGCAAATGCGACGGTCATGAGACCGACGAAGAGAGTCCAGTGGTGTTGTATGTGCCCCCTTTGCGCCGTTGGCACAAGCGACTCTCTACCTGCAGCCTCCAGGGTCAAGCGCGAGGTCTGCCCAACTGACCCGATCGTGTCATACCCGGCCCCGCTGCCCGCACCTACCGTAGTCAATGCGAGCCCGGTGGCCGGAGTGCTCCGCGGCACAAGGTGGATGCCCACCTTGCGGGGTTCTGGCGGCACCCCTGCGCAGGCGGGGGCCTGCGCGGGCTCGCACTCAATGCGCGAAGGCTCGCGCTTCACCCGGCGAGCCTCTCGCGCAGCCCTTCTGGGTAAGCCCCGGCGGTGGAGGCCGCCCGCGACCTGGTCTTGGAAAGCCGAGAGGCGTATTGTCACGCTCATGCGGCGAGGGGGGCTCGCGCTGATCGTTCTGGTGGCCTTGGCGTTTCCGGCCATGTCGACGTCGGGCGTCTCGAAAAATCCGCTCGTGGGCACCTGGACTCGCACGACGACGTGCGCCGAACTGCTGCAGGCACTCAACCGACCCGGGCTCGAGAAGCTGGCGGTGGAGATGGTCGTCGGCAACCAGTTCATCCCTGGTGTTCGGTCGGTCGCTCAGTTGAAGGACCCTGCACGGCCGTGTCTCGGGGCGGTGCCACGCAAGCATTCGCACTTCTTCACGAAGGACGGCAAGTTCGGGTCGCTCGATTGGAACCGCGAGCAGGTCGACGACGGCAACTACACGGTCAGCCCGAACAAGGTGACTGTCTCGAAGGAGTTCCCTCGCGTGACGTTCACCTTCAAGGTGGTCGGCAACAAGCTGAGCCTCGTACCGCAGATCCCGACGGGTTGCTCGACGTTCCGTTGTGCGTGGGCGGTTTCTGTGGCGTACCCAGGCAAGACCTGGGCCCGCGAAAAGCGCTAGACGCGCCCCTCGCGCTGTCGCCGGACGTGCTCCGCAGGAGCGTCGCCCGCGGCTCCAGCAGTTTCTGGCGGAACTGTCCACGCCGGACATGTCCCCGCTCTCGCCGTACGGTTGTAGAGAGGACGGCCCGAGCGGTGTCTCAGGCTTTGGGGGAGAGGGTCGCCCGGGCCGTCTTTGGGGGGAGGCTCGGGTTCTCTCACACGAACGCCGCGTTGCGACGAGGCTTCCACAGGTGGGCGTAGAAACACCGCGCAAACTGCGGAGATTGCCGGTCACCTGTCCACACGGTTCCACAGGGTGCTCGTACGGCTGGGGATGATCGCGGGGCCGCGCCGCGAGCCGCGCAAGAAACGACGTTGGTGCCCCTTGGTGACGCGAGCTCGCTCATTGCCCGCGTTCTGGCGGGATTCTGGTGGTTCTTTGGCGCGGCTTCAGGGGGGCTGCGCATCGTGGGATTCGTCATCGACACACAACGAGAGGGAGGAACGATGACGAGCTCGATGAGAAGCCTGCGGAGAGCGGTCGCATTGCTCTGCCTGACGGGTGCGCTCGCCGTCATGGGCGCGACAGCCGCGCCCGGTCTGGCGCAAGGCCCCTCGCCCGCACGGTTCGCAGAGCAAGGCTGGACATGCGCCGTCCCGCCGATCCCCTGGGTCGGGGTGCGGTGCTACCACCCGGGTGAGGGCCACCCGCCGCTTCCGTCGCTGGGGGAGGACGGTCGAGCGTCGTACACGGCGATGGACTGGACGCCCGGCGGTGAGTTCCTGGGTCATGTCCACATGATCCGCCGGGATCTGTACGCGGGGCAGCCGTGTCCGCAGATGGACGGGCCCTATGTGTTGAACCTGCTCGGCTATTACCAGTGCTTCCGTTACCTCTAGAGACGGATCGTGGTGCCGAGATCGACGGCGGCGGTTCTGGCGACCGCCGCCGTCGCCATCACGATGGCGGAGCGGAAACCTTCTCTCGATCTTTGCCCAGGAGCGTGTCAACGCGCTCTTTCACCGCTGGGAAGTGCTCCGGCGGCAGGTGCTCGACGACCAGGTCGAGGTCGGGGCGCCGGTCGCGCAAGAACTCGAGGTATGGACGCTGGGCGAAGACCCCCGTCCCCAGCTCGGGGGTCGCTGCCTCCGCGCCGCCGGGCGCGACATCCTTCAGGTGGGCGGCGACGAAGCGAGCCTCGAAGCGATCGAGCAGCTCCGCGGTCGCTCGCTCCTGAGCCGGCACGAGGTGAGCCGAGAGGTAGTTGTACGGATCGCAGACGACCTGGAGGTGCTGGCTCGGGAAGCGCTCGAGGAGGCCGAGCAGCTGACTCTGCGTCTTGAGCACGTTCTTCACGTGCGCCTCGAGCGCGAGGATCGTGCCCGCCTGCTCCGCGACCGGGAGGAGCCTCTCCAGAGCGTCGTCCAGGAGCTGCCAGGCCTCCTTGCCCCAGTTCGCGGGCGAGTCCGTCCAGTCGCCGTGCGGGTCTCTGGTGCCCGTCTCGGTCGCGACGATCCACGTGCCGAGCGAGGGCGCGAGCTCCAGGCACCTGCTCAGGTGGTCGATGTTCGAGTCACGGAGCGCAGCGTCGGGAGAGACGAGGTTCCGGTAGCCCGCGATCCCTGCGACGGCGATCCCGCGCTCTGCGAGCCACGCGCGTCGGGAGGCCGCGCGGTCGGGGTCGAGGCAGTCGTCGAGGAGCCCGCGGCCGACGTAGACGGATTCGAGACCGGCGCCGTTCATGTCGTCTGCGAGCTGCTCCCAGGTCCGGTCGTCGCGCTCGTACGAGATGGCGGCGAAGCGAGGCCACGGACGCTCGCTCTCGACGCCGGCGAACACGGATCCGGTGAAGCTCAGATCGCGTCCGAGGAGCGGGGGAGGGCCGGGCCGCGTCTCGAGCGTCAGCCACCCGTCGTAGCCGATCTCCACGAGCGCCCGGGCGCACTCGGGGAAGTCGACCCGTCCGAGCCCCGGGCGCACGTCGCCCGGGTCGACGCGCACGTCCTTGACGTGCACCCGCCGCACGAGCTGACCGAGGGCGCGAATCTCCGTCGGGCTGTCGAGGCCGCGCCGCAGCGGGTTGGCGAGGTCGAAGTAGCACCCGAAGGCGGGAGAGCCGACGCGCTCGGCGAGCAACCGGATCTCGTGCGCAGGCAGGAGCCCTTCGAAGCACAGCGTGACCCCCCGCTCGGCGGCAAGTGGGCACAGGGCCGTGAACGCAGCCGCACAGCGATCGAAGGCGTCGTGTCCGACGAGCTCGCCGCGCATGAAGAACGGGACGAGGATCACCTCGGCGCCGAGGTCGGCCGCAACACCGATCGCCTGGCGCACGTCCTCTGCGGCAGCTTCGGCGATGCTCCGATCGGCATCCGCGATACCGCCGTGGTTGTGCTCCCCGAGGACGAGGGCGTGGATCTCGAGCTGCCGGCTGCCGAGCCTGGCGCGAAGGCTGCCGGCGTCACCGGTTCGAAGCGTGTGGCGGTCGAGAGACACCTCGACGCCCCCGAACCCCAGGCGCTCCGCGATCTCGAAGACGTCACCGCCGTCGGCGACGGCGGCATCCATCAGCGCAGCTCTCACGCCCGCTGTCTCCTCGGATCTCTCGGCTCAGAGAGCAGCTCTGGGCTCACTGCTTCGACGCGACCGCGCCGACCTCGAGGACGTCCGCGCCGGCCGCTGCCCGCGACGGCTCGGCGCCGTCGGTCACCGGCAGACCCGTGATTGCGGCGATGAGCTCTGCGGTGTGCTGTGCCGCAGCGGCAGGTCCGAGGCGTCCCGTGAGGACTGCCTCGAGCATCGCCTGCAGCTGCGCCGAGACGCGCGGATAGAGCGGAGTCGAGGGCCGTGTCACGGCGTGGTCGAGCAGGTCGGCCGTCTGTGAGAGGAACGCCAGGTGTGGCGCGGCGAGCGCGGCGGCCGACCGGCGGGACGGAATCCGCCCCGTCGCCCGCGCGATCCGCGCCAGAGCCTCGGGCGCGAGGACGTCCTCGAGCAGGCGCATCGCCAGGGCGGGCTGCGCCGCCTGGCGGAAGATCCCGTAGACCATCGTGCCCGCGACGCTCGCCGGCGCTCCTCTCGGGCCTCCGGGAACGGGCGCAAAGCCGACGTGATCCCAGAGCTTGCGCAAGGGCACTCCGAGCGCCTTCGCCAGCGCGGCGGCCTCGTAGCTGCCGCCGAAGCTGATCGCCGCCTCCCCCTCGGCGAGCAGGCGAACGGGTCGATCCCACTCGTAGGCGACGACCTCGGGCGACATCAGGCCGTCCTCGATCAGGCTGCGGAGAAAGCGGAGGGTCTGCGCCGTTGCGCGTGAGCTCAGGGTCACCCCACCGCGTGCGAGCACCTCGGCGGAGTTCGACGCCAGGAACGAGATCAGGCAGTAGGCGGTCGTCTCGCCGCCCCGAGACCCGCCCGGCATCACGATCGGGTGCGGCTGACCGCCCAGGACGAGCGCACGCGCGGCGGCGCGCAGCTGGTTCCAGGTCGCAGGCGGCGCCAGGCCGAGGGCCTCCAGCGCGGCACGCCGGTACCAGAACCCGGCGACGTCGGCGAACGCCGAGACGCCGAAGGTCCGACCGCCGTACCGATTCGCGGCGACCAGCGCGTCGAGGAAGTCGACCTCGAGCTCGTCACGCACCCAGCCCTCGTTCAGGTCCTCGAGTGCGTAGAGGAAGCCTGCCGCCGCGAACTCGGCCGCCCAGACGGAGTCGAGGAGGGCGAGGTCGGGCGCCTGACCTTCCGCGACGGCGTGGGTCAGCACCTGGTGCAGCGTCGGTCGCGAGACGGTGACGACGTCGACCTCGATCGCTCCCTCGGCGCCGTCCCGGATCATCCTCGCCCATGGGCCTTCCTCGGGCACGACGACACGGATCTCGGGCTGATCGGGTCGTCGTCGCAGCCAATGCGGGTTGACGAACGTGCCTCGGCGCCTGTGTCGGAGGATCACACCCTCCTCCGCAAGCTGGGAGAGCGCGCGACTCACCGGTGTCCGGCTGATCTCGTAGCGATCGCAGAGCTCGTGCTCGGTGGGGAGCTGTCCGTCCCTCCCGTAGACGCCGCCCAGGATCTCCTCGAGGAGCACCGTCTTCAGCTGGAAATACAGGGGAATCGGCTGGTTCGGATCGATCGCCATCAGCTGTCGGATCGGATGCGAGAACGGACTCTACTCCGGGCTCCGAAGCCGCAGTCCTTGACTCTGCGGAACCCATTTGCTATTTGGGGATGACAATACTCCAGCTCGGGAGCTCGATGAGCGAAGGCGTGGTCGAACGAACGGCCGATCGGCGAAGGAGCCTGGAGCTCTCGGCGCGCGCGCTGGAGGTCCTCGAGTCGAACTGGCTCGGTCACGGGACACGCCCTTCGCGTCTCTACCCACACCAGTGGAGCTGGGACTCGGCATGCATCGCGATGGGCTACGCGGGCTCGAACCAGGCTCGCGCGGAGACCGAGCTCCGGTCGCTCTTCGCGGGTCAGTGGGCGAACGGGCTCGTACCACACATCGTCTTCACCGAGGGCGACGGCCGCTACTTCCCTGGGCCCGACTTCTGGCAGGCCGAGCGGGCGCCGGAGGCGCCCGCGGGTGTCAGGACGTCCGGAATCGTGCAGCCGCCGATCCACGCCACTGCGGCGCTGCGCGTGTTCCGCCGCTCGGCCGACCGCGACCGCGCGATCGCGTTCCTCGGAGAGCTTGCGCCGAAGCTTCACGCCTGGCATGCGTACCTCTACCGCGAGCGAACGCGTGACGGCGGCGGGCTGGTCGAGATCTGGCACCCCTGGGAATCAGGGATGGACAACTCTCCGCTGTGGGACGCCGCGCTCGCGCGAATCGAGCTGACCCCGGCGCAGGTGCCCGCATACCGGCGCGTGGACGTGCAGCTGGCCAACCCTGCCGAGCGACCGACCGACCGGGAGTACGACCGGTACGTCTACCTCGTCGCGCTCTTTCGCGACCTCGACTATCGGGCCGACCGCATTCGGGACGAGACGCCTTTCGCGCTCCAGTCCGTGCTCTTCAATTCGTTGCTCGTCCAGGCGAATCGCGATCTGGCGGAGATCGCACGTGTGCTGGGCGAGGACCCCGACCAGTACGAACGCTGGGCCGAGTTGACCTCGGTCGACCTGGACACGAGGCTCTGGAGCGAGCCGGACGCCCTCTATGTGGATCACGACGTCCGCGCCGGGAGCCACGTTCCCGCACGGACATCTGCAGGCCTCGCGCCTCTCTACGCCGGGGTTCCGGCAGTCGAGCGTGCGCGACGGATGGTCGAGCGCCTCGCAGGGTCGCGGGTAGACGTCGACGCCTCGGGCTGGGCGGTGACGAGCCTTGCGCCGGACGACCCCGGTTTCGTCCCGACGCGGTACTGGCGCGGCCCGATCTGGCCGATCCTCAACTGGGTCCTGCAACGCGGGCTGGACCGGTACGGCTTCACCACGCTCGCCGGCGAGGTCCGGCGTGCGCTGATCGACCTGTCCGGCCGCAGCGGGTTCTGGGAGCACTACAACCCGAAGACCGGCGCAGGCCACGGCGGCGAGAACTTCGCGTGGACCGCGGGGCTCATGCTCGACATCCTTTCCATCGAGATGGAGTCCAAGGAGGAAGGAGCACCAATGGAGGACGCTGCGATCACGCCTGCCGTGGACGGCAGTGCACCATCGAGCAACGAACGGAGGGAGTGAGATGAGCGACGAGAGGAACGACAGCCTCGGCTGGGAGGAGCCGCTCGATCGGCGAACGCTGCTCGGCAAGGCGGCGGTGGCGGGCGGTGTGCTCGCTGCGGGAGGCCTTCTGACGGCAGGGCGGGCAAGCGCCGGTGCCGAGGCGGCTGCCGGAAACGTCACCGCCTTCTTCGGACAGTTCGGAGCGATCGCCGAGCAGGAGGGTATTCGGAGATTCGTCCTCAGGGGCTTCAACGGGGACGTCGACGCGGTCTTCGCACCGATCAGCGCTCCGACGCAGTTCATCGACCGTGTCAGGGCGGAGGCGAAGGCGGGGAAGGGCTCGATCGACGTTCTCGTCGGCCTCCACGGCGACTTCGTCACCTTCCAGAACGAAGGCCTGATCCGGCCTGTCGGCGATGTGGCCCGCCAGATTAGGAACCTGCCGCCGGCCCTCGTCAAGCACGGGAAGCTCGGAACCAAGACGCAGTACTTCGTTCCGCACTCCCAGGCGACGTATGTGATGGTCGCCAACAAGGACGTCATCCGGTACCTGCCGAGACGCGCCGACATCAACGCCCTTACGTACGGCCAGCTCTTCCAGTGGGCCAAGACGATCCGCCAGCGGACGGGGCAGAACAGGTTCGCGCTGCCCGCGAGCGACACCGGGCTCATGCACCGGTTCCTCCAGGGCTTCCTCGTACCGTCGTTCACCGGCGCCTTCGTCACGAAGTTCCGCTCGAGGGAGGCCGTGGCGGCGTGGGAGTACCTGAAGCAGCTCTGGCAATACACGCACCCACAGTCGCTCTCGTACGCGTTCATGCAGGATCCGCTGCTCAGCGAGGAGGTCCTGCTCGGCTGGGATCACGTCGCGCGGTTGAAGACGGCGCTCGATCAACGCCCCGACGACCTCGTCGCGTTCCCCGTCCCACGAGGCCCGAAGGCCCGGTCGTACATGCCGGTCCTCGTGGGGATGGGGATCCCCAAGAACGCGCCGAATCCCGACGGCGCCAAGGCATTGATCCGCCACCTGACGACGCTCGGTCCACAGGCGGCGCTCCTCTCGTTGACGGGATTCTTCCCGGCTGTGTCGGGCCGGCTGTCGAAGCGGCTCTCCCCCGGCCTGCTCGCCGAGGCGGCCGCAGTCGCGAGGCAGCAGAAGGCGAAGGACGCGGTCCAGGCGTTGCTCCCCGTCGGGATCGGCGCCGAGGGCGGCAACTTCAGCAAGTACTACCGCGACTCGTTCACCCGCATCGTCCGAAACGGCGAGAACATCCAGACCGTCCTCAGGGAGCAGGGCGAGCTTCTCGACCAGATCTTCGCGAAGACGAATGCCCCCTGCTGGGCACCCGATCCGCCGAGCGGGAAGGCGCGGTGCAGGGTCGCATAGGACGCACGCGCTCTGATCGCGGGCGATGACGACGATCGCCCACGAGACGGCGCCGGTACGTCGTCGACGACGGTGGGAGATTCTGCCCTACTGGCTGATTCTTCCCACCGTCGTCTACCTCAGCCTGTTCTTCGTCTGGCCGATGATCCAGGGCTTCGGGCTCGCGTTGCGCGACGAGAGCGGCAACTGGAGCTGGAGCGCGATCGACACGATGTGGAACGACGCCGCCTTCGGCGAGGCGATGAGCTTCACGTTCCTCCTGATCGTCGTGATCGTGCCGATCCAGTTCGTCCTGGCGCTCGGCATGGCGCTCCTCCTGAACGCTCGGCTTCGAGGCGGCGGCCTCTTCCTCTACATCTTCCTGCTTCCGCTCGCGATCTCGGATCTCGCGGCCGGCATCGCCTGGTCGGCGATCTTCACCGAACGCGGCTACCTCAACACGATGCTCGAGGGCGTCGGCGTGATCGATCAGCCGTTCATCTTCCTCGACCCGACGTCGAAGACACAGCTGGTCATCGCCGTCGCGGCGGCCGAGATCTGGCGCTCGACCACGTTCATGATGGTCATCCTCTTCGCCGGGCTGCAGGCCATCCCGAAGGATTACGTCGAGGCGGCCGAGGTGTTCGGCGCCGGATTCTTCCAGCGCGTGCGCCACGTGATCCTGCCGATGTTGAAGCCGTCGATCCAGGTCGCGGTCCTCCTCCGCTTGATCTTCGCCTTCGAGGTCTTCGCCGTCGTGATCGCGTTGACCGGCTCGGGCGCCACGGTGCTCGCAGCCGAGGCCTACAAGTGGCAGGTCACGAACGAGAACGAGCACGTGGCGGCCGCGTACTCGATGGTCATCCTCGGGCTCTCCCTCGCAGCCGCCGCGGTCGTGCTGGTCGTGCTCCGTACGCCTCGGGAGCGGAGGCTTCGCTGATGGCGTTGCAGCGGATCCGGATCGGACGGGCATTCGCCTACCTCACGGCAGTGGCGATCTCGGTCTTCATCCTCGCACCGATCTACCTCATCACGATCTCGGCCTTCTCGAGCTTCGACGCGGTCTACGAGTACCCGAAGAACCTTCTTCCGACCGGTGTCTCGATGGAGTCGATGAACATCTTCCTCGACTCCGACGGCGTGACCGACTCGCTTTGGCGGAGCGTCTGGGTCGCGATCATCACGATCCTCGCGTGCCTCGGGATCGGCACGCCCGCGGGCTACGCCATCGCGCGCTTCTCGTTCCGGGCGGCCAACCCTTTCCAGCTGGCGCTGGTGAGCACTCGCGCGTTCCCGCTCATCATCATCGCGATCCCGCTCGCCGTGACGTATCTCCGCTTCGGAATCGACGACACCATCTATGGCGTGGCGATGGCACACATCGCCTTCACGCTGCCTCTCACCGTGCTCGTCATGGCCAGCGTCTTCGCGGGAATCTCGTACGAGCTGGAGGAGGCCGCGATGACGCTCGGCTGCAGTCGGCTGTCGGCCTTCCGCCGGGTTGCGCTTCCGCAGGCTCTGCCGGGGGTCGCCGCATCGGCGATCTTCATCTTCGTGACGACCTGGAACGAGGTCTTCGCCGCGGCTCTCCTGACGCTCCGGAACCGCACGTTGCCCGCCCAGATGCTGGCTGCGCTCGACACGTCGCCACTTCCGTACCGCCTCGCCGGCGGCTTCTTCCTGCTTGCGCCCGCGTTGGTCGTGATCTTCATCATCCGCAAGTACCTGCTCACGACCTGGGGGCGGGTAGCTCGGTGACCGCTGCCAGGGATCGAAAGGGGCGCTCGGACGATGGCTGAGATCACGTTCCAGGGTGTGCACAAGAACTTCGGCAAGTTCGCCGCTGTCGACGGCGTCGACCTCGAGGTGCACGATCGGGAGTTCATAGTGCTGCTCGGCCCATCGGGCTGCGGCAAGACGACGCTGCTGCGCTGCCTCGCGGGGCTCGAGCGAGTCGATGACGGCCGGGTCTTCATCGGCGGCCGGGATGCGACGGATCTTCCGCCGCGGCGACGGCGCATCGCGATGGTCTTCCAGAGCTACGCCGTCTTTCCGCACATGAAGGTGTACGACAACATCGCGTTCGGGCTCCGCATGCAGAAGGAGAGGAAGCCCGTCATCGACGAGCGCGTGCGCTCCTCCGCCGGGCTGCTGCACATCGAGGAGCTGCTCGACCGCTACTCGTCGCAGCTCTCGGGCGGACAAAGGCAGCGCGTGGCCGTGGCCCGGGCGATCGCCACGAAGGCCGACGTGCTGCTGATGGACGAGCCGCTCTCGAACCTCGACGCGCTACTCCGCCTGGAGATGCGAGCCGAGCTCAAGTCGCTGCTACACGGCCTCGAGGCGACGACGATCTACGTCACGCACGATCAGATCGAGGCGCTCAGCATGGGCGACCGCATCGCGGTCATGAACAAGGGCCGCATCGTCCAGCTCGGCAACCCGCTCGAGGTGTACGACAATCCGGCCGACACGTTCGTCGGTGGGTTCATCGGTAATCCACCCATGAACTTCCTCGAGGCCGAGGTGTCCGGAAACGGCCGCAGCTCGATCGCCAAGCTCAGCGGAGGGTCGTTCGAGCTGACCGGCGAGACGGCTGCGCTCGCGGGTCACAACCTCCTGCTCGGCATCCGGGCCGAGGCGATCGGCGTGGAGACCGCGGCTGCCGACGGGCTCGTGCGGGCGAAGGTGATCGTGCTCGAGCCGCTCGGCTCGTACAACCTGCTGACGGTGCGCTGCGGCGAGGACACGCTGAAGGTCTCGGTCTCTCCCGAGCTCTTTCCGCAACCGGAGAGCGACGTGTGGCTGCGCATCGAGCCGGCGCGGATTCGGTGGATGGACCGCGACACGGGCGCCGCGATTCACACCGGCGCGGAGGAGCTCGCGACGGAGACCGCGATCGTGACGACGTGAGCTCCGGAGGCTTCGATCCTCGAGGGTGACTACCGACCTTCGTTTCCCGAGGGCTACCGCCCGGGGATCGGCATCGTCGGGTGCGGCGGGATCGTCCGGAGCGCGCACCTTCCCGGCTACCGGCGATACGACCAGCGGGTCGTGGGGGTCTACGACGTGCGGTCGGAGGCAACGTCCGGCGTCTGTGAGCAGTTCGGTGTCGAGACGGTGTTCGAAGACCTCGACGAGCTCCTCGGCCACCCCGACATCGAGATCGTCGACGTTGCGACGCACGCCGACGTGCGCCCCGCCATTGTGAGTCGGGCGCTGGCGGCGGGGAAGCACGTGCTCTCGCAGAAGCCGCTCGCCGGCGACGTGCGGGCGGCTCGTGGGCTCGTCGACGAAGCCGAGCAGCTCGGGCTCGAGTTCGCCGTCAACCAGAACGGACGCTGGGCGCCCGCGTGGCGCTCCGCAACCCTGCTCATCGAGCAGGGCGCGATCGGCGACGTCGTCGCCGTGACCCACCTGTACCACCACCACTACGCGTTCACGCTCGGCACGGTCTTCGACGAGATCGAGCATCTCGTGCTCTACGACTATTCGGTGCACTGGTTCGACATCACCCGCTGCTGGCTCGAGAGGAAGACCCCCACAGCCGTGCGGGCGCGGGAGTACCGCACACCGAACCAGCCGGTCGTGAGCAAGGCGCCGTGGGGGGCGTGGGCGACGATCGACTACGAGGACGGCTCGAGCGCCATGATTCGCGGCGTCGGCTGCGCGGCGACGACGAGGCCCCACAAGCCCTTCTGGATCCACGGGTCGGAGGGAACGATCCGGGGAGCGGTGCTCGGCTCCGGTGCCACACCGGGATCGGAGTGGCTCGAGCTCGAGCGCGATGGTCGGAGCACGCGGTTCGAGCTCGACGGCTCGTGGCACACGAACGGGTTCGCAGGCTCTCTCGGTGAGCTCGTGACGGCGGTCGCCGAGCAGCGCGAGCCGTACAACTCGGCGCGCCACAACCTGCTCTCACTCGAGCTGACGCTGGCCGCATGTCGCTCGGCCGAGGACGACGGCCGACCTGTCGTCATCGGGTCGGACACCGACGTGTCCTCGACAGCGCCATGACAGAGCGGCCCCGGGTCATCGTCGATCCCCACTTCCGGGCGATGGGCGACATCTTCTCGCCCGAGGACTCCCTGCGCCTTGCCGACGCCGTCGACGTGGTGTGGGGACAGGACGAGCCGATGCCCGCAGACGCGTTCCGCGAGGCGCTTCCCGGCGCGTTCGCCGTCGTGAGCTCCGGGTGGCGCTACGGGCCTGTCCTCGACGAAGCGATGAGCCTGAGGGCGATTCTCACGGTCTCGGGCGGGTGGCCGCCCGAGCTCGACTACGGGCAGTGCTTCGAGCGCGGGATACGCGTGCTCTCGGCCGCGCCGGCGTTCGCAGGCGCGGTCGCCGAGATGGCACTCGGACTGGCGCTCGCTTCGAGCCGGGACATCGTGGTCGGCGATCGTGCCATGCGGTCACGCGACGAACGCTGGCTGAGCGCCGCCGGCGACCTGGACACGTTTCTTCTCTCGGGCAAGCGGGTCGGGTTCGTCGGCTTCGGCAACATCGGCAGGCGCCTCAGAGCGCTCCTCGAGCCGTTCGACTGTCCGATGTGCGCGTACGACCCCTGGCTCACCGACGTCTATCTTCGGGAAGAGCGGGTCGAGCCAGTCGAGCTCGAGCGGCTCCTCGGGACCTCGCAGGTGATCTTCGTGCTCGCGACACCCACCACGGAGAACCAGGCGATGCTCTCGCGAGACCTGCTCGAGTCGATCCGGCCCGGCTCGGCGCTCGTGCTGGTGAGCCGGGCGCACGTCGTCGACTTCGAAGCGCTGACCGAGCTCGTGCTGGCCGGTCGGTTCCGCGCGGCGATCGACGTCTTTCCGACGGAGCCGTTCGAGCCTGATCACCCGATCCGGGATGCACCTGGCGTCGTGCTCTCGCCGCACCGAGCCGGGCTCGTGGCGGATGCGCTCCTCGATATCGGCCGGCGCGTCGTGGACGATCTCGAGGCGCTCGTCCGTGGTCTGCCGCCGAGGCGCCTCCAGGCGGCCGAGCCGGAGCTCGCGCAGCGTTACGTACGGACGACGCAGGTCGTCGCGAGGTAATCGTGCCGACCGAGCTTGCCAAGCAGGCATGGGCGGTGCTCCGTGAGAACGACACGGGACAGTTCGTCAAGCCGTCCCAGCGCCTCTACCCGTTCCAGTGGAACTGGGACTCGGCCTTCATCGCGCTCGGCCTGGCGGGTGTGGACCCGGAACGAGGCCGTACGGAGGTGCGGTCGCTGCTGCGCGGCCAGTGGGCGGACGGGATGGTGCCGCACATCGTCTTCCACCCCCAGCCCCTCGACTACCGTCCCGGCCCGGAGCTGTGGCAGTCCGCCGAGTGCGACGGTGCGCCGGCCGTCCCCACGTCCGGGCTGACGCAGCCGCCCGTGCTCGCGACCGCCATCCGCGTCCTCCACGAGGTCGCGCCGGATCGTCGCTTTCTGGAGGATGTCCTGCCGGCCGTCGAGGCATGGCACGCCTGGTTCGGGCGCGAGCGTCTCGTCGGCGGCCTCGTCGCGGTCCTGCACCCGTGGGAGTCGGCCGACAACGCACCACGCTTCGACCGCGCGCTGGAGCGCCTGGACATCGAGGGTATCGAGCCTCCGGATCGCAGCGACCGCGAGCAGGTCGACGCTGCCGAGCGGCCGACCGACCTCGAGTACCGCCGCTACGTCGCGCTGATCGAGGCTCTCCGCTCGTGCGGCTACCGCCCCGCGTCGCCGCTCGACGCGCCGTTCGCATACCACGACCTTCCCCTGAACTCGATCCTCGCCGTCGCCGAGGACGATCTCGCCGTGCTGCTCGACGAGATCGGCGGCGACTCGACCCGAGCGCGCCGGTCTGCAGCGGCGCTTCGCGCTGCTCTCGCCTCGACCTGGGACGAGGACGCCGGCTGCTATCGGGAGCGCGACCTCCACGACACAGCGCGCGTGACGGACACGGTCGCGGATCTGTTCCCGTTGTACGCGGGTGTGCCCGACGAGCGACAGGCGCGCCGCCTCGTCGACGACCACCTCCTCGAGCCGACCCGGTTCGGTCCGTCGGCCGAGGCGCCGTGGGCCGTCACGACCGTCGCGAAGTCGAGCCCCTCCTACGCGCCGCGAAACTACTGGCGCGGGCCGATCTGGATCAACGTCAACTGGTTCCTCATCCGCGGCCTCCAGCGGTGCGGGCTCGAAAGCGAGGCGGCTGCCCTGCGCGACTCGACGATCGAGCTCGTCAGCCGCTCCGGGTTCACCGAGTACTACGAGCCGACGACGGGCGCACCGCTCGGCAGCCGCGTCTTCTCGTGGAGCGCGTCTCTCACGCTAGACCTCCTGCGTGACGTACAACGCTGAGCCCAGGTACCCGGTCACCGGGGGCGAGGTCGAGGTCGGGATCGAGCCGCTGGCCGCGGACGTCGCACGGCACGGCGCGTGCGTCGTCTCGCTCGACGGGCCTGCGTGGCTCGATTGGACGCGCCTTGTCGCCCCGCTCGCGGAGTCGCTCGACGCCGAGACGCTCGACGTCCGCCGGTCGCTCGTCCCCTGGGAAGAGGTCCTCCGACGGACGGCTTCCTCCGAGCTTCCCGGCGACCCGGTCTTCGCCCGACTCGCGGACGGCTCTCTCCGAGACCTGTTCGACCGGTTGCCGGCCCGTCCCGAGCACGGCGGGGTGACGATCGTCTTTGGTCCCGGCGCCGGGCTCGTCCCGCACGACCTCCTCTGGTACGCCGACGTGCCCAAGCGCATGTCGCTCGCCGCGATCCGAAGCGGCGCCGCGGGCAACCTGGGACAGCCGGAAGGCCTGTCCGGGAGCGAGCAACGGCTCGTCTTCGTCGACTGGCCGCTCCACGACCGGCACAAGGCGGATCTCCTCCCGGCCCTCGACCGGCTCGTTGACGTGAGCGACCCCGTGCGGCCGCGCTCCGTCGACGGGGAGTCGCTCCGCGCGTCGCTCCACGCTCTCGCCGGTCGCCCGTTCAGGACGCGTCCGAGCTTCTTCCCGGGCCCCTGGGGCGGTCAGTGGCTGCGACGGACGCTCGGCATCGAGACGGACGCGCCGAACCTCGCGTGGTCGTACGAGCTGATCACCCCGGAGAGCGGGATCCTGTTCGGGCTCGAGCCCGCGATCGAGGTCGGGTTCGAGCTCCTCATGGCACAGGAGGGCGATCGGGTCCTCGGTGACGAGGTCGCAGAGCGCTTCGGACGCTCGTTTCCGATTCGTTTCGACTACCTGGACACGCTCGACGGAGGACACCTTTCGTTGCAGTGTCATCCGGGCACGGCGTACGCACGCGAGAACTTCGGGCTCGAGTACACCCAGGACGAGACGTACTACGTGATGGAGACGACCCCCAAGGCACCCGTCTTCCTCGGGTTGCGCGCCGACGCCGACCTGGCGGCGTTCAGGGCGGCTGCCGAAGGAGCCGAGCGGGGGAGCGAGCTCGATGCCGCCCGGTTCGTGCAGGCGCACGACGCCGAACGGCATCGCCTCTACCTGATTCCGGCCGGCACCGTGCACGCGAGCGGCGCGGGCAACGTCGTCCTCGAGATCAGCGCGACGCCCTATCTCTACACGCTTCGCTTCTACGACTGGCTCAGACGGGACCTCGACGGTCGCCTGCGGCCGGTCCACGTCGACCACGCCTTCGCGAACCTCGACAGCCGCCGCAGCGGAGAGGCGATCGCGGAGCTGATGCAGGAGCCACGCGTCATCCGGCGGAGCGACGACTTCGTGGAGCTGCAGCTCGGTCGGCACCCCGACCTCTTCTTCGCCGTGCACCGGCTCGACTTCGCGGACGTCGCGGAGGACGACACGCAGGGGCGCTTCCACGTGCTCAACCTCGTCGCCGGGGACGAGCTCGAGCTCGAGACGGCGGACGGCCACCTCCACTCGCTCTCCTATGCCGAGACGATCGTGGTGCCGGCGTCCGTGGGCGCGTACCGGGTACGACGTCAGCGGGGCGGTGACTGCAAGGTCGTGAAGGCGTTCGTCGTATGAGCCGCGTGGTCACGGCGCTCGACCTCGGGGGCACCCACGTGGTCGCGGGACGCGTGGACCTGGGAACCGGAACGGTCGATCGCGGGCCGCGGATTCCTCTGCCGGACGACGCGAGTCGTGCCGAGGTTCTGGACGCGATCATCGGGGCGGCGGGGGAGATGCTCGGCGATGGCACGCGCGTCGCGTGCGCCGTGCCCGGCCCTTTCGACTACTCGGGCGGGATCAGCCTGGTCGAGCACAAGCTCCGGTCGATCCACGGCGTCGACCTGGGCGCCGCGCTGGCGGCCGGTCTCGATCTCCCGAGGGACGCGATCTCGTTCGTGAACGACGCCGACGCGTTTCTGCTCGGGGAGTCGTGGATAGGTGCGGCGGCGGGTTACCGCCGTGCTGTCGGCGTGACGGTCGGAACCGGTCTCGGAAGCGCGTTCCTCGCGGACGGGCGGATCGTGAGCGAGGGAGCGACGGTACCGCCCAGCGGCGAGATCCATCTCCTCGAGCATCGGGCGAGACCCGTGGAGGAGACGATCTCGCGCGGTGCCCTGATCAGCCGCTACGGCGACGCGTCGCTCGACGTCGAGGACCTTGCCGCCCTGGCCCGTGGCGGCGACGAGCGCGCTCGAGTGGCATTCGCCGAGGCCGGATCCGCCCTGGCTGAGGTGCTCGAGCCGTGGATGCGCTCGTTCGCCGCAAGCTGTCTCGTGGTCGGTGGGTCGATCGCGCGCGCCTGGGATCTCTTCGGGGGCGCGCTGCACGACTCGCTCGCGGATGTCGGGTCGCTGGAGGCGATTCGTCCCGCGGCGTCGCTCGACGATGCGGCGCTGCTCGGGGCTGCGATGGCTTCGAGTCGAATCGTGTTCCGCCGCTCGCGCGGGACCGACGCGCAGGTCGGCGTGTGGCGCGGCGAACGTCTCGCGGCGGGTGCGCGTCCGCTTCATCTCCTTTCGGTCGTGGAAGCGAGAGCTGATGAGGCCGCGGGGTCTGTCGTCGGTACGGACGGAGGCGGCGGCGTCGAAACCGCCGACCTCGACGGCCCGGTGCCGATCCGCTTGTACCGACCGCCGGGACCGGACCCGGCTCCGCTGTTCGTCTGGTTTCCCGGCGGGGGTTGGGTGCTGGACACAATGCCCTCCGCCGAGCCCGTGTGCCGTCACGTGGCGTCGGCGACGCCCTGTGCGGTCGCCTGTGTTCGATATCGCCTCGCTCCGGAGCACCCGTTCCCCGCTCCGCTCGAGGATGCCGTCGCCGCGGTCCGCTGGCTCGTCGAGAACGCGGCCGACCTATGGCTCGATCCGGGCAATGTTGTCGTCGGCGGCGCCAGCGCCGGCGCGAACCTCGCCGCTGCGCTCACTCTGGTCGCGCGCGGGACGGACGACCTCGACCTCGCCGCGCAGCTCCTCGTCTATCCGGTGCTCACCCGCGACGCGGCGACTCACTTTCTGCCCGCCGAAGGTGACGAGGTGTTCTTCGGCGGCGACGACGTCGAATGGTGCTGGTCGCACTACCTCGCGCGAGACGAGGATGCGTCGAACGCGCTCGCCGCGCCGCTCCTCGCCGACGAGCTGGACGGTCTGCCGCCGGCGCTCGTCATCACCGCCGAGCTCGATCCGCTTCGCGACGAGGGCGAGCTCTACGCCGATCGCCTGCGAGCGGCCGGAGTAACGGTCGAATGCGTCCGCTTCGGCCGCGTGCCGCACGGCTTCTTCTCGCGAAGCGGCGTGCTCGACGCCGCTGACGAGGCCCAAGGGCTCGTGATCGAGACGCTTCGGACCACGTTCGCTTCCCCGTAGTTACTCGCGCGGCGGAAGCTGCTGCACCGCCCAGCGATTGCCGTCCGGGTCGTCGAAGAACGTGAACGTGCCCCACGGGAACTCCTGAACCTCGCTCGCCTCGACGCCGCGCGCGACGAGCTCGGCCCGCGCCGCCTGGACGTCGTCGACGACGAGCTGGACCTGTGCCGAGCCGGGCTGCGACTCGGTGATCCCGGTTCCGAGCGCGATCGAGCAGGCCGATCCCGGCGGTGTCAGCTGGACGAAGCGAATGTCATCGCCGACGGTGTGGTCGTGGTCCGCGTCGAAACCCGGCATTCTCGACGTAGAACTGCTTGGCGCGGTCGACGTCGGTCACGGGGATCGACACCAGCTCGAGCTTCCAGTCCACGAGGTCCTCCTCCGCGTTGGGTCCCTGCGCCTCCGGCGCGGGTTGTCGTGCCATTGTCGCGGCGTGACGCGCCCGCTGCGGCGGCCGGGACGCCGTGCGTCGCTCGCGACGAGTAGCGGCTAGCTCCGCGGTGTCGAGCTCGGCTGCGAGATCTCCTCGAGCATCTCTCCCGCCGCCTTCTCGTTGGACACCATCGCGACGTCGGCCTGGGCGAGCATGCCGACGATGCGGCCCTCCTCGACGACCGGCAGGCGGCGCACCTGTTGCTCCGCCATCAGGCGCCTCGCCTCGTCCAGATCGTCGTCGGGCCCGACCGTGAACACGTCACGCGAGGCGACATCGCCGACGGTCGTGGCTGTGAGATCGACGTTGTCCGCGACGGCACGGGCGACGATGTCGCGATCCGTCACGATTCCGACGAGTTGGTTGCCGTCCACGACCGGAATGGAACCGACGTCGTTCTCCCTCATCAACGCCGCCGCTCGCGGGAGGTTCTCCGACGGTGGCACCGACTGCACCCCCGGGGTCATCGCATCGCGCACCTTGGTCGCCATCGTGAGGCTCCTCTCTCCGGATTGTCGGAGCCGCGATACCCGAAGCTCGGTGGGCGGAAACGCCGTCATCCGCCTCGGGAACCGCGCCGCTGCGCACGGCGGAGCGCCTCGAGGCGGCGGCGATCCTGCTTCGTCGGGCGTGCGCCGAGATCGGCGCCGAGCGGGCGCGCAAGCCGACTCTCGGCCGCGCGCCGCTCGCGGAGCGCGAGCGACTCCGGTGTCTCCTCGTAGAGCGTCGCCGCGACGGTCGCCGGGCCTCGCTTGTCGGCGAGCGCCCGGACGATCACGGTTCGCCGTGTGGCGCCGGTCGTGATCTCGAGCCGGTCGCCCGGCCGCACGTCCTTCGCAGGCTTCACCCGCTCGTCGTTGACGTGGACCCGACCCCCGAGTACGGCCTCGGTTGCGGCGCCACGTGTCTTGTAGAAGCGGGCCGCCCACAGCCACCTGTCGATCCTCACCCTGTCCACGGCTCAGTCGCGCCGGGCGCGCGGGTGTACTCGCTCCGGGGTGCGGTTGTCGGTGATCGTCAGCGTGTCGTCGCGGCACGTTCGGCTCCCTTCCGTCCCTCCCAGCGAGGAATCGTCCCAGATGATCGTCGTTTCCCGGATCCCGACCTTCGACCAGGTCGAGCGTCGGCCGGACGTCTCGATCTCGCAGCCCCATCCGCGCGTCACACTCTCGGCACAGAGTCGCCACCCACACGTGACGATTTCCTCGATAGCGTGGCATCAGGGCACCGGGGGTGCCCTGGGGGTGGTTGTTCTGGAGTGGGGGCGGCGTGAGCAGCGGGGAGCACCGCGCCCGGCAGCCTGGGCTCGGCGCCACGACCCCTCGCGCTCGAGCGACCTAGGGTTACGCGATGCGCCGGCTGCCCGCAGAGGCAATCCCCCGGATCCCCGAGCCCGTCCGCAAGGTCGCGCGCAACGCGATCTGGGCGTTCGGGCGCGCGACTGCGCGATGGCGCCCGCTCCCGGACTTCCTCGTGATCGGAGCGCAGAAGGCCGGCACCACCGCGCTCTACGCGTATCTCCGTTGGCATCCCGGGATCACCGGGCCGTCGTGGAAGGAGATCAGCTTCTTCGACCGCCATTGGGCTCGGGGCGAGGGCTGGTACCGCGGTCAGTTCCCCCTCCGCAGTGAGGGAAACCTGGTCGGCGAAGCGAGCCCGAGCTACCTCTTCCACCCGCTCGCCCCCGAGCGGGCTCGAGCCGTGGTCCCGAACGCGAAGCTCATCGCGTTGCTCCGCGATCCGGTCGATCGCGCGTACTCGCAGTACCAGCACGAGGTTGCGCTCGGCCGCGATCCGCTCTCGTTCGAGGATGCGCTCGACGCGGAAGACGAGCGGACGCGGGGCGAGGTCGAGCGGCTCGTCGCGGACCCGAAGGCGTTCAGCCGCGCGTGGTGGGATCACACGTACGCGGCCCGCGGCCTGTACGCGGAGCAGCTCGAGAGGTGGCTCGCAGTGTTCCCCCGCGAGCAGCTGCTCGTCCTCACGACCGAGGAGCTGGGCGAGAGACCGGCCGAGACGTACGCCTCGATCCTCGCGTTCCTCGGCGCAGCCCCGCACGAGCTCGCCGACTACCCGCGCGTCTTCGATCGCGACTACGCGCCGATGCGGCCCGAGACGCGCACCGCGCTCGCCGAGCGCTTCGCGGAGCCGAACCAGCGGCTCGAGCGGCTCCTTGGCCGACCGCTCGGGTGGCCGCACGAGCAGGTGCCCGGCTGAAGCCAGGCAGCACCCGCCACACCCGCCTTACCCGTCGCCTTCCGTCGCCCAGATGTTGATGTCGCTCTCGGTCGCGTAGCGGTCGATCTCGGCGAGCTCGTCGTCGGAGAGGTCGAGCCGCTCGAGCGCGCGCAGGTTCGCCTCGAGCTGCTCGACGCTGCTCGCGCCGACCAGCGTCGACGTCATGCGCGGGTCGCGAAGCGTCCACGCGAGCGCCAGCGCGGGAAGCGTCTGACCGCGCTCCGCAGCGATCCGACGAAGCGCCGCGACCTTCGCCGTCGTCTGGTCGGTGAGCTGGTCTGCCGAGAGGTAGAGGCCTCGGGCGATGCGGGAGTCCTCCGGGATGCCGTCCGCGTAGCGATCGGTCAGCAGGCCCTGGGCGAGCGGCGAGAAGCCGATGCAGCCGACGCCGAGCTCTCCGAGCACGTCGAGCAGCCCGTCCTCGATCCAGCGGTTGAGCATCGAGTACGACGGCTGGTGGATCAGGAGCGGTGTGCCCAGCCGCTCCAGGATCGCGGCCGCCTCCCGCGTCTCGTTCGGCGGATACGAGGAGATGCCCGCGTACAGCGCCTTCCCCTGCCGGACCGCGCTGTCGAGGGCGCCCATCGTCTCCTCGAGCGGCGTGTCGGGATCGAGACGATGGGAGTAGAAGATGTCGACGTAGTCGAGGCCCATTCGACGAAGGCTCTGGTCGAGGCTCGCGAGGAGGTACTTCCGCGAGCCCCAGTCGCCGTACGGCCCGGGCCACATGTCGTACCCCGCCTTGGTCGAGACGACGAGCTCGTCGCGATACGGGCCGAGATCCATGGCCAGGAGCCGGCCGAACGTCTCCTCGGCCGATCCGTACGGCGGGCCGTAGTTGTTCGCGAGGTCGAAATGCGTGACCCCGAGATCGAAGGCGCGGCGGACGATCGCGCGGTTCGTCTCGAGCGGACGGTCGGCGCCGAAGTTGTTCCAGAGGCCAAGCGAGATCGCCGGGAGCATGAGACCGCTGCGTCCGGTCCTGCGGTAGGGCATGCGCTCGTAGCGATCGGCTGCGGGGACGTACGTCACACGTTCCTCCATTCGGGGCTTGCGGCCAGCGCTTCGAAGGGCCGAAGCGCTTCGGGGTTTGCGAGCGAGTCGCGACTCAGCGCCACATCGGCGGCCTCGCCGGAGAGGATCCGCTTGACGGGCACCTCGAGTGCCTTGCCGGACAGCGTCCGCGGAACTGCCTCGATGCTCCGGATCTCGTCCGGGACGTGACGTGGCGAGCAGTCCTCGCGGATCCGGGCCCGGATCCGCGCCAGCAGGTCGTCATCGAGCGTCGACGCCGTCTCGCAGGACGACGAACAGTGGCATGTACCCCTGGGTTCCCTCGCGCGGCAGGTCGACGACCAGGGCGTCTACGACTTCGTCGAGCGCCAGGACGGCCCGGTAGATCTCCGCCGTGCCCATCCGGATCCCGCCGCGGTTGATCGTCGCGTCGGAGCGGCCGGTGATGATCGCCGTGCCGCGGTCGGTGATCTCGATCCAGTCTCCGTGCCGCCAGACGCCCGGGAAGGTGTCGAAGTAGCTCGCCCGGTATCGGTGGCCGTCGTCGTCGCCCCAGAGCCCGATCGGCATCGAGGGCATCGGCTCGGTGATCACGAGCTCGCCGACCTGCCCCACTACCGACTCGCCCTCGGCCGTCCAGGCCTCGACCTTCGCGCCGAGTGCGCGCGCCTGGAGCTCGCCGCGGTAGACAGGGAGCGTCGGGACGCCTCCGACGAACGCCGTACAGAGGTCCGTGCCGCCGGACGTCGAGAAGAGCCACAGGTCGGGCCCGAGCGCGTCGTAGACCCAGTCGAACGCCTCCGGCGAGAGCGGGGAGCCCGTCGAGCCGACGGCCGTCAGCTCGGCCAGGTCGCGGCCCGCACGGGGGTCGACGCCGTCCTTCATGCACGCGGAGACGAAGCTCGCCGAGGTCCCGAAGCACGTGATCCCGGCGTCGCCCGCCAGCTCCCAGAGACGACCGAGATCGGGGTGTCCTGGGCTGCCGTCGTACAGGACGATGGAGGCATCCGTGAGCAGTCCGCCGTTCAGGAAGTTCCACATCATCCAGCCGGTCGTCGTGAACCAGAAGAGACGGTCGTCGCGCTGCAGGTCGGCGTGCAGGCGAAGCTTCTTCAGGAGCTCGAGGAGGATCCCGCCGTGCCCGTGCACGATCGCTTTCGGCAGCCCGGTCGTCCCCGAGCTGTAGAGCACCCAGAGCGGATGGTCGAACGGAACCTGGGCGAACGACAACGGCTCGTCGTCGCCTTCGGCGAGGAAGTCCTCCCAGAGCGTCGCGGTCTCGAGCCGGTCGAGGCTCGGCTCGGGATCGAGGTAGGGGAGAACCACCGTCCGTTCCAGTGTCGGCATGGCCTTCTGCAGGTCTCGCACGACATCGAGGCGATCGTGGTCGCGGCCGCCGTAGCGGTAGCCGTCGACGGACAGGAGCACGCGCGGCTCGATCTGTGCGAACCGGTCGACCACGCTCCGTACGCCGAAATCCGGCGAGCAGCTGGACCAGATCGCGCCGAGGCTCGCGCACGCATGAAGCGCGACGGTCGCCTCGAGGATGTTCGGGAGGTAGGCGACGACCCGGTCACCGGGACCGACACCCGATGCGCGAAGTGCCGCCGCGGTGCGCCTCGTCGCCTCCTCGAGCTCGCGCCAGGTCGTCGATGCGAGCGGGCGCAGCTCGGAGGCGTGCACGAGCGCGATCGCCTCGGGCGCCCGGCCGCGGAAGGCGTGCTCGGCGTAGTTGAGCCGCGCGCCGGGGAACCAGTCCGCGCCGGGCATCTCGCGCGAGCCGAGCACGCGCTCGAACGGCGTCGAGGCCCGGATGTCGAAGAACTCCCAGATCGAGGCCCAGAACGCCTCGATGTCGGTCACCGACCAGCGCCAGAGGTCGTGGTACCCGGCGGTCTCGACGCCGTGCGCTTCGGCCAGCCAACGCGCATAACGCGTGATCGTGGCGCGCTCGACGCGCCCCGCGTCGGGCGCCCAGAGGATCGGAGGGGTCTCCGCCACGACCGAGAGCCTATGCACGGCGCGGCGAGATCAGAGAGAGAGCCGGGCGCGCCCGCATGGGCGCGCCCGGTCGCTGCGCATCAGCCGGCGAGCACGACGTTCGTCGCCTGGGGGCCCTTCTGGCCCTGCTCCGGCACGAACTCGACCTTCGCGCCCTCGGGGAGGGACTTGAAGCCGTCGCCCTGGATGCCGCTGAAATGAACGAAGAGGTCCTTGCCGCCGTCGTCAGGGGTGATGAAGCCATACCCCTTCGCGTCGTCGAACCACTTCACGGTTCCGGTTGCCATCTGATGAAACACCTCCTTGCCAAGTACTCACGAACGGGCAGGAAGGTGCAACAAACGCACGACCGGACCACGTCCTGATTGAACGCCCGCACCGTAGCAACGAATCGGGCGTGTGTGGGAAAGATCCGGGGCGGGCTGTTCGCCCGCCCCGTAGATAGTGGTCGCGACCGTTCTCCTACGCTGACGTCGCCAGGTCGCGGCGCCGCTTGAGGGGCGTCGCGTCGTGGTCGAGCGCATGCTGGAGGCGCGTCAGAGCCGACTTCTCGAGTTGCCGCACCCGCTCCCGCGTGAGCTCGAGCTGGCGCCCGATCTCCTCGAGCGTGAGGCTCTCCTGCCCGTCGAAGCCGAAGCGGAGCTCCAGCACGCGGCGCTCGCGCTCGGGCAGCCCCGAGAGGGCGGAGCGGACGCGCTCGCGCTGGAAAGACTCGTCGGCCTCGTCGACCGGGTCCGGCGCCGTGCGATCCGCGAACAGATCGCCGAGCTCGCCGTCACCGTCCGAGCCGACGGCCTGGTTCAGCGAGACGGAAGCCTCGACTGCGTCCAGTGCCTCCTGGACGTGGTGCAGCTTGAGGCCGGTCGCCTTCGCGAGCTCCTCGACCGTCGGCTGCCGGCCGAGGCTCACCTCGAGCCGCTGCCGCGCGCGGCTGAGCTTCTGCTGCCGCTCCTGGACGTGCACGGGCACACGGATCGTCGCGGACTGATTCGCGACCGAGCGCTGGCACGCCTGGCGGATCCACCACGTCGCGTACGTCGAGAACTTGAATCCCTTGCGGTAGTCGAACTTCTCGACCGCACGGTTGAGGCCGATCACGCCGTCCTGGATCAGGTCGAGGAACGGCACACCGTGACCGCGATACCTCTTGGCGATCGAGACGACGAGCCGCAGGTTCGAGTTGATCATGCGCTCCTTCGCCGACCGGTCGCCGCGCTCGACGCGCTTCGCGAGATAGATCTCGTCGGCAGCGGTGAGAAGCTGGTAGCGGCCGATCTCCGACAGGAACAGGCCGAGCGAATCGGTCGTCGCCGGGCCGGTACCAGGAGTCAGGTCGAGCTCGAAGTCGTCGTCGTCCTCGGCTGCGGGCAGCTCGACGCCACGCCCCGTCAGGAGCGCCTTGAACGCCGTCAGGGCGTCCTCGTCGAGCTCGTGCTCGAGCACGAGCGCGTCGAGCTCGTGCGCCTCGACCTTGCCGCGCTCCTCCGCCTCGGCGGCGAACGCGTCCAGTGCAGGAATTTCGATGATGCTGGTTTCCAAGTTTCCTCGCTTCGCTCTCGAAGCGCGCGCCGCAGTCCGGCTCGCGCGTGTGTGGTCTGTCCTGAGGTGAGGCGCACTCGCCAGCGCATGCTTTCGCGGCGCGCCTGTGAGAGTGTGAACGGACGAACGGCCCGTGTCATTCCCTCACGGCCACTCCAAACGAATTGTTTACGTTTTGCGTGGTATCGGGGTCAGTTCACCCGCGGATCCGCCGGGAGCAGGGCCAGGACCGCGTGGGCGCCGCCCTGACGGCGGAGCACGTCGGCCCAGAGGCCCTCAGGGTCGGCGCCGAAGAGATCGGACGGGCGGGCGCCGAACACGAGCCAGGACTCCTCCTCGAGCTCGCTCTCGAGCTGTCCGGGCGCCCACCCCGCGTAGCCGGCGAAGACGCGGACGCTCTCGACCGGCCCGACGTCGCTCGCATCCTCGATCTCACCCGGCAGGAACCCGACGGTGTCGAGCACGAGCGACCCCGCCGCGGCCGGATCCACGAAGTCCGCCAGGACGACGACTGCCTGGGGCTGCACAGGGCCACCGAGATGAACGACGTCACCCTCCTCGACGAGCGGTGCGAGCGGCGGGACGGCATCGGCGACGGTGACCTCGGTAGGGCGGTTGAGGACGACACCCATCGCGCCGTCGTCGCCGTGCTCCCCGACGAGCACGACCGTGCGGTGGAAGTTCGGGTCGAGAAGCGCCGGGCCCGGCGACGAGCAGCTGACCGCGGAGTGAGCGCACCCCGGCATTCTCGCCCGCCCGGCACGGTGGCCGGGCGGGCGATGCCCATGCGTCAGCGCCTGGCGCTCTGGATCTTGATCCGGTAGCTCTTGGAGATCTGCGTCCCGGCGTCGCCGAGGACCCAGAACTTGACCTTGAACGAGCCCCCGGACAGGGGCCTCCCGCTCAGGAAGCCGGTCTCCTCGTCCAGCCCGAGCCCGGGCGGAATCTTGCCCGAGAAGAGGTAGATCTTGGTCTCCGAGGCGCCGGCGACCGGCACGCGCCAGGAGTAGAGCTTGCCGACGGTGCCGACCTTCGGCTGCTTCGTCTTGTGGAAGGCGAGGAGCGCCTGGGTCGTGAAGGTCACCTGCAGCGTGTCGGCCGTGCCGTTGGCATCCCTGACGGTGATCGTCGACCTCGTCAGCCCCGCCTTTGTCGGCGTGCCCGTGAAGGTGCCGTCGGCGTTGAGCACGATCCCCGCCGGAAGCGCGCTGGCCGTGTAGGCGTACGGCTCGCGACCACCCGTTGCCTTGACACCCCACGTGATCGGCGTCGCGAGCTTCATGCTCACGGGAACGGGTTGCGTCGGGACCGGCGTGCCCGCGGGGGCGAGGCCGAGGTCGAGCGGGGCGAGGACGAACAGCGAGAGCTGCTTCGTGTCGTTGTTCGGCGAGCCGTTCGCCTGGACGGTGAACGTGAAGGTCCCGCTCTGCGTCGGCGTGCCGGTGATGACGCCGTTCGTGCCGAGGGTCAACCCGGGTGGCAACGTGCCGGCGGCGAGGGTCCAGGAGCTTGCGGTGCCGCCCGTAGCCGTCAGCGCGGGCGCTGTGTACGCCTGGCCGAGGTTCGCGTCCGGCAGGCTCGGTCGTCGCGACGACCAGGCGTTGCGCCTGCGGGTTGATGTTGAGGATGAACCGGTCGTCCGACGGCGTTCTTGAAGCGCAGCTGGGCGTCTTGTCGTACTTGACCGTGAGGTAAAGGCGTAGCTTCCCGCCGCTGTCGGAGTCCCGCTGATGATTCCCTCGTCGGAGATGGACAATCCGGGCGGGAGCGAGCCCGACGTGACGTGGAACGTGGCGCAATCGAAGTCCTCTCCGCGCCCATCATCGGGTGGGGAGAGGTAGATCGTCATCGAGTACGGCTGCCCGACCGTTCCCGGCGGGCAGAGGGCCGGATCCTCTCCGACGCAGCCCATCTTGCCCTCGTCGAAGTTCCCGGCAGCCGCGCCGGGGGCGAAGGTTGCGCCCGCAAGGCAGACGAGCGCAACGGTGAAGATGAATGAGATACGGCGCATCAAGCTCCCTTCGGCGACGACGGGCGTGTTCCTCGTGCGGCTCGTCGCGCCTCTCTGTTGATCACAGACCGGCGCGCGACGCTAGCAGCGGTGTTGAAAGATTCCGTAAGGGTGGCGCGCCCGTAGGATGGCGCTCGTGCCGATCCCGTCACGCGAGATCCGGCTCGCCGCGCGACCTCGCGGCGCGCCCGTCCCGGCCGACTTCGAGCTCGCCGACGTCGAGGTGCCCGACCCGGGCGAGGGCGAGATCCTGATACGCAACGCGTTCGTCTCCGTCGACCCGTACATGCGGGGGCGGATGAACGACGTCAAGTCCTACGTGCCGCCGTTCCAGCTGGGTGAACCGCTCATCGGCGGCGCCGTGGGGCAGGTGATCGAATCCCGCAACGAGCGCTTCGACGAGGGCGCCTGGGTCGTCCACGGCCTCGGGTGGCGTGAGATCGCGCTTTCGGACGGACGCGGCGTCCTGGCTTTCGACCCCTCCCTTGCGCCGGTGTCGACGTCGCTCGGCGTGCTCGGGATGCCCGGGCTCACCGCGTTCGTCGGCATCGAGGACATCGCCGGTGTCACCGAGGGCGAGACGGTCTTCGTCTCCGGGGCGGCCGGCGCGGTCGGCAGCGCCGCCGCGCAGCTCGCCCGGCTTCGCGGCGCGCGCGTCATCGGGAGCGCCGGGACGCCCGAGAAGGTCGCCTGGCTCGAGGAGCTCGGGCTCGACGGAGCCTTCGACTATCGGGAGACGTCGACGCGGGACGCACTGCGAGAGCTCGCGCCCGACGGGATCGACGTGTACTTCGACAACGTCGGCGGCGAGACCCTCGAGGCCGCGATCGGGGCGATGCGCCTCCATGGTCGCGTGGTCGCCTGCGGGTCAATCTCGCGCTACAACGCGACGGAGGCGCTGCCCGGCCCCCGCAACCTCTTCATGGTCGTCACCAAGCGCCTGCGGATCCAGGGCTTCATCGTGTTCGACCACAACGATCGCCTGCCGGCGTTCGTCGCCGAGGTTGCTCCGCTCGTCGCAAACGGGTCGTTCCACTACCGCGAGACCATCGTCGACGGCATCGAGAACGCGCCGCACGCCTTCATCGGGCTCCTCGAGGGCGAGAACGTGGGAAAGATGCTCGTCCGCGTCGGTCCCGAGCCGTGAGGCAGGCCCTCTGTCGCGTCTTCGGCCACCGCGTCCCGGAGAGCAGGCGGTTCTTCCTGACGCAGCGCCGAGCGCGTTGCTCACGATGCGGCAAGCGCGTGCGCGTCAATCACTGAGCGTGTCGAGCGCCGCCCGGAGCGAGGCGACGTACGCTGCGAGCGCGTCTGGGCCGTCCTCGGCGATCTGAACAGCGCGGGACCCGACGACGACGCCGTCGGCCAGCGCCGCCACGGCAGCGGCCTGCTCCGGCGTCGAGATGCCGAAGCCCGCGTACAAGGGGACTCCGTTCGCGAGGGAGCGAGTCCGTCCAACCAGTCCCTCGAGGGCGGACGAGAGCTGCTCTCTCGCACCGGTCGTCCCGGTCAGAGTGACGAGGTAGAGCCACCCGTCGGTCGTCGAGGCGGCGACCCGGATCCGATCGTCGGTCGAGGTCGGGGCGACGAGGTGGATGCGGCGGAGCTCGGGCCGCTGCCCCGCGGGGACGTCGGAGACGATGAGGCTCGTCGCGCCGCGTTCGGAGGCATCCGCTGCGAAACGCTCCCAGCCGTACGCCTCGAGGAGCGCGGCGTACGTCATGGGGACGATCGGCGTCTCGCCGACGAGGTCACGTGTCGTCGCGAGGCAGTCGAGGCACTGCGCCGTCCGCATCCCGCGCTCGAGCGCGCGCTCGGACGCCCGCTGGATGACAGGGCCGTCGGCAAGCGGGTCCGAGAAGGGGAAGCCGAGCTCGATCACGTCCGCTCCGGCAGCGACGGCGGCAGCCGCGAGGTCGGGTGTCTCGGGCTCGCAGACGAGGTAGATGACGAGCGTCTTGCTCGTCATGCGACGGGTCGGCCGTGCTCCAGGGCGGAAAGCGCCTCCGCAAGATCCTTGTCGCCCCTCCCGGACAGGCAGACGGCGACATAACCCGCGTCCAGCTGCTCCACTACCGCGAGGGCATGCGCGGACTCGAGCGCGGGGATGATCCCCTCCGTCCGCGTGAGCCGCTCGAACGCCGCGAGCGCCTCCTCGTCGCTGCACGGGACATACGTGGCGCGACCCGTGTCGCGGAGCCACGCGTGCTCGGGGCCGACACCCGGGTAGTCGAGTCCCGCAGAGATCGAGTGTGCGTCGGCGATCTGGCCGTCCTGGTCGGCGAGGATCGACGAGCGGGAGCCGTGGAGCACCCCCGTACGCCCCGTCCCGAGCGAGGCCGCCCCTGCGGCTTCGACCCCGACCAGGCGCACGTCTTCGTCCTCGACGAACGCGTCGAACATCCCGATCGCGTTCGAGCCACCCCCGACGCAGGCCACGACGACCTCCGGGAGTCGTCCCTCGGCCTCGAGCAATTGCTCCCGGGCCTCGCGCCCGATCACGGCCTGGAGCTCCTTCACGAGCTCGGGATACGGAGCCGGCCCGACGCACGAGCCGATGACGTAGTGGGTCGTCTCGACGTTCGTGATCCAGTCGCGGATCGCAGCGCTCGTCGCTTCCTTGAGCGTGCGCGTGCCGAACTCCACCGGCTCGACCGATGCGCCGAGGAGCCGCATCCGCTCGACGTTGGGCGCCTGGCGCCGCATGTCCTCGACACCCATGTAGACGACGCATTCGAGCCCGAACCGCGCGCACGCCGTCGCCGTCGCGACGCCGTGCTGGCCGGCGCCGGTCTCGGCGATGATCCGCTGCTTGCCGAGCCGCCTGGCGAGGACGACCTGACCGAGCGCGTTGTTGATCTTGTGCGCGCCGGTGTGGTTCAGGTCCTCGCGCTTGAGGTAGAGCCGCTTCGTCGGCGCGAACCGCGACGCGAGCGTGATGGGGGAGGGGCGCCCGACGTAGGTGCGCCCGAGCTCGTCGAGCTCCGCCGCGTACGCCGGATCGCGCTTGGCTTCCTCCCATGCCGCGGTCAGCTCGTCGAGGGCGGGGATCAGCGTCTCGGGGACGTACCTCCCGCCGTAGGGACCGAAGGTCTCCTCGCGCCCCTGGCCGGCGTCGGCTCCCGCCGGGCGGAGCCCGGCTCCGCCGCCGCCTGACGCCGCTCGCGGCACCGGGCCTTCCGGGCCCGTATTACCCATACTGTGCCCTCCGGCCCGGCACCGCGAGCGACGCCCCAGGAACGCGAGGAACCTCGAGCGCCGTCACGCGCGCGCCGCCTCGACGTAGGCGCGGACCTTCGCATGGTCCTTGATCCCCGGCGCGGTCTCGAGCGACGAGGACGCGTCGACCGCCCACGGGCGCACCCGCTCGATGGCGGCCGCGACGTTCTCGGGGCCGAGCCCTCCGGCGAGCACGACCCTGCCGTCCACCGCCGCGGCTCGCGCCCAGTGACCGGGATCGTCCTCACCCCACGGAAGGTCGAGAACGCGCGCGACTGGCTCGCCGTCCCGGTAGAGCGTCGCCTCGCGTCCGCGGACCTTGCCCTCCTCGATCGAGTGCACCTGGTCGAGGTCGGCCGACGACTCGCCCGCCGCACCGACCCACACGGCCACGCTGAGCGTCTCGCCGGGGACGGGCAGCACACGCTCGGCGGCCCGAGGGCTCTCGGGCGCGAGCACGAAGCCGAGGAGGTCGGCGCCCACCTCGACCGCGGCCGCCACGTCCTCCTCGCGCGTGAGCCCGCAGACCTTCACGAGCGGGCGCGAGAGGAGCTCGCGGAGCTTGGCCGCCGGGTCGGCGGCCCGCATCAGGGCCGAGCCGACGAGGATCGCATCCGCTCCCGCGAGCTCGGCGGCCGCGCCCTGGGCGCGCGTCTCGATGCCCGATTCGGCGATCACGATGCGGTCGTCGGGGATGCCGCCGAGGAGCTCGAGCTGTGTGCTCCGGTCGATCTCGAACGTCGCCAGGTCGCGCGCGTTGACGCCGAGCACCGGGGCGCCGACCTCGATTCCGCGTTCGAGCTCCGCCGCGTCGTGCGCCTCGACGAGCGTGTCCAGGCGGAGGCGGTCCGCCTCCGCCAGAAGGACTGCGACCTGGTCGTCATCCAGGTCACGGAGCAGAAGGAGGACGGCGTCCGCGCCCGACTCCTTCGCCGTGCGGAGGTCGTCGGCCGTGGAGAAGAAGCCCTTGGCCAGGAGTGGCGCATCTGTCGCCGCTCGCGCGGCGCGCAGGTCGTCCCACGAGCCCGCGAAGCGCTCGTCGACGAGGACGGAGATGGCCGCAGCCCCGGCCGACGCGTACGCGGGGGCGATCCGGGCGGGATCCGCGTCGGGACGCAGGTCGCCGGCCGACGGGGAGCGCCGCTTGATCTCCGCAACCGCCCCCAGGCCCGGGGCGCGCAGCGCGTCGGCGAAGCGGCCCATCAGGCGGGCACCTCCTCGCTCGAGAATGCCACGAGGCGCTCGAGCGTCTCCGCTGCGCCGCCGGAGTCGATCGCTGCGGCCGCGACCTCGACGCCCTCCCCGAGGCTCTCGGCGAGCCCGGCCGCGACGATTGCCCCCGCCGCGTTGAGGAGCACAGCGTCGCGCCTCCCGCTTCGCTCGCCTGCGAGGACGCGGCGGACGGCGTCGGCGTTCCCCCGCGCATCTCCGCCACGGAGGTCGTCGGGCGAGGTGGGGTAGATGCCGAGCGCGCGAGGATCGAGCTCCCACTCCCGGATCTCGCCGTCGTCCACCTCGACGACGAGGTTCGTGCCCGACGGCGACAGCTCGTCCAGCCCGCCGTCGCCGTGGACGACGAACGCCTTCCGCGCTCCGAGGCCCGCAAGCGTTTCCGCATAGGTGCGCGCGAGCGGGGCTGCGTAGACGCCGAACACGCCGTCGCGCGCCCCCGCGGGGTTCGTGAGCGGCCCGAGCACGTTGAACACCGTCCGCGTGCCGAGCTGCTGCCGTACGGGCGCAGCGTGGCGCATCGCCGGATGGTGAGCCCGGGCGAACATGAAGCCGAAGCCGTGCACGTCGATGGACGTGGCGATTCGCTCCGGCGACTGCTCGAGCCCGATCCCCAGCTCCTCGAGCACGTCCGCCGAGCCGCAGGCGGAGCTCGCGGCGCGGTTCCCATGCTTTGCGACGGCCGCGCCCGCGGCAGCCGCGACGAGCGCCGCGGCGGTGGAGATGTTGAAGGTGCGCGCGCCGTCGCCTCCCGTGCCGACGACGTCGACGAGCGGCGTCCGGGACGGCGTCACGCGCACGACGTGCTCCGACATCGCCTCGGCGAAGCCCGTGATCTCGTCCGCCGTCTCTCCCTTCGCGCTCAGCGCCACGAGGAGATCGCGGATCTGGTCGGGAGTGGCTTCACCGCTCATCACGATCCCCATCACCGATCGCGCGTGCTCGCGGGTCAGATCGCGGCGGTCCGTGATCGCGATGATTGCCGCCTCGATCACGTGAGGAAGTTCCTCGCCATCGACGGGCCGAGCGGCGTGAGGACGCTCTCTGGGTGGAACTGGACGCCCTCGATCGGATGCGAGACGTGCCGCACCCCCATCACCTCGCCGTCCGCCGTGCGGGACGTGACGAGCAGCTCCTCGGGCACCGACGTCGCGGCGAGCGAGTGGTACCGGCCGACCTCGACCTCGTCCGGGAGCCCGGTGAAGACGCCGTGCCCGTCGTGCGTGACGACGCTCGACTTGCCGTGGAGGAGGGCCTTGGCCTGACCGACGTTGCCGCCGAACGCCTCGACGACCGCCTGGTGCCCGAGACAGACGCCGAGGGTTCGGGTCGTCGGGCCGAGAGCCCGGATCAGCTCGACCGAGACGCCCGCGTCGACGGGTCGTCCGGGGCCCGGGGAGACGACGAGCCGGTCGGGAGCGAGCTCGAGCGCCTCGTCGGGCGTGATCGCGTCGTTCCGGACGGTGATGACCTCGGCCCCGAGCTCCTCGAACAGATGGACGAGGTTGTAGGTGAACGAGTCGTAGTTGTCGATCATGAGGACCTTCACGTCGCCGTCCTCCGCTCGCTCGTCGCCTCACGCTCTGCGAGGTCGATCGCCGCCTCCATCGCGGCGAGCTTGCGGAGGCACTCCTCGTGCTCCGCTGCCGGGTCGGAGTCGGCGACGACCCCGGCGCCGGCCTGGAGGTACGCGACGCCGTCACGCATGACCATCGTCCGCAGCGCGATGCATGCGTCCATGGTGCCGCCTGGGAGCGCGTACAGGACAGCGCCGCCGTACGGGCCGCGCCGGAAGCCCTCGAGCTCGGTGATCAACTGCATCGCGCGGATCTTGGGCGCGCCCGTCACCGTGCCCGCCGGGAAGGACGCTCGCAGGACGTCGAACGGCGTGACGTCGTCGCGCAGCTCGCCGACCACCTCCGAGACGAGGTGCGAGACGTGCGAGAACCTCTCGACCTCCATGCTGCGGGCGACGTGCACCGTCCCTGCACGGCAGACACGCGACAGGTCGTTTCTCCCGAGGTCGACCAGCATCACGTGCTCGGCGCGATCCTTCTCCGACGACAACAGCCGCTCCACGTCTCCCTCCGTCGGCTCGGTCGTGCCGGCGATCGGGCAAAGGCTCACCTGACCGTCGTCACAGGCGACGAGGCGCTCCGGCGACGACCCGACGAGAGCGATCCCGTCCAGATCGAGGAGGAAGAGGTACGGCGACGGGTTCACGCGCCGCAAGGCGCGGTAGACGTCGAGCGGTGAGGCGGAGGTCGGTCGCTCCGCTCGCTGGGACGGGACGCACTGGAAGACGTCTCCGGCGACGATGTGCTCCTTGACCGAACGCACCATCTCCTCGTAGCGCTTCCGGTCAGGAAACCGGCGAAGCTCCGCGCTCGTGCCACGCGGCTCGTGGTGCCAGGGAATGCCCGACTCCAGCCGGCCGGCGATCTCCTCCGCGTCGCCTGCGAGGACGTCCGCCGTCCCCGCGCCGTGGTCGAAGCGCACGAGCGTCTCGGCGACCACGAGCCGGCTCTCCGGGAAGCCGTGGCCGTCGCTCGGGAGCGGCACGGCGGGCTCGAGGGCGGCGATGTGGTCGTAGCTCAGAAAGCCGATCACGGGCAGCTCCAGCTCCTCGGCCTCCGCGAACGTGACGAGTCGCGAGCCGGCGCCCATCCACGAGCTCCGGCCGAGCCGGCCGCGTTCGACCGACTCGAGCAGGAAGCTCGCCCTACCCATCGCGCGCAGCCGGAGATAGGCGCCCAGCGGGGTGAGGAGGTCGGTGACGATCGTCGTGAGCGGCGTCATTGGACTCCGAGAGCGTAGGCGACTCACGTGCGCGGGGACTGACCCCGAAGGGGTCTGTCCCCTGTGAGGGAGTGGGATGGCGCGAGCGTCGCGGGGGTCAGTCCCCTGCGGGGACAGACGCCTGGCTATCGTGACGCTGATGGCTGGCGCAGTGATCGTCTCCGCCGTCCGCACGCCCTTCGGCCGCGTCGGCGGAGGCCTCGCGGAGCGCCCCGCCACCGAGCTCGGCGCGACCGCGATCCGCGCAGGGCTCGAGCGCGCGGGGATCGCGCCCGAGGACGTCGGCTACGTCGTCATGGGCCAGGTGCTCCAGGCCGGGGCGGGCCAGGCGCCGGCTCGTCAGGCCGCGATCGCCGCGGGGATCCCGAAGGAGGTGCCGGCGGACACGATCAACAAGGTCTGCGCGTCCTCGATCCGCGCGGTCGAGATCGCAGAGCTGATGATCGCGGCGGGTCGCCACGACGTCGTCGTCACCGGGGGGATGGAGTCGATGTCGCGCGCGCCGTACCTCCTCCCGAAAGCCCGCTTCGGCTACCGGCTCGGGCACGGCGAGGTGCTCGACCACATGGTGTTCGACGGCCTCACCTCGACATTCGACGGGCTGCACATGGTCCAGCAGGCCTCCGCCGTCTCGCGGGAGCTCGGGATCTCGCGCGAGGACCAGGACGCGTGGGCGCTGCGCTCGCAGGAGCGTGCCGCCGCGGCACAGGACGCTGGTCGGTTCGACGACGAGATCGTGGCGGTCGATGGAGTCTCGGCGGACGAGAGCATCCGCCGTGACACGACGATCGAGCGCCTCGCCTCCCTGAAGCCCGTATTCGACCCGGAGGGGACGACGACCGCCGGAAACGCGCCCGGCGTGAACGACGGAGCGTCGTGCGTCGTGGTCTGCTCGGACGAGTGGGCGAAGGAGCGAGGGATCGAGCCGCTCGCGCGGATCCTCGGGCATGCGTACGTCGCCGACGACTTCGCGTACCTCGCGCGCACACCCGCGAAGGCCGCTGCCCGGGCGCTCGACGAGGCGGGCCGGTCGATCGACGACGTCGCGCGGGTCGAGATCAACGAGGCGTTCGCCTCCGTCGCGCGCAACTCCACGCAGATGCTCGGCGCCGACGAGGGCCGCGTGAACGTCAACGGCGGCGCCGTCGCGCTGGGACACCCGATCGGCGCCTCTGGCGGCCGGATCGTCGGGACACTCGTCCACGAGCTGCGACGAAACGGTGGAGGGCTCGGCCTCGCAGCGATCTGCTCCGGCGGCGGTCAGGGCGACGCCCTCCTGCTCGAGGTGTGACCGTCCGAGGCTCTCTCTGCGCGGTCGTTGCGACGCTCGGCTCACTCGTCCTCACTTCGGCGGCTCTCGCGCTCGACTGTCCGAACATTCCACTGGAGGATCGGCTCGCTCGAGCGGAGGTCGCGTTCGTCGGCCGCGTGACGGACGAGCGACGTGGTTCCGACGGCGCGGGGTTCGTGTACCGCTTCGTCGTCGATCAGCGCGTCAAGGGCCCGGTCGGTCGTGAGATCGAGGTGAGCTCCGCGGGACGGCTCGTCGACGCCGCCGACGAGCCGCTCGTCCGCGACGAGGCTCTCGGCGTCATGGCGATGGTCGAAGGCGCGCGAATCGTGACGGAGTCGTGCCTGCTGACCGATCCCGGGGCCTTGCTCTCGACGAGCGACGAGCCTCGCGGCGATGCGATCAAGATCGTGATCGGGCTCGCGATCCTCGCCCTCGTGCTGCTCTACTCCGTCCGCCGGCTCAGGCGGCGCGAGCTCCCGCGACGCAGTAGCCTCGACCGATGACCTTCGAGCGTGTCCTCGTGGTCGGCGCCGGCCAGATGGGCGCCGGTATCGCCCAGGTGGTTGCCGCCTCCGGGCGTCAGGTGCTCCTGTACGACGCCCAAGCGGGCGCAGTCGAGCGCGGTGTCGAGGCGATGCGGCGGAGCCTCACGAAGCTCCACGAGAAGGGCGGGCCGGACCCCGACGAGGTGATCGGGCGCGTCGAGCCGGTCGACGATCTCGCAGAGGCCGATCTTCTCATCGAGGCGATCGTCGAGAACGCGGACGCGAAGAGGGAGGTGTTTCGTACGGCGGACGAGACGCTGCCCGCCGACGCGATCCTCGCGTCGAACACCTCCTCGATCCCGATCACCGAGCTCGCTGCGGCAACCTCGAGGCCCCAGCAGGTGATCGGCATGCATTTCTTCAACCCCGTCCCGGTGCTCGCGCTCGTCGAGGTGATCCGCGCCGAGCAGACCTCGGACGAGACGGCCGCCGCGATCGTCGAGCTCGCGCGCGACCTCGGCAAGACGCCGGCCGAGGTGAACGACTTCCCGGGCTTCGTCTCGAACCGGATCCTGATGCCGTTCGTCAACGAAGCTGCCTACGCGCTGATGGAGGGCGTCGCCGAGGCCGAGGCGATCGACACCGTCGCGAAGCTCGGGTTCGCACACCCGATGGGGCCGCTCGCGCTGGCGGACCTGATCGGCCTCGACACGTGCGTCGCGATCATGGACGTCCTGCACGAGGGGCTGGGCGACCCGAAGTACGCGCCGTGCCCGCTGCTCCGGCGGTACGTGGCGGCCGGGCGGCTCGGACGGAAGTCAGGTCGCGGCTTCTACGCGTACGACTGACGTCGCAATGGATCCTCTCGTCTCAGCCGCGGTGGAAGCGTACGCGGATGCCGACGACGAGTTCGTCGAGCGCGCGTTCCGTGCCGTGCTTCGACGCCCGCCGGACTCGGACGCGCGCGAGCGCGCGCTCGAGAAGCTGGCGGGAGGCACGCTGTCGCGCGCGACGTTCCTCCACGAGCTCGTGATCTCGGCCGAGGCGGTCCGCGTCCGCGAGCTCGACGACGCCGTCGTGCTCGGTCTGGGCGCGCGGGGTCGCGGCGAGCGGCTGTCCTGGCTTCAGGCGCCGCCTGCGACCGACGAGCGCGTCGTCGAGGTCCCGTGGGTCCTCTCTCGGCTGGTCACGCCAGGGCCGCGTCCTCGAGATCGGCTACGCGTTCGCCGAGCCGGCCTACCTCGCGGGCCTGCTGCGCTCGGGCGTCGAGCTCGTCGGCGTCGACCTCGCCGAGCGCGACGTCGACGGGCTGGAGAGGATCGTTGCCGATGTCAGGGCGCTGCCGCTTCCCGACGAGAGCGTCGACCAGGTGCTGCTCGTCTCGACCCTCGAGCACGTCGGCGCGGACAACTCGGACTACGGCCTGACCGCAGAGGACGACCCCGGCTCCCGTGCCGACGCGCTCCGCGAGCTCGGACGGGTGCTTCGCCGGAACGGACGGCTGCTCGTCACCGTCCCGTTGGGTGAGCCGGGTGACCACGGCTGGTTCCGGCTCGACGACGTCGCCGGCTGGACGGGGCTCTTCACCTCGGCGGGACTCTTCGTGGAGGAGCAGGAGGCGTACGAGCTCGGCCCCGACGGCTGGCGCGCCGCGCCGGCATTCCGGCCCAGCGGCGTCGGGTACGGCGACCGCGGGCCTGCGGCGTCCGCCGTGCTCTGCTCCGAGCTGTCGGTGGGCCGGCTGCGGCGACTCGTGACGCCCGATGGGGTTGCGCGGACGGTGAAGCGCCGCCTGCGCCCGATGCGCCACCGGTAGAGCAGATGTCCGACTGAAGTCGGACATCGGTCGGCTGCAGAGCCGCTCCGAGCCTGCGCTCTAGACTTCCGCCGTGGACTTCGCCCTGACCGACGAGCAACGCGAGATCCAGGCGCTCGCGCGCGAGGTCGCAGACACCGAGATCGCCCCGAACGCGGCCGACTGGGACCGCGAGCACCGGTTCCCACGAGAGCTCTTCGCCAAGCTCGGAGAGCTGGGGCTGATGGGAGTCTGCATCCCGGAGGAGCTCGGCGGCGCCGGCGCCGACTTCCTCTCGTACGTGCTCGTGCTCGAGGAGCTCTCGCGGGCAGATGCCGGCGTCGGGGTAACGGTCGCCGTGCACACGAGTGCCGCCACGCTGCCGATCGTCCTCTTCGGGACCGATGAGCAGAAGGCGCGCTTCGTCCCACCGCTCGCGCGGGGGGAGTCGATCGGCGCGTTCGCGCTCACCGAGCCGGGGTCGGGCTCGGACGCCGGGTCGCTGCGAACCGTCGCAGCTCCGGACGGCGACGGCTGGCGCATCACCGGCACGAAGCAGTGGTGCACCAACGGCAGTCACGCGTCCACGTTCCTGCTCTTCGCGCGCACCGACCCGGCGACCGAGGGCGGACGGGGCGTGTCGGCGTTCGTGCTCGACGCCGGTCACGTCGAGGTCACCCGGGAGGAGGAGAAGCTCGGTCTGCACTCCTCGTCGACGGCAGATCTCCGTCTCGACGGCGTTCACGTCGATGCCGACCGGCTGCTCCACGAGGAGCGGAAGGGCTTCGCCGTCGCCATGGCGACCCTCGACGGCGGTCGAATCGGGATCGCCGCCCAGGCCGTGGGGATAGCCCAGGCCGCGTTCGAGACCGCCCGCGCCTACGCGCTGGAGCGCGAGCAGTTCGGGCAGCGGATCGCGGACTTCCAGGCCGTCCAGTTCAAGCTCGCGGACATGGCGACGGAGATCGCCGCGGCGCGCCAATTGACGCTCCGCGCAGCGTGGCTCAAGCAGTCGGGACAGCCGCACGGCTCGGAAGGCGCCATGGCCAAGCTCTTCGCCTCGCGGGTCGCGGTGCAGGCGAGCCAGGAGGCGATCCAGGTGCTCGGCGGGTACGGCTACACGCGCGAGTTCCCCGCGGAGCGCTACTACCGCGACGCGAAGATCACCGAGATCTACGAGGGAACGAGCGAGATCCAGCGGATCGTCATCGCCCGCGACCTGCTGCGCACGCACGAGCGCACGGTCGCAGGAGCCATCCCGGCGGCAGACTGACCGCAGAGTGCGTCGCTCCTGGCTCAGCCGCTCTTCCGCCGCGTAAGTCGCAGCCAGTCTGCGAGCTCCCGCTCCGAGATCGCCCCCGCAGCCACGCCCTCGATCGTCGTGACTGTTTTCTCGACCGAAGGCGGCGTCCACCCGATGCCGTTACGGGAGAGGAACTCGACAAGCGCGAGATAGGCGACCCGCTTATTGCCGTCCGGCAGCGGGTGATTGCGAGCGAGCCGAGCGCACAGCACGGCTGCCTTGTCCATTTCGTCGGGGTAGAGCTCCACGTCTCCGAAGCTCGCTGCGGGAGCGTGGAGCGCCGACTCGGCGAGCCCGATCCCCGGCCAGCTCGCAATCGTCTCGGCGGGAACGCCGACCACGGCCTCCGCGATCAGTAGGTAATCGGCGAGATCGAGGTACTGCAAGCCTTAGCGGGCGAGCCGCTCGAGGATCTCACGATCGCGCTCCATCACGGCCCGTAGCCGCTCCCGAAACGCCTTGTCCTTTCGCTTGCGAGCGATGTGCTCGGAGATCGCTTCGCGCACCGCGTCGGAGACGGTTATCCCTTCTGCGCGCGCGACTGCCTCTAGCTCGTCTGCCTGCTCGGTCGGGATCCGTAGTGTCATGCTCTTGCGTACTGCCATCTAGGTATCAGGATACCACGAAGTCCAGCTGAAGGTGAACTCCCGTGAGACACGGACGATGCACCGCCCCGGAACGCGATCCTCGTTGGCCGCGCGCCTTGGCGTAGGCTGCGGCCAATGGCCCGCGCGAGGGACGAGCCGGTGCGCCTCACGCGGATCTACACGCGCGGTGGGGATGCGGGGGAGACCTCGCTCGGCGACGGGTCGCGCGCCTCGAAGCTCGACGCGCGGATCGCGGCCTTCGGCACGGTGGACGAGCTCAACGCCGCGATCGGCGTCGTGCTCGCCGGCGAGCACGACGCGTCGCTGAGAGCCGTGCTCGAGCGGGTCCAGAACGAGCTCTTCGACGTCGGCGCGGACCTTTCCGTCCCGGCGCACGTCGAAGGGAGGCTCAGGGTCGAGCAGTCCGTGGTCGATCGGCTCGAGGAGGACTGCGATCGCTTCAACGCCGACCTCCCCGAGCTCAAGAGCTTCGTCCTCCCGGGCGGAACCGACTCTGCCGCCATGCTCCACGTCGCACGGACGATCTGCCGGCGCGCCGAGCGCGAGGCGCTCGTCGCAGCGCAGGAGCACGAGCTCGGCCCGCTCGTCGTCGTCTACCTCAACCGGCTCTCCGACCTCCTGTTCATCCTGGCGCGGACGGCGAATGCCCGCGCCGGTCACGACGAGCCGCTCTGGAAGCCGGGCGCGACGCGCGAGTAGGAACGGTCGCCGAGGTTTTCCGGACCGCCCTGCGGCTCGGCGTGACCTCGTTCGGCGGCCCCGTCGCGCACATCGGCTACTTCCGCGACGAGTACGTCGGCCGCCGCCGGTGGCTCGACGAGCAGGAGTTCTCCGAGCTCGTCGCCGTCACGAACCTCCTGCCGGGGCCGTCGTCGAGCCAGCTCGGGATCGCGATCGGAGCGCACCGCGCAGGTCGTCTCGGCGCGCTCGCCTCCTGGCTCGGCTTCACGCTGCCGTCCGCGGTCGCGATGACCGTGCTCGCGCTCACGGTGGGCTCGGCCGACGTCTCGGGCGCCGGTTGGGTGCACGGGCTCGAGCTGGTCGCCGTCCCCGTTGTGCTGCTCGCCGTGCTGGCGATGCGAGCGGCACTCGCGCCGGATCTCCCAAGACTCGCCCTTGCCGCCGTCGGGGCGCTCCTCGCGCTCGGGCTCGGCGGGTTTCCCGGACAGGCGGCCGCACTTGCGGTCGGGGCCGTTGTCGGGATCGCCGCCTTCCGCGGACGCACGAGCGCGCCGCGGCTCACCCTGCGGCTCGGTGGACGCAGCGCCGTCGGTGTCGCGTGCCTGGCAGCGCTCGCCGCGCTACTGGTCGGCCTGCCGGCTCTCCGGGACGTGACGGACGCCCACGCGGTCGCCCTCGTCGACGCGATGGTCCGATCCGGGTCGCTCGTGTTCGGCGGGGGCCACGTCGTCCTGCCCCTGCTCGACGAGGCCGTGGTCGCGCCGGGATGGGTGAGCGAGCAGGAGTTCCTCGCCGGCTACGGCCTCGCCCAGGCTATGCCCGGGCCGCTCTTCTCGTTCGCCGCGTACCTGGGAGCGATCGAGGAGCCTTCACCGAACGGCGTTGCCGGCGCCGCGCTCGCGCTCGGTGCCATCTACCTCCCGTCGTTCCTGTTGCTCGGCGGTGTTCTGCCGTTCTGGTCGACGATCCGCCGACAGGCGCGCGTCCAGGCGGCGCTGGTCGGTGTGGGCGCGGTCGTGGTCGGGATTCTGGCCGCCGCCCTCTGGGACCCGATCGTCACGACCTCGATCGACGAGGCCGTCGACGTGGCGTTTGCGCTCGCCCTGCTCGGACTCTTGCGCGTGCTACCGGTCTGGGCGGTCGTGCCGATCGCGGCGACGGCGGGCGCGGTCGTGTTTTAGAGCTCCTAACACAACGAAGCACGGGCCGTCTGGCCGCGCTGGGCGGCACGCTGCTTCGTCCTCGGTCGCCCCGATATGCCCGCATATCGAGGCTCCCTGCGTCCTCGCATCGCACTCGCCCATCGCGCCCAGCCAGCGCGTGGTCATTGTGTTAGAAGCTCTGAGGCGCTACCCGACGACGGAGGCGATCGGCCAGGTGTCGCTCAGCCACTCCGCGAGCTTCTTCGGTGGCATCGGATAGCCGAGGTAGAAGCCCTGGGCGAGGTCACAGCCGAGCTGGGCCGCGGCCTCCCATGCAAGCCGGCTCTCGACACCCTCGGCAACGGTCTCGACGCCGAGTCGATGTGCCAGCTCCACGAACGAGCTCACGATTGCATCGGATCGGCCGCCGCGACCGGCGTCGTGGAGGAACATCACGTCGATCTTGACCTCGTCGAGGGGCAGCATCCGGATCGCCGCCACCGAGGACGCCCGTCCGAGATCGTCGAGGGAGAGCCGAATCCCCAGGTCGCGAAGGCGCTTCACCACGAAGCGGTCGACCTCGGCGCCGGCCCCGGCACCTGACGGAACGATCTCGAGCGTCAGTCGCTCCGGTGCGACCCCGGTCGACTCGAGCAGGTCGACGAGGCCCGACACGAGCTCGGCGTCGTCGATCAACCGGTACGGAACATTGATCGCCACCCCCAGGCTGTGGCCGACCGCCTCCCACTCCGCGAGGCGCCGGAGCCCGTCGGCTGCCACCGCGAGCGTCAACGCGCGCACCACGGGCGTCTGTTCGACGTGCGGGATGAACTCCGAAGGGGTGATGAGCCGATCCGGATGCTCCCGCCGCACGAGCGCCTCGACCGAGCGCACGGCGCCGGAGCGGAGGTCGACGATCGGCTGGTAATGCACGACGACCTGACCGCGCTCGAGCGCGCTCTGCAGATCCTTGACGACACCCCTGTCCGGCCGTCCCGGCAGTGCGGATTCCTCGCTCGAATCGCGCTTCGTCGCGTACATCTGACCGTCCGCCTTCGCGAGCAGGTGGTCCGGCGCCAGCCCGTCCTGAGGGAACAACGCCCAGCCGATCGAGGCGTCGATCTCGACGAGGCCGCCCTCGACCTGGTGGGGCCGCTTGAGCACCTGCCGCATGCGGCCGACCAGTGCCTCGGCCTCCTCGTCCTCCGACGTCCCCCACGAGAGGACGACGAACTCGTCGCCGCCCACGCGGGCGACGGTGTCCGTCTCGCGGACGACCGTCTCGAGGCGCCGAGCGATCGACCGCAGCACCTGGTTGCCCGCTTCGTGTCCCCGGACGTCGTTGACGGCCTTGAACCCGTCGAGATCGACGACGAGGAGCGCGAACGACTCCCCGCTCCGTCTTCCGCGAGCGAGCGCCTGTGCGATCCGGTCGTCGAGCAGCGCGCGATTCGGGAGGCCGGTCAGCCCATCACGCAGGGCGAGTCGCTGGGCGGCCAGCAGGCGCGTGACGAGCAGCGTGCTCGCCGCTCCGGCGAATCCAGCCAGCGTCATGGCGATCACGAGCGCGTCGACCGGCCGATCGCGCTGGGTCAGGCCCAGGGTCGCGATCCCACCAATTCCGATGACGAGCACAGCCGTCGCCGGCCACAGAAGCCAGTGACGGGCAGCCCTCGCAGCACGAGGAATCCCCAATGTCCTCTCGATTCTCGCACCCCGACGCCAGGAGCGGGCGCGTGCTCCGCAGTCCTCGGATCGTCGTGGACGATCGGGCCGGCTTCGCCACCCTTCGGAGGGATCCCCATCCCTCGCATGGGGGAGAGGATCGAGGCGGACCGCGGTGAATCCGGTCAGGTGCCGCTGCGCGCCATCGCCGTCGTCGTGTGGATCGCGCTCGCGGTCCTCTGCGTCGCCGTCTTCGGAGTATCGGTCGAAGCCGTTGTCGGCGCCGCGGGATGCGCGGTTCTCGTCGCCGTCACGGTCACCGACCTCGAGCGGCGCATCATCCCCAATCGGATCATCGTGCCGGCGCTCGGCGCCGCGCTCGTCGTGCAGACGATCCGCGAGCCGAGCGTCGAGTGGGTCGTCTCCGCGGCCGCCGCCGGGGCGTTCTTCCTCGCGATGGCCCTGATCTATCCGGCGGGGCTCGGAATGGGCGACGTGAAGCTGGCGGCGTTCCTCGGGGCGTGGCTCGGGCGGGACGTCGCGGTTGCGCTGTTCGTCGGCTCGCTGCTCGGCGCGGTCGCAGCGCTCGCCGTCGTCGCGAGACGCGGGTCAGCGGGCCGCAAGGCGACGCTGCCCTACGGTCCGTTCCTCGCTGTGGGCGGGGTCGTCGGCCTGTTCCTCGGCGAGACCCTGCTCGACGCCTGGCTCGGCTGACGGACAGACTGCACCGGCCCTGGCTTTAGACAGGCACGTGCTCCAGAGCGCGCTCGAGAAGAGCGCAGCGGCGGAGATCCGACGGAAGGGGCGAGCCGGTGACCCGGACGCACCGGTAGCGGCCGTCGTCGAGCTCGACGTCGGTCCCGGGGCTCGGAGCCGGGCCGTCGCGCTCGAGCAGCCGATAGCCGTCTCCCGCCGCGAACACGAGGTGCTCGTGTTCTGGAACCGCGGGCTGCTCGACCCTCGCGAAGGTCGTGCCGACCGCATCGAGTTGGCGCGCGAGGTCCGCCAGCTCACCCGCCCGCAGCTCTAGCTCTGATTCGCGCGACTGGAGCGCTTCCTCACGACGAGCGACGGCCGCGCCCCGCAACTCGACGGCGCCGAGCTCGCGACGGCGAGCCTCGAGCCGTCGCTCGGACTCGACGAGCGCGGCTTCGCGCCGATCGAGCTCCGCGGCGCGAGCCTCGAGCTCCGTCTGGCGGACGTCCAGCTCCACGGCGCCCTCGCGAAGGACCCGTTCCACCTTCGCATGGAGCTCCCTCGCCCGCGCCTCGCGCAGCTCCAGCGCGCCGGCCGCGCTGACGAGCTCCGCCGAGCGTTCCTCGAGCTGCCGGCCGTGGACGGCGATGAGCTCGGTAACGTCGTCCCCCGCATCCGTGGGCGCGAAGAGCGACCGCAGACGCCCGCGCATTCCGGCGTCACGGTCATCCGGCCAGTGCATCCATTGGCGATCGTGACGTGCCTCTTGCGGCATCGAGATCGTTTCCCTCCCTGGTAGCGCCGGCGACACACCCTCAGCCGTCGAATTCGAATGAGCCGCCGGCGCGAGTCTGGGTTCGTCGTCTCGGCCCTTCATCCTTCCTCCCCCATGGGGGGAGGAGATCCTGTCCGAACGGGGGAGGGCGGCGCGGGCGATCTCGCGTTATCTAAGGAGCATGGATGCTTCTGGCGCACGACTTCTTGCGGCACGGATCGCGGCAGGTGTGCGGATCGGTAGCCGGATCGAGCTCACAGCGGACGGCGAGTCGGATCTGCGGGCCGGTGATCGCGGGGTCGTTCGCGACATCGAGGCAGGCGGCTCGGTCGTCGTCGAGTGGGAGCGCGGCTTCAACAGCGCGATCGATCCACGCCGAACCACGTACCGCGCGCTTCCCGTCTAGCACGCCCTCCCTGACCGGGGACTGGCCCCGCAGGGGCCTGTCCCCTGTGAGCGCTGCGGAGCGTAGCGCCGTCCGCCCGCGCCCGAGACGGGGAGGTGTCCGCCGGCTAGCGCCGGCCGACGTCGAGCGTGACGAGCCAGGTCGGCAGACCGCCGAACACGCCGCCTGCGGCGGGGTGGTGCACGATCGCGATGCCCGCCTCGCGGAACTGCCGGCGGAGGACGTTGGCACGATGGCCGGGTGACGCCATCCAGGCTTCCACGATCGTCTTCGCGGTCGGCGTGACGCCGCCGAACATCGCGAGGTTCTCCCCGACGGTCCAGGCGTTCGACGACGGGGCGTAGAAGCGTCGGAGGCGATCCGAGAACGGTGTGCCGTCTCGGGACTCGTGGGAGAAGAAGCCGAGCGTCACCATCGCGCGGCTGTGCCCGATCGCGGCGCGCGACAGGTGAGCGGAACGGCTGAGCGGATACATGCCGTGTGCCGCGCGCACGGCATTGAGCTCGGTCAGCACGAGGCTCTCCAGTGAGCTCGCGCGGGTCACGCTCGAGCCCGTCGAATGGGACGTCGCCGACGTTGCGCTCGCGGGAATCGCGAGAGCGAGGACCATCACGAGGAGCAGCCGGCCGCGAAGCATTACCCACCTTATCGTCAAGGGAGGCGGTGTCTGCGTCCCCCTTTGGGGGTTGCCCGAACGGCGCGGGCCTCGACGGGTCAGCGACCCGTTCTCTCAGCCGTCCTTGCCGTCGTGCTTGGCGTCGTGCTTCGCGTGACCGTTGCCGACGCGTGCCGTGCCGTGCTCGTCGCCGGCTGTCTCGTCAGTCGGCGCCGGGCTTACGGGCGCGGGCGGCGCCTGGGTTGCCTCGGGGCCTGGAGGCGGAGCTTCGGTCGGCGGCGGAGTCGCGCCGGCTCCAGCCTCGCTGCTCGCAGGCGGCGTCGAGGTGGGCGAGGACGCCTGACCGGGCGGAGTCGTGCCCGGGCCATTCCCGTTCGACCCCTCGTTGGGTTTCGGCTTCGGCTCGGCGCCCACATCGGCGCTCGGCGGAGTGGTCGGCTTGTGCGGCGCGACGACTGCCTTGTCCTTGTCCTTGCCGTTCGCGGGCGGCGTCTTGTCCTTCGCTGCGTCCGCCTTGGCGTTCGGCACGGCCGCGAGGCGCTCGGCCTTCTTCTCGGCCGCTCGCTCCTTCGCAACCGCGCTGTTGCCGACATTGGCCTTTGCCACGACTACGGAGCTCGGCTTCACGCGGCCGGGGGCCGCTGCAGCGCCACGTGCTTTCACGGGCGCGATCGGTGTCGCGCGACGCACGGCGCCGGTTGCGCTCGGCGCACCGCGTTCGGTCGGTGACGTCGCAGCCGCACGCTTGGTGGCAACCGTCTTCGCAGGCGCCTTCGACGGCTCGTCCCTGACCACCTTGACGCCCTGATAGCCGACTCCCGTCGCGACGCTCGCCGCGACGACGACAGCTGCGACCTTCGCCGCGGCGCCGCCGATCAGCGTTCCACCCGCGACCGCGCCGCCCGCGCCGGCCGCCGAGCCACCGACCACGACACCGCCGGTCACTGCGGTCCCTGCGCCGGTCGCGCCGACGCCGGTGGCGCCGATTCCCGTTCCTGCGACGCCGAGCGTCGTGACGGTCGCAGCGCTCGCCGCCGGGGCGCCCTTGAAGAGCGCGAGACCGATCGGCAGCGGCAGGACCGCGAGGCCCTTGAATGCCTTCCGCTGGCGCTTGGCCGTCGCGGCGAGGCGTGCGCAGTCCTCGCACTCCGCGACGTGCTCGTCGAGCCGGCGTCGATCCTTGCGCGAGAGTCGGCCGTCGAGCTGCTTCGAGATAGCGAGCTCGGCGTTCTGGCACGTGACGAGATTCTCGAGCTCCTCTGCGAGCGACCTCCGGGCCCGGAAGAGGAGTGTCTCGAGCGCCGAGGTCGTGATCCCGAGGAGCTCGGCGATCTCGCCGTACGGACGACCCTCGAGCTCGCGCATGACGAGCGCTTCGCGCTGCGACGGTGGGATCTTCTGAAGCGCCAGGACGAGCGCGTCGAGCTCGACGTCGCTGTCCTCGGCGGATTCGTCGGGAACGTCGTGGACGAGCTCCACGACCGTCGGCCGGGAGGCCGTCTGGCGCCAGCGCTGCCGACAGAGATTGTGTGAGATCGCGAGCAGCCAGTGAGAGGCATTGCGCGGCGTCTCACCTCGCTCGAGCGCACGCAGCGCGTTGACGAACGTCGTCTGCGTGACGTCCTCGGCGTCCGCGTGGTTGCCGAGCACCGCGTACGTGTAGCGATACACGTCGCCGACGTGACGACGATAGAGGTCGTCGAGCGCGGCGTTCGCGCGGCTGCTCGATTCGGTGGCTGCCATGGACTCGCTCACGATGGCTGAAACTTCGGGCCCGTGCACCCCCCTTACACACTCTTTACAGACGAGCGCGCAAGTTCCGCGGTCCGAGCGCATCTTCCTCGTGATGAGGACGACATCGGCATCGGGCACGGCGTGGCGGCTCCTGCTCGTTGCCGTTGTCGGACTCCTCGTCGTACCGGCGGCTCATGCGGCCGAGCCGACGGCAACGCCCAAGAACGCAGCTCAGTGGTGCAAGGCGTGGAAGGCCGGAAACCAGACCACCAAGCTCGTCGAGCTCTATCCGGGCAGCACGGGCTTCGCGACGACCTTCGTGACGAAGACCGGAGGCGGCCTCGACAAGAAGAATCTCTTCGGCCGGTGTGTCTCCCTGACCGCCAAGAAGCTTGTGGCGGCAAAGCGGTCAGCGGTACAGGGAGACCCGGCTGAAGCGACCCTCAAGACCCGGTGCGCGGCGGAGCTCGCTGCGGCGTCTCCCGCGTACCGGAACCTCGGTCGTTGCATCGCTGACAGGGGACGGCAACTCACGCCGTAGCGGGTCCCACGACCGGCGTCGCTCGCCCCACAGTGGGGGGTGGGGAGAGCGAGTTCGAGGGGGAGGGCCGGGGGCCCTCCCCCTCCGTCGTTCTCGCCGTGCTGCGCACGGCGACTGCCCGCAGGAGGCTGTCCGTGGGTGCCCACTAGTAGTGGGGACTGTCCCGAACCGACCGGATCCGGACGTTGATGCCCACGCCTCACGGCTTCGCCGGAAGTTCGAGGCCTGCGGTGCCGACGCCCCAGTGGTTGACTAGTACGGCTTGAAACCGCGTGGTTGCGCTGAGTCGTGGCCCGAGTGTGGCCCAAACGAGCGGATCCTCGCAGAGGCGGAGCCCTGCCCGATCGGCGAAGGCTCCGCCTCCTGCTAGGCCGTCAGGGAACGATGCGCCAGACGGCGCCGTTGGCCGCCGACGCGCCGTTGACCGAGACGTAGAGCGCCCCGTCACCGCCGATTACGAGGCCCGTCGCTCGAGGCAGGTCGCCGGCCACCAGCGTCGAGGTTCCGCCACCGCCCGGCGGCACCTTCCGCACGGCGCCGGGGCCTGCGAACGGGAAGGGCACGCCCAGGATCCCGGACGCGTGCTGCAGCACGTACAGCGAGCCGTCCGCGCCGAAGGCGAGGTCGGTCAGCATGGTCAGATTCCAGGCGTACGCCGTCGGCGCCTGACCCGGCACGACGCGGTAGACGGTCGCCGAACTAGCCGTGAACGGGAAACCGGTCAGCGTCGACACGTAGTACGCGCCGTCGGGGCCGACGACGACGTCGGTCGGCACGGCGTCACGCAGCCCGAACGGCCCCGGCGGGGCAACCCTCGGGAACGTCGCGATCGTCGATACGTCGCCGTTGGCCGCGACGTCGAGCAGCGAGTTGCCGCCCGCGTCCGTCACGAGCCGGTGGCCGGGCAGGGCGAGCAGCCCGTACGGGTTGCTGTCGATCTGCGCGCCGTCCGGATTAGTCGAGGCTTCGTAGCCGGCGAGGTCGGTCAGCGCCATTGGACTTCCCGACGCGGGCACGTGTAGCAGGTAACCGAAGCCAAGACCGTCGAGCAGGTCCCCGGTTGCCGTTGCCTTGTTGCAGCCGCAGCCGATCGTTACGTAGAGGCCGCCGCGGCCCTGGAACGAGATGTGCTGAGGCCCGGTCGCGGTGTCGCCGGCGGGTTGCCCGGCGAGCGACGGCAGCCCCGTTGCGATGCGCTCCTGCTGGCCGTGCCACAACCGAGAGATCGCCCCCGTGGCTCCGTAGCACCGCACCCCAGGCCCGTCCGGCAGCGGCACGCAAACTCCTGGGCCACCCCTGCCCGCTTCGGCCACGTACAGCGCACCCTCTGGCCCCCACCGAGGTCCCGTGGATTGTCGAGGCCCGGTCATGACGGGTTCTGGCGCTGCCGTCGCAGCGATCGGCAGCGCGAACACGGCCGCCACCACCAGCCCAAGAATTACCCTCTTCATCTTCCCCCCTTCCGTTCGGGGCAACGTCAGGACTCAGCTTCGATCCCAAGGTCGCCCGCCGTAGTGTCCGCGGCGGAGCGTACTCCGGAGACACGAACAAGACAACACGCGTGTCTCTGCTTCGCGCCCGGTGCCACACATAGAGGGGTAGCGTCAGCCGTCAGCCGCCACCGGTGCGAGCGCCGCGTCGTAGTTGTCGAGCAGGCCCGCACGGGGATTCGCATCCTCGTTGTGGGGCACGAGGTGGCCGTGGAACGTCTCCTTGTGTGGGTATCTGACGCCTTCTGACCGGTGCACTACCGGGACATGAGCGCGGGGGCA
>CAWIVU010000013.1:0-217075 GCA_963839755.1 uncultured Actinomycetes bacterium
GGTCATGAAGCTCGACGCGGGCGAGGCGAGGAGCAGCACGAGGCCCTTCAGCTCGTCCGGGCTCGGCCATCCGCCCAGCGGCACCGTCGTCGACCACATCCGCTCCTGCTCCGGCTCGGGGTCCATCGTGACGCCGCCGCCGATGCGCGTCCCCTTGAACGGCCCCGGGCAGATCGCGTTGACGAGCACGCCGTCCGGCGCGAGCTCGAGCGCGGCCTGCCGGACGACGTTGATGACCGCGGCCTTGCTCGCCGTGTAGCCGTAGCAGACCACCGGCTCGGGCTTGAGGCCCGCGTTCGACGACATCACGACGATCCGCCCGGAGCCCTGACGGCGCATGACGGCGGAGGCGTGCTTCATGGTGAAGAGGACGCCGCTCAGGTTGACGCCGAGGACCCGGTCCCAGTCGGAGCGCTCGACGTGTCGATCCGCTGCCCGCCCTCCTGGGCGAGGTCCGGGCACCGCCGCGATGCCCGCGTTCGCGATGACGACGTCGAGCCCGCCCTCGGCGGCGACGACGTCGGCGACGAGCGCCTCGACCCGGGACTCGTCGGAGACGTCGACGACGAACGGACCGAACGGTCGCCCCGCGGTCGGCGAGCGCCGCCGTCGAGCTCGCGAGGAGCTCCGGGTCGATGTCGGCGAGCGTGACGTGCGCGCCGCAGTCGGCGAGCACCTCGGCCATTGCGAAGCCGAGCCCGCTGGCGGCGCCGGTGACGACGGCCCGCGTCCCGCGGACGTCGAAGATCCGCTCCTGCACGCTCGTCACGGGACCAGGACGGCGCGGCCGGTGACCTCGCCCTCGCGCAGCTTGTCGAGCACGTCGTTCACCTCCTCGAGCGGGTGGGTCTCCGAGCGGAGCGTCACCGCGCCTCGCCCGTGCAGCTGCAGGAGCTCCCAGAGGTCGATCCAGTTGCCGACGAGGTTCCCCGCGATGGCGGTCCCGCCGGAGACGAAGCCGACCGACGGGTGCGTGATCGTGCCGCCGTAGCCGACGATCGAGAACAGGCCGCGCCGCGCGAGCACCTCGAGCCCGAGCGAATGCGTCGCGTCCGTGCCCACGAAGTCGAACACGACGTCCGCGCCGGCCCCGTTCGTCAGCTCTCGAACCGCTCCCGCGACGTCCGCCTCCTCGCCGAGGACCTCGTCCGCGCCGAGTTCCCGCGCGAGGCTGCGGCGGCGCTCGTCCGTGTCGACGCCGATGACGCGTCCGCCCGACCCGAGCACCTTGACGAGCTGGAGGCCGATGTGGCCGACCCCACCGACGCCGATCACGACGGTCGTGCTCCCGGCGTCGAGGCGGGGCACCTGCTTCTTGACGGCGTGGTAGGCGGTGATGCCTGCGTCCGCGTGGGGTGCCACCTCCGCCGGCTCGACGCCCTCCGGCAGCCGGAGCAACGACCGCTCGTCGACGACGACGTAGTCCGCGAAGCCGCCGTCCTGCGTCAGGCCGGTGAACTCGTGACGGTCGCAGAAGACCTCGGCGCCTCGACGGCAGGGGACGCACAGCCCGCAGCTGTACGGCGGGTAGAGGAGCACCGGATCGCCCACCGCCGCGGCCGTGACATCGTCGCCGACGGCGTGCACCCACCCTGCATTCTCGTGGCCGAGCACGAGCGGCAGCCGCACGCCTGCCGGCTCCATGTGCCCGTCGATCGTGTGCAGATCGGTCTGGCAGACGCCGGCGCCTGCGATCTTCACGACGACGCTTCGCGCGCCCGTCGGCTCGGGGTCCGGCCGCTCGATCAGCTCGAGCGGCGTGTGGTACTCGCTGAGCAGCGCCGCCCTCATGCCGCCGCCCTCGCGGCGGGGCGGGCGCCGAGGTAGCCGCTCGCGTCGGTGTCGAGGTGGTCGGCGAGCCGCGTCGCGAGGGCCATGATCGTCAGCGACGGGTTCACCGAGAGCGTGCGGGGCACGAGCGACCCGTCGCCGACGAAGAGGCGCTTGACCTCGTGCGACTCGCCGTTCCGGTCGACGACCGAGCGCGCCGGGTCGTCGCCCATCCGGCACGCGCCCTGGACGTGCGTGGACACGAGCCCTGTCCAGCAGACCTGCCTCGCGCCGGCCGCCTCGAGCACGTCCCGGCTGAAGGCGAGCGCAGCGTCGATGCGCCGGCGCTCCGCCGGCTGGAGGTCGACCGCGAGCCGCTCCTCGCCGTCCTCGCCGATGGAGACCGCCGAGTTGTTGTCGTCGTTCGCCATGGCGAGGAAGCCGATCCAGTACCGGAACCGCCGCATCGCCTCGACGAGGCGGGGGCCCCAGAACGGCCCGTCGTCGTCTCCGATCGTCGTCGCGAACGCGACGGGGTCCTGGATCGTCGTCGCTTCGATCACGAAGCCGCCGTCCTCGTCGTGCTGGTGCTTCAGGCAGTGCGCGGAGATCGGGTAGACCATGTGCGCGTCCTGCGGCTCGTCGAAGAGCCCGTAGACGAGGCGCACGGGGTGGAGGCCGAGGTGCCGGCCGATCGCGGGATTCTCGAGGCCGGACCGAAGGAGGAGCTGCGGCGTGTTGACCGCGCCCGCTGCCACGACGACCGCCCGGGCGCGCACCGTCTGCCGCGCGCCCGTCGCAGCGACGAGCTCGACGCCCGTCGCCTCGCCGCCCTCGACGACCACGCGCTCGACCGTCGTGTCGGCGCGGAGCTCGAGGATCCCGCGCGCCAGCGCGTCGGCGATGTACGTGTTCATCGTCGACTTGCCGGCATTCGACGGGCAGCCCTGGATGCACGACCCGCAGCTCGCGCAGTTCGGGTCGGTGTACGCGTTGACCGCCTCGAGCTCGGCCCCGAGCGCACGGAAGCCCGGCACGACCGTGTGCACGCTCTTCTCCCAGTCCGCGCGCTCTCGGACGCCGAGCACCCGCTCGACGTGCTCGTAGTACGGGGCGAGGTCCGAGACGGAGAACGGGGTGCTCCCGTCGCTCGTCAGGCCGCTCGCCGGATGCCACTTCGCGACGTCGCGCTCGTGCGCGCGGAAGGCGACCTTCGTGTTGATCGTCGTCGTGCCCCCGACGCAGCGCGCGGCGAGAAAGGTGACGAGCTCACCGTTCTCGAGCGGCGCGAAGCGGAGCGGCCAGAAGAGGTCGTGGGCTGCCTTCGCCTCGAAGCGCGTGAAGTCGTGGGCGCGGAGGTGCGGTCCGCACTCGACGAGCAGGACGTCGCGGCCCCGCTGCGCGAGCTCGCCTGCGATCACGCCGCCGCCGGCGCCGGACCCGACCACGATGACCTCGTAGGCGTCCTTCACGCGATCCCGAGCCACGACCAGTCCTTCTTGAGCCGCGTCGCGAGCGGCGAGTTGAAGTCGATCTCGTCCCAGGCCCCCGGGCCTTCGCTCCCCGGGGCGACGAAGTCGGAGTAGTACGCCTCGATCGCGAGCGCCCGGACGAACCCGAACTCGGGCGTCTGCGCCTTCTCGGCAAGCGCCTCGGAGCCCTGCTCGGCGGCCGGCGCGAGCGCGTCGATCGAGTCGAGCGCGCCGTCGCGCACGGGCGGCGGCATCCCGGCGATCAGCGCGTCGACGTAGACGGCGGGCCCGACGCGGCTCGAGCCCGGGACGATCAGCTCGCAGAGGGCCTCGACCGCCGCCGCCCGTCGCTCGTCGAGCGCGCGGAGCCCCGTCACGAGCCCTCCAGGCGGATGATCGCCTTCATGACCTCGGCAGGATGACGGATCGCATAGTCGATCGCCATGGGCGTCTCGTCGAGCGAGAAGTCGTGGGTGACGAGCCCGGAGAGCGTGTCCTGGCGCCGCGCAACGAGCGACACCGCCTCGGCGAACTCGTCCCCGTTGCAGCAACTGACGCCGAGCACGTCGATCTCGCGGAACGCGAGGTCGCCGACCCGGAGCGGGGCGTCATGGGTCGACAGGCCGACGACGACGACGCGTCCCGCCTGCGAGACGAGGCGGACGGCGGTCTGGACGAGCTCTGGGACGCCCGTCGCCTCGAAGACGACCTCCGGGCCCTCGTCGCCCGACCACTCCCGGCCCGCCGCCACGAGGTCGGCGTCGTCGGCGAGGACGAGGAGGTCGGCGCCCACGGCGCGCCCGCGCTCGACGCGGCTCGCGACGCGGTCGACGAGCAGCACCGAGGCGCCACGGTCGAGCGCGGCGGCCGCGACCGCCTGGCCGATCGGGCCGGCGCCGAGGACGACCGCCTTCTCTCCCGTCGCGATACGGGCGCGTACGATCGCGCGGACGGCGATCGAGACGGGCTCGATCAGAGCGGAGACGGCCGGGTCGAGGTCGCCGACGGGGAACACCTGGTCGGCGGGCACGCGGACCCGCTCCTGGAGAGCGCCGTCGCGATGGATGCCGACGAGGCTGATGTTCGAGCAGACGTTGCGGCGGCCGATGCGGCAGGGGTAGCAATGCCCGCACGCCGTCACGGGCCACACGGCGACCCGTTCGCCGGCACGAAGGCCGCCCGCCGCGCCTGCGCCGACGGCCTCGATCACCCCCGCGAACTCGTGCCCCTGGACACGCGGGTACAGGTCCGGCCCGACCGCGTCACCGAGATGGCCGAGGAAGTAGTGGAAGTCGGAGCCGCAGAGGCCGACCGCCTCGGGCCGGACGAGCACCTCGCCGTCGCCCGGCGCGTCCGCGTCGGGGACGTCGACGATCCGCATCGTCCCCGGGCGCTCCGTCACCGCGGCCTTCATCCGGTCACTTCCTCGCCCTCGGGGCGCCAACGCGTCGGGCGCGAAAGGCTGACCATCGTCCTCGGCCGGGAAAGGCGCCTGGGCGAGGACGACGGCATCGGCCCGATCCTAACGCCCTGTTTCGTCAACCGGAACACCGCGTCGGCGAAGTACCTCCAGCGTCGGCGACCGCGGCGCGGACGAGCTCGGCGGAGGCGCGGAGCGCGTCGAGGTCCTCGGCGCGGAGATCCCACACGTGGATCTTGCGGACGCCCCCGCGGGCGAGCGTGACCGGGACCGTCACTGCGGCGCCGACGATGCCGTATTCGCCGTCGAGCACCACGGACGCCGGCCAGAGCTCGCCCTCTCCGCCGAGCGCCGCCACCATGCGGGAGAGACCGAGGCCGGACGTCCAGGTCGAGGAGCGTCCCGAGTCGAGCGCGACATGCCGCGGGTACCACGTGCGGAGGTAGCGCTCGGCGGCGGCGAGCTGAGCGGCGGTGGGGTGCACGTCGGCGCCGTCCACGCAGACGCGGTCGCGGAGGGGCACGCTCAGCTCCCCGTGCTCGCCGAGCACCCAGGCCTCGACGCTTCCCGGCGAAGCGCCGAGGGCTCGGGCAAGACCGGTCCGGTAGCGCAGCGTGTCGTTGACCGTGTACCCGACGATGCGCCGTCGGTCGATGCCGGTTCGGTCGTGGAGGCGCGTCACGAGCGGATCGACCGGGTTCGTCGCGACGAGGAGCACGCCCGGCCACGACTCGTCGAGGTCCACGGTGAGCTCGTCCGCGATCACGGAGTTCCCCGCCAGGTACTCGAGTCGCGGGACGTCGGGCAGGAGTGGCGTCGACGAGGCGAGGACGAGCACGTCGGCGTCGACTGCATCGGACGGCTCGCCGCCGCGCACGACGCAGCCGGGACGCTGCTCGATCACCTGGTCGAGATCCATCACGTGCGACGTCACCATCTCGGGGCGCGTGTCGACGAGCACGATCTCGTGGCCTGTCCCTTGCAGAGCGAGGTTGAACGCGGTCGATGCGCCGACCCCGCCGGCACCACCCAGGACGGTGACCTTCATCGCAGGCATCGTCTCGTGGTACGAATTAAAAATCAAATGATTTGCGTATAGACTCCCGGCCGTGCCGACGGTCCGCGAAGCCAAGATCGCCGTCGAGCCCGAGCCGACGTTCGCGTCGTAGCGGTCGCATGAGGGGATCACGCGTCACGAGCACTTCCGGGCGGGCGCGGTTCGGCTCTGCGCGTCGCAGCGCGAGCGAGCACGTCGCGTTCGAGATCCGGCGCCATGTGGCGGAACGCGACCTGCCGCCCGGCGCTCGGCTCGGAACCGAGCAGGAGCTCGCGGACGAGCTCGGTGTGAGCCGGCCGACGCTGCGCGAAGGGCTCCGGCTCCTCGCGAGCGCGCACCTCGTCCGGGCGACGCAAGGGCCGGGTGGCGGGGTCTTCGTCGCGAGCACGGAGAACGAGGGGATGGGACGGAGTGTGAGCGACTCGATCGCGGTGATGCTCGAGACCGACAGCGTCTCGCTGACCGAGCTCGTCGAGGCGCGGATCTCGCTCGAGGTGCCGCTTGCCGGGCTAGCGGCGCAGCACGCGACGCCCGAGACCGATGCCGAGCTGGCCGCGGCCGTCGAGGCCGCGACGGGGAACGACCCGGCGTCGGAGGTGTTTCGAGCAGCCGACGCGCGCTTCCACCGGGCGATCGCGAGCGCGGCCCGGAACGAGCTGCTCCGTGCGTTCACGAGCTGGACGCTCGACGTCCTGCAACCGTCGTTGATCGACACCATCGGTGCCTCGATCGACGGTGGTTCGATCCTGCGCCAGCACGGGGAGATCCAGCGTGCGATCCGGATGCGGCAGCCGGCTCGGGCGCAGCGGGCCATGCGACGTCACCTCGAGTACCTGAGGGCGCTCGTCGAGATGACGGCGGAGGGCGGCGCCCGCGACACGCAGGGAGCGTCGTGAAGGCGGCGCGCACCGCGGACGCGATTGTCGTCGGCGCCGGCTCGGCCGGGTCCGCCGTCGCACGGCGGCTGCTCGAGGCAGGCCTGCGCGTCGTGCTGCTCGAGGCCGGTGGTCGCGACGAGAACCCGGCGATCCACGATCCTGGACGCCTGCACGAGCTGTGGCTCTCCGAGGTCGACTGGGCGTACGAGACCGTCCCGCAGCGCTACGCCGACGGACGGCGTCTCGCCTGGCCGCGGGGCAAGGTGCTCGGCGGATCGAGCAGTCTCAACGCGATGATCTGGGTCCGGGGCGCGCCCCAGGACTTCAACACCTGGGCGTACCTCGGTGCCGACGGCTGGTCGTGGAAGGACGTCCTCCCCGTCTACGAGCGAATCGAACGCCGGGCGCCCGGCGACGGTGGCATCGTTCAGCTGCTCACCGCGTTCGCGGCCGACGCGATCCACGCGGCACTCGTGGAGGCGGCGCAGGAGTGCGACATCCCACTGAACGACGACTACAACGGCGCATCCCAGGACGGGGTGTCGTTCATGCAATACAGCATCGCGGATCGCCTTCGCCACAGCACGGCCGCTGCATACCTCCGCCCCGTCGAAGGCGACGAGCGCCTCGAGATCCTGACCGGCGCGACTGCGCAGCGGCTCCTGTTCGACGGCGCACGCTGCGTCGGCGTCGAGTGGGCACGTGACCGGCGCGTCGAGCGCGTGTACGCACCTGAGATCGTCGTCAGCGGCGGCACGATCGGCTCCGCGCAGCTTCTCCTCCTCTCGGGTGTCGGGCCGGCGGAGCATCTGCGCAAACACGGCATCGACGTCGTTGCCGATCTTCCCGGTGTCGGCGAGAACCTCCACGACCACCTGCTCTCGCCGGTCATCTTCGCCGCCGAGCGGGAGATCGGCCCACCGTCCCCCGGCCTGCCAGCCTGCCAGACGCATCTCTTCTGGCGCTCCCGGCCGGGACTGCCGGTCCCCGACGTCCAGCCGATCCACTTCATGGTCCCGATGTACGAGGAATGGATGGACGGGCCGCCGAACGGCTTCACGCTGCTCGGCGGGATGGTACGACCCGCGAGCCGCGGGACGCTGCGTCTGACGGGGCCGAGCCCTGCCGACCCCGTCGCACTCGACCCGAACGTCCTCGCCTGCGAGGCAGACCGAGCGAGCCTCGTTGCGGCCGTCGAGCTTTGCCGCCGCATCGGAGCCGCAGCCGCGCTGCGCGACTGGGGCGTCAGCGAGCAGTACCCTGGCCCGTCGATCGAGAGCGACGCCGCGGTGCAGGCGTACGTGCGCAAGACCGCGATCACCTACCACCACCAGGTCGGGACGTGCAAGATGGGCACCGACGAGGCCGCCGTCGTCGACCCCCGCCTCCGCGTGCACGGCGTCGACGGGCTCCGAGTGGCAGACGCCTCGATCATGCCGACCGTGACGACCGGAAACACGAACGCTCCGTCGATCATGATCGGCGAGCGCGCCGCCGAGCTCATCCTCGCCGATGCGTGAGCTCGAAGCAGCCGGCCTCTCGGCCGCCGACGTCGAGGAGTGGCGCGGGCGCACGCCCGGAGCGGCGGCGAGCTTCGCGCAGGCGCGCGCGGACGTGTGCGCGTACCTGGCGCGCGGCGCGGACTTGCGAGCCCGCCTGCCGTTCCGCGCGACGCGCAACGACGCCGAGCACCGGGCCGCCGAAGCGCTGTCCGCGCGACTCGACGACGCCCGCGCCACCTTCCTGCGCGTGCACATCGACGACGTCTATCGCGAGCTCACCGACGGGCTACGGCGTCCGGTTCGCGACGAGGACCTCGTGTACGCGGCGGCCGAGCGCTTTCCCGGGCTCACGCCGACGCGGGCGCAGATCGCCGAGGAGCGCGCGCGCACGCTGCCGGAGAAGGAAGGCGCCGAGATCGCCCAGGGCCTTTTCCTGTCGTACGTGCTCGCCTCGCCGCGCAGCGGCGCGCACCTCGTCTGGTCGATGCTGCGTCCGAGGGAGGCAGCTCTCGAGCGGCTCGAGGACTTCCGCGCGACCGGCGTGGCCGACCTCGGCGGCACGTATCTCGAGCGGCGCGGCAGCGCCGGCTATCTCGAGATCCGCAACGACCGTCACCTGAACGCCGAGGATTGCGAGACGCTGCCGACGACGGAGACCGCGGTCGACCTCGCGCTCCTCGACCCCGAGATCGAGGTCGGCGTCATCCGCGGCTCGGTCGTGAGCCATCCGCGCTATGCCGGGCGGCGGGTCTTCGGCGCCGGGCTCAACCTGACGCACCTCTACCGCGGGCTGATCGACTACCTCTTCTTCGTCACGCGCGACCTCGGATACGTCAACAAGCTCTTCCGCGGCCTGAGCTCGCCCGAGCATCACCCCGACGAGCCGGAGCAGACGACGGAGAAGCTCTGGATCGCGGCCGTCGAGACCTTCGCGATCGGCGGCGCGTGCCAGATCCTCCACACCGTCGACCACGTGATCGCGACGCGCGGCACGCGGCTCTACCTGCCCGCGCGCAAGGAGGGCATCCTGCCGGGCGCATCCAACCTGCGGCTCGCGCGCTCGGTCGGCGACCGGCTCGCGCGGCGGGCAATCCTCTCGGGGCTCGAGTTCGAGGCCGGCACGCCGCATGGAGACCTGCTCTGCGACGAGATCGTCGAGTCGAGTCACGAGCTCGAGCTCGCGGTCGAGCGGCGGGTCGATGCGCTCACGAGCTCCGGCCTCGTCAACGCGGCGGGCAACCGGCGAGCCCTCCGTGTCGGCGCGGAGCCGCTCGACGTCTTCCGCAGCTACATGGCGACGTTCTGCCGCGAGCAGGCCGTGTGCCACCTCAGCCCTGCGCTCGTGCAGAACCTCGAGCGCCACTGGAACGCACATGAGCGCCGGCTCTGAGCCCCTGATCCGCGACGCCGCGGAGCGGCTTCCGCGCGACGAGCTGCGCGCCCTCCAGCTCGAGCGCCTTCGCGGGACGTTCGGCGTCGAGCTCGATTCGCTCGAGCAGCTCGCGGAGCTGCCCCTCGTCGAGAAGGCGGCGCTCCGCGATGCGTACCCGTTCGGCCTCCTCCGCGTCCCGGTTGAGTCGCTCGTTCGCGTCCACGCGTCGAGCGGCACCCACGGCACGCCGACCGTCGTCGGCTACACCGCGGCCGACCTCGACGCGTGGAGCGAGCTGATGGCGCGCTGCATGACGATGGCCGGCGTCCGACCCGGGATGCTCGTGCACAACGCGAACACGTACGGCCTCTTCACCGGGGGTCACGGCTTCCACCAGGGCGCGGAGCTGATCGGCGCGCCGGTCGTGCCGGTGTCGGGCGGCATGACCTCGCGGCAGGCGATGCTGCTCCATGATCTCGGTGCACAGGTGCTCGTCGCGACGCCGTCGTACGCGCTCGTGATCGGGAACGCCGTGCGGGACGCAGGCATCGACCCGGCGTCGCTGCGGCTCGAGCTCGGCCTGTTCGGCGGCGAGCCGTGGACGGAGGGGCTCCGCGGGCAGATCGAGGACGCGCTGCCGGGCCTCCGCGCCGTCAACTTCTACGGGCTGTCGGAGATGTGCGGCCCCGGCGTCGCCGCCGAGTGCATCGAGGTGCGGGACGGGCTGCACGTGCACGAGGACCATTTCCTCGTCGAGGTCGTCGATCCCGAGTCCGGCGCGCCGGTCGACGAGGGCGCCGAGGGCGAGCTCGTCTTCACGACGCTGTGCAAGGAGGCGATGCCGCTCCTCCGCTATCGCACGGGGGACATCGGCTCGGTGACGACGGAGCTGTGCCCCTGCGGCCGCACGACGGCGCGAATCCGCGGCCTGCGCGGTCGCCGCGACGACATGATCACCGTGCGCGGCGTCAACGTGTACCCATCGAACGTCGAGCACGCCCTCCTATCGCTGCCGGGCGTCGCGCCGCACTACCAACTCGTCGTCGAGCGGCGGTCGGGCAGCTTGGACGAGCTGACGGTGCAGTGCGAGCCGGTGGCCGGCGACGACGACCGGGCGCGGCTCGAGGCCGCGGTCGCCCGCGTTCTGCGCGAGCAGCTCGGCATCCGCGTCGCGGTCGAAGTGCTCGATCAGGGCGCCGTCCCCCGGAGTGCGGGCAAGGCCGTTCGCGTCGTCGACCGGCGCTGACGCGAGTCAGCCGAAGAACCGCTGTGGGTTCGCGACCATCAGCTCGTCGATCTCCTTCTCCGTGACGCCCGCCTGCCGGAGTTGCGGGAGAATCACGCGCGAGATGTGCAGGTAGTCGGGCTGCTCGTCGGCGAACGCCGGGTCGCCGACCATGAAGTCCATGAAGCACGCCGCGTCGTGCGAGAGGTGGATGCGGTCGCCGTAGCCCTCCCCGAGCAAGGCGAGCAGCGTCCGGAGCCTGTCCTCGTCCGGGTTGAAGTGGGGGATGTTGAAGCGGTCGAACCCGAGCGAGGCACCCGTGTCGCCGATCGTCCGCAGATACTCGAGATCGTTGCTGTCGCCGGCGTGTGCGACGACGATGCGCGCCGGGTCGACGCCCCGCCTCGTGAGCTCCGCGAGCGCCAGCGTCCCCGTCGCGGCACGCGCGTTCGTGTGCACCATCACGGGCACGCCGGTGTCGACGGCGGCGAGCGCGATTGCGTCGAGGATCTTCGGTATGTCCCCGACGATGCCATGCTCCTCGACCGCGCACTTGAGGAACGCGGCGCGGACGCCCGTGTCGTCGATGCCCTCACGGATCTCGCGGACGAACAGCTCGGCGATCGCCTCGGGCGGACGATAGTGGAGGAAGTTCGGCAGCTCGAGGAACGCGTACACGCCCGACGCGACGACGATGTTGAGGTCGACCTCGGCGTTGATCCGCTGGATGCGCGGGATGCAACGGCCGAGGCCCGGGGCGGTCGGGTCGACGATCGTACGGATGCCCGCCTCGCGGGCTGCACGGAGCTTCGCGATCGCGTCGTCGACGCGCACGTCCTCCTCCCAGTAGCTCTCGCCCCAGACGTGGCCGTAGTTCTGCAGCGCCTCCGGCTGGAGGACGAACAGGTGCTCGTGCATCAGCGTGGTCCCGAGCTCGCTCGTGGCGACCGGGCCGCGAACCGTCTCAACGGTTGACAAAGCCGTCCCTCCTGATCGGCTCGCGGCCGTCCCAGTCGACGGCGGCGAGATAGATGTCCGTGTCGTGGCGCTCCTGCGCCTCGGTGTGCTCGACGAGCTCGATCATCCCGGGCGGCGCGGGAGGCGACGCTCGCTCCGGCATCCTGCTCGGCGTCATCCTTCGCCGGGCAACTCGATCGGGACGTCGGCGCCGCGAAGAAGGTAGGCCGAGTGGAGCAGCGTCGGATCGTCCTTCAGCGCCTGAGCCGTGCCCCGGTACCGGATCCGGCCGCCCTCGAGGACGTAGGCCTTCTGCGCTACGCCGAGCGCGACGTGGGCGAACTGCTCGATGAGCAGCACGCCGACGCCGGTTGCCGCGACCGCCTCGAGCGTCGGGGAGAGGCGCTTGACGATCAGCGGCGCGAGACCGAGCGAGAGCTCGTCGACGAGAATCACCTTCGGGTGCGAGACGAGCGCCTGCGAGAGCACGACCATCTGCTGCTCGCCCCCGGAGAGCAGTCGGCACTCCGCCTTCCATCGCCGCTCGAGCTCGGGGAAGAGCTCGAGGGCCTTCGCGATGCCTTCCCTGGCCTCGTCGCTGCCGAGCGAGTATGTCGCGACGCGCAGATTCTCCTCGACCGTCAGCCCGGGCAGCAGGCGGCGTCCCTCCGGGACGATCGCGACTCCCGCCGCGCGCACCTGCTCGGGTCGACGTCGGGTGAGATCGAGATCACCGAGCATCACGCGGCCCGACGTCGCGCGCACGACGCCCCCCACCGCCAGGACGAGCGTCGACTTGCCGGCGCCGTTCGGCCCGAGCAGGGTCGTGATCTCGCCCGGTGGGATCGCCAACGACACGTCGTGCAGGACCTGCCGGCCGCCCCGGGGCACGCAGAGGTCCTCGAAGCGGAGCTCGACTCCCTGCGCCGCCGGTGCCTCCGGAGCCGCGGTCACGCCGGCTCTTCCGTGACGTGCTCTTCGGCGCCGAGCACCTGGTCGCCGAGCTCCTCGGTGCCGAGGTAGGCGCGGATCACCTGCTCGTCGCGCAGCACATCCGCCGTCACACCGGAGGCGATCAGCTTGCCGAAGTCGAGCACGGCCGTCGTCCGCGCAGCAGGCGGAGACGAGGCTCATGTCGTGGTCGACGAGGATCACGAGCGCACCGAACCGCTCGGGGATGCCCTGGATCAAGGTCGCCATGTGCTCGGTCTCCTCGTCGGGCAGGCCCGCGGCCGGCTCGTCCAGGAGGACGACGCGCGGGTCTGCCCACGACGGCTCTGGCCAGCTCGACGAGCCGTCGATCGCTTGCGTCCAGCCCGCCGACGGTTGCGCCGGGCTCGTCCAGCCCGACGTACTCGATCGCGGCGAGCACGTCGGAGCGACGCGTGGCGCGCCCCGCCTTCGAGTGCTCGTGGATCATCGCCACGTTCTCGAACACGGAGAGCGACTCGATCGCCTGCTCGGTCTGGAACGTGCGCCGGAGGCCCCAACGCGCACGGCGGAAGTCGACCATCCCGAGCAGGTCGTCCCCGAACGCGCGGATCGAGCCGGCGGCGGGCTTGACGAAGCCGCTGAGCACGTTGAAGAACGTGGTCTTGCCCGCGCCGTTCGGCCCGATCAGTCCACACGTGCCGCCGGGGAAAACGACGCTGACGTCGTCGATCGGAGTGACGCCCGCGAAGCGGACGGTGAGGCCCTCGACCTCGATCACGGCGTCTCCTTCGAGGCGCTCGGCGGCTTGCGGAACGGGCGCGAGACCAGTCGCGCGAGGTTGGCGAGATCCTTCGGCAGCTGCTCGGCGATGCCGCCGGGCGCGGTCAGCAGGACCTGCAGCATGCCGAGACCGAAGATGATCGTCAGCCAGTACTGGCCGACGCCCCACTCGGTCTGCAGGAAGAACGGCACGAGCTTCGACAACACGCCTGCCACGACCGCACCCCAGAGCGTGAAGATGCCGCCGATCATCGCCGTCGCGATCAGCAGGAGGTTGTTCGTCAGAAGGAACGGCTGGGGGGTCGTCTGCCCGACCTGGGCGGCGAGAAGGCAACCCGCCACGCCGGTCATGAACGACGCGAGCGCGAAGGCCCACATCTTGTACAGCGTGATGTTGACGCCCGCGGCGAGCGCCGCCGGCTCACTCTCGCGGATCGCGGCCCACGCCCGCCCGGGCTTGAGCACGAAGTGTGCGAGCGCGAGCAGGAACACGAGCGCACAGACGATCACCGTGTAGCGGTAGAAGCCGACCTCGCTCGTCCCCCAGGACGGCCGGACCATCGGCACGACCCCGCCGAGATCGGAGTCCCGGTGGCCCGAGAAGCCGCCGCCACCGTTCGGAAACTCCAGCGTGCGCAGGACGAGCGTGATCGCCCCCGCGCCCATCAGGGTGATCAGCGCAAGGAACAGGCCGCTGAGTCGGAGCGCCGGCAAGCCGATCACGACCCCGACCACGCACGTGACGGCGCCCGTCGCGAGCAGCAGGAGCGGGAAGGGTAGGTCGACGAGGTAGTTGAGGCGCAGCCCGGTCCAGGTCCCCACGGCGAGGAGCGCGAACTGGCCGAGCGAGATCATCCCCACCTTGCCGTAGAGCACGACGAGACCCGCCGAGACGACGGCATAGATCGCGACGCTCGTGAACGTGTCGATCCAGCTCGTGTCGAACCACGCGGGCAGCGCGAAGAGCGCGACGAGCAGGAGCGCGAGGATGACGGCGCCCCGCACGAGGACGCCGCGGCCGAGCAGTCGATTCACGCACTCACCTCGCGGCCTTCGTCATGACCACGACGCGGTGCCGACCCAGCCACAGGAGCGCGACGATCGCGATCACGAAGGGTGCGGTCGTCCGGTACTGGGTGACGGACTCGTACGGCGTCAGCACGGCCTGGACGAGGCCGACCACGAGCCCTCCGATCAGCGTTGCCGTGAGCGAGCGGAGCCCTCCGATCAGCGCCGCCGCGAGCGAGGCGATGAGGAAGTCGAAAGAGAGCGCCGTGTAGTCGAGCGTCGTGAAGAGATCGGAGAGCAGCAGCCCGGCGGTCCCGCAGACGATGCCGCTGCCGAGCCACGCCGAGGCCTCGACCCACCGCACAGGGACGCCGAGCGTCGCGGTGATCTCGCGGTCGGTGGCGACCGCCCGGTAGGCGGTGCCGAGCTTCGTGTACTTGAGAAACAGCGTCGTACCGACGGTGAGCACGATCGCGAAGGCGAGGGCCAGGATCTGCGTCAGGTTGATCGTGGCGCCGAGAAGTTCGTAGCGGTGCTCCGAGGTGGGCAGCTCGAGCACCCGGAAGAAGGCTCCGCCCTGGGGCGCCCGCCACTGCATGAGACCGAGCAGAATCAGCGCGAGCGCGAGGGTCCCCATCATCTTCACGAGGGGCTCGCGCCGCGCGAAGGCGGGGCCGAGCACCACCCCGTACAGGAAGGTGACGACCCCGCCGAACGCGATACAGACACCGAGCGCGAGCCACTCGGGCACGCCCGGCTGGTGGTTGACGATCCAGTAGCTGACCAGCGCGCCCGCGGCGCCGATCGCGCCGAAGGCGAGGTTGAGCACCCCGGTGGCCTGGTACAGGACGACGATCCCGACGCCCGACAGGGCGTACGCTCCGCCGGTCGCGAGCCCGATCACGATGTACGGCTTGAAGAACTCCCAGTCGACGCCGAACACCGAGAACGCGACGCTATGCACCAGGCCTCCGGGGCACCCCTTTCCTCCTAGCTCTCGATCGCTACTTCGCGGTGTTGAGCTTGAACTTCTTCTCCCAGACGCGCGTCCGGGCGATCTCCGGATCGACCGCCTGGATGTTGAAGCACGCGTCGGAGCGAACGACCGCGCCGTTCCTGTACGTCGCCCCGATGTTGGTGTTGTTGGGGATGTGGTACGGCAACGCGTTGCCGACGTACCACGGCTTGCACAGGACGTCGGTCTTGACGTTCTTCAGGTTGCGGACCGCCAGGTTGTAGGACTTGACGGTGATCGGGCCCTTGGTGTTGAGCAGGGCCTGCGTCGTGAACTTGCCCACGAGGAAGCCCATCTGAGCGAACGCCTGCGGGCTGACCTTCGTGTACTTCGCCAGCACGGCGAGCATCAGCCGCGTGTCAGGGCCGGCGGCTGCGTTCAGCAGGTTGAACTCCTGGCCGATGAACATCTTGTTGTCGAACTGCGGGAACGCCTTGGCCATCGAGTTGTCTGCGATTGGCGTCGTCGAGCCCCAGAGATAGTCGTCGATCGCCCCTTGCGCGATGATCGCCTTCATGTAGGCGGGCGCGGTGTCGGGCGTGAAGTTGAGGATGATGCCGCCCCCCTTGCCAGCCGCCTGCATGAGCTGGAGCAGCGCGGCGTTCGCGTCGGTCACCGGGAGCTTGGTCGGGAAGCTCTTGAACGGGATCTTGGCGGCGGCCGCAACCTTCCCCACGCCCGGATCGGAGTACCCTGCGACGCCGTCCGGCGAGGCGATCACGAGCGACTTCGCACCTCGCTTGACGAGCAGCTGCGCCGCGGCGATGGCGCTGTAGCGCGGGCCGGAGTTCACCTCGACGATGTTCGGGACGCCGTAACACTCGCCCTGGACACCGGCACCGATCACGGTGATGCCCTTGCTCCTGTAGTAGCGCCAGTTGGTGCCGCACTCGGTGAAGCTCGTGTTGCCGGAGATGCCGACGACCTTGTCGCTCTCGACGAGCTTCCGGGCCAGCGAGCGCTGCTGAGCCGGATCGAGGTTCTCCTCGTACCAGATGTACTGGATCGGGCGGCCCTTGATGCCGCCGTTGTCGTTGACGCAGTCGAAGTACCCCTTCGCCACCTTTGCCATCGTCGTGAAGTCCACGCCGGGAATCAGCATGTTGAGACTGCCGATCTTGATCGGCGCTCCCGTCGCCTTCTTGCCGGTGCCGGCGCCACAGATGGACTTCGTGGCGGACGCCTTGCCCGAGCCGACCGGCGCCGTGGCCGAGGTGGCGCCGGACGCGAACGCCGCCACGAGCAGCACGAGAACGCCACTGCTCGCGAGCGCAGCGCTCAACTTCTTGGATCGCATGCGAACCCTCCTTGGGTCTGCCCGCCTGTACTGGCGGCTCTTTGCCGTGAGCCCCGCGGCTTCGTCGCTCGACAGAGCGACCGCGCCGGCAAGGTCTTCCGATGGGACTCCTTCCCAGGGCCACATTGTTTGACATGTCGTCACCGGGTCCCCGCGAACCCTCGTGCATCTAAAGCTGACGCCCACTCCGAGTCAACCGCGCGTGCAGGGCTCGTCATGCCTCGCCAGCCCACACCGGCCCACGAATCTCGAGCAGGAAACCCGATGGTCCGGGAGTATCGTCGACTATCAGGTTTCCTTTCAATGCCACCGTTCGTCACGGGCGCGCATCGGCTGACGGGCTGCGGCTCACGCCGCCCGACCCGCGGCCATCGAGCCCGCCCGTAGTGGCTCGCCGGTCACGAAGTCGGCGACCCGCTCGCCGATCATGATCGACGGTGCGTTGGTGTTCCCCGTCGGCACCGTCGGGATCACGGATGCGTCGGCGACGCGCAAGCCGTCGAGCCGTGGACTCGCAGGCGCGGATCGACGACCGCGGCCTCGTCGAGGCCCATCTTGCAGGTGCCGACCTGGTGGTGATACGTGATCGCCGTGTCCCGGACGTAGCGGCGGATCTCTTCCGGGGAGGAGACGTCCGGTCCCGGATACCGCTCGACCGCACCGAAGGAGCCTCGAAGGGCATCCGAGGCTCCGATCCGGCGGCAGAGCTCGACCGCAGCAACGAGGCTCTCGAGATCGGCCTCGCAGGCGAGGACGTTGGGGTCGATCAGCGGCGGATCGTCGATGGTCGCGCCGGTCAAGCGGATCGTTCCGCGGCTCAGGGGCCGCACCATGCCACCCATGAGCGTGAAGCCGTTCTCCGGGCCTTCCATCCACGGCTCGTACATCGGGACCATGAAGTGGATGGGCTGGATGTCCGGAACGACGAGCCCGGCCTGGGATCGCCAGAAGAGGTGCGTCTGACAGGCGGGTAGGCCGGGCGACGGCGGGCCTACCTCGCGCTCGGCGCTGAAGATGACCGGCGAGAGAAGGTGGTCGTGGAGGTTCCGCCCCACGCCGGGCAGGTCGGCCACGACCTCGATCCCGTGCCGCGCAGCTCGTCGGCCGGCCCGACGCCCGAGAGCAACAGGAGGTGCGCCGAGCCGATCGTCCCTCCGGACAAGACCACGTCGGGCGCGTGCTCACGCTCGACCTTGCCGCCGTGTACGAACTCGACGCCGACGCACCGCGTGCCCTCGAACAAGAGCCGGCTCGCCCGGGCGCGGAGCACGACCCGCAGGTTCGGATGGCCGGCGATCGGCCGCAGGTACGCCGCGGCGGTGCTGTGGCGGATGCCGCTCTCGATGCTGTACTGCATGTACGACACGCCGTCCTGCGTGGCTCCGTTGTAGTCGGCATTGAACGGAATCCCGCATTCCTGCGCAGCCGACACGATCGCCTGGTGGATCGGGTCGGCCTCGTAGCCGGTGAGGATGGTGACGACGCCCCCGTCGCCCGCTGCGCGGCGCTCGATGCGCTCGAACACCGGAAGCACGTCGTCCCACCCCCAGCCTTCGGCGCCGAGATACGCCCACGTGTCGTAGTCCGCGCGCGCGCCGCGTACCCAGATCATCGCGTTGAGGCAGCTCGAGCCGCCGAGCACGCGCCCGCGCGGCCAGGCCAGACGGCGGTCCGAGGCGTGCGCCTGGGGGACGGTTTCGTACGCCCAGTCCTCCTCGGAGAGCCACAGCTCGTGGAGTCGGCCGGGATCGTGGATGGCGGGGTTGGCGTCCGGCCCGCCGGCCTCCAGCAGCAGGACGCGAACGTCCCGATCGACGAGGCGCCTCGCGGCAGCGGCGCCGGCAGAGCCGGCGCCGACGACGATAACGTCGGGCTCGAAGCCCTCGGTGTCGGCGCCCTCGTACGTCAGGACTCCAGGCGGCTCGGTCACGTGGTCCTCCGATCCGGGCAGGGGCTCATCCGGCTCCGATGGCGGCAGGCCTCCGGGAAGTCCATCGCCGCCAGCGGGTCATACGCCTCGACGCCGATCACTCCGGCCTCCTCGAAGACCCGTCGCCCTCGGGTCACGCGAGCGCCATCCAGACGCTCTTGACCTCCGTGTACAGCTCGATCGCGTCGCGGCCCATCTCGCGGCCCCAGCCGCTGGCCTTCACGCCGCCCCACGGCGCTGCCGCATCGAGCGGGTTCGGCATGTTCACCCACACGTTGCCGGCGCGAACGGCGGCGGCCAGTCGGTGGGCACGCGCTACGTCACGCGTCCAGATCGACGCGCCGAGCCCGTAGTCGGTGGCGTTGGCGCGCGCGACGACCTCGTCGTCGTCGTCGAACGGCATGACGCAGATGACCGGCCCGAAGATCTCGTCCCGCGCGATGCTCATGCCGTCGTCCACGCCTGTGAAGACCGCCGGCGTGAGGAACGCTCCGGCCTCGAGCGCCCCTTCGGGACGCTCGCCGCCGCACAGCAGCTGGGCGCCCTCGTCGACACCAGCGCGGATGTAGCCCTCGACGCTGTCGCGATGCTCGTGGGACACCAGCGGGCCGAGCTGGGTCTCCGGATCGAGCCCCGGGCCGAGCTTCATCGACGACGCCGCCGCGGCTGCGGCTTCCGCGAACTGGTCGGCGAGCGAGCGCTGCACGTAGACGCGGCTGTACGCGGCGCAGACCTGACCGCTGTTGAGCAAGCCGCCCTGCAGCACGCCCCCCACCGCGCCGTCGAGCGGGGCGTCGTCGAACACGATGGCGGGGTTCTTGCCGCCGAGCTCCAGCGACACGCGCTTGAAGTTGCCCGCCGCGGCCCGGATGATCGACCGCCCCACCTCGGTGGAACCGGTGAACGACACCTTGTCGATCCCGGGATGCTCGGCAATAGCGGCGCCCACGGCTGGGCCGCCCGTCACGACGTTGACGACGCCCTCGGGCACGCCGGCCTCCGCGATCAGCTCGGCGAGCCGGAGCGCGGTGAGCGGTGTCTGTTCCGCAGGCTTGACGACGCAGGTGTTGCCGCAGGCGAGCGCCGGGGCGAGCTTCCAGGTCGCGATCATCAGCGGGAAGTTCCAGGGGACGATCAGGCCGCAGACACCAACGGGCTCTCGCAGGGTGTAGTTGAACGTCCCGGGGAAGGAGAGCGGGTTGGTCTCTCCGGCGATCTTCGTGACCCAGCCGGCGTAGTAGCGGAAGTGCTCGGCGGCGGCTGCAACGCTCACGTGGCGAGCGATGCCGATCGGCTGGCCCTGGTCGCGCGTCTCGAGCTCGGCGAGCTCGTCGGCGTGCTGCTCGACGAGGTCGCCAACGCGCCACAGCACCCGTGCCCGCTCCGCTGGCAGCAGAGACCGCCACGCATGCCCGGGCTGGAATGCCTCTCTCGCGCGGTCGACTGCGTCGTCGACATCGGCAGGTGAGGCGTCGGGAACTTCGGTAATGACCTCTCCGGTCGCCGGGTCGATGGTCTCGAAGAGCGCGGTGCCCGTGGTCATGCTCAGCCTCCTCCTTCTCCGCCGTCGTTGACGGTTCGTGCGTGCATGCCGTTTGCGTCAGAGCGCACGATCGGCCCTTACCGCGATAGCTCCGTCAGGAGGTGCCGCGCACGAACGTGGAGAGTGCACTCGAGTGGAACGACCACCTCGGAGATCCACAGGCCAGCACGGTTCGCGAGGGGCACCGTCGATGTATCGCAGGTAACGGTCATCATCCTCCACCAGCGCGTCGGTCCTGACCCGGATATCCGATCAGATACGATATCCTCTCACATGGCTCGGGTACAGTCGCTCGCCGCGCGCGACGAAGCAACAGCGCGTCTACGAGACGATCCGCGAGCGGATCCTCAGCGGGACGTACGGGCCTGGTTACCGCGTCGTGATCGACGGCCTCGCCGCCGAGCTCGGCGTCTCGGCCTTGCCCGTTCGCGAGGCCATCCGGCGCCTGGAGGCGGAGGGCCTCGTCGTCTACCGGCCCAACGTCGGCGCGCAGGTCGCGCCGGCGGATCCTGGGGTCTTCGAGCACGAGCTGACGGTGCTCGCGGTGCTCGAGGGGTACGCGACCGCCCTCGCCGCGCCACGCTTGGAGAAGGGCGACCTCACCCGCCTGCGCCGGGCGACGGACGAGATGGCCACCGCGATGGGGCGCATGGACCCTCTCGCGTTCGGGCGTCACAACCGCGAGTTCCACGAGGTGTTCTACGAGCGCTGTCCGAACCCGGCGCTGGTCGAGATGCTGCGCGAGGTCGAGCGGCGGCTGGATGCGATCCGCCGGACCGTGTTCACGCACATCCCGTATCGCGGGGCAGAGTCGATCGCGGAGCACCGAGAGCTCATCGAGCTCGTCGCCGGCGGGACGAGCACCGATCGAATCGAGACGAAGGCGCGCGGCACACAAGCTGAAGACGGTCGAGAGCTTCCGCGCGTGGCGGGAGGAGCACGAAGGCGGCGCCGCCGCTACGAGCTGACGGCAGTTGGCAGTTCGACGTGCGAGCTCGCCGCAAGGAAGGCGCGGACGCGCTCCTGCGAGGCGGCGCCGAGCGGCGCGAGCGGCTCGCGTGCTCGGCCGCAGGCAAGCAGGCCGAGCTGCTCCATGACCCACTTCGCGGGGACCGGATTGGTCTCGGCGAACGCGGCATCGACGAGCGGGTGCAGGTCGTAGTGCAGGGCACGGGCCCGCTCGTGGTCGCCGGCGACGAACGCGTCGTACAGCTCGGCCACCGGTCGTGGGGCGAAGTTCCCCACGCAGCTGAGATGGCCGACGCCGCCGAGGCACAGCATCGGGTAGCAGAGCAGCTCGATACCCGACAGGGCGATGAAGTCGCTGCCCGGCCTCGTGCAGGACGTAGGACACGTGCTCGAAGTCGCGCGTGGTCTCCTTGATGCCGACGATGTTGTCGTGCGCGCGGCGCAGGCGCCCGACAGTCTCCGGCGCGATGTCGACGGCGGCCCGGACGGGCACGTTGTAGACGATGATCGGAAGGTCGGGGAACTCGGAGGCGACGCGCGAGTACCACCGGAACAGGCCCTCCTGCTGGGCACGCCCGTAGTAGGGGGTGACGACGAGGGCGGCGGCGGCGCCGAGGCGCTGCGCCTCCGCGGTCAGCTCGAGCGTCTCGTCCATGAGCGCACTCCCCGTCGCCGGGAGGAAAGGGCACGCGCCCGGCGATCGCCTCGGCTGCGGCGCGCATGACGGCGATGCGCTCGGCGACCGTCTGCGACGTCGGCTCGCCGGTCGAGCCGCCGACCGAGATGCCGTGCGTGCCATGCTCGAGCTGCCAGTCGACGAGGGGCTTGATCGCGCCGAGGTCGAGCGCGCCGTCCTCCGTGAACGGCGTGACGAGCGGCGTGATGGCGCCCCGGACGGCAGTCGGATCGGAGGCGAAGGGGCTGCTCATCGGCCTCCTCCGGTTGCGATCGACAAGCCAGCGCTCGTACTCGGCGCGACGCTCGTCGGACATCGGGTAGACGCCGCGAGTCGACTCCCCGTCGAGCACGCGCTCGAGCGCCCACGCCTCGCGCTCCTCTTGCTCGACGGCGTCGCGGGCGATCTCCTCGGCCAGCGCGGCCGGCAGGACGACCACGCCCTCCCGCGTCGCCGACGACGACGTCGCCCGGCATCACCAGCACGCCGGCGCACGTGATCGGCACGTCGACGTCCAGCGGGATGTGCGCGAGCCACAGCGACGCCGCGTTGGGCCCCTGGCAGTAGGTCGGGATCGCGAGCCCTGCAACGCCGGGCGAGTCGCGAACGCCCCCGTCCGTGACGATGCCGGCGCCGCCGCGAGCGAGCACGCGGGCCGCGAGGATGTCGCCGATCGTGCCGGCACCCGCCTCGCCGCGAGCCTCCATGATGAGGACGTCGCCCGGCGAGACGCGTCTCGACCGCGCGCTTCTGGGCGTCCTCGGTGCCCTCGGCGCGCCTCGCGCACGTCCTCGCGCGTCGCGACGTAGCGCAGCGTGTGGGCGTAACCCACCATCCGCAGGTCCGGGCGCAGCGGCCGCAGGCCGGTGAGGAACGTGTTGGCGACCCCGCGCTTCGCGAGCTGAACGGTGAGGGTCGCAGTCGAGACGCGGCTCAACGAGGCGAGCGCGTCAGCGGACAAGGTGACGGGCCGGGGGGCGTTGACGCCGGTGGCGAATGCCCGCGCGTCCGCCGTTGCCCGCGGCATGGCGCCGTATGGGGCAAGCGGCTCTGACGCCTCCACGATCGTGCTGCGCACGGCGCCCGCGCCGTCGAGCTCGACCTCGACGACGTCACCGGGCTCCACGACGCCCGCACCGGCAGGCGTTCCAGTGAGGATCACGTCGCCCCGCTCGAGCGTCATGAAGCGCGACAGGTCGGCGACCAGCTCCCCGAACGAGAAGATCAGGTCGTCAGCCGAGGCCTGCTGGACGACCTCGCCGTTGACGCGCGTCGTCAGCCGCAGCGACGCGGGATCGACGGCGGCGGCGGCCAAGGCAGGGCCGATCGGCGTGTAGCCGTCCTGTCCCTTCGTGAGGAGGTTCGAGCCGCGATCGCCCAACGGAAGTCGTGGACGCCGAAGTCGTTCGCGGGCGCGTACCAGCCGATGGCGCGCTGGGCGTCCTCGAGGGTTGCATTGCGCACGGACGTCCCGATGATCACTGCGATCTCGCCCTCGGACGCGAGCAGCTCGGTGCCTTGCGGCCGAACCACCGGCCCGCCGTCGGAGATCGACGACGGCGGCTTGAGGAAGTACGAGGGCTCCGTTGGCATGCGCCCGCGCTGCTCGGCCCGGCTGCGGTAGTTCAGATGGACGCCGACGACCTTCGTCGGCGTGAGGCCATCGGGGAGCGGCATCAACGACTCGTCGGAATCGCCGGTTCGCCCACTAGACCATTACCTCGGTGTGCTGGTCGCGCTCGTCGACCGTGGCGTCCTCGGTAGGCACGATCTCGCCGTCGGGCCCGAGGATGCTCGAGGACTCGTCGTACCAGCTGTCGGGCGCCCGCGTACCCCAGAAGGAGCGGCAGCGTACGTCGTTGACGGACCAGCGCAGCGGCTCGAGGTCGGGATCGCCCGTGTAGTAGTCGCACGAGTACAGCTCGATGCGGTGGCCGTCGGGATCGCGGAGGTAGACGAAGAACGCGTTCGAGACGCCGTGACGCCCTGGGCCGCGCTCGATGACCTCGGCATGACCGCCGGCAGCGAGCTGGTCGCACGCTCGGAGGACGCCTGCGGGCTCACCGACCCAGAACGCGGTGTGGTGCAGCCGCGGCCCGCGGCCCGCAGTCAAGGCGACGTCGTGGACGGTCGGCTTGCGTAGGAGCCACGCGCCGGTGATGCGGTCGTCGGGACCGTCGGTCGAGATGTACTCCGAGCAGCGGAAGCCGAGACCCGTCCAGAAGCGGAAGGCGTCCTCGATCCGCGGGGTGTGCAGGTTGAGATGGTCGAACCGGAGGATCGGCGCGCCGCGGTGGAGGTCGAAGCGCTGGAGCTGCGTCTCGGCTTGCTCCATCTGGTGGAAGAACTCGAGCGGGTAGCCGGACGGGTCACAGAGGCGCAACGCTCGCCCGACGCCGGGCTCGGGCCCGTGCTCCCACTCCGTCGCCAGCCCATGCGCGTCGAGATCCGCTGCGAGGAGGTCGAGGTCCTCCTCGCGGCGCACCCGGAAGCCGAGGCGCGCGGCAGCCGCGACCGGCGCCTGACGCAACACGAGCGAGTGGTCGCGATCGCTCCTCCCAGCCACGCAGATAGAGCGTGTCCGAGGTTCGCTCGGCGACGACCATGCCGAGGAGGTCGACGTAGAAGCGCTCGGACGCCGCAAGGTCGGTGACGCGCAGCTCCGCGTACGCCGCCCGGACGATGTCATAAGGCGGGGTCGCAGTGGGCGCGGAGACGAGCTCGGTGGCCGTGGTCACGCCGAGATCTCCTCCCTCGTCGCCGAGGCCCAGGCGCGGGATGTGGTGCGAGCCCAGCGCGATGTGCACGACCGCAGTCTCGCAATAGAAATCGAAGGCGTAGTCGCCGCCCTCGCGCCCGATGCCGCTCTCCTTGACGCCGCCGAACGGCGTCCGCAGGTCACGGACGTTCTGGGAGTTGACCCAGCACATGCCGGTGTCGATGGCGTGCGCCACGCGATGGGCGCGCTGCAGATCGTTGGTCCACACGTAGGCCGCCAGCCCGTACGGCGTGGCGTTCGCGAGCCGAACCGCCTCCGCCTCGTCCCCGAACGGCATGGCCACGAGCACCGGCCCGAAGATCTCCTCCTGGAACACGCTCATGTGCTCGTCGACGTCGGCGATGACGGTCGCCTCAGGAAGTTGCCGTCTGGCAGGTGAGCCGGTCGACGACCGCCGGCCACGACGCGCGCGCCGGCCTCGCGCGCAGATTCGATGTAGCCGAGGACGCGCTCGTGGTGCTCGGGCCGGATGAGCGGGCCGAGCTCGGTTCGAGGATCGAACGGATCCCCGACCCGGATGTCGCCGCGCCCTGTCGGCCACCGTCGCGACGATCTGCTCGTAGAGCGGCTCCTGGACGAGCAGCCGCGAGCCAGCCGTGCAGCGCTGACCGTTCATGGTGAAGATCTGGGCGAGCACCGCGTCGACGCAGAGCTTCGCGTCGGCGTCCTCGAAGACGACCACCGGCGACTTGCCGCCGAGCTCGACGGAGGAGCGCTTGAGCGTCGGCGCGCCGGCGGCGATGATCGCCTGCCCCGTCGTCGTCTCGCCCGTGAAGCAGATGAGATCGACGTCGGGATGGCGAGAGAGCGGCGCCCCGGCCGTCTCGCCGAAGCCGTGGACCACGTTGAACACGCCGGGTGGCACTCCGGCCTCCTCGAACACGGTCGCCAGCAACGTCGCGGTCAGAGGCGACCACTCCGCGGGCTTGAGCACAACGGTGTTTCCGGCTCCGAGCGCCGGTGCGATCCGCCACGTGGACAGCATCAGGGGGGCGTTCCACGGCATGATCAGGCCGGCGACGCCCACCGGCTTGCGGATCGTGTAGTTGAGGAACTCATCGCCGACCTGAAACGCCCGGCCGTGCAGCTCCGGCACGACTGCGGCGTAGTAGTCGAAGTTCTGGGCCGCCCGCGCTGCCAGCCCTTTCATCTGGGAGATCGGCATGCCGATGTCCGCCACCTCGCGTGCGATGAACTTCTCGGCGTGGTCGCGGATCCCCTGCGCGATCCGGCGGAGGACCGCTGCACGCTCGGTCGCACTCATCCGTGGCCACGGTCCCTCGTCGAACGCCCGACGGGCAGCGGCGACGGCCGCCGCGACGTCCTCCTCCCGACCGTCAGAGGCGTACGCGAGCACCTCGTTGGTCGTCGGGTTGAGCGTCTCGAACACCGCGCCGGAGACGCTCGGCCGGAGACGCCCGTCGATGTGGTGCTGCTGCAATCCGAGATCCGCCGGTGCGGAGAGAGGCGGCTGTGTGGTCTCGGTTTCGGTCACGTGGTCGTATCTACGATCGAAGATACGAGATCCTATCGGATCAGCTTGGCGACGGAAACCTTTCGCGGCCGCCAACAATGAGCTAGAGCGCAGCCGCGATCGCCCGCGCCGATCGGATGACGGCGGCTCCTGCCTCGTGTTCGTCGCGCGGCTCGATCCAGACGGCGCTGATGCTGGCACCCGTCTCCTGGCCGGACACGGCGATGGGTGCAGCGACGCCGGTGGCCCCAGCGAGCAGCTCGCCGGTGGTGCATGCGTACCCGCGCTCGCGGACGATCGCGATCTCCGGTCGCTCGCCCGGGATCGGCGGACCAGCGGCGAGAATCGCCAGGCCGGGCGCCGCGACGCTGAGCCGGTGGCGAAGGCCCGCGCGGTAGGCGAGGTGCCACGTCGTGCCGCGCGGCTGGACGACGGCGAGGACGACCGCTTCGTCGCCGTCTCGGACCGTCAAGGCCGTGGTCGCCTGGAGCTCGTCTGCGAGGCTGCGGAGCTCGCGGGTCGCCGCCTCCTGGAGGCGCGGGCGCACGTTGCTTGCGAGCTCCAAGAGCCCGAGGCCGAGTGTGTAGCGGCCGTCCACGCCGCGCACGACGAGCCGCTCGTCGCTCAGAGGGCCGAGGAGCCGGTAGATGCCGGCCCGGTGCGTTCTCATCGCTTCGGCGAGCTCGGAGACGGAGAGCCCGTCGGAGTGCTCGGCGAGCACCTTGAGCACGCGGAGGCCTCGTTCGAGCGTCTGCGATCCGCTCGAGGCTCGTCCGGCTGCTACGCGCTTGGTCGCCACTCCGGGGGACGATACCTTCGTATCTCTGTCCGGTATGGGTTCATCTAGACGAATATCGTGCTATGGTAGTGCCCCTCATGAGGAGCACGGCAGCGACCGGGCAACGCCGCGAGCCTCCAGGTGTAAACGGGTTCGAGCTCCGTTCCTGCCTCGCACGATTCGCCACGGGTGTCGCAGTGGCTGCGGTCGACAGGCCTGACGGCCGTCACGGGTTGACGGTCAACTCGTTCACTGCGGTCTCGCTCGAGCCGCCGCTCGTCCTCGTCGCCTTGCTGAAGACGGCGCGCGGACACGACTTCTTCCTCGGTCGGCCCTTCGGCGTCAACGTGCTCGGCGCAGAGCACGAGGCCCTGGCCCGGCACTTCGCCGGCCGGCCGCAGCTCGAGTGTGTCCAGTGGGACGATGCGTCGCCCGTGCCGCGGCTGTCCGATGCGCTCGCCTTCCTAGACTGCACTCCCTGGGCGGCGTACGACGGCGGCGACCACACACTGGTCGTCGGTGAGGTGAGGCGCTTCGACTACCGCGACGGCGATGCGCTCGGCTACTTCTGCGGCCGCTTCGTCGCGCTGCCGTCACCCGTCCTGGGATTCGAGTTCCTGTTCTGAGACCGAGGAGGTAGCAATGCCGGCGCGCACCGGGCAGGAGTACATCGAGGCGATCAGCGCGGCCGAGATCACGGTCGAGATCCACGGCGAGCGGACGACCGGGAAGGTTGCCGAGATCCCGGCGTTCAAGAATCGTGATCCAGCACCTACGCGGCGCTCTACGACCTCCAGCACGAGCCCGGGCTCCGCGACGTCATGACCTACGAGTCGCCGACGACCGGCGAGCGGGTCGGCATGTCGTTCCTCCAGCCGGGGAGCGCAGAGGACGTCGTGCGCCGGCGGCGCTAGATGATGGAGGTCTGGGCCGAGCTCCTCGAACGGGATGCTCGGGCGCACGGGCGACTACCTGAACGCCGCGATCATGGCGATGGCGGGCGCGGCAGACTGGTTCGCGCAGGCCGATCCGCAGCTACGGCGAGCAACATCCAGAACGTACTACGAGTACGTCCGCGAGAACGACCTGCTCCTGACGCACACGCTGATCACGCCGCAGGCGAACCGCTCGAAGAGCTGTCTCGCAGCAGGCAGACCCGTTCCTCGCCGCGCGCATCGTCGAGGAGAACGACAACGGCGTCGTGATTCGCGGCGCGCGCATGCTGGCGACGATCGGGCCGATCGCGGACGAGCTTGCTGGTGATGCCCTCGACGGTGATCCGGGGCGGCGCCGACGACGCGCCATACGCGTACGCCGTCGCCGTCCCGACGCGACGCGCCCGGCCTGCGGTTCCTCTGCCGCGAGAGCTTCGACCTCGGCCGCAGCCACTTCGACCACCCGCTCGCCTCTCGCTTCGAGGAGATCGACGCGATCGTCGATCTTCGACGACGTGCTCGTGCCGTACGAGCGCTGCTTCCTGCTGCGGCAACCCCGAGCTCTGCAACGGGATCTACGCCGAGACGTCGGCGGCCGCGCACATGACGCACCAGGTCGTGACGCGGACGACGGCCAAGACGGAGTACATGCTCGGCCTCGTCTCGCTGCTCGACAGAGGCGATCGCGATCGAGGGCTTCCAGCACGTGCAGGAGAAGATCGTCGGAGGTGATCATCGCGGTGGAGATCGTCAAGGCGCTGCTGCGCGCGGCCGAGGCCGACGCTGCTCGCCGAACCAGCTTGGGGGCTCGTCACACCGGCGTGGGCGCCGCTGAACGCCTGCCGCAACTGGTACCCGCGCTTCTCGCAGCGCTTCCCGGAGATCCTGCGCCAGCTCGGGAGCGAGCGGGCTGATGGCCCTGCCGACGGAGGCGGATGCGTTCGGGCCTGGCGCGGGAGGACGTCGAGCGCTACCTGCAGGGCGCGGCGATCGACGGCATCGACCGGGTCCGGCTGTTCCGGCTCGCCTGGGACACCTGCCTCTCTGCGTTCGCCGGGCGGCCAGAGCCTGTACGAGTATTTCTTCTTCGGCGATCCCGTCCGCATGGCGGGCGCACTGGTCGCGAGCTACGACCGCGAGCCCTACAGGGCGCGCGTCAGCGCGCTGCTCGCCGACGAGACGCCCGCGCTCCAGGTCGAGCCGGCGACGCCCTGACAAAGTGACCTCGTGCGGATTCTCGAGAGATGCGGGCTGATCGTCCGGGAGCGCAACGCCGTGAACCGCCGCGAGTTGCTGATCCGGCTCACGGACGACGGGCGGGTGCTGCTCGCCGAGCACGCCGACGATGTCCAGGCGCTCGAGCAGCGGATGGTGGGCACGCTCTCCGAGCGGCAGATCGCGCTGTTCCGGTCCGTGCTGGCCGAAGCGTGGCACGCGCGCTCTCGTCGCAGCGGGACCTGGAATGATCGGCGCCGTGAGCCACCCGGCCGATCTCGGCGTCGTCGAGGCGGCTGAGGCACTGGGAGCCGCGCGCTCTCGTCTCGCGAGCTCGTGGAGTCGTGCCTCGCTCGGATCCGGGAACGAGACGGGACGCATTCGCATGACGGCGACCCGAGCTCCGTCAACGCGTGGGTCGACGGCGACCCGGGCTCGGTGAACGCCTGGGTCCGCGTCTACGAGGAGGACGCCTTCGAGGCGGCGGCGCGCGCCGACGAGAGGCTTGCCGGGGGCGGCGCGCCCGAGCTCTGCGGGATCCCGATCGGGCTGAAGGACCTGTACGCCGTCGCCGGGAAGCCCCTGACCGCCTCGAGCCGGGTCCTGGACGAGGTCCCCGACCGTGACTGTGACGCCTGGGCGAGCCTCTCGGCCGCGGGCATGGTCCTGCTCGGGCATCTGCACACGCACGAGTTCGCCTGCGGCGGGACCACCGACCAGGTCGGCAACCCGTGGTCCCTCGAGCGTTCGGCAGGTGGCTCGAGCGGCGGCTCGGGCGCCGCGCTCGCATCGAGCCAGGTGCCCGCAGCGACCGGCACGGACACGGCCGGCTCCCTCCGCATCCCGTCCGCGGAGTGCGGCACGTCGACCGTCAAGCCCACGCGCGGCCTGCTCTCGCTCCGTGGGATCGTGCCGCTGGCGCCGAGCTTCGACCATCCTGGCCCCATGGCCCGAGCCGTGCGCGACTGCGAGCCGCTCCTGGCTGCGCTCGCGGGAGTCGTGCCCCCAGGCGAGCGCCGGCCGCTCCGCCGGTACGCCGTCTCCCCGCGCATCGCCGATCTCGACCCTGACGTCGCCGACGGCTTCGAACGGGCGATCGGGGCGCTTCCGGGCGAACGCGTGGAGCCGCCGCCTCCCTCGGCCCGGCTCGACGTGCTCGGCGAGTTCTTCGACCTCGTGCTCACCGAGATGCTGACCTACCACCGCCGCTTCGACGACCGGCGCGACGACTACCGCTTCTCGAATCGTGCGCGGCTCGAGCACGCCGAGCGGCGGGCCATGACGGCCGAGGAGTTCGTCGCGGGCCAGATCGGCCGGGCGGAGGACACGGCTGCCTGGTGCGACTGGCTGGCCGAGCATCGGATCGACGTGATCGTCGAGCCCACGATCCCCATCGTCGCCCCCGTGCGCGGCAGCGGCTACGACGAGCCGTTCGGCGACCTCGACGACCTGTCGCTGACCCACTACTGGGACTGGACCGGGTTCCCGGTCGTCGCTCTCCCGTCCGGCGTCGGGAAGCGCAGCGGGCTGCCGACGAGCGTCTCCCTGATCGGAGCGCCGGGCGCCGACTGGGACGTGCTCGCGTGGGGAACGGCGCTCCAGGCCGAGCTCGGGACGGTCACGCCGTGATCGACGTCGAGGCCGTCGCCGCGATCGACGTGCACGTCCACGCCGAGCTCACGCGAGACGGGCACGATCCGATGCCGCCCGAGCTCCGCGCGGCCGCGGCGCGCTACTTCCGCTCCGACCAGCCGCTGCCGACCGTCGACGACCTCGCGGCGTACTACCGGGAGCGGAACATGGCCGCCGTCGTCTTCACCGTCGACTGGGAGTCGCGAAGCGGCATCCCGCCGATCCCGAACGAGGAGATCGCGGAGGCGGCTGCGGCCAATCCTGACGTGCTCCTCCCGTTCGCGAGCGTCGACCCCGCGCGGCCAGACGCCGTGGAGCGCGCCCGCCGCCTGATCGCCGAGCACGGTGTCAAGGGGTTCAAGTTCCACCCCAACCTCCAGGCGTTCTTCCCGAACGACGAGAGCGTCTACCCGCTCTACGAGGTGATCGCCGAAGCGGGGCTGCCGGCGCTCTTCCACACCGGCCACAGCGGCATCGGGACCGGCGTCCCGGGAGGCGGGGGCTTTCGTCTTGAAGTACTCGAACCCGATGTGCCTGGACGACGTCGCTGCCGACTTCCCGGAGCTCCAGATCGTGCTCGCGCATCCGTCGTTCCCCTGGCAGGACGAGGCGATCTCGGTGTGCCTGCACAAGCAGAACGTCTGGATCGACCTCTCCGGCTGGTCGCCGAAGTACTTCCCGCCGCAGCTCGTCCAGTATGCGAACTCCCAGCTCCGGGCGAAGGTGCTCTTCGGATCGGACTTCCCGCTCATCACGCCGGACCGATGGCTCGAAGACTTCGCCCAGGCGCCGTTCAAGGACGAGGTGCGGCCGCTGATCCTGAAGGAGAACGCCGCCCGGCTGCTCGGCTTGAGCTGACGATCGCGCGCCTCGTATGCTCGGGGCGCCCCACACCGACGGGAGGTCCCCGATGGCAACCGCGCTCACGCCCCATCTGTCCGACGAGAAGCTGGCGCTCGCGCTCGACGCATTCCGCTCCGCCCTCGGGCCCGACGCGGTGATCGCCGACGACGACGAGCTTCGCGCGTTCCGCGACCCGTTCGCGTTCGCGACGTGGGACGACTACACGGCCTCGGCGGCGCTCATGCCGGAGACGGTCGAGGAGGTCCAGGCGATCGTGCGGATCGCGAACGAGCATGCCGTCCCGCTCTGGACCCATGCGACGGGCATGAACAACGGCTACGGCGGCCCCGCGCCGCGCCTCAACGGATCGGTGCTCGTGAGCCTGCGGAAGATGAACCGTGTGCTCGAGATCGACGAGGACAGCGCGTACGCCGTCGTCGAGCCGGGCGTCCGCTGGTTCGATCTCTACGAGGCGCTCCGCGCCGCCGGGTCGCGCCTGATGGTGTCGGTCCCCGACCTCGGCTGGGGCAGCGTCGTCGGCAACGCGCTCGAGAACGGCGCGACGTACCTCCCGACAGGCTCCGACATGGCCGCCGCATGCGGGATGGAGGTCGTGCTGCCGAGCGGCGAACTGCTCCGCACCGGCATGGGCGCGATGCCCGGAAGCCGGGCCTGGCACGTGTACAAGCGAAGCCTCGGCCCCTCCCTCGACACGCTCTTCATGCAGTCGAACCTCGGGATCGTCACGAGGATGGGCGTCTGGCTGATGCCGATGCCGGAGTGCTACATGCCGCTCTGGCTCCGTGTCTGGCGCGACGACGACCTGCCCGTCCTCGTCGAGACACTACGCACGCTGATGCTGGACCGGACGATCGAGAACGTGCCGCAGATCTGGAACACGATCGCCTTCGCGTCGGTGCTGTCCTCGCGCTCGACGTGGTACGACGGCGAGGAGCCGATCCCGGACGCGCGCATCGACGAGATGGCGCGCGAGCTCGAGGTCGGCCGCTGGATGATGCGCTTCGCCCTCTACGGCGACGAGGCGGTCGTCGACCACCGCTTCCGCAAGGTGAAGGAGGCCTTCGAGCGAATCCCGGGCGCCGAGGTGTGGGGCGAGAAGCATGCGCCCGACGCGTTCGCCGAGCTCGAGAACCCGCACGAGCGGGTCCAGGCCGGGGTCCCGAACCTCGACATCAACACGATGACCGGGTGGTACGGAGGCGAGGAGGGAGGGCACATCGGCTTCTCGCCCGTCGCGCGGCTCACTGGCCCGGACGCGGTCGCGCTGCGCGACCTGATCCGCGGGCTCGTCGAGCGCGAGGCGCGGCTCGACTACGCGGCGGTCCTCATTCCCACCAACGCGCGCAGCTTCATCCACGTCACGATGGTCATCTTCGACACGAAGAACGAGGCAGAGGTGAGACGCGCGTACGACGCGAGCCGGCTCCTCGTGCGTGAGTGCGCGACGCACGGCTACGGCGAGTACCGCGCGCACCTCGACTTCATGGACCTCGCAGCCGAGCAGTACGGCTTCGGGGATCGCGCGTACATGCGGTTTGTCGAGACGATCAAGGACGCGGTCGACCCGAACGGCATCCTGTCGCCCGGCAAGCAGGGCATCTGGCCGCGGTCGTTCCGCGAGGCACGAGAGGGGGCGTAGGAGATCCGCGAGCCGGTCTTCACGGAGACCATCCAGATCGCGATCGTCGTGCGCGACCTCGACGCCGCGATGCGGACGTATGTCCACGACTACGGCCTCGGGCCGTGGGAGATCTACGAGTTCAACCCGGGGAACGTGGCGAACATGCGCGAGGACGGCGAAGCCCGTCGAGCGCTCCTGGCGCCTCGCAATCAGCCAGGTCGGGCAGGTCCAATGGGAGCTCATCGAGCCGCTCGACGACGGGAGCATCTACGCGCGATTCCTCGCCGAGAAGGGTGAGGGCGTGCACCACATCGGCGTCGCGGTGCCGGACTTCCACGAGACCGTCGCGGCGCAGGCGGAGCGCGGGAACGGCGTCCTGCTCGGCGGCGACTACCGCGGGATCTCGTTCGCGTACCTCGCGACCGACCGCGACCTCGGCGTGATCACGGAGATCTTCTCCGGCGCGCCCGGCGAGGGCCAGCAGCCGGACGCGACGTACGCGGGCTGAGTCGGCCGGTAGGGTCGCGCGAATGGCACCGGCGACCGTGCGCGACGCGGCGATCGAGGTCTTTCGCGCGCGCGGGCTCACCCGGATGTTCGCGAACCCCGGCTCGACCGAGGTGCCGCTGCTCGTCGACCTTCCGTCCGACCTCGAGTTCGTCCTCGGGCTGCACGAAGGGTCGGTGGTCGGGGATCGCGACCGGCTGGGCGATCGGCCGCGACGAGCCGGCCCTCGTCCTCCTCCACACGACCGCCGGTCTCGGCAACGCCGTCGGCGCCCTGGCGACGGCGCGCGTCAACCGGGCGCCGCTCGTCGTGCTCGTCGGTCAGCAGGACCGGCGCCACCTCGCCCACGAGCCGTTCCTCGCCGGCCGCCTCGAAGGGCTCGCGGGAACGTACCCCGTCTCGGTCGAGCAGCCGGTCAGGCCGCAGGACATCCCCGGCGCGATCGGCCGCGCATGGCACGCGGCGACGACCCGATGCGGCCCGGCGCTCGTCATCGTGCCGATGGACGACTGGCTCGCGCCCGGCGCCGGACGAGGGCGATCAGCCCGCCGCCGCCGGGAGCGTCCTGCGCGCCGGCGCCGCGGACCCCGCCGCGGTCGACGTGCTCGTCGAGCTGCTCGACGGCGGCGGAGCGCCCCGCCGTCGTCGTCGGCGCCGGGAGCGGACGAGCAGCGCGCCTGGGACGCGCTCGTCGAGATCGCGGAGCGGCTCCGACGCTCCGGTCTGGCAGGAGGCGTTCGGCGCCCGGGCCGGGTTTCCCCAGGACCACCCGCGCTTCGCGGGGCACCTGCCCTCGGACCGGGCCCGGCTTCGCGCCGTCCTCGAGCCGTTCGACGCCGTTCTCGTCGTCGGGGCGCCGGCGTTCCGCCAGTACACATTCGCAGCCGGGGCCGTTCCACGGCCCGGGCACGCGCGTGGCGGTGGTCACCGACGACCCGGACGAGGCGCACCGCAGCGCGCGGAGCTCGTCGTGCTCGCCCCCGTCGCCTCGACGTGCGAGGCGCTCGCCGCCCGGCTCGCGCCGCGCGCGCACACGTCGACCGGCGCCGCGGTTCGAGCGTCCGCCCGAGCCGGCCGCGACGGACGACCCGCTCACGTCCGCGCACGTCTTCTCTGCGCTCGCGCAGGCGCCTGCCTCGCGACGCGATCGTGCTCGAGGAGGCGCCGTCCAGCAAGCCCGAGCTGCACGCGCGGATCGCGGCGCGCGCCCCGCTCGGGTTCCTGAGCCCCGCGATGGGCGGGCTCGGGTTTGCGATCCCGGCCGCGATCGGGATCCGGATGGCCCGGCCGGAGCGCCCGGTGCTCGCGATCGTCGGCGACGGGTCCTCGCTGTACGCGATCCAGGCGCTCTGGAGCGCGGCGCACTACGGGGTCGGGGCAGTGTTCGTGATCCTCGCCAACGGGGGCTACGCGGTGATGGATCGCCTCGCCGAGCTCCACGGCGGCACGTCCGTCTGGCCGCGGTTCCCCGACATCGACCTCTCCGGGCTCGCGCGCTCCTTCGGCTGCCCGGCTCGCCGGGTGAGCTCGTTCGACGAGCTCGAGGCTGCGTTCGACGAGGTCGTCCCGGGGCTCGCCGCTCGCGACGAGCCGCTCTTCCTCGAGGTCGCCGTCGTCCCCGACGAGGACTTCGTGCCGTGACGGATCAGCCGCTCCGCCTCGGTGAACACGATCACGGCGCGGCCACGGAGGCCGCCGGCCTCCATGCGCCGCTGCGCGTCGGCGGCCCGCTCGGGCGGATAGGTCTCGGCGACGCGGAGCGCAAGCACGCCGCGGGAGCGCGAGCGCACGCGCCTCCTCGAGCCAGTCGGTGCGGTCGACGACCGTCCAGACGTAGACGGGGTGGACATGGATGCCGTCCTCCACGTCGTCGCCGTCCCAGCCCCGGACGGGGACGATCGACCCGCCCTCGCGAATGCCGGGGAACACGCTGCGCGTGAGCAGCGCCGTGTCGTACACGGCGTCCACGCCGCCGGGAGCAGCCTCGAGCATGGCCTCGACCATCCCGTCTCCACGCGGGAGCACGACGTCGGCGCCGAAGCCGCGCACGAGCTCCTCGTCCTCGGGTTTCGCATCGGCGAGGACGCGGAGCCCGCGATGCTTTGCGATCCCGATCACGTACGACGCCAGCAGTCCGGCGCCGCCGGTCACGGCGAGCGTCTGGCCCTCGGTCAGCCCGAGCGGCTCGAGACCGCTGAGCGCGGTCAGCCGCGTTCATCGGCAGCGTCGAGGCCTGCTCGAGAGTCGCACCGTCGGGGATCGGCACGACCGAGCCCGCCGGCGCGACGAGCAGCTCCGTCTGCGCGCCGCCCTCCGGGCGCCACGGGACGACAATCGCCATCACCTCGTCGCCGACGGCCAGGCCGTCGACCCCGTGCCCGATCGGACTCGACGATCCCGGCGCAGTCCCACCCGACAACCCAGGGGGGAGGCACTCCCTCGACGCCTCGCTCGCGGGACCCGATGTCGGATCGGGTGCACCGGGGCAGCTTTCACCGCGAGCCTGACCTCGCCCGGCCCGGGCGTCGCGGATCTCGCGCTCGATCACGGTCACGACCTCAGGCCCGCCTGGCCGCATGATCCCCACCGCTCGCGCCGTCGTCACAGCCACTCCAGCAGCTCGCCGACGCTTTCAGCGTGAGGTGCGGACGACGCTTCTCCGGCACGCGGCTCAGGTCGAGTGCGCCGCTGATCCCGCTTCTGGACGAGCACGGTCATGGAGCCGCCGAGGTGCCCGAGCGCGACGTCGAGGGACACATCGTCTCCGATCACGGCCGTCTCCTCCGAGGGAACGCCGAGCCGCGCCTCGACCTCGCGCACCGCCGCGTGCGACGGCTTGCCGACGACGAGGGGCCGGGCGCCGGTCGCCTTCGCGATCGCGGCGGTCAGCATGGCGCCTCGGCTGAAGATCGGGCCGTCGGCGCCGGCATACGCCGGAACGTAACTGCCGGTCAGGAGCCGGGCACCGGCGATCACGGCGCGCGCAGCGCGCTCGAGCTCGTCGAAGTCGACCCCGCTCGGCTGCGCGACGAACACGGCATCGATCTGCGCTTCGTTGCGCCCGTCCACGAGCCGCACGCCCGCTGCCTCGAGGTAGTCGCACGCCGCGTCGGTGAGGAACGGCAGAACGAGCGCGTCGCGCCGAAAGCGCTGGAGATACGTCTGAACGGATCGGAGCGGCGTGAGCAGCTGCTCGTCGCCGACCGGCAGGCCCGCGCCGCGCAGCTCGGACGCGAGCGCCTCCGGCGCCACGTGGCTGCCGTTCGTGAACAGCGCGTACGGCTTCCCGGACTGCCCGAATCCGCTCGAGCACCTCGCGCGCTCCGGGGATGACGCGCACCTCCGCGCCCGCCCGGTGCACGAGCGTCCCGTCGACGTCGAAGACGAAGCCGCGAACCTCGTCAAGACGCACGGCGCCACACGACCAGGTCGTCGCCCTTCTGCACCCGCAGGTAGGAGATCTCCTTCCGTCGCTCGATCTCGCGGAGGAGACGGACGAGCGGGGCGCGACCCGCCGCGGCGTCCGGGGCAGGCCGCTCCGCGATCGACGGCGCCGCCCGCATGGCGTCCACCTGCTCCTGCGGCATCGTCAGCCGCAACAGGAGCTCCTCGTCGGAGATCCGCCGGCCGAAGCGCTCGCGGGCGCCGTCGAGGCTGACCGGCTGGGCGTCGCGCAGGGCCTCGACCTTCGGCAGCGAGAGCACCCTGTCGATCACGTCCGGATCCGGCGGCGCGGCGAACGCTCCGAAGTGCCCGAGGAAGTAGCGCACGGTCTCGTCCGAAACGGTCAGCCAGCGCTCGGGGTCGATCACGTTGCGGGTTGCCTGGAACGCGACGAGCTGCGAGACCGGGGTGACGAGGATCGGGTACCCCATCTCGGCGCGCACGCGGACGACCTCCTCGAGCACCGCGTCGAACAGCTCGGGTCGCCGAATCTCCTCGAGCATGCGCCTGGTCGTCGTCACCATCCCGCCGGGCAGCTGGTGGTGGTAGTACGCGGCGTCGTACTCGCGCGGCACGCCGGCCGGCAGGGCCTTGTCCCTCACGAGCTGCTCGAAGTATTCCGACACGAGCGCGAGCTGCTCCGTGTCGAGCGCGTGCTCGTACCCCTCGGCCTCGAGGTTGCGCAAGGTCGACTCGGCGGTCGGCTGCGAGGTTCCGTTGCCGGCAGGCCCCACCGCCGTGTGGAGCACGTCGAAGCCTGCCCGCAGGCCCTCCATGTACGCGAGCGGCGCGAGCCCGATCGTGCAGTGGCTGTGGAGCTCGACCGTGCGCCCGGTCGCCGCGAAGTGCGGGCCGAGCTCGCGCACGGCGTCCGTCGTCAGCAAGCCGCCCGGGTCCTTCAGGTAGAAGCGGTCGATGTCGCCGCAGTCCGCGAGCGCCGCGACCCGCTCTGCGTAGTACGCGTGCGTATGCACCGGGCTGATCGAGTAGGTCAGTCCGACGACGATCTCCTCGACACCCTCCTCGCGGGCGATCCGGGCGGAGCGCCGGAGGGCCGGCGGGTCGTTGGCGGGCTCCGCGAACTGGAACCGGCGGATTCCGTTGCGCACGACGCACCTGAAGGCGAGCCGCATGACGTCCTCGTCGCACGGTTGCCACGCGATGAAGCGCATGCCGGTCGTGATGAAGTTGAGGAGCGTGGTCGGCGTGGCGGCGCGCATCAGCCGGATCAGCTCCCACGGGTCCTCGCGGTGGAAGCGGACCGACACGGACATGTGCGTGCTCGACGTGAAGTCGAGCGCATGGAAGCCGACCCGCTCCATCACGGGAGCGATTGCGAGCGTCTCGCGCGCCGGTAAGCCCGGTCGCGCCCCAGAGGCTCTGGTTCCCGTCCCGCGTGGTCGTGTCGACGATCTCGACCGGCCGCCGCCGTCCGTCGTCATGCCGGCTCCACCCGGAACAGCGGCTGACCGTACTCCACGGGGCTCGCGTTCTCGACGTGGATCTCCGCGATCGTGCCCGCGAAGCCCGCGGGCACCGAGTTCATCATCTTCATCACCTCGATCAGGCAGACGATGGTGTCGGCCTCGACGCGAGCGCCCACGTCGACGAACGGCGGCGCCCCGGGGCTCGGCGCGCGGTAGAAGACCCCGATCATCGGCGCCTCGATCGTCACGCCGCCGTCGGCGTCCGTTGCAGCCGCAGATGCCGCCTCGTCCCGATCGGGCTCCGAGCGCGCCGCTCCGGTTGCGACCGCGGGAGCCGATCCTCCCCTGACGACGTGGAGGGAGAGGCCCTCCGTCTCGATGCGGAGCTCGTCCAGCTCGGCCTCGTCGATGAGCCGCAGGATCTCGCGGACGTCGTCGTCGCTCAGGGCCATCTGCGGTCTACGCCTCGGCGTCTCCGGCGCCGAACATGCTCATCACGAATGCCATCGCCGTGGCGTTCTCGGCGATCGACGGGCGATCCGGCAACCCCGTCACGGGCCGCGACTGGAGAACGAACAGGCCGTCCGGGAGCCCACGTCCCCTCGCGATCGCCCATTCGACGTCCTGGTGTGAGCCGAAGGTGCGCTCGACCCGGGAGCCGACCTCGACGAGGGCATCGAGCGCCGCCCGGTCGAGACACGCGATCGCTCTCCGCTCCTCTGGCACGTCGACCCTCACCGCCCCGCGGCCGCCGGCGTCGGGGACGTATTCGACGTCCTTGACGTGAACCCGCTCGCGGACGACCTCCCCGGTGACCTTGCTGACGAGGAAGTCGTCCGGAGTCACCTCGCCTCCCACGACCGCCAGGCCAAGGCCCCAGCTCGCGTTCACGGCGATCATGCTCGGGTCGCCGCTCATCGGGTTGCAGGTGAACAGCACGCCCGAGACCTCTGCATCCACCATCAGCTGCACCGCCACGCCCATGGCGGGCTCCTCCTGCCCGACGTGCGCGCGATACGCGATCGCCGGCGGGCCGAAGAGGCTCACCCAGCAGTCGCGCACCGCGTCGCAGACGTGATCCGCGCCGCGAACCCAGAGATAGCTCTCCAGCTGGCCGGCGAACGTCGCGTCCTCGCCGTCCTCGCCGAGCGCGCTCGAGCGCACGGCAACCGGAGGCTCTGGAGTGCCCGCCTCCTCCGCGAGCTCCTCGTACGCCCGCGCGATCTCGTCCCGAACGGACTCCGGCACGGGCGCGAACCGCATCGCCTCGCTGATCGCGTGCGAGGCTGCGACGACGGAGTCGACGTCCGCGGGCGACACCCGGGACAGCTCGACGGCGATCTTCCCGTCGAGCCCTGCCTCCTGGACGAACGCGCGGAAGGCGGCCGTCGACAGGGCGAAGCCGGACGCCACCGGGATCTCCGCTGCAATCAGCTCCCCGAGGGTGGAGCTCTTCGCGCCGAACGACGGGCTGTCGCCGCGGCGCAGCGCGGCGAGCGAACGCGTGTGGCCGACCTCGGTCACTCGAGCAGCGTCACGTTGCCGGTCGAGCCGTCGACGCGGATGCGCTGCCCCGTGCTGATCTGCGACGTGGCGCGGCCGGTGCCGACCACGGCCGGAAGCCCGTACTCGCGGCAGACGATCGCCGCGTGCGACATCACACCGCCGATGTCCGTCACCGCGGCCCGGATCTTCGAGAAGATCGGCGCCCAGGCAGGCGACGTGATGCTGCAGACGAGGATCTCGCCCTCCCGCACGTCGCCGATCTCGCTCACCGTCTTGACGACGCGCGCGACGCCCTCGACGACACCGGGGGAGGCTGGGGTTCCGGTGAGCGTCGAGCCGCCCTCGGTCGCCTGCGCCCAGGCGTGGACGCGCTGCGTCGTGACGCCCCAGAGCATGATCAGCGCCGGGTCCAGCACCGCCTCGGGCACTGCGCCCACCGCCGGCGGGGGAGTCCAGTCGGCGAGCCGCTCGAGCAGCTCTTTCCGCCTCGTCACGATCGGTGGCCAGTACGACGGGCCGCGCGGCTGCCCGCCGGTCGCCCAGGTCAGCAGCAGCTCGTCCAACGCGGAGTACACCTCCAGGCGCGAGAGCTGGAAGACGTCCTCGCGGTCCTCGAGGAACCCGTGCTCGGCGAGCAGCCCGCCGAAGTCGCGGATCTTGTTCCACCAGCTGGTGAGGAACCAGTAGTCGCAGAGGAACTTGTGCTCCTCGACGTAGGGGAAGACCGTCCGTGAAAGCGCGAGCAGCTCGTCGAAGCCCTTTCGCGCCTCGTCGTCGAGCAGGGCGCCGTACTCGCTCGCGAGCCGCTCGCGCTCCATGGCGATGTGATCCGAGGGTCGCTCGATGTCCTCTCCCGCACGCAGCGCTCCGATGTGCCCTGTCAGCGAGGCGTACGGGATCGTCGGATCGTCGAGCCAGCTCCCGTAGTAGTGGTAGAGGCCGTCGCCCGTCGCCATGTGGAACCACGGGTCCTTGACCGCCTCCAGCTCCTCGAGCCACCGCCGCCCGCTCTCGCTCTCGGCGAGCTCCGCGTCGATCTCCTCCGGCGACCGGCCCTCGACGAACGCCGCGTCCACCCCCGTGTCGATCGCGAGACGCGCCAGCCGGCGGAGCTCCGTGTCGGGCCGGAACAGGAGCACGTCCAGCCCCGCGACCATCTGCGCGATGTGCTGGTCGGGGATGTCCGGCAGGTGCGCCTTGCAGAACTCGGTGAACGTGACGTACGCGCCGTAGCCGAGCAGCAGGAACTCGAAGTGGTTCTGCCACATGAGGTCGGCGAGCCGCAGTGACCCGACGGTAGGCGTCGAGGACGGAGCAGTAGCTCGTCTCCTGGTCTCCGAACGCGACCTCGTCGGGCTCGAGCTCGTGGAGCTGCGGCACCTCGAGCGCCTCGAGCTCCGCGATCAGCCCTTCCATCTTCGTGCGCCACCCGGCGTACAGCTCGTCCCAGTTCTGGAAGTAGTGGCCCGCCCGCTGCTGGAAGTGCCCGGCGCGCTCGGCGATCTTCGCGGGATCGGTGACCGGGTTGCCCGAGATGTAGATGTAGCCGTTGATGCAGCGGTAGTCGATCCCCATCGCCGGAGGAACGGCGAAGACCCGGTTCTGCCACGAGCCGAGCGCCTGGTAGGCCGTGTCGATGCAGATCGCGTCGAACGCCGGCATCGGCAGCGGGAAATGCATCGAGTTCCAGAACCAGAACCGCTGTTCGTCCGCCTCGCGCCGCTCCTCGTCGAAGAGCGCGTAGTACGGGTACATCTCCTCCCAGCCGTCGCATCCAGGCGGTGTCTCCACGTCGTACGGGCTCGGAAAGGACCCAACCGGTGACGACCTTGCCACTGTCACGCTCCTCGATGTCGAACGCGCTCCCGGCGCGCGGAATCCGATCGCCGCAGTTGTGCCGATCGGCTTGGCGCATTCATACCGAACCGCGCAAGCGATGCAACCGCGGATCCGGCCCGACGGATGTCTCTGGCGATTCGCACCACGAGCAGTGTTCGAATAAGTGATACAGCGTCTTGACAGACGGACACCTGGCTGCGACGCTCGCGGGACATGACGGCGGCGTTGCTCATTTCGGCCGCGGAGGCCGTGAGCGTCGTCCGCTCGGGCGACACTGTCATGGTGGGCGGATTCGGCCTCGTGGGGGCGCCGCTGACGCTGATCGACGCCCTCGTCGACCACTCGGACGCGACCGACCTGACCATCGTCTCCAACAACATCGGCGAGCCCGGTCGGGGACTGGGAAAGCTGTTGCGGCAGGGGCGCATCCGCCGCGGTGTCTCGTCGTACTTCACGTCGAACCCGGAGGCCGTCGCCGCGGTCAACGCCGGTGAGATCGTGGCCACTCTCGTGCCGCAGGGGACCTTCGCGGAGGCGATCCGCGCCGGCGGCGCGGGCATCGGCGGCTTCTACACTCCGGTCGGCGCTGGCACGTTGCTCGCCGAGGGGAAGGAGGAGCGCGTCATCGAGGGTGTGCGCCACGTTCTCGAGGAGCCGCTCCGCGCGGACGTCGCGCTCGTCTACGCGGCCCGTGCCGACGAGCTCGGGAACCTGTGGTACCGGCGTACCGCCCGGAACTTCAACCCGCTGATGGCCACCGCGGCGAGAACGACGATCGCGGAGGCGGGGGAGATCGTGCCCGCCGGCGACCTCGATCCCGAGTCCGTCGCGACGCCCCACCTGTACGTCGACACGCTGGTGCCGAGCGCGTGAGCGACGACACGAAGAGACGGATCGCCGCACGGGCCGCACGCGAGCTCCGCCCGGGCGAAGTGGTAAATCTCGGGATCGGCATCCCCAATCTCATCCCCGGCTACCTCGATGGCGATGCAGGCGTGGTGCTCCACACCGAGAACGGGCTGCTCGGCGTCGGGCCACGCCCCGATGCGAACGAGGTCGACCCGGATCTGATCGACGCGGCCAAGCTCCCGGTCACTGCGCTGCCCGGCGCCGCGTACTTCGACAGCGCCCAGAGCTTCGCCATGATCCGAGGCGGCCACATCGACGTCGCCGTGCTCGGCGCGCTCGAGGTGAGCGCGGCCGGCGACATCGCGAACTGGGCCGTCCCGGGGAGGGACGTGCTGGGCGTGGGCGGCGCGATGGACCTCGTCGTCGGCGCGAGGCGCGTCATCGTGACGATGACGGCGACGTCGTCCCGCGGCGAGCCGAAGATCGTCGAGCGGTGCTCGTACCCGCTCACCGCCGCAGGCGCCGCCGACGTGGTCGTCACCGAGCTTGCCGTCTTCCGCTTCGTGGACGGCGAGCTGCACCTGACCGAGCTGCTCGGAGACGCGACGCTCGCGGAGGTCGAGGCCGTCACGGAGGCCCGGTACTCGGTCTCGCTGGAGACGAGCGGTGTCGGTGGGTGAGCAGCGCTTCGCGGTCGTTGACGACGCGACCCGCGGGGGCCCCGACCCGCCGAACGACCACCACGACTACGTCGGAACGCGGCTCCGCGCGCCGCAGCAGCCGCTCGTGATCCTGCCCGGCACGGAGACGGAGCTCACAGGCCCGGCCTACGGGGCGTCGGCCGTCGAGCCGTTCGACGCCGACCTCACGCGGCAACACGCCGGCGAGCCGCTCGGCCAGCGGATCGTCCTCGAGGGGCGGGTGCTCGGCAGCGACGGCAAGCCGCTCAGCGGTCAGCTGATAGAGATCTGGCAGGCGAACGCAGCGGGTCGCTACCACCACTCGGTGGACACGCACGACGCGCCGCTCGACCCGAACTTCTCCGGCGCCGGGCGCTGCCTGACCGACGACGAGGGCAGGTACCGGTTCGTCACGATCAGGCCGGGAATCTATCCGTGGGGAAACCACCCGAACGCGTGGCGACCGGCGCACATCCACTTCTCGCTCTTCGGCCGCGCCTTCACCGAGCGGCTCGTCACCCAGATGTACTTCCCCGATGACCCGCTGTTCCCGTTCGACCCGATCTTCAACTCGGTCCGCGACGAGCGGGCACGCGAGCGTCTCGTCAGTGAGTTCGACATGACGCTGACCGAGCCGGACTGGGCGCTCGGCTTCCGCTGGGACATCGTGGTGGGCGGCCGCGAGGCGACACCGCTCGAGGCGCCGCACGATGACTGAGACGCTCGGGTTGACGCCGTCGCAGACGGCTGGGCCGTACCTCTCGATCGGGCTGCTGCGCGAGCTGACCACGACCGAGCTCGTCGATCCGGGCGACCCGCGGGCGATCCGGATCCACGGCCGCCTCCTCGACGGTGCAGGGGACGCCGTTCCCGACGGGCTGGTCGAGATCTGGCAGGCGAACGCCGCCGGGCGCTATCGACACCCCGCCGACGAGCGCGAGAGCGCTCCGGTCGAGGACGATTTCCTCGGGTTCGGCCGCTCGGGGACCGAGGACGACGGGCGCTTCGAGTTCGTCACGGTAAAACCGGGCGCGGTCCCCTGGCCCGGAGGCGGCATGCAGGCGCCGCACATTGCCGTCGGCATCCTGGCGCGAGGGCTCCTGAAGCGGGTCGTGACACGGCTCTACTTCCCCGACGAGGAGGAGGCCAACGCCCTCGATCCCGTGCTCTCCGGCCTCGGCGACGCAGCTCGGTCGACGCTCATCGCAGCCGCCGTGGAGGACGGCGCTCCGCTTCGACATCCACCTGCAGGGACCCTCGCACACGACATTCTTCGCGGTGTGACTCCGTTCGAGAGCCTGTTCGCGCCCGCCGCGCTGCGCGACGCCGTGTCGGGACGCGCGTGGCTCGCCGCGATGCTCGAGGTCGAGCGCGCGCTCGCCGAGGCGGGTGCGAGCGCCGGGATCGTCCCGGCGAGCTCGGCCGAAGCCATCGCCGAGGCCTGCGGCGCCGACGACGTTCGACTGGGAGCAACTCCTGGAGCAGGGCCGCGCCTCGGGCAATCCGGCGGAGCCGCTCGTGCGTTCGATCGTCGCTCGGGTGGGGGAGGAGAACGCGCGCTTCGTCCATCTCGGTGCGACGAGCCAGGACGTGATGGACACCGCTGCGATGCTCGTCACGCGTCGCGCCCTGAGCCTCGTCTCCGACGACCTCGCCCGCGTGACGGCGGCTTGCGCGGCGCTGGCGCGCGAGCACCGCGACACGCCGATGGTGGGGCGGACGCTCCTGCAGCAGGCCGTTCCGACGACCTTCGGGCTCAAGGCGGCCGGCTGGCTCGTCGCAGTGATGGACGCCACGGACCGGCTGTCGGAGCTCCGTGAGCGGGGGCTCGCCGCGCAGCTCGGCGGCGCGGCGGGCACGCTCTCCGCGCTGGGAGACCGCGGGCTCGAGCTCGCCGCTCTGTTCGCAGCGGAGCTCGACCTTCTCGAGCCGACCCTTCCCTGGCACACGAACCGTGTGCGGATCGCGGAGCTCGGCGCAGCCCTCGAGATCTCGGCCGGGGTGCTCGCCAAGATCGGGCTCGACCTGGAGCTCCTCGCGCAGACGGAAGTCGCTGAGGTACGCGAGGGGGGCGGCGGGGGCGTCTCGTCCGCGATGCCCCACAAGCGGAACCCCGTCGGCGCGATGTGGGCGCGGGCCGCCGCAGCGCTCGTGCGCGGCCACGCGTCCGTGCTGACGGCTGCGCTGGTCGGCGAGCACGAGCGGGCGGGCGGCGCCTGGCAGGCGGAGTGGGAGGCGCTCTCGGGAGCGCTCGCGACCACGGGCGGCGCAGCAGCCGCGCTGGCCGACGCGCTCGAGGCGCTGGAGGTCGACCCGTCGCGGATGCGGGCGAACCTCGACCTGACCGGTGGCCTCGTCGTCACGGAGCGGCTTGCGTCGATCCTCACCGAGCGACTCGGCCGCACCGCGGCGCGTGGGCTCGTCCGGGACGCGTCGCTTCGCGCGAGCGAGACGGGGATTCAACTCGTGGACGTCCTGGCGGATCTCGAGACCGGCCTCACGGCCGACGAGATCGGCGCGGCTCTCGACCCGACGACGTATCTCGGCTCGGCGGGCGCGCTCGTCGACCGGGCCGTGGCACGCTACGACGCCGAGCGGGAAGGAGGGGCGCATGAGCGATGACGAGGCCAACGAGCGGGGCATGGAAGTCCGCCGGGCGGTGTTGGGCGACGCCCACGTGGACCGCGCCATCGAGCGCACGACGCCGTTCACGGAGGACTTCCAGGATCTGATCACGCGCTACGCGTGGGGTGAGATCTGGGCGCGACCCGGTCTCGACCGCCGAACGCGGAGCATGATCACCCTTACGGCGCTCGTCGCCATGGGGCGCGAGCACGAGCTCGAGCTGCACGTCCGAGCGGCGCTCCGGAACGGGCTCACACCCGACGAGATCGGCGAGGTCTTGCTGCACTGCGCGGTCTACTGCGGCGTTCCCGCCGCGAACGGCGCGTTCGCGATCGCGCAGCGCGTGATCGACGCACCAGAGGGCGCCGCCGGAGGAGAGGAATGACGCGCGCGGTCGTGCTCTCGGCCGTACGCACGCCCGTGGGGCGCTACGGCGGCGGGCTCGCCGACGTCCGACCCGACGACCTCGCCGCCATCGCGGTCGCCGCTGCCGTCGAGCGAGCGGGAGTGCCGCCCGCCGAGATCGAGGACGTGTGGCTCGGCTGCGCCAACCAGGCCGGCGAGGACAACCGCAACGTCGCGCGCTTCGCCGCGTTGCTCGCGGGACTTCCCGAGGGTGTCGCGGGGGTCACGGTCAACCGACTCTGCGCCTCGGGGCTCTCCGCCGTCGTCGGCGCCTGCCACGCCGTGATCGCGGGTGACGGCGACCTCTTCGTCGCAGGTGGTGTCGAGTCGATGACACGCGCGCCGCTCGCGATGGCCAAGCCGGACGCGCCGTACGCCCGCGGAAACCGCACGGTGTACGACACGACGCTCGGCTGGCGGTTCACGAACCCGAGCTACGAGGAGCGCTTCTCGACCGCGACGATGGGGGAGACGGGCGAGAACGTCGCCGAGCGATGGAGCGTCAGCCGGGAGGACCAGGATGCGTTCGCGCTGCGCTCCCAGCAGCGCTGGGCGGCTGCGCACGACGCGGGACGCTTCGTGGACGAGCTCGTGCCCGGCAGGCGAGCTCGAGCACGACGAGCATCCTCGGCCCGACACCTCGGCGGAGAAGCTCGCGAACGCTCCGACCGGCATTCCGGACCGACGGCACGGTGACCGCCGGCAACGCGAGCGGGATCAACGACGGCGCAGCGGCGCTCGTGATCGCGAGCGAGGAGCGGGCGCGCGACCTTGGAGTCGAGCCGCTCGGGACGTTCGTCGGCTCCGCGGTGGCAGGGGTCGACCCTGCCGTGATGGGCATCGGGCCCGTGCCCGCCGTCCGCAAGCTCCTCGAGCGTGCCGATGTGACGGCGGCCGAGATCGACCTCGTCGAGCTGAACGAGGCCTTCGCGTCGCAGTCACTCGCTGTGGTGCGCGACCTCGGGATCGACGAGGAGCGGGTGAACGTGAACGGCGGCGCGATCGCGATCGGGCACCCGCTCGGCATGAGCGGCGCACGGCTCGTCGTCACGCTGCTCCACGAGCTGCGACGACGCGGGGGGCGGTACGGGCTCGCCACGATGTGCGTCGGCGTAGGGCAGGGCCAGGCGGCGCTCTTCGAGCGCGGCGCCACGCCGTGAGCCGGACACAGGTCGGGATCGTCGGCGCAGGCCCTGCGGGCCTCACGCTCGCCCACCTCCTCCACCTCGAAGGGATCGACTCCGTGATCCTCGAAAGCCGGACCCGGGAGTACGTCGAGGCGCGGATCCGCGCAGGTGTCCTCGAGGACGGCGTCGCGAAGCTCTTCGACGGCGCCGGGGTGGGGGAGCGGATGCGCCGGGAAGGGCTCGTCCACACGGGCGTCGAGCTCCAGGCCGGGCGCGAGCGCCACCGGATCGCGTTCGACGAGCTCGTCGGCAAGTCGATCGTCGTCTACGGGCAGACGGAGATCGTCAAGGACCTCATCGAGGCGCGGCTCGCGACCGGCCGGCCCCTCCACTTCGACGTCGCGGACGTCTCGCTCCACGACCTCGACGGCGAGCGTCCCCGGATTCGGTACAGCCACGAGGGCGCCGAGCTGGAGCTCGCATGCGACGTCGTCGCAGGCTGTGACGGCTTCCACGGTGTCTCCCGGTCGAGCATTCCCGGAGGGGTGCTGCGTGAGTTCGTCCACGAGTACCCGTACGGCTGGCTGGGGATCCTCGCTGCCGTGCCTCCTTCGAGCGACGAGCTCGTCTACGCGAACGCCGAAAACGGTTTCGCGCTGCTCTCGATGCGCTCGCCCGAGCTGTCGCGCCTGTACCTGCAGTGCGCCCCGGACGAGGATCTGGGGCGTTGGCCCGACGAGCGCGTCTGGAGCGAGCTTCAGGCCCGTCTCGGGATCGACGGCTGGACGCTCCACGAGGGGCCGATTCTCGAGAAGGGCGTCACGCCGATGCGGAGCTTCGTCGTCGAGCCGATGCAGTGGGGGCGCCTGTATCTCGCCGGGGACGCCGCGCACATCGTGCCGCCGACAGGCGCCAAGGGGCTCAACCTCGCAGTGCGGGACGTGCAGGTGCTCGCCGAGGCGCTCGTCGCGTGGTACGGCCGTGGCGACCGGGCGCTCCTCGACGCGTACTCCGAGACGTGCCTGCGCAGGGTGTGGCGCGCCGAGCACTTCTCGTGGTGGATGACGACGATGCTGCACCCGAGCCCGCACGACGACGAGTTCGCGCGCCGTCTGCGGCAGTCCCAGCTCCGGTACGTGAGCACGTCGCGAGCCGCCGCGACGTCGCTCGCCGAGAACTACGTCGGGCTCGACAGCGTCTGACCGCGATGGTGACATGTCAATAGGATCGCCTCGTGGCCTGGCCGCGTGACGACGTCAAGCTCGATCGCGTGCGGGCGCTCATGGCTGCTCGAGGCGTGGACGCGATCGTCGCCCGTGCACCCGACAACGTCGTCTACCTGACGAGCTTCTGGGGGATGAAGGGCTACGACGCGGTCGTCTTCCCGCGCGAGGGCGAGCCGATCCTGCTCTGCCTCGAAGCGTCGGCGGAGGATGCTGCGCGGACGGCGTGGACGTCGGACGTGCGGCTCGTCGCGGGCTATGACGCGGCCGATCCTCGTCCGCCGTCCCTTCGGACGCTCGACGCTGCCGCTGAGCTCGCGAAAGAGCTCGGGGTCGTCGGGCTCGAGCTCTCCCTCGGGACACAGGCTTCGGATCGGATGGTCGGCGAGCCGACGACCTTCACCAAGGGCTGGTTCGACGCCTTCCCGGACGCCGTCGACGCGACTCCGCTGCTCAGCGAGGCGCGCGCGGTCAAGACCGAGCAGGAGATCGAGCGCATGCGGCTCGCAAACGACATCGCAGCCGCTGCGATGGACCACGTCCGCGGCGTGATCCGACCCGGGACGACCGAGGCGCAAATCGCCGCCGAGTGGCTCGGGTTCGTTCACGGCGAGGGAACCGGGTGGGACGGGAAGGTCGATCTTGCGCTCGGCTTCTCCCTGGTGTGGGCGGGGACGGGGATCAAGACGTTCACCGCTACCGGCAACCGGCCGGTCGTCGAGGGCGAGCCGACGCTGTTCGAGATCTGGGTCTGCGCCGACGGCTACTGGTGCGACCACACGAAGAACGTCGTCGTCGGTGAGCTGACACCGGAGTACGCGAAGCTCGAGGCGGGTCTGCGACAGGTCTACGACGAGGCGGTCGCGTTCTGTGCGCCCGGCGCGAGCCTCTCCGAGCTCGACCGCTTGGTGCGCGCGGGTGCCGAGAGAATCGGCTACGCAGGCCAGCCGTCGCACCCGATCTGCCACGGGGTCGGCGCGCGGGCGCACGAGCCGCCGTACGCGCACCAGGCGGGCGGCGGCGAGGTGCAGGCCGGGATGGTTCTTGCAATCGAGCCAGGATGCTACTGGGAGGGCGGTGGCGGCCTCCGCCTCGAGGACAACTTCCTGATCACCGACGACGGCCCCGAGAAGCTGTGCGCGTTCCCCGACGGCATCGTGCAGGCGTGACAACGCTTGTGGTGAATCACAAGGACGAATTGCGGTGACGATCGACCGAACCAAGGTCTGGACGGGCGACATCAACCGGCAGGCGCTGGACCCGCAGCCGCACGTCACCGTCGGTCTCTACGACACGACGCTGCGCGACGGCGAGCAGACGATCGGCGTCGTTCTCACGCCGGAGGAGAAGCTCGAGATCGCCCGGGCGCTCGACGCCGCCGGGGTCGACCGGATCGAAGCGGGGTTCCCCCGCGTCTCCGACGACGACTACCGCGCGGTCGAGCTGATCGCCGGCGCGGGCCTCCGGGCCGAGGTGTGGGGCTTCTCGCGCGCCGTGCAGGCCGACGTCGACGCACTCGTCGAGCTCGGCGTCAAGGCGTCCGTGATCGAGAGCCCGATCTCCGACGGCAAGCTCGAGGCGCTCGGCGTGTCACGAGAGACGATGCTCGAGCGGATCCGGAAGGCGGTGTCCTTCGCCGGCGAGAACGGGATCCACGTCGCCTTCTTCGGCGTCGACTCCTCGCGCGCCGACCTCGACTTCTTCGACCGGGCGTACGACGCGGCGGTCGAGGCGGGCGCCGCGGAGATCGTCGTCGTCGACACCATCGGGATCGCGACGCCCGAGGCGGCCGCGCTGCTCGTCTCGCGTGCGCTCGATCGCCTGGACGTCCCGGTGCACTGGCACGGGCACGACGACTTCGGGCTCGGCACGGCGGCCGCAATCGCGGCGGTGCAGGCAGGCGCGACCTGGGTCCACGGCACGGTCAACGGGATGGGGGAGCGGGCGGGGAATGCCGACCTCGTCGAGGTCGCGCTGGCACTGGAGGCCCTGTACGGGATCCCGACGCGCCTCGATCTGACCCGGGCGCGGACGCTCTCGCGCCTCGTCGCCGAAAGGGCCGGCACGCCGCTCCCGCCGTGGAAGGCCGTGACCGGCGAGGCGCTCTTCACCCGCGAGTCGGGCGCCGTCGCCGCGCAGTTCCACGACCCGCCGGCGATCGAGCCGTACGCCTCGGAGCTCGTCGGCGCCGAGCGGGGAATCGTCCTCGGGAAGAAGAGCGGCATCGACTCGATCCGCATCGCGCTCGACCGGCTCGGGCTCGATGTCCCGGCCGATCGCCAGGCGAAGCTGCTCGCCGCGGTGAAGGCGTTCGGAACGAAGCATCAGCGCCTCGTAACCGACACGGAGTTTCGAAGGATCGTCTCGAGAGTGAACCGCAACTAGCCCGTGGTCGCGCGAAGCGCGCGCCGGGCGACAGGAGGTGCCGATGGCACGTGAGCTCGTCAACCCACCGGAGCTGCATCCAGCTCCCGGCTTCAGCCACATCGCGATCGCGCAGGGCGCGCGTGTGGTCCATCTCGCGGGCCAACTCGGGTTGAACCCCGACTTCTCGCTCGCCGCCGACGACCTGCACGGACAGACGGTCAAGGCGATGCGCAACGTGGAGGTCGCGCTCGGCGCGGCCGGAGTCGGCTGGGACGACGTCGTCCGCCGGACGATCTACACCACCGAGCCGACCGCGTACGAGGTGATCACGCAAGCGATCGACGAGGTGACCGGAGGCGCCGAGCACCCTGCGCAGACGATCGTCGGGATCACGGGCCTCGCCGTTCCAGGCTGCCTGATCGAGATCGAGTGCACGGCGGTCGTCGGCTGACCCCGGAGCAGGGATAGGCGGCGCTCCGTGACCATCGATCGCCAGTCCTTCTTCGAGGTCATGGCGTCGTTCCCGTCGGGCGTCGCGATCGTCACGACGGTCGCCGCCGACGACACCCCGCGGGGACTGACGACGACGGCGGTCTGCAGCGTGTCGGCCGACCCACCGACCGTTCTCGTCTGCGTGGATCTCGGGTCCCGCACGCTCGACGCCCTGAGGGCGACCCGACGCTTCGTCGTCAACTTCATCGGGGAGGGGCGGAGCGAGCTGTGCCTGCTGTTCGCGTCGAAGGCGGAGGACAAGTTCGCCCAGGTCTCGTGGCGACCCACGGAATCCGGTCTCCCGCTGCTCCACGACGACGTCCTCGCCTGGGCAGAGTGCTCGACCGTCCGGGAGCTCGAGGTCGGCGATCACGTGCTCCTCGTCGCCGAGGTCGAGAATGGCGGCGTTCAGCCCGAGCTCGAGCCGCCGCTGATGTACTACCGGCGCTCGTGGGGCGTCTGGTCGCCCGTCCACGACCCTGCCGAGCCGGATCAGGTGGCGATTCCGGCGATGGAGGTCAGCGGACGCGACCTTCGCTGGCAGGGCGCGGAGATGTGACGACAAGCTCAACGTTGACTGTCATGTCAGCGCGGTGGGATACTCGATCCGAGGTTGACATGTCACGAGCCGGGAGGGAGCGGATGCGGTTCAGCCTGTACACGGAGATGCAGCTTCACGAGGGGAAGAGCCCGGCGCAGCTGTACGGCGAGGTCCTCGAGCAGATCGAGAACGCGGACCGGCTCGGCTACGACTGCTACGCGTCGATCGAGCACTTCTTCTTCCCGAAGTTCTCCATCTCGGCGCACCCGACGGCGCTCTTCGCAGCCGCGGCGCAGCGGACGAAGAACATCCACTTCCGGACGATGCTCCATGCCCTGCCGTACCACAACCCGATGGTGCTGGCCTCGGTGATCGCCGTGACGGACATCCTGACGGGCGGTCGCTACGAGTGGGGTGTCGGCCGCGGCCACGGCTGGATTCCCGAGAAGGCGGGCGTCCCGCTCGACGAGCATGCGCGGCCGCGTTACGAGGAGGCGGTCGACCTGCTCTTCACCGCGCTCGGGAACGAGCGCTTCTCGCACAAGGGCGAATACTTCGAGGTCGCCGACTCGCACGTCGTCCCGTTCCCGGATCGCGCGTTCCGGATCTTCCTCGGCGGCACGTCCGACCGGACGTACGAGCTCGCCGCCGAGCACGGCTGGGGCGTCGCAGTGCCGCCGCTCCTCCCGTACAAGGCGCTCGAGGAGCAGCTCGACCTCTATCGGGCGAAATGCGCCGAGCACGGCAACGAGCCCGACATCGTCTGGATCCACGCGTGTCATCTCGACGAGGACCACGACACCGCGATGCGCGAGGGCCGCGACTGGATCTCGAAGTTCATCTACGGGAACAGCTCACCGCTGCTCGAGTACGAGAAGCCGGCCGCAGACGCGCTCGGCAAGGCGGGCTACGGCTTCTACGCGTCCGGGATCATGGAGCAGCTCGCCGAGGTGCCGTTCGAGCAGCTCGTCGAGGAGGACTACGTCTGGGTCGGAACGCCGGACGAGATCATCGAGCGGATCGCGGAGACCCGGAAGATCTGTCCCGGCATCTCGGAGATCGGCATCACGGTCAACGCGGGCGGCGCGCCGCACTGGATGGCGATCAAGAACCAGGAGCTCTTCGCGTCCTCGGTGATCCCGCGCGTCCGTGAGGCGTCGCCGGCCGAGGTCGCGCAGATCGCGTGATCGAGCGCGTCTGCGTGATCGGGGCAGGCGTCATCGGGAGCCTCTTCGCAGGCCACCTCGCGCAGGTGGTCGACGTCTCGGTCCTGACACGGCGGCGCGAGCACGCCGACGCGCTGAACGGCGAGGGCCTCCGCGTGACCGGCCGCGCCGATCTCCACGCGAACGTGACCGCCTCAGCCGACCCCGACGAGCTGGAGCCGTTCGACGTCGGCATCATCGCCACGAAGGCCACGGGCCTCGACGAGGCAGCTTCCTCGCTCGAGGGTCGATTCCCCGACGCGACGCTGATGACGACGCTCAACGGCCTCGGCGCCGAGAACGTCGTCCGCGCGCATGGCGACTGGCCGCTCGTCTCAGCCGTGACGTTCATGTCCGGGACGAAGCACTCGGACACGGAGGTCGAGTACATCCTCGACACGGCGACGTGGATGGGCCCGTACGAGGAGACGCCGCTCGCTGACGTCGAGGAGATCGGCGACCTCGTCCGTCGCGCGGGACTGAAGGCCGACGTGCTCCCGGATCTTCGTCCTGCGCAGTGGTCGAAGCTGATCTTCAACGCGACGGTCAACTCGGTGGCCGCCCTCACCGGGCTGCCGCACGACCCGCACTTCGCAGCCGAGGATGCCGACACCGACCTCGGCCACCTCGTCCACGATCTCGTCGATGAGGGAAAGGCGGTCGCGGCAGCGGCGGGCGTGGAGCTCTACGAGGACCCTTGGGAGATGAACGTCCTCGCGACGCGACGCGGGTCGGCGCACTATCCGTCGATGCTGGAGGACGTCGAAGCACACAGGGCGACAGAGATCGACCTCATCACCGGCTCACTCGTCCGAGAGGCGGAGCGGCATGGCGTCCCGGCGCCGTTGCACACGGCGCTGTACCGCCTCGTCAAGGCGAAGGAGGAATCGTGGACGTGAGACTCGTCCGCACGTCGAGCGCAGCAGGAGGGGTAATGACACGAAGGAAGACAGGGGCGATCGCAGCGGTGCTCGCGACGCTCACGACGATCGTCGCAATAACGGCCGCGTCGGCACCTGCGGCCGCGTCCGACCCGATCGTGATCGGCTGGGCGTACGACGGCAACGGCGCGATGGCGCCGTTCGACGGGCCGGCGCTTGCGGCTGCCCAGATCCGCGTCCGGCAGACGAACGCGCGGGGCGGGATCAACGGCCGAAGGCTCCAGATCCAGACGTGCAACACGCAGGGCAACAAGGCGGCGATCGCCCGCGCCTGCGCTGCCCGGCTGCTCTCGCGGGGGGCAGACGTGATCTTCACCACCTGCGACGTCGACTTCGCGGCACCGGTCGTCCAGGAGGCGATCAACCGCGGCGTCCTTGCGGTCGCGCCGTGCATCGGCACCGACCAGATGGGTCCCAAGCGCTTCGGCGCCAAGGGCCGACTCGCGTTCTCGTTCGGCAACGTCGCCCAGGACGAGGGCTCGGCAATGGCCCAGTTCGCGTGGAGCAAGGGCTGGCGGACGGCGAGCCTCGCGACCGACACGGTGATCGTCTACTTCAGAGACGTCGTCAAGGCGTTCAAGGCCCGCTTCACACAGCTCGGCGGCAGGATCGTCGCCGAGGAGACGTACCAGTCGCTCGGCTCCACGAACATCACGAACGCGGTGACCCGGCTGAACGGTCAGGAGGCCGACGTGATCGTGACGTCGACCGCCGGCGCGTTCGGCGCGCTCCCGCAGATGATCTCGGGGCTTCGGACGCTCGGCAACAACACTCCGGTCCTGAACTCGTGGGCCGGTGACGGCGTCTACTGGGTGACGAAGGAGCCGCAGGTCTCGAACTACTACTTCGTGACCTACGCGTCGATCTTCGGCGACGATCCCGTGCAGGCGGTCAACGCGTTGGCGAAGGCGCTCAAGGCGGGCACGGGCGGGTTCGTGACGGGCTCGGCCGCGATCGACGGCGTCGTTACGGCGATCAAGCGATCGAGGGGATCCACGAACGGCGTCCGGCTGGCGGCGGCGATGGAGCGGTTCAGGAAGGTCCCGACGCTCTCGGGTCTCGTCAGCTTCTCGCCGTCGCTGCACTCGGTGTTCGGTCGGCAGTACCGGGTGATCCAGATAACGAGCAACAAGGGCAAGCGCGTCGGCTCGGTCGTCGCCAGGGTCGTCCCGAAGATCTGAGCGGGACGGCTTCGATCGGCGCCGTAGTAGAGCCGCAGGAGGATCGGCGGCCCGGAGGAGCGCTCCGGGCCGCCGATCTCTCCCGCTCGTTCGACGGCGTCCACGCGGTGCGGGGCGTGTCGCTCGACCTGCACCGACACGAGGTCGTGGGGCTGATCGGCCCGAACGGCGCGGGCAAGTCGACGCTCGTGAACCTTCTGACCGGGTTCGACCTGCCGACGTCGGGCTCGGTCGAGCTCGACGGCAACGACATCACGCGTTGGAGCGCAAGCCGGCGAGGACGGAACGGCTTGGCTCGTACGTTCCAGCACAGCCATCCCTTCCGCTCGCTCTCCGTGCGGGAGAACGTCGAGGTGTCGGCACTCGGCGTCGGCGCCTCTCCGGGGTCGGCGCGACGCACCGCCGACGAGCTTCTCGGCCTGCTGGGGCTCGACCGTTACGCAGAGGCGCCGGCGGGAGCGCTCGCGCACGGCGACGAACGTCGCCTGGGCGTCGCGCGGGCGCTGGCGACGCGGCCGAGCTTCGTGCTCATGGACGAGCCTGCCGCAGGGCTTCCCGAAGCCGAGGTGCCGGAGTTCGCGGCCGTGGTCCGCTCCGTCCGTGACGACCACGGGGCGGGCGTTCTCCTGATCGACCACAACATGGCGCTCATCATGGATGTCTGCGACCGGATCCAGGTTCTCGACCAGGGGCGGACGCTTGCGGAGGGCGCGCCCGTAGAGATTCGCGCGAACCTCGACGTTGCCGCTGCGTACCTCGGCGAGAGCGCCGTCCACGAGGGCCCGTCGTGAGCGGCGATCCGCTCGTCGTCTCCAGCCTCGAGGTTCGCTACGGCCCCGTCGCTGCGGTCCGGGGCGTCTCGCTCGAGGTGGCGCCGGGCGAGATCGTCGGTTTGATCGGCCCGAACGGGGCCGGGAAGTCCTCGACGCTCCACGCGATCATGGGGCTCGTCCCGCCGGCAGCGGGTGACGTTCGACTCGGCGATCGATCGCTGCGCGGCCGCTCGCCCGAGGCGATCGCGCGGAACGGCATCGCGCTCGTGCCCGAAGGTCGCAGGATCTTCGGCGAGCTGACGGTCGACGAGAACCTCCGTCTTGGACTGTCCGCGCGCCGCTCTCCGCAGGGAACGGCCGAGGACGTCGATCGCGTCCTCGAGATGTTCCCGGTGATCGGGGAGTTCCGCGCGCGCCACGCAGGGGCGCTGTCGGGCGGCCAGCAGCAGCAGCTGGCGATCGCCCGGGCCCTCGTTGCCGCACCGGACGTGCTGCTCCTCGACGAGCCGTCGCTCGGTCTCTCGCCGACGATGACCGACGCGGTCTTCGCGGCGCTGGCCGCCATCCGCGATCGGGGGATCGCGGTGCTCCTCGTCGAGCAGCGCGCCCAACGCACCGTCGCTCTTGCGAATCGATCGCTGGTTCTTGCGAACGGCGAGGTTCGGCTGACTCTGACCCCCGACGACGCGGCCGACACCGAGCGGATGATCCACGCCTACCTGTCATGAGCGTCGTCGCGAGCGGACTCACGGACTTCCTGCGCTCGGCGATCGAGCCGCAGGTGCAGGTGGACGCGATCGGCATCGGCGCGGTCTACGCGCTGATGGCCGTGGGGATCGGCCTCGTCTTCGGCGTCCTCCGGCTCGTCAACTTCGCGTACGGCCAGCTCGTGATGGCGGGCGCGTTCGCGCTCGCGTTTGCCTCCGACCAGGACTGGCCCGTCTGGGTCGGGATCGTCCTCTGCTTCGCCGTCGTGATCGCGCTCTCGATGGCGATGGAGCGCGTCGTCTTCCGCCCCCTCCGCACGCAGTCGGCGGCCACCATGCTCGTCGCGACCTTCGCCGTCGCCTTCCTCCTCCAGGCGATTGCGCTTCTGATCGACCAGCGGGACGACACGCTCGGTGAGCCTGCCGCGTCGCTCGCGAAGCTCAACCTCCCGTGGACGATCCTGGGCACGGACGTCCGGAAGATCACCGTCGTCGCGATCGTCACGTCGGCGGTCTGCCTCGTCGCGCTCGTTCTCTTTCTCGGGCGTACGAGCGTGGGTCTGCAGATGCGTGCGGCGGCAATGGACTTCCAGACCGCTCGCCTGCTCGGTGTCCGCGCGAACCGGGTGATCGGCTCGGCGGTCCTCCTCTCGGGGATCCTCGCCGCGATCGTCGCCGTGATGCTCACCGTGCAGCAGCCGCTCGTCACCTCGACCTTCGCCCTCCGCGAGACGATCGTCGTGCTCGCGGGTGTGGTCGTCGGGGGCATGAACAAGCTGCTCTCCGCGACGCTCGGCGGCTTTGCGATCGGGTACGCCTCCGGGCTGCTCGGCGGCGCGCTGCCGACGGCGCAGAGCCAGTACCTGCCCTCGTTCCTGTTCGGGCTGGTGATCCTCACATTGCTCGTGCGGCCCGCCGGGCTGTTCACGCGTGGCAGGGGCCCGGTGGAGCGCGTATGAGGCGGCTGCGCACGACACTTCCCGTCCTCGCGCCCGTCGTGCTCGTACTCGCGACGGCAGTCGTGGGCAGCTTCTTCGAGCGATCGACCGAGATCTACTTCATCAACGCACTCGTCTCGGTGTCGATGGTCGTGGCGCTGTACGTCTTCGTGGGCAACTCGGGTGTGCTCTCGTTCGGGCACATGAGCTTCGTGGCCGTCGGCGCCTGGACGGCCGGCGTGCTCTCCGTCGCCGTGGAGGAGAAGCCCGCCACCATGCCGAGCCTGTTCGGCTTTCTCGCAGACACCACGGTGGGCAACGTGCCGTCGCTTCTGCTGGCGGCGCTCGTGGGCGGCGTCTTCGCGCTCGTCGCGGGCTTGCCGCTGATGCGCCTCTCAGGCCTCGCAGCGGGGATCGCGACCTTTGCGGTGCTGGAGATCACGAGCAACATCCTGCGCTACTACGAGAAGATCGGGCCGGGGCTGAACGTGTTCTCGTCGGTGCCCGAGACCACCGGCACTGAGCAGGCGGCGATCGGCGCAATCGTCGCGATCGGAGTCGCCTTCGCGTACCAGGTGAGCCGCTTCGGTCGGCAGCTTCGGGCCGCGCGAGACGACGCACCCGCCGCACGTGCCGTCGGGATCTCCGTCTATCGCCAGCGGCTGATCGCCTTCGCGCTCTCGGGGGCGCTGGCCGGGTTCGCCGGAGGGCTGTACGTCCACTTCCTGCCCATCAACGTCGACGCGGTCTACCTCGACCTCACGTTCATCACGCTCGCGATGCTCGTGATCGGCGGGATGACGAGCCTCTGGGGCGCGGTTGTAGGCGCGCTCGCGGTCTCGGGGCTCGACTCGCTGCTTGCGGAGGCCGAGAACGGCGCCGCCGGCGTCGACCTCCCGTCCGGGAGCCGGATCGTGGTCGTCGGCGCGCTCATGGCCATCGTGCTGATCCTCCGCCCGGCGGGTATCACGGGCGGAAGAGAGGTCAGGCTCGGCCGGCTCTTTCGCGCGCCGGCGCCCGCGAAGGGAGGGAGCGCATGAGGATCTGCGTGGTCGGGTGCGGCGCTGTGGGCTCGCTCTTCGCGGCCAACCTCGCGACGCTCGACGACGTCGAGGTCTGGGCGTTCGATCTGAACAAACCGCATATCGACGCTATCAAGAAGAACGGGTTGCAACTCGTCGGCGCAGGCGACGTGCTGGGCCGCCCCAACGCGACGTCGGATCCCGCGGAGCTCCCCGCATGCGATTTCGGGATCGTCGCGACGAAGGCAATGCACGCGGACGCCGCGATCGCGGCCACCGCCCACGCATTCGCGGACGGCGCCGTCGCGACGGTGATGAACGGCGTCGGGAACGAGGAGACGCTCGCCGCACACGTCGAGAGAGTGATCCGGGGCACGACGTTCCCGGCCGGAAAGCTCCTCGAGCCGGGGGTCGTGCAGTGGGACGTCAGGGGCGACACGACGTTCGGCCCGTACGAGCCGCGTCCGATCGAGGTAGCGGAGATCGAGCCGCTCGCCGACGCGTGCAGCAGGGCGGGGATGCCGACCGCCGCGCTCGCGGACGCGCGCCCAGGGCAATGGCGGAAGGTGATCTTCAACGCGGCCACGAACCCGATCGGAGCGCTCACCGGGCTCACTCACGGCCGTGTCTGCGAGAGGCCCGACCTCCGCGCCCTCGTCTCGGGTCTCGTCGACGAGGGCAAGGCGGTGGCCGACGCGCAGGGCATCGCGCTCGACGCCGACCCGGAGGAGCTGATCGACCACGCAGCCCGGCCCGACGTCGCCTACGGGCACAAGGCCTCGATGCTGCAGGACGTCGAGGCGCGCCGCGCGACCGAGATCGACTACCTGAACGGGGGGATCGCACGCTTCGGGCGAGAGCTCGGCGTGCCGACGCCGCTGCACGACACGATCACAGCGCTCATCAAGGGGGTTGAAGCTTCATGGCAGCAGCCGCAGACCTAGGCAGCAGAACAGAGCTGGACCGACGCTACGCCAACGTTCGCGGAGCGATGGCCGAGCACGCCCTCGACGGGCTGATCGTCGCGGGGAGCGAGTACTCGGGCTTCGAGGGGGCGGTCACGTACCTGTCCGGCTTCCAGATCGTGCACCGTTACGCGTACGTCGTCGTGCCTGCCGAGGGCGATCCGTTCGTCGTGTTCCCCGCCGAGGCCCGGTACGTCGGCGAGCACGGGACGGCCCTCATCGAGCAGCGCTTCGACCCGCATCCCGGCAACTCGATCGCCGCCCACGCACGCGACGCGGGCTGGCGCAGGATCGGCGTCTACGGCCTCGACTACGTGATGACGGTGCGGGACTACCGTCCGCTCGAGAGCTTCGAGGTCGTCCCGTTCGACGTCGAGTTCGACCTCGCGCGCTCGGTCAAGAGCGAGGCGGAGCTCGCGAGCGTCGAGGACTCGGTGCGCATCAATCGCCGCGGCTTCGAGATCTGGGCGGAGGCCTACGCCCCCGGGCGGACGGCCGCCGAGGTCATGGCCGTCGCGGAGGAGTACTTCGTCGCCGAGGGGTGCGGCCGGTTGACCATGAACATGGTGCTGACCGGCCCCGGCCGCTCGGGAGTCGCGCTCCCGGAGTTCAAGATCGCGCGCAAGGACGAGGTGCTCGGCGACTTCGTCCTGCCGTCGCTGGAAGTCGCCGGCCCGGGGATGCACTGGGTGGAGGTCTCCCGCGCCGTCGCCGCCGAGGGCACGGAGCTGTCCGCGGACACGCGGGCGATGGAGGAGGCCTACGTCGAGTACTTCGAGGCGGCCCGCGGCGCCATGCGTGCGGGCGCGACGTGCCACGACGTCCACACCGCGGTCTCGAAGGGGTTCTCGGACCGCGGGTACCACCTCGGCCATGTGACCGGGCACTCGATCGGGATGACGATGATCGAGTTCCCCAAGGTCGGTGAGGGAGTGGAGACCGAGCTGCGCGAGAACATGGTGCTCTCGATGCATCCGCACGCGATCGCCGCGAACGGCGAGGACTGCCTCTACATGCAGGACACCTGGCTCGTCACCGCGGACGGCGGCGTGCCGCTGGCAGGGCTGCCGATGGAGGTGGTGCGGCGTTGAGCGGCCGTCGGGACCGGCATCGCAGGTGCCTCCGCGCCGTGGCGCATGGTGGTCCCGGACGCGTCACGGCGGTCAGTCCCCTGCGGCGCCGGACCCCTGGGAGATGCGCCCGGTGACTCTCGCAGAGGGCCTCGTCTTGAACGAGGACGGCGTCACCCGCTGCTGGTGGGGCGGCGGGGACAACCTCGAGTACCGCGCCTACCACGACGACGAGTGGGGAACGCCGGTCACCGACGACGCTCGGCTCTTCGAGAAGCTCTCGCTCGAGGGCTTTCAGTCCGGCCTCTCCTGGCTCACGATCCTGCGCAAGCGCGACGCGTTCCGGCGAGCGTTCGCGGGCTTCGACTTCGTGAAGGTCGCCCGCTTCGGCGCCCGCGACGTCGAGCGCCTCCTCGAGGACGCGTCGATCGTGCGTCACCGCGGCAAGATCGAGTCGACGATCAACAACGCACGTCGCGCCGTCGAGCTCGTCGAGGCCGAGGGCTCGCTCGCCGCGTTCGTCTGGCGCTACGAGCCGACGGAGGCCGAGCGGCCGCGCCGGATCACCCACGAGGCCATGAGCGAGCTCGCGCAGACCGACACCTCGCGTGCGCTCGCGAAGGAGCTCAAGCGCCGCGGCTGGACGTTCGTCGGGCCGACCACGGCGTACGCATTCATGCAGGCGATGGGGCTCGTGAACGACCACCTCGAAGGCTGTTTCGCGCGGTCCCGCGTCGAGGCCCTGCGCTCCTCCCTGGTGCGCCCCGACCATCTAGAATCACGGGGGTGAGCTGGCCGTGGATCGTCCTGCTCGCCCTCGGCGTCCTCGTCGTTGTCGCCGCGGAATGGCCGAGGGTTTCGCAGTCCGTCGGCGCAGATGCGCGGCGCCGCCGCGAGCGTGAACGGCGCAAGGCGAAGCTGAAGGTCGTGAAGACGGACGACGACGAGTTCGTCGAGAGCGTGCAGCGCGACCTCGATGCGCTTCCCACGATCGAGGAGCCGCGCTCCAAGCGGCCCTAGGCTGCCGGCGCCGCGAGGCAAGCGAGAGCCCTCGCGAAAGGCTCCCGCCGCCTCACGTTCCCCCCGCCGAGCGTTCCCCCGTCCGTCCTGCGTCCTGCAGGAATGCGAACAACGCGTCCGCGTCGCCGAACGCGACGGACTCACCGCTCTGGATGTGCTCGACGACACCGCGAAGGCCCTCGACCGTGCCCCACGACGGCTCGGGCTCCTCCCACAGTCGGACCACGAACGTCTGCGTCAGTGATCCCCCAGATGACGCATCCGCGACGGTCGTCGCCCTCTCCTCGTGTCGGTGCACGACAGCAGCGTGCGCAACGACCCTTCAGGTCGCCTTAGCGTGGAGTTAGCGTCCCGGCCACGGGGAAGGGGAACGGGGCCGATTCGACGCCGATCTCGTCCATCCGTGCGCAGTACGCCCGGAAACAGCGGCGCGCCTCGCCGTGCCGTCCTGCGGACTCGAGCGCCGAGACGAGGCCGAGGTGAGCAGGCTCGTCGTACGGATCACGCTCGAGCACGCGCAGGTAGAAACGCGTCGTGGCGTTCGCGTCGCCGCGGGCCGCGGCGTCGTCGGCCAGCGCGCGAACGACCTCGGTGTAGATCGTCCGCGCCTCTTCGCGGAGCGCGATCGCCCAGTCCTCGTAGGCGTCCTCCTCGAGAAAGTCTCCGCCGTAGGCTGCCTCGGCCGCGGCGAGACGCGCGGGGGCGTCGGGACTGCCCGACCGCTGGAGGGTAAGCGCGTCGAGTGCGCGCGAGAGGAACGCCTCGACGTCGAGGGCGAGATTCTCGGTCTCGAGCCAGATTGCGCTCTTGTCCGCGCCGACGTAGTGGTCCTGCGCGAAGCGCTTCTGGGGATCGAGGACGCCGCGGACCGTGCTCAGCAGGACGGACAGTCGGTTGCCGAGCGGCCCCGGGCTCTGCTCCGGCCAGAGAGCCTCCATGAGGACGTCGCGCGGCGTGGGACGGCCTCGTCTCGCGACGAGCATCTTCAGCAGGTCGCGGGCCTTGCGTGACTGCCACGCGCCGAGTGCGACGGGCTCCCCGTCGCGGAGGACGCGAAACCGACCCAGAGCCTGGACGACGACCGGCGGCGCGTTGTCGAGCGGCAGCACGAGAGCCAACCGCGAGCGAAGCCCGCGCGCGCCCACAGCGGCGAGCGAGGCCTCCGCGCGCTCGGCGGCAGGGGTGTCACCGGAGAGCAATGCCGCTAGGAGCTCGGCCCGCGCCTTGCCTGCCGGGTTGCCGAGCTCGCGCCAGATCGCAGCTGCCTCGCCGAGGCGCTCGACGTCTCGGGGAAGCTCGCGGTTCGCGAGCGCACGCAGCTCGAGCGACTCGGCCAACGCCGCGCGATCGCGACGAACGCCCGCGACGGCGGCGGCCTCCGAGGCCAGCTCCAGAGCGCCCTCACGCTCGCCACGCACCAGCGCGACCCAGCCGGCGGCGAGCAGCGCGTGGGCATGCGTCAGCCCCGGGCCGATCGACAGCGCCCGCTCGACGAGCCTTCGTGCCTCCTCGGGCTCGTCGACGACGACAACGCGCGCGAGGCCGGTCAACGACGGCACCAGCCCCTGCATGTCGCCGGCGGCGTCCGCCTGAGCGACCGCTTCCTCGAACGCCGCACGGGCGAGCGTGGAGTCGCCGCGAATACGGTAGACCTCGCCGAGCTTGTCGAGCGGGTACGAGACCATTCGAGAGCCCAGCCGCTGGTAGAGCGCCCGGGAGGCATCGAGGTCGGCGATCGCCTCCTCGAACCTCCCCAGCTTGGCGAGTGCCTCGCCGCGATTCGAGAGCGCCAGGGCTCTGAACGCCGCGAAGCCGGCCAGGTCGGCGAGCCGCAAAGCGAGATCGAGCTCCGAGATTGCCTCCTCGTACGAGCACTCCTCGACGTGACGCGAGCCGCGGTTCGTCCGCACGCGGATCAGCTGCAGCACGTCACCTGCCTGCTGCGCGTACTCGAGCGCCCGCAGGTAGTGAGCGTCGTTGGCCCCGCGATCGCCCTCGAGCGCTGCGAGCATGGCCAGCACCGTGTGGGCGGCGGCCAGCGCCTGGGGGTCGTTCGCCTCGGAGGCGACGTCGTACGCACGCTTCGCGTCCGCTCTACAAGCGTCCGCGTCCGCCCTCAGCCAGTGGGCGGACGCGCGCCACGCGAGCAGAAGCGCAACGTCCCGGGGCTCGCCGTTCTCGTCAGCCCGGTCGTACGTCGCGAGGGCCTCCTCCAGCCGTCCCCCGAGGTGCAGGAGCAACCCCATGCGCCACGCGAGGCCCGGTGGAAGCACGTCGGCATGCTCGGCTGCGCGCTCGAAGCACCTGAGCGCCTCGTCCCAGTCGCCACGGATCTGGAGCGCCTCGCCGGCGAGCGCGTCGATCGGAGGCGATCGGAGCTCGGCTGGAAGCCGCTCGAGTGCTTCGAGCACCGGCTCAACGGCACCGCGCGCCAGGAGGGTGCTGCCATGGGTCGAGAGGAGCTGCGCGGTCTCGATGGCATCGGCAATCGGCGACAGGCAGCGAAGCGCTTCGTCCAGCTCCTGGTGCTCCTCGAACCAGCGCGAGGAGGTCGTCCGCGTGGCGCGCATCTCGGCCTCGGTCGGCGACAGGTGCACGAGAGCGAACTCGCGAACGGGAGCGCCCAGCGAGTACCAGCCGGCAGTGTGCCCCTGAAGCTCGACGAACAGGCCCCGCCGTGCGAGCGCGGGGAGGATCTCGGAGGCGTTCGGGATCTCGAGCGCCTCGCACAGCTCTGCCGAGAACCGCTCCAGCGGCGCGACGCGCCTGACGAGCGTCTCGACCTCCGGCGGCTCGTGCGAGAAGACCTCCGCTGCGAGGTATTCCAGCAGAGGCCCGCCCGGTCGCCGCATTCCGTCGAGTGCGGCCGGACGATCGGCGGGATCGACCCCACGAAGCGTCTCGACCGCAAGGCGGACGGCCGCGGGCCATCCGCCGGTGAGGCGCTGGAGCTCGGTCGCGACGTCCGGCTCGGCGGCGCCGGTGAGCGCCTGCAACAGGGCCGCGGTCTCGTCGCCGTCGAACGCGAGCTGTGAGCCGGTGATCTCGAGGACCTGGCCTTGCCCGCGGAGCCGCTCGATCGGGAAGGGGAGCTCGGTCCGCGAGCCGACAATCACATGAAGACGCTCGGGCGCCTGACGACAGAGCGCCTCGATCACCTGCGCGGCGCCCGGTGACCCGAGCACCTCGTGCACGTCGTCCAGGACGAGAACGACGTCACGACGCAGCTCCGTCTGGAGCGTCTCGCAGACGAGCGCGGCGAAGCCGCGTGCCCGAGCGGCGTCGTCCTCCTCCGCGCCGGGCCCGGTTGCTGCGGTGATCGCTCCGGCGGCGTCGACGGCGAGCGCAGGGACGCGGAGGCGCAGCGCGTCGGCCACGCCGCGCGCGAAGATGGCGAGCGACGCGTCGTCGGATGACGCGGTGTACCACGCGCTGTTCACGCCGGATGCCCAGGCTGCCAGCAGCGTCGACTTTCCGAACCCGGCGTCGGCGACGACCGTCGTGAGCCTGCGCTCGAACGCCTCGTCGAGCACGACGAGAAGGCGCTCTCGGCGGAGGAGCGACGCCGGAGCTGCCGGCGGTCGGAGCTTGGTCGTCGCGGTCGCGCCTGTGCGAGGAGCCGACGTGGCCACGCCTCGTCGTTCTGAGACACTCATCTTCGGCGGACACACGATAGTCCGCTCTCCCGCGTCCGGTGATCCGCCGCGCACGACGGGTGTCTCGAAGCTAACGCGGGCGCACGGTGACGCGCGCCGAGACGATCCGCGTGTTCGGAAGGATCCGCGCGACGTTCTCCATGTTGCGGGTCTCCTGGTAGTCGGAGAGCTCGACGCGGAGGCGGTGGCCTCCAGCCGAGGCGGTCCTGGTTGGAACCCTGACCTCGCCGCCCACGAGCCTTGCCGGAATGGGCCGGCCGTCGAGCGTTGCCTCGAGTGACGCCGGGTCGATGCCCGAGCCCGTGTCCCCGACGCGGATCCGGATCGGGCGCCCTGCGACAACGGTTTTCGTAACGAGCGATGCCCGCGGCGCCGTCACGTCGTTCGTCCAGAACCGGAATCGGTAGGTGCCCGCGGCGGCGCGGGTCGGGCTGTCGAACACGATGTGGTACATGCCCGGTCGGGGTTGGATCGCCCCGGCGACCAGCGTCGGCTCCCCGAACTCGTCGACGTACGGGTTGAGGTTGAGAGGAAGTGACGCGTAGCCGGTGAGCCGGTTCTCGTCGCCGGCGACGACGACGCGCGGCTCGACGCGCGAACCGACTCCGCGCCTGGTGATCACGACGCCGAAGTTGGCGACCCTTCCCGTGACGCGGACGCTGAAGATCTGCTCCGGCCCGGCCAGCGTCCCGGACACCAGTCCGTCGCTCGGCACGTCGGGATATCGGTAGGCGCTGACGCGCGCACTGCCGCCGCGAGTGTCTCCGATGTATACGCCCGGCTTCGTCAGCGTCCGCGTCGCATCCGCGAGCCTCGGAACCGACACGCGTCCCCAGAACGGGATGCGCCGCGCCTGACCTGCCCGTCGCAGGACGACGACGCCCGACACCTCACCGTCCGCCACGCTCGTCGCGAGGTCGAGGGACAGCGTTCCGGGGACGACGACCTCGGCAGGGACGCTCACGGTCGTCCCGCGCGGCGCGACCAGCGTGTCGACCGTCGCGCTCCACGCCCCGGCGCCTCCGCCTGCATCCGCGAGCGTGACGGCGATCTGCTGCGAGTCGTCGGGGTCGACCAGGCCGAAAGTAACGGCAGTCGGAGACGGCCGAACGAGCGGGGCGTCCGCGGCCGTCACGTCGACGAGCCCGGCGCCGGCCCGCGTCGGGCGCTGGACGACGCCGCCCGCCGTCACGGCCCGAGCGGTGACGGTCAGCGCAGCCTTGACGTCCTCCGGCGTCCAGTCGGGATGCCGTTGCAGGAGCAGCGCCACCGCGCCGGCGACGTGCGGCGCAGCCATGCTCGTCCCCGACGAGACCTGCCACCCTCCCGGATCGGCCGAGAGGATCGAGGTTCCGGGAGCAAGGACGTCGGGCTTGAGGCGCAGGGAGATCGGCGTGGGTCCGGCCGAGGAGAAGCCTGCCACGGCCGGAGCCGAGCCCGGACGTGCTCGCACCCACCGTGATCGCTCGCGCCGAGCTTCCGGGGGACATCAGGGAGCCGTGCGCCGAAGTCGTCGAAGTCGTTGCCTGCCGCAACAACCGGGACGACACCTGCGGACGCCGCCGCGTCGAGCGCGAGTGCCACGACGTCGCGCGAGGGCTCGATCTCGGGCTCTCCGATCGAGAGGTTGATCACGTCCATCCCGTCGCCCACGGCCGCCTCGATCGCCGCGACGATCTCAGGCGCGTTGCCGTCGAGGCCGACATCGGCGTCGGTCGGAATCGTCAGCGCCTTGTAGTTGCCGATGTACGCCCTCGGAGCGATGCCGCTGATGCGCCCGCTGTCCGTGGGCGTGTCCGCATTGCCTGCCGCGATCCCCGCGACATGAGTCGCGTGGCCGGAGTGCTCGGGGTCGAACGGCTTCGACGCGTGTCGCCAGGTCGCGCCGGGAGGGGGGAACGACCGGGCGGCGATCACCTTCGCGGTGGTGTACGCGGTCTGGCCCTTGGGGAAGCCCTCCGGCATTTCGTACCCCGACGGGTCGAAGAACTGGTGTCGCTGGTCGACCCCGTCGTCGATGATCCCGATCCTCGTTCCGGCGCCCGCGTTGGCGAGCGTGGCGCCCTGGAGACTGCGGGCACGGATCGTGGCAGCGTCGGGCCCCGCCAGTATGCGGTACGTGGCCGGCGCAAAGACCTCGCGAACCCCTGGCAGCCGACCGAGGCGTGGCAGGTCGCGGGTTGGGAGGACGACCGAGAGGCCGTTCGCGACGATCCGGTAGCGCCAGCGCACCTCGGCGGCCGGCAGTTGCCGGCGAAGCGCCGTCGCGAAGCGACGTTGCTGGGAATCGATCCTGCGTGCGGCTGCGGTGCCGCCCCCGAACGCGAGCGGCGGCGCGCCGAGGGCGACGACCACCTGCGTTCGCGCGCCTTCCGGCGCGCTGCTGACTGTCTCGCCGCTCGCTAGCGAGGCCGACACGCAGGCGACGACCAGTAGGAGGGAGAAGGAGAGCGCGCGTGTCACGTGGGAATTACGACGCCGGCAAGCGATGGTCGGTCGGCGGGCATCTCTCTGCGGATGATAGGAAGGTATCCCTGCATACCGGCGGGTCGTGGCACGCCGCGTGGCACGCCGGGGGTTCTAACGATGCCTGCATTCGTGTTCACGGCGGGTTACTGCGGATTCGGGCGACCTGGCCGTGGTACGGTGCTCGATCTCGACGGCCAAGGGGGGCGTCGGTAACGAGAGGGGGAGGAATGCGACGACTCGTCGTGATGGTGGTTTCTGCTGCCCTGTTCGTGGGTGTCGGGGCCAGCGCTGCGTTTGCCGGCGAGGTCACCGGCGACGGAAAGGTGACCGGCGCCCCGGCGCACGCGAACTCGATCTGCGCCTTCTCGGGCCTGGAAGATGGCTCAGAGCCGGGGACGCAAGAGGGGCCGGGGAACCCGCCGCAAAACTGGGGCCAGATTCCCCAGGACGTGCGGGGCTTCCTGAAGACCTTCGGGGAGTCCCCCGGTGACGCCTGCAACGGCCACAAGAACCCGCTCAAGGGCTGAGGAACCCACCGAATTGCTGGAAGCCCCCGCTACGGGCGGGGGCTTCCAGGGTTCCGTTTGAGTGGCGTCGTCCGTGTCCGTGTGGCCCGAAACGGCCTCGCTATGCGGATGAGAGGACTTGAACCTCCACGCCCTTACGGGCACACGGACCTGAACCGTGCGCGTCTACCAATTCCGCCACATCCGCGGGCGTCTCAGCTTACCGGTGGCGTTGCGGGGTCTCTCCCCAAAGGGTGACCGTCCCGCGGGCGGCTGACCTCCGCGCGCGACGCCTGGCCGAAGCCTCACCGGGGACACAGACCCCTTCGGGGTCAGTCCCCACGGTCAGTCGCGTAACGCCTCGAGCACCTGGTCGGCGTGCTCGGCCGGTTTCACGCTGCGAAATACCTTGGCGACGTTGCCGTCGGCGTCGATCACGAACGTCGAGCGGTCGACGCCCATGTAGGTCTTGCCGGCGTAGGACTTCTCGCCCCACACGCCGTAGGCGTCGGCGACCGCGTGGTCGGTGTCGGCGAGGAGCGTGAACGGCAGGTCGAACTTCTCCTTGAACTTCCCGTGCGACGCCTCGTCGTCCGGACTGACGCCGAGGACGACCGCGCCGGCCTGCTCGAACTCGCCCCAGCGGTCACGGATGCCACAGGCCTGCGCCGTACAGCCCGGTGTGTCGTCCTTGGGATAGAAGTAGAGGACGACGGGCTTGCCCCGCAGGCTCTCGAGCGACACGGCCTCTCCAGAGTCGCTCTGCAACGAGAACGTCGGCGCCGGCTTACCTTCCTCGATCATGCGCGCGATCGTACCGTCGCGCGAAGCAAACGACCAACCAAGGTAGGCCCGGGATCGAGCGTCAGGGACCAGCCAATCGACGCAGCTGCAGGGGTCAAGCCTGAGCCCATGACGATGCTCCGCTACCCTCGCCGCGTGGCGGGGATCCATCCGTGGCTGGGGGCGGCCGTGATCGCCGTCTGCGCGTGCGGCGCGTTCGTCGGCGGCGTCCTCTACTGGCGCGGACGCGGCGCAGGGACGATCACCACGCACCTGCTCTCGCTTGCCCAGACGCTCCTCGTCGCGCAGATCGCGGTCGGTCTGCTGCTCCTCGCCGACGATCGGCGTGCCGCCGACGAGCTTCATTACGCCTATGGGACGCTCTCGCTGGCGGTTGCGCTGGCGCCGTGGTTCTACGCGCCGGAAGCGGGCCCGCGCCGCCTGCTCTGGTTCGCCTCCACGACGGGGGTCGCGGGCGCGCTCGCCGTCCGCGCCTTCATGACGGGGTCGGTGTGAGAAGGCTCTGGGAGAACCGGTTCGTGCGCGGGATGGCGCTCGTCGCGCTCGTGTCTCTCGTGATCGTCGTCTTCTCGCTCGAGGAGTCGCTCGTCACCGCGGGCGCGCTCCTGCGGGTCGCCTTCTTCCTCGCGATCGCGTTCTTCCTCTTCCTCCTGTGGCGCGAGCGGCGCTCGGACATCGAGACCTGGAGCGATGCCTCCCAGCGCGCGTTCTACGGCGCGATCTTGCTCGCCGTGCTCGACATCGGGGCGGTGCTCGGGCTTCGCCCGACGGGTCTGGACGCGATCGCGTTCTTCGTCGTGCTCGTCTGCTGCGCGTGGGCGATCGTCCGCATCTGGCGCCGCGAGCACACGTACGGCTAGCGCGCCCAGTGTCCGACGTCAGTCGGACACTGCTCTTCAGCGCGTCGGCGCCGGATACTGCGTGCCGTCGGGCGCCGTGTAGAGCGACTCGGCGCTCGGGACCTCCGTCGCCGCGCCGTCGAGCGCGTCGAGCGCCACGCGGACGTCGACGAGCTTGCCGACGAAGATCGGCGTGTCGCGCTCCGTCCAGCGCGAGGCCTCTGTCTCGCGCAGCGTCATCATCAGGTGCATGAAATCGGCGGGCTCCTCGGCCTCGAAGGCCGGGATGAACTCCTGGTCGTCGATCCCGAACGAGTACGTCGTGTGGTTCGTGATCGTCACGAACTTGCCACCCACCTCGGCGTGCTCGCGCATCGCCGAAGCGCGCTCCTCGAAGGTCAGGAAGTACCACGGCCGCCGCTTCACGAACGGGTAGACGACGAGGTACGGCGCATTCCGCGGCGCGACCCGGCCCTGGCGGACGCGCTTCTTGTCCGTGTAGACCGACGGCTTCGTCGTCCCGAGGTACGAGTGAGGCGTCGTCAGCCACGCTGCGAGCGGCGTGCCGTTCAACGCCGCGCCGAGCTCGAGCAGGTCGTCGTAGCGCTCCGTGATCGACCAGAGGAAGAAGTCGGCCTCGGGTCGGACACCAACCGTGGAGTACATGCGGAGCCCTTCCATCCGTCGCGCGAACTCGTCGACGACGTCCGCAAAGGCCTCCTTCCCGGCAACGCGCTCATCGACGGGAAGGCGGCGCCACGCAGGGTCGATCCGGAAGAACCGGTAGCCGATGTACTGGCCGACCTCGACTCCCTCGATCCGCTCGTAGCCGTGACCTTCGCTCATCGCGGGAATGGTACGCAGCGCGGCCGGGATGCGGCACCATGGTCACGTGGCGAAGACGCAGTACTACACGGCGACATCCGTCGACGGCTACATCGCCGACCCGAACAACTCGCTGGAGTGGCTGTTCGAGGTGCCACGGAACGGCGGGAGAGGCTACGAGCTCTTCACCGACTTCTTCGCGGGCGTCGGCGCCATGGCTATGGGCGCGACGACGTACGAGTGGGTCCTCGATCACGACGATCTGCTCGAACACCCCGAGAAGTGGAAGGGGTACTACGGGGAGACGCCCTGCTGGGTCTTCACGCACCGAGAGCTGCCGTCCATACCGGGCGCAGACGTTCGCTTCGTGCAAGGCGATGTCGCCTCCGTGCACGAGAAGATGGTGGCCGCGGCGGGAGAGAAGAACGTCTGGCTCGTCGGGGGCGGCGAGCTCGTCGGCACGTTCGCCGATCGAGGCCTCCTCGACGAGGTCTGGCTCGGGGTGCAGCCGGTCTTCCTCGGCGCCGGAGCGCCTCTCCTTCCTCGGGTGCTGACGTCGAGACGCGTGCGGCTGGAGTCGGCAGAGAAAGACGGGCAGCAGGCGTTGCTCGTCTACTCGGTCAGCGCACCCTGACGTCAGGCAGGGCGCAGCTGTGCGCTCTCGCGCGTCACGGCGAGCCCGGGGTTCACGGGGTGGGTCACCGTCAGCGTGAGCCGAACGGGCGCCCGGCCCAGCTTGCGATCGCGGAGCGAGGCGACGATCGCGCGACCCCAGCGGCCGTACCCGCGCACGCGAGCGGCGGTCGCGCCTGTCGTCGTGCGCGTCGCGACGACCTCCCAGGCGCAGTCGAGCGTGCAGCGGAAGCGGATGTCGCGCTTGCCGCGCAGGAACTCGGCCTGTCCCGGGAAGCGGACGTTTCGCAGGCCGATGTCGAGCGCCAGCCCTTCACAGCGCGTAATCGATCCGCCGCGCGTCCGGTCGAGGGAATCGCGAACGGCTGTGAGGCTCGCCTTGGGCGTACCGTCTGCGTAGTAGACACCCGACTGCCAGCTGAGCAGTGCCGTCTCGTCGTGCGAGTGGAAGAGAAGGATTCCGGCGACGTTCGGCTGACAGAACGCGAGGCGCAGCCCGAGGTCGTACGCCGCCGCCTGCTTCGTCTCGTCGATCGGCTTCGTCGTCGTGGGCTCGTTGCCGGAGTAGAGGCTTCTCTTGCCCGAGGGGACCACGGACTCGATCCCGAACTCGTCGTAGAGGATCGGCAGCGTCGAGCCCGGCTGCGCCGTGCCGTCGAATGCCGCGGCCAGCAGTCCGACGAGCTTTTCGTAGTCCGCGAGCCCGATCGACGTCGAGCGCGGGTGCGGCAGGCCGGGGCTCACCGACGAGTTGTCGGGGTAAGGGTGGATCGCGAAGCCGTCCATCACCGGCGTCGTGCGCCCGCTCGCCTTGTAGGCAGCCCCCATCGTCTGGATGAACGCGGTCGGTGAGGACGTCGGCCGCGCGCCCCCGGGACGGTCGCCTCCACGAGGCGCCAGGGCGCCGCCCCACACGCGGAGCTTCGGGTCGACGGCCTTCAAGGCGTCGTACGTACGGGCAAGCAGGGCGAGGTACGCGGGAGCGGACGCGTTGGCCCCGTCGAGGCCGAACTGCGGCAGCCAGAACCGGTTCAGGTTCGGCTCGTTGCCGACGATGATGTCGTCGAAGCTCGGGATCGCGCCCGCGAGGGCAGCGGCGTACTGGGCGAACTGCATCTGGGCGGTCGCCTCGAGCGGCGTCGTGCGCGAGCCGGGGTGGTAGACGGAGACGTACACCTTCACGCCCGAGAGCCGCGACGCCGCCTCGATGTTCCGGAGCACGGTCAGCTCGTTGCTCGTTGGCGCCACGAGCCCGGGGACCCAGTTCGACGTGACGCGCACGGCGGTGAAGCCCGCGAGCCGCAGCTGCGCCATCTTCGCCCTGGCCGTGACGAGATCCGGGGCGCGGACGACGTCCTCCGCCGCGCCCAGCGTCATCGTCGGCCCAGCGCCCTGCGCGGGCAGCGCCAGCGCGAGACAGACCGTGACCGAACCGAGAAACGTGAGGAAGGCTCGCCGCAAGGTGGGGGTACGCTAGCTCGCGTGCGTGAAGATTCCGTTCGGGGCCAGCTCGGCCGGCTGCCGACGGGCCCGGGCGTCTATCTCTTTCGCGGCGACCGCGACGACGTCCTCTACGTCGGCAAGGCGAAGTCGCTCCGGGGCCGTGTGCGCAGCTACTTCAACCGAAGCGGCGACGTCCGCGCCGGGATCGAGCAACTGGTCGAGCGGATCCACCGGATCGAGGTGATCGTCACCCAGAGCGAGGCCGAGGCGCTGCACCTCGAGCAGAACCTCGTCAAGCGCCATCGGCCTCCGTTCAACGTGCGGCTGCGGGACGACAAGTCGTTCCCCTACATCGCCGTGACTGTCTCCGACCCGTACCCGAGGGTCATGTTCACGCGGGAGCGCCACCGGCGGGGCACGGTCTACTTCGGGCCCTACGCGAACGCGAAGAAGGTGCGGGAGACGCTCGATGTCTTGAACCGCGTCTTCCAGTTCCGGCCCTGCGAGGGGCCCAAGCCCGGGCGGCACTCGGGGATTCCATGCCTCGACTTCCACATCGAGCGCTGCCGGGCTCCGTGCGTCGGCAACATCTCGGAGACCGAGTACGGCGAGATCATCGAGGGCGTGATCGAGTTCCTCTCGGGCGAGACGCGGCCGATCCGCCGCGAGCTGGAGCGCCGCATGCGCGACGCGGCGGCCGAGGAGCGCTTCGAGGAGGCCGCTCGCCACCGCAACCGCCTCTTCGCGGTCGAGAGCCTGGCGCAACGGCAGGCGGCCGACAAGCGCGCCGTCGGGACGATCGACGTGATCGGGCTCGCCGTCGACGACGACCGCGCCGCTGTCCAGCTCTTTCCTCTCCGCGACGGGAAGATGGTCGATCGCTTCGCATTTCACCTCGAGAACGTCACGGGTCAGGACCGCGCGACGATCCTCGAGTCGTTCTGCGTCGAGCACTACGGCAGCGCGCCCGCGATCCCGCCCCAGATCGTCGTCCCGCCCGACGTGTCTGACACCGAGGCCCTCGCGGCCTTCCTCGGCGACCTGCGCGGGGCTCGCGTCGAAGTTCGCTCGCCGCAGAGAGGGGAGAAGCGGCGGCTCGCCGAGCTTGCGGAGGAGAACGCCCGTCTTGCGCTCGAGCACGACGCATCCGTCACGGAGCAGAAGCGGCGGAGGCGGGTCGAAGCGCTCGAGGAGCTTCGCGAGTCGCTCAACCTCGAGAGCCTGCCCACGCGCATCGAGTGCTTCGACGTCTCGAACATCCAGGGCCGCGAGATCGTCGCGTCCATGGCCGTCTTCGTCGACGCCCAGCCGCGGCGCGCCCACTACCGCACGTTCGCCGTGCGCGGGCTCGAGGGACAGGACGATTTCGCGGCGATGGGACAGGTCGTGTCGCGCCGGTTCGCGCGGCTGCGCGACGCCGCTGCTCCGGAGCGATTCGACGAGAGCTTCGCGCAGGTCCCGAACCTCGTCGTGATCGACGGGGGAAAGGGCCAGCTCGCGGCGGCGCTCGAGGCGATCCATGCGACGTACGACCTGCCGCGCGTCGCGATCGTGGCGCTCGCCAAGCGGGAGGAGGAGGTCTTCGTCCCGGGACGGGCGGCGCCGATCAGGCTGGATCGCCACGACCCTGGCTTGCAACTTCTCCAGCGTGCTAGGGATGAGGCGCACCGCTTCGCGATCGGCTACCACCGGCGCCGCCGCGACACCCGCGCTTTCGAGTCGATCTTCGACGGCCTCGAGGGGATCGGCCCGGCCCGCAGGCGCGCGATCCTTCGCCACTTCGGCTCTGCCGAGGCGTTCGTCCAGGCCTCGCGCGAGGAGCTCGAAGGCGTGCCCGGCCTGCCGGCGCGGACAGCGCGGGCCGTCTACGCCCAGCTCCACAAGGCTGGTCGCGGATGACGGCTGCGCCTGTCGACGCCGCCGGGCAGCCGCGAGCAACCCTGGATCTGACCGCGACTACGGGGTCGTCGACGTGCTGCCGGAGCCCGCGCCCTCGGTGACCACGGAGCGAAACCGGACCGTGCCCAGCGCCAGGAAGATCGCCGTGAAGCCGACGATGACGTTCACGACTGTGAGCGTCAGCTTCATTCCGACGCTGAACGCGAGGAGCGTCGAGCGCGCGACGCCGATGTCCCGGAAGGCGTAGACGAGGAGCGCCTGCTCCGTGCCGATCCCGCCTGGCGTGGCCGGCACGAGCGTCGCGAGGCTCATCGCCGCCTGGGCGAGCAGGACGTTGCCGATGCTCTGATGGATTCCGAAGGCGCCGAGGAAGAACCAGACCGTGGCGAGGCGAAGGCCCCAATCGGCGAGTTGCCAGAGAACGACCGTGCGGGCATAGCGCGCCGGAGGGTCGAACACCGCGAACGCCTGGGCGACGCGGGCCCGGAGTCGATCCCAGAAGTGGTTGAGGAGCCACGCGCTTCCGGCAGCGATCGCGACGAGAACGATCACGGCGCCGGGATGGATCACGCCTTCGTCGAACACCCAGGAGTAGTCGAAAGCCGGGAGTGCGGACAGCGCGTCGAAGGACGGCAGCACGCCCTGGGTGAGCGCCCACCCGAACACGACGAGCCCGAGCGTCATGTCGACGAAGGTGAGGACGACCGTCGACGAGACGACCGTCGTGTACGAGCTGCCCGGGATGGCGCGGTGTGCGAGGAAGATCCGCACGACGTCGCCGCCGCGCGCGGGAAGGATCGCGTTGATGCCGACACCCGAGACATACGCGGCGAGGATCGGGGGCCACCGGACGTGCTGCTCCGGGTAGGCGGCGGCGAGCACGTTCCGCCATGCGCGGCTGGTGCAGGCGAGCTTGAGCAGATGGCAGCCGATCGCGGCGAGCAGTGGCAGGATCGCGATGTCGGAGAGGAAGTCCCAGAACTGCTCCGACGCGGTCCGGATGGTGTCGATCACGCGCTCACCGTAGCCGGGTCGCGGCGGCTCCTTCGTGCGTGCTGTGGGGAGCCACTCGCCGTGGCCGAAGGCGGGCCTGCAGGCCCTCGCCAACCGCTCCGGACATGGCCGGCTCGGATGCGAACTACGCGTCGGGCGAGAGGAACGGGTACCGGTAGTCGGTCGGCGGGACGAGCGTCTCCTTCACCGTCCGCGGGCTCACCCAGCGGATCAGGTTCCACATCGAGCCCGCCTTGTCGTTCGTCCCGGAGGCGCGGGCGCCGCCGAACGGCTGCTGGCCCACGACCGCGCCGGTCGGCTTGTCGTTGACGTAGAAGTTCCCAGCCGCGTAGCGCAGGGCGTCGTGGGCCTGGCCGATCGCCTCGCGGTCGTTGGCGAAGATCGCACCCGTGAGCGCGTACGTCCCGGTCTCGTCGACGAGCCGGAGCGTGTCGTCCCACTTGCGCTCGTCGTACACGTACGCCGTGACGACCGGCCCGAACAGCTCGTCCCGCATGAGACGAAAGTCGGGATCCTCGGTCTTGATCACCGTCGGCTGTACGAACCAGCCCTCGCTGTCGTCGGTCTCGCCACCTGCGACGATCTCGGCGCCCGCCGCCCGGGCCTCCGCGATCGCCTCGGCCTGCGTCTTGTACGACGACCCGTCGATCACGGCGCCCATGAAGTTCGTGAAGTCGGTGACATCGCCCATCGAGATCGACGAGACATCCCGCTCGAGCTGGTCGCTGACCTCGTCCCAGAGGTTCGAAGGGATGTAGAGCCGTGACGATGCAGAGCATTTCTGGCCCTGATACTCGAACGAGCCGCGGACGATCGCCGTGGCGACCGCCTCGGCGTCCGCGGACGGATGGGCGACGATGAAGTCCTTGCCGCCGGTCTCGCCGACGATCCGCGGGTAGTTGCGATATCGCTCGATGCCGCCGCCGATCGTCTTCCAGATCGAGTGGAAGACACCGGTCGAGCCGGTGAAGTGGACACCCGCGAGCTCTGGGCTCTGCAGCGCCGCTTCGCCGAGCTCGGCGCCAGGCCCTAACACGAGGTTGATCACACCCGGCGGAAGGCCGGCCTCCTCGAGGATGCGCAGCGTGTACCAGGCCGACAGAGCCTGGGTCGACGCTGGCTTCCAGACGACGGTGTTGCCCATCAGCGCGGGCGAGGTCGTCAGGTTTGCCCCGATCGCGGTGAAGTTGAACGGGCTGATCGCGAAGACGAAGCCCTCGAGCGGCCGATAGTCGAGGCGATTCCAGACGCCGGGTGACGAGAGCGGCTGCTCCTCGTAGATCCGGACGAGGTACTCCGCGTTGAAGCGGAGGAAATCGATCGTTTCGCACGCGGCGTCGATCTCCGCCTGATGTGCGGTTTTCGACTGGTTGAGCATCGTCGCGGCGGTGAGCGTCGAACGCCACGGGCCGGCGAGGAGCTCGGCCGCACGGAGGAAGACCGCGACCCGCTCGTGCCACGGGGTCGCCGCCCAGGCAGGGTGTGCCTCCCGTGCGGCGGCGATAGCGCGCTCGATGTGCGATGCGTCGCCCTTTGCGACATCCGCGAGCACGTGGTCGTGGTCGTGCGGCATGACCGCGTCGAACGTCGTGCCTGTCTCGACCCGCTCGCCGCCGATCACGAGGGGTATCGCGATCCTCTCACCGGACATCTCGGCCAGGCGCTTCTGGAGTGCGGCCCGCTCCGGGCTTCCCGGCGCGTATTCGAGGATGGGCTCGTTGACCGCCTGCGGCGTACGAAAGATCCCGGAGGCGCTCACGGGCCGATTGTAGAGTCGGGTGGGTGGAGGTGACGCGGCACCGCTACGCGGTGGAAGGCTGGGGCGTCGGCGAGATCCTCGTACGGGACGGCGTCCTCGTCGCCCACGCGCTCCCTTCGCGTCGCCGCCGGCTGGCGAGCCCCGCGCAGCCCGACCCGTCCCGTCAGCCGGGCCCCCCCAACGGGGGCGCGAGCACCCCAGAAATCACGGTATCGCGGAAACCGTCAAAGGCGGGTGACGGCTTCGTGTCGGAACTGTGCCGGCGATTCGGGGCGCACCTGCTCGGGACGCCCGTGGCCTATGACGACGTACCCGTCCCCGACGACGGGCTCTCGGAGTTCCAACGTGCGCTGCTCGCCGCGGCACGCACGGTTCCATGGGGAGAGGTCGTCACCTACGGCGGCCTCGCCGCGCTCGCCGGCAGGCCAAGGGCTGCGCGGGCGGCGGGCAGCTTCTGCGCGGAGTGCCGCCTCTCGCTCGTCGTTCCATGCCACCGCATCGTGGCCGCAGGGCGGGGCGAGCCGTTCGAGCTGGGTGGATACGGGCCATCGGGACTTCGACTGAAGCGCCGGCTGCTCGCGCTCGAAGGAACGATCCTGTGAGCGTCGACACACTCGCGGCCGACGCACGGGCGGAGCTCGCCGCGCTCGGACCCGTTCGGCGCTGCGACCGACTGGCCGAGATGTCCGGTCTCTTCCACACGGCTGGCACGGTGCACCTCCTCGGCAGGGGCGCGCTCTCCTTCCACCTCGACCTTGCCGAGTCGTCGGTCGCGCGGCGTGCGTTCGCGATCCTGAGACAGCTCAGAGTCGACGCGGAGATTCGCACCTACAACCGCCGCGCGTTCGACCGTGCCGCCCGCACGCAGCTCGTAGTCGTGGGATCGGCACACGCGATCGACATCCTTTCGCAGGCGGGCGTCCTGAGCCGCGACGGGCTTCCGCTCGACCGTCCGCCGGGGCACGTCGTCGCTCGGCCGTGCTGCCGCTCGGCGTACCTGCGGGGAGCGTTCCTCGGCGGCGGGTCGCTCAGCGGTCGGAGGTCTCCTCACCTCGAGGTGCGCACGCCACTGCACGCCGGTGCAGCGTTCGTACGCAGCGTCGCCTCGGCCGCCGGCGTCAGGATGCGTGTGCTCGACCGGGAGGCCCATTCGGCCGCATACGCGAAGAGCTGGGACGCGATCGAGGCCTACCTTTCGATCTCCGGCGCCACCGACACCGTCCTCGCTCTGGAGGAGCGAGCGCTCGTCGCCGGCCTCAGGGCAGACGCGAACCGCGTCGCGAACGCCGACCACGCGAACCTCGTTCGCCAGAGCCGGTCGGCCCGCGCGCAGTACGAGGCTGCGAAGGCGCTCCGGCGTGCCGGAGTGCTGGCCCGCCTCGCCCCGACCCTCCAGGACGCCGCCGAGCTCCGCCTTCGCCACCCGTCGCTCTCGTTGCGTGAGCTTGCCGCCAGGGCGGATCCGTCTGTGACCAAAGCGACGATGGCCGGCCGCCTCGCACGGCTCGTCGCGCTCGCCGCCGAGGAGCTGCAGACGACCGACCCGGGTTGAGCTAGCGACCCGCAAGTCCCATACTGCCCTGCGGTGGGCCCGCGCTCCCGGGTGGCGGATTCAGACCCCGTCCGTCGCCTGGTGCCGGAGCGCGCATGTGGGGGAGGGGGTCCTCGGAGCCCCTCCCTCAGCCCACCGCCACGCATCGGCCGGCGGCTCCCGCCGGGCGGAGCGCAGCGGCCTGAGACGGACATCCAGGCGTAGACTCATTCGGTGGTCCCCGAGGCGCCGCTGCGGATGAGCAAGAACGGCCTCGTGACGGACGGCGAAGGCTGGTTCGTCGTGAACGCGCGCGAGTCGCGCTGGCGCGACGAGGGGCCGCTCGGCCGCTACTGCACGTTCGAGGGGAAGCGGCGCTTCCCGCAGGTTGGCATCAACATCAACGTGCTCGAGCCCGGTCAATCGCTCGCTCTGTACCACCGCGAGAACGCCCAGGAAGGATTTCTCGTGCTGGCCGGCTCCTGCACCCTCGTCGTCGAGGGTCACGAGCGGAAGCTGACGACCTGGGATTTCTTCCATTGTCCGTCGGGAACCGAGCATGTCATCGTCACAATGGACAACGAGGCCGCGATCGTGGTCGCAATAGGCGCCCGCGGCCGGGGTCGTGGGGGAGCCGTCTACACGATCTGCGACGCGGCTGCGAAGCACGGCGCCTGCGCCGAGCGCGAGACGACGAGCCACGCCGAGGCGTACGAGCGGGCTCATGCGGGGCTGCCGCGCTCGAAGTGGGTTCCCTACGAGGAGGGCTCCCTGGAGATCGCCGACCGAGATCGTCCTCCGCATCGCGGCCGGCGGTAGCACGTCCGAGCGCGGAGTGGACGCCACTAGACTCGGCCGCGAACCCACTCACGGACGACGGAGGCGAACGACGCATGGCAACCCGGGTCGGCATCAACGGCTTCGGCCGGATCGGGCGCAACTTCTTCCGCGCCCAGCAGGCGCGTGGCGCGGACATCGAGATCGTCGCGGTCAACGACCTCGGCGACGCGAAGACGATGGCGCACCTCCTGAAGTACGACTCGGTTCTGGGACCGTTCGCAGGCGAGGTCGAGCTCGGCGACGGGGTCATCAAGGCCGGCGGCGAGCAGATGAAGATGCTCTCCGAGCGTGACCCGGGAGCGCTCCCCTGGGGCGACCTGGGCGTCGACGTCGTCCTCGAGTCGACCGGGTTCTTCACCGATCGCGACGGTGCCCAGAAGCACCTCGACGCGGGCGCCAAGAAGGTGGTCATCTCGGCGCCTGCGACCGACCCCGACATCACGGTCGTGCTCGGCGTCAACGACGGCGACTACGACGCGGCCGCGCACCACATCGTCTCGAATGCATCCTGCACGACCAACTGCGTCGCGCCGCTCGCCAAGGTCCTGGACGATCTCGCGGGCATCGAATCGGGCTTCATGACGACGATCCACGCGTACACGAACGACCAGAGCATCCTCGACCTCCCGCACAAGGACCTGCGCAGGGCACGCGCGGCGGCGATCAACCTCATCCCGACCTCGACCGGCGCTGCGAAGGCGATCGGGCTCGTCCTGCCCCACCTGCAGGGGAAGGTCGACGGCATCTCTGTGCGCGCCCCGGTGCCGACCGGGTCGGTGACCGATCTCGTCGTGACACTCGGCCGCGAGGTGACGAAGGACGAGGTGAACGCGGCGTACTCTGCCGCCGCCTCCGAAGGAGTGCTGGCGGACGTGCTCGAGTACTCGGACGACCCCCTGGTCTCGAGGGACATCGTCGGCAACCCGAGCTCGTGCATCTTCGACAGCCAGCTGACCATGGCTCACGGGCGCACCGCAAAGGTGTTCGGCTGGTACGACAACGAGTGGGGCTACTCGTGCCGGCTCGTCGATCTCGTCGCGAAGCTGCTCGCATGAGGCGAGGCGTCGAGAGCAGGCGTCCGACGTAAGCCGGACGCCGGTGGGCAGCCGCCGCATGAGACTTCCACGCTCCGTCCAAACGGCCGATGTCGAGGGGAAGCGGGTGCTCGTCCGCGCCGACCTCAACGTCCCGCTGGAGGACGGTCGGATCGCGGACGACACGCGGATCCGTGCCGCTCTGCCGACGCTCGAGCTCCTCCTCGGGCGCAACGCAGCCGAGGTCGTCGTCTGCTCGCACCTTGGGCGACCGAAGGGCCCCGACGCGGAGTTTGCGATCGCACCCGTGGCAGCCCGCCTCGTCGAGCTCGTACCCGACGAGAGGATCCGTCTCCTCGAGAACACCCGCTTCCTCCCGGGTGAGACGACGAATGACCCCGAGACCGCGCGCGAGCTTGCCGAGGGCATGGATCTCTATGTGAACGACGCGTTCGGCTCGGCGCACCGTGCCCATGCGTCGACCGAAGCCGTCGCACATCTCCTGCCTGCCTACGCCGGGCTTCTACTCCTCGCCGAGCTGGAGCACCTGGGCCGGCTCCTCGGCGACGTCGCGCGGCCCTTCGTGCTCGTCGCGGGAGGCGCAAAGGTCGATGACAAGCTCGGCGTCCTCGAGAACCTCGGTGGCCGTGCGGACACGGTGATCGTAGGGGGCAAGATGGCGGAGCAGCTACGCGACGGAACGGCGCTTCCGTTCCCCGTCGAGCTGCCGACCGACGTTGTGGCTGCGGCGTCGTTCGAGGAGGGCGCCGAAAGCCGCGTCACGCCGTACGACGACCTTCCCGAGGGCTGGCTCGGCCTCGATATCGGCCCGGCCACGCGTGAGCGGTTCGACGAGTTGATCCGCCACGCGAAGACGGTGTTCTGGAACGGCCCGATGGGCGTCTTCGAATGGAAGCGGTTTGCCGAGGGCACGAAGGCGGTCGCGGAGGCGGTAGCCGCGGTCGACGGCTACACGGTTGTCGGAGGCGGAGACTCGGTGCGCGCGATCTCGGAGCTGGAGCTCGACGACGACGTGTCGTGGGTCTCCACCGGAGGCGGCGCATCGCTCGAGCTCCTCGAGGGCAAGGAGCTCCCCGGCGTTGCAGCGATCCCAGGGGCAGCCGTGCCGCCCGCAGGGCCGTGACCGGCGTGGCAGGCATCGCGCTGCTCCTGCTCGCTCGGCGGCTTCGGGCATAAGATCGGGCGTCGTGCTGGTTGCGGGCAACTGGAAGATGTTCAAGGGCCCGCGGGAGACGGTCGAGTTCCTCGACGCTTTCGAGCCACCCACGGGGGTCGACGTCGTCATCTGCCCGCCGTTCGTCTCGTTGGTGAGCGCCGTCGGGCATGGTGTGCCGGTCTACGCTCAGAACGTCCACTGGGAAGCGGAGGGAGCGTTCACGGGCGAGATCTCGGCGCCGATGCTCCTCGAGCTCGGTGTCGAGGGCGCGATCGTCGGTCATTCAGAGCGCCGGCAGTACTTCGGCGAGACCGACGACACCGTGCGGCAGCGCTGCGAAGCGGCGCTCGAGGCAGGCCTCGCGGTGATCGCGTGCGTCGGCGAGACCGAGGTACAGCGCGAAGCGGGGGAGACGGAGGCGGTGCTGCGGCGCCAGGTCGCCGCGGTTCCTCGTCACGAACGCCTCGTGATCGCGTACGAGCCGGTGTGGGCGATCGGAACCGGGAAGACCGCGACGCCCGACATCGCGCAGGAGGCGCACGCGCTCATCAAGGCTCTCCACGACACGCAGGTTCTCTACGGCGGCTCCGTGAAGTCGGAGAACGCGCCGGAGCTCATGGCGCAGCCCGCCGTGGACGGCGCGCTCGTCGGCGGGGCGTCGCTCGACCCGGGCTCGTTCGCCGCGATCTGCCGCGCGGCCGCCAGCGTGACCCCGAACGGGCTGCCGCTCGTCACGCTCGTGATCCTCGACGGCTGGGGGATCGCGCCGCCGGGGCCTGGCAATGCGGTCGAACTCGCGCGAACACCGGTTTTCGACGCGCTCGTGGCTCGATACCCGAGCACGCAGCTCGTCGCTTCCGGCGGCGCCGTCGGCCTGCCCGACGGGCAGATGGGCAACTCGGAGGTCGGCCATCTGACGATCGGCTCGGGACGGATTCTCGACCAGGACCTCGTACGGGTGACGCGTGCTGTGGAGGACGGCTCGTTGTTCGCCAACGATGCGCTCCGCGGCGCTTTCACGCGCGCCCGCGCGCGCGGAGGCGCGGTGCACCTCCTCGGGCTCGTCTCGCAGGGCGGAGTCCACTCGCACATCGATCACCTGCGCGCGCTCCTCGAGCTCGCCCGGCGCGAGGCGATCCTCGAGCAGACATGGATCCACGCGTTCACCGACGGACGCGATGTGTCGCCGAACGCCGCCGTGACGGACCTCTCGACCCTGCCGGCCGAGCGGATCGCGACCGTCGTCGGCCGGTACTACGCGATGGACCGCGACAACCGTTGGGAACGAACCGACGCGGCGCTGGCCGCGATCCTCCACGGCGGCGAGGAGGCTGACGACGCCGTCGAGGCGGTTCGAGCGAGCTACGCGCGCGGCGTCAGCGACGAGTTCGTCGAGCCCATCGTGCTCACGGGCCGTCCGCGGCTCGATCCGACCCGAGACACCGCGATCGTCTTCAACTTCCGGCCGGACCGTGTCCGCCAGTTGACGGAGCGTCTCCTCGAGGCAGGCGTCGACGTCGTCACGATGACCCGCTACCGCGACGACTTCGAGTGTCCGGTCGTCTTCGAGGAGCAGCGGGTGACGGACACGCTCGCCGAGACCCTTGCCGCCGCCGGAACGCGTCAGCTTCACGCAGCCGAGACCGAGAAGTACGCACATGTCACGTACTTCTTCAACGGCGGCTTCGAGACGCCGTGGCCCGGCGAGGATCGGATCCTGGTCCCCTCGCCGCGGGACGTGCCGAGCTACGACCACCGGCCGGAGATGTCGGCGCCCGAGCTCTCGACGCAGGTCGCCGACGCGCTCGGCCAGGGCTACGGCTTCTGCGTCGTCAACTTCGCGAATCCCGACATGGTCGGCCATACGGGAGTCATCCCGGCGGTCGTCCGTGCCGTGGAGACCGTCGATGCGTGTCTCGGCGAGGTCGTCGACGCCACGCATCGCGCGGGGGGCGCCTGCCTCGTCACTGCCGATCACGGCAATGCCGAGAAGCTGCTCGAGGACGACGGCGTCAGCCCGCACACCGCGCACACGACGAATCCCGTGCCGCTCGTCGCGACGCGCGGAGATGTCGCTCTACGCAACGGCGGTGAGCTCTCCGACCTCGCTCCGTCCGTCCTCGACCTGCTCGGGCTCGAGCCGCCGCCCCTGATGACCGGACGCTCGCTCATCGTGAACAATCGCTGACACGCTACGGAGTCGTAAATTGTTCGTGAAAACTCCCAAGTGCGCGGTATGCTCGCGGCGCATTGGCCCTGACGCAGCCCGATCCCGGTGTGCTTCGCAAGGCTCAGCGCGGTGACGAGCGAGCGTTCTCCCTCATCGTCAGGGCGTACGAGCAGCCGGTTTACAACTACGTGCTGCGACTCGTCGGCGACCGCAGCCTCGCGGAGGATCTCACGCAGGAAGTCTTCCTCCGGGTCTACCAGGGCCTCGCGAGCTTCTCCGACCGGTCGCGCTTCACGACCTGGCTCTTCCAGGTCACGAAGAACCGGGTCCTGGACGAGTTGCGTGCGCTCGAGCGCCGGCCGCGCGCCGTCGTCGCCCTCGACGACATCCCGCCGCTCGAGTTCGTCGACCAGCCGTTCGAGCGCTCGGAGACGATCGACGCCGTCTGGCGCGCAGTCGAGGGGCTGACCGTCGACCTGAAGATGGCGCTGCTCCTGCGGGACGTGGTTGGCCTCTCGTACACCGAGATCGCCGACTCGCTCGAGATCACGCTTGCCACTGTGAAGTGGCGGATCTACAAGGCGCGCGAAGAGGTGGCGACCGCGCTTGCGCACGACGGCATCACCGCTCGCACCGCCACCACCACGCGTGCCGCGGTCGCGGCGCCCGCCGAGTAGCCGAGCCGTCCCGACTCCGGTCGGACGCCTGCTCGCCTGGTAGCCACCGTCGTCCATACGATTGCGGCGTGGACGCCGCCGACCCGATCGAGGCGCTCGCCGACGCCGTCGGTGAGATTGCCGGGGTTCCGGTCGAGCTCGAGCGACCGTCGGACGAGCGGCACGGCGACTATGCGACCAACGTCGCTCTGAGGCTCGCGGGCGCGCAGCGACGGCCGCCGCGGGACGTGGCCGCCGAGCTCGCCGAGCGGGTTGCGGATCTCCCGGGGATCGCCGGAGTGGATGTGGCAGGCCCGGGATTCCTCAACGTGACCGTCGACGACGCCTGGCTGGGCGCTGCGCTCGGTGCGGTGGTCGCTGCGGGGCGGACCTTCGGCGGCGGCTCGGCCGAGTCGCCCGAGCGGGTGCAGGTCGAGCTCGTCTCCGCAAACCCGACCGGGCCGATCACCGTCGCGTCGGCACGGAACGGCGCGTACGGCGATGCGGTCGCACGGCTGCTCGCCTTCGCGGGTCACGAGGTCGAGCGGGAGTACTACTACAACGATGCCGGCGCCCAGATGGACCGCTTCCGCGAGTCTGTCGAGGCCGCACGGCGGGGCGATGACCCGCCGGAGGACGGCTACCACGGCGCGTACGTCGCGGAGCTGGCACGGGACGAGGGTGACCCCGTACCGCGGATGCTCGCGCAGATCGAGGCGGCCCTGGAGCGGTTCCGGATCCACTTCGACACGTTCGAGCGCCAGAGCGAGGTCGAGGCCGAGGCGCCCGAGGCGATCGGGCTGCTCGACACGTACGAGGCCGACGGCGCGGTCTGGGCCAGGACGAGCGCGCACGGTGACGACAAGGATCGCGTCGTCGTCCGCTCGAACGGCGAGCCGACGTACTTCGCGTTCGACGCCGCCTACATCCGGCGCAAGTACGCGCGAGGCTTCGATCGGCTGATCTACGTGCTCGGCGCCGACCACCACGGGTACGTCGCGCGCCTCCAGGCGCTTGCCGAGATGCTCGGCCACCCGCGGGAGTCCGTGGAAGTGCTCGTCTACCAACTCGTCCACCTGACCCGTGGCGGCGAGGCAGCGAAGATGTCCAAGCGGCGCGGCGACGTCGTCTTCCTCGACGAGTTCGTGGACGAGATCGGAATCGACGCGGCACGGTGGTACCTGCTCTCCCGCGGACACGACCAGCCGATCGAGATCGACGTCGACCTGGCCGCCGAGCGCAGTCAGAAGAATCCTGTCTACTACGTCCAGTACGCCCACGCGCGCATCGCGGGGGTGCTGCGAAACGCCGGCGATCGCCTGCCCGAGACGTCCCCTACCTCTCCGCTCGCGGCCGAAGAGCGCGACCTGGTCAAGCGGCTCCTCGAGCTCCCCGTCGTCGTGCGCGAGGCGACCGCCCGGCGCGCGCCGCACGCGATTCCGAACTACGCGATCCGCGTTGCGGACGACTTCCACCGCTTCTATCACCACCATCGCGTGCTGGACTCGCCCTCGGAGTCATTTCGCCTTGCGCTCTGCGCTGCGACCCGCGACGTCGTCGCAGCGTGCCTCGACCTCATCGGCGTCGAGGCCCCCGAGCGGATGTAGGTCGGGCTGACCCGAAGGCGATCTGTCCCCGTGAGCCTTCGATAATCGCGCGATGCGCTGGAAGCTCGGGCTCGGGGCGCTCACCGCGTCGTGGGGCTTCATCGCCGTGCTCGTCGCGGCGGTCGATCTCGCCGCGGAGGCGCTCGCGTTCTGGCGGCTTGCGCTCGCCGCGGCGACGCTCGCGCTCGTCGCCTTCGTCGGCTCGCGCCGACACCTCCTCGCTCCGGGCGGACGCCTTGGCGCGCTCGCCGTGCTCGGCGTGCTGCAGGGCGCCCACTGGGTCCTGTTCTTCGAGGCCGTCGAGCACGGCTCGGTCGCGCTCGCCGTGCTGACGTTCTACGCCGCGCCGCTCGTGCTCGCAGTCGTCGCACCGCTCGTGCTTCCCGAGCGCTGGAGCCCCGTCGCGCTCGCGGCCGCCGCGGTCGGCGCGGTCGGGATTGCCCTGATCGGATTCGGCGGCGACGGCGGCCCGGCGTCCTCCTGGGCGATCGCCGCCGGCCTCGGGTCGGCCGCGACGTATGCGGCGCTCGTGGTGCTCTCGAAGCGGCTGCTGCTCGCCGCGACGCCCCCGCTGACGATCGCGTTCTGGGACTGCCTGGTCGGCGCCATCGCCGTCGCGCCGCTCCTGCTCGTCGCCGATCGTGTGGTTCCGGACGGGCCGGGTGAATGGGGCGCGGTGCTTGCACTCGGTGTCTTCCTGACGGGCTTCTCGACGCTGGCATACGTGGCGCTGCTCCGGCGCGTCACGGCTCAGGCGGCGGGAGTGCTGACGTTTCTCGAGCCTGTCACCGGCGTACTCCTCGCATGGGCGCTGCTGTCGGAGACCCCCGGTGCGGCGACGCTCGTGGGCGGCGCCCTGGTGCTCGCGGCCGGGCTGGCGGTGGTGCTTCTGACGCCGTCGGAGACGGTCGTGGCCGAGGCGCCGGCCGGGGTAGGATCGGCCCACGAATGAGCGCCGATCCCGCCCGTACGCCGCCCGACCGGAACCTCGCTCTCGAGCTCGTCCGGGTCACGGAAGCGGCGGCGATGGGCGCGTCTCGCTGGATCGGTCGCGGCGACAAGATCGCCGCCGACCAGGCGGCCGTCGACCTGATGCGGCTGATGGTCAATTCGGTCTCGATGCAGGGCGTCGTCGTGATCGGCGAGGGCGAGAAGGACGAGGCGCCGATGCTCTACAACGGGGAGGAGATCGGCGACGGGAGCGGCCCGGCGGTCGACGTCGCCGTCGACCCGCTCGAGGGAACGCGCCTCACCGCGCTCGGGATACCGGGTGCGATCTCGGTGATCGCCGTCGCGGAGCGCGGCTCGATGTTCTTCCCGGGTGCAGCCGTCTACATGGACAAGATCGCCGTCGGGCCGGAGGCCGCGGATGCGATCGACATCGAGCGTTCGCCGAGCGAGAACGTGCAGCGGATCGCGCAGGCGAAGGGTGTCGGCGTCAACGACCTGACGATCGTCGTCCTCGAGCGTGACCGGCACGACGACCTCATCGCCGAGCTACGCGCCTCGGGCGCACGCGTACAGTTGATCCGAGACGGCGACGTGGCGCCGTCCATTGCCGCCGCTCAGTCGTTCACGGGCATCGACGCGCTGATGGGCGTGGGTGGAACGCCCGAGGGAGTCATCTCCGCCGCTGCGATCATCTGCCTCGGCGGCGCGCTGCAGGGCCGCCTCTGGCCGCGCTCGGACGAGGAGCGCTCGGCACTCCTCGACGCGGGCTACGACGTCGATGCAGTGCTGACCCACGCGGACCTGGTCTCGGGCGACGACGTGTTCGTGGCTGCGACCGGCGTCACGGAGGGCGCCTTGCTCCGTGGCGTGCGAACGAGCGCGGCCGGCGTCGAGACCGAGTCGCTCGTGATGAGGTCCCGCTCGGGAACGGTGCGGCGCATCGCCGCCTACCATCCGTCCGAGAAGATCAGGCAGTTGCGCAGAGAAGGAGAACGCTGATGGGTTGGCAGGAGCTGTACGACACTGCCGTGGCCATCGTCGCCGACAACAAGGGCATCCTCGCGGCCGACGAGAGCACCGGCACGATCAAGAAGCGGTTCGACTCGATCGGGGTCGAGTCGACGGAGGAGTCGAGGCGCGCCTACCGCAACCTGTTGTTCACGACGCCCGGCATCGAGGAGCACATCGGCGGCGTGATCATGTACGACGAGACGATCCGCCAGGCAGCAGATGACGGGACGCCGTTCGCAGAGTTGCTGGCGGGGAAGGGTGTCGTTCCGGGGATCAAGGTCGACACGGGCGCGCACGACATGGCGGGGTTCCCGGGCGAGAAAGTCACCGAGGGCCTGGACGGCCTCCGCGCTCGGCTCGAGGAGTACTACGGGCGCGGCGCGCGGTTCGCGAAGTGGCGCGCCGTGATCACGATCGGCGACGGGATCCCGACCGATGCCTGCATCGACGCCAATGCCCACGCGCTCGCGCGGTATGCGGCGCTGTGCCAGGAGGCCGGGCTCGTGCCGGTCGTCGAGCCGGAGGTCCTGATGGACGCCGACAACACGATCGAGACCTGCGACGAGGTGACGGGGCGCACGCTGCGCTCGACGTTCTCGGAGCTCTTCGAGCAGAACGTGCACCTACGCGGGACGCTGCTGAAGCCGAACATGGTGATCGCGGGCAAGGGCTGCCCGACGCAGTCACCGCCCGAGACGGTGGCGCACATGACGGTGCACAACTTCAAGCGGCACGTTCCCGCGCTCGTCCCCGGGATCGTCTTCCTCTCGGGCGGCCAGTCCGAGGTCGAGGCGACCGAGAACCTCGACGCGATCAACCGGGTCGGCGGTCCCTGGCCGCTGTCGTTCTCGTACGGCCGCGCGCTGCAGGCGTCGGCGCTCGAGGCGTGGCGCGGCGACGCGGACAACGTCGAGGCAGCGCAGGCGGCGTTCGCCCATCGCGCGCGCATGAACTCGCTCGCCGCCGCGGGCGACTGGAGCGCCGAGCTCGAACAGGCGGTTCCCGCATAACCCGGTAAGCGAAACGTTCGGAGCGCCAGCAGGGCGCTCCGACGCTAGCCTCGTCGTTTATGTCCCGTGGGGCCCACGTCGTCGTCGCGCCCGGTCGCTGCCCCACGGGCGAACGGGTCACGGCTACACCGCGCGCCTCCGCGCGCTCGGCGGCGACGCGCCGTACCGATGGTCAAGGATCGGCGGGGTGCTCCCGCCGGGGCTGCGGCTCGCTAGCAGCGGTCTGGTGAAGGGTGTGCCGACGCGCGAAGGGGGCTACCACATCACCCTCCGGGTGATCGACAAGGCAGGGACGCGACGCAGTCGTTCCTTCGTTCTCGGAATCGCCTGACTCGTCGGCGCTCGGGCTCGAACTCACGACCCCAGCTTGGAACCTGGTTCGGGGCGACGACGACCGAGAACGGAGAGCACCGCAACGCTCGTAGCCATGCGGGATCGCGGGCGCTTCGGAGTCGATTTGCACACGGCTCCCTTCGAGCCGTCTAGACTGAAGCCGCTCGAGCGATCACGATTCGACGATCGGGGGGGATCGACGATGGGGGGAGATCGGCGTCCGGGTACGACTGCGCGACGTGGCGACGACGAGCTCTTCCGCCTCGAAGTCGGGTACCTCACGCCGTCCGACGGCCCGTGGGTCGCAGTGCTCGGGAGCCGCGTCGAGGGGCCTTGGGCCCACCCGAAGTGGCCATCTCGACGCCGCCGCCAATCAGCGACGAGCGTGAGAGACGACATCAGCGCCAGGGGGGAATCAATAAATGAGCCAATTCTCTGAAGCCAATGTCACCGACGGGCAGGCATTGGACAGAGCGAACCGATTGCTCGAACTGGACCAGGCAGAGGTCGCTATTTGGATGTGGCAGACGTGGGCACGCGACCTCGCGCACGACGTTCGAACGCTCGCTGCTGAGAATGAGCAGCTCCAGCAGTTCGTCCAAGACCCGAAGCTTCTGGAGAACCTGACAGCCGAGTGTGATCGGCTAGCCGCCGGGCTGGAGCACCAGCGCCAGATCAATCGCGAGGAGACCGCCCGCTACGAGGAAGCCATGAAGGCGGCTCGTAGCGCCAAGCTCGACTGCGAAAACGCTCAGGCCAAGCTCGACACCTTGCGCCTCGAACTCGAAGCCGAGCAGGAACTCCTCCGAAAGGAGAACGAGGCTCTAGCCGAAGAGCACGCAGTGATGACCCTGCAGGTCGAGCACCACCGGAAGCTCATCCTGTCCATGCTCCCCAACCCGGATCCACCAGAAGGTCGCGATCCCGCATGAATCCTGAAGCGGGCGGTGGGGCTCGAACCCACGACCCTCAGCTTGGGCAGTCAGTCCGAGGGCGGCGACGCTCGACAACGAACGACGTAGAACGCGATTGTCGGACTCGGAGCCTGCATGGATAGGTGATGTGATTTCGGATCGTTTGGGCCACGATCGAGCCACGGTCACCGGCTGTCCCACGTCCGTAACGGCCATCTGGACGCTGGTGGCCGTCACCGTGGAGAATCGGGCGGCGCCGGGTTCCCGCCGACCCGCCCACGACCGAAGGAGTCGACCCCTTCGCTCGCCGCCCACGCTATTTAGCGTGGATCAATAGGACAGAAGCCGCTCGCGATCCGCCGTCGGGCTAGGCTCCGGGTCGTGTCTGAGATGACTGATCGGACGCGGGGCCGCGCTGGTTCTTCGCCAACCTCGCCGAGGTCAGGCTGACCCGGCAGGCGTCGGGCGACCAGATGTCGATCGTCGAGATCTCCTGTCCACCGGGAGACATGCCGCCGCTTCACGTCCACCGAACGGACGACGAGGCATGGGTTGTCCTCGAGGCGAGGTGAGCTTCTTCGCCGGGAGCAACGAGCCGGTCCGCGTCGCGGCTGGCGGCGTAGCGTTCGGACCCAAGGGCGTGGCGCATACGTATCGCGTGGAATCGGATGGGCCAGCGCGTATTCTCGCGATTTGCACACCAGGCGACTTCGAGGCCTTTCTGATCGCCGCGAGCAAGCCCGCGGACCGTGCCGAGTTGCCCCCGCCGCCGTCTGGACCGCCGACCGAGGCCGAGATTGCCGCGGTCACAGCACTCGCGGCCGAGCACGGGATCGAGCTCCTCGGCCCGCCCGGCACGTTGCCGGGCGACGCACCCGCTCACTGACACAGCTCCGCGGTCAGGTAATACATCAATGAGGCCGGCGACCCGGGGTTTCCCATCTAACTACTTAGCGTGGATGCATTGGGCCCAAAGTCGACGATCTTCTGCGCGGTTACAGAACCGCCTCGCGGGCGCCGCGGGTCAGCCGACGTCTTCGATGATCTCGATTAGCTCGTCCACGCGGTAGCCCTGTTGGCGGGCGAAGTCGACGAGTTCTCTGGCTCGCTGGACGACGGCGCCACGTTCGGGTGTCCCTGCAACGGAGATGCCACGGCCACGTCGGAACTCCAGTAGCCCCTCGTCGCGAAGCAGTCTCAAGGAACGCAGCACTGTGTTTGTGTTGACGCCGAGGATGGCGGCGAGATCCTTCGCAGGCGGAAGCCGCTCTCCGGGCTTCGCTTCTCCGTCGGCGATCGCGCGTCGGATCTCGGCGGCGACTTGTTCGTAGAGGTCGGTGGGGTCGTGTTTGTCTACCTTGACATCTCTCAGCATGATGCTAGTAATACTATCGCAATCGCGATAGCGAGGCAGTCATGACCGTTACCGCACCACCGCGCCCACCTTCGAGTGATCCCGTCGATCGGGAGGAGCTCGAAGCCTCATCGAGGCGCTGTTCGAGGAGGCGCGGCAGCGCGCACGCCGCCGCCGTCGCATCTATTCGGCTTCCGTGGCCCTCGTGGCGCTGGTTGTGCTCGCTGTCTCGGCCGTTGTCGACCGTACGACGCAGCCGGATACCGCTTCGCCTGCGCTCGCCGCACGATCCAGTGGTCTGGCCGGAGCGGCGACGCCGAAGATCGCCTACATCCGCGAGCCTCTCCACGCGGGCTACGCGGGCGTTCTCTGGTCGATGAACCGCGACGGGAGTGGGCAACAAAGGTTGGCCCCCGCCTTTGGGGGGATGCGCTGGTCGCCCGATGGCCAGAAGATCGCCTTCGCGGCCATCGTCGCCCAGCCGGATCGCTTGACGTCCGACGTTTACGTCATGAACGCGGACGGGAGCGGGCAGGAGAGGCTGACGAGCGACCCCCGCGGGGAAGGCGGTCTGGCCTGGTCGCCCGACGGACAGAAGATCGCGTTCGCCCGTGGTGGCGCCGGGGGTAACTTCCGAGATCTACGTCATGAACGTCGACGGGAGCGAGCAGCGGAGGCTGACAAGCGAGGCTTGGGGCGGCGAGCTTGCCTGGTCGCCCGTTGGGAACAAGATCGCGTTCGTGAGCCGCCGCGACGGCAACGCGGAGATCTACCTGATGAACGCCGACGGGAGTGGGCTGCGAAGGCTGACGCGCAACACGGTGGGAGACAGGAACCCCGTCTGGTCGCCCGACGGTCGCAGGATCGCCTTCGAAAGCAACTGGCAGCTCAACGTCATGAACGCCGACGGCAGCGGACAGCGACGGCTGACGCGCAACGGGGGGCGCAACTTCACTGCTGCCTGGTCGCCCGACGGACAGAAGATCGCCTTCGAGCGCCGGCTCGGAAGAAAGAAATACGGTCCGTGTAACGGGTGCGGCAGAGCGTCGACCTTCGAGATCTGGGTCATGAACGCCAACGGCAGCCGGCAGCAGCGGCTGACGACACAGGGCTCGCAGCCCGGCTGGTCACCCGACGGGCAGAAGATCGCGTTCATGAGCGAACGCGACGGCAACGCGGAGATCTACGACATGAACGCCGACGGCAGCCAGCAGCGGAACCTGACGCGAACCCCGGGCGGGAAGGAAAGCGGGCTTGTCTGGTCGCCCGCGCAGAAACCGTGAGCGTCAGCGCCCCCCCTCGCCCGCCCCGCCCGAGCGATCCGGTCGACCGCGAGGAGCTCGAGGCCCTGGTCGAGGCACTGATCGAGGAGGCCAGGCAGCGCGCACGCCGCCGCCGGCGGATCTACGCGGCGTCCGTGGCGCTCGTGGCGCTGGTCGTGGTCGCGGTGTCGGCCGTTCTCCAGCGCTCGACGCAGCCGGACACCTCTTCGTCGGCGTTCGCGGCGCGGGCGGGCCTTCCCACCGGAACGACAGGTTCCAAGCTCGCCTTCATCAGCCACAAGAGCTACGCCTGCTGTGGCCGAGGCGGCCCCTTCCTGCTCTACGTGATGAACGCGGATGGGAGCGGGAAGCGGCTGCTGACCCGCCGTGCCGGAGTACCTGCCTGGTCGCCCGATGGACGGAAGATCGCCTTCGACGGCACCACCCGCGACGGCAAGAGCGAGATCTACGTCATCAATGCCGACGGCAGCGGCAAGCGGAGACTGACGCGCACCGCGGGACAGGAGATCGGTCTTGCCTGGTCGCCCGATGGGCGCAAGATCGCCTTCAGCCGAGGCCCGTACTTGCACCAGCAGGTGTATGTCATGAACGCCGACGGAAGCGGACAACGGCAGCTGACGCACCTCCCAGCGCACAACATCGCGGGTCCTCTTACCTGGTTGCCGGACGGGAAGCTCACCTTTGTCAGCTTCCACAGATCCAACGACTTCGACGTCTACCTCATCAACGCCGACGGCAGCGGGCAGCGGAACCTGACACGCGTCTGGGGACTCGACAACCCCTTGCCAGTCTGGAGCCCGGACGGGCAGAAGATCGCTTTTGCGAGCAAGCGCGAGGGCAACTGGGAGCTCTACGTGATGAACGCGGACGGGAGCGGGCAGCGGAACCTGACACGCAACGCGGCGAACGATTACCTCTATGCCGCTCAACCCTGGTCGCCCGACGGGCGAAAGATCGTCTTTGGACGCGACCGCAACGGCGACGGCGGCAGCGACCACATCTACGTCATCAACGCCGACGGCAGCGGAGAGCGGAAGCTGACACGCGGGCGGCAACCGATCTGGTCACCAGACGGGCAGAAGATCACCTTCACGAGCAAGCGCGAAAACTGGGCCGAGATCTACGTCATGAACCCCGACGGCAGCGGACAGCAGCGGCTGACACGCAGCCCGGCGAGAACGGTCAACGAGAGAACGGTCAACGACTCGCCGGTCTGGTCACCCGCGCAGAAGTAGAGAGCGTCGCGCGGCACGCAAGCGTCGAGCTCGCTCCTAGCGGGCAAGAGCACGGCGGGCGCTGCACGAGCGAACTCTCGCTCGAGAGGCAATCGGGGATAAAGACAACTCTGTAGTCACGGGCTCGATGACGGACGACCGATCGACCGAAACGATCAGGCCGGCTCGCTTCTCGAGCACAACGACATCGACACCCGCAAACGCAGCTCGCCCGCAAGCCAGCAGCCGACCGGGCCGCCGCCCGCCACGACCACTTCGTGCTCGAACACACGAGCATTGTCCGCCTTGGCAGCCAAAGGCGAGAGCACCAGACGGCCCAGCTCTCACCAGAAGCCTGCCAAGGAAAACGCCGCGTGCCCGAGCGTGCGGGAAAATGTCCCTTTGGCTGAGTCGCCGCAGTGGCTCGGTTGTCGTGTCGACGAGCGGGCGTAAACATTGGGGTTGTGAGAGGTCTGCCGTCGGGCACGGTGACTTTCCTGTTCACTGACGTGGAGGGGTCGACGGCGTTGCTTCGCGCGCTAGGAGGCAATGCGTACGCCGAAGAGTTGGCGCGGCATCGGCTGGTGCTGCGCGAGGCGATCGATCGGCATCACGGTGTGGAGGTGGATACGCAAGGTGACGCGTTCTTCGTCGCGTTCGCCTCGGCCCGGCGCGCCGTTGCGGCGGCGCTCGGGGCTCAGGAGGTGCTCGAGGCCGGACTGGTCGGCGTTCGCATGGGTCTTCATACGGGTGAGGCGCTTCCGACGGACGAGGGCTATGTGGGACTAGACGTGCACCGTGCCGCGCGGATCGCCGGTGTCGCGCACGGCGGGCAGGTCGTTCTCTCAGCCGCGACCCGGCAGTTGCTTGGCTCCGACGTCCGGGTTCGCGACCTGGGTGAGCACCGACTGAAAGACCTGTCCGCTCCCGAGCGTCTCTACCAACTTGGTGATCGAGAGTTTCCGCCGCTGACGAGCCTCTACCGCACCAATCTGCCCGTCCCTGCGACCGCCTTTCTCGGTCGTGAGCGTGAGTTGGCGGAGGTGGCCGGGCTACTCCAGAAAGACGGTGTGCGGCTCCTGACGCTGACCGGGACCGGCGGAACGGGGAAGACGCGTCTCGCGCTGCAGGCCGCGGCGCGAGGTTTCCGACGGCTACCCGGACGGTGTCTGGTGGGTTCCGCTCGCCTCCGTCCGTGACCCGGACCTCGTCTTCGAGCAGGCAGCCCGAACCGTTGAGTCCAGGAACGGTCTTGCCGTGCACATCTCCGACCGGCGGCTGCTCGTGCTGTTCGACAACTTCGAGCACGTGATCGCAGCGGCGCAGGGACTTGTGGAGCTGCTCTCTGCCTGTCCGAACCTGAAGCTGTTGGTGACCAGCCGCGAGCTGCTGCGTCTCAATGGGGAGCACGAGTATGTGGTGCCGCCGCTCGAGGAGACCGAAGCGCTAGGTCTGTTTCGCGAACGCGCCTTCACAGATCAACCGGACGAGCCGGCGAGCGAGATTTGCCGGCGCCTGGACTGCCTCCCGCTCGCGATCGAGTTGGCTGCGGCGCGCACAAAGGCACTTTCCGCGAACGAGATCCTGGAACGCCTGGACCAACGGCTGCCCCTCCTCACCCGCGGCGCGCGCGACGCCCCGGACCGCCAGAAAACATTGCGCTCAACGATCGAGTGGAGCTTCAACCTCTTGCACGAGGACGAGCAACGCCTCTTTGCGCGGCTGGCCGTTTTCTCGGGCGGCTGCACGCTGGACGCGGCGGAGCAGGTTGTGGAGGCCGAACTGGACACGCTCCAATCGCTCGTCGAGAAGAGTCTTCTGCGACACAGCGAGGAGCGGTTCTGGATGCTCGAGACGATCCGCGAGTATGCGGCCGAGCGACTGGACCGGGCGGAGGAAGAGGAACTCCTTACGCGGCGGCACGCCGCCTACTTCGCGGACATCGTGGAAGAAGCCGGTCGAGCGCTCAATGGGCCGCTCGAGAAGACCGCGAGAGAACACGTCGCACCCGACACCGCGAACGTGGTCGCCGCGACCGAATGGGCGCGGACACAGCCCGACGGAGACTTTCTGTTGCGGCTGGCAGTCGGCGGCGAGGTTCTCCGCCTGCCGCCTCGCCAGCAGATCCCGTGGCTGGACGAGGCGCTGAGCCGCCCCAGCGCCAGGCCGACAGTGCTTCTCGCCCACGGATACCGCAACGCGGGCGGGCTCTACTTCAGCGCCATACGCGACCTCGAAACGGCGCAAGCTCGCCTCGAGAAGAGCGCCTCGCTCTACCGGCAGCTCAACGATCCCGCGCAAGAGTCCGACGTGCTGAGGCTGCTCGGCGCCGTGCTCGGCGACGCCGGTGACCAGCCCGCGGCAAGGGCCACCCTCGAGCGCGCGCTTGCCCTTGCCCGCGAGTCCGGCGGCCGACCGCACGCGATCCTCCACCACCTCGGAGAGCTCGAGCGTGACTGGGGGGACACGGAGCGCGCAGCCGAGCTCCTGGAAGGGGCTATTGAGGCCGCACGGCGAGAAGGTGACTCTGCCACAGTGGCCGACGCCTCGCACGGCTTGGGCGACGTGCTCTTCTCCCGGCAGGACTGGAACGCGGCGGAACGGCTCTATCGAGAGTCGTTCCTTCTCACGTTCGAGCTGAAGAACTCGAGGGGCTGTCTGCACTGCCTGCGCGCGCTAGCGGCGGTTGCCGGTGAGCAGGGCCAGGTTGAACGAGCCGGGCTGCTTTGGGGGGCCGCAGAGACGCACGAGCGCGAGTCCGGCTACACGCTCCGCACACGCGACTTCGAGACGTACAAGACCGCTGTCGTCAAAGTTGCGAACGCTCGCTTCGAGCAAGCGGTGGAAGAAGGGACGCGGATGACGCTCGCCGAAGCAGTCGCCTACGCAGCGACAGCCGAACCTCCCAACCGGTCGGTCGTCCGGCCTCCCCGGGCCGGGTGACACGGTAATCCAGAACGAGCCGAAGCCTGGGCGAGCGTCCTGTCATGGACCGAGACGCGACGCTCTCCATGTCGCGTTCGTACTCGATGAATCAGGCTCGATGCGCCGGCTCGCACCTGCGGTCGTCCGGCACCACGCAGGGCATCAACAGTGGCGAGGTCACGAAGTACGGCGGGGCCCCTGCCGGTCACATCTACGCCGAGCGTGGCGGTGACAACGCCTGGATGAACGCCGACCTGCGCGATTACATCCTCACGCTGCAGTAAGCAGTAGTAAGGCGGGTGGGTTGGCTTCGGCTGGCCCACCCAAGCGACTTCGTGGCACGTGGAGTTGGAGTTGACCCGCTTCGGTTGACACCGTGATGCTTTCGGGCCAAGCGGCCCGGGAGAGGAGCGGAAGGATGCCGAGGACGAGACCGCCGTACCCGCCGGAGTTCCGGCCCGAGGCGGTGCGGATGCTGCGGGCCGGGGTGCGGTCGCCGAAGCAGCTGGCGGCCGAGTTGGGCTGCGCGGAGCAGACGTTGCGCAACTGGCGGCGGCAGGACGAGGCCGACCGTGGCGAGCGCGAGGACGTGCTCTCGAGCTGGAGGAGCGGCAGCGGTTGCGCGAGCTCGAGCGCGAAAACAAGGTGTTGCGTCAGGAGCGCGAGATCCTGAAGCGGGCCGCGGCTTTCTTTGCCAGGGAGACCGATCGACCGTGACCAGGTTCCGGTTCGTCGAGGCTGAGGCCGCACAGTTCCCCGTCTCCCTGCTGTGCCGTGTCGTGGGTGTCACTCGTCAGGGCTTCTACGCCTGGAAGCGGCGGCCGCCGAGCGCCAGGGAGCTCGCCGACCGCGAGCTCAGCAAGCGGATCAGCGAGATCTTCGTCGAGACGGAGGAGATCTACGGCGCTCCGCGGATCTACTCGGAGCTCAAGCTCGGCGACGGCGTCCGGGTCGGCAAGAAGCGCGTCGCACGGTTGATGCGGCAGCTCGGGATCCGTGGCGCCGACGGCCGCCGTGGCGGCCCTAGGACGACGGTGCGCGATCCGAAGCGGCCCTCGGCGCCGGACCTCGTCGACCGCGACTTCGCCCGCGCGGAGCCAAACCGGCTCTGGGTCTGCGACTTGAAGTACATCCAGACCGGGCAGGGCTTCCTGTTCCTCGCTGCCGTGCAGGACGTCTTCAGCCGCCGGATCGTCGGCTGGTCGATGCGCGACGACCTCAAAGCCGAGCTCGTGCTCGACGCGCTCGGGATGGCGGTCAGCAGTCGCGGCACCAAGGCCGCCGGCGTCATCGCGCATTCCGATCACGGCTCGCAATACACGAGTCTGGTCTACGGCGCCTACGCCAAGCAGTCCGGGATCGACCTCTCGATGGGCTCGATCGGCGACCCCTGGGACAACGCCGTCGCCGAGAGCTTCTTCGCCAGCCTCGAGAAAGAGCTGCTCCGCCGCGAGCGCTTCCCGACGCGCGAGCAGGCCCGGCTCAGGGTCTTCTGGTACATCGAGTGCTTCTACAACCCGCGCCGCAGGCACTCCAGCCTCGGCATGCTCAGCCCGATCGACTACGAACACCGACACCAACAGGAGGCCATCGCGGCCTAACGTCGAGGTGTCAACGGAAACGGGTTACTTCCACGCCCGGGGACGCGTACACCAGCGGGGCCGGCTTTCACCGGTGCCACGCTGTTCCGACGCCGCGTTCCACGTACTGCTCCGCCAGCAGTTCATGGCTTGCGTCGCGATGGCCCGGCGCGCGGGCGAGCCACGAGTTAGAAGGGAGCCGGCGGGCGGGACTCAGGGCTTCCCGGCCTCCCAGGGAACCCAGCTAAAGCCTCCTGGGACGGCAGCCGTCGGATTGGGGTCGGAACGGCCGCGACAGTCATCCTGCTTCACGCGCCAGCGAGGGTTCTAGGCTAAACAGTGTTAGATTCGCGGCTCTACGGCAAAGGGAGGCAGCTGTGTCGACCGTGCAGGCCTACGCCAGCCGGACGGGCTGGATCATGCTGGCGGCGATCGTGATGTTCGCGGTCGGCGCGTTCAGAGTCATCTCGGGCATCAGCTACCTCGTCGACAGCCACAAGGTGAACGACCTCACCCTTGGTCTGTTCGGGGACAACATGTGGCTCTGGGGACTCTGGGACCTCGGGATCGCAGCGCTCGCGATCTGGGCGGCGTTCTCGCTGGTTAGCGGCGGTGAGTTCGGCCGGGTCATCGCCTACACCTGGGCGTTCCTCGTCATCGTGAACAGCTTCCTGATCATCGGCATCGCTCCCTGGTTCTCGGCAGCGATGATCACGCTCGCCGTGCTGGTTATCTACGGCCTCGCCTCGACGCCGCCACAGAGAACAGAGACGACGTAGCCTCAGCGTCTGCCCGCGTCTGATAACGTCGCGCGCCAGCGGCTGACGCTTTTCAAGCGTCCAATCAGAGGGGGAAGACAATGGGTAAGCGACTGACTGCGGTTGCGCTTTGTGCGTTCGCGCTTGTCGGGACTGGGAGTGCGTTCGCGGGGGAACGAGCCGGAAACGGCGAGGCGACCCCCGTCAACGAGTGGAGGGCAGGGTCGATCTGCGCGTTCTCCGGCCTGGACGACTTCGACTTTGAGGGTCCGGTTGTCCCCGGCGTCACGCAGCATCCGTTCCCTGGTGCGCTGCACGGCGGCGACAACGACTGCAAGGGCTTCGCCTCCAACAAGGGCTAGTCGAGAACAGATCTCTCTCGACGCTTTCGCGTCGGGTCGTCAGCCGCTCCGTAGGAAGGCCCACCAAGTGGTGGGCCTTCCTACTTGATCGTGCGCACTCACCGCCGGCTCTCACCGGTGCCAGGCTGTTCCGATGCTGCGTTCCGAGTACTGCTCCGCCACCGACTGATGGCTTGTGTCGCGATGGCCGGATGCGCGGGCGAGCCACGTGTCGACAACCGCAGTCCCGCGGCTACGGACCGGTGGGACCCGGTGAATGCGTCGGCGGCGATCGACAACCGTCTCGCGGTCTGTCTGCTGGAAGCTCGACCAGGTTCTCGAGCCGCCCGTGACGCCGCGCTCGGCGAGGAGGGAAGCAGCGAGGGCCAAAGCGACCGCCCTGTCGTCGTGGCGGTTGCGGTCGTGGTCGAGGCGAAAGACGCCGGGTGACGTTTCTTTCAGCCGTATGTTTCGAAGCTCGTCAAGGAGTTCGGGCTCGTCAGGCAGTGCGAGTGAGCGTTCGCGGATCAGTTGCACTACATGGCGAAGAACCCCGCGAAGCTCGCAGGGCCGAACCCGCAACCGAAAGCCGAGGAGATCCACCCGTTCACCCAGACGGAGATCGACGCCGTCGCGGAGGAGCTCGGCCCGAAGTACGGGCCCGCGGTCGTGTTCGCGTCCGAGACCGGGATGCGCCCGTCGGAGTGGCTGGCGATCGAGTGGCGTGACTTCGACCGAAAGGCCGGCGTCGTCCTCGTGGAGCGGACGTGCGCGTACGGCGTCACGAAGTCGTACGGCAAGACTGCCCGCTGACGACGCCGCGTGCCGCTCTCCACACGGGCGCTGGAGGCGCTGGACGCGACCCCTCGCCGACTGGACGTGCGTCTCGTGTTCGCCGGTGTGCGGGGCGGGGTGATCGACCTGAAGAACTTCCGGCGTTCACAGTGGAAGCCCGCGCTCGACTCGGCCGGGATCCCCTCGAGGCGGATCTACGACATGCGCCACTCTTTCGCGACCTGGGCGCTCGACGCCGGCCTCTCGATTTTCGACCTCTCCCGCTACATGGGGACGTCCGTGGAGATGATTGACCGCGTGTATGGGCACCTAGCGCACGGTGCGGAGGACACCGCGAGGGCGCGGCTCGACGCTGCTTACGCGAGGCGTTGTACGTCGGACGCCAGTTCCACGCAAAGCTGAAGCCGCTAACCGGGCCTTCGTTTCGGCCGGTCATCGTCGATCAATTGACGGCGAACTTGAGTAGTCATAGACTCGACTGCCTTGGCGTGAAAGGGGGAGGGATGCGGAAACTGTTCGCGTTGCCGTTCTTGCTGACGGTGCTGGCGTTTGCAGTGGTTGCTGGGCCGGCGGCTGCCGCTTCAGATGACCGTTGCCACGGAGTTGTCAGCGAGGTGGCTTCGACTTGGCCATGGGCGCACGAAGGTAAACCCTCGCTCGCGGCTCCGCCGCCAGGAGGGTTCAAGCTCTGGCTAGAAGAGTTCGCGTGGATGTTTGGCGTCGAGTCGGTGCGCGACCTCCAGGCGCTCGGCTGCGGATCGTAAGAAGAAGCCAGTATCGGGTGCGGGGAGGGAGGGTGCCTCCCTCCCCGCGGCGCCCGCAAACGCTGCGTCTTGTCCCCATTCGGGTTTAGGCCAAGATCAGGCCACAGCCCAAAGCGGGGAGGACAGCTAGCACTCCGCTATCCCGCATGAATCCTGAAGCGGGCGATGGGGCTCGAACCCACGACCCTCAGCTTGGGAAGCTGATGCTCTACCAACTGAGCTACGCCCGCGAGGCGTTTACTGTAGCCGTTTCTCGGGCCGACCCACCGCGCCGAAGGGTCGAAAATCGGCCGTTACCCAGGGTTCACCCAGGATTGGTTCTCGGAGAACGACTGAGGCCCCAATCGGGGCCTCGGGTCGTCCTGGGTTGGGGGTCGACTCAGAGGGCGATCTTCGTGCCCTCGGTAATGCGCTGGCGGACCTCGTCCCTGCGCCTGGCGTCGTTGAACACCTGGGCGTAGATCCGGAGCAGCGTGTCCGGCTTGTCCCCGAGCTGACGCGCCACCTCGACAACGTCCAGTCCGAGCGCGATCAGCCTCGAGGCGAAGGTGTGACGGAGCAGGTGGGCGGAGACGGGGCGGAGACCCTCGCCGTTCAGGCCAGCCTTCTTCGCGGCAGCCTCGATGTCCCTGGCGGTGTTCCGGTGACTGAGAGGCCGGCCGTCCTCGGTGCAGAAGACGAAGCTGTCATCCCGATAGAGGCCAGCAGCGAACGCGGACTTCCGGCGCTCACGGAGCACCGCGACCAGGGTGGGGTGGAGGTCGATTGCCCGGTACCCGTTCTCGGTCTTGAGGCACTTGTGCTTCGGCGTCTCGCCCTTCTTCCACCGCTCGAGCTGGGCGGTCACCGTGAACGTGCCGGCGGGCCGACTCAAACCCGTTGCCGGCGACCACCCTCGGGGCTGCATCACGACAGGGCACCCCACCCTTCGGTCCAGGGATGACGATCACGTTTGGTCCGGAATCTGTCCCGCCCGAGAAGCGCCGCATCGGGGTACGCATCCGAGCGGACGAGGAAGACGATCTTTGGGCTAACGCCTTCGCTCAGAGTCAACCGACCCAGTACGGGGGCTGGGCGCAGTGGTTTCCCCTACCCTCCGGAAGCGGCGACCAGTTGCCGAACGATGCGGGCTTCGCAATCGAGACTGTCGACGACCAACCGGTCGACATCGAAGCATTCCCTGCAAACGATGGAAGCTCTTTGCACCTGACCGTCCACGCCCGCTACTCGGTGAGCTACCCAAGGGCCTAACCTCCGCCTCAGCGGCGCTAGATCTTCATGAGCTGAGGTCGCTACGCCCAAAGCGCCTCTCGCGTTCCCCCCGCACTGCGGAGCCGCGGTCTAGCAGGTCGGGTCTGCTCGCAGTAGAGTCGCGAAGACCCCACCGAAGGACCGACCATGGCGACCTGGCTCTGGATCGTGATCATCGTCGTAGTCGTGCTGCTCGTCGCTGGCTACTTCGGCCGGGGGCGGATGTCGAGATAGCCCGACGCGCCACCTAGGCGTAGTCCCCGGTTTCGTCGGTGCGGTACCCGAACTGCTCCGCAGCGCAGTCAGGGCGGAACGTGAAGACGGAGGTTGGTTCAACCCCCTTCGGGATCCTCGCCTAGGAGCCCGACCCAGCCTTGGGTCAGGCGCCGCTCTAGTGCCCTCCCGCGCGTCGGCGCTCTCCCTCTTGGAGCAGGACGGACCGGAGGCCGTCGAGTTCTTCCGGCCCGTCATCGAGGACTTGAACCAAGGCCTCGCGGTCGTCTGTCTCGAGAGCCAGCGTCGTGGTTTCGTCGCTCCAGGCGCGTTCGAGCTTGTCGGCCGTGTCGCCGTGGCCAGCCCTGCGGACTCGAGCGGCAAGCTCGAGCAAGTCCGTGTCGCGAACCTCTATGCCAGCGAGGAGCATCAGGCTCCACTGGGTTCGGCCGCGAGCGTGCAGACAAAGCGGGGCATGCTGTCGCCCGCCTCGTCCCGGCTGAAGACCCAGTCGACGCCGCGGATGACGTACGTCTCGCCGTCAACGATCGGGCGCCCATCAATGTGCGGCTGACCGGACTCGTTTCTGAAGTGGTACTCGGATCTGTCCTTCTCCCCGGCACGGCGGAAGACGAGTTGGAAGCGGGACATGAGGCTCCTCCTCCCGCTCGACCGGCGCGGTGGCCGGGAGTGGTCAGGGCGGAGGGCGAGTCGGTTGCTTACCTGGAGTGTACTCCCGTCCCTTCAGGCTCAGACCCCGTCGGTCGTCGGTTGAGACGGCTCGTTGGGGATCAGTTCCCATGCCTGCGCGTAGGTTGCGGCGAAATCTGGGCGATAGCCGAACTCGGAGGCTGCGCAGACCGGGCAGTACATCGCGAGCCGCGGCTCCTCGTTCAGGTCAGGGTCGTCGCAGCGGAAGGCGACCCAGCCTCGACCGAGGAAGTCTGGCGGGGCACACCAAGTGCCCACGGGGAGGAGGGGGAGTGTGTGGGCCGCGCCCCGCCAGCTACTCAGAGTGTGAGGACTAGGTCGGCTGGCCCACCGGGCGGCGTCTTCTCGACCCAGGTTTCTCCCCAGGATTGGTAGCCCAACGTGGCCCGACACAGCCCCAGGGGACTAACGCGAGAACCGCTTGAAACCGTAGGAAGACCTACTCCGACCTGCGCCGCGGGCTCTTGGGAAGCTGATGCTCTACCAACTGAGCTACGCCCGCGAGGCGTTTACTGTAGCCGTTTCGTGCCGGCGATCCAGCACGACACGACCTCGGCCCTAAGACTCGCACTCCGACAAGCCCAGAGGAGGGAGAGGGCAGCAAGCGGCGAGATCCGCTTCGTGTTCTTCCAGTCGCCGCCCAGAGTGGCTGCGTTTGCATTCGCCCCTCAGCGGACGCAGTACTCGACCCGGATGCGGTGTAGCTCGTCGATCCCGCGACTTCTGACAGTTGGCCCAAGGCGTGTTTCCACCCGTCGAGGCTTTCGGCGATGACCGGAGTCCCGAGGCACCGAACTCTCAGATCTGCGCTCCACCCAACCCGAAATCAACCTTTTCGGTTCCGCGCCTTGCCCGCGCCCCGCGCGTGGGTTACGATGGTTACAGGGAGGGGGGAAGTTGCTACTGCGGCATTGGCGCCTCAGCCGTCGCGAGGTTCGGCATTTGATCCTCGCTGCGGTCATCGGAATCGCATTACTCGCGCCCGCGGGGTCGCCTCCGCCCGCGCCGGAATCGGCGCAGGCCGCGACGCTGCCGGCGGGTTTCCAGGAGGAGATCGTCTTCTCCGGGCTCACCCAGCCGACCGCAGTGCGCTTCTCGCCGGACGGTCGCGTCTTCGTGGCCGAAAAGAGCGGCATCGTCAAGGTTTTCGACAACCTGTCGGACACGACGCCGACAGTCTTCGCCGACCTCCGGACGCAGGTCCACAACTTCTGGGATCGCGGGCTGCTCGGTCTGGCGCTCCCTCCGGATTTCCCCACGAACCCGTGGGTGTACGTCCTCTACACGTTCGACGCCGCCATCGGCGGGACCGCCCCGCGGTGGGGGTCGGTGGGCGGCACCTCCGACGGCTGCCCGACGCCACCCGGCGCGACCGACGACGGTTGCGTGGCGGCCGGTCACCTCTCGCGGCTGCAGGCGTCTGGCAACACGATGATCGGCTCCGAGCAGGTGCTGATCGAGGACTGGTGCCAGCAGTACCCGAGCCACTCGATCGGAAGCTTGGCCTTCGGTGCCGACGGCGCGCTCTACGTGAGCGGTGGCGACGGCGCCAGCTTCAACTTCGTCGACTATGGGCAGGACGGCGCGCCCGTCAACCCGTGTGGGGACCCGCCCGGCGGATCCATGTCACCCCCGACGGCGGAGGGCGGGGCCCTGCGAAGCCAGGACATACGAACAACGAGCGATCCTGTCAGCCTCGATGGCGCCATCCTGCGGGTCGACCCCGCCACCGGCGCCGGGCTCCCCGACAACCCGATGGCGTCGAGCACCGATCCGAACGCCCGCCGGATCGTCGCCCACGGCTTGCGCAACCCGTTCCGCATCACCACCCGTCCCGGGACCAACGAGGTGTGGATCGGTGACGTCGGCTGGAACGAGTGGGAGGAGATCGACCGCCTCGTCAGCCCGACCTCGGCACCGGTCGAAAACTTCGGCTGGCCGTGTTACGAGGGTGACGGACGCCAGGGGGGCTACGACGCAGCGAACCTCGCACTCTGCGAGAACCTCTACGCCGCCGGTTCCGGAGCGGTCGTCGCGCCCTATTTCCGCTACCACCACAACGAGCTGGTATTGCCCAACGACGTGTGCCCGAAGGGCGGATCGTCGGTGGCAGGCACCTCGTTCGCTTTCTCGAGCGGCGGCTCGTACCCCGCCGAGTACCGGAGCGCGTTGTTCTTCGCCGATTACACGCGACGGTGCATCTGGGCGGTCCCGACGGGCAGCGACGGGCTCCCCGACATTTCCAAGCGCCGCACGTTCGTCGGCGGCGCCGCCCAACCCGTCGACCTCCAGATCGGACCCGGCGGTGATCTCTTCTACGTGGACATCGGCGGCACGATCCGCCGCATCCACTACTTCAACCAGAACCAGCCCCCGATCGCCGTCGCAGCCGCCACCCCGACCAATGGGTCCGCGCCGTTGACCGTCGCATTCGACGGCACGGCCTCGAATGACCCCGACGGCGACGTGCTGACCTATGCCTGGGACCTCGATGGTGACGGCGCCTTCGACGACGGGGCCGCCTCGACCGCGAGTTTCACCTACGCCCAGCCAGGCACCTACACCGCCACGCTCCGAGTCACCGACCCCTCCGGGGCGACGGGCACGTCGTCGGTCACGATCTCGGCGGGCAACACGCCGCCGACTGCGGTGATCGACACGCCGACGGCGGGTACGACCTGGAAGGTCGGCGACGTGATCACCTTCTCGGGCCACGCCACCGACGCCCAGAGCGGCACGCTAGGGGCATCTGCGCTCACGTGGTCACTCGTGCTGCAGCATTGCCCCTCCACCTGTCATGAGCACCCGCTCCAGACGTTCTCGGGCACTGCGAGTGGCAGCTTCGTGGCCCCCGACCACGAGTACCCGTCGCATCTGGAGCTGCGGCTGACAGCGACCGATCCCGGTGGTCTGAGCAACACGACGTCCCGCCGACTCGATCCGCAGACCGTCGAGCTCACATTCGGGTCGAGCCCGGCAGGGCTGACGCTGGCGGTCGGATCGACCAGCCAGCCGACGCCGTTCACACGCACCGCGATCGTAGGCTCGACGCTCTCCGTCAGCGCGCCGTCCCCCCAGGCTATCGGCGGGACCGCCTACGAGTTCGTCAGCTGGTCGGACGGTGGCGCCCAGACGCACAACCTCGTCGCGAACGCGTCGGGCTCATACGTCGCGACCTACCGAGTGCGGCCCGGGGGTCCCGTCATCTCCCAGGTGGTCGCCCGGCCCGGCCCGGGACGAGTGACCATCACCTGGACGACCGACGTGCCGGCCGACAGCCAGGTGCAGTATGGGCCGGGAACGGCCTACGGAAGCTCCACCCCCCTGGACCGCACCCTGGACAGAAGCCACTCGGTGACGATTACCGGCCTCGCCCGCAAGTCGCAGTACTTCTTCCAGGTGCTGAGCCGCGACTCCGTCGGAAGCCTGTCGTCCGCGACGGGCAATTTCCGCACGAAGTAGCTGCGGCCGGCGATCGCGGCGGGGGCCGCCGACCGCGTCGTCGTCAACGACTGGGAGTTGTAGGGGCGTTGGCGAGCGATGCCCGGAAGTGCCGGGAAGTGGTATGGCTCCTGGGTTTCCACGTATCCCCCCGCATGGCTGCGCGGTGCTGTTCCGAGACGTTTGGGGACTTTGTGGGGACTCTCGGGCACATCCGTGACGGCCATCTGGCGTAGCGGACGATCGTCCGCTACGAATCGGGCGGCGCGGGAAACCGAGCCGGCCCAGGTTCAAGACGTCCATAGGAGGTCGTGTGGTGACCACGTACAACGTCGGCTATTTCGTAGGAAGTCTTGCCTCTGACTCCATCAACCGAAAACTCGCCGGCGCACTTGTTCGCCTCGCGCCGTCGAACCTGGAGTTCGCGGAGATCCCGATCAAGGATCTCCCGCTCTACAGCCGCGACTACGACGACGACTTCCCGCCCCAGGCGCGATCGTTCAAGGCGGCGATCACCTCGGCGGATGCCCTTCTCTTCGTCACCCCCGAGTACAACCGCGGTATTCCCGGGTGCCTGAAGAACGCCATCGACTGGGCCAGTCGTCCGTGGGGGACGAACTCGCTGTCGCGTCGGCCGGCGGCGATGATCGGGGCGTCGACCGGCAAGCTCGGCACCGCGATTGCGCAGCAGAACCTCCGCTCGGTACTCAGCTTCTGCAACACCCCGCAAATGAGCTACCCGGAGGCGTACATCCAACTCACGCCCGGCCTGATCACGGACGACGGTGAGGTTACGAACTCCAGCACAAACGAGTTCCTGCGGAACTTCATGGCCGAGTTCGAGCAGTTCGTCGCTCGAGTGTTGACCGTCATCCCGCGCCCGGCGTAACGATCCGACGCGAACATGTGGCTCGCAGGAATCCCCGGTAGCCGACAAAGCCGTCCTCATCTCGCCGCCAGCCTCCGCGAAGCCGAGCTTGTCGACACCGCCGAAACACTCGAAGGCGCCTACGGCCGGCGTCCAACTCTTCTATCTCAGCAGGATCATGGGCACGTCCATCACCCAGATCGACCAGACGTACGGGCATCTGTGCCCGACTCGGAGGAGTATCTCCGTGGTCTGCTCGATCCACGACTGCATCGGAAGTGGTTGTCGGGGGAGTGCGCGGATGAGCCGACGTGATAGCGCGGTCGTACGTCGCGGGCGAGGGCCGACGTTTCCGTCAGCCCTCGCCGGATCGAGCTAGCACCTAGTCCTGGAACGGAGGCGGCGGCCAGCCGTTTCCGATCGTCTGCGTAACCTCTTGGAAGAAGTGATCGCAATTCAGCGGACCAGGCTCTCCTGCCTTGGGACCTCCGCCTGCCGTAGTTCCGCGTGCCGCCTGCCTCTCAAATGCGGCTATGCAGCTAGCTACCGCTCGATCACCCTCGCTTGCGTTCGGCCCGAACGCAAGCGCGCTGGCAGGCGAAACAATCGCGGCTGTCGTCACGAGAGCCGCCACCAAACGGTGTCTTCGCATCGTCCTCACCCTCCCCTTGGTCGATCGGACAACGGCCTGCGGCAGGCGTGAGCCTACAGTTCCAGCCCACTCGTCACGGCCTCGTCCAACGAACGTCCGTTACCCGTCAGCCGTTTAGCTCGTTTGGGGACTTTGTGGAAGGCCTCGTCCACGCATCGTCGTCGACCGGACCGGTGCCGCCTCACGGATCCCTCACAGCTCGGGCGTAGGCTGCCGCCGTGCGTCTGGCAGCCCTTTTCGCCGTCGTTGCGGTCCTGCTTTGTGTTGATTCAACACAAGGCAACGCGGCGCCAGAGCGTCGGACCGGGGCCGAGGTGTTCCAGGGCCTCGGGACGTGGATCGACATCTACGACACGAAGCTCTACGCGTCGCCGAACGCCGTCGCCGGGCGGCTCGCCGCTCGCGGTGTCCGGACGGCCTGGATCGAGACGGCCAACGACCGCTCCGCCACCGACGTCGTCCAGCCGGCGGGGCTGGGGCGGCTCATGGATGCGCTTCACGCAAGAGGCATCACGGCCGTCGCCTGGTACCTCCCCGGTCATGACCGCCACGCGCGTGACCTGCGTCGCGCGCGGGCGATGCTGACGTTCAGGACACCGCAGGGCGGCGCCTTCGACGGCGTGGCGCTCGACATCGAGTCACTGCGGAACAAGAACGTCAAGCAACGGACCGCGCGGGTACTCGATCTCCTGACCAGGCTTCGCGCGGAGGCGGGAGGGACGCCCGTGGCGGCGATCACGTACCCGCCACGTGCCTTCGAGCGGCACCTGAGCTGGTGGCCGGTCTTTCCGTGGGCGGAGATCGCCGCGCGGGTCGACGCGTTCGTGCCGATGCTCTACACGGGTGGCGGCTTCAAGGGATACGACGCGACGTACGGCTACGTCGCGCGCTCTCTGCGGCTCCTGCGGAACGCCGTCGGCGACTCGATCCCGGTGCATGCTGCCGGTGGGGTCGCGAACCGGATGACGGTGGACGAGCTCCGCGCGTTCAACGACGCCGTGCTCGACGACGGCTCGGCGACGGGATGGAGCCTCTACGACCTGCAGACGATGACGCCGGCCGGCTGGGCAGCGATGACGCAGCTCAGCGAGGCTGCGGGGTAGGAAGAGCGCCTGGCCCGAGCGCGGGCCTACGGTGTCAGCGGTCGAGCGCCTCGCGCAGCCGCTCCCGCGTCGCGAGCAGGTGTTCGGGCATCACCTTCACGTCGGCGAGCACGGGCATGAAGTTCGTGTCGCCTGCCCAGCGCGGGACGACGTGCTCGTGCAGGTGGCCGGAGATCGACCCGCCGGCAACCTCACCGAGGTTCCAGCCGACGTTGAAGGCATCCGGCCGGTAGACGCCGCGCAAGGCATCGATCGCCTCGGCGGTCAACGCGTGCACCTCGGCGACCTCGTCCGGCTCGAGCTCAGCGAGCTCGCCCACGTGACGCAGCGGCGCCACCATCAGGTGGCCCGAGGCGTACGGGAACTTGTTGAGAAGCACGAAGGCGCTCTCGCCACGGGTCACGAGAAGGCTTTCCTCGCCGAGCTCTCCTGCCGCCTCGGAGCAGAAGACGCACCCCTCGTGCGTGCCCGCCTGGACGATGTACTCGAGCCGCCAGGGCGCCCAGATCGGCTTCGTCACGCCGTCATCCTCGCAGAGCCTGCCGAGCGCTACTCGGTCTCGTGCGCGACGCCGAGCTCGTGTCGCACGCGCTCCCTCGTGTCGGCGAACCTGATCACCTCGTAGACGATCAGCGCGACGAGCACGCCGAGCACGAGGACGAGCGTCAGAGCCGCGGGAACCTCGACCGCCACCGGGAAGAGCGCGAGGGTTGCCGCAGCCGCGACGAGCCGTTGGCGGCTGATCGAGTGCCGGAGGCGCCAACGAAACGCAACGTGAGCGAGGAGGTAGAGCGCTATGCCTCCGACGAGCGCAGCAGCCGGAACAGTGGCAAGGGGATCCTCGACGTGCTCGAGCGTCTTCTTCATCCCGAGCGCGAAGACGACGATGCCCGCCACCATCGGGAAGTGGATGTAGGAGTAGGCGTCACGCGCGAGCTCGTTCTGCTCGCGCCCGGGGGTCGCGGACGTGAGGGACTGCTCCGCGAGCCAGACGATCACGTCGAAGTACAGCCACCACAGCGCGGCGGCGATCGCGATTCCGAAGATGGCCGCCACGACGACTCCCGCGTCGACGATCGTGTTGGAGCCGACTCCGATCGCGACGATCGACTCGCCGAGGGCGATGATCACGATCAGCCCGTGACGTTCCGCGAAGTGCCCGGGAATGAGCTGCCAGCCCTCGGATCGGAACAGGTACGGGCCGCCGAGATCGAGCAGGAGCGCCAGCGCCCAGATGCCGCCCTGGAGCCACCCGTCCGTGAACGCCGCTACGAACAGGAGGCTGACGCCGATCGCGGTGCTCGTCCCGAGCCCGATCACGGAGCGCCTGAGCTCCGGCTCGCCGTGGCTCGCGATCGTGAAGAGCCAGATGTGCGCGATGCGGACGATCGCGTACGCGCACGCGAACAGGAGCGCGTCGTCGCCGAACGCGTTCGGCACGGCGAGCGCGGCGACGAGAAAGGCTGCCATCGCCGCGAACATCGCGATCCGAACGGCGCCCGCCTCGGGGTCGACGACGCTCGTCAGCCAGGCGTAGCCGCCCCACGACCACCAGAGGACGGCGAGCACCAGCAGCCCTCGCACGAGCCCGTCCCACGTCGGGCTGGCCGCCATCAGCGCGGTGCACTGCGTGAGCGCGAGTACGAAGACGAGGTCGAAGAAGAGCTCGAGCGGCGTGACGCGCTCTTCGGCACGCCGGGTGGCGGTCACCCGCCGCGTGCTCGACGTCGTCTCCACGCTCGAATCCTCGCACGGCCGCAGCCGCCGGAGTCGTCGTATGCTCGCGCTCCTGCGGCGGCTGCACGGAAGGATGGGGGCGTGCCGTACCCGTTCGTCGAGAGCCCGCACCGGACCCGCATGCCCGGGCGTCCGATCGAGGTCGTCGTGATGCACACGATGGAGATCGCGGAGCGGCCCGACGCAGCGATGATCTGCGCGCGCTGGTTCCAGAGCCGCGTCTCGCAGGTCTCGGCGCACTACTGCGTCGACGCGCGGACGGTGATCCAGTGTGTTCGCGAGCCGAACATCGCCTGGCACGCGCGCGGGGGCAACACGAACTCGATCGGGGTCGAGCTTGCCGGCTTCGCGCGACAGACGACGGCCGACTGGGCCGACGCCTACTCCAGGGCCGTCCTCCGCCGCGCGGCGACGCTCGTCGCCGACGTGTGCACGCGCAGGCGCATTCCCGTGCGTTGGCTGGTCGCCGCCGACCTCGTTGCCGGTCGCCACGGGATCACCGGCCACGTCGAGGTGAGCCGGGCGTTCAAGCTGAGCGACCACTGGGACCCCGGCCCGGGGTTTCCGATCGAGGGCTTCCTCGCACAGGTCCGGGCGGCGCAGAAGGCGTCGGCCAAGACGCAACGACGACCCGCGGTCTAGCGCGCCAGGGTTACCTTGGCGAGCCCGTGGGGCGCGTCCGCGTCGAGCCCTCTCGCGTGCGCGAGCGCAGCAGCGAACAGCTGTCCCGGGACAACGGAGAGAAGCGGCGCGAGAAGCGCCGGGCGCGGCTTCGGCACGGGCACCGTGTACGCCGCGCCCTTGATGCGTGCGGCCGCCGTCCCGCTCGCCACGAGCGAGGCACCCATCTCCCTCGTTCGTGTGGCCGCCTCCTGGACGGTCGCGAGCGTGTCGTCGTCCGACGCGATCGCCCAGACGGGGAAGAGGGGATCGAGCGCCGCCACGGGCCCGTGGGCGAGGTCGGTGGCAGTCAGCGGCTCGGCGGCGATCCGGCACGTCTCGAGCAGCTTGAGGGCGATCTCGCGCGCCGTCGCGAATTCGATCCCTCGCCCGATCACGAACATCCGGCCCGTGTAGGCGAACGGCAGGGCGAGTTTCGCCGTGGAACGCTCTAGGGCTGGAAGCGCATTGGCCATGAGCTCGCTCGCGTGGCGGACGCCGTCGGCGAGCTCGGCGCCCCGCCCGGCGAGGTGACCCGCCAGCAACGCGAGCGCAGCGAGCGTGTTCACGTACGTCTTCGTCGCCGCGACAGCGAGCTCCGGCTCGGCGGCGAGCGGAATCGTCGCGTCGGCAGCGGTCGCGAGCTCAGAGGCCGGGTCGTTCGTCAGCGCGATCGTGAACGCGCCCGCCGCGCGGGCACGTGCGACGTACTCGACGACGTCAGGTGTCCGGCCGGACTGCGAGAGGCCGATAACGGTCGAGCCCGCCATGTCGAGCGGCGTGTCGTAGTGGACGGTGAGCGTGATCGAGTCCCGCATCGCCGTCCAGCGGGGCAGAAGGCCGAACGCGTAGACACCGAACGACGCTGCGTTGTCGGACGACCCGTGGCCGACGAGCCGCACGAGCCGCGCGTCCCGCGCCCGAACCGCGTCCGCGATGCGCGCGATCTCGTCGTCGTAGCCGAGCAGGCGCTCGAGAGCCTCCGGCTGCTCGCGGATCTCCGCAAGGAAGCGCGAGCCCGGCCCGGCATCCGCCGGCGCCGCTCGTGCAGGCTCACCCGGCGACAAGGGTCTCGCCCCCGACGATGGTCTGGACGACCTCGAGGCCGTCGTCGACGACGACGATGTCGGCCGCGCTTCCCGGCACGAGCCGCCCGATGTCGACCCGACCGAGAACGCGTGCCGGCACTGCGCTCGCCGCGGCGAGCGCCTGCTCGAGTGGCACGCCGATCTCGACGAGGTTTCGCACGGCCTGCGGCATCGTCAGCGCGCTGCCCGCCAGCACGCCGTCCTCGCGCCGGACGACGTCGTCGGTGACGACGATCTCGGTCTCGCCCAGCGCGTACGTGCCGTCGCCGAGTCCCGCGCCTGCGATCGCGTCGGTCACGAGCGCGATTCGCCCGGCCGCGACCTGCCAGAGGAGTCGAACGATGTCCGGGTCGAGGTGGACCCCGTCCACGATCGCCTGGATGACGACGTCCGGCCGAACGAGCGCGGCGCCGACGATCCCGGGGTCCCGGTGCGCGAGCGGGCGCATCGCGTTGAAGACGTGCGTCACGGTGCGGGCGCCGCGGTCGAAGGCTGCGTTCGCCTCGACCGCCGTTGCATCGCTGTGACCGAGCGAGACAGTGACCCCGCGCTCATGGAGCACGTCGATCAGCTCGAGCGCGCCGGGCAGCTCGGGCGCCAGGGTCATGAGGCGGACAGGGCCGGCTTCGAGCAGGCGCTCGAGGAGAGCGATGTCCGGGTCACGCCGTCCGTTCAGGCTGTGCGTCCCGAGCCGGTTCGCCGAGAGGAACGGCCCCTCGAGGTGCGCCCCGAGGATGCGCGGCCCCCTGCCTGCGCTCGGGATCGCCCGAAGAGCGCGGACGAGGTCGTCCTCACCCGAGGTGATCAGCGTGGGAAGATAAGCCGTCACACCGGTCTCGAGGAGCGCGTCGCCCGCGGCCGCGAATCCGTCTGCGTCGGCGCCGAGGAAGTCGACGCCTGCGAAGCCGTTCACCTGGAGGTCGACGAACCCGGGGGCGGCGATCCGCCCGACGCCGGGCTCGAGCCCGACAGCGGTGATCGCACCGTCGTCGACCGCTACGTCGCCCGGGACGAGCCGGCCGTCGACGAGCGCCGCTTCGACACCGAGCCTCATGCCACGAGCGCTTTGCGAATGTCGCCGTCGGCCGTCTCGAGCCGGGCTCGCGCCGAAGCGGCGTCGAGGTCGGCGAGAAGAGCGACGATCGCGACCTTTGCCTCGCCGTCGGCATCGGCGAGCGCGGCGTCGGCCTGCTCCGGCGATGCCCCTGTTGCCTGGCACACGATCCGGCGCACGCGCGCACGAAGCTTCGTGTTCGTCGCTACGACGTCCACCATCAGGTTGCCGAACGTCTTGCCGAGCCGCACCATCGCGATCGTCGAGATCGTGTTCAGAACGAGCTTCTGGGCCGTTCCGGCTTTGAGGCGTGTCGATCCGGCGATGACCTCGGGCCCGACGACGACGGCGATCTCGTGGTCGACCGCCGTGCCGAGCTCCGAGCCGTCCACGGACACGACCGCAACCGTCGCGGCGCCGGCCGTCCGTGCCTCTGCGATCGCGCCGAGGACGTACGGGGTTCGCCCGCTCGCGCTCAGGCCGACGACGACGTCGCGCTGATCGACGGCGAGGTCACGGATCGCCTGGACGCCCGCCTGCACATCGTCTTCGGCCGCCTCCTGCGCGGTCCCTGCGCTTTCCGGGCCTCCGGCGACGAGTGCCGCGACGCGCCCGGGGGGGACGCCGAAGGTCGACTCGCACTCGACCGCGTCGACGAGCGCCAGACGGCCCGACGTGCCTGCGCCGACGTATACGAGCCGTCCGCCTGCACGAAGACGATTGGCGATCGTATCGACCGCCTCGACGATCGCGGGGTGTACCGCTGCAACGGCTGCGGGGACGCTGGCGTCCTCCATGTTCATGAGCGACACGAGCTCGGCAGTCGACCTCAGGTCCAGGTCGGCGGCATCGGGCGCCCATTCCTCGGTCTCGAGCCTGTCGAGCTCTTGCGCATCGCGTGTCGCTCGACCGGTCATGCGCGCAGTCTAGGCATGCCGCAGTTGAGTGGTCAAGACCAATATGCGATACTGCGCCCGCGAGTGGTCCTGAACACTCCCGTGTTGGCCATGATGCGGAGGGTTGAGCGAGGTATGGCGACGATCGAGATCGACAAGGTCACGAAGGTCTACGGCAACGGCTTCCGTGCCGTCGACGACGTGTCGCTGACGATCGGCGACGGCGAGTTCGTCGTTCTCGTCGGCCCTTCGGGCTGCGGCACGTCGACGCTCCTTCGGATGCTCGCGGGTCTCGAGGAGGTGACCGTCGGCGCGGTGCGCATCGACGGCGCCGACGTGACCGACCTTGCGCCGCGGCGCCGCGACATCGCGATGGTGTTCCAGAACTACGCCCTCTACCCGCACATGACGGTTCGGGAGAACCTCGGCTACGGGCTGAAGGTCCGGAGAGTGGGGAAGGGGGAGACGCGCCGTCGCGTCGACGACGTCGCCGGTCTTCTCGGGCTCGAGGAGCTTCTCGACCGCAAGCCGGCCCAGCTCTCCGGCGGCCAGCGCCAGCGCGTCGCCATGGGACGGGCGATCGTGCGGGAGCCGCGCGCGTTCCTGATGGACGAGCCGCTCTCGAACCTCGACGCGAAGCTGCGCGTCGCGATGCGGGCGTCGCTCGCGCAGCTGCATGCGACACTGGGCGTGACGACGATCTACGTCACGCACGACCAGACCGAGGCGATGACCCTCGGGCAGCGGGTCGCGGTGATGCAGGACGGGCAGATCGTCCAGGTCGACGAGCCGCAGGTGCTGTACCGCTCGCCCCGCAGCCTCTTCGTGGCCGCGTTCATCGGCGCGCCGGCGATGAACCTCGTGGACGCCACGCTGGACGGGGACACGATCACGTTCGGGCAATACTCTGTCACGCTCGATGCGGCGAACCGGCCCGCGGCGCCGGCTCGGCAGGTCGTGCTCGGCATCCGACCCGAGGCCTTCCAGGACGGAGCCACGGCGTCGCCGCTCCTTCCGCGTTTCGACGTCAAGGTCGAGGTGCTCGAGGAGCTCGGCGCCGACACGCACGTGTGGTTCCCCGTCGATGCGTCGCGGCCGTCCGTGGAGACGGGCGCGGGCAGCGAGGACGAGGAGGGCAAGCTGCTGGCGACGCACTCGACGCTCTTCAACGCGCGGGTGGACGCGCGCACGACGGCCGACCAGGGAGCTCGCATGGAGCTCGCCGTGGATCCCGCGCGCTTCCACTTCTTCTCGGTGGAGGACGGTGCCGCACTCGCCGGCGGGGCCGCGGCGGACGGCGCTCCCGTCGAGGTGCCTACCGGCGTCGCTCAGGAGTGGTCTTGACCAGAAGCAGGTTATCACTACGATGTCTCGAACACGAACGGAATGGGAGACGCGGTGACAACAGCGACGCGACACAGCCTGTCACCAAGCAGAGCGAGGTGCGGAACCGTGTGCTCGACCTCATCGAGCAGCTCGGCGTCGGCGAGGCGATCCCGTCCGAGCGGCAGCTGACCGTCGAGCTCCGCGTCTCGCGACTGACCGTTCGCGCTGCACTCGACGAGCTCGTTCGCGAAGGGTTGCTCATACGTCGTCACGGGAGCGGAACGTTCGTCAGCGAGCCGAAGATCGCGCAGGAGCTGACGATGACCTCGTTCACCGAGGACATGCGCCGACGGGGGATGGTGCCGGGCAGCAAGACGCTCGACCTGCGCGTGACGCCCGCCGGCGCGCATCTGGGGCGACTGCTTCACGTGTCTCCGTCGGAGCCGGTCGTGATCATCAGCCGGCTGCGGCTCGCCGATCATGAGACGATGGCGATCGAGACCCTGCACGTGCGCGAGTCGCTGGTTCCGGGCATCTCTGCCCGCGATCTCGAGGAGCAGTCGTTCTACGAGCTTCTCGAGGGCCGATACGGCATCGCCATCGTCGGTGGGCTCCAGACGATCGAGCCGACCGTCACGAACGAGGACGAGTCCGAGGCGCTCGGTGTGCCGCTCCATTCCCCGGCGTTCGTGTTCGAGCGGACGACGCGCTCCGAGAGCGGAGAGATCGTGGAGTACGTGCGGTCGCTCTACCGCGGCGATCGCTACCGGCTCGTGACCGAGCTCAACCGACGCGCGGTCGCGCGGTCGAGTGGAAACGAACCTCGCTAGACCCATCGGGTCGCGTTGGTCAGTACCAATACGCGCCTTCAGCGAGTTGCAGCCTGTCCCGGGATCTGCGGTCCGCAGGCCATAACGCCCTGTAAACAGGACAATATTTGCGGTGTTACTGCCGCGACGTCAGGCGAAAGTGGTCTTGACAACACGACGAGGCTGTGCCAGTGTTCCGAACCGTGGCCAAGTGGTATACACCAGTAGGCGGCTTCGGCGCCTTCGCGTCCGCCGGCCACCGGGCGCACGGAGCGACCAGCGCCGCCTCCCGATCCGCTTGGGGGAAGAGCTCATGAGAGCACGCATCATCGGCGCCGTCGTCCTCGTCGGCGTTGCCCTCGCTGCGATCGCGGCCACCACCGCGTCGGGTGGAACCGCCGCGACGGACAGCATCACCGTCTGGCTGCAGACGGATGCAAACAAGCCGAGCTGGAAGGCGGTCATCAACGCCGCGACCAAGCAGTTCCAGCGCGAGCATCCCGGCGTCGCCGTCGACGTCCAGTTCCAGGAGTGGGGGAACCACCTGCAGAAGTTCGACGCGACCCTCGCAGGGGGCAACGCACCTGACGTCATCGAGATGGGCAACACCGAGATGGCGAAGTACATGGTTGCCGGGGGGTTCCAGGACCTCACGTCGGATCGCAAGTCGTTCGCGAACTCGAGCACGTGGCTCGCCGGGCTCGCGGCCCAGGGCCGAGTGGGTACCAAGGTGTACGGCGTGCCGTACTACGCCGGGTCGAGGGTCGTCACGTACCGGACCGACCTCTTCAAGCAGGCTCAGATCAAGATCCCGACGAGCCTGGCGGAGTACACCGCCGCCGCAAAGAAGCTCGGGGTGCAGGAGGGCGACCGCGGCTTCTCGCCGGTCTACATCGCGGGCACCGACTGGTACTTCGCGATGGGGTTCGTCTACGACCATGGCGGCGCCATCGCGCGGCAGGTTGGCAGCCAGTGGAAGGGCACGCTCACGTCGCCGGGGTCGATCGCGGGCCTGACCGCGTGGAAGAACTTCTTCCTCGCCGCCTCGCGAGCGAGCAAGACGACCGACGAGACCCATCCCAACCCGTACGACGTCTACGCGCAGGGCAAGGCCGGCTCGATGGTCGGCCCTGGTTGGTTCACGTGTTGCGTGGGGAAGAAGTACGAGAAATCGACCGGGCAGTTCGTGATGCCGAGCCGCAGCAAGGGTCAGCCGATGCCGGGGTTCCTCGGCGGGTCGCTGCTCGCGGTTCCCGTCGGCGCGGACAAGGCACTTGCCGTGGACTGGATCGAGGCCTACACCAGCAATGCTTCGATGAAACGGCTTCGCGCGATCGGCAACATCCCCAACACGACGAGCCTGCTCGGGAACACCGTGGGCGAGCGCGCGGCCCGTCGGAGCTGGTTCGTGCCGCCGGCGGAGAACTGGGTCACCGTCGAAAACCGAAACATCCTGCGTACCATGCTCAGCCAGATCCTGACCGGTAAGCAGAGCGTGAGGCAGGCGGCTCAATCGGCCAACGACAAGATCACGTCCGTCCTCAACGCATGACGAGCGAGGCGGGGCGCGGGTCGCGTTGAGCCGTCCTCCCGCCCCGCAGGCAGCGGCCGTCGCCGCCGAGCACCCCCCGATCGGGGTGCGGCGGCGGCGGCCGTTGTCCGTACGTCGCATCGGCTCGGTCGCCGTGCCGTACCTCCTCGTCGTGCCGGTGCTCGTGGCGATCGGCGCGATCCTCGGGTACCCGCTCTACCGGCTCGTCGTCCTCTCCTTCCAGCAGTACGGTCTTCCGGAGCTGATCCAGCGGAAGGGCGAGTGGATCGGGCTCGACAACTACCGCTCGGTGCTCGGAGACCAGATCTTCTGGGACACCCTCCTGCGAACGGTCGTCTTCACCGCCGCCAACGTCGGCCTCACGATGGTGCTCGGTCTCGCTATCGCCCTCCTGCTCGTCCGCCTCTCGACGCCGGTGCGCATCCTCCTCACGGTCGGGCTCGTCCTGGTCTGGGCGATGCCGGCGGTCGTCGCCGTCCAGGTCTGGTACTGGATGACGAACTTCCAGAACGGCATCCTGAACCACGTGTTGACGAGCCTCCACCTGGGCGACTTCTTCCAGCACGACTGGTACGCGACACCGTTCTCACAGCTTGCGATGGTGACGCTGCTGATCGTCTGGGGGGCGCTGCCGTTCGTCGTCATCACGCTCTACGCGGGGCTCGCGCAGGTACCGCAGCGAGCTCGTCGAGGCCGCTGCGATCGACGGCGCGAGCCCCGCGCGGGCGTTCCGGGACGTCACGCTTCCGGTACTCAAGCCGATCCTGCTGATCCTCACGAGCCTCTCGATCATCTGGGACTTCGGCGTGTTCACGCAGCCCTACCTGCTGATCGGCGCGTCGAAGGCGAACGAGACGAACTACCTGATGGGGGTCTACGTCTACATCGAGGGCTACGCGCACTCCGACTTCGGTCGCGGCGCCGCGATCTCGATCCTGATGCTCCTGATCGTCGCCGCGCTGAGCGTCTTCTACGTCCGCAGGATGGTGCGGATGGAGGAAGCCTCGTGAGCACTCACGCCGCGACCCCGCCGGCGCGGAGGCGTCGCCGAGGGCTCGTCCGGCGGCGCGCCTGGGACCTGCTCGGGCTCGCCCTGTTCTTCGTGCTCGTATTTCCAGTCTTCTGGATGGTCTCGACCGCCTTCAAGCCGGACGACGAGATCAATAGCGCCGAGCCGACATGGTTCTCGCTCGACCCGACCCTCCAGCACTTCCGGGATGCGATGAATCGTCCCTACTTCTGGCAGATCGTCCAGAACAGCCTGATCGTCGTGCTCGTCGCGGTCGGGGTGTCGATCGTGGTCGCGTTCCTCGCCGCGGTGGCGCTCGCGAAGTACCGCTTCACCGGCCGCAAGCTCTTCGTCGTCTTGATGATCGGGATCCTCATGCTTCCCGCCGCGGGGCTCGTGATCCCGCTCTACGTCGTGCTCGCCCGGTACCACCTGACGAACACCCTGACGGGCGTGATCCTGACGTACATCACGTTCGTCCTCCCGTTCGCCGTGTGGACCTTGCGCGGCTTCGTCCTCGGCATTCCGAAGGAACTGGAGGAAGCCGCGATGGTGGACGGCTCGACCCGCCTCGGCGCCTTCGTGCGGATCCTGCTGCCGCTCGTCGCGCCCGGGCTCGTCGCGACGTCGGTGTTCGCGTTCATCCAGGCGTGGAACGAGTACATCTTCGCGAGCGTGATCCTCACCGACCAAACCAACCACACCGTCACGGTCTGGCTCTCGTACTTCCTGGGAACGAGTCAGGAAACGGACTGGGGCGCGTTGATGGCCGCCTCGACGCTCACCGCGATCCCGGTGGTCGCCTTCTTCCTCCTCGTCCAGCGACGCATCGCCTTCGGGTTGACGTCGGGCGCGGTCAAGGGGTGAGCCGCCTCGCTGCGCCTCGCCCTGGCGGCGACATTCGTTGGAGCGCTCGTGGCCGCTGATCTAGCGGCAGGCACGCAGGGGCCGCCGCCGAGCTTCGCGACAGTGATCCCGCAGCCGCTCGCGCAGGCACCCGAGCGGGGCGCCTTCGTTCTCGAGCCGTCCGGCCGGGTCGTCGTGCGAGCGGGTGGGGAGGAGGCGTCGCGGATCGCACAGCTGCTCGCCGCGAGCCTTCGTCCTGCCACGGGTTACCGCCTTCCCGTCTCGACTGTCCGGGGCGCTGCTCCTGCGGGGGCCATCTCGCTGGCGCTGACCGCCGGCGATCGCGCGCTCGGCGACGAGGGCTACCGGCTCGTCGTCGCAGCGCGGCGGCGTCACGCTGACGGCGGCGCGGCCGGCCGGGCTCTTCTGGGGGACGCAGACGCTGCGTCAGCTCCTGCCGGCGGCGATCGAGGCAGACGTACAGCAGCCCGGGCCGTGGCGGATCTCCCTCGGGACGATCCACGACCGGCCGCGGTTCGCCTGGCGCGGCGCGATGCTCGACGTCGCCCGTCACTTCTTCGGCGTCGGCGAGGTCAAGCGGCTCGTCGACCTCATGGCGCTCTACAAGCTCAACCGGCTGCACCTGCACCTGACCGACGACCAGGGCTGGCGCATCGCGATCCGCTCCTGGCCGCGTCTCACGAGCCACGGCTCGCTCACCGAGGTCGGGGGCGGGCCGGGCGGCCGCTTCACGCAGCGCGAGTACGCGTCGATCGTCGCGTATGCCCGGGCGCGGTTCGTGGAGATCGTGCCCGAGATCGACATGCCGGGGCACGTCAACGCGGCGCTCTCCTCGTACGCGAGCCTCAACTGCAACGGGGTCGCGCCCGATCCGTACTCCGGCATCGAGGTCGGCTTCAGCTCGCTCTGTATCCGCAAGGAGCTGACCTACGAGTTCGTCGACGACGTCGTGCGCGAGCTTGCGGCGCTCACTCCCGGCCCATACGTCCATATCGGAGGCGATGAGGCCAACGCGACCGATCCGGACGACTACCGAACGTTCGTTGGTCGCGTCCAGGCGATCGTGCGGTCGCACGGGAAGCGGATGATCGGCTGGGAGGAGATCGCGAAGGCGAAGCTCCGCAAGACGTCCATCGCGCAGCATTGGCACGATCCGGCGCTCGCGCGACGGGCCGTCGAGCAGGGCGCGAAGCTGATCATGTCCCCCGCCACGAAGGCGTACCTCGACATGAAATACACGAGCGCCTCACCGCTCGGCACGACGTGGGCCGGCACGACGACGGTGCGCGACGCGTACGCATGGGACCCTGCGGCGCAGGTTCCCGGCGTCGACGATCGGAGCATTCTCGGGGTCGAGGCGCCGGTCTGGACCGAGACGCCGGCCACGCGCGCGGAACTCGACTACCTCGTCTTCCCGCGCCTCCTGGGACACGCCGAGATCGGGTGGTCGCCCGCCGCTGGGCGGACCTGGCGGCGCTACAAGTGGCGTCTCGCGACCCACGGGCCGCGCCTTCGGGCCCTCGGCGTCGCGTTCCATGCGTCGCCCGAGGTGCCGTGGCGCTGAGCGCGAGGGTGGCTCACGCTGGGCCGGTGACCGAGCCGATCCCCGTATTGAGCTCCGCTGCGGGACACGCGCCCCAGTAGCCCGCATCGCCCTCACGGGCGTCGTCGACCGCGTCGTCGAGCTCGTCCGCGTAACGCCCACGGTCGTTTCGGAAGTAGTACGGCGACGCCGCCCCGCGCTCGACCAGTTCGACGTTGACGTTTTGCTCGCCCACGAAGACGTAGCGCAGCAGCCTGCCGTGCTGGTCGCGATCGTCGAGCGCGGGGTCGCGCACGAGCACGACGCGCGTTCCCTTCGGCGTCAGGTCGATGAGCTCCTGGAGCGCCGTGCGGCCGTAGCAGTCGGTCGAGAGCTCGGGCGCGTCGATCTGCACGAGCCGCACTCGCCGGCCGCCTTCGAGCGTGAGCGTGTCGCCGTCGTTGACCCACTCCACGGTTGCCTGCTCGCCGGCGGCGGCGTCGGTCGGCGACTCTTCTGCCGTGTCGCAGCCTGCGACGAGGGCGACGACTAGTGCGACGAGCGTGCAGCGGATGGTCAGTCGCTCGGCACCCATACGACGCGCGTCTCGAGCACGCGCACGTCGGTCGCCTCGAGCCTGATCGAGAGCGTGTCGACCTCGTCGGCGGTCGCGCGCCAGCGCTCGTCGATCTCCGCAACCTCGTCGAGGATCTCCTGCTCGAGCACGGTGAGGTCGTCCTCGAGGCCTGCGACCTTCTCCGCCGCCGACTCCTTGCGCTCCGAGACGCGTGCCGTCATGCCGCGGCGCGAGGCCGCGCCGCCGATCGCGCTCGTGATCGAGCGCGTGCTGCGGCGTCCCCCGAGCAGGGCGCCCAGGATGTCTCCCGCGCCCGCGATGAGCTCGCTCGTCCCGCGGGAGCGTGCGTCGACCTCGAGCTCTTCGACGCGCCTCCGCGCCTGCTCCAGCGCCTTGTCGAGCCGCTCCCGCTTTGCCTCGAGCCGATCGCGGATTTTCGCCGCCTCCGCGTCCGCCCTCGCCTGGGCGGCAGCGTCGCACCGCGCCGCGAACTCCTCCTCCGACTCGCCCGGCCGCGAGACGAGCTTCAAGGCGCGGTTGCGCTGGAGCTCGAGCGGGCGGCGGTCGACGAGGTGGCGCTGAATCTCCTTCGCGGTCGACGAGAAGAACCTGGCCTCGCCGAGAGGCGCCTGCGGGAGGACGTAGGCGACGTTCGGCGGCGCGGCCGACCCGAAGTCGCGCTCGTCGTAGTCGACCTGCGTCTCGCTCGCGAGGTCGAGACCGCCATCGAGCGGCCCGTACACGGCCTCGAACTCCTCCTGCTCGTCGACGTCGGCGGCGCTGTCGTCGTAGCGCATCGAGACGCGCGCAGCGAGAAACGCGCGCAGTTTCGGCGAGCCCTGCACCGCTCCGACCTCCGAGGCCCAGGCCGCAGCGGGGTCGAGGAACGAAACGGCCGTCCCTGGTGCGACGGCCGGCGCAACGGTGGATTCGTCGGCGGCAAGCTCGGGAGGTGGCGCGGGCGTGGGTGACGCAGCCGCCGGCGGCGCAACGTGCGCCGCCGGAGCACCACTCGGGGTATCCGCACGATGCCCAAGCGAGGCAACCTGCTCCTTCGTGAGCGGCCCGCGAAGGTACGACATCGCCCACCGGGTCCCGAAGATGCGCGGCTCCGATCCCTTCGCCGAGACGAGGAGGAACTGACGCTTCCCGAGGCCGCCGATCGCCTTGTCGAGCGCGGCCACGTCGGTGCCGCCCGCCGCCGAGCGGAGGCCCTCGAGCACACGCGCCTTGTCGTTCTCGGTCTGGAGCCGCCCGACCAGCCAGGTGCCCGCGTTGGACATCGCCTTGTAGTCGAGGTCGACGGGGTTCTGTGTCGAGAGCACCAGCCCGAGCCCGAAGGCGCGGCCCTGCTTGAAGATCGTCAGGATCGGCTTCTTCGGGGGCGGCTGCCCGTTGGGCGGCACGTAGCCGAAGACCTCGTCCATGTACGCGAGCGCTCGTAGGTCGGGCGTTCCCTGCTGCCCGCGCATCCACGTGACGAGCTTCGAGAAGACGAGCGTGACGACGAACTGCCGTTCCTCCTCGGAGAGATGCGCGAGGTACACCACCGCGCAGCGGGGCCCGCCCTCGCGCGTGAACAACATCGCCTGGGGATCGAGCGGCTGGCCCTCGCCCCAGGCGGCGAAGGTGGGCGACGCGACGAGCCCGTTGAGCGTGAAGGCGAGCTTCGTCCGGTCGGCCGGCGGGAAGAACTGGTCGAGCTCGAAGACGCCGAGCTTGCGGATGGGCGGCGTCTGGATCTCGGCGATCAGCGCGCCGAGGTCGAGGTCCCGCCCCGCGCGCCAGGCGTTCTCGATCAGGTTGGAGAGGAGCACGTGCTCTCGGCTCGCGAGCGGGTCTGCGTCGATCCCGACGAGCTTCAGGAGGCTCGTCACGGTGCCCTGGATCTCGTCGCGTAGAGCCTCCTCCTCGGTCTCCCACGAGAGCTTCGGCGCCCCGAGCGAGCCGATCACGTTGAGCGGGACTCCGGCCGTCGAGCCCGGCGTGTAGACGGTGACCTCGGCTGCGTCTCTGAGCGCCTGGAGGCGCTCGGGCCCGATCCCGCTCGACTCGAGGCCCTCGCGCCAGATCGTCGCCTGCTTCGCGGCGTACTCCTCGACGGACACGCCCGCCGCCTGCGCCTCCGCCTCGCTGATCCACGGCCGGAAGCTCGCCGGCGCCAGGTCGGGGAAGACGAGCGCGAGGTTCGCCATGTCGCCCTTGGGGTCGAGAATCAGCACCGGGATCCCAGCGAGCAACGCCTCCTCGAGAAGGACGACCGCAAGCCCCGTCTTTCCGGAGCCGGTCATCCCGACCACGACACCGTGCGTCGTCAGGTCGCTCGAGCCGACGATCACCCTGTCGGCGCCCGCATTGCCTGTAGCCGGGTCGATGACGTTGCCCAGGTGGAACGAACCGCGGTCGGCCACGGCCCGAGTCTAGAGTCGTCCCGTGCTCGACGGCCTTCGTGTCGACCCGGGAACTCCAGCGCAGATCGCCGCGCGCGATCCGGCCGACACGTTGCGCGTCCGAAAGGACGCGGGCGAGAAGCGGCTCGGGAAGCTCAACGAGCGGATCGACGCGCTCCAGTACCGGCTGCACGCCGAGGGCCGGCGGAGCGTCCTGCTCGTCCTGCAGGGGCTCGACGCCTCGGGCAAGGACGGCGTCATCCGCCGCGTCTTCCACGGCGTCAACCCGACCGGCGTGCAGGTGACGTCGTTCCGCGCCCCGGCCGGCGCCGAGCTGGAGCACGACTACCTGTGGCGCGTGCACGCCGCACTGCCGCGGCGGGGGATCGTCGGCGTCTTCAACCGCTCCCACTACGAGGACGTCGTCGCGGTGCGGATGCTCGAGATCGCGCCGGAGTCGGTCTGGCGACCCCGCTACGAGCACATCCGCGGCTTCGAGCGCATGTTGGTCGACGAGGGGACGACCGTGCTCAAGGTGTTCCTCAACGTCTCGCGCGAGGAGCAACGCGCACGGCTCCAGGAACGTGTCGACGACCCGGAGAAGCGCTGGAAGTTCCGCCACGACGACCTGAAGGTGCGCGTGCGGTTCGACGAGTGGATCGAGGCGTGGGAAGAGGCGCTCACGGAGACGTCGACGGACTGGGCGCCGTGGCACGTCGTCCCGGCCGATCGGAACTGGGTCAAGGCGCTCGCCGTCGCAGAGCTCCTCGTCGCGACGCTCGAGAGGCTCGACCCGCAGCTCCCCGAGCCGGAAGCAGGCCTTGACGGCCTGCGGATCGCGTAGGGGCGAGATACCTCTCGATACCTCGCCCCTACACGTGGGACGCAGCGTTGTCGCTGGGTTGCATCCGCCGCCGCGGATCAGCCCTCGGGCGAGCTAGATCAGGATCCGTGTCGCGAGCTCGGGCGGGCAGCCGCGCTCGACGAGGGCGACCGCCGCGTGGAGGTCGACCTCGACGTTCGCCGCCACGACCGCCGCCGCATCGAGGTCGTAGCCGGATCGACAGAGCGTGTCGAATCGCCACGCGAGGACATCCGCCGCGTCGTCGATCTGCAGGTCTTCGAATTGTGCCGCTGTCATGCGATTCCCCCCTCTCGGGTGAGCCGCTCCCCCGAAACGACTCACGTGTGCCATTACCCGAGAATCGGCGCATTGTGCCGGTCGGTTCCTCCCCCGCCGGACGAGGCCTGCCTAGCCCTTCGGCTGGACTGGCCTAGCGCCTACAGCCACCTCTTCAAGCGGAAGAAGCCGAGCATCGCGGCGAGGGTGACGACGAGTGCCGCGAGGATCACCCAGAACGCGGTGGGCGTCCCCTCGCCCGGGTAGAGCACGTTCATCCCGAAGACGCTCGTGATCAGCGTCAGCGGCAGCATGGTGACGCTGATGATCGTGAGCAGGCGAAGGACGTCGTTCTGGCGGTGCGAGATGACCGACTCGTTCGTCGACTCGAGCGCCTCGACGACCTCCTTGTAGTTGTCGAGCTGGTCCCAGATCCGCTCGGCGGCGTCGTTGATGTCGTCGAAGTACGCCTCGAGCTCCTCCGGGAGGAAGCGGGCGACGCGCCGCTCGAGGACGCGGAGCGTGGAGCGCTCCGGCTTGATCACCTTGCGGTACGAGATGATCTCCTGCTTCGCGTTCGAGATGTCGCGGACGACGTCCTCCGCCGCGCCCTCGAACATGTCGTCTTCGATCCGGTCGAGCTTGTGGCCGATCTTGTCGAGGATCGGGAAGCAGTAGTCGAAGAGATCGTCGAGCACCTCGTAGAGAACCCGCCCCGATCCCTTCGCGAAGAGCTGTTCCCGGTACTCCGCGTCGTCGTCGCAACGTGCGAAGAGCCGCGTGACGGGAAGCAGCTCGCGGTTCGGAATCGTGACGAGGTAGTTCTGCCCGATGAAGACGTCGAGCTCCGCGGCGTTGAGCCGCTGGATGGTCTTGTCGTAGACCGGAAAGTGGAGGACGGCGAAGAGGTAGCCGTCGTCCTCGTAATCGTCGATCTTGGGCCGCTGGCGCTTCGAGACGATGTCCTCGACGTCGAGCGGGTGCCAGCCGAAGCGCTCGGCGAGCGCCTGGGCGGTGTCGAGGTCTGGGGCGACGGCGTTCAGCCAGGTGAGCCCGCCGGCCGTGAGCTCAGCGATCTGGGCAGGGCGCGCGACGATGTCCGCGCCGGGGCGCGGCCGGGTGCTCCTGCGGATGCGGGGCAGGCTGGGCACGGGGACTGAGAGGGTCGTCGGTCGCGTACATCGTCATTCGCGATTCTACCCCGGTCGCCTGCGAAGGCGACGCCCGGTGGGCGGTGGAGCCCGGATTCTTCTACGCCGCCTGCGGCACCGGCGTCGTCCGCGCGCCGTGCGGGAGCGAGCGCTCGAGGGCGAGCGCGGCGACGCTGGCGATCAGGCAGATCGCAGCGGCGGCGAACCACGTCCCTGTCGGGCTCGCGTCGAGCGCGAAGCCGCCGAGCGCGGGGCCGAGGGCGAACCCGACCTGCCACGAGAGGGCGGACAGCGCCATGTAGCGACCCATCAGCGCGGGCTCGGCGAGATCTGCGACGAGCGGGCCCTGGACGGCGCCGTGCAGGCATTCGCCGATCCCGAACGCTGCCATGATCACCGCCAGTAGCACGGCTGCCGCAGCTCCCGTGACCCAGCTCCCGGCGAGCGGCACGAGCACCCAGCAGCTCGCCCAGAGCACACCGAGCACCGCAAGGGTGCGCATCCGGCGGTGGCCCTCCGAGAGCTTCGTGACGGGCAACTGCGCGAGCACGATCACGACCGTGTTCACGAAGAAGACGATCCCGATCATCGTCTCGGTGACCGCTGCCTCGTTCTTCGCGTAGACCGGCAGCAGCTCGAAGCCGGCCATCCCGGCGAAGATGAACAGTGTGTTGAGCGCGACGACGCCCATGAACGGGCGGTCGCGCACGACCGGCGCATAGCTCCCGCCGGCCGCCGAGCGCCGGGACGCCGCCGTGCTCGGCTCGGGCACGAGCAGCATGAGCACCGCGAGGTAGACGACGAAGGTCGCGCCGTTGACGAGGAACAGCACGTCGAACGTTGCCGGGCGCGAGGTCGTCGCGATCAGTCCCCCGACGAGCGCACCGAGCCCGATCCCGAGGTTCATCACGACCCGCTGCATCGCGAACGCCGCGTGGCGGCGCTCCCGCGGCGTCAGCACGGTGATCAGCGTCGACTGCGCGGGCCAGAACAGACCGTTGCCGATTCCTGTCACCGTGGCGATCACGAAGCCCTTCCAGGCGCTGTCCACGAGCACGTAGCCCGCGTAGCCGATCGCAAGGAAGACGAGCGCCGAGGCGAGCACCGCCTTGCCGCCGAGCCGATCGACGAGCACTCCGCCGACAGGGCCGCTCGCGATCGAGACGAACCCGTTCGTCGCGAGCACGAGCCCGGCCGTCCCGAGGCCGATTCCCTGCACGTTGTGGAGGTAGATGAGCGCGAACGGGAGCACGGCACCGTTCCCGAACGCGTTCGCGAGCCCGCCGAGCTGGAGAAGCTGAACCGCGCGCGGCAGCCGCGGATTGAGGGTGCGAAGCCACCGACGCATCACGCAAGACTAGGCGCCGCTCGCCGCGACGACGGGGCGGTAGGGTCGTCGCGATGGCGCTGTTCGACGACCTCTGTGCCGCGGTCGACGCGGCGCGTGCCGAGAGCGACACGCCCGGCGTGGCGCTGGGGCTTCTCCACGAGCACGAGGAGCACGTCGCAGGCTTCGGCACGACGTCCGTCGAGAACCCGCTCGCGGTGACGCCGGAGACGCTGTTTCAGATCGGCTCGATAACGAAGACCTTCACCGGCACCGTCGCGATGATCCTCGTCGAGCGGGGCCACCTCGATCTCGACGAGCCCGTGCGGCGCTACCTCCCGAAGCTCCGGCTGGCAGACGGGGAGGTCGCGGCACGCGTCACGTTGCGGCACCTCCTGACGCACACGGCAGGCTGGGTGGGGGACTACTTCGCCGACCACGGGTCGGGCGACGATGCAGCCGAGCGGATCGTCGCAGACCTCGTCCGCCTGCCGCAGCAGACGCCGCTCGGTGAGGTGTGGTCGTACAACAACGCCGGCTTCTACCTCGCGGGACGCGTCATCGAGGTCGTGACGGGTGAGCCCTACGAGCGGGTGGTCGCCGACCTGCTGCTCGAGCCCCTCGGCCTCGGGGACACGCTGTTCTTCGCAGAGGACGTCATGACCCGTCGCTTCGCCGTTGGGCACCATCGTGCAGAGGACGGCCCGCCGTCGGTCGCGCGCCCCTGGGCGATCGGGCGCGCCCACCACGCGGCCGGCGGCATCGCATCGTCGGTGCGCGACCTTCTCCGGTATGCCCGGTTTCAGCTCGGAGACGGCGACGGGATCCTCACCCGCGCCTCGCTCGACGAGATGCAGCGACCGCATGCCGCTGCCGCGCCGATCTTCGGGTCGGTCGGGATCACGTGGGGGATCGACGATCGCTCTGGTGTCCGCATCGTCCACCACGGCGGCGGGACGAACGGGCAGGTGGCTCTGCTCGCGCTCTCGCCCGACTCGGGAACGGTGCTCGCGGTCCTCACGAACCACCAGAACGGCGGAGAGGTCTCGGGCGCGGGGCTCCAGATCGTTCAGAAGGCGCTCGGTGGGCAGGAAGCCGAGCGGATCGCCGTCGTGATCGACCCGTCCGAGTACCTCGGGACCTACCGGTCGCCGCTGCTGGACGTCGAGTTGGCCGAGGTGGAGGACGGGTTGCAGCTCGTCATCACGAGTCGCGGCGGCTTCCCGTCGGAAGACTCACCTCCGATGCCCAGCCCGCCGCCCGTATCCGGCGGCGTTCTACGAGCGCGACCGGATGTTCGTGCCGGACGGCCCCGCGAAGGGAACGGAAGCAGAGTTCTTGCGAGGCAAGGACGGGCGCATCGAGTGGTTCCGCTTCGGCGGGCGCGTCATGCAGCCGCTGCGCTGACGGGCCTGCGGGTGAGATTCCCCGCCTACGGAGCGCGGGTGAAGGCACACGAGGCGCTTCCGATCCACGTCGAAGAGCTCGAGCGCATTGCCGTCGACGCGGAACTTCACGACGCTCGGAAGCAGGGCGAGGTACGTCGCCTCCTGCTCCATGACCCCAGCCGGCTCGGCGCAGGCCTTCTCCGTCCCGGCGACGTCCTGGATCTGGATCGCGCCCTTGTCGATCGTGTACGCGGCCGTGTAGGTGTTGCAACCGCTCGACCCGCTGACACTCTCGTCGTCGGCGAACGTCGCGGTGAGCTCCGTCCCGGCGATCGGGCTCACGAACGCGTCGCCGCTCAGGAGACCTGTCACCTGCCAGCTCCCGACGGGGGTCGCGCGCTCGTAGCGCAGCAGCTCGGCCCCGTCCGCGTCGACGAGCACGAACTCGTCGTCTTCCGCGCGCCACTCCGCCACCTGCCCGAGCGCAGCGAGGTACGCCCGCTCGATGGCGTCGGCAGGCGGCGGGCACGCCATCCGCGTCGTCGCGATCTCGCCGATCCCGAGCGAGTTGCCGTCGATCGTGAAGCCGGCCGTGTACCGATTGCAGCCCGTCGAGCCCGAGACGGTCTCGTTCTCGAATGTCGCGCTCGGCCGTGCGACCGCCGCGTCCTGCGGCAGGTCGACACCTGAGACGAGCACCAACGGCTGGCCCTCGAGCAGGGCGACATCGGCGCTGCCGCTCTCCTCGTCGCCGCCGCACGCCGCGAGGAGCCCGGGGAGGAGCAGCGTCGCGATCGACAAGACGGCGAGGCGCACGGTCCCAGCGTATCGCCTGCTGTCATCCATGCCCCGGCGAGGGGCGCAATGTGTGCCAAGTGTGTGTCAATCGGTCAAAGACCCTTTCGCCTGATCTGACAACACGATATCAGGGAGGAGTCAACCTCCCTTCCCGATTGGAGCCGTCACATGTCACGAGTCTCAGCCCTCGTTCTCTTCGTCGTCCTCGTCGCCGGCGGCGTGCTCGCCGTGCCGACCGCGCGAAGCGCGTCGCCCGACATCGTCGTCAGCCAGGTCTACGCGGGTGGCGGCAACGCAGGCGCGAGCTTCACCCACGACTACGTCGAGCTCTTCAACCGCGGGTCGACGACGATCGACCTCAGCACCTGGACGATCCAGTACGCGTCTGCGGCGGGCACGACGTGGCAGGCGACTGCGCTGACCGGGTCGATCGCGCCCGGGCGGTACTACCTCGTCCAGCTCGCGTCGGCCGCTGCAGTTGGCTCGCCTCTCCCGACCCCGGACGCGACGGGGACGACGAACCTTGCCGTCTCGGGCGGCAAGGTGGCGGTCGTGCGCGACTCGACGCCGCTCGCCTGCGGCGCGTCTCCCGGAAGCTGCTCGGCCGTGACCTCGATCGCCGATCTGATCGGATACGGCACGGCCGCCGACCACGAGGGCAGTGGCGCGGCGCCAGCGCTCGGCAACACGACTGCTGCGGTTCGCGCCGGCGACGGGTGCACGGACGCCGATGCCAATCCGACCGACTTCGCCGCCGGACACTCCGGCGCCCCGCAACTCGTCGGCGGCTGCCACGACCTGCGGCGTCGAGCCGCCACCCACCGGCGGCGCCTCGCAGAGCGCGACGGTGGACGTCGACATCCAGCCCGTTCTCTCGATCGCGCTGGAGCGGCCTGCCGTCAGCTTCGGGAACGCGACGACCGGTGCCACGCCGGCGCCCGTCTCGGAGCGCGTCACCGTCGTCAGCAACAACGTCGGCGGGTACGCGCTGACCGTCCATCGCACGGCCTTCCTGCCGGCCGACCTTCCCCTCGGCATCGCGGGCACGGCTCCGAGCGGGGGACAGATCGGCGGCTCGCTCGCCGGCGGCGCCATGGCCGCCATCCCGATCGCTCCGGCCCCCGACCTGCTGGTGGGGACCAAGGCCACTCCGAGCACCGGCGCCGGGGACGTCTGGGACACGCGCCTCGGCTTCGTGTCGCCCCTTCCAGTGGTCGCGGCCGGGCGGTACGCCGCGTCCGTCACCCTCACGGTGATCGGACAGTGACTCGCACGGGAATCCTGCTTCTGGCTGTCGTCGTGCTCGTGCCCGCCTCGGCGGGCGCGGGCACGACGAGGCCGTCGCTCGCCCTCACGGCGACGCCGTCGCGCGTCTCGCTCGAGGGCGCGGGCCGATCGACGATCCGCGTGATGAACACCGGTCTGAGCTCCGTCGTGGTCGACGTCGGACGAGCCGGCTTCGCGCTCGACCTGCGTGGGCGGCCCAGAATCGTTCCGCGTGGCGGCACCCGCGCGGCGCAGGCATGGCTTTCCGTGCGTCCGGGCCACTTCGTCCTCCGCGCCGGGGGAAGCAGGTCGCTCACGGTGTCGTCGCGCCTACCCGCCCGCGCCGAGCCGGGCGACCACGACGCGCTCGTGCTTCTCACGACCCGGCCGCATCGCAGAGCGGGAGTGGCCGTGCGGATGAGGATCGGAGTGGTCGTGGTCGTTCGCGCCCCCGGCCGTGTGGTGCGGAATCTGGCCGTGCACGCACTTCGTGTGCGGCGGGTCCGGGCGGCTCGGATCCTCGAGCTCGCAATCGTGAACCGCGGCAACGTGACGGAGACGCTCGGGCGCGGGCGGGTGTGGGTCTCGCTTCGCCGCGGCGATGCCGACGTGCGGCTCCGAGCAGACCCGCGCACTGCTCCGACCGCGAACCCGCGGGATCGTGCAGCTTCGCTACCACGGTCGACTGAGGGGGTGGGTGGCGGTGCGTGCCCGAATCGCCGCGCAGCCCGGCGTCCCGGTACGTTCGGCGCACCTTCCGTGTCAGGCTGTGAGCCGCGACGGCCTCGAGGACGACGACCTGTCCGAAGCGCTTGGCTGAGGCGAGGGGCAGCTCGGCCGCAGCGCCGGGCTCGAGAGGGAGGGGCCGCTCGACCTCGTTTCACCTCGAGCATCTCCGGCGGCCTCACCGCTCCTACAAGGCGGCACTCATGTCACGGTGAGGACGACGTTGCCGGTCTTCTGGCCGGTCTCGACGTAGCGGGTCGCCTCGACCACGTCCTCGAGCGGGTACCGGCGGTCGATGACTCCGCGGTACGTCCCGGCGTCCATCAACTGCTCGAGTAGCAGGACGTCGTCCTTCGAGTACTTCGGGATCGGAAGGGTCACCCGCTTGCTGCCGACCCAGCGGCTGACAAGCGCAAGGGGGCGGTACGTGCCATATGAAGCCGAGGTCGGTCTCGACGAACGTTCCGCCCGGCTTTAGCGAGCGCCGCGACCGTGGGAACGAGTGCTTGCCGACCGCATCGAACACAACGTCGTACGTCTCGCCGTTCTTCGTGAAGTCCTCGCGTTCATGGTCGATCACCTCGTCGGCACCGAGCGAGCGGACGATCTCGACGTTCTTCCCGTTGCAGACGGCCGTCACGTGCGCGCCGAAGTGTTTCGCGAGCTGGACGGCTGCCGTCCCGATGGAGCCAGAGGCGCCGTAGACAACGATCCTCTTCCCATCGAGGTCGCCGGCACGACGTAGGCACTCGAGCGCGATGCAGCCTCCGTCCACGCCCGCTGCCGCCTCCTCGAAGGTGAAGCCGGCCGGCATGTGCGCCAGCCCGCGCCTCTCGCGGATGCAGACGTACTCGGCGTTGGCGCCGAAGCTATTGACACCGAAGACGCGGTCGCCGGCCTCGAACTCCTGAACGGCAGAGCCGACCTCCTCGACCTCTCCCGCAAACTCCATCCCCAGAATCCGGTACTTCGGGCGTCGGAGGCCCGTGAACGCACGGGAGAAGAAGGGATGCGGCTTCCGCCAGCCGCAGTCTGACCGCGTGACGGTCGTGGCGTGGACCCTGACCAGCACGTCGTCCTCCTCCGGGGTGGGGCACTCGACCTCGTCGAGTCGCAGGACCTCGGGAGGGCCGTACGTGTCATGGACGACCGCTCTCATGGTCGTCACCTCCTCGCCTCGCGGACGAGGTACGGGTCGCGGCGAACAATTCTCTCGCGCTGTACCTCGCGCCAGGAGCGGTGAGCCCGTGCCGGCTCGACTCGAGTCCCGGCGGCGGGACAAGCACGACGCCGATGCCAGCGCGAATCAAGACCAGGGGTACTCGTCGTGCCGGGGGCGGTCGTCGAGGATCTCATGCCACGGAGCCTTCGAACCGACGAACATATGAGCCGTCGCCCGCCGACCGACACTCGACGTCGACAATCGCTTCACGTCCCCACCGCGCGCTTGGAGGTCTCACACCGATGCAGCGCGTCAACAATCCTTCCTGGGACATACGACTAGTCAATGCCATTGACGAATAGGCGTGGCGTCGCCATGACCCGGACCAGACCCGCACCACGCGCGCTCGAGCTCGAGGATCCGCACGCGCGATTCTCACCGATCCGCCCCCGGAGTAGCGAGAGACCCCAACGGGGGCCTCTCGGCGAGTTCTTGTTGCAGATCCTCGCGGCTACAACGGCACTCATCGGGCGTCCTGAAGATCTCCACCCGGCTCAGCGTGTCCAGCTCGAGATCTGCGACCCACAAGGCCGCCGCATGAAGCCAGCAACGGAGAGACGTCGGCACCCCAGCGCGAGCGCGACCGTCCCGCGATCGTAGTATCGGCGCGTGCTAGAGAGGACACGCGTCGCCGACGCCGCGTGGGGCGTGCTCGTACTCTTGGTCGTTGTCGGACTCGGCGAGTACATCGGCGTCCGGGCCTGGGCCCTGTCATTCACGCACGACGAGAGCCTCACCTTTACCAGCTACGTCCACGATCCGGTCTCATCGGTTCTCCTGTCCAGGGAAACTGACGCGAACAACCACCCACTGAACACGCTGGCGATGAAGCTCGGCGGCGCGCTGTTCGGGCCGAACGAGATGGCGCTGCGTTGGTCGAGCGTTGCCGCCTTCTTCGTCTACGTTGTCGCGTTGGTGGTGCTCCTCCGGCGCGTCAAGCGCCGATCGATCCGCGTTCTGGGCCTTTCGCTCGCCGTTGCAAACCCCTACGTCCTCGATTTCTTCTCGCTCGCCCGCGGCTACGGGCTCGCACTGGCACTAGTCGTGGTCAGCGTGCTGTTCACCCTCGCCTATGTCGAGCGGCCGAGGATCTCGGCGGCGCTCGCGGCAGTCGTGTCTGCTGCCGTGGCCGTCCTCGCCAACTTCGCGACAATCACGTACTTTCTCGCCGTCCTTGTCGTGATCGTCCTTCCGCTGGTCGTGCCGACTCGGACGGCTAAGCGAAGCATCGCTCTCGGCCGGCTCTGTGCCCTCGTTGTTGTACCAACGGTCGCTGTCGCGTTCGTGGCAGGAATCCCGCTAAGGCGGCTCCGCTCCGAAGGCCAGCTCTACTTTGGGGGCCACAACGGCTTCTGGCAGGACACCGTCCAGAGCCTCGTCTCGAGCACGCTGTATCGTCGCTGGGACGTCCTTGACATCGCGCCCGTCGTGCTCGTCGCGGCGATGGTCGCTGGCGGGGCAGCCGCCGCCGCGATTGCGATCCGCAGGCGGAGTCTCCCTCTCCACGCCACGGCATTCATCCTGCTGGCGGCACCAGCGATCGTCTCGGTCGTTCAGCATTACGCGTTCGACGCGCCGTTCCTGATCGAGCGCACCGCGCTGTTCTTCGTGCCGCTGTTCGCGATCTGGCTGTCCCTGGCGGCAGACGCGTTAGCTCAACACCCGAGATTCACTCCCGGAGTCACCGCGGCCGCAGTGGTGATCACGATCGCCGCGTGCGTCAATCTCGCGTCCGCCGCCAACCTGTCGTACGTCCTCGACTGGCGCTACGACGCGACCACCGAACGCATGATCACCGAGTTGGCGGGGTCGCCCAACGACCCGCAGACCATCGAACTCCGTGTCAGCTTCCTGCTCCAACCAGCGACGGTCTTCTACCGCGAGACCAGGTTCAGGTGGCTACCCGACGAATCCCTGCACGAATCGATCGACACCGAATCCGACTACTACTACGTGGTCGGGCCCGACATCGAAAGGATACGCGAGCGCGGCGCCCGCGTGATACGCGTCTACGCGCTCAGCGGAGGTGTCCTTGCACGTGACACCAAGGCTCGCTAAGGGACGAGTTCAACTATCGCGGCATCAGCGGTCTCGCGTCGCCACGTAGCAGGACGCGACTACCACTCGCGCGACCTCCGACGAAACTGTTCCATCTGCATCTCGCGCACCTTGCGGTGCGAGCCGTCGCACGGTTCCCGCCCTTGCTGCAATCACGCGAATGCCGATGCTCAGGCCCGCGTGGTGGAGACCCTCGCCATCCATGCCCAAGATCCCATGCTGCCCGGCAGGATCGGCTCGGGCCACCGGGCTCAGTTGTAGAGACCGGCCTCGACCGCAGCGGATAGCGCCCTGCGCTTAGCGCGGTGCGTCGGGCCGTATCGGGCGATAGGGCTTGCGCTTCCAGCGTTGCCGCCTTGTTTCCCATTGAGGCATCAATCAACGGGGAGAGAAATCCATAGCGGGGGTCACCTCGGCAGCACGCCGTAAGAAGTCGCCGGTGCGGCCGAGGCGTACCGCCTCGAGCTCGCCTGCCTGGATGGCTCTTCGGATCGTTAGTGGGTGACACGACGCGACCTCGGCGTAGGCCCTCGTACTGAGGTACGACCTTCGCGGCGCGACCGGAGAGTGCTGCATTGTTGCGATCATATGTTTTTGCACCGGATGGTTTTGCACAGCCGATGAACGGATTGCAAGTCGCGGTTTATGTTCGAGAGGTGCCGCAGCCGCTGCCCAGGTTCCTTGACCGCCAGCGGATGCTCGACGAGCAGCGCCGCGTGTTGGACAGGATCCTGCTCGAGGTTGGCGACGAGGCGCCCGCGAGCGCGGCCGGTGCGACGGCGGTCGGCGACCCTCGTCGGCTAAGAGGGCTTCCGGCGGTGGGACGGGGCACGGGCGGCACCGTGTTCGGCACCGACCCGCTCAGGGCGCTGATCGCGAAGGAGTCCAGGCGCCAGCCAAGAAGCGCGCCCTAGGGTCCACCCTGGCGCTGCACCGATTCCGCACCTATACGACGCAAAATCACGCCGCAGCGGTCGTGTTCGGCGTCTAGTTACCCCAGGAAGGGATGGGACAAGGCCGGACCTTCGGCCAGCCAAGGCTCCCAAGGATGGGGTTACCGTGTGGGGGTTGACGAGCGGCGGGGGGTTGGTCAGTCCAACTCCCAAGTGGGGGGACTGAAATGGGGATGGTTCGGATTCTTGCGCTCGTTGGAGCGCTTGGTGCGGTGGGCGTCGCTTGCGGCGCGCGATTCGGGGCGTGAATCACGTGGAGCAGAACGCGGCCGAGCCCCTGTTCGACAACATCGCAGAGTCCCAGGACGAACCCGAGACCGGGGAGGCCGTCCAGGATCCGCTGAAGCTGTACGTGCGCGCCATCGGCGACGGCAGGCTGCTCACGCGGGTCGAGGAGCGCGAGCTCGCCCGGCGGAAGGACGAGGGAGACGAGCTCGCCAAGCAGAAGCTGATCGAGTCGAACGTGCGGCTGGTGATGTCGATCACGCGGAACTACACGCGCGCCGACGTGCCTCTCCTCGACCTGATCCAGGAGGGCAATCTCGGGCTCATCCGCGCCGTCGAGAAGTTCGACTGGACGATGGGCTACAAGCTCTCGACGTATGCGACCTGGTGGATCCGACAGGCGGTGCAGCGGGCGCTCGCCGAGCAGAGCCGGACGATCCGGCTGCCGGTCCACATCTCCGACCAGGTGCGGAGGATCCAGCACGCCAGGCGTGCGCTTGGTCAGCAGCTGAACCGCGACCCGTCGATCGACGAGATCGCCGTCGAGACCGAGCTCGCGCCGCTTCGCGTGCAGGAGCTGCTCGACCTGGTGCAGGAGCACGTCAGCCTCGAGACGCCCGTCGGTGACGGCGAGAGCGTGATGAGCGACCTCATCGAGGACACGTCGGCGATCGAGCCCGAGGCCGAGACGGCGCTCCGGTTGCGCTCGACGGAGCTCGCCCGGGCGCTCGCCCAGCTCAAGCCCCGGCTCCAGCGCCTCCTCGTGCTCCGCTTCGGGCTCGACGGCTCGTCGGGACGGACGCTCGAGCAGGTCGGAGTCGAGCTCGGGATCACCCGCGAGCGCGTGCGTCAGCTCGAGACCGGCGCGCTTCGAGAGCTGCGCCACGTCGCGCCGGCGCTCGAGCTGTATCTCCGCGCGTAGCGTCCTAGCCCTGCACCGACCGCATCTCGTGCGCGACCGCGAGCCGGCGGAGCGAAACCGTGCAAGCGAGCGGTTCCAAGGCCAGGCGCCCGGATCCGGTCTTCGCGGTCGTAGGTGCGTTCGAGTATCTCGGCGGTGTCGACGAGCTCGGCTTCGCGGAGGCTGGCGGCTAGGCGGAGGACGGCTCTGTCAGCGACAGGGATCCCTGCGAGCTACATGACGACGACCGTACACATGTTCGTGTCTTTCTGGCGGCTACGGAGGTGGGATGAACCCCGGCTGCGGCTGGCTCGGCGCTTGCCACAAGATCGTTGGGGGGGCGCTCCCTCCCCTCAGGTCGAGCGCATTGATGCGGTAGGGCCTGGCCGGTGGCGGCGGCCCAGAGGTGGTGGCTTGCAGGTACGGCTCAAGCGTGAGTTCGAACTCGACGAGTTCGTGGGAGCGGCGCTCCGCAATCCAGCCCCTCACCTGAGTGGAGGAGACGCGATCCACCTCGTGGAGGTCGTATCCGCCAGTACGCTCGCGGAGGGCGAGGTCGTCGTTAAAGGCCGGCCAACGGAAAGGGAACGCTCGCTTCAGGAAGCTCGCGTACTGCTGTGGATCACCGCTGTTGAAGACTTCGAGCCACGCAGTGAACAAACGCAAAGGTGGGTGCCGCTGTGCCTCCGCGCCGACGCCGCCCGGAAGATCGCTCGTCGCCGGGCCTTTCGCGGGGGCGCGCACTTCCGCGGCGGCGAGGGTCAGGCCGATAAGGAGTGCCACGTACAAGCCTGACAGGACGAGCAGGCGTCGCAGCGTCACGACAACTTCTTGGCCACGCCAGCCTCCTTGCTAATGACCAAACGCAATGTACGCCTCTCCGGCAGGCGCGGCATTGACCGTTACTTCAAATGGTTGCGAGCGACTCCTCGTCGGGGTGCTCGAGAGCTGCCGATTCCCAGGCAGGCACGCCACGCGCTTTCAGGGTATTTCCCGTCACGCCCGAACAAGCGCCGCGAGAGGCAGACCTGTAAAAAGCAACAAACCCGCATCAGTACGGGCTTTGCGGATCTTCCGGGATGTACCGCTCATGCGCCCGGCAGGAATCGAACCTGCGACCTCGCGCTCCGGAGGCGCGCGCTCTATCCCCTGAGCTACGGGCGCTGGGAGGAGCCAGTGTAGTGGACGACGGCCTGTGCGCCGGTCGTCGCCGCGGCGGTCTGAGGACGCCGGAGGCTCCCGGCGTGAGCCAGTCCCGAGCGACTGGGCCTGATCGACTCCCAGCTCGCCGCCGACGTACGAGCGGCAGAGCTCTTGCCCCGCCGCGTACGTGAGGATGTAGGTCCGCGACGTCGGCTCGTTGAAGAAGCGGATCAGGCGAGGCGCAAGACGCCGCGGCGCGGACATGCCGGCCCGAAGCGGTCGCTGGGCTGGAGCCGCGGTCGGGGTTAGCCTAGGCTCGCCACGATGCCGCTCGCGGACGTCAGCTCGACCTACGCCGACATCGTCGAGACGGTGTTCTCGTCCACGATCGCCGCGAAGGCGTGGCTGGCGACCGCTGCGATCGTGCTCGCGGTCGTGCAGGTGCTCACGGCGTCGCGGATGTGGGGCAAGCTGAAACGAGTCGTCCGGCTGCCGTTCGATCGGACGAGGCAGATCCACATCTGGTCCGGCCGCGTCGCGGTGCTCTGCACGCTGCCGGTCTTCTTCCACTGCGTGACGATGCTCGGGTTCGAGACACCGGACCTACGGGTGACGATCCACTCGATCGCAGGCTCCTTCATCTACGGCGTGCTCGCCGCGAAGCTGCTCGTGATCCGCCACCGGAGCCGGAACTACGCACCGTGGGTGCTTCCCGTGCTCGGCGGCTCGCTCGCAGCCGTGCTGACAACGCTCTGGCTGACCTCGAGCCTGTGGTACTTCACGAATGTCAGGTTCGGATTCTGATGCGGAGCCCCGCCAAGCCGCTCGCCCTGCTCCTGGTCGTGTCCGCCGCCACCTTCGGGCTCGCGCTGTGGCATCCATTCTCGCCGACGGCCCCGGCCGAATCGGCGGTGCAGGGTGACGCTGCCCGGGGCGACGCGGTGTTCGCCGCGAGCTGCGCGGGCTGCCACGGGGCAGATGCGTCCGGCGGAAGCGGGCCGGCGCTTGCCGGGAGCGGGCTCACGGCCGACGAGGTCGCCGAGGTCGTGGCCTCGGGGCAGGGCGCGATGCCCCCGGGCATCGTCTCCGGCCAGGAGGCGGCGGACGTGGCGGCGTACGTGGCGACGCTCTCCGAGTAGGCTCGCTCGGCATGGAGGTACGCGCGGAGATCGTCCGCCTCGAGCTGGCCGAGACGTTCGTCATCAGCCGCGAGTCACAGGACTGGGCGGACGTCGTCCACGTGACGATCAGCCACGACGGGCACGAGGGTCGGGGCGAGGCCGCTCCGATCGAGCGCTACGCCGAGACCGCGGCGTCCGCGCACGCGTTCGTGGAGGAGCACGGGCGCCTCGTCGGCGACGACCCGTTCGCCCTCGAGGAGATCGGGGCCAGACTCGGCGAAGTGAACGGTGAGCACGCAGCGAAGTGCGCGCTCGACGCAGCGCTTCACGACCTCCAGGGCAAGCTTCTCGGCGTCCCCGTCAACCGCATGCTCGGGCTGCCCCGGCAGGGCCCGCCGACGTCGTGGACGGTGTGGCTCGGAGATCCAGACGACATGGCGAGGCGCGCTGCTGCTGCGGCGCCGCGGTTCCGGAGGCTCAAGCTGAAGCTCGGAGGTGGCGACGGCCTCGATGTCGAGCGCGTCCGCGCCGTCCGCGCAGTGACCGATCTCCCTCTCATGGTCGACGTCAACGAGTGGTGGTCACTCGACGAGGCGCTGGAGGCGAGCGCCGCGCTCGAGACGCTCGGGGTCGAGTACGTCGAGCAGCCTCTGAAGCAGGGCGACCCCGGAGGCGCCGAGCTCCGTCGCCGGTCGCCGATCCCCGTGTACGTCGACGAGGACTGCCACACGCTCGCCGACGTCGCCGCCTGTGCCGAGCTCGCGCACGGCGTCAACATCAAGCTCGCCAAGTCGGGCGGGATCCGGGAAGCGATCCGCATGGTCCACGCCGCCCGGGCGCTCGGCCTCGGCGTGATGCTCGGCTGCATGGTGGAGTCAGGGCTCGGGATCGCTGCCGGCTGCGCCGTCGCGCCGCTGTGCGACCACGTCGACCTCGACGGCAACCTGCTTCTCGCCCGCGACCCCGCGCCAGGCCCCGTGTTCGTGGACGGCATTCAGGTCGCATCGGAGGGGGTCGGCCTTGGCTGCGGGTGAAAGGACGCTGATCCTCGCCGAGGGGTTCTCGGCCGATCCGCACTACGGCAAGACGATGCGCGGGATGCTCCGCTACCGGAGCGAGGACGTCGTCGCGGTCCTGGACTCGGAGCGGGCGGGGGAGACGGAGGGCGGCGTGCCGGTCGTCGCGACGGTTGCGGAGGCAATGCACTTCGACCCGCAGGTCGCGCTCGTGGGCGTCGCGACGCAGGGCGGGAGGTTTCCGCCCGCCTGGCGGGCGCTGCTCGGGGAATGCGTGCGCAGCGGGCTGTCGCTCGAGAACGGGCTCCACCAGATGATTCGCGACGACCCGGAGCTGCGGCCGCTGGCGGACGAGCACGGCGTCGAGCTGCGCGACCTGAGACGCCCGCCCGACGACCTCGATTGCCCGTCGGGCGCGAACCTGGAGGTCGACGCACCGATCGTGCTCACCGTCGGCTCCGACTGTGCGATCGGGAAGATGACCGTCTCGCTCGAGCTCGACCGCGCAGCGCGGGCCAGGGGCATCGCGTCGGTGTTCGTGCCGACCGGGCAGACCGGGATCGCGATCGCCGGCTGGGGCATCGCGGTGGACGCCGTCATCTCGGACTTCCTGGCCGGCGCCGCAGAGCGCCTCGTCGTCGAGGGCCGTCGGCGTGGGGGCGAGCTGCTCCTCGTCGAGGGGCAGGGCTCGCTCGTCCACCCTGCCTACTCGGGAGTCACGCTCGGACTCCTCCACGGATCTGCTCCCCACGCCCTGGTGCTGTGCCATCGCCCCGGCGCGACGGAGGTCGAGGGGTATCCGGGGCATCCGCTGCCCTCCCTCCCCGAGCTCGTCGCTCTCCACGAGCGCGCATCGCTTCCCCGTCGCCGGGCGCGCGTCGTCGCGGTCGCGCTCAACACCGCGGAGCTGGACGACAGCGATGCCGAAGCAGCAGTCCGAACGGCGGCGGCGGAAACCGGACTGCCGACCGCGGATCCCGTCCGCGGCAGCGCCGACGCGCTGGTCGACGCCGTGCTTGCCGTGTCGCAATGATCCGCTAGGATCCGCGCCCGCCCGGTGGGGGGCGTTTCCGGCACACCGACGAACGAGGGCTGCGGCGAATGGCATGGAGCGGTTGGGGGGGACGGCTGTGTGCGCTCGCCGCCGGTGCGCTCTGCGCGGTCGCGGTCGTGAGCCCTGCCACGGCCGCCGACATCGGCGCCAACGACGACACCGGGAAGTACGCGCCTGATGCCGGCGCCGCCTTCTATACCCAGATGGCCTCGCTGGGCCTCCGCCAGGCAGTCGTCACCGTCCGCTGGCAGCCGAGCGACCCGCTCGGCCTCGGCGAGCGGCCGCTCCTCGACCTGACGGTCGCCGCAGCGCGGGCGGCGGGCCTCGACGTCGTGTTCGCGACCTACCCGTACCCGCCGAGAGAGCTCGAGGCCGGGCTTGCGAGACCAGAGACATTCGGCGCATGGCTCGGCGAGCTCGCGCACCGGTATCCGCAGGTGCGCGGGTTCGTGGTGGGCAACGAGCCGAACCAGCCCGCCTTCTGGAGACCGCAGTTCTCGAAGACACGTCAGTCCTCGGCCGCGGCGTTCGGCCCGTTTCTCGCAGCGGGGTACGACGCGCTCAAGAACGTCGATCCGACGCTGAACGTCGTCGGGGTCGGTCTCTCGCCCCGCGGCAACGACCGGCCGCTCGCGCGGAGCAACGTCTCGACGTCTCCGATGCGGTTCCTGGCCGCGCTCGGCGCCTGGTACCGGAGGAGCGGTCGCGACCGGCCGCTCATGGACGGCCTCAGCTTCCACCCGTATCCGAACGCGGCGACCGACGCTCTCGCCCGCGGGTATCCGTGGCCGAACGCCGGCTTCGTGAACCTCGGCCGGGTCAAGCAGGCCGTGTGGGACGCGTTCCACGGCACCTCCCAGCCCACGACGCTCGACGGCCTTCGCCTGTACCTCGACGAGATCGGCTGGCAGGTCGAGACCGCGGGGCACGACGGCTATGCCGGTGCCGAGAATGTTCCCGTGGCATCCGAGTCGCATCAGGCTGCGGTGTACGGCGAGGTCGTGCGGCGTGCCGCCTGCGACCCCGACGTCGCGCAGGTGAACATCTTCGGGTTCCGCGACGATGCGGCGCGCAGCGGCTTCCAGGCGGGGCTCCACCGCGTCGACGGCACGGCTCGTCCTTCCGCGGACGCCGTGCAAGCGGCGCTCGCGAGCCAGACGGTGTGCGCGGCGTCGGCGTGGCGACCGGCGCGCGCCGTTGTCGGCGCTGGTCGGCCGCGAGTCACGTTCGCCGGGAACCGCCTCAGCGTGAAGCTCACCGCGGCGGAAGGGGCGACCGCCCGCGCCTGCGTGCTCAGAGGCAGCCACACGCCCGCCTCCGCGCGGCGGATGCTCACCTCGCGTCGCGCGCTCACCGCGACGTGCACCTCGGGCGGTCTCAAGGCGAACCGCTCGACAATGCTGCGTCTCCGTCGACCGCCGAGAGGTCACACGCTGGCGGTCCTGCTCGCGGCCGAGGCGAATCCGTCGCGCACCGTGACCGTCGTGCGTCGTCTGCGCTGAACGCCCGGCCCTTGACACCGAACACGTGTTCTGTCACCATGGGAACAAGTGTTCGCCTCATCGCTCATCGGACGGATCTCGCTCGTCGTTCTCACCGTGCTCCTGCTGTGGGCGCTGTTCGCCGGTGAGACGGGCGCTAGCGGCCCCGAGCGCACGTACCGGGTGAAGCCCGGCGACACGCTCTGGTCGATCGCGGAGCGCACGTTCGCCGGCGATCCCCGGGAAGGGGTCTGGGAGCTCCGCGAGCGCAACGCGCTGACCTCCGCGGTGATCGTCCCCGGTCAGGTCCTCGCGCTGCCGGCCTAGCCGTCGTCGTAGGGGCGAGATATATCTCGTCCCGACAGAACGCTCTTCCACGACGATCGGAGACCCCATGGCGAGCGAGCGCATTCTCGAGCTACTGCGGCGGCCGGCTGACCCGAACGAGCACGATGCGATCCGCGAGCTCTGGAAGACGCACTCGATCGCAGAGGACAACAGGGATCTGCCCGGTCTGATCTCGACGCTCACCGAGGACTGCGTCTACACGGTCGCGGGCACGGGGGCGAGGTGGGAGGGACACGAGGGCGCCGCGCGCTTCTACACGGAGCTCCTGACGGCGTTCCCGGACATTCACTTCGAGCTCGACTACATCGTGATCGGCCCGCAAGGCGTCTGCGAGGAGGCGATGGTGACGGCGACGCACGAGGCCCGCTGGCTCGATCACGAGCCGACGGGCGAGAAGCTCGCGTGGCGGAACGCCATCTTCTTCCCGTGGGATCCGCAGGCGCGGTTGTTCAAGGGCGAGATGGTCTACACGGACCTCGCTTTTCCGTCCTGACCCTGCGCCGGAACGTGAGCACACATTCGGCACGATCCCGGCACGCTCTCGTCACAGGTTTCGCGATACCGTGACATCAGGGCACCGGGGGTGCCCCTGGGGGTGGTTGTCGCGGCGTGTTTCGGGCTCGCGGCGCGGAGCAGGTGAGCTCGACCGCGCGGCTCAGGATCGAGACACCTCCTCGGGCCGGGATACGATCCGCGCCCGTGGATCTCGACCTCGTGTTCCTCGGGACGGCGGGCTCTGCGCCCACAGCGTCGCGGGGCGCCTCCGCAACCCTCGTGCGGCGCGGAGGCGATCGGCTGCTCGTCGATTGCGGCGAGGGCACGCAGCGCCAGTTGCTCCGCTCCGACGCGGGACTGGTCGACCTGGAAGAGGTATTTCTCACGCACCTCCATGCGGACCACGTGCTCGGGCTGCCGGGGATGCTGAAAACCTTCGCCCTGAGGGGCCGCGAGGCGCCCATCACCGTGTACGGGCCACCGGGCAGCAGCGCGTTGCTACGAGCGCTCGGAGTCGTCATCGGGCGCCTCACATACCCGATGCGCGTCGAGGAGCTTCAACCCGGCGACGAGCTGAAGCGCGCCGACTACCGGATCGCCCTGTTCGAAGTCGCGCACGGGCGCTCGGCGGTCGGCTACGCGCTGCACGAGGACGATCGTCCCGGCCGTTTCGACGTCGAAGCCGCCGAGGCACTCGGCGTCCCGGACGGTCCCGCGCGGGGTGCGCTCCAGCGTGGCGACGCCGTCGAGCTCGAGGGCGGCCGCGTCGTGCGTCCCGAGGACGTGCTCGGACCCCCGCGACGGGGTCGGAGCATCGTCCTGAGCGGCGACACCGCGCCCACCGAATCGGTCGTCGAGGCCGCCGCCGGCGCGGACGTTCTCGTTCACGAGGCGACATTTCTCGCCGACGAGCGCGATCGCGCGCGCGAGACCGACCACTCGACGGCGGAAGGCGCGGCCGGCGTCGCGCGGGACGCGGACGTCCGGCTTCTCGCGCTGACCCACCTGTCTGCCCGCTACGCGGGGACCGAGGTCGCCGAAGAGGCCTGCCGCGTGTTCCCACGAACGGTCGTGCCACGGGACTTCGACGTGATCGAGGTTCCGCTGCCGGAGCGTGGCGAGCCAGAGCTCGTCGAGCGCGGCGGCCGACGGGCGCGCCGACAGGATGTAGGGTCCGGCGCATGAGCGAGCTCGTTCAGGTCGCCGTAGCGGGAAGCGTCGACGAGGCCGAGGAGCTGGAGGCGCTGCTCACCCGGGCGGGGATCGCCGCGACGCTCGAAAGCGCGGTCGAGGAGCACCCGGACGAGCACGGGGACGCCCCGGTCAGGCTGCTCGTCGCGGCCGGCGAGCTGGATGCGGCCCGCGACGCGATCGAGGCGCTCACCGAGCCCGACGATCCGTTCCCCGGCTGAGCCGGCTCGCGCCCGATCGCTACCCCCGGGAACGGGTTTCCGTGCGCCGACCGGTGAGCCATCTAGCTCGCTGGCGTGAACACGATCGTCGTCGTCCCGGCGAAGCCGGGGTTCTCGAGGTCGAAGATGCACGGGCGAGTGCCGTCGGCGTACGGCGGCGCCGGGATGCGGTGGATCTCCGACTCGCCGGCCGGCGTCTGGAGCGTCGCGACCTCGAAACCGTCGACGTAGGCACGGACCGGATCGCCCGTCTTGCCGAGGATCGTGACGTCGAGGGTCCCGGGCCGGCACCCGTACACGACCATGCGGGCCATCCCGCTGAAGTCGCCGTTCGGCAACAGCCCGTCGACGCGTAGCGACACGCGTGCAGGGACCTCCGGTTTCCAGGCGATGAGGCCATGTGTCTCGCTGTCGCCCACGGGTCGGTCGGCGAGCCGCTCGCCCGCGAGCGTGATGGCGGACGGCGCCACGATCACGTCGCTGTCGACGGTCTCTCCATTCCGTGTTCGCAGAACCCCGTCGTCGCCGACATCGACTTCAGGTGTCGGGGACGGGAAGGGAAGCGTCGCGGGCGGGACCCTGAGCACCTCGTCGATTCGCCTGTTCCAGAAGAGTGTTCGCGCCACGGAGGTCCACAGACGATCGCCGGTCACGAGCAGCGTCGTCTTGCCGAGCCCTGCGTCGTCGACCCAGGCCGGCGGCCCAGACCCGATCAAGACCCGCTTCTCGTGCTCGGACGCGTCGGCGATGCTTCGCGCTGCGTCGACCGAGACGAACGAGAGGCCGACGCCTACGACGACCGCCGTCGTCCATGCCAGCCGCCGCGGAAGCAGGACGACGAGGCCTCCGGCGGCAAGAGCTGCGACGACCAGTGTGGCCCGTGCCCGGTCCGCAGTGAGGCCCTCGAGCGCGGCCGGCGTGAGTGCGTTGACAAGCGTCTCGGGCGCCGCGATCTCATGCATCGGAATGAGCGCCGCGGCCGCCACGAGCGCAAGCCATGCGGGAATGACAACGGCGAGCGCGCGCGGCGCACCCCGGGAGATCCACGCGCAGAGACCGATCGCCAGCAGGGGCAGCACGGTGATCAGGTAGCGCTCCGCGACATGACCCACGTACTCGGCGGAGAAGAGCCCGACCTGCACGACCAGCAGGAACGCATACGCGAGGGCGACCGAGACGAACGCCCGGAGAGCCGGATCGCGATCGCGGCCGGAGAAAACGCCGAACGCGAGCGCCGCGATCGCAAGCACGGGGATTCCGAGCCCCAGCACCGCGACGTCGAACCCGTGCCAGGCCACCTCGACGAGGCTGCCGGCGTCGACGGTCGAGCCGGTCCGGTCGCCGACCGGCGTGTACGCGCCGAGCACGCTTTCGGTCGAGAAATCGCCGCCGCGTGCCGCGAGCACGACGCCGACCGCGATCAGGACGAGAGCCGCGGCGGCAGCGAGGCCGACGAGCGGGCGGAGACGTGCGCGATCCCGTGCAGCAAGCGCGTCGAGCGCGACCGCGAAGACCAGCGCCGGGAGCAGCACGAGCGCCTGGAGCCGAACCGCTGCGGCCGCGGTCGCCCAGCCTGCGAACACGCCGTAGCGCCACGTCGACGGCGTCTCCACCGCGCGTGCGAGGGCGAGGAGCGCGGCCGCGACGATCGTCAACGTCAGCGGCTCCGTCATGAGGAATCCCGCGTAGTGCAGCGCGGGCGCGAGGAGCGGCAGCGCCGCGGCGACGACGGCCCAGCGCGCCGGGACGAGCCGTCGAGCCCAGAGGTACGTCGGGACCGCGACGAGCGAGGCAGCGAGCGCCTGCAGGAGGCGGGCCCACTGGATCCCGTCCGCCAGGTCGAACGCGGCGAGCGGCGCTCCTATGAGCGCAGGGGTCAGCAGGCTGTAGTACGGCGTCGGGAGCCCGCGGATGCTCAGTGTCCCCTCCGACCACAGCGTCTCGCCGATGAGCCCGTAGACCATCTCGTCCGGCGCGATCCAGGGCGTCGTGAAGGCCTGTGACGCTGCGAAGCGGACGACCGTGGAGAGCACCACGAGGCCTGCCACGAGGAGCGCGACACGCGAGACGCGCCGCGGGGGAGAGCCGCCTGGTGTCACCGTCTCCGGATCGGTCACGGGAAGGATCCTCGCCGACCGGCAGCGAGGGAGTTGTAAGTGCCATCGCGTGCGTCGTTTACACTCGCGCAGTCCCCTTTAAGCCGGTCCAGCGAGGCCGGGAAGGAGAAGCGATGGAGACCGGCACACCCGCGCGCGATTACGCGCGCGAGATCCTCGACGCGGATGCCCTGGCGCGGACGGTTGCGCGGCTGGCGCACGAGCTGATCGAGCGAAACGACGATCTCGAGCGGGTCGCGCTCGTCGGGATCCACACTCGCGGAGTGCCTCTCGCGCGCCGTCTCGGCGAGCTGGTCGCCGAGCGCAGCGGCGTCGAGCTGGAGCTCGGGGCTGTGGACATCTCGTTCCACCGTGACGACGTGCTCGTGCGCGGTCGCGAGGCGCCGCGGCACGCGCATCCGATCGTGCGCGGCACGGAGCTCGGATTCCCGCTTGGAGGGACGACGTGCGTCCTCGTCGACGACGTGCTCTTCACGGGGAGGACGATCCGCGCGGCGATCGACGCGCTCCTCGACTACGGTCGCCCCGATCGCGTGCAGCTCGCGGTGCTCGTCGACCGAGGGCACCGGGAGCTGCCGATTCGCCCGGACTACGTCGGCAAGAACCTCCCGACCGCGCTCGGCGAGCGCGTGCGGGTCGAGCTCGAGGAGATCGACGGCGTCGATCGCGTCGTGCTCGATGGCGCCCGACCGGAGCACAACGATGAGTGAGCGCCCGACCACGCGACACCTGCTCGGAGTCGGCGACCTGAGCCGGGACGACGTCGAGCGCGTTCTCGACACCGCCCGTGCGCTCGAGCAATCGCTCGACAGGGAGGTCAAGAAGCTTCCGACGCTTCGCGGCCGCCTCGTCCTGAACCTCTTCTACGAGTCGTCGACGCGCACGCTCGCGAGCTTCGAGCTCGCAGCGAAGCGACTCTCGGCCGACACGCTGACGCTGCGCGCGTCGGGGTCGTCCGTCGACAAGGGCGAATCGCTGCGCGACACCGCGCTCACTCTCGCGGCGTACGAGCCGGACGTGATCGTCGTGCGCCATCCGCACATCGGCGCGCCGCACCTCGTCGCCGGCACGACCGAGGCCCATGTCGTGAACGCAGGCGACGGGAAGCACCAGCACCCCACACAGGCGCTGCTCGACCTCTTCACCATCCGCGAGGCGCTCGACCGGCTGGATGGAGTCTCGGTCGCGATCGTCGGGGACGTGCTGCACTCACGAGTGGCCCGCTCGCTCGTCGAGGCGCTGCTCCTCGTCGATGCCGATCCGGTGCTGGTGGGGCCGCCCACGCTCCTACCGCGCGGGATCGAGGAGCTCGGCTGCCGGGTGAGCACGGACATCGCCGCCGTCTCCGACGTCGACGTCGTCTACGTGCTGCGCATGCAGTCGGAGAGGATGCAGGCTGCGTACGTGCCCTCCCTGCGGGAGTACACGGCGCTGTACGGCATCACACCGGAGCGCGTCCGGTCGGGACAACTCGTGATGCATCCCGGGCCGATGAACCGCGGGATCGAGATCGACCCGCGCGTCGCCGACTCGGGAGCCTCGCTCGTCACGACCCAGGTACGGTCGGGCCTCGTCGTGCGCATGGCGATCCTCTACGACCTCCTCACCTCGCCGGGCGTGCGAGTCGCGGCACGGGCGCTCGAGGTCGCGTGATGCTCGCCTGCCGGAACGGGCGGCTCGACTCACTGACAATCCGAGCACGCGTCGTCGATCCGGTGGAAGGCATCGACGCGCCCGCATCCGTCACTGTCGAGGACGGGATCGTGACCGCGATCGACACACTCTCGTCGGCGCCGGCGGGCCTCGTTCTCGCACCGGCGTTCGTCGACCCGCACGTGCACCTGCGCACACCCGGGCGCGAGGACGAGGAGACGATCGTCTCGGGCACCGAGGCAGCCGCAGCGGGCGGGTACTGCGCGATCGTCGCGATGCCGAACACCGAGCCCATCGTCGACACCGCCTCGGTCCTGCGGGCGCTCGTCGAGCGGGCACGCGACGAGGCCGTCGTCCCGACCGGCTTCACCGCTGCGATCTCGAAGGGTCAGCGCGGGGAGGAGCTGACCGAGATGGCCGAGTTGGCGGAGGCGGGAGCGCTCGCGTTCACCGACGACGGCAGACCGGTCGCCTCGGCCGGGCTCATGCGCCGCGCCCTCGCCTACAGCGCCGTCGCCGATCGGCCGCTCGCGCTTCATTGCGAGGAGCCGACGCTGTCGCGCGACGGTCAGATGCACGAGGGCGCCGTCTCCGCCGAGCTCGGGTTCACCGGGTGGCCGTCCGTCGCCGAGAGCCTGATGGTGGAGCGCGACCTGTCGCTCGCCGCGTACGAGGGACGCCCGGTGCACCTCCAGCACCTCTCTGCCCGTGCCTCGGTCGAGGCCGTGCGGCGCGCGCGGGCCAACGGCGTCCGCGTGAGCGCCGAGGCGACGCCGCACCACCTCTGCGTCACCGACGAGCTGGTGCGCTCGCTCGACGCGAACGCGAAGATGAACCCCCCGCTCGGGAGCGAGGACGACCGGCGCGCGCTCGTGGAAGGGCTGCTCGACGGCACGATCGACTGCATCGCGACCGATCACGCCCCGCACGCGCGGCACGAGAAGGACGCGCCGTTCGAGGAAGCGCCCTTCGGGGTCACGGGGCTCGAGACCGCATTCGCCGCGCTCAACACCTTTCTCGTGCGCGAGGGCGAGGTGCCGCTCGACACCGTTCTCGAACGCCTGTCCATGGGACCGTCGCGCGCGCTCGGCCTGCCCGCGCCGCGGATCGCCGTCGGCGAGCCTGCGAACCTCGTGCTGCTCGACCTCGAGGCGACCTGGACGGTAAGCGAAGACCGCTTTCGGTCCCGGTCGGCGAACTCGTGGCTCCTGGGGCGGACGCTCGTCGGCGCCGTCGTCAAGACCCTGGCCGCGGGGCGAGTGGTGTTCGCAGCGTGAAGGGAGCGGCACAGGGCTACGTCCTGCTCGAGGACGGAACGGTGTTTCGGGGGCGGTCGGTCGCCGCGGAGGGCGCGGCGTTCGGCGAGGCCGTCTTCACGACGGGCATGACCGGCTATCAGGAGACCGTCACCGACCCGAGCTACGCGGAGCAACTCGTGTGCTTCACCGCCCCGATGGTCGGGAACTACGGCGTGGACGAGGGCCGGCTCGAATCGAGCGCACCACACGCGAAGGCGGTTCTGATGCGACGGCTCGGCGGCGAGGATTGGGCGCTCTGGCTGGCGGAACGCGGAATCGTGGCGCTCGACGAGGTGGACACGCGGTCGCTGACTCTTCGTGTCCGTGAAGCGGGCGCGATGCGAGGTGTGGCGGTCGCCGACGAGCGGACGTTCCCCGTGGGAGACGCACTCGAGCAGGTGCGCGAGCAGCCGACGATGGAGGGCGCCGCGCTCGTCGCCCAGGTCTCGACCCGGGAGCCGTACGTCGCCCAGGCCGATGGCCGCGTACGCGTGGCCGTGGTCGACTACGGCGTCAAGCGCTCCATCCTGCGTCGCCTCGCGAAGGCCGGCGCTGCGGTGACCGTCTACCCGCACGTGTGCGACGCCGACGAGCTGGTTAGCCACGACGGCGTGCTCCTCTCGAACGGGCCCGGCGACCCCGCACCCCTCGTCGACGAGACGGAGGTCGTGCGCGCCACGCTCGGCCGTGTGCCGATGCTCGGAATCTGCCTCGGGCACCAGCTGATCGGCCTCGCGACCGATCACGAGACGACGAAGCTGCCCTTCGGCCACCGCGGCGCGAACCACCCGGTGCTCGACAAGCGCACCGGGCGCGTGCTCGTGACGAGCCAGAACCACGGTTTCGCGGTCGTGCCGTCCGAGCGTGCCGAGGAGACCCATGTCTCCCTGTATGACGGCACCGTCGAGGGATTCGACTTCCCCGCCCTCCAGGCGCAGAGCGTGCAGTTCCACCCCGAGGCGGGCCCCGGGCCGCACGACGCCTGGCCGATCCTCGAGCGGTGGGTCGAAGCGCTGGAGCCCGCCTGATGCCCGCCAGGAGCGACCTTCGCTCGGTCTGTGTGATCGGCTCCGGGCCGATCGTGATCGGTCAAGCCTGCGAGTTCGACTACGCGGGGTGCCAGGCCCTGAAGGTGCTCCGGGAGGACGGCTACCGCACGATCGTCGTCAACTCGAACCCGGCGACGATCATGACCGACCCGGGCTTCGCCGACCGCACGTACATCGAGCCGCTCGACCTCGAGGGTGTGGCGGACGTCCTGCGCCGCGAGCGACCCGACGGCCTGCTGCCGACGCTCGGCGGTCAGACGGCGCTCAATCTCGCAATCGAGCTCGAGGCGGCCGGGGTGCTCGACGACCTCGGTGTCGAGCTGCTCGGCGCCTCCGTCGACGTCATCAAACGTGCCGAGGACCGAGAGCTCTTCCGCGACGCGGTCCAGGGCTGCGGCCTCGCCGTGCCGACCTCGCGGATCGTAGGGTCGCTCGACGAGCTCGAGGGCGTCCAGGTTCCGGCCGTGATCAGGCCCGCGTTCACACTCGGAGGCCATGGGGGCGGCTTCGCCGACGACCTCGTCGCGCTCCATCGCCAGGTCGAGCGAGGCCTGAGCGAGAGCCCGATCCAGCAGGTGCTCGTCGAGGAGTCGATCCGCGGTTGGGACGAGTTCGAGCTCGAGGTCATGCGCGATCACGCCGACAACGTCGTGATCGTCTGCTCGATCGAGAACCTCGATCCGATGGGCGTCCACACCGGCGACTCCGTCACCGTCGCGCCGCAGATGACGCTCTCCGACGAGGCGTACCAGGAGCTGCGCGACGCGGCGGCCGCCGTGATTCGCTCGGTCGGCGTCGAGACCGGGGGGTCGAACATCCAGTTCGCGCGGCATCGCGAGACCGGCGACCTGCGCGTGATCGAGATGAACCCACGCGTCTCGCGCTCGTCCGCGCTCGCGTCCAAGGCGACCGGGTACCCGATCGCGAAGGTCGCCGCCAAGCTCGCCGTCGGCTACACGCTCGACGAGATCCCGAACGACCTGACGAAGACGACACCCGCCAGCTTCGAGCCGACGCTCGACTACGTCGTCGTCAAGTTCCCACGCTTCGCGTTCGAGAAGTTCCCCGGGGCCGACCCGACCCTCGGGACGCAGATGAAGTCGGTCGGCGAAGCGATGGGCATCGGGCGCACGTTCACCGAGGCCTTCCTGAAGGCGTTCGGCTCGCGCGAGCTCGATCCGGGCTCACCGACGCCGTGGGCGACGATCGACGACCTGCCGGACGGCCTCCACCCATGGTTCGTCGAGCAGCTCGAGGCCGCCAAGCGGGAGCTCCGGACCGGCGACATCCGGCGCGCGAAGCGGGCGGGATGGGGAGACGACTCGATCGGCGCGGCGTGGGGCACCTCGGGCGACGACGTGCGTCGCACGCGATACGCCCGCGGAATCCGGCCCGCCTACCGGCGCGTGGACTCCTGCGGCGGCGAGGTCGAGGCCGCCTCGAACTACTTCTACTCGACGTGGGGGGAGGAGGACGAGGGGCCGTCACCCGGCGAGAAGCCGCGCGTGGTGATCCTCGGCTCGGGGCCGAACCGCATCGGGCAGGGGATCGAGTTCGACTACTGCTGCGTCCACGCCGTTCAGACGTTCCGCGGGCTCGGATACGAGGCCGTCATGGTCAACTGCAACCCGGAGACGGTCTCGACCGACTACGACACGTCGGACCGGCTCTACTTCGAGCCGCTCTCGCCCGAGGAGGTGCTCGCCGTGCTCGACCGGGAGCGGCCGCTCGGCGTCGTCACGCAGTTCGGCGGCCAGACCCCGCTGCGGCTCGCACGGCACATCGAGGCGGCCGGCTACCGCATCCTCGGCACGCCGCATGCGGCGATCGACCTCGCCGAGGACCGCGAGCGGTTCGGCGCGCTCACGCGCGAGCTCGGCATTCGCTGCCCGCCGTGGTCGACAGTCGAGGGTGAGGACGAGGCGCTCGCCGCGGCCCGCGAGATCGGCTACCCGGTCCTCGTCCGCCCCTCGTACGTGCTCGGCGGCCGGGCGATGCGCATCTGCGACGACGAGAACGACCTGCGCGCCGCAATGGCGGCCGTCAGCGGGCCCGTGCTCGTCGACCGCTTCGTCGAGAACGCAGTCGAGATCGACGTCGACGCCCTGTGCGACGGCGACGAGGTGTTCATCGGTGCCGTCATGCAGCACGTGGAGGAGGCGGGCGTGCACTCCGGCGACTCCTCATGCGTGCTCCCGGCGCAGTCGCTCACGCTCGCGAACGCGCTGGAGGTGGAGCATGTCGTCAAGCGGCTCGGCCCGGCGCTCGGCGTCGTCGGGCTCCTCAACGTGCAGCTCGCGATCGCCGACTCGACGGTCTACGTCCTCGAAGCGAACCCACGTGCCTCGCGGACCGTGCCCTTCGCGAGCAAGGCGACGGGCGTCAACCTCGTCGACGCAGCGTGTCGACTCGCCCACGGCACGCCGCTCGCCGAGCTCGGGTTGAGCCTGCCCCGGCCGACGGCTGTCAGCGTCAAGGCGGCTGTGCTGCCGTTCGCCCGCTTCCCCGGCGCCGATCCCGTGCTCGGGCCGGAGATGCGGTCCACCGGCGAGGTGATGGCGACGGCCTCCGACCTCCCGACGGCGTTCGCGAAGGCGGAACGGGCGGCGGGGAGGCCGCTGCCGAACGCCGGGACGGCGTTCCTCTCCGTGCGGGACGGGGACAAGCCGAGCATCGCGCCCATCGCCGCCGCGCTCGCCGGGCTCGGGCTTCGAGCTCGTCGCGACGACCGGCACCGCGAAGACGCTTCGCGCCGCGGGGCTCGACGCCGAGGAGGTCGGCAAGGTCGCGGAGGCCGGTGAGGGCGAGCCCACGGTCGTCGACCTGATCCGACAGCGCCGCTGCGACCTCGTCGTGAACACGCCGCAGGGCTCCGGCGCCCGCGCCGACGGCTACCTGATCCGCGAGGCCGCGCTCGTCGCGCGGGTCCCGTGCATCACGACGATCTCCGGCGCGGCGGCCGCGGTCCACGCGATCGCCAACGCGCGCGCGGAAACCACGCTGTCGTTGCAGGAGCGAATCGGGGCGGTGGCGTGACGACGCTTGTGTTGAATCAACACACGGGCGCTTGACGTGCGTCGCGAGCGTCTCACGGTCGTCGGCAACGAACGGATCGGTCCCTATTCGCTGGTTCGTCTGGGGCGTTCCGGGCTTCAGCCCGGAACCCCCGGCCAGTTCTTCATGCTCGAGGCGCCCGGGCGCCTGCTGCCGCGCGCTTTCAGTCTCTGCCTTGCGCCGCCCGGTGAGCTCGGCTTCCTTTTCGAGCCGATCGGGCCGGGCACGCACGCGTTGGCAGCGCTCCAGGGCGGTGACGCGATCCATGTCACCGGGCCGCTCGGGAAGGGGTTCGACCTCGACGTCGAGCGGCCGCTGCTCGTGGGCGGCGGGATCGGGATCGCTCCGCTGCCGTACCTCTCCGAGCAACTCGACAGCCCGCCCGCGCTGCTCGGGTTTCGCACCGAGCACCATGCCGAGGCGGCGGCGCTCGTGCCGAACGCCGAGGTGGTGCTCGACCCGACCCTCGTGACGGACGCGCTGCCGGCGGAGCCGGGGGACGTTCTCGCCTGCGGGCCCGAGCCGATGCTCGACGCGCTGGAGCGGCTCGTCCCGGGCGCGCAGCTCTCCCATGAGGCGCCGATGGCGTGTGGCTACGGCGCCTGCTACGGCTGCGTCGTCCGTCGCAACGGCGGCTACGTGCGCCTCTGCCTCGAAGGCCCGGTCCTCCGAGCCGCATGACCGGCGTCCCGCTCCTCAACGCCTCCGGTTGTCTCGACGCACTGGCCGCGCCGGAGGTGGCGCGGTCGCTCGACGCGTTCGTGACGAAGACGATCACGCCGCTCCCGCGCCAGGGCAACCCGCCTGTCCGAATCGCGGAGACGGACCACGGGATGCTCAACTCCATCGGCCTGCAGGGGCCGGGAATCGACGTGTTCGTCGCCGACCACCTGCCGCGGCTGGCGGACCTCACAGACGAGCTGTGGGTGTCCGTGGGCGGGTTCTCGGCGGCCGACTACGCGGTGTGCTGCGAACGGCTGGAGAACGACGACCGAGTGGCCGCGATCGAGCTGAACCTCTCCTGCCCGAACGTCGAGGAGGCGCCGGAGACAGCTGCGCAGCTCGTCGCCGCCGCGCGAGCGGCGACGACAAAGACCCTCTACGCGAAGCTGTCCCCGGCGCAGTGGGACATCGCCGCCGCGGCCCGCGCGGTCGTCGACGCCGGCGCGGACGGCCTCTCGCTCGTCAACACGATCCGTGGGCTCGCGCTCGATCCCGGAACGCTGCAGCCGAAGCTTGCGCTCGCGGTCGGAGGGTATTCGGGCCCGGCCCTTCGACCCATCGCGCTGGCCTGCGTCCATGCGTGCGCAGCGGCCGTCGACGTGCCGATCGTGGGCATGGGTGGAGTGATGACAGGAGGCGACGCGCTGGAGCTCGTGGCGGTGGGGGCCAGCGCCGTCGCGCTCGGGACGGTTCTGTTCGCCGACCCGCTTGCACCGGCTCGGATCAGGACCGAGCTCGATGCGGAGGCCGAGGCCCGCGGGTTTGCGACACCTCTCGACGCGCGAGGGGTGTCCGTTGTCCGTTCGGAAAAAAACCTGCAAATTGCGCAAAACAGTACTGCTTGATTCAAACGCCGAGGGTGCTAGACTCGTCCGCTCAATGGTCACGTCGAAGACGCACGCACAGGCTCCCGCCCGATCACTCGATCAGCGGATGGAAGCCCTTCAACGTGCGAACGACATTCGCGTCCGGCGTGCCCAGCTGAAGAAGGACCTGAAGGACGGTCGCGCGCACATCGAGTCGATCCTGCTCGATCCCCCCGACTACGTCTCGACGGCAAAGGTGTTCGACATGCTGATGGCGGTGCCGAAGTTCGGCCGTGTCAAGGCGGCCCGCCTCCTCAACCAGTGTCGGATCAGCCAGTCGAAGACCGTCGGCGGCCTCTCTGAGCGGCAGCGCGCCGAGCTCGTCAACCTCTTCAACAACAGGTGATCTCCGGCTTCTCCGGCGACCGGCCGTGCGCGCCGTGAGACCCGTCTTCGTCGTCACCGGGCCGTCCGGGGCGGGGAAGGGGACACTGATCCGCGCGCTGCTCGACCGGCTGCCGGAGTTGGAGGCCGCGATCTCGGCGACGACCCGGCCTCAGCGGCCCGGTGAGGAGAACGGGCGCGAGTACTGGTTCCTCACCGACGAGGAGTTCACGGCGGGCGTCGACGAGGGCGCCTTTCTCGAGTGGGTCGAGTACGTCTCGCACAAGCGTTACGGCACGCTTCGCTCGGAGATCGGTCGGATCGCGTCGCAGGGTCGCGTCTGTGTGCTCGAGCTCGAGACCGACGGCGCGCTCCACGTCCAGAACGAGGTGCCCGGCGCGTGCACCATCTTCATCGCCGCAGACGTCGACGAGCTCGAGCGCCGACTGCGCGAGCGGGCGACGGAATCCACCGGCGAGATCGAGGAGCGCATCACGATCGCGAACAATCAGCTCGAACAGGCCCACAAGTTCCGCTACATGGTGCGAAACGACGACGTCGTGCGCGCCACCGAGGTGCTCGCGGCGATCGTCGAACGTGAGTTGGTACTCGCAGGTACCATCATCAACCGATGATCGAGCCGCGGATCGACGAGCTTCTCTCCCACACGGGCACCAAGACGGACCCTCCGTCGCGGTACGCGCTCGTGATCATGGCCGCCAAGCGGGCCCGGCAGATCAACAACTACCACCACCAGCTCGGTGAAGGCATCGGGCTGGAGGACGCGCCCCCGCCCCTCGTCGAGTCGCGCTCGAAGAACTACCTGACGATGGCCATGGAGGAGATCGCCAGGGGCAAGCTGACCTTCTCGTACGCCCCGCCCGGCCAGTAGGAAACGGTTCGAGCGGGTCGGGCGCGGGCACACTATGCCCGTGGCGCGGATCCTCCTCGGAGTGACGGGCGGCATCGCGGCCTACAAGGCCTGTGAGCTCGTGCGCTTGCTCGTACGCGCCGGCCACGACGTCACGCCCGTCGTCACACACAGCGCGGAGGAGTTCGTCGCCGCTCAGACGTACTGGGCGCTCGCGCGCAAGGCGCCGCCGGACGACCCGTATCCGCACCTCGCCGACGCCGACCTGCTGGCCGTGGCGCCGCTCACGGCGAACACCATGGCGCGGCTCGCGCACGGGCTCGCCGACGACCTCCTGACGGAGACGGCGCTCGCGCACCGGGGCCCGATCGTGCTGGCGCCGGCGATGAACACCGCGATGTGGGAGCACCCGGCGACGCAGGCGAACCTCGCCGTGCTCGTCGAACGCGGCGCGGTGGTCGTGGGGCCGGACGACGGCGAGCTCGCCGAGGGTCTCGTCGGGCCCGGGCGGATGGCCGAGCCCGAGGAGATCGTGGCGCGAATCGAGGCGGTCCTCAGCCCCGAAGCGACCGACGGTGCGCTGACGGGCAAGCGCGTCCTCGTCACGGCCGGCGGCACGCGCGAGCCGCTCGACGCCGTGCGGTTTCTCGGCAACCGGTCCTCCGGCCGCATGGGTGTCGCGCTCGCCGAGGCGGCCCGGGACAGGGGCGCCGCGGTGACGCTGCTGGCCGCGAACCTGCAGGTCGCGCGCCCCGACGGCGTCGAGGTCGTTCCGACCCCAACGGCTGCCGACCTGCGCCGCGAGGCGCTCGCACGGGCCGACGCGGATGTCGTCCTGATGGCGGCGGCCGTGGCGGACTACCGGCCCGCCGAGCCGATCGAGGGCAAGCGTCCGAAGGACGCGTCGCCCTGGACGGTGTCGCTCGTGCCGACGGCGGACGTCGCGCGAGCGCTCGGCGCTGCGCGTCGCGACGGCCAGGTGCTCGTGGCCTTCGGCGCGGAGCACGGCGAGGACGGGCTCGCACGCAAGCGAGCGATGCTGACCGACAAGAACGTCGACCTCGTCGTCTACAACGACGTGGGGCGCGACGACATCGGCTTCGACAGCTCCGACAACGAGGTGGTTCTCGTCACAGCAGGCGGCGAGCGGCACGTGGGGAAGGCGTCGAAGCCTGCGATCGCCGCTGCGATCCTCGACGAGGTCGAGAGCCTGCTCGAGGGCCGCTCGTGACCGAGCAAGCCACCTCCGGCCCGCTCGCGGGAACGGACACGGCTTTCGCGGCCGCCCTTTCAGAGCGGGTCGTCGACAGCCTCGGCTCGGCGGTGCATGCGACGCCCGAGACGCTTCGCCTGCCGCTCCTCTGCCTTCTCGCGGAGGGGCACGTGCTCGTCGAGGACGTGCCCGGCGTCGGCAAGACCGTCCTCGCCAAGGCGCTCGCTCGCTCGCTCGAGCTGAGCTTCCATCGCGTGCAGTTCACGCCCGATCTGCTCCCGGCAGACGTCACCGGCGTCAACGTCTTCGATCGGCAGAGCGGCACGTTCCGGTTCCGGCACGGGCCGGTCTTCGCGAACGTCGTCCTCGTGGACGAGATCAACCGCGCGTCGCCGAAGACCCAGTCGGCGCTCCTCGAAGCGATGCAGGAGACGCAGGTGACGGTCGACGGAGAGACCCACGTCCTCGAGCGCCCGTTCCTCGTGATCGCCACGCAAAACCCGGTCGAGTACGAGGGCACGTATCCGCTCCCCGAGGCGCAGCTGGATCGCTTCGCGGTTCGGATGACGATCGGCTATCCGTCGCACGCGGACGAGGCACGGATGCTCGCCGAGCAGACGACCTCGCCGCCTCTCGACCACCTGAGGCCCGTCGCGGGTCACGCCGAGCTGCTCGAGGCGATTGCCGCGACCCGTCGCGTGCACGTCGAGGAGAGCGTCACGCGGTACGTCGTCGCCTTGCTGCGACACACCCGCGCGAGCACGCGGCTGGCGCTCGGCGGCAGCCCGCGCTCGGGCATCGCACTGCTCTCGCTCGCCAAGGCGCGGGCGCTGGTCGACGGGCGCGAGTTCGTCATACCCGAGGACGTACAGGCGCTGGCCGGCGCCGTGCTGGCGCACCGGCTGATCCTGGCGCCCGAGGCGCGCGCGACAGGGGTCACAGCCGAGGAGATCGTGGTTGAGGCGGTGTCCGCGACACCGGTGCCGGTGTGAGCAGCCGCCCTCGCACCATCGGTGTGAGGGCTCAGGGCGGCGCCGGAGCGCTCGCGGTCGCCGTCCTCGCGGCGGCATGGGCCGTCGGCTCGACGGCGCTCGCGGTTCTCGGAGTGGGGCTTGCGCTCGCCGCAATCGCCGCCCGCGTGTGGGCGTCGGTTGCCGTCCGCGCTCTGTCCGTCGAGAGGCTCCCGGCCGAGGCGCCGCCGGTCGAGGGCGGCACGCTGCGGCTGCGCGTTGCGGTGCGCGGCGCCACGCGGCTTGCCTCCCGTCTCGAGCTGCGCGACGTCGTGCGCCCGCTCGGCGAGCTCGAGACCGCCATCCCGGCGGGCGGTCGGGCGACGCTCGTGATCGAGGAGGCGCCGCGCGGGCGCTACCGCCTCGGTCCCGGGAGGCTTCTGGCACGCGATCCCCTCGGGTTCACGACCGTGGAGGTGGAGGTTCCTGCCGGCGGGACCGTGCTCGTCCGGCCACGCGTCCCCGAGCTTGCGACGCTCTTCACCGAGACGGGGGCCCACGGGGAGGGCGGACGGCGCGCCCACGTTCGAAGACCGAGCGGCCTGGAGCCGCATGGCGTACGCGAGTACGTGGAGGGCGAGCCGCTGCGCGCCGTCCATTGGCCGACGTCCGCACGGCGCGGCACGTTGATGGTGCGCGAGCTCGAGGACGCGCCTCGCGACAGCGTCGCGATCCTGCTCGACGTCGAACGGGGAAGCGTTGCCGGCCCACCCGGTCGGTCGAGCCTCGACGACGCCGTGCGGGCTGCGGCGGGGCTCGTGCGGGCCCATGCCGCTCATTCGCGTCGTTCCCTCCTCGTGATCGCGTCGCCGCAGCCCGGCATCCACCGCGTGCAGAGCCTCGGCCGCGACTGGGACGGCGCGCTCGATGCCCTCGCGGCGGTCGAGCCTGCGGACGCGGCGCCCCTGCGTGAGCTCGCGACGGCGCGTGGGGCGCTCGGCTCGGTCCCGGAGCTCGTGGTCGTGACCGGACGACCCGAGGTCGTAGAGGACGCGCTCGTCGTGCGGCGCGCGGCCGGGCGCTCCTGCGCACTCGTCGCGATCGATACCCAGACCTACGCCGGCCGCCCTGCGTCGGATCCCTCTCGGACGCTTCTGCGGCTCGCCTCGGCGGGCATCCCGATCGCCGTCCTTCGTAGCGGCAACAACCTCGAGGAGGCACTCGCCGGTCTGCGAGTGCGAGCCGTTGGCTGATCGACGCAGCCTCTTCGTCGCAGCGCCGGTCGTCGCGACGATCGTCCTCGCCTGGGGCCTGCTGGAGGATCCGGTGGCCTGGTCGGCGTTCGTCGCCTGTGGCCTGCTGGCGCTCGTGCCGTGCCTGGCGCCCACCACACCGTCTCGGGTCGGTGCGTGCGTCGCGGTCTCGCTGGCCGCGCTCGCGGTCGCATTCGGCACGTGGCCTCACGAGGCGCTCGGGGACGCCTGGACGGCTCTCCACGACGCGCCCGCGGTTCGCGCGCCGTTCGACCCTGCCGCATACCCCTCGCTCCACGGGCTCGTCGCCATCGCGGCGTTCGCGCTCGCCCTCGCCGGGTCGCTCGCGACGAGCTATCGCCGGACGCCGATCGTCGTCTTGGTGGTCGCCCTCGGCGTCGGCTTCCCGGCCCGGCTGCTCGAGGATGCGAACGCGGTCGCGGTCGGCGCGGTCGCCCTGGCGTCGGTGCTGCTGGTATCGATCGCGTCGAATCTTCGCGACCGACGACGCATGGCGCCGGGAATTGTCCTCGGCGCAGTCGTGCTCTCGGCGGCCGTTGCCGCGGCTGCGACGGGCGTGGCGCCCGGCGAGGCTCGGCGTCGACTGGCGCGGCTGGGACCCGTTCGCGGGCAGCGGACGGACGGCGAGCCTGCGGTACCTGTGGGACTCGCACTACGGGGGAATCGAGTTTCCGGCGCGGCCGACGGTCGTGCTCCGCGTGCGGGCGCCGAAGCGCGCGGAGTACTGGCGTGTCTCGACGCTCGAGACATTCGCCGCGGACCGCTGGATCGAGAATCTGTATCCCGTCGACATCGGCGCGCCTCGCCGCAGGCTCCCACCCGATCCGCTCGTGCCGAACCGGGACGCGAACCCCGGCCAGTGGCTCCGGCAGACCGTGACGGTCGAGGGGCTCGAGGACGACCGCGTCGCCGCCGCAAGCCAGCCGGCCCGCGTCGAGGGCGAATCCCTCGGCCGCGTCTCGTATCTCGACGGCGGGGTGATGCGCGCGGGAAGGACCGTCCGGCGCGGGGCGGAGTACACCGTCTGGAGCTACGCGCCGCGACCGACCCCTCGCGCGCTTGCGGCCTCCAGGCCCCGTTACCCCGCCGAGACGGGCCGCTACCTCGAGCTCGGGCGCGCCCGATTCCCCGGGTACGGCGCCTCGCAGCGCGAGCGCGTCGTCGACCGAGTGTTCCGCGACGAGAGGTACCAGCCCCTCTGGCCGTATCGGGCGCTCTGGGAGGAGGCTCGCCGACGCACCGCTCGCGCCCGCTCGCCGTACGAGGCGACGCTGCTGCTCGAGCGGTGGTTCCGGCGCGAGGGTGGCTTCCGCTACGACGAGCGCCCACCGGCAGGCGTCGGCAATCCGCCGCTCGTCGACTTCGTCGAGGTGACCCGGCTCGGCTATTGCCAGCACTACGCCGGCGCGATGGCGGTGATGCTGCGGCTGCTCGGCGTGCCTGCGCGCGTCGCGGTCGGCTTCACCGCCGGCACCTGGAAAGGCGGGGTCTGGACGGTGACCGATCATCAGGGGCACGCGTGGGTCGAGGCGTGGTTCGACGGCTTCGGCTGGCTCGCGTTCGACCCGACGCCTGGCCGGGGCACGCTCTCTGCCGTCTACACGCTGGCGTCGGACTCGGCGGACGCCGTCCGGGCGCTCGGCACGGGGCGGTTCCTCGACTTCTCGCCACCGTTGCCGGACAGCGGACGACCGGTGACCCCGACCCCCGTCGCCGCAACGGCTGACGCGCGGTCGGTCCCGTGGTGGCTGATCGCGTTCCTGCTCCTGCCGCTCGCAGCCGCGGTCGCGCTCGTCGGGGGCAAGTGGGCGCGGCGTGCCCGACGCCTGCGTCGCAGAGAGCCCCGCGCCCTCGCGAGCGGCGTCCGGGCCGAGCTCGTCGCGGCGCTCGTCGACCGCGGCGCGGCCGTCGAGGCGGCCGCCACGATGGCCGACCTGCGACGCACGGCAGAGCGCGTGCTCGCTACCCCGTCGGGCGCGCTCACCGATGCGCTCGCGGAGGCGCGGTTCGGCCCGTTGCGTGGGGCACGAGCCGCGGCGGTGCGCGCTCGCGCAGAGCTCGCGCACGTCCTCGACGCCGCGCGCTCGCGCGAAACCCCCTCTGATCGGCTGCGAGCCGCGCTGTCCCCGCGCTCCTTGACACGGTCGGCACGATGACGGGATGACGAGCGCGTACGACCTCTACCAGCAGGGTCGTGCCCATCTGCGAGACGGAATGCCCGCGCAGGCGACCGTAGCGCTCGAGAAGGCGAAGCGGCTCGAGCCCGAGAAGGCATCGATTCGCGAGGCGCTCGGGATCGCCTACTTCCGCATCCGACGGTGGGAGGAGGCCGAGGCCGAGTTCCGGAAGGTGCTCGACCTCGCTCCATCCGACGACTACGCGCACTACGCGCTCGGACGGGCGCTCAAGAACCAGGGGCGCCACCACGAGGCGGCAACCCACCTGAAGCTCGCGCGCTCGTTACGGCCTCGCTCGTCCGACCAGCCCGGACTCGAGGATCAGGGCTCGAGGTCGGCGACGAGCGACGCGTAGCGCTTGAAACGACGAGCCGCCGCCCGGTTGAACGCGCGGCGGTACGCCTCGACCCGCCCCTCGTCGATCGTCGCAGCGTAGGCCTCGCGCACGTCGAGCAGTCGGTCCGCGATCGCGTCGACGACGAGCTGGAAGTCGCCGTACGCCTCCTCGGCCTCCTCCCGACCTGCGCGGACCCATGCCGCCTCCGCCTCGGTCGCTTCCTGGAGATCGGCTGCCGCGTCCTCGGCGAACAGCTCGAGCTGGCGTTCGACGAGCTCGTCGAAGGGCCCTCGACGAAACCTCACACGAGCTCTCGGTAGAGGTCGAGATGGGCGTCCGCCGCCGCGTCCCAGGTGAGGGCGTCCCGCGCGCGCTCTGCCCCCGCGCGAGCCGTGGAGAGCGATGCCGGGTCGTCGAGCAGGTCGCGGAGAGCGATCCCGAGGCCGTCGGTGTCGCCGGCATCGACGACGCGCCCGGCGCCGAACCGTGCAACGACCTCACCGAGCCCACCGACGTCGTAGACGACGGCGGGAACGCCCGCACCGAGGGCCTGCAGGAGGGCGCCGGACTGGTCGAGCTCCGCGCGGTACGGGAAGACGGCGACGGTCGCCTCCGAGAGCGCTCGCTCGATCTCCGCCGAGTCGAGGTATCCGAGCCGCCACTCCGCCCGCTTGCCGGCGCGCGCGCGGAGCTCGTCCAGAGGGATCCGTGGATAGCCGGCCACCAGGAGGCGCACGTCGGGGAGCCCGAGAACGGCGTCGACCGCGTCCGGAAGGCCCTTGTACGGCCGGATCACGCCAAGCGCGAGGACCGTGCGGCCGTCGTCTGCCGCGGGGCGGATCGCTCCGGAAGACGGGGTGGGGGACGACGCGAAGCTTGGCGTCGGGCACGCCGAAGTCCACGAGCACGCCGCGACCACGTTCGGAGTGCACGACGATCCGCTCGAAGCGCGCGAACAGCGTTCTCCAGAGCCGGGTGCGGCGGGCGGTGCGGCGCGGGAGCAGGTCGTGCGCGGTGAGCACGAGCGGGGCGGCGCGGGTGCGCAGCAAGAGCCGGTCGAGCTCCGGCGCGGCGAGCCACTGGAAGTGCAGGACGTCGGCTTCGCGTCGGAGCAGCCGGCGCATCGCGAGCGGGTGCTCGACCGCCTTCACGGCGAGCCTGAGGTGCGACCGGCCGATCCCGCTCGAGCGGGGGTAGAACGACTCGTGGAGCTCATACCCGGCGGGATTCGGGCGTGAACCGAAGCGGAACGGAGCGGTCACGAGCTCCACATCGGCGCCGGCGCGGGCCAGCGCAGAGGCGAGCTCGTGGTCGTAGGGAGGCGTGTATGCGGGCGGATCTGCGAGGACGACACGCATTCGGCCGACCGTACCCGTAGCCTCGGCCCGTGCGGCTCCTCGTGCGAAGCTGGAACGTGTTCCACGGAAACGCGCATCCGCCTCGTCGCAAGGGATTTCTCCGCAGGATGGTCGAGCTCGCGAGCAACGACGAGCCGGACGTGCTCTGCCTCCAGGAGGTGCCGGTGTGGGCCCTGCCGCGGGTCGACGACTGGTCGCGGATGACGTGCATCGGCGCCATCGCCCGTCCGCCGCTCTGGCTCGGGCCGGTCTCCACCTGGGTCACTCGGCTCCATCAGGGTCTGTTTCGGTCGGGGCTGTCAGGGCAAGCGAACGCGATCCTGATTGCACCCCGCCATGTGGTGACGGATCTCGGTAACGAGCGGATCAGCGAAGGCGGGCGCGAGCGACGCCTCGTCCAGGCTGTGCGGCTCGAGGATGCGCACGTCGTCGTAGGGAATGTGCACGCCTCCAACGAGTTCGCGGATCCGTCCGTGCCCCGCGCCGAGGCGGCCCGCGCTCGGTCATTCGTCGAGGGGGTCGCACGTCCTGGCGAGGCGATCGTGCTCGCCGGCGACTTCAACGTCCGTGACCCGGGCCTTGTCGGCTACACCGCGCCGTGGGAGGGCATCGACCACGTCCTCGTGAAGGGCGCGAGGGCGGGCCCACTCACGGCGTGGCCGGTCGAGCGTCGCATGGAGGACCGTGTCGTCCTTTCCGACCATGCGCCCGTCGAGTGCGTCCTCGAGGTGGGGAGGACGTGACGTTCGAGGAGGCCCGCGGGCTGTTTCCCGTCCTCGAACGCGTTGCCTACCTCAACACGGGAACGTTCGGACCGCTCGCCGTCCCCGTGGCAGAGGCGATGACGGCGGCGATCGAGCGCGATCTCGCGGAGGGTCGCACCGGGCTGCCGTACTTCGAGGCGACGCTCGCTCTCCGTGCCGAGCTTCGCCGGGCGTTTGCGGCACTCGTCGACGTCGAGCCGGAGCAGGTCGCGCTCACGGGCTCGACCAGTGAGGCGTGCGCGATCGTTATCCGAGGCCTCGGCCTCCGCGCCGGGGACGAGATCGTCACGACGACGGACGAGCATTTCGGCCTTCTCGGGCCGCTCGGGGCGTCCGCCGCGCACGTCGTCGTGGTCGAGCCTGACCCCGATCGGATCCTCGCTGCGGTCACCCCGCGGACGAAGTTGATCGCGACGTCGCAGGTGCTCTGGACGACGGGCGCCGTCCTGCCGCTCGCCGAGTTGCGCGAGCGGAGCGGCGTCCCGGTCCTGGCAGACGGCGCGCAGTCCGTCGGAGCGGTGCCGACCAGCGCGGCCGGCGTCGACTTCCTGACCATCTCGGGGCAGAAGTGGCTGTGCGGCCCGGACGCGACAGGCGCCCTCGTCGTCGACGATCCCGACGCTCTCGACCTCCCGTCGCCGAGCTACTTCGCCCAGACGGCCTACGAGCCCGACGGGACATTCACTGCGCATGACGACGCGCGCAGGCTCGAGACGGGCTGGTGGTCGCAGGGCAGTCTGCGCGGGATGCTCGCGGCGCTCGAGCTCCGCCCCGACTGGTGGTACGACCACTCGGCGGCCACCGCTGCGCGCTGTCGTGCCGAGCTCGCGCCGCACGTCGAGCTCGTCACGCCTCCGGTCGCCTCGACGCTCGTGTCGTTCCGCCCGGAGGAGCAACCGGCGAGCGTCGTCGAGCGGCTCCACGCGGCGGGTGTCCACGTACGAGAGCTCCCGGGGCGCGGCCTCGTACGTGCCTCGTGCGGGTGGTGGACGAGCGACGCTGACGTCGATCGCCTGGTGGCCGTCCTCGCCGGCTGAGCGGGCGGAGGTCGTGAAGCGGGCAGTCGTGGCCGTCAGGCTGCGTCGGCGGTGGTTCGCAGCCCGAGCTCGCCGGCGATCGGCTGGAGCGCCTTGACGACGTTCGCGATGTGCTCGTCGAGATCGAGCCCGAGCAGCTCGGCGCCCGCGTAGACCTCGTCGCGGTGGACGCCGGCAGCGAACGACGGCTGCTTGAGCTTCTTCCGCACCGACTTCGGCTCGAGCCCCTCGAGGCCGGTTGGCCGGACGAGGCCGCAGGCGTGGACGAAGCCGGACAGCTCGTCACACGCGAACAGCGTCCGTTTGAGCTGCGTGTCGCGCGGGAGCTCGAGGTGCTCGGCGTGGGACAGCACCGCCTCGATCAGCTCCTCGGGGTAGCCCTCCTTGCGAAGAATGGCGGCCCCGTCCTGCGGATGCTTGTCGAGCGTCGGATGGATCTCGTAGTCGAAGTCGTGGAGCAATGCGACGCAGCCCCAGAGCTCCACGTCCTCGTCGAACGACCGGGCGTAGAAACGCGTCGACGCCTCGACCGCCAGCGCATGCCGGAGTAGCGACTCGCTCGTCGTGTAGCGCGTGAGCGTGGCCCACGCTCTGTCTCGGGTCACCTCCACAGGGCCGGGTACGATACCGCCCCGCATGCAGTCGTTCGTGATCGAGGGCGGGCGTCCGCTGTCCGGGACTGTTCGCGCCGCTGGCAACAAGAACGGCGCACTGCCGATCCTCGCCGCGACGATCCTTGCGTCTCAGCCGGTCGTCCTGCAGAACGTTCCGCGCATCCGCGACGTCGAGACGATGGTCGAGCTGCTCGCGGACCTGGGCGCGAGCGCGACGTGGACCGGGCCGAACGAGGTGACCGTCGACTCGGCGGACGTCTCGAAGACCGCGCTCCACCCGCTCCTCGGGAGAGAGATCCGCGCCTCGTTCCTGCTCGCCGGTCCCCTGCTCGCCCGGTTCGGCCGGGCCACGGTGCCGCCACCGGGCGGCGACGTCATCGGGCGGCGCCGCCTCGACACGCACATCCACGCCTTCGCCGAGCTCGGCGTCGAAGCCGACCTGAACGGGGCCTACGACCTTCGCACGGACGGCCTCAAGGGGAAGCGGCTGTTTCTCGACGAGGCGAGCGTGATGGCGACGGAGAACGCGGTGATGGCGGCCGTTCTCGCCGAGGGTGAGACGATCGTCGGCCACGCCGCGTGTGAGCCGCACATCCAGGACCTTTGCCACTTCCTCACCTCGCTCGGCGCCCGCATCGACGGGATCGGCTCGAACATCCTGCGCATCCAGGGCGTCGAGGAGCTCGGCGGAGGCTCGTACCGCGTGCGGCCGGAGCACGTCGAGGTCGCGAGCTTTGCCGCGCTTGCCGCGACGACCGGGGGCGATGTGACGATCGAGGACGTCGAGCCCGACGACCTGATCTCGATCGTGCCGGCGTTCCGCAAGCTCGGGATCCAGCTCGAGGTGGGGGAGACGGCCGTTCGCGTCCCACCCGGCCAGGAGCTTCACGTCGTCGACGACCTCGGCGACCAGATCCCCAAGATCGAGAGCGGCATCTGGCCGGCCTTCCCCGCCGATCTGACCTCCATTGCGGTAGTCGCGGCCACACAGGCGCGCGGCACGGTGCTCGTCTTCGAGAAGATGTTCGAGAGCCGCCTGTTCTTCGTGGACAAGCTCGTCTCGATGGGCGCCCGCATCATCCTCTGCGATCCGCATCGCGTGGTCGTGACCGGTCCCGCACGCCTCTTCGGCCAGCGCCTCGAAAGCCCGGACATTCGCGCGGGGATGGCGATGGTGATCGCCGCGCTGTGCGCCGAGGGTCAATCGTCGATCGGCAACATCGGCCAGATCGACCGCGGCTACGAGCGGATGGACGAGCGGCTGCGCGGGCTCGGGGCAACGATCGATCGCGTGGAGCTGTGAGCGGGGCGCGCATCCAGGAGGGAACCGGCACGGCCAACGTCGCGACGGGTGTGCCCGTCCTCGACCACCTGCTCGCCGAGCTCGCGCGCGCCGGTGGATTCGACCTGGCGCTCGAGATCGAGCCCGACGACCCCGAGGCGGAGGTCGACGCCGCGGGAACGGCGCTCGGGAGGGCGGTCGCGCCGCGGCTCGCGGAGGGAGCGCACGGTGAGGCGACGGTGCCGGCCGACGAAGCGCTCGCAATGGTCGTCGTCGAGCGCTCGGGACGCCCGCTCGTCGCCTCGAATGCGGACCTCACGGGCGCCGGTGGGCTCGGCACCGACCTCGCGGCCCGATTTCTCGACCGGCTCTCGGAGGAGGCCGGGCTGACCGTGCACGTGCGCCTCATCGAAGGCGAGGACACGGGGAACGCGCTCGCGGCGATCTTCAAGGCTCTCGGCGTGGCGCTCGCCCGAGCGTTCGACACAAGCCGCTGACGGAAGGAGACGAGATGGAGAAGCGCGTTGTCCGCACGGAGGCGGCGCCTGCGCCGTTCCAGGGCGCCCCGTACAACCAGGCGATCGTGGCGGGCGAGCTCGTCTTCACCGCCGGGCAGCTCGGGCTCAAGCCCGGTGACACCGCGGTCGAAGGCGACATCACGCAGCAGACCGAGCAGGCGCTCACGAACGTCGCGACGATCCTCGAGGAGGCCGGCAGCTCGATGGAGAAGCTCGTGAAGACGAGCGTGTTCCTGATCGACCTCGACGACTTCCAGGCGATGAACGCGGTCTACACGACGCGTGTCGGAGACAGCCCGCCGGCACGGTCGACGTTCCAGGTGGCGAAGCTCCCGTCCGGCGCGCTCGTCGAGATCGAGGCGATCGCTCACCTGTAGGCCCGCCCCCAGCGGCATCGACGCGACACAATCCGGTTGGTGCCGACGGCAATTCGCAGCTACATACGTTCCCTCGGGCTCGACGCGTACGTCGTGGGCGGCGCCGTGCGCGACGAGTTCCTCGAGATCGAGCATGCGGACGAGGACTTTCTCGTCCCCGGGGTCGACCAGGCGGGCCTGCGCTCCGCCCTCGAGCCGCACGGGCGCGTCGAGGACATGGAGGTTCACGGCCAGCTCGTCGGCGTGCGCTTCTACCCGCGTGCGGCGGAGATCCGAGCGCTCGTCCCGGCCGGGATCGAGCTGACGCCACCGCGGGTCGAGCGCAGCGTGGGGCCCGGGCACCGCGACTTCGAGATCGTCGCCGACGCGTCGGTCGCGATCGAGGACGACATGGCGCGGCGCGACTTCACCGTCAACGCGATGGCCAAGCGCCTCGAGACCGGCGAGCTGATCGACCCCTTCGGCGGGCGCCGCGATCTCGAACGACGCGAGTTGCGAACCGTGACCCCGCAGAGCTTCCGGGAGGACCCGCTTCGGATCCTGCGCGGGCTGCGGCTCGTCTCCCAGCTTTCGTTCGCGCTTCCGCCGGAGACCGTCGACCAGATGCGCGCGGATGTAACGGGCCTGCGCCACGTCTCGGGCGAGCGGATCGGAGGCGGTCTCGCCGCGGACGGCATGGGAGAGCTCTCGAAGCTGCTCCTCGGGTCGCGGCCCCGCGAAGCATTACGGATTGCGCGCGACACGGGCGCTCTGGTCGAGGTCGTGCCTGAGTTCGGCGTCGCGATCGGCTACGAGCTCGCCTCTGACAGGCAGCCGTTACCCCTCGACGAGCACGTGTTCGCCGTCGTCCAGAACACCGCCGACGCTGGGTCGCCGCTCGCGGTGCGGCTCTGCGCGCTGCTCCACGACCTCGGCAAGCCGGAGGCGGAGGGGACCGGCGCCGAGCACGCTCCAGTCGGGGCACGGATCGCGGGTCGTGTCCTGCGCCGCCTCCGATACCCGAATGTGCTCCGCGACGACGTCGTCCGCCTCGTCGCAGCCCATCCGTTCTGGCCGGAAGGGCCGATCGACGCAGTCTTCGCGCGACGCTTCCTCGCCTCCCACGGGCTCGAGCCGGCGCGACACCTCATCCAGCACAAGCGCGCCGATCTGGTGGCCAAGGAGGTCGAGCAATGGGAGCTCGACAATCTCGCCGAGCTCGAGGGCCTCCTCGAAGCCGAGCGGGAGAGCCCGCACCGCCTTGGTGATCTCGCAGTAAACGGCGACGACCTGATCGCCATCGGATACGAGGAAGGGCCGGCGCTCGGCGCGGAGCTCGCGCGGCTGCTCGATGCCGTCGTCGACGATCCCGCCAAGAACGACCGTGCGGCGCTCCTCGCCCTGGCACGCGAAGGGCTCGAGTGAACGCACGGGAGGTGCGAGAGCGGTACCGGCGGCTCCGCGAAGAGGCGGGACCGGGTGTGACGGTCGTCGCGGCGACGAAGTACGTGTCGCTCGACGACTTCGGCGTGCTCGCCGAGGCGGGGGTGGAGGTCGTCGGTGAGAATCGCGCCCAGGACCTCGCGGCGAGACACGCCGCGTACGGCGATGCATTTCGCTGGCACTTCATCGGCCACCTCCAGTCGAACAAGGTCAAGGTCGTGAACGGGATCTGCGAGCTCGTCCACTCCCTCGACAGCGAGTCTGCGGCTCGGCGGCTGACGTCGCCGGCGCTGCTCGAGGTGAACCTCACCGGGGAGACCTCGAAGTCGGGTGTCCCGCCCGAGGCGATCGGCGCCTGGGTCGAGCGGCTGCCCGGTCTCCGCGGCCTGATGACGATGCCTCCCCTCGCGGACGACCCGGAGGCCTCGCGGCCCTGGTTTCGCCGCCTACGGGAGCTCGCGGCCGAGCACGGGCTCGAGGACCTGTCGATGGGGACGTCGCAGGACTGGCGCGTCGCCGTGGAGGAGGGTGCGACGCTGATCCGCGTCGGCTCGACCCTCTTTCGCTGAGCGCCGTCGTCCCGAAGGGCTACGATCCCGCCGAGCATGGGCCTCGGCGACGTGTGGAACCGAACGCTCGTCTACTTCGGCATCGCCGAGGACGAGGAGTGGGACGACGACATGGCGGTCACGAACGACGAGGTCGAGCGTGGCTACCGCCGCCGCGACCGCGCGAACGTCCGTCGGTTGCCCTCGCCTGAGCAGGACCCGTGGTCCGAGCCGGACAGCGTGTCCGAGCCGGAGGCGGCCGTCGCCGCCGCCTCGTCCCAACGCAGCTCGTCTCGACGCTCGCGCCTTCGTGGCGTCGAGAACAGCTCCGCGCAGGTTCGCGTCCACCTCGTTCTGCCGCGGAGCTTCAACGACGCGCAACAGATCGCCGATCGGTTCAAGGACTCGGTACCCGTGATCCTCAACCTCCAGAGCGCCGACACCGAGCTGTCGAAGCGCCTGATCGACTTCGCAAGCGGCCTCACGTACGCGCTCGACGGGAGCATGCAGCGCGTGGCCGACAAGGTCTTCCTTCTCACGCCGCGCAACGTCGAGGTGTCGGCCGAGGAGCGCGCCCGCGCCCTCGATCCCGCGGGCGCCTTCTTCAACCAGGCCTGAGCCCTCTCCCGGGGACGCCGCCGCTCGATCGAGCGGCCCTCTGAGCCTCCTGCCCGCCGCCGATCGATCGGGCGGCCTCTGAGCCTCATGGCCGCCGCCGAGTGCCAGGCGGGAGCTTCCCCTTCGAAACACGCGACCCCTGCCCGTTTCGGACATGTCCCCCGGACGCAGGCGTTGGGCCACCGACCTCCTCCCCACGGCTCATAGCCTACCTTGACAACACGCACCAGTGGGACACGGGACCGCGCCGGCTTCGTGTCGATCCTTCCCCAGGCCGTCCACACCCAGGGCTATCGGCCTCTGGGGCAAGAGGAACCGCGCGGAGCAGCCAGAATCCCACCTCGTGGGCGACGAGCGCGTCGGCTTTCTCGTGCTGGCCGATACGGCGACGTCGGTGCAGCGGTTCGTGTCCGTCTTCGTCGGGGTCTACGTCCTGCTCATCCTCGCGTACATCCTCACGTCGTGGATCCGGGTGGGCGCCTCGCCGACGCTCGAGCGCGTGCGCCAGTTCCTCTACGACGTCTGCGAGCCATACCTCAGAATCTTCCGACGTTTCATTCCCCCGATCGGCCCGCTCGACCTCTCGCCGATCGCCGGGATCTTCTCCCTGTACATCCTCGAACGCATCGTCAACACGCTGATCGACCGGTTGCTCTGACAAGGAGGCCCCTGATGTCGCTCACCCCCGTAGAAGTGAGGCACCTCGCGCTGCGTCGCGGCCTCTTCGGCTATCGCCGCTCCGACGTCCACCGCGAGGTCGAAGAGGTAGCTGACAGCTTCGAGGCGGTCTGGCGCGAGCGCGCAGAGCTCGGCGAGCGCGTCCACACCTTGGAGGCCGAGGTCGCGCGGCACGTCGAGCTCGAAACGCTCCTGCGCTCGACGCTCGTCTCCGCCGAGCGCGCTGCTCACGACATGAAGGAGCATGCTCGCCGCGAAGCCGAGGTGATCGTGGCCGAGGCCGGCGCCGAGGGGCGCCGGCTGCTGCGGGACGCGATTGCGGAAAAGGAGCGGTTGCTCGCCGAGTCGCGGCGCGTCGAGTCGATCCTCCGCGCAGCGCTCGAAGTGATCTCGGAGGGGCAGCAGGAGCGGCGGGAAAGCGCCGACGTCGCATCGATGGACACGTCCCCGCCCGCGCATCCCCAGGTCGACAGGCTCGCGGGGTAACCCGGCCGGGTCACTATCCTTCGGGTCGTGCCCGTCGGCGATCCCACCCGAGCGACCCCGACCCGCCTCCGTCTCCGTGTGACACCGGGCGCGCGCCGCTCGGAGGTCGTAGGGCGCCTCGGCGAGACCTGGAAGGTCAGGGTCCAGGCGGCTCCCGAGCGCGGTCGGGCGAACGCCGAGGTCGTCGAGTTGCTCGCCGACGCTCTCGAGCTGGGGCGCGGCGAGCTACGGGTCGTCGCAGGGCATACGTCGAGGGACAAGATCGTCGAGCTGGAGCGGATGCCGCTCGACGAGGCCGAACGCCGGCTCGATTCCGCCCGCAAGGACGGACGATGAGCGTCGATCTCGAGCAGCGCCGGTCGGAGCTCCTCAGCCTGCGCGCTCGCATGCTCGGCGCCGCGCACGACCTCGTCGAGGGTGACGAGGACGACAGCGAGCTGTCGAACGCGTCGGGAGACCAGCATCTCGCCGACCACGCCGGCGAGATGTTCGACCGTGAGGTCGACGACTCGCTCGAGGAGAACGCGGAGCAACTCGTGCGTGAGATCGACGTCGCGCTCGGTCGCATCGACGAAGGGACCTACGGCACGTGCGGACGCTGTGGGAACGAGATCCCGGAGGAGCGTCTGTCGGCCGTCCCGTACGCGGCGCTGTGCGTCGACTGCAAACGGGTCGAGGAGCGGGCATGAGCGAGCCGGCCCGCGCGGAGCCTCAGCAGTCGCGTCCGACGCTCGAGATTCGCGTCGGCTCGGCGACTAACGCACTCCAGCCGATCCCCGGCGCCCAGCGCTCGCTCGCCGCAGGCTCGGCGCAGTGGATCGAGCTCGTCATTGTCGCCGTCGCTGCGGCCGCGGCGGACCAGCTCACGAAGGCGATCGTCTCGAGCCAGCTCGTGGTGGGAGATCCCGTCGAGATCGTGGGGCCGTTCGCGATCCACCACGTCCGGAACACTGGGATTGCGTTCGGGCTCTTCTCCGGCGCAACGTCGATCGTGATCGTCCTGACCTGCCTGGCGATCGGCGCCCTCGTCACCTTCTTTGCCCGCTCGGGTCGCCGCCACCCGCTGCTCCCGGTCGCCGTGGGGCTCGTCCTGGGCGGAAGCGTGTCGAACCTCGTCGACCGACTCAGGCTCGGCCACGTGACCGACTTCCTCGACCTCGACTACTGGCCGGCGTTCAACCTCGCCGACACGTTCATCGTCGTCGGCGTCGGCCTGCTGTTCCTCTCGTTCGTGGCGGCCGACCGGTCGAGCGCGCGCGTTGGGACGTCTCCGCTCTCGCGTTCCTGAGTCCGACGCGGGTCGGCGGCTGGACGCGTTCGTCGCCGCGATCCCCGAGGTCGGAACGCGCTCCCTCGCCGAGCGTCTCGTCGCGAGCGGGGGTGTTCTCGTCGACGGCCTGGCGCGCCCGAAGAGCTACCGACTCGCAGGCGGGGAGGAGCTCGAGATCGAGGTCCCGTCGCCGCGCGAGCTCGTTCCCGAGAACGTCCCGCTCGAGGTCGTGCTGCGGGACGAGCACCTGCTCGTCGTCGACAAGCCCGCCGGCGTCATCGTCCACCCGGCCGGCGGCCACCAGAGTGGAACACTCGCGCACGGGCTCCTCGAGCTCGGAGCGGCCGGCGGCGATCCCGACCGCCCCGGGATCGTCCACCGGCTCGACCGCGACACGTCTGGCCTGCTCGTCGTGGCGCGCTCCGACGAGGCGCACACACGCCTTTCGGCGGCGATTCGCGAGCGACGGGTCGAGCGGCGTTACGTCGCCCTCGTCCGCGGGACACCGCGCTCGCGCACCGGCCGCATCGAGGCGCCGATCGGTCGCGACCGGCGCGATCGGACGCGCCACTCCCTCGACACCGAGACGCCGCGCAACGCCGTCACCTGGTTCGGGGTGCGAGAGCAGCTCGGCGAGCGGACGCTGCTCGACCTGCGCCTCGAGACGGGCCGCACCCATCAGATCCGCGTGCACCTGGAGGCCATCGACCTGCCCGTGTGCGGCGACCCCGTGTACGGGATCGCCGGTGACCTCGGCCTCGAGCGCCAGTTCCTGCACGCCAACCACCTGGCGTTCGAGCATCCGTTCACCCAAACCCGAGTCGAGGTCGAATCCGAGCTGCCAGCCGATCTCGCCTCTGCGGTGGAGCGGGCAAGGGACGCCGCATAGCACGTCTGAAGGCCCGTTTCGCGTGAGCGAGACGTGCTCGACGGCTACCATTCGGCAGTTCAGACCCGCCTACCCGGCGACGCCTCCGGACGGGGGTGCCGGCGCCTCTACGCCCGGTTCCGTCCGCGCCCGCCGGCGCACCGATACACCCAACCGAAAGGACCAATCGTGGCAGTCGTCTCCATGAAGGAGCTGCTGGAGGCCGGAGTGCATTTCGGCCACCAGACGCGCCGGTGGAACCCGAAGATGAAGCGCTTCATCTTCGACGAGCGCGGCGGCATCTACATCATCGACCTCCAGCAGACGCAGGCGCTGCTCCAGGAGGCCCACGACTTTGCGCGGAACGTCGCCGAGCGTGGCGGAACGATCCTCTTCGTCGGGACGAAGAAGCAGGCGCAGGAGGCGATCGAGCGCGAAGCGAGCCGCGTCGGTCAGCCGTACGTCGCACATCGCTGGCTCGGCGGCCTGCTGACGAACTGGCGGACGATCTCCGACCGCATCGCGTACCTGCAGGAGCTCCGCCGCCTCAATGAGGAGGGCCAGCTCGAGCTGCTGCCCGCCAAGGAGCGCATCGCGATGAGCGGCGAGCTCGAGAAGCTGGAGGCGAACCTCGGCGGCGTCTCGACGATGAAGCGTCAGCCCGACGCCGTGTTCATCGTCGACCTCCGCAAGGAGCAGCTCGCGGTGCGCGAGGCGCAGCGGCTCGGCCTGCCGGTGATCGCGCTCGTCGATACGAATTGCGACCCGGACGAGGCCACCCACATCGTGCCGGGGAACGACGACGCGATCCGGTCGTGCTCGCTCGTCATCCGTGCGATCGCCGACGGCATCGCCTCCGCGAAGACGAAGGTGACGGAGGCGGAGCTCACGGCGCCGCGCGCCGAGGCGTCCGAAGCGTCCGAGCCCGATGCTCCCGAGGCCGCGGCGGCCGCGCCCGAGACGGCCGAGGCGTCGACGACCGTCGAGCCCGAGGCTGCCGCCGAGCCCCGGCGCGAGGCCGCGCCCGCCGAACAGGCGGCAGCGTCGGAGAACGGGACGCCGGCGTGACCGAGATCAGCGCAGCGCTCGTGAAGGAGCTCCGGGAGCAGACGGGCGCCGGGATGATGGAGTGCAAGCGCGCGCTCCAGGAGACGGAGGGCGACCTCGACGCGGCCCGCACGCTCCTCCGGGAGCGCGGGATGGCCGCGGCCGGCAAGCGCGCGGACAGGGCCACGACAGAGGGCATCGTCCTCGTGCGGCAGAACGGCGACGCAGTGGCGATCGTCGGCGTGGGCTGCGAGACCGAGCCCGTGTCGAAGAACGACGCCTTTCGGGCCTTCGCGGCCAGAGCGCTCGAGCGCGTGGCCGCGGACGGCGTTGCGGCTCCGGACGAGCTCGAGCCGGAGCGCGTCGAGCTCGTCGCGCAGCTCGGCGAGAACATCGTCATCGTCGGTGGGAAGAGGTTGGAGGGGGGCACGCTCGGCTCGTACGTCCACCCGCCGGCGAACAAGATCGGCGTGCTCGTCCAGCTCGAGGGGGGAACGGCCGACCTGGCGCGCCAGGTGGCGATGCACATCTCGTTCGCTGCGCCGGAGTACACGTCGCGCGACGACGTTCCCGCCGAGACGGTCGCAGCGGAGCGGCAGATCTTCTGGAACTCGGACGAGGTGCAGTCGAAGCCCGAGCAGGCTCGGGAGAAGATCGTCGAGGGGATGCTCGCGAAGCGATTCTTCGCAGCGTCGCCGGGCGGCGCGCTCCTCGACCAGGCGTGGATTCACGACGCCTCCAAGTCGGTTGGCGCGGCGCTCGAGGAAGCGGGCGCGACGGTGAGCGCGTTCTCGCGAATCTCGGTCGCCGGTTCGTGACTGCCCCCTCCGAAGAGCTCGCCGAGAGGCCCTTGCCGGTCGGTAGCGCGTTCGGGCGGGCGCTCCTCAAGCTCTCGGGCGAGAGCCTGATGGGCGACAGGGAGTACGGGGTCGACCCGCGCACTGTCGAGGCGATCGCCCGCGAGGTGGTCACGGTTCAGCGGGCCGGCACCGAGATCGCCGTGGTGGTCGGCGGCGGCAACTTCTACCGGGGCATGAAGGCCGCGGCCGAGGGGATGGACCGCGCGACTGCGGACTACGCGGGCATGCTCGCGACGCTGCTCAACGCGCTCGCGCTCCAGGACGCGCTCGAGCGAATCGGTGCGCAGACCCGCGTTCAGTCGGCGGTCACGGTCTCCGAGGTCGCCGAGCCGTACATCCGCCGACGGGCCATCCGTCACCTCGAGAAGGGCCGGATCGTGATCTTCGCCGCCGGCACCGGCAACCCGTTCTTCACGACGGACACAGCCGCCGCGCTTCGCGCGCTCGAGATCGGCGCCGAGGCGATCCTGATGGGCAAGAACGGCGTCAAGGGCGTGTACGACGGCGATCCTCGCCTCGACCCGAGCGCGAGCTTCCTCCCGGAGCTGACGCACCTCGAGGCCATCGAGCGCGGCCTCAAGGTGATGGACACCACGGCGTTGTCCCTCTGCATGGACAACGGGCTGCCGATCCACGTCTTCGAGCTCGCCGACGGGAACATCGTCCGCGCGGCCGCGGGTGAGCGGATCGGGACGATCGTCGCGACGCCGGGAGAGGACGAGTCGTGAGAGTCTTCACTGTCGGCGTCGAGTGGGAGGTGTGAGCTGGTGGCAGCGATCGAGGAGTTCCTGAAGGACTGTGAGCGACGGATGGACGCGTCGATCGAGCACACGCGCACCGAGTTCAACTCGGTCCGCACCGGACGGGCCTCCACTGCGTTGCTCGACAGGATCACGATCGACTACTACGGAGCGCCGACCCCGCTCTCGAACATGGCCACCATCAGCGCTCCCGAGGCGCGGCTCCTCTCCGTTCAGCCGTACGACCCGACGCAGATCAAGGCGATCGAGAAGGCGATCATGGAGTCCGACCTCGGGCTCACGCCGTCGAACGACGGGAAGCTGATCCGCCTGCCGATCCCGTCCCTCACCGAGGAGCGGCGCAAGGAGCTCGTGAAACTGGTCAGGCGCTACGCCGAGGACGGCAAGGTCGCGATCCGCAACGTCCGTCGCGACGTCATGCGCCACCTCGAGGACCTCGTCAAGAACGGCGAGGTCGGCGACGACGAGGAGCGTCGGGCCGAGGCACAGGTGCAGAAGCTGACCGACGACCACGTCAAGCGGATCGACGAGCTCCTGAAGCACAAAGAAGCGGAGATCATGGAGGTTTGATCGCTCCGCGATCAAACCTCTAGGCGAGGTGAGGAGCGATCTCTGTTCCCCCTAGTTCTCGGGACGGAGCCCCGAGAACCGTTGCGATCATCATGGACGGCAACGGCCGCTGGGCGGAGTCGCACGGTGTCACCGTCGCCGAGGGCCATCGGGCAGGCGCCCGTGCGCTGCGCCGGATCGTCGAGGCCTCGATCGAGCTCGGGATCGACACGCTGGCGGTCTACGCCTTCTCGACAGAGAACTGGATGCGTCCCAGCGACGAAGTCGCCGACCTGATGGAGCTCCTCTCCGAGACGATCGACGGAGAGCTGCCCGACCTCGCGAAGCAGGGGGTGCGCACCCGATTTCTCGGCCGCAGCGACCGGATCGAGCCGTGGCTCCAGGCGAAGATGCGCACGCTCGAAACGGAGACGGCACACCTCGACACGCTTCACCTCTGGATCGCGTTCGACTACGGCGGTCGGGCGGAGATCGTCGAGGCAGCGCGTCGCCTGATCGAGGACGGCGTGCGCCCCGACGACGTCGACGAGGCCGCGCTCGCCGCGCGCCTGTACGCCCCCGAGCTCGCCGAGATCGATCTCTTGATCCGGGCGTCCGGCGAGCTGCGCATCTCGAACTTTCTTCTCTGGGAGACCGCGTACGCCGAGCTCGTGTTCACGGACACGCTCTGGCCCGACTTCGACGCCGCGGAGCTCGAGCGCGCCGTCGAGGAGTTCGTTGCGCGTCAGCGTCGCTTCGGGGCGCGCGCGCACTCGTGAACCCGTTCGTCTCACGGATCCTCGTCGCGGCGATCCTCCTTCCGGTCGTCCTCGGCGTCGTCTGGCTCGGTAGCTGGTGGCTCTTCGGCCTGGCCGTCGTGGGCGGCCTCCTGGCGCTGCACGAGCTGTACGCCATGTCGCGCGGGCACCGACCCATCGTCCTCGGCGGCTATGCCGGGCTCGTGCTCGCGCTGCTCGGCGCCCAGCTCGGAGGGCCGACGTGGCTCCTCGCGGGCATCCTGGCGACCCTGCCGGCGGCTCTGCTCGTGTTCTTCGTGTCGAGCGCCAGGCAGAACGCGGTGGCAGGGTTCGCCGTGACGCTCCTCGGCGTCGCATGGGTCGGCGGCGGGCTCGCGCACCTGATGCTCGTCCGTGACGTCCCGGGTGACGGGCGCCTGCTCGTGTTCACGATCCTCCTGACGGTGTTCGCGGACGACACCGCGGCCTTCTTCGTCGGTCGCGCGATCGGGCGACACCGCCTCGCGCCCGCGATCTCGCCCGGCAAGTCGTGGGAAGGGTTTGTGGGAGGGACCATCGCGGCTGTCGCGGTGACGTTCTTCGCGCTCTACGAGCAGGACGTCGTCACGACGGGCGAATCACTGATCCTGGGCCTCGTCATCGCCCTCGCGGCGACACTCGGCGACCTCTTCGAGTCTGCGGTGAAGCGCGACCTCGGCGCCAAGGACTCCGGTCATCTGCTCGCAGGGCACGGAGGGGTGCTCGACCGCGTCGACTCGCTCCTCTGGGCAGGACCGGCGGCCTACGTCGCCCTGCTCGTGCTGGCGTAACAGGGGCCTCACAGTGCGTCAGGCATCCTTCGCGCGGTGAAGCGCGTCGCCCTGCTGGGAGCAACCGGCTCGATCGGTCGTCAGGCCGTCGAGATCGTCGCCGCGCACCCCGACCTCGAGTTGTGCGCGCTGCAATCCGGCACGACGCCACTGGACGCGCTCGCTGCCGAGCATGGCGTCCAGCACGTGCAGATCGGGGGCGACCCGGTCGAGCTTCTCGAGCGGTCGGCGCCGGACGTCGTCCTCAACGCGATCGTCGGCTTCGCGGGCGTTCGCGCGACGCTCTGGTCGCTCGAGCACGGCGTGACGCTCGCGCTCGCGAACAAGGAGAGCCTCGTCGCCGCGGGCGAGCTCGCGATCGCGGCGCGACGGCGGGGCGGAGGGCTGCTGCTCCCGGTCGACAGTGAGCACTCGGCGCTCCACCAGTGCCTCGAGGGCCGCGAGCCGGCGACCGTCGCCGGTGTCGTGCTGACGGCCTCCGGAGGCCCGTTTCGCGGCCGTACTCGAAGCGACCTTGCCGACGTAACGCCGTCGGACGCGCTGGCGCATCCGACATGGAACATGGGCCCGAAGATCACCGTCGACTCCGCGACGCTCGCCAACAAGGGCCTCGAGCTGATCGAGGCGCACTGGCTGTTCGACGTCCCATATGCCCTCATCGAGGTCGTCGTCCACCCGACCTCCGTCGTCCACGGGCTCGTGCGTCTCCGCGACGGCGCGCTCCTGGCGCACATCGGGCTGCCCGACATGCGCGTCCCGATCTCCTACGCGCTGACGTACCCCGAGCGGGCCGCGACATCCGTTCCGCAGCTCGACCTCGAGGGCCTCGAGCTCGTGTTCGAGGCGCCGGACACCGACGCTTTCCCGCTGCTGGCGCTCGCGCGCGGGGCAGGGGAGCGGGGTGGCACCGCGCCGTGCGCGTTCAACGCGGCGAACGAAGTCGCAGTCGCGGCGTTCCTCGGCGGGCGCATCGGGTTCCTCGACATCGCCTCGGTGGTCGAGGAGACCCTCGCGGACGTCGACGGCGCTCCGGCGCGCGACCTGGACGATCTCGTCGCCGCCGACACCGAGGCGAGGCGGCTCGCTTCGAGGGGGCTGCAGCCCGCGTGACGATCTTCGTCTCGATCATCGGGCTCGGTCTCCTGATCCTCGTCCACGAGCTGGGCCATTTCACGGCCTCGCTCGCGCTCGGGATGCGCCCGAGGCGCTTCTACATCGGATTCCCGCCCGCCATTCTCAAGACGACCCGGAACGGGATCGAGTACGGGCTCGGCGCAATTCCCCTGGGCGGCTTCGTGAAGATCCCGGGCATGCACCGCCCGGCGCCGGTCGACGTCGATGCCGGCCTGTCTCGCGCACTCGAGGAGGCGCCGTCGCTCGGCGGCGCGATGGGTCGGCTTCGCAACGCATTGGCGACCGGAGACCACGACACCGCGAGGGACTCGCTCCGGGTCCTGCGGGAGAACGTCGAGGCGCTCGAGCTGTCGCCGCAGGCCTCGTCTTCGGCGCGAAAGGCGCTCGACGACCTCGATGACGCACTCGGCCCGGACGCGTACTGGCGCGCGCCGACGTGGAAGCGCGTCGTCGCCATCGCGGCAGGCCCTGCTGCGAACATCCTGCTGGCGCTCGTTCTCTTCACGGGTCTCTACATGACGTCGGTGGGCAAGGCGACGACGACCGTCGACGAGATCTCGCAAGGCTCTCCCGCGCAGTCCGCCGGACTCCAGCCGGGCGACCGCATCGTCTCGATCGAGGGCATGCCGGTGCAGGCCGACGACATCTCGGCCGCGATCTCCGGCTCCGAGGGTCATCCGCTCACGCTCGTCGTCCTCCGGAGCGGAGAGCAGGTGACCCTTCCCGGCGACCGCGCCGCGCATGACCGACGGCGCATACCGGCTGGGCTTCATCCTCGCCGGCAGGGGGCTGCCGTTGCCCGAGGCAGCCGGCGAATCGGCCGCGCTGAGCTGGCGTGTGACCCGTGACATCGGAGCGTCGCTCGGGCGGCTCGTCCAGGGCGACGGACGCGACGACATCGCGAGCCCGGTCGGCATCGTCCAGGGCTCGTCCGACGCCGCCAAGCAGGGTGCAGAGACGTTCCTCTTCGTCCTGGGCCTCATCTCGCTGTCGATCGCGCTCCTGAACCTCCTGCCTCTCCTGCCGCTCGACGGCGGTCACATCGTGTTCGCGATCGCGGAGGGGGTTCGCGGTAGAACCGTGCGACGGGAGATCTACGAGCGCGTCTCCGTGATCGGGCTCGGGATCGTCCTGCTGCTCTTCTTCATCGGCCTCTCGAACGACATCGGCCGCCTGTCCTAGCGGACAGACGGTCCGATCGCGGGGCCGAGCGCCAACGCTGCCTCCAGTCGGCGCCGATATTCGGCACGAGTGACCTCGACGGCGCCAAGCAACTCGAGGTGCGGCGTGAGCCACTGGACGTCCAGGAGCCGGCGGTCGGCGTCGCCCGCGCCTCGGAGCAGGTGGACGAGGCCGACGAACGCGGCCTTCGAGGCATCGGTGCGCCGATAGAACATCGACTCGGCGGCGAACAGACCGCCGAACGCGACGCCGTAGAGCCCTCCGGCCAGCCCGTCGTCGTCCCAGGCCTCGACGGAATGCGCCAAGCCGAGCTCGTGCAGCCGACCGTACGCGACGGTGACGTCCCCGTCGATCCAGCTCTCGCGCTCGCCGGGTCGCGCGCAGCCCGACACGACGGCGTCGAAGGCGGTGTCGACACGAAGCGTGTACCTGGCGAACGCACGGCGGAGCGAGCGGGACGGGTCGAAGGGCTCCAGCGGCACGACGCCGCGACGCGAAGGTGAGAACCAGCCGAGCGTCCCGCGAAGCGGCATGGGGAAGAGGCCGACGCGGTACGCGGCGACGAGCGTCCCCGGTTCGAGGTCGGCGCCGACGGCCCAGAGGTCGTCGGGGTGGTCGTCGGGCGGTGGCTCGATGTGCCACGACGTCGGGGGAGGCTGGCCTGGGGACATCCCCCGGTACCCTGACGACGGCATGGCCAGCGCGCATCAGATCAGGGTGGGGGGCGTCGCGATCGGCGGCGGAGCGCCGGTCGTCGTCCAGTCGATGACGCTCACGAAGACGCACGACGTCGAGGCGACCACGGCGCAGATCGCCGCGCTCGCGTCCGCGGGCTGCGAGATCGTCCGCGTCGCCGTTCCCAAGCTCGAGGACGCGAAGGCGCTGCCGCTGATCGTCCGTCTGTCGCCGATCCCGGTCATCGCCGACATCCATTTCAACGCCTCGCTCGCGCTCAGGGCGGTCGATGCGGGCGTGCACGCCGTGCGCATCAATCCAGGGAACATCGGCGGCCCGGACAAGACCGAGCAGGTCGTCAGGGCAGCGAAGCGCGCCGGCATCCCGATGCGGATCGGCGCGAACGCGGGCTCGCTGCCGAAGCACCTCGAGGAGCTTGCGCGCGAAGACACGGCCGAGGCGCTCGTCGTCGAGGCGCTCGAGCAGGTGGAGATTCTCGAGCGGCTCGATTACCGCGACTTCAAGATCTCCGTGAAGGCATCGCATGTCCCGACGATGATCCGCGCCTACCGGATGCTCTCCGACCGGGTGCCGTATCCACTCCACCTCGGCGTCACGGAGGCAGGTACGCCGTTCGCGGGCTCGATCAAGAGCGCGGTCGGGATGGGCTCGCTGCTGATGGACGGGATCGGCGACACCATGCGCGTCTCGCTGACCGCCGACCCCGTCAAGGAGGTCGAGGTGGCGTGGGAGATCCTCAAGGCGCTCGGTCTGCGCGAGCGGGGGCCCGTGATGATCGCCTGCCCTTCGTGCGGACGGGACAACGTCGGGGTGGAGAACCTCGCGGTCGTCGTCGAGGAGCGGCTTCGGGACTACCCGCAGGCCTTCGAGGTGGCGGTGATGGGGTGTGCCGTCAACGGGCCCGGCGAGGCGGGCGACGCAGACTTCGGCATCGCCGGCGGGAGAGACGTGGGCTTTGTCTACGCCCACGGCCGCGTGCTGAAGAAGGTGTCGTCCGACATCCTGATCGAGGAGCTCTTCCACGAGATCGATCGCTGGATCGATGCTCGGGATGCCTCGTCCCAAGCGGTTGAAGCTCGCGAAGCCGGCCGCGTTGGCGATGGCCGAGGCCAGCCTCATCCCGCTGGGCGCCGAGAGCGAGTAACTCCGCACCACGACCCGACGGGTCCGGACTGGCAACCGTCCGTGACCGCTTGTACGGTCAGAAGACGTGCGGCGGCGCCATCCTGTTCTGATCGTCCTCGCTCTGTCGGCGATCCTGCTCCCGGCCGGGTGCGGAGGAGCATCGTCGACCGGCGCGGACGTGCCGGAGTCGGCGTCACTCGCGCCGGCCAACGCGACGGCGTACGTGACCTTCACGGCCGACGAGGGCTCGTCGCAGTGGGAGCAGGCTGAGGAGCTCCTGGATCGGCTCGGCGGCGCACGCGACGGTCTCGCGAGTTCGGTGGCTGACGCGCTCGACGCGGAGGGCATGACGTGGGAGGACGACCTCGCGCCGGCCCTGGGCCCCGAGGTCGTCGTCGTCGTCACCGCCGACCAGCGGTTCGTCGTCCTCACGGAGCCAGAGGACGAGGCGAAGCTGGAGGCGCTGTTCGACCGAAACCTGGAAGAGGTCGCGAGCGCCTCGATCGACGGCTGGACGGCGTTCACCGAGGAACGTTCCACGCTCGTCGCCTACCAGGCCGCGCTCGCCCGCGGCACGCTGCGCGACGACGAGGCCTTCGTCGAAGGCATGACCTCGCTCCCACCGGAAGCGCTGGCGCGCGCCTGGGCGGACGTCGCGAGCCTGACCGACGAGCTCCAGCAGGTGGTCGAGCAGGCGTCCTCGGAGGTCGACCTGGGGCTCGACTGGATCGCGGCCGCGCTCACCGCCGAGGACGACGGCGTGCTCGTCACCCTCGGCGCGCGGACCCCCGGCGGCGGCGACACGCACTACGAGCCCGAGCTCGTCGACCGCGTCCCGGCCGACGCGGTCGCAGCGCTCTCCTTCGGTGGGACGCAGGGGATCCTCGACCGCGTCCAGGGGAGCATCGACGTCGACGAGATCTCGGGGCAGCTCGAGAAGCTGACCGGCGTCTCGCTCGACGGGCTCGTCGACGCGCTCTCCGGCGAGGGCGTGCTCTACGCGCGCGAGGGGGACGGCATGCCCGAGGTCACGCTCGCACTCGCGCCGCCCGACCCGGACGAGACGTGGCAGACGCTGACGCAGCTCGCGAGGCGGCTCTCGGAGCAGACCGACACGCCGATCACGACCGCGACGGAGAACGGCGTCGAGGTTCGGCGTATCGCGACCGCCGAGGCCACACTCTCGTTCGCGCGCCTCGACGACGACACCTTGATCGTCACCACCGGCGCCGACGCGATCGCCCGCTTCTCCGGCGACGGTGACAAGCTCGTCGACACCGAGGGGTACCGCGAGGCTGCCGACGCGGTCGAGCTCGGCGACCGAACGCGCGGCTTCGCCTACGTCGACATCGACGGCCTGATTCCCCTCGTCGACGGGTTCGCGGGCGGAAGCGGCGTGCCGACCGAGGCAGACGACGCGCTCGAGGCACTCGACTCGTTCATCCTCCAGGCCGAGGGCGAGGGGGAGACCACCACGCTGCGCGGCTTTCTCCGCGTCACCGACTGACGCCCGCACGGGCTCGTCTAGGGTTTCGCGCATGCTGCAGCGCCAGTCCCAGCTCTTCCTCCCGACCCTGCGTGAGGATCCTGCGGACGCCGAGGCGGTGTCCCACAAGCTTCTCGTCCGCGCAGGGCTGATCCGGCAGGTGGGGGCGGGGCTCTGGACGTACCTGCCTGCAGGCTGGCGCGTCCACGAGCGGGTGGCGCAGGTGATCCGCGAGGAGATGGACGCGATCGGCGGTCAGGAGATGTCGATGCCCGTGCTGACGCCGGCCGAGCTGTGGCAGAAGACGGGTCGCTACCACACCTTCGACGTCCTCATGAAGCTCCACGACAGCTCCGAGCGGGAGTTCGTGCTCGCGGCGACGCACGAGGAGACGATCACGTTCCACGCCCGCGAGCTGCGCTCGTACCGCGACCTGCCGAAGATCCTCTACCACTTCCAGACGAAAGAGCGCGACGAGCAGCGTCCCCGCGGCGGCCTGCTCCGCGTCCGCGAGTTCGTGATGAAGGACTCGTACTCGTTCGACCGGGACGAGGAGGGTCTCGACGCCTCTTTCCGGGCGCACAAGGAAGCGTACGACCGGATCTTCGAGCGCTGTGGGCTCGACGTGCAGTCGGTCGAGGCCGAGTCGGGAATGATGGGCGGCAACTTCTCGGTCGACTACCTCGCTCCCGCGGACTCGGGCGAGAACACGCTCGTCACGTGCGAGCGAGGCGACTACGCGGCCGATCTGGAGATCGCGCACGGCGTGCCTAGGCCGCCGAGCTTCCCGGAGGCGCTCGCCGATCCCACGGAGGTGGAGACGCCGGGGATCGGAACCTGCGAGGACCTCGCCCGCTTTCTCGACGTCGATCTCGCCGCCACCTCGAAGGCGATGCCGGTGGTCTCGAACGGGGAAGTCGTCCTCGCGCTCGTACGCGGCGACGACCGGCTCGACGAGGGCAAGCTCTTCTCGACCCTCGGGGCACCGGCTCGACCCGCGCATCCGGACGAGATCCGAGCGGCGTTCGGTGCGGAGCCCGGTTCGCTCGGTCCCGTCGGCTTCGGCGGCACGATTGTCCTCGACGAGTCGCTGCGGGAGGGACAGTTCGTCGGGGGGGCGAATCGCACCGGCTTCCACCTCCGCGGCATCGAGCACGGACGCGACTTCGAGGCGCGGATCGCGGACATCCGGCTCTCCCACGAGGGGGATGCCTGTCCACGGTGCGGCGGCGCGCTGCGTTTCCAGACCTCGATCGAGGTCGGTCACATCTTCAAGCTCGGCACCTTCCACTCCGCGGCACTCGACGCGACGTACCTGGACGAGCAGTCGGTGGAACACCCGATCGTGATGGGGAGCTACGGCATCGGCCCGGGGCGCGTGCTCGCTGCGGCCGTCGAGCAACGACACGACGAGCGCGGCATCGTCTGGCCGCCGACGATCGCGCCGTACGACGTCCACGTGCTTTCGCTGTCGGGAGGCTCGAACGAGGTGGAGGAGCTGGCTTCGTCCCTCGCCGAGGAGCTCACGGCCGCCGGGCACGCCGTCCTGCTCGACGACCGGGATGCACGACCCGGTGAGAAGTTCGCGGACGCCGACCTGCTCGGCTGCCCTGCTCGCGTCACGGTCGGCCGCAAGAGCCTCGACGACGGCGCGGTCGATGTTCGGCGAAGGACTGACGATGCGGACGTGCGCGTCGAGCGCTCGTCTGTGATTGGATGGGCAACGCAGGACTGATGGCCCCGAAGAAGCGCACCTACTCGAGCGAACCGCTCGGCCCGACGATCGAGCGCCTGATGGCCGAGACCGGGGTCACGTACCGCGCGTTGGCCGAGAAGACGGACCTCTCCGCGGGATACCTGAACCACATCGTCCACGGCAACCGCCCCGTGCCGTCCACGGATGTCCTGGCACGGATCGCCAAGGCGCTCGGCGTGCGACCGGATCACTTTCGCGAGGTGCGGGTCCGCGTGATCACGGAGAAGCTCGAGCAGACCCCCGCGCTCGTCGAACGGCTCTACAAGCGCCTCGCCTGACACCGCGCGCTACGCCGCGATCTCGCTCGATGCTTCGCCCTCGAGCCGCTGGACGGCAAGCGTCCGGGCTACATGAGCCTCCAGAGCATCAGGAGACCGGCACGCGCCTGTTTGCGAAACGTGACGAGTCCCACCACGGCGAGCGCGCCGACGACCACCGGTATGAGCGAGCGAAGCTCCGCCTGCAGCGCGGTGAGATCGGCGTCGAGGCGCTCTCGCTCGGCGGTGATCTCGGCACGGATCTCCTCAGTGCCTCGCTTCTCAGACATGGCTCTGCAGTGTCTCGACCGTGCGCGCTGCCTCTTCGAGCGCCTGCGACGGCTTTGGGGGCGAAGCCTTGGCGGCAAAGCGCTTCGCCAGGAACCCGGCGATCGCCGCGAGCAGGATGAGAATTCCCGCGACGATGAGGAGCGACAGCCAGAGCGACAGAGCCTCGCTGATCCCCGCAGCGAGCGATGCAAAGAGGAAGCCGATCGCGTAGACGATCAGGACGGCGGCAACGGCCCCCAGGCCTCCCGCGATCCCGACCGCCGTACCCTTCTGCTTCCCTTCGAGCTTCGCCAGCTCGAGGTTCAGCTGCACGAGTGATTGCGCGCGATTCTTGATCGTCTTGACTCGTGCCACCACGCCGAACATGGCGGGGAGCATAACCCGGCCATGCTTTCGAGGCTCGACGTGATGTCATGACGCGCCGCACAGTCCTTGGGCAGCTCGTTCCTGGTCAGATGCCGAACCTCGTGCCCGAGCGTGTCGAGCTCGCCGGATTCGGGATGGTCGCTAGGATGGCCGGGCCACGGGGCGTGGCGCAGCCTGGTTAGCGCGCTAGTCTGGGGGACTAGAGGTCCCGAGTTCGAATCTCGGCGCCCCGATGTGAAAAGGCCCCGCGTACGGGGCCTTTTCTGTGAAACACGCGCTCGCGTGTTTCGAGCGTCAGTGCCCAATCAGTGCCCAAACGCCCAGAAATCGCCTCGGGCGTCATCGCCGCATCGGTCATCCGGCACCTTCAGGGTCTGAGTACGCGGCGCTTCGCCTCTCGCTGCAGGAGCACCGATGTCGTTCGCTGCGCGAGGATGTGAACGCCCGGTTCCGTCCGTTCGTTCGCCAGAAGCAGCCCGGAACCGGCTTCGGATGCTGCGAGCTTGACGCGGATCGTTCCCTTGGCATCGCGGAGCCGGAAGACCACCTCGCCGCCGGCTGACGTTGAGCTGGGCTCGCACCTGGCCGCTGTCGTCGACCAGTTCGATCGACTGCGCCCGTAGAACCGTTTGCGTCTCCCTCGCGTGGGCAGTTCGGTCGTTGAGCACTGCTCCGAGTAGGAGCGCGAGTGTGAGGGCGGTCAGCGTGACCGCCAGTCTCTTGATCGTCATGACGCCTATTTACACCCGCGGAGGCGACGTGGTTCCCGACCGGTCTGGTGTCAGGCCACAGAGCCGGGGTGCAGCGATTCCGCCGCGACGACAACTTGGCCTTGAAGATGTGTGGTGTCGAACGCTTCCAGCGCCGTTCGACCACGGTCGAGCGCGTCGGGCAACAGGTGCCCGTACGTCTTCTCGATCTGCTCGATCGAGGTGCCCATCATCCGCACGATCGCGAAGCTGGCGAACGTGTGACGCAGCGCGTACGGCGTTCGATGCTCCAGCCCTGCCGCCCTCACCGCGGGGTTCCAGTCGTCGCGCCGCCAGTTGTGCAGGTTGACGTGCTTGCCCGTCGGGGACGGGAACAGCGGCACGCCAGCACGCTCTCGTAGTCGAGTTCGGTCTGATCGGCGAGCACATGCGAGTAGGTGTTGGCGGTGACGGCGAGGTTGCGCCGCTCTTCGAGAAGGCGACGCGGCAGCGAGAGGCGGAGGCGATGGCGGGCGTGTTCGGCGCCTAGTTACCCCAGGAAGGGATGGGACAAGGCCGGACCTTCGGCCAGCCAGGGCTCCCAGGAATGGGGCTACCGTGTGGGGGTTGACGAGCGGCGGGGGTTGGTCAGTCCCAACTCCCAAGTGGGGGGACGGAAATGGGGATGGTTCGGATTCTTGCGCTCGTTGGAGCGCTTGGTGCGGTGGGCGGCGCTTGCGGCGCGCGATTGGGGGCGTGAATCACGTGGAGCAGAACGCGGTTGAGCCCCTGTTCGACAACATCGCAGAGTCCCAGGACGAACCCGACACCGGGGAGGCCGTCCAGGATCCGCTGAAGCGGTACGTGCGGGCCATCGGCGACGGCAGGCTGCTCACGCGGGTCGAGGAGCGCGAGCTCGCCCGGCGAAAGGACGAGGGAGACGAGCTCGCCAAGCAGAAGCTGATCGAGTCGAACGTGCGGCTGGTGATGTCGATCACGCGGAACTACGCGCGCGCCGACGTGCCTCTCCTCGACCTGATCCAGGAGGGCAATCTCGGGCTCATCCGCGCCGTCGAGAAGTTCGACTGGACGATGGGCTACAAGCTTTCGACGTATGCGACCTGGTGGATCCGACAGGCGGTGCAGCGGGCGCTCGCCGAGCAGAGCCGGACGATCCGGCTGCCCGTCCACATCACCGACCAGGTGCGGAGGATCCAGCGCGCCAGGCGTGCGCTTGGTCAGCAGCTGAACCGCGACCCGTCGATCGACGAGATCGCCGTCGAGACCGAGCTCGCGCCGCTTCGCGTGCAGGAGCTGCTCGACCTGGTGCAGGAGCACGTCAGCCTCGAGACGCCCGTCGGTGACGGCGAGAGCGTGATGGGCGACCTCATCGAGGACACGTCGGCGATCGAGCCCGAGGCCGAGACGGCGCTCCGATTCCGCTCGACGGAGCTCGCCCGGGCGCTCGCCCACCTCAAGCCCCGGCTCCGGCGCGTCCTCGCGCTCCGCTTCGGGCTCGACGGCTCGTCGGGACGGACGCTCGAGCAGGTCGGAGTTGAGCTCGGGATCACACGCGAGCGCGTGCGTCAGCTCGAGACCAGCGCGCTTCGAGAGCTGCGCCACGTCGCGCCGGCGCTCGAGCTGTATCTCCGCGCGTAGCGTCCTAGCCCTGCACCGACCGCATCTCGTGCGCGACCGCGAGCCGACGGAGCGAAACCGTAGGAGTCGGTGCTCTTGAACCTATCCCCGTTTTGTGAACCGAACCGGGGGTCGGCGAAGACATAGGCTGCAACGACAAGGGCTTCCAGATCCGCCATCTCGAGCTCCCATCTCGAGGGGACACAGGTCTGGAAGTCCTTCTTCGCGATCAAACCGCGGGTCCCTGTATGGGACCCGCCGTTTCACATCAAGCCTCTAGCTGCCCGTAAGCCGGTCGTGATAGGCGCCTGCGATCTCCAGAGCCTGCTGCTCAGATACAGACCCCGGCGGCCCAAACAGATTCACGGTGTAAACGAATGCGCCGTTGGTGAACCCGACCCAGTATTCCTCGATGGGCTGTTCGTCTGATCTCCCAACCCTCTCGATGTCCTCGGCCGTTGCGATCCGCTTGACGCCTCGTGCATCGGGAATGTCATCCACGTCGAAGGCACTTATTCGCGTCGCACAGGTCATGGGACATGGCTTCATCACGTCCGTTTCAAACCAGTCGAGTGCGCTCGTCGCCCCGTCTTCAGACTCAAGTTCGGTAAACGAACTGACGACATGCGGCGATGACCCGGGAGTATGCGTCTCTCCGAAGTAGCGCGTGTCTACACCCGACCCCTTGAAGCCGGCGTCCTCAAAGACCGTGGTCGTCTCTTCCGTGTCGGGATCGATCGAACGCTCGCTGAGTGCCGCGATGAACTCGTCGAAGTCCTCCGTCGTCTGCCGTAGCTCGACAGGATCGGACTTCGAACCAGGTGCATCTTGGGCCGTTACGAATCGCTGCGCGACCGGGAGTGGTGCGACGACCGTCTCGTCGTCACCGCCGCAGGCGGCGAGCATGATCGTCACCAGTGCCGCAAGGAGTGGGATAGAGAAGCGCACCGCGCGGCCGATCCTACGGAGTGCAGTAGCGGTCTACAAGCTATGGAGGGACTACTACTTCAGTAACGAGGACGCGCGTCGTCTTGCGGATAGACGCACCTAGAGTGTTCTCGTGCTGAGAGGGCGGTGTGAATGTAATGCCGTTGCGTACGAGGTCTCGGACGAGTTCGTCGTCGCGTACAACTGCCACTGCTCGAACTGTCGTGCGCTGACAGGCTCCGCGTACTTGCCCTGGGGCGAGATCAAGCCCGAGAAGCTGAGGGTCACCACGGGTGCGGACTCGTTGTTATTGATTGGAGATGCCAACGGCCACCACGCGAGGCGTTGCTGGAAGTGCTTCTCGCTGCTGTATTGGACGGGCTACGAAGGCAAGATCCGTGTGCCCTATGGGTCACTGATCGACGAGCCGACGCTCAAGCCGATGGCGCACATGTTCGTCGGCTCGAAGGCTTCGTGGCATGAGATCCTCGACGACCTGCCCCAGCACGACGAGTACCCCTGGGCTTGAAGATCGTCGGACTCCGCCCTATGCATCCACGCTAAATAGCGTGGAAGGGCATAGAGGGGCTCCATCCCTCGGTCGTGGGCGGGCCGGCGGGAACCCGGCGCCGCCCGATTCTCTCACTTCGCCGTGGGTCCCAACAAAGTCCACAAACGTCCGAAAACGATCTCGCTCAGCCATGCGGGTCGATCCGCGGAAACCTTGCAGCCATCGCGAAGCTGGCGAACGTGTGCCTGAGCGCGTACGGCGTTCGGTGCTCCAGCCTGCCGCCCTCACCGCGGGGTTCCAGTCGTCGGGCCGCCAGTTGTGCAGGTTGACGTGCTTGCCCGTCGGGGACGGGAACACCAGCGTCGTGTCGATCCGAGGAGGGAGGAGGTCGAGCGCGTCGAGCACCCGGCGGGTGAGCGGAACCAACCTCGGCACCGACCCCGGCGTCTTGCCGGTCAACTTCACCTGCCCGTCGACGTAGACGCGGCGGATGTGAAGCACGCTGCCGACGATGTCCCGCCGTTCGAGCGCCAGCCACTCCTCGGGCCGCAGCCCGGTCCCGGCCGCGAGGATCGGGAGCGGCGAGCCAAGCTCGACGGCGACCGCCTCCACCTGCCCCACGACTCGAAGAACGACACCTCGCGCCGCTTCGGCTCCGGGTTCTTCACCTTCACCGCCACGTTCTCGTCGACCAGGCCGCAGGCGACCGCGTAGTGAAGGACCTGGCGCAGCGCCTTCACGATGTGCCACGCCGACCCGGCCGGGAGCCGCTTCCGCGACGAGGCGACCTGCGGCACATTGATTCGATCGACACGCACCTCACCGAAGGTGCGGGTGGCGTACTGCAGCCTCGCCCGCAGCGTCGCGAGGCTGTTCCGCTCCGCGGTGTGCTGCTCCAGGTACTCGGCTACAAGCTCCGTCGCGCCTCGCCTGACGCTCGGCCTCTCGCTGCTCGGCCTCGGCGCGGGTCTGTGGGCCACTGGGCGGCCGCGCGAGCCAGACCACGTCGCCGCCCGCGTTGACAAAGTAGGCGGCCGCGCCACAGCGTTTCGGGTCGACGTCTACCACGCCACGGACCAGGATGTAGAACTGACCCTCGGCGTCCTCGACCCGGCCGAACCGCTTGAACTCGATCTCGTCGAGTGGGATTTCCGGCAGGCCGCTCGTGAGCGCGAGTTGGGCCTGCTGGTAGCGGTGGCAAGCGAGAAGCGCAGACGGCCACGCGGCGGGCCCCGGTAGAGATCAGTTGAACGCCTGGCTCGCGAGCCGTCTTGCCTTTTCGGTGGGCACCAGCCAGCCGTGCTGGTCGAGCTCGGCGTAGCCGGCTCCCACAAGCCAGCGGCGCAACTCCGCGGCGCTTACCTTGCCTTCGGGCCGCTCTTGGTTCAGGCGGCGTGCGAGTTCATCCGGGCTGACACGGCTGCGGCGGTCGGTGAGGGTTGGCATCGGTCACCTCCCGTGACGTCGGGTGATGCGTTCCCTACCCCGTCCAGGTCGTGCCCCCGGCCGGCGCGGGATAAACGCCGTGCTACAGGCCTTCGCGCTGCGGCCAGACGTGCTACCTACCAAACGTCCGGTATCACTCGGCCTGGTAGTTCCGCTCCCGCCGCCACGCGATCAGCGTCGGGATGCCTCGCCAGGCGAGCCAGGGCGTCTGAGCGGGTCAATAGAGACCCTCGCGCCGGCGCCAGAGGGTGCGCCCAATCGGCACAGCGCCTCAACTACGACTGGCGGCTCGCGAGCCCCGAGATCCCGACCGTGGCGGAACCGTCAGTTCCTGGCCAGGTCGTAGCTCGGAGCCGCCTCCGTCTGAGTTCCCGCCGGTGAGGTCGGGCAAACGCGCTAGGCGAGCCCCTCACGTTTACGCCAGACATGCTCCTGTAGCAGCGTCGCCCGCAGCTCGAGCATCTCCTCGGGGCATTCCTCGAGCACACGAAGGAGTGCCTCCCGGTCGGTGACTTCGAGCGCCACGATCCGGGCTTCGCGGTCATAGGCACGTTCGAGTATTTCGGCGGTGTCGACGAGCTCGGCTTCGCGGAGGCTAGCGGCGAGGCGGGACGGCTTTGTCGGCTACCGGGATCCCCGCGAGCCACATGAGAGACGACCGTACACATGTTCGTGTGCTCGCGAAAGTGTCCGCTTCGGACACGAGCGCGGATCCGCGCTCAGGGGTAGCGCCGGCCCAGAGGCGTCGTGGCGGCCGCCTCGGCAATCTGCTCGCTCACGTCCTCGACTTTGACTAGCTCCTCGCGGCCGCCGCCACCGGAGACGCCCAGGACGAGTACAGGGCCGACGCCGGGGGCGTACAGCTTGTACTCGAGGACGTCTGGCTCGATCGTGATCGTGTCCTTCGTCAGAAGGGCATTGCGGTAAAGACCCGCTGGCACCTGCGCCAGTTCCTCCGTGCTGAGCACCTCGCCGTTGTCCTCGGCCTCGCCCTTGTAGTACTCCTGCCGGTACTGCATGCCGTCGACCGGGTGGGCGGGAATGATCACCCCGGGGAGGGCACCATCGACGCCAGCCTCGAACGACCCGCTCCTGCTCGACACCTTGCCATCCTCGAACTCGGCCGTCTCCTCGCCGAGGTACCAGACGTTCCCTTCTGCGTCCTGGGCGTACCAGTCAAACGTGTCCTCCACCAGTTCGCCCTCCTGCGTGACGGTGTCGCGGACAACCCGCGCCTCGACCCCGTTGGCGATCTGCTTCGTCGCAGTCGTGGCGGTGACGACCACCTTCAACTCGCGGCCTTCCTCGTCGATCTCGCGATATATCCAGCGCGTGCCAGGAACCATCGGCCAGTAGCGGTTGTCGAACTCGGTCGAGAACGCGGCGGGGTCAAGCTCGACCGACTCACTTCCCTGCGGCAGATCGGCGCCCGCCGTGCCGGTGTCATCTTCACCGCCGCAACCGGCGGCGAACGCGAGTGCGGCCGTGACGATCGCCCTCCCGGCGGAGCGGCTCCTCCTCACTCGCATCAGTGTCCCACGTCGCCGCGACATCGGGCCGGAATCCGAACTCCCTTGCGGCGCTGGCCGGACGGAAGTCGCGAGCTCCGGGTGGCCGTAGCATGCGCACCATCCGACGCCAGGGAGGTGTGGGCTCTTGTCTAAAGTGACCGACGAAGAGCTAGCCGCACTTGTTCAACGGATAGCTGAGGCAGCGCAAGCCCTGATTTCAGGCGATATCGAGGGCTATGCCGCTCGGATCAAACATGCGCACGACTACACACTCATGTCGCCGTACGGGGGCGACGCCGTGCGAGGATTCGACGACTCAGACGAGGCGTTGGATGCTCTCGCACAGTTCTTTCGCGGCGGCGAGGCGCAGGTCGAGGTCGTGGAGAGCTACATGTCCGGCGACCTGGCGGTACTCGTCGTCATCGAACGACAGCACGGGACTATCGGGGATCTCCCGGAGCAGGACTGGTCGCTTCGCGTGACGTGGGTCTGCCGGCGCACCGCAGAATCGGATTGGGAGGTCGTGCATCGTCACGCAGACGCGCTGGTGCATGCCATCGACCACGAGCGGTTGGGCGCACTAGCGCGAGGTGAGTGACAGCGCCCCTCGTCTCGTGCGCGACGCCCACTGACTGGGCCGACACGCTCCAGAACGAACCCTCTCTAGCGTTGGCGGGCATCGAAGGCTGCCTCCTTCGGTCGTCGGCGGTGGCGAATCCGCGCCAGCCTGCTGGCGAACATTCGCCAGCCGCCCGATTTTGTAGGTGGATCGACCTACAGTCCAGGTGATCGTTGCGGACGTGCCCGATCTGTGCCCAATCAGTGCCCAAACGATCGGAAACCTGCGCTAGAAGCCATGCCGATATCGACACGACGAAGGGCGGCGATCCCTGTAGGCGTGCCACGCCGACCCATTCACCGCGGCGCCAATGGCGCCGGCCCGTCCGACATCGCGACGTCCGCGAATCGCGGACACCGCCGCTCGGCGAGCCCGTCGGCTAGGGCACACTGGGGTACGACTCGAAACCCTGAGACCGTCCGGCCTCGGCCCGAACACCAACTTTCGTGCGGGGCCTGACGAGCATTCTCGCGCTTCAACCGCGCTCCGTCGGGGCAGCGTTACTCGGCGGTGCGGTTGTGGTCTGGATCGTGGGCAATTTGGCGGCCAGTCCTTCGGTGTTCTTGTTTCTCTTGTTTGTCGGTGTGACTAATGGCGCGATGTACGCCCTGGTGGCGCTCGGCTTTACGTTGTCGTACACGCTCATCGACCTGATCAACCTTCCCCACGGCTTCGTCTTTGTAAGCGGTGCCGCCTTGTGCGCCTATTTGCTCGACGCCCTTGGCGTGAGTGAGGACAGTGGTTTCTCGGAGGTCGCGCTGGCGTTCCTGATCACCTTTCTCCTCGTCATGACTTTCTGTGGACTACTTAGCGCCGTAATCGAGCTCGTCGCGTATCGACCTCTGAGCAACGCGCCGCGCCAAGCGAGACTTGTGACCGCAGTAGGAGTTCTATTTATCCTGGACAACATCGTCCTCGTTCGGACCGGAGGGGCGCCAATCACGCTTCCGGATCTGCTACCAGACGGGGCCGTGTTCACCGTGATGGGGGTTGCATACACGTGGGATAAGTTCGTCGTTCTAGTTAGCATGGGTCTGGTTCTTGCGGGCCTGTATCTCGGACTGCAACGAACCAAAATCGGCCGATCAGTCCGGGCCGTTAGTCAGGATTCCATCGGCGCCAAGTTCGTGGGCATCAACGTCGCCCGTACCGCCACGCTCGGGTTCTTCGTTGCCGGTGCGCTTGCGGGCGCTGGCGGTGAACTCTACGCTCTCTACTTCACCACGGTGACTTGGGATCATGCGCTTCGCCTTACCTTGATCGCGTTTACGGCCGTAGTCCTTGGCGGGATCGATAGCTTGGTTGGTGCGGTGATTGGCGCGATGATCATCGGACTCACTGAAAGCTTTGTGAATGGATTCACGTGGCACTCACCAGGGAGCGACTGGACGCTGTCGGTCGTGCTTGCGATCATGATTATCCTGCTTGCCGTTCGACCACAGGGATTACTCGGGACGAACCAGCAGTGAGGTTGCAGGCGTTTCATCGGTTCCGAGCACCTTCAGCCTCTCGACCGCGTAGTCCGTCACGACGTCGGGGAGCGTCTCGGGGACGACGTCGGCGTCAGCGAGTCGACGACACGCCTGCCGGAACGCATCGCGGCTCCTGCCCCTCGAGCCCGAGGGGGCGCCGAGGAGCTCGGCGAGCTAGTCGATGAGCGCCTGCTCGGCGTCGCCCCAGCGGCGTGGGTCGTGCCGCTTGCCTACCTCGAGTGTCCAGCGAGGTGGAGCTGGGCCGAGATTGGTCAGAACTGACCACGTTCTCGTCTCTCGAAGTTGGTGGATCTCCGCGATGTTCGGCGAATCCTCCACGGCGTACCGTCGAGCAACACGACGAGGAGGTAGGTATGTACGCGGTGGTCGCCAGAAGCACGATCGAGGACTTCGAGCAGGCAAGGAAGTTCCTGAGGGACGAGGGGATTCCTCGGCTCTCGCAGGTGCCGGGCTTCGTCAGTGGTCATTGGGTGAGGCTTGGGGAGAAGGATGGCGCATCGATGATCCTCTTCGAGTCAGAGAGAGCCGCGCAGGAGGCGAAGGAACGGATCGAGACGAGCTCACCGCCCGTGGTGAAGCCGATCAGCATCGAGGTTGGCGAGGTTCAAGAGCACACGTGATTCTCGGAAGCAGGAAGAACGGGGAGCGCTCGGTGGCAGTGCTCGATCCTGGGGACTAGAGGTCTCGAGTTCGAATCTCGGCGCCCCGACTGCCGATTTGCATGTGCGTCTTGACATGTCGGGCGAGGCTATGAGAGAGTCGCCTGGTCAAGTCCTGTGGGCCTTCGGGTTCGCAGGACTTGGCGTTTTGAGTGTCGCATCGAAGGTTCGTCCCCGAGCCGACGATTCCCACGATCGCCGTGGCGCCCTCGCCCTCCTTGAGCGCTAGGCGCTTTGTGGCAGCCCTCGGCGACGAACCTCCGGTGTTGTCAACTTCTTGCCCTCCGTGCCCCGGCGGGCGGAGTCGCGGCGAACAGCTCGTACTCTCGTTCCAAGCCCTTGAGACGGTACGGGCCCCGAGTTTCGAACGTCAGCCCGGTGGCGCCTTCGGCGAGGTCGCGGGTCGTTCCCGACACGAGGACCTCGCCGGATCCGGCCTGGTCGAGGATGCGGGCCGCGGTGTGGACCGCCAGGCCCCGAACCTGGTCGTCGCTCACGTCCACTTCGCCGCTGTGGATGCCGACCCGGATCGGGAGCTGGATCGCGTCTAGGGCTGGGCCGATTGCCAGCCCGCAGCGGATGGCGTTCTCGGCGCTGGCGAAGAGGACCAGGAACGAGTCGCCGGCGGTCTCGACTTCTCGGCCGCCGAACTCGGCGAGCACGCTCCGGACGACGTCGTCGTGCATGGCGATGGTCCGTTTCCACGACACGTCGCCGCTGTCGCGCGCGAGCGCGGTGGAGTCGACGATGTCGGTGAACAGGATCGTGGCCAGCACGCGCGCTTGCTCGCCCGGCTGCGTTTCAAACCCGGCGCCGCCGGCCCAGTCGACCATCACGAGCTCCTCGTCACCATCCACCCAGGTCACGTGCCCGGGTGGGAGGTCGAACACCTGGTTGGGGCCGATGACAAGCTGCTCCCCCTCATCGGTGCGAACGCCCATCCGTCCGCTGAGGACAACCCCGCGGTGGTAGAGCTCGCATGAGGCGGTTCCGACCAACGGCCGGGCGTGCTCCTCCCACCTCCAACCCGGCTGAAGGACGTGACGGGTGACAACTGTCTGTGCCAGGCGAACCTGGTTGGACGTCCCGAGCGGATAGCTCACGACCGCCTCCGGCTCGCCGAGGTCACGGACTTCAACGCGGCTCATCGGCGCTTCCGCTCGCGAAGACTGGGCTCTCGCCCAGACCGTACCGTCCTCGCCGTCGCGTCCCGTTCAAGATCGGCAGTGACTGGCAACGACGCGGTAACGGCGGAGTCGCGAACCGGTCGCATCAGTTGTCCACCACCCGAAGAACGAGCATCTTGGCGGGATGAGCAGACCATCATGGCGACCGCTCACCTCCCGCTCGTGGCCCTAATCCTGGCCCTCCCGCCACCACAGTCCGCGATCTCACGCGATCCCCGATTGGGAATGTGGACCCCATCGAAGCATCGCCACGTCTAGACGCCCTCCTGTTCGCCGACCGGCTCATTCGCGGACGTCCCGACAACGCCGAACATGCGTCCCGGGACGATGGCCGAGTAGTCGAACCATGTGAAGTAAGCCGGCTTCTCGTTCCGAAGCACGTCGACGATCGGTGGGAACGCCTCGAAGTCGTAGCTGACCATCGCGGCGTTCAGGTCGCTCCGGAACTCGTTCGTCGCCATCGCGAGTCCGCCGCGGTAAAAGCGCAGAAAGGCGATCAGGCTCCGATCGGCCCTGTAGAGCCAGACGGTGGCCGCGAACTGATTCGGTTCGTCGCGTGAGACCACATTGGCTTCGTACGTGGCGATTTCGGTCATCGTGATGGGTGACACCTTTTCTCCCTTCGTCGCCCGGCACGCGCGGAACCACACGATAAGTCACCTGGCGCGCCGTCCCAGGCGGGATCGACCGCGATGCGGCTCCGACCGCGGGCGCCAGCGTTTTCGAGACCACGCCCTTCTGTCTCAAGCGTGCATGCGAGGACGCCGCCACGATCTGACATCCGTCTGACTCGTGGTGCGCAGGCGTCTATTCATCGACGCTCGACGGCGACCGACTTCGGTAGTCGTCGGTCGGGTTCGCCGCGTCCGTCGGGCGGGACGGTGCCGGCCTCCCTCACGCGCGAGCAACCCGTGGAACCTCGGTCCCCGGCCTGCAGGTAGGTCGGTTTCGAGGGCGGGCTCCACTAATGAGAAGGGGACTACGCGCGGGGCGATTCGTCTCACAATGCCGGCAGACCTCTCCTGCAAGAATCGCGGCGTGATGGAGATCGCCGAGCGCGAGGCGATGGCTAGGGCCATCGTCGACAGCAACAGCTACATGACGCTCAGCACGGCGGATGCCGACGGAGTGCCGTGGGCGTCGCCCGTCTGGTACGCGGCCGCCTCGTACCGCGAGTTCTTCTGGGTCTCGAAGCCGGGAGCCCGCCACTCGCAGAACATCGCGGTCCGCCCCGAGGTAGGCATCGTCATCTTCGACTCGACCGTCCCGATCAGCACCGGCAAGGCGGTCTACATCGCCGCTCGCGCCGAGGAGGTCACCGCCGCGACGGAGATCGAGCGAGGCATGTCCATCTTCTCGCAGCGTTCACTGGAGCAAGGCGGCCGCGTATGGACGCCGGACGACGTCGGCTCGTCGGCGCGGCTGCGCCCCTACCGCGCGATGGCGTCGGAGCAGTTCGTGCTCTCGCCGGAGGACGAGAGGCTGCCCTTCAGGCTGGAATAGCCGGGGGCACGCGGAACATGTCACCTTGGCCTGCCCGTGTCGACGCGGCCGATCCGGTAGCTGAGGTTCTGACCTTCGCGGTCGGCGTGGCAAGCAGTCCCGTGCCGATCATTGCCGTGATCCTGATGCTCTTCTCGCAAAGGCGAGGGTGAACGGGCCGCTCTTCCTGCTCGGCTGCGGGCTCAGGCATCGAATTTGAGGACACAGGCGAGAGGACGCTCAAGGGAGTACCAGGACAGTGGCATCTCCACGCCGTGACCGATACCGGCCGACAATGCATGCGCGAAACGCCGTGAGCTAGTTCAGCTCGCCCGCCTTTGGCTCTCGCTCCTCGATCCGCAGCTCGCCGCAATCGCGGGCTCGTCGCCACGCACCTCTTCCGCCGATGAGGAGGCACGAAGGCCTCGTGGATCGAGCGCGTTGGTGCGGACGTCTTCAGCCAACGAACACAGCGATCGCGAGCGCCGACCTTGTGTCGGCAGCCTCCGCGGAGCTTGACGTGCTTCGCGTTCTCTAGGCGGTTTCGAGTGCGGGTTCGAGCGCCTCCTGCGGTTGCAGATCGCGGCCGCGAACCATGAAGATCGAAACCAGCACACCGACGAACGCGATCGCCGCGCCCGCCCAGAAGGCGTTGACGAATCCGTCCGTGAGCGCGGTCGGAACCGCAGTCCCATCGGCCACCGCGTCGTCGGTCGTCGACACCGCGATGGTCGAGAGGATCGCGATGCCGACGGCGCCGCCGATCTGCTGCGTGGTGTTGACGAGACCCGAAGCGAGGCCCGCCTCCTGCGGCTCCGTCCCGGCGAGAGCAGCGATCGTGATCGGGACGAAGGAAAACGGGATCGCAAGACCCAGGACTAGGAAGCCGGGGAAGAGATCGGCCCAGTAGGAGCCGCCGACAGAGACCTGCGTGAAGTAGACGAGCCCGACGGTGAGCAGGCTCATGCCGAGGATCAGCGCCGGCTTGACTCCGACCCTGTTCACCGCGACGGCGGCGACGTTGGCCCAGACCACCGCGGTGCCCGCGACCGCGAGATAAGCGAGACCGGTTTCGATCGGTGAATACCCGAGCACCTGCTGCATATAAAGCGTCAGCATCAGGAACATCGAGAAAAGCGCCGTGCCCATGATGAACATGGCGACGTTCGCCGCCGTCAGCGTCTGTAGCCGGAAGATGGAGAAGGGGACGAGCGGCTCGCGCTGGCGCTGCTCCCAGACGGCGAACACCGCGAGGAGCACGGCCGACGCCGCGAACACGCCGATCGTCCTGGCCGAGAGCCATTCCCACTGCCGGCCCTGAGTGACGCCGAGCACGAGGAGAACGAGACCGGATGTCACGAGTACGGCACCAGGGACATCGTGGCTCTGCCCGTGCGCATCTCGGCTCTCTCGGAGCAGGACCGGAGACAGTGCGAGGGCCACGATTCCGACGGGCACGTTGACGAAGAAGATCCACTCCCAGGAGAGGAGATCGGTGAGAATCCCGCCCATCAGCACGCCGGCCGCCGCGCCGACGCCGCCAACCGCGCCCCACGCACCGAGCGCGATGTTCCGCTCTCGCCCTTCGGTGAAGGTCGTGGTCAAGATCGAGAGCGCGGCCGGGGTGATCGTCGCGGCGCCGAGCCCCTGGAGTGCACGCGCGGCAATGAGCGACTCATCGCTCCAGGACAAGCCACACAGGAGAGACCCGACCGAGAAGATGACGAGTCCAGCCATGAACACGCCTCTGCGACCGAGAATGTCCGCCAGGCGTCCCCCGAGCAGGAGGAAGCCGCCGAAGACAAGCGAGTACGCGCTGATCACCCACTGCAGGTTCTCCTGCGAGAAGCCAAGATCCGCCTGGATCGACGGCAGCGCGACGTTCACGACGGCGATGTCGAGAACGACGACAAACTGCGTGACACAGAGAAGCCCCAGAGCCAACCACTTCATGCGTGCGGAGGCAACCATCCCTGACCCTTCCTTCGACTCCGAGGATCTACGTCCACCGGTCGACGTTCAGATCCACCGACGCTCGTGACCTCGCTGTCACCATCTGACGTGAGCTTGACTGCTTGCGATGTGGCTAAGCAGTGATGTGAGCCGACCAGCGAGGTACGGCGAGCCGTACCGGCGAATTGCACAAACAGCAGCCGCGTCCCACGAACGAGACGTCGCCCGTGACGATCAGCGGGCCTGCGCGGAGTCAGCACTCGGTACCCCCTGCCTGTGCGAGGCGGATCAGCGATCGACGAGCCCGAGTTGGCGTCGGTCAGGCGCGTTTGCCCGCCGAGATCCAGCGCTCGAATGTTTCGAGTTGTTCCTTCGGCCACGCGCCGTCGCAGGGCATGCTGCCTTCATTCAGCCGAGCCAAGATGGCGTCGGCGTGCTGGGTGACGTCATCGTACGACCAGAGATCGAAGGCGAAGCTCATCGAGCCTCGGTCCCGATCCGAAATAGCGGTCTGATGTGCGTCTCGAAGCTGAGCGGTGCGTCGGTGGCTGGTGTCGGCACGGAAGCCTGCTCGGCAGGTGTATCGAGAGCGGAGACGCGAGAGCCGGGGGTTGCGTCGGCGACCCACGACCAGCGTGGCACGGGCATGTGCTGCGGCGGCCGGGCGCCCGGGGTCGAGTTCTCGACCGCGATTCGCGATCCCCACTCGACGTAAGACACGAATGCGGCCCGCCACTCCGGGTCGGTGGGGAGACCGGCTTCGTCCGCGCACCGACACATGAGCTGCACCCACCGCGATCTCTGTTCCTCCGTCAATGCCTTTCCCAGGTGCTGCGAGACCATCCAGTCGTAGCCGCCGTACCGCTCGGTGTACGTCTTGGGACCGCCGAAAGTTTCCGCGAGCCAGGCTGCGACGCGTTCGGGATGATCGGGCGCCATGTCGGCGAACAGCGGCGCCAGCAGCGGGTCGGCCGGCACGTACTTCTCGTAGAAGAGCCGTGTCATCCGGAGGAACGCGGCAGACCCACCAGCCCACTCGCACACACTCGGCTGACCGCCAGCGGCCCCCACCCCTCAATGGATATCAGAGAGGGCCGAGGAAGGGCATCGCGCGATGGGTCGGGGGGCGCATACCGCTTTCTCTCACGCGCACGCCTCGCGTGCGCGCGCGATCAGTCCGGGTACTCGTCCTTCCGCCAGGTGCGGGGCTCGGCGGGTTGGGCTTTCGGTGTTCGCTCGAGCAGGAAGCTGTAGTACGGCGCGACGAACGGGTCGGGCGCCGACACCGTGTAGGTGTGGTAGACGGTGCCGTTCTCGCGCGCGAAGGCGATCCAGCTCGGGTTCTCGCGCAGCCCGTCCTTGAGCTCGGCCCCGATCTGGCCCGACCACTCCTGGAGCCAGTCGGGCGGGTTCTCGATCATCTCCTTGACCTCGGGAATCTGCTGCGCCTGCTCCTCGGTCAGCGCGAGGCCGAAGTCGAACGCGAAGTCGGTGTCGTAGGTCGAGACGTACGGGAACTGCCAGCCCATCCGCTGCTTGTAGGCGGTCAGCCGCTCGATCGGCGCCCGCGAGAAGCAGAGCAGCGTCACGTCGCGGTGGTTGAGATGGACGAGCGAGCCGTCGAGCCCGTCGGCCAGGCTGGTGCAGCCGGGGCAGGCGCCGAGCGTGTAGTCGGGGCCGAACATGATGTTGTAGGCGAGCAGCTGTGAGCGGCCGTCGAAGAGCTCGGCGAGGGTCTTCTTGCCCTCCTCGGTGTCGAACTCGTACTCCTTCTCGACGGGCACCCAAGGGAGCTCGAGACGCTTTCTCGTGATCTCCTCGTTTCGCTCCGCCTGCTCGGCCTCGAGCTTCGCGAGCTCGTCCCGGGCCGCCTGCCATTCCTCGCGGGTTCCGATCCTGTGTTCAGGCATCTCATCTCCCTCCAGTCGGACTCCAGCGCTCCCGCGTGAGCCAAATCCACTCGTCGGATCGGACGCTACCGGGGATCACGAAATGAGACCGGCCGAGTCCCGAAAACTCATCGCGATAGTCCTCGAACTGGCGCTCGCGTTCACGGCTGCCGCAGTAGCGGAGAACGGCTACTTCATCTCCGCCCTCGGCACGATGGGCGCCGAGGGGACTCGCGACCAAGCCGCGATACTCATGAGCGTCGCGTGGGGCGGGTACGCCGCTCGCGTGTCAGCTGGAGCAGGGAGCGTCGGCGACCTCGCAGAAGGACCTTGCCACATGCGCAGTCTGTGGTGACGTCCCAGCATTCGGTTGACACCTTCGGCCGCGCCGCAAAGAATCGACTTTTCGCCACTCCGCAAGAAGGGAAGGGAGGACGGCATGTCTTGGAGCATTGCGGGAACCTACTTCGAAACGTGCTCCTGCGAGCTCATGTGCCCGTGCAATCTGTCGTTCGACCACGGTGCGACCTACGACTACTGCCGCGCCACACTCGTCTTCCATGTTCGCGAAGGTGAGATCGAGGGCACGGATGTCCGCGGGCGCAAGCTCGCCGTGATCGTGGACTCCCCGAAGGTCATGACCGAAGGCAACTGGCGCCTCGGCATGTTTGTCGACGAGGCCGCGACCGACGAGCAGATGGAGAAGCTGAGCGCCGTGTTCGGCGGGCAGATTGGAGGCCCTATGGCCGGCCTCGCACCGTTGATCGGGGAGGTGCTGGGCGTCGAGCGCGCTCCGATCGAGGTCGTGGAGGATGGGCTCAGCCATAGCGTCCGCATCGGCGATGCGATCGACTTCGAGGTCGAGGACATCGTCCCGTTCGGTGTCGAAACGGGGGAGCCCGCAAAGCTCACCGGAATCTTCCATCCCGTCGCCTCCGAGCTGACCGCTGCCGAAGCAAAGCGCTCGAAGATCAACGCGTTTGGGATCGAATACGAAGGGAAGACAGGGCTCTCCTCAGCGTTCTCCTGGGCCGCCTGAGCACGTGACCGCCACCGCGAACGAGCGAGCTCTGGATCGGGGCGGGCTGGCCCCCGCCTACGCGGCGGCGCGCACCCGGCTTGGACTCATTGCGTTGTTATTGGCAGTCGCAGCTGTCGGCTGGTGGTGGACAGCGCGCGAGATGCGGGACATGGACGGCGGCCCATGGACCGAGCTCGGAACGGTCGCCTGGTTCCTCGTCGTATGGGTCGTGATGATGGCCGCGATGATGTTCCCCTCGGTCGCGCCGACCGTGGCTCTCTACTCGAAGCTGAAGCACACGCGCACTCTCGGCGCCCCGCTCCTCTTCGCCTCCGGCTACCTCCTCGTGTGGAGCGCCGTAGGGCTCCTGGCCTACGCGCTCGCAAGGATCGGGGGACAGCTCTTCGGCGACGCGCTCGCGTGGGACAGCGCCGGACGTTGGGTCGCTGGCGGCACGCTCCTCGTTGCTGCGGCGTACGAGCTGACCCCGCTCAAGGACGTGTGCCTCGGAATGTGCCGTACGCCGCTCAGTTTCCTTCTCGGCAACTGGAGAGACGGACTCTCCGGCGCCATGCAGATGGGAGCTCGACACGGCGCCTGGTGCGTCGCTTGCTGCTGGGCGTTGATGGCGTCGCTGTTTGCACTCGGCGTGATGAGCGTCATCTGGATGGCGCTCGTCGCCGGTCTCATCGCATTCGAAAAGCTGATCCCGTCGCGTCGCATGGCGACGTACGGAACAGCGGCTCTACTCCTCGTCCTCGGGGTTCTCATGCTCGTGGCTCCGGACGTCATCCCGGCGCTGACGATTCCGGGAGCCGGATCGATGTCGCAGATGAACCAAATGAGCCCCTAGGGCACGCGCTCGCGAACGCGGGCAGCTCGACCTGTACGCGACAGGTTCAAGGGGTTCCGCGCACTCGGCCCCGCAAACGAGGCTTTCTTGGAACTGGGCACTCGCTGCGGAGAGCGTTTGTGCCCAATCAGCACACTCCGGGTCGTGCCTCCCGCGTGCGTTTCGCGGTGTGGCGGAACCCCCCACGTGTGTGACGATCGATACACAAGCTGTGTCGCGTACGGCCACGACGGCGGAGCGGCCGCCTCCTAGGCTCGCCACATGGTCGAACGGTCGAGAAGGAGGCGCGGCATGTACGGCATCACCAAGACACGGATGCTGCTGACGACGGGGGTATGCGCCGCGGTCGCGGCGCTGTTCGCGGCTGGGGCGAGCGCGCGGATTCCGGCAGACCCCAGTTTTGACTTCGCAGCGCAGGAGTCGCTGGGGATCGGCCGCTACGCGGTCCTGCCCTCCGTGACGCACGTGGCCCGGCTTTCCGGGACGAACGCGAGCGTGGCGTTCTCCGTCGAGGAGATCTGCTCGGCCCTCGGCCTCGAACAACTCCGCGGCGTACTCATCAACGAGGAAGCGATCAAGGCCGCAACCCCGGGCGCAATCCAGGAATGCTCAGACGCCCGTGCTGCGAAGTCGATAGCGCCGGCCTCCTCGAATGCTACTCAGGGCGTCTCTGAGTCGGCTGTCCTCAGCCGGTCGGATGTGGTTTCGCGCTACCTCGACAACAACCGGACGAGTACGAGCCAGAAGCGGATCGCGCGGCCCCGAACCAACAAGTACCCCGACGGCCGTCGCAGCAGTCCTTAAGAACGGAACTAGATCGATTGAAGAAGACGGGGCCGCCAGCGCCCCGTCTTTTTGCGCGGTGAGGGAGCGCGTGTCAAGCGCCATGACACAGGAGCCTCAGAGAGGCGGCCATCTCCAGCACCGACCGCTCACGGCGCTGCTGGCGAAGGAACGTCGCCGTGCCGATTACTGGCTCTCGGTTCCCGGAAGCGGGTCCGAGGTCCGCGACCGTGGTGCGGCCGTCAGTTCCGGCCGGGGGTGGTTCGGAGCCGCCACGTGTTTTGCGTCGTGCGGCGGCGGGCAAACGCGCTAGACGCGGGCTCGGAGACCGTGAACGGGGGAGGGTTGCCACGGTGCCACACCCTTCGAGCCCGCTACGAGTCAGAGTAGCGCGATCCTTCGTCCTCGAGACGGGCCTTTCGCATTGGCGCCTCACCCAGCATCTCTGCGAGCCACATGGCAGTGACCGTACACATGTTCGTGTCTTTGGTGAAGTGCCGTTTGGACATGCACTCTCGAGGTAACGGACGACGCCAGAGCGGGGCCTTACGAAGAGGCCCAAGCCGGTCATTGACATCAGCGTGTGATGAATGGCACGATGCGCCGCGCCGGGGTCGCTCGACCTTCGGACACAGAACCAAGGGGGGTAAGACATGCGGCGAATCCTTGTGGTGATCGGCATCACCGTCGCCGCGCTGGCCGTTCCGACGGTGGCGCAGGCGGCAAACGAAGTGACGAAATGGAACGAGATCGCCGTGAGCACTGTGAACGCACAGCCGGGGATCGCCTCGGCGCCGCCGGCCGGGGCCGTGTTCATAGCGATGGTGCAGGGCGCCGTGTACGGCGCTGTCAACGCGGCCGACCGGCACGGAAAGCCGTATCTGATCAACCGGAGCTTCCCGAAGGCGTCGCCGGACGCTGCAGCTGCGACCGCGGCGTACCGCGTGCTGTGGGAGTTGTTCCCTGCTCAGCGCGGGACGCTGGACATCGCGTATGCGGCCTCGCTCGCGGCGATTCCGGACGAGGGCGAGGCTCAGGGCATAGAGGTCGGCGAGATGGCGGCCGCCGCGATGCTCGCGGAAGGTCACGACGGTCGCACGGTGATCGGGTGCGCGTACGGCCCGGTCGTGCCCGGCGTATGGCAGCCGCTGCCCGGCCCGCCCGCCGCTCCGGCATGCGATCCGAGCCCGTGGGTGAAGGACGCGAAGCCGTTCGTCGTTCAGAGCGCCTCGCAGTTTCGTACTGCAGGCCCGCACCCGCTCGGTAGTGCCGCGTACGCCGCGGAGTACAACGAGGTCAAGGAGATCGGCTCACTGACCAGTACCACTCGGATGCCGGGTCAGACCCACGCGGCGGCGTTCTGGAACACGAATCCGGGCGCGAACTACAACGCCATCGCTCGCAGGTTCGTGGATCAGTTCTCACTCGATGTGAGCGACAGCGCGCGTCTGTTCGCGATGCTCGATCTGACCGCGGCGGACGCCATGATCAACACCTGGAACGACAAGTACCACTGGAACTTCTGGCGGCCGATCTTCGCCATCAGGCAGATCGGAGCCGACGACGGCAACCCGGCAACGGACGCGGACCCGACCTGGACGCCGCTGTTCAGCGCGGGGTTCCAGACCTCGCCGCCGCTCCCGGCCATCCCGCTGCCGGTCGGCGGGGTCGGCGGACCGCTGGGCACGCCGCCGTATCCGGACCATCCGTCGGGCGCCACCGCCTACGCCAGCGCCAGCATGCACGCGCTGGCGTCGTTCTTCGGAACCGACGAGATGACGTTCTACGCCACGAGCGGCCGGTTCCCGGGCGAGCAACGCACGTTCGATCGCTTCTCCGATCTGACGAACGAGGTCCTCGAAGCCCGCATCTGGGCGGGGATCCACTTCCGCAATCCGGACGTGCAGGCAGCAGACCTCGGCCGCGATGTCGAGCGCTACGTCCACAAGCACCTCTTCGCAGCCGCACACTGAGGAGCAAAAGTCGTGGAGCGGCCCCAACTTGGGGCCGCTCCGCTCTGACCTACATCGTCCCGGACGCGAAGGTCGCGAAGGTTTCGGGGTCGGTCGTGCCGGAAAGTGGGGGTGACCCATGTGTCCGCGAGGTTTGTGTTGCTTTGCACTAGCGCATGTGGGATGGTCGCCATAGGCACCCGATGGGGCTGCCAGGCGTTGACGCCTCACGTCATCGAGATACGAGGGGGACGTGATGCGGGTTCGACTTCTGACCTTCCCTATCGCTGCGCTTTGCCTTCTGCTCGGAGTGAGCGCCTGCGGCGGCGACGACTCCGATTCGAGCGACGTGTCGACTGCGGTCGTCGAGCAGATCGACTCAATCTGCGATGACTGGCGGGAGGCCCTAGACGCTCGGGAGGAGTTCCCCGTCGAGGGGTTCGATACCGAGAATCCGGCGGCGGAAGACCTGCCTCCCGTCGGCGACTACCTGGCCTCGGGGCAGTCGGCCGCAGAAGATGCCCTGGAGTCGATCCGCAATCTCTCGCCTTCTGCGGATGTCCAAGCGGAGATCGATGCCCTGGTCTCGGCGCTCGAGCGGGAGCTCGAGAGCTTGAAGGCTCAGACGGGCTTTGCGCAGGCGGGAGACGTTGAACAGTTCGTCGCATCGCTGGAGGAGGCCGTTGCGTCGCAGGGCGCGGTAGAAGAGGCGTCGGAGGAGCTCGGCGCGACACGTTGCGCCTTCTAAGTCGTTGCGCCAGGACGACGTCAACTAGCGTGGGCGGGCATCGAAGTCGTCTCCCTTCGGCGTACACTCGAAGTAAGCAAACGGCTCGCCCTCCGCCTTGACCGCCCCCGGCCACCGCGCCGGTCGGGCGGGAGGAGCAGCTCCGTGACCCGCTTCCAGCTCGTCTTCCGAGAAGACGGAGAGAACGACCGATCCGAGTACCGGTACAACAACGATTCCGGCGAACCTCACATCGACGGCAAGCTCATCGTCGACGGCGAGACGTACATCGTCCGCGACGTCGAATGGCTCGTACGGGCCGACCACGCAGGCGACGGCATGGCGCGCTTTGTCTGCACTATCGTCGTGGAGCCGACGGCTGGTGAGCAGTCGTCGTCTTGACCACTGGTTATCCGTTTTCCGAGGGCAACCGGGACGAATAGGAGGCGCGGAGACTCGAGGCGGTCGACGCAAGATCCCCGGGATGGTGGCGTGCCAAGGACCGCCGCCTCCCATTCGAGTTCCGCACCTCCTGCCCGGCTGGCTACCCCTGAGGCGGCGGCTCAAACGCTCGTAGTGGCACCAAGGGTTTGTGCGAGCGTCGGGACGGGCACATTGCTGACATGCGCTACGAGACTCCGCTCCCGCCGTCCCCGGAGCCACCAATACCGACTCCCGACCCGCTTCCTCCGCCAGACCCGATCCCGCCCGATGAGCCCGATCCCATCCCGCCGGTCATCTAGCGGCCGCACACGAGGAAACGGAGCCCAGGATGTCGACCCCGGAACGCCAGCAGGACCCCGGCGAGCATGGATACGCCGGTGCGAACCAGGAGCCCGCGACCGACACGAGCCCGGACGATTCACGAAACCACCCGCTCGAGGACCCGGACAACGACTCCGAGCAGGCGCCGGCTGATCACGAGGACGGTTCAACCGAGTCGAAGGCGCGGACGCCTGAGAGCGACCGGGGATAGGCAAACGAGGCAGCGAGCCCTTCCCCGCCCCGCGCGTCGGCGGGCCGAGTAGGATCCGCGCGATTTCGTGCGTTGGGCGGCCTGTATAGCAGCGCTTGTCACCGCCCTCGCGGGGGCGGGCGCGAGCGGCGCCGCGCGCGATCGGGCGCCGACCCCTCCGCAGGTCGGGATCTTCTACTACACGTGGTACGGCACCCCGCGCCTCGACGGCGAGTGGCTGCACTGGGGTCAGGGCAAGCACCAACCGCCGCTCGAGATCGGCTCGTCCTACTATCCCGCCCGCGGTCCGTACTCGTCGGCGGATCGTGCACTCGTTCGGGCGCAGATGCTCGAGATCGCCGCGACAGGGATCGACACGGTGATCGTCTCCTGGTGGGGGCCTGGCTCCGTCGAGGACAGGCGCCTGCGGCCGGTCGCCGCCGAGGCTCGCAAGGCGGGGTTGCGAGTCGCGCTGCATGTCGAGCCGTATCCGGGGAGGACGCCTGCGGCGGTCGTCGTGGCACTGGGGAAGCTGCGCGGCCTCGGGATCCGCGACGTGTACGTGTACGACTCGTTCCTCGCCGAGGACACGAGCTGGCGGGCGGCGCTCGCGAGCTTGCGCGGCGTTCGGGTCTTCGCGCACACCACGCTGCCCGGCAAGGCGCGGAAGGGCGGCTTCCAGGGGCTCTACACGTATGACGTGCTCATCTACGACGGGCGATCGTTCCGACGCATGTGCAACGGGGCAAGGAAGCTCGGCCTCGCCTGTGCGCCATCCGTCGGCCCGGGCTTCGACGCATTCCGGGCGACCGGGGAGGTTCGCGTCCGCATGCGAAACGACGGCCGCTGGTACGACCACATGTGGCACGCGGCGCTGCGATCCGCGCCGGACGTCGTCACGATCACGAGCTACAACGAGTGGCACGAGGGAACGCAGATCGAGCCTGCGCGGGTGACGCCCGGCCCCTACGCGACGTACGAGGGCGCGTGGGATCTCTCTGGGACTCGGGCGGAAACCGCCTACCTCGATCGGACGGCGTACTGGGTCGAGCGGTCGCGGGGCGTGGCGGCGCGCTGAGGCGCGCCACGAGCACGTCTCAGTAGAGGGCCGTCGCCAGGCGGCGGCGGAAGCCCGACACGACCGGGTCGTCCTGGCCGAATCGCTCGAAGAGGGCGACCGCGACCTCGCGGAGCCGCTCGCGCTCATCATCTTCCGAGCCGGGAACAGCGTCGAGGATGAGCTCGAGCGCACGCTCGACGTCGCCGGCGTCCAGCGCATCCACCACATCGGGGAGCTCGCCCGACTCCCGCAGCTCCTCGACGAGCGTGTCCGCACGGGGCGGGGCGAGCACGGCATCGAGGAAAGCCGAGACGGAGGTCGGAGACTGCGCGCCGACGAACTCGTTCACGACGCGACCGTCCTTGAACGCCTTCACGGCGGGGATGCCGCTGACGCCGAACTGCTGCGACAGGCTCGGGTTTGCATCGACGTCCACCTTGACGAGCTCGATGGTGCCTCCACGTGCCTCGATCTCCTTCTCGAGCACCGGCGCAAGCGAATGGCACGGCCCGCACCACTCCGCCCAGAAGTCGACGACGATCGGCACCTCGTGCGACCGTGCGAGCACCGCCTCGTCGAAGCTCTGTTCGGTGACGTCCATCGGCGTCAGGCTACCTTCGCCTCGTCAAGACACCCCCGAGCGGACGTGGCTACGTGCCTGGCACGGGTGCGCCGGGCGCGACGACGACGTCGGCGGAACAGCCGGCGACGAGCGCGGCCCGGAGATGCTCCTCGGCGACACCGTCGAGCGACCGATGCTCCACGTCCACCTCCAGGTCCGCCCAGGCGTCGAGGCCGAGAGCAAGCGCGCCGCCTGCGCCACCGATCTCCCACAACTCGTCGGTCGCAAAGATGCCTCGTCGGCCATCCTGGCGACGCGCGATCCCCTCGAGCTCGCGGAGCTCCTCGAACGGGTCGATTCGCACGTTCGAGTCGGAGCCGACGCAGAGCGGGATGCCCCGGTGCCTGACGCGAACTGCGGGGACGAATCCATCGCCCAGATCTGCCTCGGTCGTCGGGCAGACGCAGATCCGCGCACCACTGTCGCGAAGCAGGTCGAGCTCCGCCCCGTTCGCGTGAGTCGCGTGGACGACTGTCGTCCGGGAGCTCAGGCACCCCGCGGCGGCGAGCAGCTCGATCGGCCGCACGCCGTGCTCGACGAGGCACTCCTCGATCTCGCGCGGCTGTTCGTCGGCATGGACGTGGAGGACGAGCGCGTTCTCTTCCGCGTAGTGACCGAGCTCCTCGAGCCACTCGCGTGGGCACGCGCGGACGGAGTGGGGGGCGACACCGACCGCGATTCCCCGCCCACGAAGGGCTTCGACCTCGGCCAGGTACGCGCTGACCGACTTCTGGCGCATGCGCTCGAGGCCGCCGCGTGCGTACGCGACGTGGAGGCACGTGAAGCCGATCCCCGCCTCGGCAGCCGCGTCTGCTGCAGCGAAGGCGGTCTCGAGCCCGAGGTAGTGGAACTCGCCGACGGCCGTGTAGCCGGCGGCGCGCATCTCGCGATACGTGCCGGCGTAGAGCTCGCGGACGGTAGCGGGCGTCTGCCGTTCAGCCTCCGCGAGCATCCCGTCGCGCCACGCCCAGAAGTCGCCCCCGGCGGCGCGCCCGCGGAGCGCTCGCTGGAACGCGTGGCTGTGCGTGTTGACGAATCCGGGAAGCGTGACTGTTCGCGCCACGGGCGACGACACTAACCTACGGAGAGATGAGCTCCGAAACGGTCTCTGCGCCGCTCCGTCAGCTCCCCAACGCCCTCACGATCGTTCGGTTCGCGGCGATCCCCCTGTTCGTCGTGCTGCTCGTCCGCGACCAGGATGGGCCGAGCTGGCCCGCCGGAATCGTCTTCGGCTTAGCCGCAATCACGGACCAGCTCGACGGCTGGCTCGCCCGCCGCTGGCGTGTGGAATCGGCCTTCGGGAAGGTGGCAGACCCGCTCGCCGACCGGCTGATGATCGACGTCTGCGTCGTGCTCCTCGTCGTCTACGACCGGCTGCCGTGGGTCGCGCTCGTGATCCTGCTGCGGGACGTGCTGCTCGTCGGTGGGTACAAGCTCGTCGTGCCGCGCGGTTACGAGTTCGAGGTGTCGTCCCTCGGGAAGGCCGCGACCTGGGGTCTCTACTTTTCGCTCGGGCTCGTGCTCGTGACCGAGCGCGACACGTGGTGGCCGCTCGCGCTGTTCTGGGTGAGCCTTGTGCTCGCAGTCGTGGCCGCTGTCCAGTACGTCGCCAAGGCGCATCGCGAGGTTCGCCGATGAAGGCGGTCGTGATGGCGGGTGGGGAGGGGACCCGGCTGCGTCCGCTGACCTCGAACCAGCCGAAGCCGATGGTGCCGATCGTCGGCAAGCCGTGCATGGAGCACATCCTCGACCTCCTGCGCCGTCACGGCCTCACCGAGGTCGTCGTCACGCTGGCGTTCATGCCTCAGGCCATTCGCGCGTACTTCGGCGATGGGGGGTCGCTCGAGATGGACGTCGATTACTCGGTCGAGGAGCAGCCGCTCGGGACCGCGGGATCCGTGCGGCTCGCGCACGCACGACTCGCCGAGACGTTCCTCGTCATCTCCGGCGACGCGCTCTGCGACGTCGACCTGGGCGAGCTCGTCGCTGCGCATCGCGCAAAAGGGGCGGCGGTCACGATCGGCCTCAAGTCCGTCGACAACCCACTCGAGTTCGGGATCGTCGTCACCGACGACGACGGGCGAGTCGAGCGGTTCCTCGAGAAACCGTCCTGGGGACAGGTCTTCTCCGACACGATCAACACCGGGATCTACGTGCTGGAGCCGGAGGTCCTCCGCCACGTACCGGACGATCGCCCATACGACTTCTCGAAGGAGCTCTTCCCGCTGCTGCTCGAGATGGGGCGGCCGATGTACGGCCGCATGCTCGACGGCTACTGGCAGGACATCGGCAACCTCGACCAGTTTCGGCAGGCGAACTTCGACGCGCTCAAGGGCAACGTGCAGCTCGAACTCCCCGGGCTCAGGCTTCGGGGGAACCTCTGGGTCGCCGAGGGAGTCGACATCGACGAGCTCGAGGCCGTCGAGGGCCCGGCGTTCATCGGACCCGACTGCCGCATCGCGAACGGCGCATGGATCGGGACGCACACGGTGCTCTCGCAGGGCGTGATCGTGCGCGAGGGGGCGCGCGTGAGCCGCAGCGTCGTCGACGTCGGTACGTATGTGGGTCGAAGCGCGGTCATCGAGGCCGCGATCGTCGGCCGTCGCTGCGACATTCGCGACCACGTCCGCCTCCACGAGAATGTCGCGATCGGCGACCAGGTGACGGTCGGCCCCGAGGCGATCATCTATCCAGGCGTACGCGTGTACCCCTTCAAGGAGATCGAGACCGGCGCGCAGGTACACGAGAGCGTCGTCTGGGAGACCCCGGGATCAAGCAACGTCTCGGGCGTGACGGCGCCACCGGGCTAGTCAACGTCGACCTGACTCCCGAGACGGCCGTGCGGCTCGCAGCCGCGCTCGGCACCGCGCTCCGACGCGGCACGCGTGTCGTCGCCAGCCGCGCCTCTCCGGATGCCTGCCGGTCGTCCAACGCGCGGTGATTGCCGGTCTCACGTCGACGGGGGTAGACGCTTGCCGACCTCCGGATCTCACCGGCGGCGGTCACGCGCCACGTGCTCCGGACGCAGGGCCTCGCGGCGGGAGTCCATGTCGGGGTCGCGAGCGTCGACCGGGGGCTCGTGCAGATCCGCGTCTTCGAGTGGCCCGGGAACCAGATGACCGAGACCCTGCAGAAGGAGGTCAAAGCATTTCAGCCGGCAGGAGCTCCGCCGGGCGACCTTCGGCGAGGTGGGACGGGCGTCTGCCGCCCGCGTGCGCGAGAGCTACGCGCAGGACATCCTCGACGCGGTGGACCTGGAGGCTATGCGGCAGCGTCGTTACCGGGTGGCGATC